>NZ_CP044412.1:0-1996913 GCF_009834385.1 Lactobacillus sp. JM1
TTGTTTGATTTAGATAAATTTTGGCAATTTTTCAATGCTGAGATGAAAAAAAGCTACAGCACTGTTGCCTATAACGCTTGGTTTAAAAATACTAAACCTATTTCCTTTAACAAAAAGACAAAAGAAATGATAATTGCTGTTGAATCTCCAGTTGCAAAAGGGTATTGGGAAAAGAACTTGGCTTCTCAACTAATTCAAGAGGCGTATGCTTATGCAGACATGGAAATTCAGCCAAAATTCGAAGTAGCAGGTAAAGAAGGACCCGAACGTCTAGTTACGCCAAAGCCAAGAATTAAAACTAATCAAGAAATATTAGAGGATCGCCGTGACGAATTTGCTCAAGATCTTCAATTAAATAGTAAGTACACTTTTGATACCTTTGTTCAAGGTGAAGGAAATAAGCTGGCAGCTGGAGCTGCTTTAGCAGTTGCCGATAATCCAGGAAGTTTTTATAATCCTTTATTTATCTTTGGTGGTGTCGGTTTAGGTAAGACGCACTTAATGCAAGCTATCGGTCATCAGATGCTAGCTGAAAAGCCCCATGCAAAAGTGGTCTACATTCAAAGTGAAACTTTTGTAAATGACTTTATTAATTCGATAAAAAACAAAACTCAAGCTGAATTTCGCAATAAATATCGAAATTGTGATCTCCTATTAGTAGATGATATTCAATTCTTCTCTAAAAAAGAGGGGATTCAAGAGGAATTTTTCCATACTTTTGAAACTCTTTATAATGATCAAAAACAGATTGTTATGACTAGTGATCGGTTGCCAACTGAAATTCCTGAATTATCAGAGCGACTGGTTTCTCGATTTGCCTGGGGCTTACAAGTTGAGATTACGCCTCCTGATTTAGAAACTAGAATTGCAATCCTACGTAAAAAAGCTGAAACAGATGGCTTGGCGATCGATGACAGTACTCTTGACTACATTGCTTCGCAAGTTGATACCAATATTCGAGAACTCGAAGGTGCTTTAGTTAAAGTTCAAGCACATGCAACAATTGAGCGGGAAGATATTAATGTTGATTTAGCAAAAGAAGCTTTAGCAGACCTAAAACTTGTCCAAAAGAATAGAGGACTTCAAATTTCAAAAATCCAAGAAGTCGTCGCAAATTACTTCCAAACTTCAACTACAGAACTAAAAGGAAAAAAAAGGGTAAAACAAATCGTAGTTCCACGTCAAATAGCAATGTATCTATCGCGTGAATTAACCGATTCTAGCTTGCCTAAAATCGGACAGGAATTTGGTGGTAAAGACCATACCACAGTTATGCATGCCTGCGATAAAATTTCTCGTGCCTTAAAAACCGATGCCGAAATTAAAGCAGCTGTATATGATTTAAAAGCAATGCTTGAACACTAAAAGTTAATAACATGTGGATAAGTTTTTACTTTGTCCACATTTATTGAACACACAAAAGTCCGTTTTATTCAGGTATTTGCCTACTTTCCCACAGATTCCACTGGCCCTACTACTACTTCTAAGTATTTAAATATATAATTAAATAAATAAGACAAAGTACATATAACTTCACAGGAGGTAAACGATGCAGTTTACAATTAATCGTAATTTATTCCTCGAAAATTTAAATAATGTAATGCGTGCAATTTCTTCACGTGCAACTATTCCCATTTTAAGTGGTATAAAACTTAACCTTACTGACGAAATGCTAACTTTAACAGGTAGCGATACTGATATTTCAATCGAAATTCAGATTCCTGTAAATGATGACTTAATTGTCCAATCTACAGGTTCAATTGTTTTACCTGCACGTTTCTTTAGTGAGATCGTTAAAAAATTGCCTGGTAAAGATTTTTCATTTGAAGTAAAGGAAAGCTTCCAAACAAAAATCGTTTCTGAAAATACCGAATTTATGATCAATGGATTAGATGCCAATAACTATCCTCATTTACCTGAAATTTCTACTGATGCATCATTTAAGATTTCAGGTAAAACCTTTAGAGAAATTATTAACGAAACTGTTTTTGCTGTTGCTACTCAAGAAAGTCGACCTACTTTAACGGGTGTTAACTTCATTTTTAATAATTCTTCAATTAAGGCAGTTGCTACTGACAGTCATCGCTTATCTCAACGTCAAATTTCTTTAGAAAATGGGCCACAAACTAGTACTGATTTGATCATTCCAGGAAAAAGCTTAGTAGAATTAGCGAGAATTATTGGTGAAAGCGATCCTGAAATTAAAGTAAATCCAGGTGAAAACCAAGTTCTATTTGAAGTTGGAAATATTGCCTTTTATTCCCGCTTACTTGATGGTCAATATCCAGATACTGATCGCTTAATTCCAACTGAATCTACTACTTCTGTTGAATTTGAATTGCCAGTTTTAGCTAGATCTTTAGAACGTGCCAGTCTTCTTACTCATGAAAGTCGAAACAATGTAGTAAAAATGACTCTTGATGTTCAAAATCAATTAGTTAAGCTTCAAGGTGATTCTCCAGAAATAGGTAATGTGGAAGAAGAAATTGGATTTAAGAACCTTGAAGGTGAAGGCTTGACAATTTCATTTAACCCTGACTATTTAAGAGAAGCTTTACGCGCATCAATTACTGATTCCATTATTATGAACTTTACGCAGCCACTGAGACCATTTACAGTTGTGCCTGCAAAGCAAGATGTCAACTTTACTCAATTGATTACACCAGTGAGAACATTTTAAATTACTGAAAAAGAGCTACGGAAGTAGCTCTTTTTTTCTTGTTGTACTTAAAAGCTAAATTTAGCCTGGTTAAACGAATTTTTCTCTAGTTAAGTATAGTCATATTAAATTAGAATAAAATGACTTAAAAAAGGCTACAATACGTCATAAAATTGAATTTCACATAAAAAAACGGTATAATAACAAGGTATGACAAGGTAAATGGGGTGATATTATCCAAAAATTCACAATTAAGGGAGAATATATTACGCTTGCTCAATTTTTAAAAGAAGAGAGCGTGATATCTTCTGGTGGTCAAGCTAAATGGTATCTAAAAGAAAATCCTGTTAAGTTAAATGGCGAGCTTGAAGATCGTCGCGGAAAGAAAATACATGCAGGGGATGTATTGAACTTAGCTGGAGAAGAGTATGAATTTGTTTCAGAGTAGCCAATGTATCTTGCAAACTTTGAATTGAAAGACTTTAGAAATTTTAAAGAATTAAAAACAAATTTTGATCCTCATGTAAATATTTTCATTGGTCCAAATGCCCAAGGAAAAACTAATTTACTTGAGGCAATTTATTTTTTAGCCCTTACTCGATCCCATCGCACTAATAGCGATAAAGAATTAATTCGTTTTGGCAGCAAATTTGCCGGTTTACAAGGTAGGGTTCATAAAAGCCAACTTCAAGTAGAGCTTAAACTACGTTTAACGGCTAATGGAAAAAAGGCCTGGGTAAATCGCTTGGAGCAAAAGAGGCTTTCTGCCTATGTGGGGCAAATGAATGCAATCTTGTTTTCTCCAGAAGATTTAGCTCTAGTTAAGGGAGCACCATCTGTTAGACGGAGATTTATGGATTTAGAATTTGGGCAGATTAATTCAGAATATCTATATTTTTCAAGTCAGTATCGTCAGGTACTGCAGCAGAGAAACAATTATTTAAAGCAATTAAGCATCAAAAAAGCAAATGATCAAGTTTTTTTAGATGTTTTATCCGATCAGCTGGCAGGAATTGCAGCAGAGATAATATCGCGAAGAATAAAATACATTAAAAAACTCAATTCCTACGCTCAAGCTGCTCATAGTGAGATTAGTGGTCAAGCTGAAAAATTGCAGATTTTTTACCGTCCATCAGTTAAGGAAATTATTCCAGAGGATGATGTAGAGACCATTTATCAAAAAGTTATTACTAGTTATAAGAAAAATCGTTCTAATGAAATTCGAAAGGGTACTACTCTCAGTGGCCCTCATCGAGATAACTTGGAGTTTTTAATTAATGATAAAAATGCCCATGATTTTGCATCTCAGGGACAGCAGCGAACGATTTCTTTAAGCGTTAAGTTAGCTGAGATTCAATTAGTGCATGAATTGACGCAAGAATATCCGATTCTGCTGTTAGATGATGTGATGAGTGAGTTAGATCATCGAAGACAGAGTCGTTTATTAAACTATATTCATGGTAAAACGCAAACATTTATAACAACGACAGATTTAGAAGGTATTTCTTGGGAAATTGTGAGGGAACCTAAGGTTTATCACATTTCTGCTGGAACGATCAGTGCAAAGGAGAGTTAAATGGCAGAAGATAAGAGCAAAGCAGCATTAAATAAAGCTAAAGACTTTGAAAAACGTGCTGATACTTACAATGCAAGTCAAATTCAAGTTTTAGGTGGACTTGAAGCAGTTAGAAAACGCCCAGGTATGTACATTGGCTCAACTAGTAGCCAGGGTTTACACCACCTTGTTTGGGAAATTATCGATAATAGTATTGATGAACGATTAGCAGGTTTTGCTACTAAAATTGAAATTACTGTCAATGAAGATGGTAGTGTAACCGTTCAAGACGATGGACGTGGTATTCCTGTTGACATTCAAGCTAAAACCGGTCGTCCAGCTTTAGAAACTGTATTTACTGTTTTGCATGCTGGTGGTAAATTCGGCGGTGGCGGATACAAAGTATCTGGTGGTCTTCACGGTGTTGGTGCTTCTGTAGTAAATGCTCTTTCAACTAAGCTTGATGTTACAGTTATGAGAGATGGTAAGAAATATGCGATTTCCTTTGATCATGGCCGTGTAGTAGGAGAAATGAAGCAGATTGGAACAGTTCCTCTTGAAGAACATGGAACAATTGTGCATTTTTATCCTGATCCAGATATTTTTACTGAAACTACAACTTTTGACGATAAAATTTTAAAGAACAGAATTCGTGAACTTGCTTTCTTAAACAAAGGCTTAAAGTTAACCTTTACTGATAAGCGTAAAGAAAGCGCTGAAACCGATGTTTACCACTTTGAGGGTGGTATCAAGGAATATGTTACCTTTTTAAATAAGGGACAAGAAGTCTTATTTGATGAACCAATTTACGTTGAAGGTAATTACGAAGGAATTGATGTTGAAGTTGCCTTGCAATATACCAATGGTTATAAGACAACTTTAATGACTTTTGCTAACAACATTCACACCTATGAAGGCGGAATGCATGAAGCTGGATTTAAGACAGCTTTAACTCGTGTAGTTAATGATTATGCTCATAAGGCTAAGATCCTGAAAGACAAGGACGATAACCTATCTGGTGAGGATATTCGTGAAGGAATCACAGCTGTTGTTTCTGTTAAGCACCCTAACCCTCAATTCGAAGGTCAGACGAAGACAAAACTAGGAAATTCAGATGCAAGAACTGCAGTGGATCGAGCATTTTCAGAAACATTTAGTCGCTTCTTAATGGAAAATCCTTCTGTCGGTCGTAAGATTGTTGAAAAAGGTCAACTTGCTGAAAGAGCAAGAACTGCTGCCAAACGTGCTCGTGAAGTTACACGTAAGAAATCTGGTCTTGAAATTGCGAACTTGCCAGGAAAATTAGCCGACAATACTAGTAATGATCCAAGTATTTCTGAATTATTCATTGTCGAGGGTAACTCAGCTGGTGGATCAGCAAAACAGGGACGTTCACGTTTAACTCAAGCGATTTTGCCAATTAGAGGTAAAATTTTGAACGTTGAAAAAGCTTCAATGGATCGAATTCTTGCCAATCAAGAAATTAGATCGCTCTTTACAGCTTTAGGTACTGGATTTGGTGCTGATTTTGACGTGTCAAAGGCAAGATATCACAAGTTAATTATTATGACGGATGCCGATGTTGACGGTGCCCACATTAGAACTCTTCTTTTGACTCTCTTCTACAATTACATGCGTCCAATGATTGAAAAAGGCTATGTTTATATCGCTCGTCCACCTCTATACCAAGTTCGTCAAGGTAAGATAGAGAAGTATTTAGATACAGATGAAGAGTTACATGATTATCTAGGTACGCTTCAGCCAAGTCCTAAGCCTGTTGTTCAACGTTATAAGGGATTGGGAGAAATGGATCCAGAACAGTTATGGGAAACGACTATGAACCCAGAAAATCGTCGTTTAGACAGAGTAAGTCCAGAATACGCTGAAGACGCTGATAAGATCTTTGATCTTTTGATGGGGAATGAAGTAGGTCCAAGACGAGAATTTATTGAAAAGAACGCTAAATACGTTGAGAATTTAGATGCTTAGGAGGCTTTAGATGGCTAACGAAAATCAACCTCAAGATCACAGAATACGTAATGTTGATTTGACCCATACGATGCGTAGCTCTTTCTTAGATTATGCTATGTCAGTTATTGTGGCACGTGCCTTACCTGACGTTCGGGATGGTCTAAAGCCTGTACAACGTCGTATTCTTTACGGAATGCATGAATTAGGGGTTACACCAGACAAACAGTACAAAAAGAGTGCCAGAATTGTTGGAGAAGTTATGGGTAAGTTTCACCCACATGGTGACTCCTCAATTTATTTAGCTATGGCTCACATGGCTCAAGACTTTTCATATCGTTATATGCTAGTTGATGGACACGGAAACTTCGGTTCTGTCGATGGGGATGAACCAGCCGCAATGCGTTATACCGAGGCAAAAATGAGTAAAATTGCGGTTGAAATGCTTCGTGATATCAATAAAGAAACGATTGACTGGCAACGTAACTATGATGATACGGAAAATGAACCGGTAGTTTTACCTGCCAGAATTCCTAATTTACTTGTAAACGGTGCTAGTGGTATTGCAGTTGGTATGACAACTAATATTCCGCCACATAATTTGGCGGAAGTAATTAGTGGGATTCATATGTTGATGGATAATCCTGATGTTACTACCAAAGACTTGATGAAGGTTATTCCTGGTCCTGATTTTCCAACTGGTGGTATTGTAATGGGCCGTGGCGGTATCTACCGCGCTTATGAAACAGGTAAGGGTAATATCGTCGTTCGTGCTAAGACCAATATTGAAACAGAGAAGAGTGGCCGTGAACGAATCGTAGTTAGTGAATTACCATACTTAGTAAATAAGGCTGAACTAGTTAAGAAAATTGCAGATTTAGCTCGTGAAAAAACAATTGATGGTATTACCGGAGTTCGTGATGAATCAGACCAGACTGGTATGAGAATTACGATTGATATTCGCCGAGATGCAAGTGCGAGTGTGGTTTTGAATAACTTATTTAAAGAAACCCAATTGCAGGCAAACTTCGGAATGAATATGGTTGCAATTGTAAACGGCGCTCCACACTTCTTAACTTTGAAGCAAATGCTTGAATACTATCTTCACCATCAAGAAGATGTTATTACTCGCAGAACTAAGTTTGAATTAAAGAAGGCTGAAGCTAGAGCACATATTTTAGCTGGATTGAGAATTGCACTAGATCACATTGATGAAATCATTAGGATTATTCGTGGCTCCCAAAACAGCGATATTGCTAAGGCACAGTTGATTCAAAACTTTGGATTAGATGATCGTCAATCTCAAGCTATTTTAGATATGCGTCTGGTTCGTTTAACAGGTTTAGAGCGAGACAAGATTGAAGCTGAATATCAAGATTTACAAGCAAAAATTGCAGATTACAAAGATATTCTTGCTAAGCCAGAACGAATCGATGAAATTATCTACAATGAGTTGCTTGATATTCAAAAGCGTTTTGGTGATGATAGACGGACTAAGATTGCAGAAGGCGAAGCAGTTTCAATTGAAGATGAAGATTTAATTGAACAAAAAGATGTACTTTTAACCCTTACCCATAATGGCTACATTAAGCGGATGCCAGCTGATGAATTCAAGGTACAAAACCGTGGTGGACGCGGAATAAAGGGAATGGGAGTTCAAGATGATGACTTTATCAATCACTTGATTTTCTCAAGTACCCATGACTTTTTGCTATTCTTTACTAACTTAGGTAAGGTTTACTCAAAGAAAGCTTATGAAATTCCAGAATTTGGTAGGAACGCCAAAGGACTGCCAATTGTTAACTTGCTAGAACTTGATAAGGGTGAAAAGATTCAAGCGGTTATTAACGTTCCTGAAGGTGCAGATGATAACTACCTCTTCTTTGTTACTAAGATGGGAACAGTCAAGAGAACAAAAGTTAGTGAATTTCAAAATATCCGTCGTAGTGGCTTGATTGCCTTAACCCTTCGCGATGGAGATGAACTGAATAATGTTTTAACTACTGACGGTAAACAAAATATCCTTATTGGAACCCATTTAGGCTATGCAGTTACCTTTAATGAAAATGATGTTCGTTCAATGGGAAGAACCGCAGCAGGTGTACGCGGAATTAATCTAAGAGACAACGATTATGTAGTTGGATCTGATATTTTAGAACCTAATTCAGAAGTGTTAGTAATTTCTGAAAAAGGTTACGGAAAACGGACTGCAGCTTCTGAATATCCAGTTAAAGGACGTGGTGGTAAAGGAATTAAGACTGCTAACATTACTGAAAAGAATGGTCCTTTAGCAGGTGTAACAGTAGTTAATGGTGATGAAGATATCATGTTAATTACTAGTGCTGGCGTTATGATTCGTTTCGACGTTAATGATGTTTCTCAAACTGGTCGAGCTACTTTAGGTGTACGTTTAATCAAGGTTGATGATGGTGCTCAAGTTGCAAGTATTACTGCAGTACCAAAGGCTAATGATGAAGACGAAAAATCAACTGATGAAGAAGAGCCAGTAGAAGAAAATTAATAAATAAAAAAATTACCAAATTTTTGCGTAATAATAATTGAGTAATGTAACTCAGGATCGCGTGAAAAATATTTGGTAATTTTTTTGTTTCTGTGATAAAATCAAACATTGTGAGTAATATTATTCATTACTCCTTGTTCTTGATTTTAACAAGAACCATTTAGTCCAAGAGGAGGTGCAATTATTATGGCAAAAACTAAGTACGAAGTTACTTACATCATCAAGCCTGATATTGACGAAGATTCAAAGAAAGCATTGATCGATCGCTTCGATAAAGTTGTTACTGACAACGGTGCTGAAGAACTTGAATCTAAAGATTGGGGTAAGAGACGTTTCGCATACGAAATTGAAAAATACCGTGAAGGTACTTATCACATTATGACTTTCGTTGCAGAAAACTCTGAACCAGTTGATGAATTTGGTCGTCTTTCTCGTATTGATAACCAAGTTTTACGTTCAATGACTGTAAAATTAGATAAATAATTTGTTTTCGTGAATTAGGAAGGGGACAAAAGTATGATTAATAATGTTGTACTTGTTGGCCGTTTAACACGTGATCCTGATTTACGTACAACCGGGAGTGGAATCTCAGTTGCTACGTTTACTCTAGCTGTTGACCGTCAATACACCAATAGTCAAGGTGAACGTGGTGCTGATTTCGTCAGCTGTGTAATTTGGCGTAAAGCCGCAGAGAATTTTGCTAACTTTACTTCAAAGGGTTCACTAGTTGGTATTCAAGGTCGGATTCAAACTAGAACGTATGATGATAAAGATGGTAAGAGAGTCTACGTGACTGAAGTCATCGTTGATAATTTCTCTTTATTAGAATCACGTCGTGACCGTGAGAATCGTCAGACTAATGGTGGTAATTTTGCTCCGCAAGGAGGAAATGCTCCAAGTACCAATAACTTTGGTGGATCAAGTGCACCAAGCACTAATAATGCTCCTGCTGGTGGAGAAAGCAATAAACCGCAGGATCCATTTGCAGATTCAGGTAGCACTATTGATATTTCGGATGATGATCTCCCATTTTAAATTTAATTAGAAAGGATCTTTGATATGGCTCAACAAAGAAGAGGTGGCCGTCGTCGTCGTAAGGTTGACTTCATTGCAGCTAACCACATTGACTACATCGACTACAAGGATGTTGATTTGTTGAAACGTTTTATCTCTGAAAGAGGTAAGATCTTACCACGTCGTGTCACTGGCACTAGCGCAAAGAATCAACGTAAGTTGACTGTTGCTATTAAGAGAGCTCGTGTTATGGGCTTATTGCCATTTGTCGCAGAAGACTAATAAAACAGATCAAAAATAATAAAAGAGTAGCATATGCTACTCTTTTTATTTTATTTTTTGCGGTATCATAAAAGAAGTAAATGGAGGGATTGTCATGATTATTAAGCAAAAACTAGCCGGAAATATTGATTTTGACTATAAATGGTACGATATCTATAACTGTGATGATCATGATATAAGATTATTAAAGGATGACTTTGATTTAACTTCAGAAATTATTTCTTATATCACCGACCTTCACGAACGTCCCCACTTTGATCATGACTACATTACTAATAGTGATTTGTTAGTTTATGATGTGCCAGTTTGGCCAACAGCAGATGCAGACCATTTCACTACTTTACCAATTAAATTTTTGATGGTTGGGCATACTCTTTTTACAGTTCACTCTCCTGACACAACTTATATGATTGAAGAATTTAGGCAGAAGCCAGATGAACATATTCATAGTGAAAAAGAACTGATTTTTGCAATTTTATTCGCAGTTACTAAGTATTTTCAAAGAGCCTTGAGTCAGCTGAACAGTCAAAGACTAGTGTTAGATAATCACTTGAGTGAAAGAATTCATAATAAAGACCTGCAAGAGCTATCACAAGTTGAAAAAAGTTTGGTTTATTTGTCTAGCTCAATTAGGACTAATCTAATGATGCTTGAAAGCTTAAAAAATAAAAAATCAGGTCTTCATATGAATGCATCTGAAGAAGAAATGTGTGATGACATTATCATTGAAGTTCAGCAGTCCTCGCAAATGATCAAGGTTTATAGCGAAGTTACTGAAGAAATATCTAAAACGTCTAATAACATTTTGAATAATAACTTGAACAACACGATGCAGTTTTTGACTGTCTGGTCACTTCTTTTAACAATTCCAACGATCGTAACAGGATTTTTTGGGATGAATGTGGACTTACCTATTTTTCATAATCCATTTGATTGGGTAATAATTACTGTTGGTTCAGTTATCGTAATGGCAATTTTACTTTGGTATTTGCGTCGACACAACATGCTATAATGCTTGCTTAGCTTAGATGATGAGCAAGCATTTTTTGATGTATAATATAAAATGATGTAGTATATATTTTTTATGATATTAATGCTATAACAGGAAGGAATTTCAATGAAAGGCTTTTTACGCAAATTAGAATTGCCTGAATTTGTTAAAGATACGCGTTTAACAGCATCATTGATTATTGTCCTAGTTTTATCCTTATTGGGAGCTATTATTGGGATGTTAATTAGTCCGTTGTTTGGATTAGCAATGGTGCTACTGTTTATCTTGACGGTTATTTTTGCAGTCTATGGCATTTATGTTCTAGCTGGTAATACAAACAACTATGCTGCTAATCTTTCATATCGTATCAAGCGTGGTGAACAAGAGGCAATGATCAAAATGCCACTTGGAATTATGCTTTATGATAAGGACCGACAGATTCAATGGATTAATCCATATCTACAGATGTATCTGCATGACAAAGATATTATTGGCTCTTCGATCTCTTCAGTTGATAAAGAGTTAGCTAAATATATTGATGATGCTATTAAGTCTAATAGTAAGCAAAATAAAATTATTAAATGGGGCGATCGCAAGTTTGAGATGGTGGTCCAGGATGATCTGGGTGTGGTTTACTTACTTGATATTACGCGTTACGCAAATATTGAAGAGAAGTATAAACAAGAAAGATTGGCAATTGGCTTAATATTTATTGATAACTATGACGAGTTAAGCCAAGCAATGGGCGATCAAAACTTAACAAATATGAGTTCATATGTTCAAACTACTCTGAGCAAGTATGCTGGTCAATTTAACTCATATCTTAAGCGTATAGATGAAGATCACTTTATTTTGTTAACGCATATGCATGATTTAGCCAAAATGGAAGATAATAAGTTTTCTGTTTTGGACAAGGTTAGAACTGAATCAAGTAGAAAGAATATGCCGCTGACCCTATCAATTGGGATTGCGTTTGGATCTGAAAGTTTAAATGAGATTGCCGACCAAGCACAATCTAATCTAGATCTAGCCTTAGGACGTGGAGGCGACCAAGTTGTTGTAAAACAATCAGGCCATGAAGCCCGCTTTTACGGTGGAAAATCTAATCCAATGGAAAAACGTACGCGAGTAAGAGCTCGAATGGTTTCTCAAGCTTTGGTAGAATTATTTAAAGGCGTTGATCACGTCTTTGTTCAAGGACATCGAAATCCAGACTTAGATGCTATCGGTTCAGCGATTGGAATTGTTAAGATTGCTAGAATTCATGGCGTGAAAGCTAGCGTCGTACTAGATGTTGACCACGTTAATTATGATGTAGGACGGTTAATTGCTAAAATGCAAGCTGCTGGAATTGATAAGGATGTATTTATTTCACCTAAAGATGCTCTTGAAGCAGCAACGGATGAGTCGCTTTTAGTTTTAACAGATCACTCTAAGTATAGTATTACTTATGATCCAGAACTTTATAAGCGCTTGAAGAATCGTTTAATCATTATTGACCATCACCGTCGAGGGGAAGAATTCCCAGAAAACCCAATGCTCGTATATATTGAACCGTATGCATCTTCGACGTGTGAATTAGTAACAGAAATGATTGAATATCAACCGCAAGGCGGCGAAGGAGTCTTAACTGATTTAGAAGCTTCAGCAATGCTAGCTGGTATTACAGTTGACTCTAAAGAATTCTCCTTGAGAACTGGGACTAGAACTTTTGATGCTGCAAGCTATTTGCGATCAATTGGAGCAGATACTCAAGTCGTATCTGAGCTTTTGAAGGAAAATATTGATAATTACTTGCAAAGAAGTCATTTAGTTTCTACTATTGACATGATTGAACCAAATATGGCTCTCTTAATGGGAGAAGATAATAAGATCTATGATCCAATTATTACTGCCCAAGCTGCAGATACGGCTTTATCTCTTGAGCATGTAGATGCTAGTTTTGCATTAACTAGACGTAGTAAAGATGTAATTGGAATTTCGGCCCGCTCAATGGGAAATGTTAACGTTCAAGTAATTATGGAGAAATTAGGTGGCGGTGGTCACTTATCTAATGCAGCAACTCAAATTAAGGGCGTAACAGTTGAAGAAGCTAAAGATAAGTTGCTCGCTGCAATCAATGAATATCTTAAGGAAAATGAATAGGAGTGAAATTCATGAAGGTTATTTTTATTAAAGACATGAAGGGTAAAGGTAAGCGCGGAGAAGTTAAGAACGTACCAGATGGTTATGCTCAAAACTTCTTGATTAAGAATGGTTATGCAAAAGAAGCTACTAGCTCCAACTTAAATACCTTAAAGCGGGTTCAAAAAGCGGAAAAAGATGCTTATGAAGCAGAAAAAGCAGCAGCTGAAGACATTAAGCAGAAGCTTGAAGATGACAAGACAATTGTGAACTTCAAGTCAAAGGCCGGTACTGATTCTCGTTTATTTGGTTCTATTTCAGGTAAAAAGATCGTTGAAGGTCTTGAAAAGCAATACGGTATTAAGGTTGATAAGCGTAAATTAGAGCTCCCAGAGCCAATTAAATCTTTAGGATACACAAACGTACCTGTTAAACTATTTAAAGGCGTAGAAGCTGTAATTCGCGTTCACATTACGGAGCAAGACTAATAATGGATAATGTTGTTTCTCAACAAATTCCCCATGATAGTGAAGCAGAAAAGGCGGTCCTAGGGGCCGTCTTTTTAGATCCAGAAGCCATTATTGATGCTTCAGATATATTGCAACCTGATGATTTCTATGAGCATGCAAATAGAATTGTCTTTCAGGCAATGCTTAATATTTCTGATCGTGAGGAAGTAATTGACCCAGTAACTCTGCAAGATGAGTTAAAGAAAAATAATCAGGTAGATGATATTGGTGGGATTGCATATGTAACGGAGTTGTCAATGGCAACGCCAACGGCAGCCCATGTTACTTATTACGCTAAGATTGTAAAACGTAAGGCAATTCTCAGAAATTTAATTTCTACTAGTCAAAGAATTATTCAAAATGCCATTGAGGGTTCAGATGATGTAACCGATATCTTAGATGACGCTGAAAGCCAAATAATGGGTGTCTCACAGGATAATGCTAGTGGCGGGTTTAAGTCTATCCATGATGTCTTAAACACAACCATGGAGGAAATTAACTCTATTCCTGATGATGGAAATACAGTTACGGGTTTGCCATCAGGATTTTCTGAATTAGATAAGATGACGACTGGTTTTCACGATGATGAGTTGATTATCTTGGCTGCTCGTCCTGGTGTTGGTAAGACTGCCTTTGCTTTGAATGTAGCGCAATTTGTTGGTTTAAAAACTGATAAAACTGTTGCTATGTTTTCACTAGAAATGGGAGCTGAGCAACTAGTTCAAAGAATGCTGGCTTCAGAAGGATTGATTGATTCACAGCACCTTAGAACTGGTCAATTAACTGATGAAGAATGGCGTAAATTAGTTGTTGCGGCAGGCTCTTTAGACAATACGAGTATCTATATAGATGACACGCCTGGAATTAAAATGAGCGAGATTCGCGCTAAAGCACGTAGGTTAGCTAAAGAAAAGGGAAACTTAGGATTAATTGTAATCGACTACTTGCAGTTAATTGAAGGACCCCGTAGTGAATCACGTCAGCAAGAAGTTTCTGCAATTTCACGGCAATTAAAGAAATTAGCCAAAGAGCTACATATTCCAGTTATCGCTCTATCGCAGCTCTCTCGTTCGGTTGAACAACGTCAAGATAAGCGACCAGTCTTATCTGACATTCGTGAATCTGGTTCCATTGAACAGGATGCCGATATTGTTGCCTTTCTTTATCGTGATGATTATTATCGCGATGAACGGGATGAAGATGATGAAGGTGAAGTTGAGGCGGAAGAAGATAATGGTGAAGTAGAAGTAATTATTGAAAAGAACCGTTCTGGTACGCGCGGAACAGTTAAACTGATGTTCTCAAAACCATATAACCGTTTTTCAAATCTTGACTATACTCATAATGAAGCTTAAAAAAATAATTTGTAAGCGCTTCATTAATTAGCTATACTATAAGAGTTAAAAGTCTATCTTTTTAAAAAACTAATTAAATGAGAAGGTGTAAGTTGAATGGTAGAAAATAAATATGTAGGTAGTATTGAAGCTGGTGGAACAAAGTTTATCTTGGCAGTTCAAGATACAGAGAGTGGCGAAGTTGTCGCAAAGAAGAGAATTCCGACAACTGATGCAAAAGAAACTTTAGCAAAGAGCATTGAGTTCTTTAAAGAACATCCAGTATCTGCTTTGGGAATCGGAACTTTTGGCCCAATTGATATCAATCCAAATTCAAGAACATTTGGTTACATCTTAGATACGCCTAAGCGTGGCTGGTCTGGAACAAATGTTAAAGGTACTTTTGAAAAAGAATTGGACATTCCAGTTGTAATGACTACTGATGTTAATGCATCTTGTTACGGTGAATATATTGCGCGTGGTCGAGATAATTCTAAGACTTACTTTTATGTAACAATTGGAACGGGAATTGGTGCTGGTGCAGTTCAAGCTGGGAAGTTTATTGGCCTAAATAATCACCCAGAAATGGGACATATGTTAGTAACTCCTTATCCAGGTGATAATTACACCGGAAAATGTCCATTCCACGGTAATAAGTGTGTCGAAGGAATGGCAGCTGGACCTTCACTAGAAGGCAGAACCGGTATTCCTGGTGAAAAATTACCTCGAGACCATAAAGTATTTACTTACGTGTCTTACTATGTAGCACAATTATTGTTTAATGCTTATATGACTATGCGTCCTGATGTAATGGTTGTTGGTGGATCAGTTTTAAATGATCAAGATTTGGTACAAGTGCGTGGTTTCTTTAAAGAATTCAACAATAACTATGTTGCAACTCCAGACGTGGATGAATTAATTGTTCGTCCAGCTGTTGCAGATAATGGTTCTGCAACTTTAGGTGATTTTGAATTAGCTAAAGAAGCTTTAAAGAATAAATAAGTAATTTATATTAATGTTTATACTAAAAAAGCAACTTCAGTTTTGAAGTTGCTTTTTGTTTCACATGAAACATATGATTAACTACCATCGTAAGAGTCATCAACAATTGGACCTTTGCTTGAGTCATTGCCTAGTGGTTCTAAGTGTTCATTATGGCTAAGAAAAGGAAGATTGATGTACTGACGAGCGGTTGCCGTAATGTCAGAGATAATCTCATTAGCAATTAAACGTGCGTCAGGATCAAGAGCAAGATAGGCATGGCTAAATTGAATTGCACCACGAATTTTATTAGTTGTTAGTTGACTAGCTTCAGTAATTTTTTGTGACTCTAAAGCAGTAAAGAAGGCTAACCAGAAAGCTTCACGTTTTTCACGTGGAATCTTGGTATTCCAAGAGATAAAAGTACTTCTAATAATTCTGCTTGCATTGCTTAAACCTGGCGCCATTACAAAACTATTTCGTGCTACTTCCCAATGTAAAGGATTATGTTGCTTCATTAAATGTTTCATTCTACTTTTAACTACGATAACGCGTTCTGGATGGTCAAGCATCATTCCAAAAATTGATCCTTCAGGAACATAAGTCATCATTTTTGGAATTACGCGTTGAAATTCAATCTGGTTATACATTTCTTTCATGAAACCAGGACCATCGAAGCTATAAGCCTTAATTACTCTGTCTTGAAGGCTAGGAGAAGCTGCATAAAGTGCATAAGCGGCAAAATTTCCACCTTTTGAATGGCCTACTGTGTAGATTTTCTTATCAGGATAGGCTTGGGCCATTTTATCTAGATAATCTGCTGCTACGCTTTGACCAAAGATTTCTGGTTGATAACTCATATCGACGTCTTCATTTAGACCTACCATCGAACCATCAGTTCCGCGGTAAGCCACTAGAATAGTTTCTGAATCTAGCTCAATTGTCATTGCAGTGAACTGGACGGGTGGCTTTTTCTGAGAAAGGTGTGACCAATCGAGAAAATGCATATTTTTGTAGCGGTTACTTAAGTTTACTAGTTCTGCCTCTAATTTATCTGAGTGAATTAAGGTTTTCTTTTGTATTAAGCGTTTTGTAGCTGCCTCAAGCGTATGACCTTTAACACTGGGATCAAAAGGAAGATAAGCAAAAGCAGCAAAAAGACCTGCATCTAAACTATTAAATGGTTCCCGATCTAATGTTAGATCACCCCGCCAGCGAACATAATCAAGTATTTTACCCAAGATAAAAGTCCTTTCGTTAACGGATATAGTACTTTCATTTTAATGCTTTTTTGATTAAAGACAAAAGAGGACGCTTAGTGCTAATTAGAAGCAACAAAAAAGAAGAGCTAAGTTGCTCTTCTTAGTGATTAGAATATTAATTGGATAGTTTCAAGAGGAGATAAAGGAGCCTTAATTGAAGCAACATTATCTGTTACCTCAATTTTTACTGCTTCTTTTTCAACACTATTATCGCGTCGTCGAATTAAAGTAGCTGTATTAGAAGGTAGAGGTTTACTTAAATGCCAGTTGATCTCTTGGTAACCATCTAAGTTGAAATTGGCTAGCCAGACAATTTTACCGTTTTCTTGAATGTTTAATTTGACGTGAGGCATATTGATTAAATAGTCAATTGGTTCAACGCTAGCTAAAATTTGTTGCATTAAACCTTGCTTATAAGATGAAAATTGTGATTCCCAACCGTGTTTTGGATCTTGATCCATTGGTAATACAATTATGTGATCATCAATAACAGCCATGAAGTTTCCGAGCTTTTGGTCGATCGAATTATAGGCTGAACTCCAAATTTTAACATTGCTATCTGTTTGATAGTCTAGCTGTAGATAGTTGCCTGTATGTTGCAGCATCGTAATACGAGGGTTCTTAACGCCTTGAACAGTTGTGCCATCAGCTTGTTCAAATGATTGATAGCCACTCTTGCATGGATGCCATTTAGCACTTTGAATATGAAGTAGATTACCTAGCTTTCTGTCTAGTAAAACCTGGATACTTTCACCGTCAAGTAGAACTGTATTTTTAGTGATTAGATTAGTGATTTGTTCATTTGAAAGGTTGCGTAATAATTGACCAGCAATTGCAATAGTTTGATTTTCAATTGCAAGGTCATTTTGAACGGGAAGAATAGTTGTCGCAAAACCGAAACTTGCTAATAAGCTAGCCCAATTCTTTTCATGTGGAAGTAGCTCTTCTGGTTCTTTTCCAAAAGTTGTGTGAGCAGTATAAGCAGAGTCTTGATCTACTAAAACTTTAATACCACGTAATTTTTGCATATTAAGGCGATGGCTAGCTAGGGCAGAGGCAAAAGGCTTAATGTCAGCTAACATTTTGTCATAACCCCAATCTTCATTTACGCCATTGCCCATCATGTCAAAGATATTAAGCATAATGCCTTTGGCTCCGAGGAGTGCTGTGGTAATAATTTGAAATGCGATAAAGGTATTAGATTTTACTTGCGGGGTCCACATTGAATTTTCCAATTCTGGGTAAAGCTCAGCCCGAGGTCCTAAGAAGGCAGCCGTAGTTCGACTATATTCTTCAAATTTACGACCATAAATTAAAGGAGCAACTTCGTTATAGGACGGTAAGTGTGGACGTGCTACGCGAGGATGTCCAGGACCTGCTTGGGCGTCAAATAAACTAGGCCAGTCTCTACCTTCAATAGCATGCCAATCAGGAAACGAAGTCATTTGTCCTAAATCAGTATTAGGGCTCACTTTGTGAACTGCTTGTTCAATTAAGTGTTCGTTTTCGATCATTTCCTTACGTGCTTGATCAAGATAAATTTTTCGTTCAATAGTAGGTTCGCTAGGCTTAAGCATATTTTTAACAAATTCTGCACGGCTTTCTGTTTTACCCAATTTTTCTTGATATAGCTTCATATGGTAGTCACAAAAACACATTAACTTTAATGGAGTATGGTTATAGTGCCGAAAGTCATCTTCCATCCATAAACGACGTGGATGAATCGAAGCATATTGAGCATACCTATCAGCTAAATACTTACGCCAAGTTGGATCTGCTGGACAAGCCATATCTTTAGCTTGATTGCCATTAATATCGACAAAAGTATTAAAGCCAATCTCAGGATTAACGCTAAATCCGCGATCGGAGTGCATAATAGTTGTCCATGGATTTAGACTCGTAGTAACATCAAGCTTAGCTAATTGCTTTTGTAGGGGGATAATCGCATCAAGCCAGACTTGTGTTTCTTCCTTAGTTAGATGACTGTGGTTTAATTCTTCGCCATTAATAATAAAAGCCACGTCATCAATTTTGGCTTTTTGTACAAAATCTAAAAGTTTTCTATCTTTTTCAGGCGTATTAGTACGTGGATCGAAAACATAACGTAAAGTATAAATGTAGCTCATAATAAATCCTCAATATTCTATACAATTAATATTCAAAAAAAGTGTGTAACTTAGTATATTAAGTCACACACATATCTTAGCATATTTTGAAAACGGTTTCTATAATTTTATTTTGCGCCGTGAGTAGAATTAATTCGGCGAATATTTTGGTCTTTTTCAAGAGCTAGAATAATATCATTTTCGTCTTTTCTATTTCTAATTACTCCGTCGACATTAACAACAATATGTTCAGAAGTTACGTCAATAATTTTGATAGAAATTTGTTCAACTTCGTTTAAGGATAGTTCTTTTTTCAATTCATTAAGAATATCTGGATGATTATTAGCTTCAATTTGAACATTGAAACGAACATGAAGAATAATAAAGTTAATGAATGTATCATCGTGAAAAATAATTTGGATAATGAATAAAAAGACTGTGCTGACAATTCCGATGACATACATTCCAGCACCAACTGCCATACCGATTGCAGCAGTTGCCCAAACACCAGCTGCAGTAGTTAAACCAGAAATTTGTTCTCGTCTAACTAGGATTGTACCGGCACCAATAAAGGAAATCCCAGTTACAATTTGAGCCGCAATTCTTGATGGATCAAGCGAAATATCATGTAACGATAATAGGTCAAAGAAACCATATTTAGAAACCAGCATAAATAGAGCAGAGGCGACAGCAACAACCATATGAGTTCTGATACCTGCACTTTTTCTTTGAGTGGCACGTTCATAGCCGATTGCTGTTCCGCAAAGAGCGGCAACTAAAATTCGTAGTAACCAATCTAATTCAGTTGAAAGTGATGTTAAACTTACCATAATTAATCCCTTCTATATAACAGATACGTCTTTATTGTAGCCCAGATTCAGTTGGATAATCATTTAAGTAAAAAGTAAAAAAATATCTTGTACAGAAACAGATAATATGGTTAAATACATAATTGTCATATAAACAGGCTGACTTAGCTCAGTTGGCAGAGCACGTCACTAGTAATGATGAGGTCGAAGGTTCGAATCCTCTAGTCAGCATTAGACGAACAACTTAATAGTTTTCAAGTTTGTTATTGAAGCTTTAAAAAGCTTATGATGACAGGCTTTTTTATTACTTTTGAATATTTGTTAATATTTAAAAAACAGTTATGAATAATTATTTTGACCACAAAAATTGCCACACAAAATTTTCGTGTGGCATCTGTGTGGCAAAGGTTTATAAAGTATTGAAATAAGAGTAGTTAATTATATTCTACATTATCGATTATAAGAGAGACGACCATCTTTAATAATAAAGAATCTGTATATGCAACTTTTAGTTCATTGGATAGTGGAAGAGGAAAAACGCCTCTAGTTTTTTGAGGAATTAAAATGTTTTTCCATATTTCTTTGTCTGCTTTTATTTGTTCTATTTCTTCCTCGTTTATTCGTGTTTTAATAAATTTTTGGATAATTGCTTTAAGCAGTTTTTGAATGATTGTATTAGATTTGGTGATTTCTGGCATGATTTCGATTCCATTTTTAGGCCAAGTGTTAATTATTAATCTATCATGTTTATTGAATTTGCCTTTTAAATCTTGTCTTTTTATTGTAGGTCTTATCTTTGCTTCACCATTAGATGATGATTCTGTAGTTAATCCAGATATTGGAATAGTTGCATGATTTGCATAATTGCGTAGTACATGTAGATTTTCTTCACATTTAGTTTTATCACATGAGTTAATTGGATCATTAAGATTTAAGTCATTTAATTGAATTGCTAAATTTTTACAATTATCTATAAACATACGATTTAGTATTATATAAATAGTTGTTTTTTGAATAGCTAAATCATATCCTTGTTCGCCTAAAATTGGAAGATTTTCTATAATACGGGGTACTGCCTGCAATTCAATATATTGATTTTGTGTCATCTTATATGTTTGAATAATATTTTTTAACGGACTTAATTTATTAATGAACTGAGAATATATTTTAAATTGCTCTTTAGAGATGAATGTTGCAATATTTAAGTTGTAATCTGAAAAATTATATTTGAGTTGATTCATATTTTTACCTGAATGATTTTGTAATATAAATTAATTATAGTAAAAAATATTTTATTAAAAAATGACAGGCTTTATTGCTTGTCATTTTTTTTACTTTCAAAGTATCCATGATTTAAGAATAAATTTCGATATTTTTTTAATATTTTTATTTGATGATCCATGGCAGGGACTAATGTATATGCATTATTTCTATTGTAGAATTCGTTCATTAGTCTAGTATTTGATTCTTTGTAGTCTTTAATAAAATCACTATCATTTTGATTCATAATAATTTCTTCTAACTGCATACGAATAACTAAACTTACATCATGAATAAATTTAAGATCATTAGCACCCTCCAATGCTTCTTCAAAGTTTTTATCGAATAGAAATTTAAATTTATCTTTCCAGAAATTTATTACGTATGATTTATTTTTATAATTTTCATCACTTTTAGCAAAAGAATCAGCAGTTTCTTTATCTCCATTTATAGAAAGAAAATGGGAAATATCAGCTTTCATATTACTCAATTCTTCATTGTTATCATAATATGCTGAAAAAAGAAGATTAATTAATTTACTTTCTACTTCTTCACCTCTAATTCCTTCACCCTTTACATAAGGTACGGGAACTTTAAAAATTTCTGCTAAAGCTTTCCATACTTCTTCATTTGGAACTCTGCTTCCTGCTTCATATCTTGCTATCGTTACTCTTGTAGCTGATATATTTTTATTTTTTAAAAGATCAGATAGATCTTGTTGTGTAAAGTTGTTTTTTTCTCTTAATTCTTTAATTCTGTTGGGCGTCATATTATTACCTCACTAAGATTAATTTTATACGATTGGTACGAAATTGGCAAAAAGTACCAAAATTGGATACAAAGTTGTTGACCTGAAGTGTAGATAGTTGTATATTATATGTATCCAAAAGTGGTACATCAATACATGAATAACCATATTTGGAACGTAAAAAGAAAGAGAGGACATTAACAATGTCTAATAATGTAACCAAACAAGGTGAATTGCTTTCTACCTTCAATGAAAGCAACAGTAAGAGGACTCCAATTCAGTCTGCTTTAACTCGACCATTGGTGGAAGCAATTGGTAAATGTTTCCTACTATTAAGTGGAACGACGGAAGAGGTTCAAGATTCTACTGATGAAACTAAAACTATTCCACGCGCTGTATATGAGGTTCGAGTTATTAGTTCTAATACAAGATTACCAATTGGAACTGTGTTAACGGTGAAAATTAAAGGTAGTGAGAGTGTAATTGCTGATGAAGAGAATAAAAAACTTCTCTTAGGGTTAGAGAAGAATAAGGTAGTAGCATTCGATGATCTTAGCCATTGGAATTTCAATGGTAATGAAGGACTATCAGCTTCAGGTATGCGAGTATTAGAAGTGAGTCCTCAAGAGGCTATGAACTTATAGAATTGAGGTGCTTATATATGAAAACTAAGAAATTAGTCTTAGACACAAAAAAACCGCTAGGAAATCCTAACAGTTTAAAAATGGTAACGATGTCAACCTTAGCATTATCAATTGGCGTTGAATATAAGGTCGCACCGCACTTGTTGAGCAGTGGTAATTATACTGCTCTTGTATATCCACTTTTATTAAATATTATACCTCTAGGGTATCCAGCTTGGAAATGGATTAAATTACATGTTATTGACTATAAAATCTATAAGAGATTGATGAGTATTGTCCATTCTGAGCAACTTATAGATTATGTAGAGAAAAAAGAAACTACCATTTTCAATGAAAAAAAAGTTGAATATGGCGTCAAGATCATCTATGAAGAAACTTCAGAGGGTATTTACATTACTGTGTATCCTAATGGCATTAAGCATAGTGATGCCACTCAGACTCTAAATAATAGGCTAGAAGAAACATTCAACATGAATGTTTTATCGGTAGATCATCAGCTATCTTATACAAGATACTTGTTAAGAGATGTTGATAAGCAACAAATGGGAGTAACTGATAATGCATTCTAATTTTAAGATTCAGCTAGATAAGAATACTAACTTTAGCCTTAAGGGTTCAGGAGGACTTCTCATTGTAGGACGTAGTGGGTCAGGTAAAACTAATACGACTACGTATATTATGCTTAAAGCCGTTTCTCAGTGTGATTGTGGACTTTATATTGTTGATGCAAAAAGAGCTGATATGTACGGTCTACATAATTATCTTAATAGTGGTAAGAAAGTGGTAGCAAGTAATACTAATCAAATAGCACGACTATTACGCGTTTTAAACGAGAATATGAGTGCGAGGTATGAACACTTTAAAGATGGTAAATGGGGACAGGACTTTTCAGAATATGGATATCGACCATATCTATTAGTTATTGATGAAGTATCTGCAATGCTTGCTGAAGCTGGCAAGAATAAAAAAGAGATCATGGGTGAACTACGTCAAATTATTCTCCGTGGGCGTCAAGCGGGTATTTTTACTCTTATTTCGGGTCAAAGGATAGACGCAACTATATTAGATAGAGATATCACATTGCAATTAGGCACGCGGATCGTTATGGGACAAGCAGACTCGGAAACTTATCGCATGGCATATCCCATGGTTAATGATATTAAGGCATTACCATTAGTTCCAAATAAACCGGGGTATGGTCTTATCTATTCTGATGGTCAAAAGATTAGCAATCCTACTCCGTTTGTGTCACCTGATATGTCTAATATTGATGTACCTAAGGTAATTACTAGGTTGGAAAATAATTATGATTCATCCAAGTATAATGATGAGTCTGATTATTGGCAATTATAGTTAATTTAGTTGCCAGCTGACGGGTGACGGAGTCGCCCGAATGGAATGTTCAAGCGTGAGCGGGCTGGCAACACCCACCTAATAATATGGGTGTAACGGAAAGATTATTAATCATGAAAACGATGAATAATATAAAAATCGACCAAATTCGTTTAAATATTCCCTATGATGAGACCAATCAAGTAGAAGATAGTCAAGGTTTACCTAAAGAAGTTATAGTTGCTGATAACCTGTTACATCTAGCATGGTTGTTCAAGTCTAATACAGTGAGTCATGGACATAACGGCTATACTTCTTCATATAATTTTGGATCTGGAGAACAAGGCGGGAATATTTCCGTAATGTGGAATGAAACAAGAAAAGATATGGGAATACTTGTTGACTTTACTGCGACAGGCAAAGCGTTATATGAGAGCCTTGCAGAATTACATGGAATTCCTATTAACTGGAAGAGAATAATTGAAGAACTATATGAGAAAATGGGGCACATATCTAGAATTGATATAGCCACTGACCTTATTAATTACGGATTTTCAGTTAATAGGATTATTCAAAGGTTAAAGAATGAAGAATCATTTTTCTTGAATACTCAAGGAAATAAGATTAATTCTAATCGCTTTAAAATAATTGGAAATTATGAAGAAGCCCAGACTCTATATGTTGGAAGTAGAAAAAGCGATGCCTTTTTGAGAATTTATAATAAAAAAATTGAACAGGATCGAGCTAGTGGACTTTATAGGAATCTAGCTAGAAATTGTAACGATTGGGTAAGAGTAGAAGCAGAATTTAAACATCGTTTAGCCAAAGATTTAGGAAGATATATTGCGACATTAACAATAGACAATATTTATCCTTATTTACTTGGCTGTGTACTAGAACGCTGGTCATTAGTCGATAAGGAAGAGTAATGGTATATGAGAAAATCCAATATTCTAAAGAATGGAAAGTTTTAAAAGAATTGTCGAAAGGGCAAGGACTCGAAGAACTAAAGCAAGTTCAAATTGACGCTTCTCTGAATAGAAAAATTAATTGGTTCTTGTACGGTGGCGCTAGTGGAGTTATTTCGATGATTAAAGAAGTCTATGGTGATAGAGCATTAAAAGAGTTTTATCAATTTTTAGATTATTTTGTTTCTGATCCTGATACATGGGGACATTATTATCATTCGGATAAGATAAATGCAGATACTAAAACTATTGCAGATGCTACACAAAATTTAGATTTCAAAGAATATTTAAAAGGTTTAAGGAAAGAATTAATTGAACAAGATAAGCAGAAAGGCAGAGATTAGTATGTTTGGTACGGAACTACTCAATGCAAGACAGGTGGCCCAAAAATTGGGTATCAGCTATACTTACTTTTTTAAGTTGAGAAGAAATGGCTGTCCATATCATCAATTAGGAAATCAAGGGCGAAAATATTATGTTTTGAAAGAAGTGCAAGATTGGCTCTTAGTAAGTAGTCAACGTTAAATATAGGGCGTGGTAAATGCTACGCCCCTTTTTTGGAGAAAGAATATGGCAATTACACAAATTAAATCAGGAAAAAATGAGGGTAAGTATAGAGTTAGAATTCAGCCGACTGATAATGAAACTGGAAAAACAATACCCGTACCTAGTAGAGTAACTAAGACAAGTAGTAAGCGTGAAGCAAAGCAACTGGAAGAACAAATGTGGGTTGAATATCGCGCGCGTCAAGAAGTTAATTTAGATGTGTTAAATCAGCCACTTTCGATAGCATTGAATAATTATGTTGAAGAAGAGAGAGCTTCGGGACGCTGGTCATCTATTACTACTTATGATAATTGGAAATATACTGTTAAACTTGTTTCTCAATATTTCGGTAGGAAAAAAGTTAAAGACATTAAGGAAAAAGATATGCGCAATTTCGCTAGAAATTATGTTAAGACGCATAAAACAACTGTAGCCCCTCATACCACGATAGACAGGCAGTTACAGAATTTGAGGGGATATTTTTCAACTTTGAATGATGTGGGAATTACGAGAAACCCCGTTCCAATGAAACCACTGTCTAAATTTTTTAGACGTGATGAAATGAGCTTAGCTACAAAAAAGTATGTTTTTACTAGTAGTGAAATTGAAGCTCTTAAAGCAGAGATTTATAAAGAACTAGGAGTATGTAGAGTAAATTATTGGACTACACGGATTGCTATTTTAATAGCATTGGATACGGGTATGAGACCGCAAGAAATTCAAGCGCTAAAGTGGAATCAAATTATTAATGATGGAAAATTTAAAGTGTTTCAAATAAATGATTCCTGGAATGAAAAAGAAAAACATCTTAACGGTCATTTGAAGAGTAGACCTCGTGGAGAATCTAGACTAACCCTCCCTCTTTCTGAACCACTTTTGCAGTTATTGAAGAAGTTTCATCACCATCAGTTAGAACTTCTAAAAGAAAATAGTTTAGTTAATTCAAATGATTGGTTAATGTTGAATACAACGGACTATAATTTGTGTTCATTAGGTTATCCAATTACTCAAAAAAGCATGAACGATATGTTGAAACAGTTAAGTAAGAAAGTGGAAATTAATAATCAAGAATTGAATATCAGCATGTATACGTGTAGGCATACTGTAGCAACAAAATTAGGTAATACTCCAGGTATGTCTTATCCTTGGGCGGCAAGTAGATTGGGACATTCTTTAAAGATGTTTATGCGGACTTATGTCCATGTAGATGAAGATAGAAATGAAGAAATGCTAAATTTAGTAAATAATTGGTAAAATAGAATATAAGTAATTTAGATTTGATAAGTATGGGAATGACTAAGAAAAATGAAAAAAAAATTATATAATTTATTTCATGGAAATGTTTCAGAAAAATATTCTGAATGGGCTTCTCCTGATCTAATAATATCTGATGGAGCTTATGGCGTAAGAGGATTTAATGGTGACGTAACTGATGTTTCAGATCTAAATGAATGGTATAAGCCCCATCTTTTGGAATGGTCTAAAAAAGCTAAACCTTCCACTAGTTTATGGTTTTGGAATACTGAAATAGGCTGGGCTACGATGCATCCATATTTAGAAGCAACAGGTTGGGAATTCGTTCAATTAGCTATATGGAATAAAGGTTTAGCTCATATAGCTGGTAATGTTAACGGAAAGACAATAAGACAATTACCAGTAGTAACAGAAGTTTCAGCACTATATAGAAGAAAAATATTTTTAAATTCAGGTGATGGTGAAACTTTAGGTGTAAAAGAATGGCTTAGACATGAATGGTGTAGGAGTGGATTACCTTTATATAAAGCTAATGAAGCGACAGGATTAAAAAATGCTGCTACAAGGAAATATTTAACTAAAGATTGGCATTGGTATTGGCCATCTGGAGAGTCAGTTGAAAAAATGGCAAACTATTGTAATAAGTATGGTAAATCAACAAATATTCCTTATTTTTCATTGGATGGTAAAAATAAAGTTAATGCTAAATCTTGGGATAAATTAAGAGCGGTTTGGCATCATAAGAATGGAATAACAAATGTATGGAGTAGACCTCCGCTAGCAAATGCGGAACGGCTTAAGGGTACTATGAGACGAAGCGCGCCTAGGGTATATAAACCGACTAAATATTCAGCGGCACATTTAAATCAAAAACCACTCGATTTAATGATAGAACAGGTAAGATCAACTACAAATCCGGGAGATATAGTTTGGGAACCCTTTGGTGGGCTGGCGTCAGCATCCGTAGCATCTGTTTTATTAGGTAGATATCCTTATGTTGCAGAAATTGATGATAATTTTGTACAATTAGCAGAAGAAAGGCTGTCAGAAGCAAGTATTGAGTTTAATGAAAAAGGAATATTTAGTGATTGATGAATAAAGACTTAAAACCCGAAAGATATGAATTACCAGATGGTGATGAGAGAACCATTTTAAGGGAAAGAATAATTAAAGCGTTAAATGCGGTGCCTATTTATTTTAAGTCTCCTATCAATATTAAAGGCTTAGCAGTAACTGATTTGTTTTCAATGAATACGTTACTTGGGGGAGCTATTGAAGATCAGACTACACAGGCTTTGAATGATACGAGAAATATTTGGGATCCAGATGGCAAGTATAGTGAGTATTTTTTTAAAAGATATTCTGAAAGTTTTCCGGATGTTCGATTAGAGAAAGGCGTAGATCAATCTCCTTTAATAGGAATAGAATTAAAAGGATGGTATTTATTATCTAAGGAAGAAATGCCTTCTTTTAGATTTAGAGCATCTGCAGATGCAGTAACCGAATGGGATCTTTTAGTAGTATATCCTTGGAGTTTATCTGACGTGCTTTCAGGAACACCAAAACTTGAAATTCCATATATTGAACAAGCTAAGTACGCCGCTGATTATAGAACATATTACTGGGAACATAGAAATCCTAATGCTAAAAAAGTTGTTCATCCAGATACTCATCCATATCCAAATCCAGGAAGTAAATATTCTGATATAGCAAAGGATGATAGTAGTGGTAATTTTGGTAGAGTTGCTAGAGTACACGGATTAATGGACGATTGGGTTTCTGACACGATGAAAAATAAGCTTGCAGGAATTGAAGCAAAATGGTGGGTTAAATTTTTTAAGCTTTTTGATGAAAAAGGTGTAAACGAACAGAAAATTAAATCACAGTTTGAAAAAATAGCTGATACAGAAGATCATAATAAGAAATGGGCAGATGAATTTTATGGCTTGATATCTCAATTGATGGATTTACGCGTGGTGCTAGTTAAATCGTTTTAGTTAACAAAAAAAGTCCAATCTTGTTAGACTCGACTTGTAAACATATTAATAGAAAAGAGTCTGACTAGATTGAACTACCCTAAGCTTAAGCGTTTTTCTCATCATTTACAAGTTAGTTTTAGTCGTTTAAATATAATTTGTCGCTGTTTGTACAAACTTTATGCCCCAGATGCATTAAAGCAAAGACGGAATATCAATCGATGTAAAATATCTGACAGTTCTATTCTGGCCTTGCTTATTTGGCAGGCTTCATTGGGCGTTGAATCTCAAAGAAGATTTTGTGAAAAGCTTGTTAATTTATCTCACTCTCGCTTTAATCGCAGAGCACGCATGCTTTTGCCATTGATCTATTTAATTCGACATGGCCTTAATGAGGAAGTAGATCTGTCAGGCGACATTTTAATTATTGATAGCTTTCCTGTGCCAGTCTGTCAGCCAATTCGCAATCGTCGAGCAAAGATCTTTCGCGGCTATGCCGATATTGGCTATAAGGCAACCAGAAAAATCTATTATTATGGTTTTAAGGTTCACGCTATTGTTAGCGACGACGGCTACTTGCTAGATTATATCGTAACCAAGGCCTCAGTTCATGATGCTAAGGAAACAGTAGAACTGATTACTAATGCTCATCCTGACAATCGTTACCTTTTGGGCGATGAAGGATATTTGGGCAAAAACCTGCATCAACGCTTAGAGCAAATGGGTTATACGCTTTGGACACCATATCGTAAAAACATGAAGAATGCTCAAAAGCACAATAAGCACTATTTAATGGCACTCAGAAGGACCATCGAGAGTGATTTTTCGCTTTTGTCTTACTACAACGCTGAAAATAATCGAGCTAGAAGTTTAGCAGGTTTTCAAGAGAGACTCGAAGTTGCCATTTTAGCTTATAATATGGCATATTGTCTAGAACGATTTAACTAGCACCACGCGTATTAATATTTATAAATTAGATCTTTTTTGAAGTAGAATATTATTGTTAGTTATTATATATTTTTGAAGAAATCTTATATTAAGTATATTACTGAGGAATTCTATGAAAATTGGAAAAGCATTACGTGTAGAGCGTCTAAAACTCGGATTAACACAACAACAAATGTGTGAAGGGATTATTAGCAGACCTTTTTATGCTAAAGTTGAAAGTGGGAAAAATAAGATTAATGCAGAAAGTTTATTTCAAATCTTATTTAAACATCAGATTGAAATTGATGACTTTTGTCAACTTATACAAGATACCTATATTACTAAAAATAGAAGGGTTATAAATAAGTTGCAAGAAAGAATGGATTATGCATTTAGTACTAAAGATATTGATTCTTTAATACTAAACTGTAAAAAAATTATGAATGTTCCTGGAGATAGGATTATAAAATTACGAACATTGGTAGCTATTGCTTATTTTAGAAATGAACTAAATGAGATAGATAACGGGATTAAAAAGAAAATAAAAATAGAATTTAATGAAGGACAGAAATGGACAAAAAGACCAGAATCATTAAGGCTTTTTGCTAATACGATGCCATTATGGTCGCAAGATGAATTAAATTTTTTTATAGGACGATTATTGGCTACAGTCAAAAATGAGAATATTACTGAATTAATGTTAGAAAGGTATTTAAGAATATTTGAAAATTATTTAGCTACCTGTTATGAAAGAAAGATACCAATGAGAAAAAATAGTAATCATATAGAAGAAATAATTGACTATATTACGAATGCAACATCATCAAATGTTCACTTGATGATATATAGAATAAATGCTATTTATATGAAATCATTATTTAAGAATGATAAAGAAAAAGTTACTAAAATCAAGGCAGATATGAATGATTATGGATATGGAAAGCTAACTATTAGTTGGCCTAATTGAAATATTGTTAAATAAAAATTTGGTAAATGTGTAAAACTCTAATTGATTATGTTGGGTAAGAATGAACATGATTAATTAGAGCTTTTTATATTTTTAGTAATTTGAATACGCGTGGTGCTAGTTAAATCGTTCTAGACAATATGCCATATTATAGGCTAAAATAGCTATTTCTAGCCGCTGTTGAAAGCCTACTGGACTTCTTGCTCGATTATTCTCAGCGTTGTAATAACTAAGCAACGAAAAGTCGCTTTCAATGCTTCTTCTAATTGCCATCAATTGATGATCATTATGCCTTCTAGCTCCTTGCATGTTTTTACGATATGGCGTCCAAAGCACATATCCCATGCGCTTTAGATTAGTAGCTAGATTTTTGCCTAAATAACCTTCATCTCCTAAAAGATAATCGTTGGCTGGATGAGCATTGATCATCAATTCTACTGTCTCTTTGGCATCATGTACTGACGCTTTAGTAACTGCATAGTCAAGCAGATAGCCATCATCGCTTACTATTGCGTGGACCTTGAAGCCATAATAATAGACTTTCTTGGTTGCTTTATAACCAATATCAGCTACGCCCCGAAAGATCTTGACACGATAATTGCGAACAGGCTGGCAAACTGGCACTGGGAAACTATCAATAATCAAAAATTCTCCAGCTGTCTTTACTTCTTGATTCCAAGCCTGACGGATACAACGAATTAGAGGCAAGAGCATTCGAGCTCGACGGTTAAAACGAGAATGAGATAAGCCAACGAAGAATTTACAGAATCTTCGTTGAGATTCAATTCCAATTTCAGTTTGCCAAATGAGCATCGCTAAGATAGAACTATCAGGAAGCATGGTCTGATCAACATTTTTACGATGTTTAAGTCCATCAGGCGCATAAAGCTTATATAGCGAGCGACAAATCACATTTAACCGATTAAAACTAACTTGTAAATGGTGAGAAAAACGCTTAAGCTTGAGACAGTTCAATTAGATCAGACTCTTTTCTATTTAAATTACTTACAACTTGAGTCTAGTCTAATTGGACTTTTTTATTAACTAAAACGATTTAACTAGCACCACGCGTATTTGAATATTTAAATTGTATCTCTTTAGATTATTAATTTTAAATAGATTGTGTATGTAATAAGAATGTGTAACAAATATGATACTAAGAATATTTGATCTTAATTAATTGATTTATTATTAATACAAATAAAGATAAAGGGGGCATCAAAAATGATTTGGTGGGAATTACCAGTACTTTTAGGTTAATTTGAGGCTTATTAAATAGCGTTAAAACTTTTTAAACACTATTTAAAGTAAACTGAAAATTAGTAAGAAGATAAAGAAAGTCACATACTGTGATCCTTAAAACAGATTTGTAAGGATAAACGGTATTAATAATCATTGTCTAGTATTAGAATCTGATTTTAATGAAAAGAGATAAGGTCAAATGATTACTGTTCAATTAAGAGGTATTGCTGAAGGTAGATTGGGAGTAAATCATATTGATTATGATTTACGTTTAGGTTCAAAAGTAAAAGATATGATTCAAAGAGTTGTATCTTTAGATGAAGACTTGAAACATAATATTTTTAATACCACGTTAAATGAGCCTAGAAAGTTATGTAGAGTTTTAGTAAATGGAAAATTAGCCAAGTTTAACCAAACAATTAATGCGACTGATAATGTTGCATTAGTAGGTGTGGTTACTTGTGACGGTTAATTTAAGAGCTTTTTTTTGGGGGTCTGGAAATATCCAGGCTCTTTTGCTTAAGAAAGGAATAGAAAATGATATTTGAAAATTCTAGATATAATCGACAAATTCAAATGCCAGAAATAGGTGAAGAGGGTCAAAAACGCTTAAGTAATGCTAGTGTAGTTAGCGTAGGTGCTGGTGGAGTTAAGTCACCGTTGCTTTATTATTTAGCAGCTGCTGGAGTGGGAAAAATTAAGATCATTGATTTTGATAAAATTGAATTAAGTAATTTGAATAGACAAATATTGTATACCACTGATGATATTGGAAAATATAAAGCTAAAGTTGCTGCGAATAGATTGAGGCATTTAAATCCAGAAATTCAAATAATTGACTCAGAAGAAAAAGTTACACCTCAAAATATCAATACTTTATTATCTAATTATGATATTGTTTTAGAAGGTGGAGATGGTCCAGAACAACGTTTAATGGTCAATAAATATTGTGTAGATAATAATATCCCTATGGTACATGTTTCTGCACAGTATGGCTATGGTTATGTACTGACTATGCTTGATGCTAAAGTAGATCCGTGTTTACAATGTGCATTTCCAGATTTAGCTGAAAGTCGTAGAGGACCAGTAGCAGTTTGGGGTATAGGAACTGGTATTGCTGGTGTAATGGGTGCTAATGAAGTTTTGAAGATTATCTTGGAAAAAGGAGATTTAGCTCGTGGATATCTGCTTTGCGCATCCAGTTTTTCAAATGATTATTATAAAATTCCAATCCCTAAACTTTCAGATTGTCCAACCTGTGGCAAAATAAAATGATCGCTATAAATAAAGAAAGATTAATTGAGCGAGCTGCCTTACTAGCTTCTGGCGTAGATTCTTTAGGAACAGGCTCGTTCGTTAGTATTTCAACTATTTTCTTTTTGAATAATAGTCATGTCAGTGCAACTTTGATAGGAATAGGGCTGACTTTATCAGCAATATCTGGCATGGTTGCTTCCGTACCTGTTGCATACCTTGCTGATCGATTAGGAAAATTAAGAATATTTTCGGTATCTTATATATTAAGAGCATTTGGAATGTTGTTATGGCAAGGGATAAAAGGAAATATTAGTTTCTTAATTTTTATGACTTTGTTTGGAATAATTGATCGATCCGCAGCCTCTTTAACTAGAAGTTTAATAGTTGCACCGTTGAGTAAAGAAAAAGCTTCGATTTTAATGGGAAATATGGCTTTACCAACTAATCTGGGATATGGTATCGGTGCTGGTATAAGTGGAATAATAAGTTTTTTTAAATTAAATTTATTTATAGCTTTGATTATTAATGCTTTTTCTTTTATATTAGTTGTTTTAATTTATAACTATGCTTTAAAAGATGTTGATGTAACGTCAGCTAATATTAAGCGTTCACCATTAACATCTTTTAAAGCAATTGAAAGTTCCTTAATAAATAAAAAAAGATTTAATTTGATTATTGAAAACTTTATTTTTTCATTTCATAGGACTTTACTAAACGTTTATATTCCTTTGTTAGTTGTAAAAAATTTTACTAACTTAACATGGATGGCACCTACTGCGTTTGTATGTAATACTATTGTTATTGCTCTTTTTCAAGGTTTTGTAAATAAAATTGCCGTTCAAAAGAAAGTTTATGATATTTTTTGGATTATTTCTGGATTCTGTTTAGGGATATCATTTTTTGGAATAGTTATTTCTAACATTAATAATACAAAAAAGTTTTATTTAATATTACTAATATTGTTAGTTATTGTTCAAATAATAGCTGAGTTATTTAGTTCTGCAGCTCTAGCTGTTTATATGGTTGAATTTAGTAGATCTCAATATTTGACTTTGGATTTAAGTGCTATAAATTTGGGAGGACAATTACAGAATATTGTAGGACCAATGATATTTGGGGAATCTGCTACTTCTAATTTTTTATGTCCTTTGTGTATGGGAATTCTAACGTTAGCTATTACTATAAATGAATTAAAAAATAAAGTAATATTAAAAAACTCTAACTAGAAGATTAACATAAAGTTTTTAAATTAATAAAGCCGGATTATTAAGCATAATTAACCTTGGTTTATCAGTATAAACCAAGGTTAATTTTATTAAATTTTTTAATGGGTAACGTCTACTGTAAAAAAATAATAGTGAGACATAAACAAAAAAAGAGAAACCATCGTAAAAGATTAGATTCTCTTCTTGATGAAAGTAAAATTGTTATATTGAATACGCATGGTGCTAGTTAAATCGTTTTAGTTAATAAAAAAGTCCAATCGGACTAGACTCAAGTTGTAGTATCAAAAAAAGAGTCTGATCTGATTGAACTGCCTTAAGCTTAAGCGTTTTAGCCACCATTTACAAGTTAGTTTTAAAGATTTAGTGGTAATTTGTCGGCACTGGTATCGTTTGTATGCACCGGCTGAGTTTACTCATCGGCGAAATATTGATCAAATTAAAACTACGGACAGTCTGATTTTGGCTTTACTTATCTGGCAAGCTAAGACAGGAATTGAATCACAAAGAAGATTCTGTGAATGTTTCAATTGTTTATCACACTCACGTTTTAATCGGCGTTCACGTCAGCTATTGCAATTGATTTATCAGATACGGCAAGAAATGAATAAAAAGGTTGACCTGAATGGACAGTTCTTGATCATTGACAGCTTTTCGGTACCTGTTTGCCAACCAATTCGCAACTATCGTGCTAAAATTTTTCGCGGTTATGCCAACATTGGTTATAAGGCCACCAAGAAAATTTACTTCTATGGTTTCAAAGTTCATGCCATTGTTAGCGATGACGGTTACATTCTTGATTATGTCGTAACAAAGGCATCAGTTCATGATGCCAGGGAGACAGTTGAACTGATGGAAAATACCCATCCATCTAATTACTATCTTCTTGGCGACGAAGGCTATTTAGGCAAAGAACTGCATCAACAGCTAAAACAAATGGGTTACGAACTTTGGACACCATATCGTAAAAATATGACAGGAGCTAAAAAGCACAATGATCATCAATTGATGGCTATTCGCAGAACAATTGAAAGCGGCTTTTCGCTTCTGACCTATTACAATACCTAGAACAATCGAGCACGTAGTCTGATAGGCTTTCAAAGCCGGTTGGAAATTGCAATTTTAGCTTATAATTTGGCTTATTGTCTAGAACGATTTAACTAGCACCACGCGTATGGATTTATATAAATAGATGTGCTATATGTTATATGCTGAAAAGTTGTAAATGTACTTAATTGATGTAGTAGGGAAGATTGGATTATGGAAGAGATTGAACCTTTTGTTGATGGAAGAGAACGAAGCTTACGATGCCCTTTTTGTTGTAAGCCTGGTTCAACCACATCTCATTATATGAAAAGAATTTTTAACACTTCTCCTCAAGGTATTAAAAAGGTGTCTTTAACCGATTGGTCAAAAAAGAATAATTTTAAAGGAGACTCAAATAATCAACAAATACTTAATAGAAGTGTAGAATTTTATTCAGCTACTTGTAATAATTGTGGTAGTGAGAGTATATATGTAGAAAATAAAATGATGGTAGAGGATGTGCCGACTCCTACACAGGCTGGTATATCTGTTAATACTGCTAGAAATGTGATATTATTGCAGAAATGCATATATCCAGAATCACCTATACCTGATATATTGCCAGTCCCTTCAGAATCTATGCCAGAAGATGTTAAAAAGATTTATAACGAAGCAGCCAGTGTATTTAATAAATCACTGAGAGCCTCTGGCACATTAATTCGAATCACTTTAGAAACTTTATTGAAAAATCATACGGAAGCAGATGCAAACAGTTCATTAAACATTATGATAGGTCAATTAAGTCGTACAATGCCATCATTTATTACAGAAATGATGGATAACATTAGAGTTTTTGGAAATTCTAATGCACATGCTCATGAAAATGAATTGGATAGATATAGACAAATTAATGAAACTGAAAATAAGGAACAAGTAATAGAGTTATTTACTTTTGTAAATTTGATTTGTGATCAAATGGGTTTATTGGCAAAATCGCATGAGATGTATGAAAGAATACCTGATACTAAGAAAAATCAAATAAGTAAACGCAATAAAAAATTTAAAAAAGAGTAATTAATATAGGTTCTCAGATATATAGGCATCTACCCCACAATATCTGCCACACAGTTTTTAGAAAAACAATAAAGAAGCCGACATTGTAGGCTTAGGAAGTTGGGCTTTCTATGCTTTTAGTCAGCATTTTTTATGCTCATATTTAATTAAAAGCTATCAAATCATTTCTTAAAATACTGATTTGATAGCTTTTTCTTTGCTTTGAACTAGAATAAAACGGTTTGGGAGCAAGCGTTAAGCCTGTTTTTTTGTGTTTAGGGTATTTGAAAAGGATTATCTTCAGTATTAGAGATAATCCTTTTTTGTTTGAGCTATTATATTTTTTGACACGTTCAAGATGAGATAAAGTAATTAATTTATTAGCCAATTGTAGTACTAAATAATTATCCTTTAACTATTTCTTCTAAATCAATTGGGTTATTTAATTGATAATCTGCTTCAGGAAGTTCTTCATGTGCTTCTCAATTGGCTAAAGCAAATTTCACTTTAGCAGCGTTAGCAGTTAACATATCATATTTGGTATCACCTACATAAAGCGTTTCAGTACGATCTACACCAAGTTTACTTATTGCGAAATTTAATGGTTCAGGATTAGGTTTATGATTCTTAGTATCACTTGCAGTAACAATTACATCGAAATAATCATCTAGTCCAAAGTGACTGACTTCATTAATATACTCTTGTTTAGTTTTTGAAGTAACAATTCCTAAAGTAATTCCCTCTTGAGATAGAGATTTGATAGTTTCGGGGATATTATTAAATAATGTATCTTCATTAACTCGGTTACTAGCTTTTTCAGACCAACTTTTAGCCATTTTATTGATCAATACTTTATTATTAGTAAAATGCTTAATGGCATCTCTTCCAGGAATTCCCAATGCAAAGGCTAAATCGTTAATATTAACATTTGCATTTAAATATTCTTTAATAACCTCTTTGAATGTGGAAAGAACAACCTTTTGTGTATCAACAATAGTGCCATCTACATCGAATAAAATTGTCTTAATCATAATTTACTCCTTACTTTTAAAGCGGTTACAGCAATTATATCAAAAGCATAATTATCTGAATATGAAAAAACTACTAATTTCCTTAATAGCAATAGCGTTTATAATTGGCATCATTTTTAATTAATACACTAGAGAACTGAAATAAGTTTACGTAATACGCCTTGTTTTAGTTTTTTATTGCTGTGGTTCAATACGTAATTGGATGGTCAATGATTTAACTAATGGAGTATCAGAATAAAGCTTAGTATTTATAGATCTACCTGTTTGTTAACAAAATATGTCATATATAATTGACAATTTAAAAATAAATATTATACTTAAAGTATAAAAAGTCACATATATATGACTTATAAGAATGATAGAGAGAATTGCCATGAATAGAGTTAAAGAATATCGAAAGCAAAAAGGCTTATCACAGATGGCATTAGCTAAAAGGATAGATGTTGCTAGGCAAACAATAAATTTAATTGAAAATGATAAATATAATCCTTCATTAGATTTATGTTTGAAGTTAGCGCATGAGTTAGATACAGATTTAAATACATTATTCTGGGATGGAGATGTTTAAAAATGAAAGCTAAAGAAACTAGATTCGAAAAATATATGAAATTTTGGTACGGAATTTCTGGTCCACTTGATGAGCAGAAACGTCAAGTTATGAATCAAATTGGAAATAGGGCATTTTTTATTTTCTTTTTAGGGATGGATGTAGCATTTTTAATTTCTCTGGTTTTGTTTTCGATGTATAAAGCTGATGTGGCATATCTTTTCCTTTCTGGTAGCTTTTTTGTAATGCTAATGGCAGTTAACTTATACATAATGCAGCAATCTAGAAAGGCGAGATTGACAGATAATGAAGTAGAGAAAGACGAATTACCTGAGGCTAAAAAAGCTGCATGGACAAAAGGAATGATATCCGGAGCAATCTTTGGCATATTGATGTTAATCTTAGAATTCTTAACTAGTTATAGCGATGGTTCGTGGACCTGGATAATGATTCCTACATGTTTGATTTCAGGTGTTTTCTTCGGTATCTTTATGTCGCTAATTGCAGTTCATAGAATCAAAGTAGTAAAAGACGAAGATTAAAGAATTAGCCATTTTTAATGTTACATTGTTGCATTAAAAATGGCTTTTTTTGTTGAAAAAACTTCACGTAGCTTATAAATATTTGTATCATTTAAATGTAATCGCTTGCATAAAAATAGAAAAGATAAAGAAAATGAAAACAACAAAATTAGGAAAAACAAGTTTAGATATTCCAGCTATTGCTTTAGGCGTTATGCGGATGGGGACTAGAACTCCAGAAGAAGGAGCTGCTGCAATTAACGCAGCTTATAAAGCTGGTGTAAATTTTATTGATTCTGCGGATATTTATGGACGCGGAAATTCAGAAAAAGTTTTTGGTAAGGCGTTAAAATTAGCCGATGTTAACAGTGAAGATTTATTTATTCAATCAAAGACTGGAATTGTTGTAGGACCAAATGGAAGCCATGGATCATTAGCTTATGGCTCACGCTATGAATTTACTAAAGAGCATATTTTGGATGCTGTTGATGGTATTTTGAAGAGAATGGATATTAATTACTTAGACTGCCTAGTCTTACACAGACCAGATATTTTGATGGATCTAGAGGGAATTAAACAAGCCTTTGATATTTTACAAGCTACCGGTAAAGTTAGATTCTTTGGTGTATCTAACTTTAATCCTGCTCAATTTAAGATGCTTCAAAATGCAGTAAGTCAGCCTTTAATGTTTGATCAAGTGCAATTTGGATTAATGCACACAGGAATGGTTGACTTTGGCTTGCATACTAATATGACTGATGATGCTTCTATTAACCACGATGGTAGCTTACTGGAGTTTTTACGGATGAATCATATTACTTTGCAAGCGTGGTCGCCATTTCAATATGGAACTTTTGCTGGTACATTTATCAATAATCCAGCCTTTCCTGAATTAAATAAGAAATTGCAGGAAATTGGAGATAAATATAGCGTTGGTAAAAATGCAGTTGCGGCAGCTTGGATTCTTAAATGGCCTGGTCAGGTTCAGGTTATCATGGGAACTATGACTCCGGCTCATATTGTCGATTCTGCTAAGGGTGCAGATATTGAGCTGACTAATCAAGAATGGTATGATTTATATTTTGCTGCGGGACACGATTTACCGTAAAAAAGTTTTGCTTTTTATAAAATCATCTGATATACTAGTAGACGTTGTGAGAAATGCTGACTTAGCTCAGTTGGCAGAGCACGTCATTAGTAATGATGAGGTCGAAGGTTCGAATCCTTTAGTCAGCACATGTGAAAAGTCCTAACCTGTCGGTTAGGACTTTTTTTATTGCCTTTTTTAACTTGATATAATAAGAGGTAGAAATATATTACGAAAGATAAATGCTAGAAAAGGTAAAAGCAGATGAAATTAAGTCAAAATAAAGAAACTTTAGATCAAATAGCACCATTAGTGGAATATGCTTTTTTAAAAAATAATGATATACGTGAGGATCCCAACTTTTTAAGTCGTTATAACCATAGTATGGGTTTTGGTAAATATAAGGATAACCATCTTGCTAGCTATATTATGGTAAATGAATTTAAAAGTAGAATTTTTGCTAAAAAAGTTAAAATGGGCGGAGTTGGTTATGTTGCTTCTTATCCCGAAAACCGTGGTCAGGGCGATATTAATCGCTTGATGAAGGAGATTATTTTAGAATTACACGATCAAAATTACGCAATTTCTGACTTAGCTCCATTTTCAGAAACTTTTTATCGTCGTTATGGCTATGAAAATACTATTTATGAAAAAATGTATCAAATTCGGCCTGAATATCTACGTTTCTTTAAGCCTATCAAAGAGGGAAAAGTAGTTCGTGGAAGATGGAGTGATTCATCCCTAAAAGAAGCAGTAATCAAGTTATATCAGGCTAAACTCAATCAAGGTGAACAAAGAAATACAGTTGACCGTGCAGACTGGTGGTGGGATAGATTAGATACGTATTATCCCGGTAGGTCAATTTGTGTTTATTTTGATAAATTCCAACAACCACAGGGGTATATGTTTTACCGAATTGTTGAGCGTAACTTCCGAGTAGAAGAGATGTATTATCCAACTCCGCAAGCAGCTCAAGCCCTGTTAAGCATTATTGCAAGCCACAGTTCAAGCGACTTGAAATACTATGTGAAAATGCCTGAGGAAAGTTTGTTAGGAGAATTCTTCCCGGAACAAGAAGGAATCACTATAAAGACAATACCTTACATGATGACTAGAATCATTGATATGAAACAAGTGTTAGAAGCATTGCCTTTAGTTAATAATAAGAAACTGACTATTGAGGTCACTGACGATGATATTATTGTTGAAAATAATGGTATCTGGTTAGTTAACGATGCTGCTGAAGAAACTAGGGTAAGAAAAGTCGAAACAGATCCAGACTATACAGCTTCTCTAACTAACTGGACAAAAGTGCTTTTAGGTCATTTAACTTTAAAGCAGGCAGTTCAATTAGGCTTTGTTAAAGAAAATCACCCAGTTGATAATGACTTTGTTAAAGGCGAAGTCTCATTTTATGATTACTTTTAATTAAAAATAGTTTTTCTGACTTAAAATAACAGAAAAACTATTTTTTGTTATAGCCAGCAATATCCCAGTCTGTAAATTTGTAGTTTAATTTTTTATGATAGGCTTTTTCATAAGCTTGTTTCTTTTGCTGGTAGTCAATTTCTCGCATTTTTTGTGCATTTTTTGCGATTGAAAGCTTGGGATTAGGATAGATAGTTGGTAAGACATGAAGAATCCAGCGAGTTTTATTAAATTCAGGATGCAATATCTCTCGCTTTTTTGTGTCTTTAATTTCAACAAAACAAGAAATAATAGGAATATTCATTTTAGCTGCATAATAATAGGCACCCTTTTGCAAGGGTCGAGGTTTGCGATAATTTTGCCATAATTCTTGCTCTGGATAAATTACAATCCAATTATTTCTAATCAGAATTCGCTCTAAGTGTCTTGGAAAATCCCGTCCTAAATACTCTATGCTAGCAGTAACGGGAATGCTGTCGATGTTTCTCATTAGGAATCCAATCCAGCTAGGAAGTTTGAGGTTAGTATCTTCAATAACAAAGTACAGTCTTTTATGGTATTTCATTGCTAGGCGTTTGAGTGGTAAGCAATCGAACTGATTGTAGTGGTTACAAGTGACAATAGCTGAAGAAAGATTCTTAAGCGAAGTAGGATTATCAATTTTGGTATTGAAAGTTAATATGGGAGTTCCAACATTGAGAATTCCCCGGGCAATTAAATTAATTATTCTAGAAAACAATTTATCATGATTAGCCCAAAAGTTTTTGACCAAATTCAAGCGTTCTTTTTTACTTAAAATTGGATCATTTGGCTCAACTTTTGCATTAAAATTTTTCTCTTTGACACTTTTTTTGATATTTAAAACAACTTGTCGCCGATTTTTTCCAATAATCATCTGTATTCTCCAAGATTTTATGTGGTAGTTATAAGTTCTATTTTATTTATTTTGCTTTTTAAAACCAAATATTATCCCACCCATTGTTTTTCATGCTAAGCTAAGGTAACAGATAAAACACAGAGAGGAGAAATTATAATGAAAGTAGGTATTATTGGAGCTTCAGGCATGGCAGGAAGTGCAATTTATAAGTTGGCTAGTCAAAATAAAGACTTAGAAGTAACAGGTATTGTTAGAGATAAAGATAAAGCTAAAAGAGTCTTAGGTAAGGATGCTAAGCTTTTAATTGGTGACGTCCTAACAATGGATGATAGTTTGCTTCAAGAATTTAATGTGATTGTTGACGCTTTTGGTACCACACCAGAGAGGGCAAGAGATCAAGTAAAACTTGCTACCAAGTTGTGCGGCTTAGCTAAGAATAAAGATATTAGAGTAATCTTCATTCTAGGAGCTGGTAGTCTTAGAACTGGAATTGATAACCACTTAGTTGTTGAAGATATTAAGAAATTAACTGGCTCTGAAAACTGGATTAATACACCCAAAGAGCAGTTGAATGAGTTAAACTACTTAAAGCAAGTTGAAGATGTAGATTGGCTTGGAATTTCACCAGCCTTAACCTTTGAAGCAGGTCCAGAAGCAGCAGGTTATATGTTAGGTAACGATACGCTGCTCTACAACGATAAAAATGAATCTAAAGTAACTTCGGGTACAATGGCACGCTTAGTTGTAAATGAAATTGTTCATCCAGAGCACCATAAGGAAAGAATTACTTTAGTTGATGAATAAAAAATAACCGCTACAACGCTCAGGCGCTATAGCGGCTATTTTTATGTAATATTTAATTATTAGCAACTAATGAACGATAAAAGTTAGCTTTAGTTTGACGGTAGTAAGGCGTAATCCAAATGAATCCAATACCGCAAGTGATTAAACCAAGTAAGCCCCAACCAATGAAACTTAAGTCTAAGACGAATAAGTCCATCTTGTGTCCATCCATTAACTTACGGCTTTCAGTGATAGCTTCAGTAGCTCCAATATCAGTTAGGCCAGCTGAAAATTTATCTTTCAAAATATATGGCGTCATGGCATAAGAATAACCCTTAATAAAGCCAGGAATAATAAATAAAATGGTCCATAAACTAACGAATAAATTGGTCATGAATAGGGTAAATAAACTATTCTTAAAGCGGCCATTGCTATAAGCGCTAAAAATACCAGAATACCAAGGCTCCATCTTGCCTGTTTCAACGAAATCTAAGATTGTGTAGGCAACTCCCCATAAAATTAAGCCGGTAATCAAGCCTACAATAATTTCTGAAAGGTTATAGGCTGGCTTATATCCTTGAATTAAGTTGTCTTTATTAAAGCGTAGAACAGTATAAGTAAAATCTTTTCCAGTCCAGATCCAGCGGTTAAGATCCATAATAACTGCGTTAACTAACCAAGCAAAGATAGTTAGGCAAATAGCCCAGCCCCAATTGCCACGTAGTTGATCTTTTGCAGCTTGTTTCAATTGTGCACGTGTCATAGTATTACTTCCTCTAACAATATATTAATTTCTGATCATTATAATCTTACCACTAATCTTTAAGTAATTTGAAAAACTAAATTCTGCCGTCTTCTGCTATAATCAAAATTACTAACTTAAATAGAAGAAGGGTTGCTACTTGAAATATAAACAATTAATTTTTGACGTTGATGATACTCTGATCGACTTCGCGGCTACGGAAGATTCATCTTTGCATGCGCTATTTAAATCACATAAGCTGCCTCTTTCTTCTGATTTGCAGAAGCAATATCATACCTATAATCAAGGGCTTTGGCGTAGACTTGAGCTTGGTGAGATTACGTATGATGAGCTAAGTGAGATGACTTTTCATGATTTTATTAAAGAGAATTTTAATTTAGATGTAGATGGCGATAAATGGATGAACGAATATCGCTCTTATTTTGGTGAGGCGCATCAATTATTACCTGGTGTAGAAGATACGCTTAAATTTGCGAAGAAGCAGGGCTATAAGTTAACTGTATTGAGTAACGGTGAAAAGTTTATGCAGCGACACCGCTTAGAGCTAGCAGGAATTAAGGATTATTTTGATTTGATTGTAACGTCTGAAGAAGCTCATTACTCTAAGCCAAATCCACATGCTTTTGATTATTTCTTTAGTAGGACTGAAATTGGTCCAAACGAAACTTTATTCTTTGGGGATGGGTTACAGTCAGATATTTTAGGTGCTGAAAAATATGGCTTTGACAGTATTTGGTATAATCATCGTCACAGAAAAGATACGATTGGTCTTCATCCCTTGTTTGAAGTGGAAACATATCCTGAATTTGTAAAAATAATGCAGAACGATTTTCAAAAAGCATATTAAAAGGAGTGCCTCAGGCACTCCTTTTTTGTTATATATTATTCTTTTTCAAAACCAACCATTAAACCGCCATCTTCAGCGTAGAAACTGCAGAGGGCACCACATTCGCCGATCGTTACTTTAGCATCTGGGAAGTTATCTAAGATAATCTCTTTCATGCTTAGGGCAGAGCCTTCATTTTGAACGTGATCAATTTGAACACGACCGCCTTTATAGCCGGCTTTGACCATTTCATCTAAGAGTTTTCTTCTAGCTTTCTTAGCACCGCGTGCCTTACCCAAAAGTTCAAATTCACCTTTATTGTTGGCAGTTCCGATAACGAAAAGCTTCAATAAACCAGCAATCTTAGCGACTGCTGGTGGGATACGACCATTATTGCCTAGATTAGTTAAGTCTTGCAAGGCAAACATTAAATCAAGCTGGTGTTGGTACTCTTCAGTGGCCTTGACAATTTCTTCAAATGACTTGCCCGCATTTGCTAGACTAGCAATTTTCTCAGCCAGTAATCTCAATTGAGGACCAGCTGAGCGAGAATCAAATACTAAGATCTTAGCTTTTGGATTCTTTTCATGATAAATCTTAGCTGCTTGAGTAGCTGAATTATAACTACCGGAAAGGGCGCTAGTTAAAGTAATTACAAAGATCTCGTCGCTACCTTCAAAAGACTTAAGCCAGTCGTTTACATTGGGACAAGCAGAAGTAGACTTGCTCTTAGTGTGTTTTAGCGTATGAAGAAACTTATCTAAATCAATATCAGGCGTATCCATCCAAAGCTTGCCATCAACGTGAAGCGATAAAGGAACTGTAATGTGCTCAATTCCGTCAATTTGATCAGCTGTGATATTCGCAGTTGAATCTGTGATAATTTTTATTGGCATATAGATTACCTCGAATTAAATATATTAACCTATTTTCTTTCAGTCTAGAGAAGATAGATAGTAAAGTCAAAGAAAATGCTAGCAAAAAAGACAGCACTGAAGCTGTCTTGATTAACGTGAAAATACTAGGCCAAGGAGACCGCCAAGTGCGATTAATGCTAAAAGCGGCAATACTAGGTAAGAAACGAAGGCAAATAGCAAGCCAACGATGATTAGGAAACCAACGATTTTTAGCATGCCAATTCCTAGTTTCCAGAAAAGCCAAATGATCAATAAGGCTAATAAAATTGAAAACATATTCTAAACCTTCTTATAAAAAATTAAACCATATTTTGATATTAATCATATTACGAAATTGAGAGAAAGTGTAGATAAGTTTTTATTAAGAATAGGAGATAGTAAAATATACTAAATAAACCGCTTTCATATTTTGCAAAAACGTGATATATTAATGGTGTGAAATAGCTCAAGTAGAAGTCACGATTAAGATTGTTAGAAGTTATATTTTTTATTAATTAAGTAGACGATACTCTAGCTATTGCAATTCATAAATATAATTCATAAGTAAAAGGAAGTTCTCTTTTGAACTTCCTTTTTATTAGTTTATTAGTTTATTAGCTATTATTTAGCGACTAAATTAACAACTTGATTAAATTTTTGTTTATCTTCAATACTCATAGTATGTTCAATCTCAATAATTGTTTGGGGAAGACTTTGTAAGAGAGAAAAAACCTGCTTACGACTGTCATCATCAAGACCTGATAAACCTTCATCAACAAGTAAAAATTCCTTTTTATTTAATAATGCTCGAGCAATCTCTACTTTTCGTTTCTCTCCGCCAGATAAAGATAATCCTTTTTCTCCAATTGGTGTGTCTAAATGCTTTTTATTAGCTAAATATTCTAACTTAACTTTTTTCAAAACTTTAATTAGCTGAGAAGAAGGAATATTTTTTCCTAAAGTTAGATTGAAACGTAATGATTCCGCAAAAATATATGTATCTTGACCTACAATTCCAAAGTTAGAAAGAAAATTCCTTTTATTTAATTGATTATCAACTAGGATTTTACCTTTAATTAAAGGTAATTCATTTAATAAACTTTTAAATAAGGTTGATTTACCAATTCCCGATTTGCCAGTTATTAATATTTTATCTCCTTCAAAAATTTTAAAATTAATATTTTTTAATATAGCAAGATTATCATATCCAAGAGTACAATTATCAAAAACAATCTTTTGGTGATCAGGAAGATTTACAAATGACAAGTTATTGAATTGCTTAGATATCGGTTTTTGTAGTGTTTTATTTTTTAATAGTGGACTAACTGAATTCAATTGGTTAGTAATGTTTACTATTGAAATAATGGGGCTCGTTAGGCGATCGGAAGCAAGAAAAAGCGAAATTAACCCTCCAACAAGTATTTGACCATTAACTACGAAAAAAGATCCAACTGCTAGAGAGATAACCATAGAAAGAGTATATGAAACTTGAGCAAAAAAGTTAGAGGTATTACGACGAAAATTCATAAAGAAATACTTTTTTTCTTCTATCAATAGAGCTTTTTTAATGAATGATTTAAATTTTGCGTCGGCATTAGCATGTCGAATAGTATTAAATCCATGTATAGCATCACTAACTTTTAAGTTATAGGTCTCATAACTCTGATTCCAGCTTTTAGTTCCATTTTGAATCCAGTTTCGTGTTAAACGAGGGATTGTTGCAGGTAATAAACCGCAAATTAGAAAAACTAAAGCTGCAATACCGTTTATACTTAGAATATAAATAAGCGAGACAATAGTTTGTTCAATACAGTAAATCAACATAATAGTAGAATCAATACATTGACTTTCAATTTGCTTCACGTTGACGTTAATGAAGTTTAACGTATTAGTCATTTTATTTTCACTAGGGGAATCATTGAAATTATTAAAAGCTCTTGAACGTAAAAATTGGTTACTGTATTTGGTGATTTTTCCCCAGCAAAGTTGCCAAAGATAAAAATTTATATTCAAAAAAAGCATTAAACCGAGATATAATAAGAGAATTTTGGGAATATCATTGAATTTCCTTTGAGAAAGTGTATTAGTTATTTTTCCAATTATGTAGGGTGAAATAACCCCATCTAGGGATGCGAATGCACTAGTCAGTATCAGAGCTAGAAATAACAGTTTATTTTTAGATAGTATTTTTTTAAAGAATGAAGGGATAGTCATGGTGAACACCTTTGTTTGTTATGGAATGGAATACAGATTATTGTGTATGCTGATTTTAATATATATTTAATTACTTTTTTATAATTACTTATACTATATCCATGAAGATAAGGCGTCAAGATAGATAAAATATTTAATCAATCTTTTGAAATACATGACAATAAATAAAACCAATTTTTAATAAGCTATAATAATACTAAAAAGTACTATCTATATTTTTTGGAAAATAAACTAATGAAAAAAGTAACAATAGGAATTTTAGCTCACGTTGATGCAGGCAAGACTACTTTGTCAGAAGGCTTGCTTTATCAAAGTGGGACGTTAAGAAAATTAGGTGCAGTTGATAAAGGAACTGCATATTTAGACAGCAATAATTTAGAAAAGAAACGCGGAATTACGATCTTTTCTCATATGGCGCGCATTAAAACTGAAAATAGCGAATTACTCCTCTTAGATACTCCGGGCCACATTGACTTTGCTCAGGAAATGGAAGAGACGCTTAGCGTATTAGATTACGCAATTTTAGTTGTGTCGGCTAGCGAAGGCGTAACTGCCTATACACAGACGCTTTGGAACTTATTGAAAAATCACAAGATTCCAACTTTTATTTTTGTTAATAAGATGGACACGTTAAAGGCTAATAAGGGTAAGGTTCTTCAAGATTTAAGGACACTCGATGACAACTGTGTTGAGTTTGGGGATGAAGGTTCTGATTTTTATGAAAAAATTGCTACCGCAGATGAGGCAATTTTAGAAGAATATCTAGAATCGGGTCAGATAAAAGATGAAGAAATCCGAGATTTGATACTTCAAAGAGAAATTTTCCCAGTATATTTTGGCGCAGCTTTAAAACTAAACGGAGTAGCTGAATTTTTACAGGGACTAGATAAGTGGACTAAGAAAATAGAGTATCCTGAGAAATTTGCTAGTCGTATTTTTAAGATTTCTCATGATGAGAAAGGCGAACGATTAACTTGGCTTAAAGTTACTGGTGGTGAGTTAAGAGCCAAGACTGAGCTAATGCCTGATGAAAAGGTTAATGAAATTCGTCTCTATAACGGTACTAAATATCAAGTAGTTCCTAGTGCTCAAGCTGGCGAAATTGTTGCTGTTAGCGGATTGAAAACCACTTATCCTGGTCAGGGTATAGGCTTTGAAAAGGATCAAACGAACTTTACAATGCAGCCAGTTCTAACTTATGCAGTTCAGACTGCACCGGATAAGACACATGCAACGCTAACAGCTCTAAGACAGCTAGAAGATGAAAATCCGCAATTGCATGTTAAGTGGGACAAGCAAGCAGAAGAGATTAGCATTGATGTGATGGGAAAGATTCAGTTAGAAATTCTCCAACAGATTTTGCACGATCGCTTTGGCTTAAAAGCTGAATTTGCTCAAGGCAAAATTCTTTATCAAGAAAGCATTAAAGATTCAGTTGAAGGAGTAGGACATTTTGAACCTTTAAGACACTATGCGGAAGTTCACTTATTGTTAAAACCGGGTAAGTTAGGCAGCGGCTTAGTTTTCAAAAATGAGTGTAGTCTAGAAGTGCTGCCTAAGAAGTGGCAAGACCAAGTAATGGATAGTCTAGCAAATAAAGAGCATCTAGGTGTTTTAGCCGGTTCTCCTCTAACTGATATGGAAATTACACTAGTTGGCGGTCGCGGTAGCAATGTACACACAGTGGGTGGTGACTTTAGAGAGGCAACCTATCGTGCGGTACGACAAGGTTTAATGGAATTAAAAGCACAAAATCAAGTATCTTTACTTGAGCCTTGGTATCAATTTACTTTAAGGATCAATCGGGAACAGGTTGGTCGTGCAATTAATGATATCGAGAAAATGGGCGGGAAATTTGAAATCGGAGAAAGCGATCATGATGTCGTGACGATTACTGGTCAAGCGCCAGTAGCACAGATGCACGATTATGCAACTGAAGTTAGGAACTACACGCATGGCAGTGGTCAACTTGAGTGCTTATTTGCAGGCTATCGGAAATGTAAAAATAGTGCTGAAGTACTTGAGTCAATTAATTATGATCCTGTTTCTGACATTTACAACACCCCTAATTCTGTTTTTTGCTCTCATGGTGCAGGTCATACTGTTGCTTGGAATGAAGTGCCAGATTATGCTCAATATCCGTATTTACAATCTTAAGATTGCTTAGGATCGACTAAAAAGATAGACAAAATTATTTCAAGTAATTCTTTTTTCGCAAAAGCAAAGCTGAAATAATGGCTAAGGCAGCTCCAAATAAGATTACCCATAAAAATCCAAATTCATTATCCTTACCTGGCAATCCGCCAACATTCATCCCCCAGATGCCACTAATTAAAGCCGGAATTGAGATAATTAGAGCAATTGAATCAAGATATTTCATCAAATTGTTTAAATGATTATCCATCATTGCCGAGAAAAGTCCATTAATTGATTCTAAAAGATCGCGGTAAACTTTTATTTTTTTAGTAATCCGGCGCTGAGAAAGTAGTAGATCAATGATAAAAATTGAGTTGGCCGAATGCTGCTTTTTAAGAAAGTCAGTTAGAGCTTCAATAGAAGAAGCTTGGTCATCCATTGTGTGATTAAAATAGACTAAAGTTCTGGTTAAGTCCGTTGCTTCTTTCAAAGACTTAGTTTTGGTAGTAGTTCTTGCTGCATGATCTAACTGATCAAGTTGTTGCTTTATTTTAGTTAATTCTTCATTAAAGCAATGGTTTTGATAGAGTAGTTGCTTAATTAAAAGATCTTCAACTGATAGTTTAGCAATTGCCTTTTGATTTTCTAAAATAGGTGCTGGCTTTTTTTGTAAAACTAAGATTAGTTGCTGAGAATTGAAGATCGCAATTGTGGGATAAATCGCATCTTCAACTTGAGTTTGACCAGCGTCAATATTAAAGGATACGAAAATTCTGGCATTTCCAATTTTACATTTGGGCAAGACGTTAAAATGTGATACTTCAGTAGCGGACGTTTGTTTAGTAAAGACGTGCGCGTCACAGCCGATTGTTTTTTCTATATTGGTTAATTCTTCAGAAGTAGGATTAACTAAAATAACAAGTTTAGCTGATAATAGATTGTCTGATGTTGTGTAGCCATTTTTATCATATACAGTAAGCATAAGAAAACCTCCTGACTATTTTTTTTAGGGTAAATATATCATAGAAGGCACTATAAGTTAGATTTAACGCCTTACAGTTGTTAAAAATGAAAACGATATATGTACAGGAAAATTAATTTATAATTAATGTACATAGCAAGTTATTAAGGAAATATTAAGCTTGTCGTTTTGGAGATGCCATAATATCTTTATCGACTAGTGCTTGATATGATTAAGTTAATCAGTCATGAGGATTGAAGATAGCTAGCTAAAACAATCTTTTATGTGTTTTAGGAAAGGATACCTAATTATGATGAAAGATAAACATGGAATTAAAGACAAAGTAGCAGGTAAATTTAAAGAAGTAGAAGGAAAAGTCACTGGCGATAAGGCCCGTGAATTAGAAGGAAAGGCTCAACAAGCTAAAGGAAAGGTAAAATCTAAGGCTACTAAAGTAAAAGAAGACTTAGAATAAATTACTACTAAATTAGAAATAGGAGGCGATCCCCATGCTTCACTGGATTTGGGTTTTGATTGTCGGAGGCGTAATCGGGTTAATTGCAGGTGCCATTACTCATAAGGGTGGCTCAATGAACTGGATTGCAAATATTATTGCTGGGCTAGTAGGCTCATCTCTAGGCGAGGCCTTGCTTGGTGCCTGGGGTCCGCAAGTAGCGGGAATGGCAATTGTTCCATCACTCTTAGGTGCTATTATTCTAGTTATCTTGGTATCATGGATTATGACTATGCTATTTGGCCCTAGGGCTAGCGAATAAATCATATTTAACACAATTAAATAATCTCTCTCAAAAGAGCAGTCTTAGCAGGCTGCTCTTTTCTATGGTCGGCGTTTTGAGTTTTCATAGTATAATAGATGTGATATAAAAATCTAGGTAAGAAAAGAGATAATAATGCGTTTAATTTCATGGAATATTGATTCGCTAAATGCTGCTTTAACTAGTGATTCAGCACGTGCCAAGCTTACACGTGGCGTTTTAAATACAATTAAAGAAAAAGATCCTGATATTATTGCCATTCAAGAAACTAAATTACGGGCAACTGGCCCGACTAAGAAGCATCAAGAAATTTTAGCTGAGATGTTTCCTGATTATGATTATGTTTGGCGCTCGTCTGAAGAACCTGCACGAAAAGGTTATGCTGGGACAATGTTTTTATATAAAAATACTTCGACTCCAGAAGTAACTAAGCCAGTAATTGGGGCGCCAGAACCAATGGATCATGAAGGCCGAATTTTAACTTTAGAGTTTGATAACTATTATGTTACCCAAGTTTATACGCCAAATTCTGGAAATGAATTGAAGCGATTAGATGATCGTCAGGTTTGGGATGAAAAGTATACAGAGTATTTACAAAAATTAGATCAAGTAAAGCCGGTAATTGCTAGCGGTGACTATAACGTTGCTCATACACCAATTGATTTAAAGCATCCAGAAAATAATCATCATAACGCTGGTTTTACCGATGAGGAACGGCAAGACTTTGATAAGTTGCTCAAGCTTGGCTTTACTGATACATTTAGAAAAATTCATGGCAATGTCGAAGGAGTTTATTCTTGGTGGGCTCAAAGAGTGAGAACCAGCAAGGCTAATAACTCGGGCTGGAGAATTGACTATTACATCGTGTCTAATAGAATTGCTAATCAGGTAACTAAGTCAGAAATGCTCGATACTGGTGAGCGAAAAGATCATTGTCCAATTATGTTAGAAATTAATCTGTAATTATCCACTTGTGGATAAATCAAGAAGATCCAAATGATCTTCTTTTTTAGTTTAGGAATGGAAGTGAAAGCTGTGGATAACGTTTTAAAAGATGCAATTTTGAATGGCTTGTATAACAAGAATGAAAATAAGGGGAATGAGTTTATCAGTCCTCAGTTAGTAAATAATGATGATCAAAGTAAAATTTGGTTTACTTTGCGGCAGGAATTAATGTCATGTACCTCTTTTACCTGGGCCGTTGCTTTTATTTCAGAGAATATGCTTGTTCCTTTTAAGTTAGTAATGTCTGAACTAGCTAAAAAAGGAGTTAACGGTACCTTAATTACAGGAACTTATCTTGGCTTTAATAGTCCTAAAGTTTTTAAAGAGTTAATGAAGATTCCTAATCTAACGGTACGCTTAAGTGAGAAAACTGGTTTTCATGCAAAAGGCTACATTTTTAATCATGAAGATTATCAGACGATTTTAATTGGAAGTGTAAATTTTACTAGAAGTGCCTTATTAAAAAATTGCGAGTGGGGATTAAAAGTAACTTCGCATGAAAATGGGCAATTGGTCGAAGAAGTTAACGATCAAATTAAAAATAGTTTAAGTAATAGCTTGATACTTACTAGTTCTTGGATTAAGGAATACGAGCAAAATTGGCAACCGATTAAAAATAATCCGCATCTTCTATTAAGAAAATCCAGGAAAATATCACCTAACCAAATGCAAAAAGAAGCTTTAGCGAATTTAGATGCTTTAGTAAAAGAACAAGCAAAACGTGCCCTTGTTGTTTCAGCGACAGGAACTGGGAAAACATATTTGGGTGCTTTTGCAGTTAAAGAATATAAGCCAAAAAAGTTTCTTTATTTAGTTCACCGAGAACAAATAGCTAAAAAAGCTTTAGAGAGTTTTTATCAAGTAATTGGTGGCAAAAAAAGCGACTATGGCTTATTAACTGGAAATAAACATGATTTTGATAAAAAATATCTTTTTGGAACGGTTCAAACTGTAAGTCAGGAACAAATACTCGGACAATTAAATCCAGAAGAATTTGACTATATTTTAATTGATGAAGCTCATCGAGTGGCAGCACCAACTTATCAGAAGATTTTGAATCATTTTACACCGAAATTTTTATTGGGAATGACGGCAACACCCGAACGAATGGATAAGCAAAATATTTATGAAATATTTGATTATCACTTAGCTTACGAAATTAGGCTGAAAGATGCCTTAAATGAGCAGATGCTCACGCCTTTTCATTATGTGGGCGTCGAAGATTATACGGTGGGAAACCAGATTATTACTGAAACTAGTAAATTAAAAGACTTAGTTGCTGAAAAACGAGTAGAGTATGTGCTTAAACAGCTTAATTACTACGGCTATTGCGGAGAAAAGGCAAAGGGCTTAGTATTTTGCAGTCGGCAAGAAGAAGCAAGAGAGCTGGCAAAATTATTTAGTCAAGCTGGTCATCCGTCTCGTGCGCTTACTAATGAAGATAGTCAAAAAAGGCGTGCTGAAGTAACGCAGCAGTTAGAAAATGGTGAATTAGAGTATATTTTTACCGTTGATCTATTTAATGAGGGAATCGATATTCCGTCGCTCAATCAAATTGTTATGTTACGAAATACTCAATCAAGTATTATTTTTATTCAGCAATTAGGTCGAGGCCTGCGTAAATTTCCGGGAAAAGATTATGTCACAGTTATTGATTTCCTGGGAAATTATAAAAATAATTATCTAATTCCAATTGCTTTAAATGGTGATAAAAGTCGTGACAAAGATCAAGCAATTAGAGAAAGTAAATTACCACAGGTAATTGATGTTTCAACAATTAACTTTACCGAGATTGCTTCTCAGAGAATTTTAGCTTCGCTTGAAAAGATAAAACTAGACAGTATGCATGAACTAAGGCAGTCGTATGAAGATTTGAAAGAAAAGATTGGTAAAGTGCCACTCTTATACGATTTTTATCAATATGGTACGACTGCACCAACGGTTTTTGCTAAAAATCATGCTCTAGCTCATTATGGTGCTTTTTTAAAGAAGATGGGAGAAGAGGTAAATTTAGATGATTATCAGAATGCAGTTCTATCTTTTGTAACCAAGGAGTTGCTATTCGGAAAGAGACCGCATGAGTTGCTACTCTTAGAAAACTGCTTAAATAAAAACATCAGTAAAGCTGATTTTATTAAATTACTTAAGAACAAAAATTGTTATGTCAGTAAAGATGTACTTGAGTCGGTTGAGAAAATTCTGTCGCTTGAATTTTTTGATGTTAAGCAGGGAAAAGCTACCAAGAAAGAGCAATATGGAATTTATCCTTTAATTAAAAAAGAAAATGGAGAATATCATTTATCCAATCAATTATTTCAGGCATTAAATGATAATCAGCAATTTAAAATACTATTTAAAGATGTGCTAAAGACAGGTTTAGAACTGTCAAAAGAATATGATTCACAGTCTCAATTTACTCTGTATAAGCAATATGATCGTAAAGATGTCTGCCGTTTATTAAATTGGCCTAAGGATGTTTCGGCTCCAATGTATGGGTATCGTGTGGGAGAAAAAGAGACACCAATTTTTATCACTTATCAAAAAGACTCTAAGAAAAAGCGTAATGCTCGCTATCAAAATACTTTAGAAAATGGTCATAGTTTACGTTGGTATACCCGCACACCGCGTCATTTAGATTCAGATGAAGTGCAGCGCTTGTTATATACTGATGAGATGAAATTACACCTATTTGTGAAGCGAAGTGATGCAGCAGGAAAAGAATTTTATTATTTAGGAACAGCAGATATCCAAAAAGACTCAGTCAAAGAAGAAAAAATTGGACTTAAGCAAAAGAGTGCAGTTGGTATGAACTTAGTTCTCAATCATCCTTTAAAGCAATCAATTTACAATTTGCTTTTTAGTTAGGAAATTAAACATAGTTTAGGATAAATTATAAAAATACATAATAATTATTTGATAAATTTTAAATTGCAAAACTGGAGGAAGAGAGAAAATAAGATTGAAAAATAAACTAGTTTTTGTACTGGCTTTATTAGTGATTGTTTTGACTGGTTGTACTACCCAAGACAAACCAAATCAGGCAGATGCGGCACCTAAGTACTATGTTGAAAAGCGTCAAACACCTAAGACAAACTTGAATGTGATACCAACTCTATTTTTCCATGGTGGCTTAAGCAATTACAAGGGCGAAGAAAACATGGTAAAAGCAGCTCAAAAAGCAGGAGTTACCAATTCAATAATTAGAGCTAATGTAGATGCAAATGGTAAAGTGAAATTAATTGGCACTATTTCTAAGAATGCTATAAACCCAATTGTAGAGGTAAATTATCGCAATAATGTTCAGCTGGATTTTAAAGAGCATGGTCGATATGCTAGAAATGTTGTGCAGACTTTACAAAATGAGTACGGAATAAAAAAAGTAAATATGGTTGGACATTCCCTGGGAAATATTTCGATTATGTATTATTTGTTGCAAACTGCGCATGATCCTGAAATGCCCAAACTAAATAAGCAAGTTTCAATCGGAGGACATTTTGATGGACTTGATTTTAAACAATTACCAATTGCAATTCGCCAGCCATCGAATTTACATGTAGATGCAGAAGGAAAGCCAAATAAGACCAACTCTACTTATCGTGAGATGATGAAGTTAAGAACTCTTTATCCAAACAAGCAGACTAGTGTTTTAAATATTATTGGTAATATTGGAGGTAATTCAGATGGAATTGTGAAGAATGCTTCGTCACTTTCGCTTGAATATTTGGTTGAACCAATGGCTAAAAGTTACCGAGTAGTTAAAATTGTCGGTAAGAACGCAGAGCACGGACAGCTAACTTACAATAAACAAGTTGAAAAAGAAATTATTAAGTTTTTATGGCTCCAGTAATTTTGAATAATCAAAAAAAAGATGCTTTGATGCATCTTCTTTTTTAAATTTTATTTTCATGTTGATTACTTTTATCAAAATTATGGAGCCACATGCCCCAAGCGGCTTGAAATTCAATAATTAATACACTGGCAGAAATAAGTACCATGATAATTAAAGCATAACTAGCCGTTTCACCTAATTCAGATGTATCGAAATTGTAAGTAAAGAGCTTAATTCCTCCATAGATAAGTAGAATAACCCAATATATATTTGCTCCCCACCATAACTTTTTCACTGCAGATACCGCTTTCATTTACTATATAAAGCTATTATACCATTCTTATGGTTAATTAAAAGTTTGGTGCATAGCTAAAGCGCCCTTAAGAAGTTGTATAATAAAGAGAAAATAGAGAGGTGAAGTGAATTAGATGGGACAAGCTTGGGAAAATTTTAAAAAGAATACAAACGTGCATCGCCTTGCCACGTTATGCTTAATTATTTTGGTATTATATGCGGCACGTTCAATGATGAATACAATTTTATTAACGTTTATTTTCACATATTTAATTGTGCACTTAATTCGTTTTACGCAAAAGAAATTACCAAACTTGCCCTCGCAAGTAATTGTTGTGTTAGCTTATCTATTAGTAATTGCGATCATTTACTTTGCGATTACCATATATGTGCCAATATTAATTAAACAAATTATTAAAATGAGTCATTCTTTAATGAAGTTTTATCAATCTGATAATATGGACTGGTTAACGCAATATTTGAATCATTACATTAGCGATAGTGAAATTACAACACAGGCAAAACATGGTGTAACTATCTTAGTTCATGCCTTGACTAATGTGGGTACATTAACGATTGCGTTCTTTATGTCACTAATTATGAGCTTTTTCTATACTATTGAGCTTGATTCTATGAACGAATTTTCTCATACTTTTTTGAATAGTCGCCATTTATCCTGGTTATTTAAAGATATTGCCTACTTTGGCAACAAGTTTGTTAATACTTTTGGTGTGGTTTTAGAAGCTCAATTCTTCATTGCCTTATGTAATACAGCAATGACAATGATTTGCCTAATTATTATGAAAATGCCACAGATTATTGCTCTTGGATTAATGGTCTTTATTCTAAGTTTGATTCCAGTTGCTGGTGTAATTATTTCCTTGATTCCGTTAAGTTTTGTGGCTTATTCGGTAGGCGGAATTAGGTATGTAATCTATATTCTTATTGTTATTATGATAATTCATGCAATTGAAGCCTACATTTTGAACCCTAAGTTCATGTCAAGTAAAACAGAATTACCAATTTTCTATACCTTTGTAGTTTTGCTTGCAGGTGAGCATTTTCTTGGAACCTGGGGACTAATTGTTGGGGTACCAATCTTCACCTTCTTGTTGGATATCTTAGGAGTAAAATCAGTTAAAACGAAAAAGCCAAAAATCTTGAAAATTGAAAACAAAAAATAAAAGCAGCTGTCAAAGCTGCTTTTTGCGTATTGTAAATAGGATTGTAGGTCCCAAATGAGAATATATGAAAAATACGAGATATGAATGGAGTTTTTAATTTTGCTATTCACAATACAATATTAATTACGCAAAAAAATCAGATTTTTTGTTATTTCTTATAAAAATTTTCAAGTACTAATAATAGCGGTTTCATATCTTCCTTTGTTAAACTAAAAATGAAAGAAAGATGTGAGGCAATGTTATGAAAAAATATGATTATATAATTTTAGGAACAGGTCCTGCAGCATATCAATTTATTAAGCTCTTAGCTACGCAACATAAATCAATTTTAGTTATTGAAAGTGGCTTATTTGGTGGAACCTGTCCCAATGTCGGTTGTGAACCAAAAATCTATTTAGATGGTGCTGTTCAAGCTGCACTTCTTAGCAAACAACTAGAAGGACATGGTATTGAACAGGCTGCAGCGATGAATTGGTCACAATTAATGAAAGAGAAAAAGGAACGATTTACTAGTTGGCCGGATGAAACGAAAGAAATCATTGGTAAGACTTGCGATGTAATTAGTGGAAGTGCGCATTTTATTAATCGACAAACAATTGCAGTAAATCAAAAATATTTCCAGGGAAATAAGATTATTATCGCAACTGGGAGAAGACCGCATGAATTATCAATTCCAGGAGCAAAGTTTTTGCATGATAGTTCAGATGTATTATCTTTAAATAAAGTCCCAGAACACGCTACTTTTATTGGCGCGGGTTATGTAGCGATGGAGTTGGCTACGTTCTTAGCTGCGGCAGGCAGTCAGGTAACCATTTTGGTTAGAGGAGAGCAAGTATTAAGACATTTTTATCAAAAGTATAGTTCTGACCTAGTTAATCGAATGATGAAGCGCGGGATTCAATTTAGGTTTGCTACTGAGGCGACGCGCATTACTCAATTAAGCGATAAATATGTTGTTGAGTTAAATCAAGGTAGTTCCCTTGTAACTGATTACGTTGTGAATGCTAGTGGTCGAACGCCAAATATTGAAAAACTTGACTTATCTGCTGCACAGATTGACTATTCACCTAAGGGAATTGAGGTGGATCGACATTTACAGACAAACGTTAAGAATATTTATGCGATCGGTGATGTTACAAGTCAGGATGTACCTAACTTAACTACGGTGGCAGAATTTCAGGCACGCTATCTTTTCAATTCTCTTGAAAAAGGTTTAAGTCAGCCAATCGACTATCCTGCAATCGGAACTGGCGTATTCGCCTTTCCGCAATTAGCCCAAGCTGGGGTTAATCCTGATAGCGTTTCTGAAGATAGAGATAATTTTGAAATTGTAGAATATGAACTAAGTCAGAGTAGTTTATATGCTGGTCAAAGAGAAAAGGGGCTGCTAACGGTAGTTTATGATAAAGCTAATTATATTGTTGGAGTTAGCGAAATCAGCACAAGTGCAGTTAATGATGTGAATTATTTTGTCCCAATTATTGGATTAAGAATCAGGAGAAATGAATGGCATCGAAATGTATTGCCAATTTATCCAGCCTTAGCTGATAAGATTGAAGGAATTTTGAGATAGAAAAAATGGCACCATTAAGGTGCCATTTAATTATGAATCTAATTTTTACAAGTCGCTTCCACCATAGTTAGGAGCTTCTTTAGCCATTTGAACATCATGTGGGTGAGATTCGCGAAGGCCAGCGTTAGTAATTTGAACAAATTGACTGTTTTCAATCAATTCTTCGATTGTACCAGCACCAACGTAGCCCATACCAGCACGTAAACCACCGTCAATTTGGTAGATAATATTTGAAACGTCACCTTTATAAGGAACTAAAGCTTCAACACCTTCAGGAACTAACTTGTTTGCTTCGTTAACTCCGCCTTGGAAGTAGCGGTCAGAAGAGCCATGTTGTTGTGACATTGCTCCTACTGAACCCATACCGCGGTAAGACTTAAATTTTTTACCTTCATTTGTGAAAATTGTACCAGGTGCTTCAGTAGTACCTGAGAACATTGAACCTAGCATTACTGCATTTCCACCAGCAGCTAAAGCTTTAACCACGTCACCAGAGTACTTAATTCCGCCGTCGGCAATGATCTTCTTGCCGTATTTTTGAGCAACATTAGCAGCATCATAAATAGCAGTAATTTGAGGAACACCGACACCAGCAACAATACGAGTAGTACAAATTGAACCAGGTCCAATTCCGACCTTAACAACATCAACGCCAGCGTCAAATAAGGCAGCAGTTCCTTCGCCAGTAGCAACATTTCCTGCAATCAGAGTAGCTTTAGGGAAGTGATCGCGAATTTCTTTGATCTTACGCAGAACACCAGCAGAGTGACCATGTGCAGTATCAATAACAATTGCGTCAGCGCCTGCCTCAAGTAAGGCTTCAGCACGTTCAAAAGTATCACTTGTAACGCCAACAGCTGCGGCAGCTAAAAGACGACCTTGATCATCAACTGCAGGGTGAGATAAGTTAGGATCAACAGCTTTAGTTTTAGCCTTTTTAACCTCTTCAACCTGGGCTTCGATTGAAAGGTTCTTGTGAATAACCCCTAAACCACCATTTTCGGCCATGGCAATTGCCATATCACCTTCAGTAACAGTGTCCATTCCAGCAGAAATAAGTGGAATGTGAAGTTGAAGATTAGGCGCTAATTTCGTATCAAGTTTAACTTCATTGGGCAGCACATGACTTTCAGCTGGAATTAAAAGTACATCATCAAAAGTTAATCCTTTTTTGGCAAATTTTGTTTCCCACAAACTCATTGTAAAGTCCTTTCTATAGAAGCAACGTTTTAATATTAAATTAGCTAAACTTTACTCGAATCTGAGCCAGAAGTCAATTGGAAATTTGATTTATTTTTTTAATAATTAGATTGGCTAGTAACTTATAACCATTGACGCCGAAGTGAAGACCATCATTCTTTTTTCCGTTGAAAATTTCGGGAAAGTTTATATTTTCTTGCATTTTACTGGCAAGATCAATAACCGAAAATTTATATTCGCTAGCTATTTTTTTTACTATATTGCTGTATTCCATAACTAAACGGTTGCTTCTTACTCTTTGTTTATTTTCATCAACTGCTGGTGGTGTGATAAAGATAACTTTTTCTGGATAATAAAGCCAAATAATGCTTGAAGCAATTAAATCTAAATTTTTTTCAAATTGACGAAGAGGGACTTGCTTATGCGTTGCTAAGTCATTAGTGCCAACTAAAATAATTAGATAATTACACTTAGGCTGATTAAAGACCAGGCTAGGTAGGGAAAGGGCAAGACCGCCAGAATTAATTCCTGATATTGCAGTGTTGTAAATATCACAAGAAAGAATTTTTTGTAGCTGAAAATTGAGTTCTGGAATTGAGTGGTTTTCAGAGCGGGCAATAATGCTGTCCCCAGTTAGAAGTAATTTCATATCAAAATCCTTTGGGTAGAAAAAAGACCTTGAGAAAAATCTCAAGATCTTTTCTAATTATAAATAATTTGATCTTTAGAACTTGTTCTTGTCTAAAGCAACTGGTGAATCAGGCTTTTCACCGTTGATTAACTTCAAGTTGTTATCAAATGCCTTAACAACCATGTTACGTACTGCGTGAGTAGTGTAGAAAGCAGTATGTGGAGTTACTAAAACATTTGGACGATCAATTAAGTCAGCTAAACGAGCATCTGGGAATTCTTTGCCTTCCCAATCCTTGTTAAATACGCCAACTTCGCCTTCGTAAGTGTCCATTACGAAACCAAAGATCTTACCTGAGTCTAAACCACGGATAACAGCATCAGTGTCAACAAGTGGACCACGTGAGCAGTTTACGATTACAACGCCATCTTTCATTTCAGCGATTGACTTATCGTTGATCATGTGAACGTTAGCTGGAACATCTGGTACGTGAAGTGAAATTACATCAGCTTGCTTGTATAAGTCATCAAGTGAGTCAACGTAGTAACCTTTCTTTTCAAGTTCTGGGTTCTTGAAGATATCGTAAGCAATAACCTTTGCGCCGAAACCTTCCATAATTCTCATAAATACTTGACCAATGTGACCAGTACCAACAACACCAACAACTTGGTCACGAACTTCACGACCAATAGTAGGTGCCCAGCGTAAGTCGCGCTTAGCCATCTTTTCATCCATACGCTTGTCTTGACGTAGTACACGAGCAGCTTGGATTGCAGCATGTTCAGCAATTGCGTCAGGAGAGTATACAGGAACGTTAGTGATTTCAAAGCCTAATTCCTTAGCTTTGTCCATGTCAATGTTATCAACACCAACGTTACGTAATGACATCTTAGTTACGCCAGCATCAGCTAAAGCTTGAAGAGTTTCAGGAGTGTAGTCTAATTGTTGGTAAACAACAACCCCGTCAGCACCCTTAGCTAACTTAGCAGTTTCAGGAGTCAAAAGCTTGTCAGTGTATTCAACTTCAACATCCTTGTGAGCATCTTTCCATTCGTTTAAGAAAGGTTCTTCATCTTTACGAATAGCGTAAGCAAAAATCTTTGTCATAAATTCAACCTCCGTCAAAATTAATAGTATGACCGTCTTTTATTATACACTTGACTTTGTTAATAAAAACACAAAATCGGATTTTTTTGAAACTTATTTTAAAGATGTTTCATGTGAAACGATAATTGCAGTTAAAAATAGATTTTCTTTTGCGTATCATTATAGGGTGCCTTATGATAATGGTTAGAAAAAAGAATTGGAAGTAAAGCTGCTAAAATGTTATTAAAAATCAGTCAAAACAGATGAGGGAATAAGTAATGTCAGTTGTTGTGAAATATATAGATTTAGATAATAATTCAGCTGAATTGGCAAGTTCAGAAGAATTGAATGGAAAAGCAGGAGAAAGAATTAACTATCATACAGCAGAAGAAGTCCAAAAGCTAACAGCTGCTGGTTATGTATTGATTAATAATTCGTTTGATCCAAATAATGAAATACATTTTTTTGATGAAACTTCTCAAGAATACAAGCTCACTTTTAAACATGGTCAAGAAGAAGTAACTGCTAAGAATCTAAAATATGATTGTCAATTAAATGATGTACAACTTAAAGGAAAGCAAGTAGTTCATTATACAGGCCTTGAAAAAGATATTCCTGACAATGTAGTTGGAGTCACTTTTAATAGGAAAATTATTTACGACAAAGTTACTAAGCAGAAAGTTTCACTTAGTGCCTGGCAACCAGAAAAGTATTATTTGCCTTTAGTTGCTACTCCTGCCGTTTTAGATTACACGCCAGATAAAGCGGTAATTGGCGGAGAAGCTGTTACAGTTCAAAAACCTAAGCATGAGTATGTCGTTACTTATTTGCCTAATAAGAAAAATGCTAGAAGGCAGAAGGCTGAAATCAAGTTTATTGATATTGATGATAGTAATCAAGAATTAGCTAGCTCTGGCGAATTAAAAGGTAAACCCGGCAAAGAAATTTCTTACAGTACGACAGAAATTTTGAAAGAACTGACAGATAAAGGATATGAAGTCGTTACTAATGACTTTGATTCTAATGACCAGAAGCCTGTCTTTGGAAATAGTAGAGATTACATTCAAACCTTTATTATTGCTTTAAGACATAAAAAGCAAGCCGTTAATTCTGATCATCTTTCTTCCGAAATTGACCATCGTCTTTATGAAAAAGAAGTACATCGCCGAATTACCTTTTCAGGTTTAAACGGTCAACAGTTAGATGATATAGTTCAAACTGCTGTCTTAAAACGTAGTCTAACAATGGACATGGTTACTAAAAAAATTATCCCAGGCGAATACACTAGTCAGTGGCAAAGCACAGAAACATATCCTTCAGTGGCCGTTCCTGTTGTTGCAGGATATCATACTAAAACTAAAGAAGTAGTAGCTTGTCCCGTAATAGAAAAAGACATAAGTGAAGAAGTTAAGTATTATGCAAATAGTTATTTGATTCCAGTTGATGCAAATCATAATAAGCTTTCTGAAATAGATAAGAGGCAATTAATTACTAATTCTATTGATCCAACGAAAGCAATTTTCCCTAAATTAGAGCTTGAAAATGTCGTCTTAAAGCCAATTAAAGAGGTAAAAATTGAAGATCCGGGGCGAGATTATGAGGTTCCATACTTATTAGTTCATAAATATATTGCCGTCGATGAGAAGCATCCTAAAAAGGAAGTAAGTCCAGCATATTATAGAAGAATTGTGACAGCTCGCGTTCATTATCAAGGTGCTGGCGATTTGACTCCTGCTGACGCAGAACAGACAGTTACCTGGACAAGAACAGTAACCTATGACGAAGTAAGTAGAGAAATCATTGATAATGGAATGTACACGACAAAATGGTTAGCTGATAAAGATATCTTTGAAGCAACCCCTACGCCAGTTATTAAGGGCTTTTGCGCTGATATTGGCTTAATTGGCGAACATCCAGTTACAGAAACAGACTTGATGGCGACTGTTACTTATGCGCCAGTTGGAAAAATGATCCCAATTGATGAACATGGAAATGAAATAAAAAATGCTATGCGATCACCATATATTAATGATCCATATGATCCAGTACGGGTACTTTTTAACGAGGAAGTTCCAGAAGTACAAGGATATGCTCCGGTTAACAATACAATTTCGGTTAATGATCCATTTTCCGATACCAAGGTAACTTATACCTTGAAGCCCCGTTATATTCCAGTGAATAGTGAACACCCATATCGCCCGATCAAGCCAACGATGTATAGTGTGCCAGTTAAGGAAACAGTCAAATATCAGGGAGCAGGAGAGCAAACACCAACGGCTCGTTTGCAAGCTGCACGATGGACTAGAACATTAACAGCCGATGAAAATACCAGTGAATTAATAGACAATGGTAAATATACAACAGCTTGGAAAGTTGATAAGAATCACTATACTGCAGTAAAAACGCCGGTAATTGATGGCTATCATGCTGATAAGAATATTATTGAAGCAAAAGAAGTTAAAAAAGCTGATCTTAATTTTTCTGTAGTTTATCAAGCTAATGGACGTATAGTACCAGTGGATGCAAAAGACAATTCGTTAGTCGGTGTTGAGCAACCATCATATGTAACTGATCCAGAAGATGCAACAAAGGTATTACCAAAACAAGGTGTACCTAGAATTTTGAATTATGTACCAGAACAAGAAGTGATTACGGTAGGAGATGCAGGAGAAGATACACGAGTTAAATATTACACATTTAACGAATGGAGTGAATTAAAAGCTAAGAAAAAGGCTGAACAAAAACATAAAAATTTAAAAACAAAGAAACCGATTGAAAATAAAGATGAGCAAGAAAAGAAGGAAAAAGTAGAAGAAAAGCCAAAAGCAGCTAATTCTGATCAAAAAAAGAAGCAAGATCATAAGGTTTTGAAGCATATATTTCCGTGGATGAAATAGAAGATAGAAGGCTAGATTTGTTTAAGCAAATCTAGTTTTTTTATTGCAAAATTTTTAGACCAATTTTTATGAAGAAGTGTATAATTAATTTTCGAAAAAACTTTTTCGGAGGAAATATTGTGTCTGATAAAAGCGAATCGCTGACTAAATTAGAAGAGGATGAAAAGTATAATCGACTAACAGCATTGAAGTTATTTGCGATGACTTCATCGATGGTTATTTCAGTTAATGAACTAGCTCCTTTTGGAAAAACTGGACCAACCGCAGTCTTTTATTTACTATTAGCTGGGTTAATATGGTTTGTACCAATTACGCAGATGGCAGGAGAAATGGCTTCTGTTGATGGCTGGGATAAGGGCGGAATTTTCACCTGGGTAAAGGGATCGCTGGGAGATCGTGCTGGCTGGACCGCAATGTTTTATCAGTGGATTCATATTACAGTTGGGATGAACACGATGATGTACGTTATTATTGGTGCATTGTCGATTACCTTTAATACTCCTTGGTTTAATACAACACCAAGTATTAGATTTTTACTGATGATGGTAATTATCTGGTCAATTACTATTGTTGAAATGGTTGGAGTTAAAAAGATTGGTCATATTACAGAATGGTTATTTGCATTAGGAATTGCGTTACCAGTCATTTTACTAATCGTTACGTTCTTTATATATTTAATTCAAGGCCGTCCCTTATATATGCATTTAAACTGGGATAATATTATTCCACATCATTTAACTGGGACTACCTTAGTAGCTTTTGTGCCATTTGTACTTGCCTTTTGTGGTGGTGAAGCATCTGCACCACATGCTAAATACTTAGAAAATCCAAAGAAGTATTCTACAGTTATGCTTGCTCTAGCGATCACTGCTATTTCTTTTGATTTATTAGGTAGTACGGCAATTGGAATGTCAGTTCCTAAAGATCAAATTCAAAATTCAACTGGCTTTGTTTATACTTTCGGAAAAATTTTAGATTCAATTGGTTTACCTGGCGACTTAATTAAAAAATTTATCGGTGTGTTATTGGCAGCGGGTATTATTGGGGAATTAGGCAATTGGCTTGCTGGTCCTAGTCAGGGAATGTTTGAAGCAGCTAAAGAAGGTTATATGCCTAAATTTTTTGCAAAATCTACTAATCGTGATGTTCCGATGAGATTAATTGTTTTACAGACTTTGATTGTAACGGCATCGGCTGTTTTAATTACTTTTACCAGTGGAAAGAACTCAGATTTTGCCTTTAATGTTTCTTTAGCAGCAACTACTGCGCAATATTTAATGGTTTATATTTTGATGTTAATTTCTTATATTGTTTTGAAAATAAAGCATGGAAACTTAAAGCGTAGTTATTATATGACTAAAAATAAGGCGTTAGGCATTACGATTGCGATTATTGCCCTGGTAATAACTGTAGTTGCTTTCTTTATTTCATTTATTCCTGCTCAAGGTACGCCAGCATACTTAAGAGGGGTTTATGTTTGGACGATGATTGGGCTTTGCATGATTGTTACGATTCTGCCACTGGTGATATATCATTATCATCGCCACTTTTAAGTAGAATAAATGAAAGTTAAAAAAATATTAATAAAATAAACTTTTTACTTGTAAAAAGTTATTAATAAGATTACATTTAAGATGTATTCAAGTAAGAAGTGTAAAGCAAAAGAGCTATGGTAAATTTGAGGTATCCATAGCTCTTTTGTTTTATTAAATTTAATGACTTAAGGAATAAAAAAGAATGAATAATCCTGAAGAAATACAGCACTTCATTGACGTTTTAATTAAAGAAGATAGCTTTGTCAAAGCTGCTAAAAAATTATATATTTCGCAACCATATTTAACTCAGCTGATCAAAAGAATTGAAAGTCATTTAGGTACTCCAATTATTAATCGAGATAAAAAGCCATATTCATTAACGCAAGCAGGGCTACTTTATTACCAATATCTAGAAAATGTTTCTTACGATAAACAGCAATTAAATAAAAAGATTGCTAAATATACACACCCTGATAAGGAAATTATCAAAATTGGTATTCTAGAAAGTTTAGGAACGTATTTACTACCAGAAATATTGCCAGATTTTTTAAAGTAAAATCCGCAAGTAGAGATTCAGCTTTTCGAAAATTTCCCTAGGGAAAATGAAAAGAACTTGCTAAGTGGAAATATTGATTGCTACATTGGCCAAACTCCTGAAGCAATTGATTCAAGCCTAGATATTGTTAGTAATGGTGGGGAAAAGTATTATATCGTAATTTCACCAGCTTCTCCTTATTATCAAGCTGGAAAGTTTATACTTGATCCACATGAATTAGATCTAAAAGAGTTACTACAAGAGCCGTTCGTTTTAAGCGTTCCGGGTTCTGCAATTCGCCATCAAGTGAATGGCGTGTTTCAAAGATTTCACTTAGAGCCCAAAGTGATTTTAGAGTCTAAAAGTATTATTACGGCTACTAGTTTGGCAATTCATGGGATGGGGCTCACAATTTCCACTGCTAGTATTATTAAACGAATTGGTGAGACACCCATTAATTTGTTTCCTATTAGCCATGACCTAATTAATGTCGTTTTCTTTATTGCATCTAGGCGGGAAAAAAATAAATCAAAGGCTCTAAAAAATCTAATTAGAGAATTTAAGAATAAAAACCTGCAAGCAATTATCAGGTAATATTCTCTACTGTAAATTAGCTATAACAAATTTGTTATTGGTAAGTTACAAAAAAGATATTTAAGCAGTGCGTTTCAATCACCTATAATTTAGGTATGAAAAAGGTTTAAGAAAGGGCATTAGAATTATGAAATCGGGAAAGTATGAAGTAAGAGCTAAGGGCCATGGCGCAAGTTTCATGCCTATGGAAGTAACCCTCTCTGAAGATAAAATTGAAGATATTAAGGTAGACGCTAAGGGCGAAACTAAAGGTGTGGCAGACGAAGTCTTTAGACGTTTGCCAGAGGAAATTGTTAAAAATCAGACTTTAAATGTTGATACCGTCAGTGGTGCCACTATTTCTAGTCATGGTGTGATTGACGGAGTAGCCACTGCAATTAGTGAAGCTGGTGGTGATCCTGATGAGTGGAAGAAACGTGCTAAGCCTGCAGAACAAAGAGAAAAAGATGAAACGTATACTACTGATGTTACAATTGTAGGTGCTGGTGGTGCCGGTTTAGCTGCAGCAGCAAGAAGCATCCAACATAATAAAAAGGTTATTGTGCTTGAAAAATTCCCACAAATTGGTGGGAATACCAGTCGTGCAGGTGGTCCAATGAATGCGGCTGAACCTGATTGGCAAAAGCAATTTAAAGCTTTAGCTGGCGAAAAGGAAACTCTTGAAGAATTGGCAGCAACTCCAGTTGAAAAAATTGATCCAGAATATCAAACGGATTTTAAGGAGTTGCAAAAGCAGATAAAAAAATATGTTGCTTCTGGAGCTAATTACTTATTTGATTCAAAATTACTTCATGAAATTCAAACTTATTTAGGTGGTAAACGTACAGATTTGAAGGGTAATGAAATTCATGGAAATTATGCCTTAGTTAAAGAATTGGTTGATAATGCTTTAGATTCAGTTCACTGGCTGGCAGATTTAGGAGTAGATTTTAATCGTAGCCAAGTGACAATGCCGGTTGGTGCTTTATGGAGAAGAGGACACAAGCCAGTTGAGCCAATGGGTTATGCTTTTATTCATGTTTTAGGTGACTGGGTAAAAGAACATGGTGGCACAATTTTAACCGATACTCGTGCTAAGCATTTAATTATTGAAGATGGCAAAGTTTGCGGTGTAATTGCAAAAAGACCCGATGGCAGTAAAATTACTATTCATGCCAAGGCAGTAATTTTAACTGCTGGAGGATTTGGTGCAAATACGCCAATGGTTCAAAAATACAATACTTATTGGAAACATATTGATGATAATATTGCGACTACTAATTCTCCAGCTATTACTGGTGACGGGATTGGCCTTGGTAAGGAAGCAGGCGCAGATTTGGTTGGAATGGGCTTTATTCAAATGATGCCTGTTTCTGATCCTAAGACTGGTGAATTATTTACTGGTCTTCAAACTCCTCCAGAAAACTATATTATGGTCAATCAAAAGGGAAAGCGTTTCGTAAATGAGTTTGCAGAACGTGATGTTTTAACTAAGGCAGCGATTGATAATGGCGGTTTATTCTACTTAATTGCCGATGACAAGATCAAAGATACTGCTTATAACACAACGCAAGAATCAATTGATGCGCAAGTTAAAGCAGGTACCTTATTTAGAGCAGATAGTTTAGAAGAGTTAGCTAAACAAATCGGTATGGATCCAGATACTTTAGTCGATACAATTAAGAAATATAATTCATATGTCGATGCCGGAAAAGATCCTGATTTTGAAAAGTCCGCCTTTAACTTAAAATGCGAGGTAGCACCATTTTATGCTACGCCAAGAAAGCCAGCCATTCACCATACAATGGGTGGTTTAAAGATTGATACTGGCGCGCATGTTTTAGATAAAACTGGCAAGCAAATTTCTGGTTTGTATGCGGCTGGTGAAGTAGCTGGTGGTATTCATGCCGGCAACCGCCTAGGTGGAAATTCTCTTGCTGATATTTTTACTTTTGGTAGAATTGCCGCAAACAGTGCTATTGATGAATTAGAAAAATAGTATAGATAGATTAAAACGTTGTAAACACTGGAGTTTGCAACGTTTTTTTGCTAAAATACTAAAAATACTTAATTTTTTTGGAGGACTTGAATTGAGAGAAGCGCAGGAAAAAAAGCTAACTACAAAACAGTACTTAATTGTAGCATCAATGATCTTTGCACTGTTCTTTGGTGCAGGAAACTTAATTTTCCCACTTCATTTAGGTCAGCTTGCTGGTAAAAATTGGGGACCAGCAGCAATTGGCTTCTCAATTACAGGGGTAGTCTTACCTTTACTTTCACTTCTTGCAGTTGCAATTACTCGTAGTAATGGTGTTTATCAAATTGGATTACCAGTAGGAAAGATCTTTGCTCTTTCTTTCATGACCTTAATGCAGCTAACAATCGGTCCATTATTTGCAGCACCAAGAAATGCCACTGTATCTTATACTGTGGGGATTGCACCGCTTTTGCCTAAGCAATTTCATGGAATTGGTTTGATTGTCTTTACGATTATCTTTTTTGCCATAGTTTATGTGATTGCCTATAACGAGAGTGATATTCTTTCTTCTTTAGGTAAGGTTTTGAATCCGATTTTTTTAATTTTGCTTTTTATTGTCTTTGTAATTGCGTTTGCTCGCCCGCTTGGTAATCCTGATATGGCTACAACTACTAAAGAATATATGAATGGTGCGATAGTTAAAGGCTTTTTAGAGGGCTATAATACTATGGATGCTTTAGCTGGTTTAGCCTTTGGGGTTACTGTAGTAACAGCGATTAAAGAGGTAGTTAATAATGATGAAAAGAAAACTGCTAAAATGACTGCTAAGTCTGGGTTAATTGCAGTTATTGCAATTGGTGTAATCTATACTTTATTAATCGTTATTGGTGCGATGTCATTGGGGCATTTTAAAATAGCGAGTGACGGCGGTATTTTATTTTCAGAGATCGTTAAATATTATGCTGGTATTTTTGGGCAGGCGTTGTTAGCTGTTTTAATCTTTTTAGCCTGTTTAACTACCGCAGTTGGGGTCTTGGCGGCTTTTGCCTTAGATTTCAGTGCCCATTATTCAAAGATTAGCTATAAGGGGTGGCTAACAATCGGATGTCTAGGTTCGTTAGCTACAGCAAATTTGGGCTTGGAAAAAATCATTCATTGGTCGCTTCCTGTTTTAATGTTTTTATATCCCTTGGCTATTGTATTAATTATTCTATCTGTATGTTCACCGCTATTTAAAGACGACATGGTAGTATACAAAATTACGATGCTTTTAACTCTAATTCCAGCGATTTTTGATTTAATTACTAACTTGCCTGCACCAATTTCTGGAACACAGTTTTATAAAGTAGTAAGTCAGATTCGCTTACAATATTTACCTTTAGCCAATATTGGCTTATCTTGGGTTGTACCAACAATTTTAGGATTAGTTATCAGTGTCTTGATTCATTTTTGGCGCCGTAAAGCTAATAAAATATAGTAATTCAGCTATGGTTCATTTGAATCATAGCTTTTTTGTTGGGATAATGAAGCTAGGTGATAAAAATGAGTTTAACCAATAAAGTGCCCGAAAAAGATGTGCATGATTTATTTACTCGGGTAGCTCCGCATTATGATCAGATGAATAATTTAATTAGCTTAGGTACGCAAAAAGGTTGGCGCAAGAAATTTCTAAAAGAATTAAAAGTAGCACCGGGTGAATTTGTCCTAGATTTATGTTGTGGTACTGGCGATATCACGATTGCTTTGGCAAAACAAGTTGGTCCGTCAGGAAATGTAATTGGACTTGATTTTAACCAAGAAATGCTTGATTTAGCTGAACAGAAAATACGCCAGCAAGATTTACAAAAAGAAATTCAATTAAAGCAAGGGGATGCAATGGAATTGCCATACCCAGATCAGAGCTTTGATATAGTAACGATTGGTTTTGGCTTACGGAATGTTCCTGATGCAAATCAAGTCCTGAAAGAAATCTATCGAGTATTAAAGCCAACTGGTAAAGTGGGAGTGTTAGAAACATCGCAGCCAACCAACCCGCTTATTAAGTTAGGATGGAAGAGCTATTTTAAGTTATTTCCTAGCTTTGCAAAATTATTAGGTGCTAATGTATCTGATTATCAATATTTGTCTCATACTACCGCCAAATTTGTTTCTGCGGAGCATTTAAAAGCAATGCTTATAAAAAATGGATTTAAAAATGTGCATGTAGATAAATTAAATTTAGGTGCGGGTGCAATTCATATCGGAATTAAGAAGTAAATGAGCTAAAATATAAAATAAAAACTAAAAAAGGAGAATTTTATGAAAACTGGTACTAAAATTATTACTTTAGACAACGGTTATCACTTGTGGACTAATACTCAAGGTGAAGGCGATATTCACTTATTAGCGCTTCATGGTGGACCTGGTGGCAACCATGAGTATTGGGAAGATGCTGCAGACCAATTAAAGAAACAAGGATTGAATGTACAAGTTACTATGTATGATCAATTAGGTTCATTATATTCAGATCAACCAGATTACTCTGATCCAGAAATTGCCCAAAAATATTTAACTTATGAATATTTCTTAGATGAAGTTGATGAAGTTCGTGAAAAACTTGGCTTAGATAATTTTTACTTAATTGGTCAAAGTTGGGGCGGTCTTTTAGTTCAAGAATACGCTGTTAAATATGGCAAGCACTTAAAGGGTGCAATTATTTCATCAATGGTTGATGAGATTGATGAATATGTTGATTCAGTTAACAGAAGAAGACAAGAAGTTCTTCCACAAACAGAAATTGACTTCATGCATGAATGCGAAAATAATAATGATTATGATAATCAACGCTACCAAGAAGATGTGCAAATTTTAAATATTAATTTTGTGGATCGAAAGCAACCATCAAAGCTTTATCACTTAAAAGACTTAGGTGGCAGCGCAGTTTATAATGTCTTCCAAGGTGATAATGAATTTGTTATTACTGGTAAGCTTAAAGACTGGCATTTTAGAGATCAACTTAAGAATATTAAGGTACCAACATTAATTACTTTTGGTGAAAATGAGACAATGCCAATTTCTACTGCTAAAATTATGCAAAAAGAAATACCAAATTCACGTCTTGTTACTACGCCTAATGGTGGACACCATCATATGGTTGATAACCCTGACGTTTATTATAAGCACTTAGCTGGCTTCATTCGTGAAGTTGAAAATGGCAATTTTAAGGGTGAATAACGATAAAAAGTCCATGCGATAGCTTCTATATTGAAGCTCTAGCATGGACTTTTTAAGCATATAAATCGCTTTCAAGGTATGTATCCTATATAATTAATAGTAAATATAGTTTTATTAATTTAAGGAGAAAAGCCATGAGGAGAAAAATAAGTAAACTGCTAGTAGCAACTGCTTTAATAGGGACATTAGGAATTTCAGTAGTGGCTTGCAACAATAATGATTCAACTAGTAAAACTAAGCAATCAAGTGTAAAGAAGACCGTTAAAGATAAGGCAAGTAATACAAAAAATACAGCAAGAAAAAGTAAGATTAAACTTAGTCAAACTGAAGCAATAAATAAATTTGATAAAAAGTATTCTGATAAAAAATTAAAAGAAATAGATCTAAAATTAGATGGTAATAAGTACTTTTATGAAATTACAGGATTTGATAAAGATAAAGAATATGAAATGACCATCAATGCTACAAGTGGAAAAGAAGTTAAATCTAGTTCTGAAAAATTAGACTTAGATGAACGTCTGCAAAAAGGACTTGATTTAGATAAGGTGATTTCTCGTGATCAAGCAAGTGAAATAGCAGAAAAAGAAGTTAAAAATAGCACTGCTAAAGAATGGACTCTAAAAATGGATCAGGATAAAGTCATTTGGGATGTAACTGTTGAATCGGGTTCAAGTAAACATGAAGTAGAAATTGATGCTATTTCTAAGAAAGTTATTAAATCAGAAAAAGATGATTAAACAAAAAATTCAGAGTTTTTAAGCTCTGAATTTTTTTATTAGTATTTTTGTAGAAATTAATTTAATAAGTAATTAGCTTATCGGCGTTCATTGTTTCATCGTCTAACTTGTAAGTCTTTAATTCAAAATCATTTTCAAAGTTGCAGTAATAAGTCTTAGTAGCAGCAGAATAGCAAGCAGTATAGACAGTGTATTCATTGCTACCTTGTTTGTTAACTACGCTGCCTTTAATCATCGCAACAGACTTTAAGGTGTTAAAGAACTTGGCAACGTTAGCTTTTTCACCTTTAACAGTTGGATAATTAACATTTAAGTAAGCTGCTTTAACAAAGCGATCTGCTGGAATGCTATCACCTGGTAAACCTAAGCTGCCAGTACCAACGCCCCATGGAGCAACTTTTTGACCGTTCCAGCTTTGAGCTGTAGCGTCATGTGGGTTTAAGCCAGTATAGTTGCCGAGATTAGTAAGGTGCCAATTAAAATCTGGGCTGTTAGTTAGAACGCCAAGCTTATCATCAAAGACTTTCATACCGTATTGCTTTGAAATCTCGACAATAATAGCTTCATCTTTGTCACTAATAATCCAGTGAAGAGGAGCAACTGCAAACGATGAATTAATAGCCTCATTAACTAAGTTAACGTTTTTTAAAGCTTCTTTTACGTCGCTGACTTTAGTAAAGTTTTGGGTGACCCAGAGCATAATTTCGTAAGAAGCTAAATTAATTTTTCCATCAATTGGACCGTCACTGAATTTGGCAAAATGCGGGAAGTTTAGACCAGCAATTCCCAAACCATCTTCATTGAAACAGTCAAAGTAAGAAGGATAGCCATCGACTACAATTCCCATGCCGATAACAGCCTTTTTAGTAGTTGTATTATCTAAAAATTTATATGGAAGAGGATAGTTGCGAGGTGTAATAATTACACCTTCACCATAATCTTGTCCAACGTCTAAGTTACGTCCAAAGTATAGATTTCCTTGACCATCAGTAAATCTTAAACCAGTACACATTTTAAAATCCTCCTTAATTATTCAGTAGTAGTTTTAGTTTCTTGCTGAATGATGTATTTCTTTTGACTTCTCTTAATTTGAATAACAGCAAATACTAAGATGATAAAACCAATTGCTACAAAGGCAATCATGAAGTACCAAGCGACTGTAAAGCTGGCTTTTCCTTTAATAATTCCGAATAATGGAGCACCAATAGCGTATCCAATCGCATAAGCCAAACCAACGTATCCTAACATTACACCCTGATCTCTTGAACCAAAGAGGTCCTTAGCCATAAATGCGGGACCAGACATGTAGCTAAATACGGCTAAACCACAGAAGATAGCGTAAGCAATACCTGCAATTTTACTTACGTGAGCGCCATAAGGTTGAAAACTGATCAGAACCATCATTAAGATGGATAAAACATACATGCAGCCAGCATACGTCATTGATTTAGCAGTACCAAATTTATCAAATAAGAACCCCCCGGAAACATTTCCAATCAAACAACCAACACCGTACATTGATCCAATGAGACCAACATCGGTTAGTGAAAGTTTAGTATCAAGAAAGGCTGCATAATCTTCATTTAAGGAAGCTAAGCCTAAGCCAATAATTAGAAAGCCAAGACTGAAAATCCAGAACCATTTCATTTGTAAAACTTGTTTACTAGTCCAGCCTTTAAATTCCTTAGCTTTAGCCAATTCTGCTTCTTTCTTGCTTTCAGCTAACTCAGCATCAGAAATAACGATTTCATCTTTCTTAGGAGTTCTAATAAAGCAGGCAATAACTATACCAATTACTAATAGAGCAACTGCGAAGATGAAAAATGGTGCCATTGAAGTCAAGTGACCGGTCTTAGTATTACCAGTCATAAAGTGCTTTAAAATAGCTTGCGTTGCAGGTTGTAAGAAAATATTACCAATTGAGCCACCGCAGAAGGCAATTCCTAGAGCAGCTCCACGTCCTTTTGCAGGGAACCAGTGGTTAATAACCCAAGGCACACCTTGACCGGAATAAAAAGTTGAGCCAATCATACAAATGATAGCGGCAATATAGAATCCTGGTAGTTTTGTACTAATTCCAAAGATTACATAGGCAATAGCGGAAAGACCAATACCGATTAAATACATAAGTCTGAAATTAACTTTCTCTAATGCTTTACCAATAAATGGCGAAGCAACTGAAGCAAAAACTGCCCCAAACGTAAAGATTAATGTATATGATGCTAAGGTAAAGTGAAAAGTATTAACTAAAGGGTGGATAAACAAAGGTTGAATATTTTGAGCAATCCCGTAAGGAATGGCTTGGGTTAACATACAAAGGAAAACCATAAAATATTTATAGCCTTTGCTAACGACCTTATCTTTAGTAGCGACATCAGTAGACATGTAATTACCTTCTTTCTAAACTAATTACTTATCTAAAATAATATTTGGTTTGCTGACGACAATATTTTTTTGCATTTGCTTAATTTTAATAGCTGCAAAAATTAATAATATAAAACCAATTGCTACAAAGAAAGTAGTGCAGCACCAAGCAGTTGTAAAACTGGTAGCGCCTTTTATGACGCCAAATAATGAGGCGCCAATTGCAAAACCAACAGCATATGCCAGGCTAATGTAACCTAAGTTAACACCTTGGGCTTTTGCACCAAATAAGCTTTTTGACATAAATGCGGGACCAGACATATAGCTAAAGACAGATAGACCACTTGTAAAGGCCCAACCCATACCAGCGTAGAAATTAATGCGATCGCCATAAGGATGAAGGCTAATAAAGATCATCATTAGGATAGCTATAATTAACATTATTCCTGCATATGCCATTGATTTGGCTGTGCCGAACTTATCAAATAAATAACCTCCAGAAATATTTCCGATGATACCAGCAAGTCCAAATACCGAGCCAATCATTCCGACTTCAGTTAAGGATAATTTAGTATCAAGGAAGGCCGCATAGTCTTCGTTTAACGAGGCCAAGCCTAAGCCGATAATTAAAAATCCAATACTAAAAATCCAGAACCATTTCATATGTAGAACTTGTTTACCGCTCCAGCCTTGAAATTCATGTGCTTGCTTTTGAGCAGCTTCGTGCCGGTTTTGCTCAACTTCTTGAGCAGAAGCTAAGATTTCATCTTTCTTTGGTACTCTAATAAAAGCCGTAATAATCAATCCAACTATTAGCAAAGCAATAGCAAAGATAAAGAAAGGTGCCATGGAAGTTAAGTGACCAGTTTTAGTATTACCGGTCATGAAATGCTTTAAAATTTCCTGGGTAATAGGTTGGAGGAAAATATCACCAATCGAGCCACCGCAGAATGCTAAACCTAAAGCAACGCCGCGTCCTTTAAACGGAAACCAGTGGTTGATAATCCATGGAACACCTTGACCAGAATAAAAGGTTGAACCAACCATACAAATAATTCCAGCTAAATAAAAGCCAGGTAACTTTGTGCTAATTCCAAAAATTACATATGCACCAGCTGAAAGACAAATACCAATCAGATATAAAATTTTAAAGTTTACTTTTTGTAAAGCCTTACCAACTAATGGTGAAACTAAAGACCCTACGACAGCCCCAAAAGTAAAAATTAATGTGTAAGAAGCTAATGTAAAATGAAAAGTATTAACTAGAGGGTGAACAAATAAAGGTTGAATTAATTGAGCGATTCCATATGGAACAGCTTGAGTTAACATGCAGAGAAATACCATAAAGTATTTGTAGCCTTTACTGACCACCTTTTGTCTATCGTTTGACATCGTATCTCTCTTCTTTCTGACAAAATACTATTAGCTTGATAAGTTATATATTATTATGCGTGTGAGCTTTGACTATAGCCACCTATATTGTGGCTCACTAAATCGAGTAAATCAAAAATAACGGCTTATAATGTTATTTAATAGGCATAATAAAAAGCCTATCTTTTTTTAAGATAGACTTAAGAAAATTATTTTTTTACATATCCTGCGATGTCATCATCGTCAAAACTATAGCTTAGTTTCTTGCCATATGCCTTTTCATAGGCTTTTTTCTTTTGTAGATAATCAATATCACGCATTCTTTTGGCGTTTTGATCAACTGTTAGACGGTCAATTGGATAGATTGTTGGCAAAACGTGAAGAATGTAGCGAGTTTTATGGAACTCGCTACTATTTTTCTCCATTTCAGGAAGATCCTGAATCTCTACAAAACAGGAAATAATTGGAACGTTGGCCTTAGCTGCGTAGTAGTAGGCACCTTTTTGAAGAGGACGCGGCTTTCGATAGTTATACCACATTTCTTGTTCTGGATAGATCAAGACCCAGCCCTTTTTATCAAAAACTTGCTGCAAATGTTTAGGAAATTCACGCCCCAAATATTGGTAGCTTTGAACAATTGGAATTGCATTAATGTTGTTCATTAAGAAACCAAAGAAACCGGGTAATTTTAAATTAGAATCTTCAATCACAATATAAAGCTTTTTGTGACATTTGTTGGCTAATTTTTTGACTGGAAGACTATCAGTTTGTTTGAAGTGATTACTAGTAACAATTGCGCCATATTTAGGCCCTTGAGCACGATGTTTATTCTTGATTTGCGTGTGGGCCATCAAAATTAAAGTATCAATATTAATAATGCCTTGGGCAATAATATTCTTTAGTTTATGACTAAACTTTTTTTGTTGTTCCCAATAATCATTAACCAGCTTGATTCTTTCGCTTTTAGTTAGGATAGGATCGCCTAATTCGACTTTGGCATGCATTTTTCCTTTTTTAACAGCTGCTTTGATATTTTCGATAACTTTTGCGCGATTTTCTCCAATAATCATAATTTAACCCTTTCGCCTTTTCTTTTAACTTGAGCCCAATTATTTGGATCAAGTGCTGTGCTAGCTTCTTTTTCAAGCATATGATCTAATTTTGCTCGGTCTTCGGCTCGCTCTTGGTCAGTATAGTTGTCTAATTCTCCCTTTAACTCCTCATAAAAAGGTGTGCTAGAGGCATATTTCCAGAAATAAGCATCATATTGGACATCTTTAAAGTGCCAAGGTTTGAAAAACAAATTATAGTGAATTAGCCCAGGTTTAGAAATGGGTTCGGTATTTTCATTAGGCATTGCATCCCAGCGTGGATCAAGATGCAAAATTCTTCCATCGCCAATCTCATTTAGGTAGTCTTGATCAGGAGCAATACAATCAAAGTGATATTGTTCAAGTAAATGCATAAAGTGATCGATAAAGTGTTCATCCCTAAAAGCCTTAGAATTTAAGACTAACATCCCCGAATTGATATATTTCTTTGGATCGAGAGCTAGAACCTCTTTAATATATTTCACCATTTTATCTACATATTGAATCGATGAGTCTGTACAAGCGGCGAATAGCTTATTATCTAAGTCGTTATTATACAGCTTAGCAATGTCATCAACGACGACGGTGTCACTATCGATGTAAATTGCTTTATCATATTGTGGAAATAGGTCCGGAATAAAGAGACGATAAAAAATAGACATTGTGAAAAAGTCTGCTCGAAGGTAGTTTTCTTTACGATTCTGGATCGGTTTTACTAATTTTTCATCGATATGGAAAAATTTAACATGTACATAGTCATTAGCAAAAGCTGCAAGTTGCTTTTGGTGTTTCTCAGACAGGTCTTGGTTTAAAAAAGTAACTGTGTAATCATTTTGCGGACTAGCATTCTTAACTAAAGAATTAAGCGAAACTGCCGCATACTTGGTAAAATCATCACTAATACTATAAAAAACAGGGATAGTCATTTTTAGTCCTCTTTATATCTTTACAGATGTCGTTTTCTTAACTTTTGCCCAAGTTACATCTTCATCTTTGATTTCGTCAACTTTTTTAATCATCCAATCAAGGTCAGTACGTGCTTTTTTACGGTCCTCATCGGTAAAGCTAGCTAATTGTGCTTTTAGTTCTTCATAATATGGAGACTTCTTAGCAACATCCCAGAAGTATTTGCCATATTGAACATCTGCAAAATGCCAGGGCTTGAAGAAAAGATTATAATGAACAATTTTAGGATTTTTAATTTCATCCATGTGTTCATTAGGCATTGCATCCCATTCAAGTGGTAAATGATAAATTTTATCTTCGCAAATCTCATTCATATAAGCTTGATCAGGATCGATATTATCGAAATGATACTTTTCAATTAATGAATAGAATTTATCGACAAATTTCTTATCTCTAAAGGCTTTCATATTGAAGAGAATAACGCCGTTATTAATATATTTTTCTGGTGGGAAAATACCTTGACATTCCTTGATATAAACTTGAAGTGGTTTAATAAATCTGATTGACATATCTGGTACGCTAGCAAACATGTTATCACCAATTTCGGTGTTGTAAAGCTCAGCGATGTCAGTACAAATAATAGTATCAGCATCTAAATAAACAGCCTTGTCATATTGAGGAAAAAGGTTAGGAATAAATAGACGGTAGAAAATAGACATCGTGAAAAATTGTGCCCGTAAGTAATTCTCTTCACTGTTGTGAATCGGAGCTACCATTTCGTCATCAATATGAAAAATATTAACATGGACATTTTTGGTTGAAAGATCTTCCAAATCTTTCTTATGCATATCACTAATGTTTTGAACTAAGAGAGTAATGGTATAGTCCTTGTTTGTATCAACATGGTCAATTAGTGACTGAATTGAAACAGCTGCGTAAGGTGTGTAGTTGTCGCTAATTGTATAAAAAACAGGTATAGTCATCAAAAAAATAGACTCCTTATATATTAAAAGTTTCTAGGCCCGCTTTAATTGTGACCTAAGCTCTGTATACTGCTTAAGTAAATCATCATATTCATGTAATTTCAAGACGCTGTGCACACGCTCTATATCCCATGGTTTAACAGTTAAAGTATGGAAGTATGGCTTAAAGCGAAAGCTAGTTGTAAAATGTTGAATTTTAGTATCGGTTCGTAAACGATATTGTTCATTGTAGCAGCGCGGAGCAATTTTCTTCTCAGTAGCAAGTTTATTTAGAGCAGACTGATCTGGGAGAAGCATTTTTTTATCACTCATTTTTTCTCTAACTTTGGCAAATAATTGTGTTTTTTTAATTTCAGACATATTAAGAAGCAAGACGCCTGAGTTTAAGTAATCAAATGGCTTATGAGTATGGATATTATGAAAGAAGAAACGACCCCAGAAGTCTAAAACACCAACTAGTTCGATATTAGTTAGATCTTGATTATAAAAGTCGCTAATATCTTTACGCACAATAATATCATCATCTAAATATAAGATACGATCAGGAATTTGTGGTAGTTGATCCGCAAAAAGGCGTAGCATTGCATATGGAGTAAAGCGTGTTTCCATATTTGCTCGTGGAGGTTCTTTTTTAAATAATTCAGTACAATCGATTAATTCAGCAGTATTGTTAGGATCTTTTTCCTTCAGCAGTTTTTTAATTAGCCTAAATGCTTGCTGATTAAAAGCTGTGTATCCCTCTGCGTGCATCGTTAAAATGTAAAAGTGTAAGGGAGTTGATGTGTTTTTTAGTAAAGATAGTGTTGTAATTAAAATACCATCTTCGGCATGAGAATCGCCGCAAAACATAATGTTCATTTTTATCCTCCGATTTTTCGCTGCTGGTAGCGATAATACTCATAGTTGCTTAATTTTGAACGGTCCTTTAATTGAGTAAATACTTGATCATGTAGCTTTTTTTGCTGTAATTTTTTAGGCAGAGAAGTATCTGGGAAAAAAGGCCCATCAATATAGACAGTAATCCTAGGTCGCTTGCTGAATTTTCTTTTCTGGTAGGTTGTCGTCATGACAAAGCTTGGCTTATTCGTTTGAACTGAAAAATTAAAACTAGTTGCTGGAAATGGGCGAATATCAGTATAGTAAGGCCAGACATGTGCTTCTGGGTAAATAATAATATGGGCATCTTCCTTAGTTAGAGTATTAACTGCCTTAAGCAAATGAATTGCTTGTTTAATATTTTTGCCAACTGGTAGTCCTCCATAAGGTAAGAGAATTTTTCCAATTATTGGAATTCCCCAGTTTGCTTGATTAGCAATTGCATAATAATCTTTCCAGCCAAAGAGGGTTAAAGGCATAAAGGCATCATTAACCATTTGAGTGTGATTTCCATAGACAAAATAGCTTTGATGTTTATATTTAAATAACTTATCTCTCCCTATTACTTTGACATGCATTACGCCATAAGTAAAAAGATAAGCAAAACCAGTAGCTAAAAAACGCATTAAATAGTTAAGAGGAGTACGTTTAATAATTTGATAATTGCTAGGTAGGGTGAAATCTTGTTGCTTACTTTTGACAATGTCATCAGTTAAAGAATTATAGTAAATAACATTACGTTGAGATGCTTTAGTATTCATGATATTAATTATAAAAGAAGTTTAAAAACAAAAAAAGACATCGCCACAGCGATGCCTTATAAATATGGGTGGTCAGGGGATCGAACCCTGGACCCACGGATTAAGAGTCCGTTGCTCTGCCAGCTGAGCTAACCACCCAATTGGATAACCAACAGATACTATTATGCCAAAAAAAAATAAAAATGCAAGAACTTTTTTGCCCCTTTTTTAAATACAAGGAGCCAAAAACAAAAAAGACATCGCCACAGCGATGCCTTATAAATATGGGTGGTCAGGGGATCGAACCCTGGACCCACGGATTAAGAGTCCGTTGCTCTGCCAGCTGAGCTAACCACCCAATTGGATAACCAACAAATAGTATTATGCCAGGAAAAGAACTAAAGTGCAAGCTTTTTTTGCATAAGTTTAAAAAAAGTGTGGAAAACAGTATAATATAGTTATTAATATTGAGGAGGCATCATTTATGCCAAAAAAGATTTTAGTCGTTGACGATGAAAAACCAATTTCTGACATTATTAAATTTAACTTGACTAAGGAAGGCTTTGATGTCGACACTGCTTATGACGGCGAAGAAGCGGTAAAAAAAGTTGATGAATATGATCCAGACTTGATGATTCTAGATTTAATGTTGCCTAAAAAAGATGGCTTAGAAGTTGCACGGGAAGTACGTCAAACTCATGATATGCCAATTATTATGGTAACTGCTAAAGATACTGAAATTGATAAGGTATTAGGGCTTGAGATGGGGGCAGATGACTATGTTACTAAGCCTTTCTCCAATCGAGAGCTAGTTGCTAGAGTAAAGGCAAACCTACGTAGACGTGATTTAACCCAAAAAGCTACTGAAGATGATGAAGATAAGAATATTACTATTAGTAATTTAGTAATTATGCCTGAGGCCTATATGGTCGAAAAAAATGGCGAAAAAATTGAATTAACGCATCGTGAATTTGAATTACTTCATTATTTAGCTCAGCATATGGGTCAAGTGATGACTAGAGAACATTTGCTGCAAACCGTTTGGGGCTATGATTACTTCGGGGATGTTAGAACTGTTGACGTAACTGTGAGACGTTTACGTGAAAAAATCGAAGACAATCCGAGTTCGCCAACAATTTTAGTTACACGGCGTGGAGTAGGATATTACGTTAAAAACCCATCAGATGAATAAGGATCAAAGTCACTAGTAATAGTGGCTTTTTTTGCAATTAGGACAAATGAAGAAAATAAAAAGTGTATTAAATTCTATCAATTTTAAAATCGCAGTAATTTTTATGCTGCTCTTATTAGCAACGATTGAAGTGGTTGGTGCGTCTTTTACAAGGCAACTCGAACAAAATTCAATTCAAAATTTTGAATCATCAATTCAAGTTCCCAATATTATTACTAACCAAATTTCTAGTCAATTAAGTAGGGCTAATTCTAAAAAGGCTAATCAACAGTTAAGCCAGATTATTTCAAACTATAATTTAGGCGATATTAGCCAGTTAATGGTAGTTGACAATAAGGGAGTAATTAGAGCTGTTTCAAATGTGAATGATCAAAACCGGATTGGACAGCGAACTAGTAATGTAGATATCAAGAGCGTACTCTCAAATGGCAAGCAAGTTTCAAAAGTTATTAATGACAACGGAAATTATATGGTGCAAATTTCACCTTTGACTTCTGCTAATGGAACTAATACTCCTGTAGGAGCAATTTATGTCCGCGCTAGTTTACAAGGTGTCTTTAATAACTTAAGACAGGTATCAATTTACTTTCTGATTGCTTCACTGATTGCAGCTGTTTTGGGAGCAATTGTAGCCTTAGTCATTTCCCGGGCAATAACTAGACCTATTGAGGAGATGCGTAAACAAGCATTAAGAGTTGCAAATGGAGATTATTCTGGACATGTTCGAGTTTATGCGCAAGATGAATTAGGTCAACTAGCTGAGGCCTTCAATACTTTATCAGTAAGAATTGAAAGAACTCAAGAAATTTCAGATAGTGAGCGAAGACGGCTAGATAATGTCTTAACACACATGACAGATGGCGTTATTGCAACAGACAGACATGGAAATATCACGATTATTAATGAAACGGCACTTGATTTTTTAGGAAAAACTGAAAAAGACGTTATTGGAAAGCCAATTACTAATTTACTTGGACTAAAAGATGTCACTATCCAAGATTTATTAAGTACTCAGCAAGAATTAGTTGTTCGAGTTAATGATAATACGCGCGATGAAATGATTTTGCATGCTAACTTTTCTCTGATCCAGCGTGTAACAGGATTTGTTTCTGGCTTAGTTTGCGTGCTTCATGATATTACCCAACAACAAAAAAATGAACGTGAGCAGCAACAATTCGTTTCAAATGTTTCACATGAGCTTAGAACACCGTTAACAAGCTTAAGGGCATATGTTGAAGCATTGAATGATGGAGCATGGAAAGATCCAAATATTGCACCGCAATTTCTCCATGTTATTCAAGATGAAACTGAGCGAATGATTCGAATGATCAATGATTTGCTTAGCTTATCAAGAATGGATCGAGGAGTAGCAAGGATGGATTTAGAATGGGTTAACTTAAATGACTTTGTTAACCACGTTTTAAATCGGTTTGATATGATGCTCAAGTCTGATTCTGATAAGATGCACAAAAAGAAATATACGATTAAGCGTGAATTTCCTCATCAAGCCTTATGGGTTGAGATTGATACGGACAAGATGATGCAAGTAATTGACAACATTATGAACAATGCTATCAAGTATTCACCTGACGGTGGCGTTATCACAGTTCGCTTATTGCAGGCTCAAAAGCACGTTATCTTAAGTATTTCTGATCAAGGATTAGGAATTCCAAGAAAAGATTTAAACAAAATCTTTGATAGATTTTATCGTGTTGATAAGGCGCGTTCTCGTAAACAAGGTGGAACTGGTCTAGGACTGGCTATTTCTAAAGAAATAGTAGAAGCACACCATGGTCGAATTTGGGCAGATAGTGCTGAAGGAGCTGGCTCAACTTTCTACATTTCTTTGCCATATGAAGCAATTAGCGAGGAAGGAGAAAACTGGGATGAGGTTTAAAGATAAGTTTTCTAGAATTACATTACGAATTAGTTTAATTGTAATGGTTGTCTTATCAATTATCTTATCAGCTATTATTTGGGGTTCTGATGCACGATTTTCAAGAATTGAAGAGACGTCTAATCAAACTCAAACTAAAGATTTGGGTCAACGTTCTTTAAGAGATATTTATTTGCCTACTCAAACTTTTTATTTTAAAGATAGGCAAATGTATCAGGTTTACGATACTAAAAATAATCTTCCGCTAGAGTTTTCAAAATTAACTCAATCAGTTAAGCCATTATTGCCAATTAGAGTTTGGTCTAGTCAAAGTAAATATGAAAAGTTATTAAAAAATCCTAACTATGTTCAGTTGACATATCCAGATCAGATAACTATCTCCTTATTCTTAACTAATGTAAGAAGGACTGATAGTCGGGAATTTAATCGCTTTTTTGTACCCGCTCGATCCAGTAAGTATATCTATTTAGGTAATGACGAAAACTATACTATTTATCGAGTTCGTCTAAGTGATGTATCATTTGACAATTTGGTAGAACATATTCAAAGTGCTAAAACACAGATGCCAGTTACACTTAAAAAAGTTCATGATGATTACTTGCCCTTCTATGACAAGAATTTAAGTTTACCAACGTATAGCTATTTAACTAAGGAAGAGTCAGATTCATACTTTGTGTATCGCTTGCTAGGCTCTAATAATCCTACCCAGCATAGTTCTGGAGAAAGCATTACATATTCTAATGGAGTATATGAGCGGTTGATTGCTACAAAGCATACTCATAATTATGAATATATTGATTATCAACAAGATCAGGTTCCCAAGACTATTAGTCGAAAATTAAATGATAGTTTATATTTTGTTCGTAAAATTGGATTATCCGAGCCAGATTTAAGGTTCTTTGATGCTGATAATAATACAGTTATTTATCAAAATTATGTTGAAGAATATCCGATCTTTTTGCCAGGAAAATATAAGATGCGGGCGCAAGTTAAGTTTGCTTCTAATGGAATGACAATTAACTTTAATAGCTTAGACTTGCAGATTCCAATTCCAACTAGTGGAGAAAAGAAGACGCTTATTCCGACTAATGAAGCGATGGATGAATTATATCAAAAGGGATACCACCAAAAAGATATTGAGCGCATTGGTATTGGTTATACGGCTAAATCTGATAATAGTAAAAATAAAAAATTAGTAGATCTAGAACCAACTTATTATGTAAAAATTAATAAGCAGTGGAAGACTCTAGATGAATGGCTGAATATTAATAATCAAGTTGTGAATTCTGGAAAGGAGGGGCTAGTAGATGGACTTTAAGAGAATTGAATGGATTTTTTTAGTCGTATTTATTGGAATCAATATCTTTTTGGGTATTGAACTTTGGCAAACGCCGACGCTTTTGTCTGCTGGCTCTACTCCGGCTCAAACTGATATTAAAAGTGAAACAAGCGCAGATCAGATTACTATCCCTAAAGTTAATGATAAGCAAGAAGATGGGTATTATTTAGCTGCCAAAGTGGACAATTCTTGGACAAAAAAAGCAGCAGCACAGGTAAATCAACAAGTAGAAACTAATGTAAGTGAAAATAGTATTTCAGTTAATTTGAGCAAACCAATTGCTCTATCGAAAGATTCCAAAAAAGCCCTGAAAGAAATTATTCACTTTAAAAACAATAGTCAAAACGTGTATGAGGGTAAAGATTATGTCTATCTTTCAGAACTATCTGAAGGGGATGATTATGTCTTTAATCAGAAAACAAAGTATGGAGAAGTTTTTGCTGCAACTGCACGATTGCACATTATTGTTAAAAATAATCAAATTGTATCTTATTCGCAACGCTATGTTAGCAATTTGAACCCGGTACGCGAAAGACAAAATACAATTAGTTCAAAAGCTGCTGTAAATTCCTTATATACTTATAGTGAATTACCAAATAATTCCAAGATTATCTGGTTAAAGCAAGTTTATACCAAGTTGATCACTGTTCGAGGAAGCGAAATTTATATTCCTACTTGGGTGGCAGCGATTGAAAATAATAATTCGCATACGATGACCCTTAAACGCGTAAATGCATTTACAGGGACAATTATCCAAAATAATATTGCTGCTGATGATTCAAAGGAGTAGAGAAATTTGAAAGTATCGGTTTTATCAAGTGGTTCAGCAGGTAATTCTACGTTGATTGAGACTTCGCAGCATAAAATCTTAATGGATGCAGGTTTATCTGGAAAAAAGACTAAAGATTTACTGGCACAAGTAGGCGTTGATATTAAAGATATTGATATGGTATTTATCAGCCACGATCATACTGACCATTCCGGTGGATTAGGCGTATTAATGAGAAGATATCCTAAAATTTCGGCTTATGCGAATTCAGGTACTTGGAATTATTTAATTGAAAGTAATAAGATAGGAAAATTACCTGTTGAACAAATTAATACGTTTGAATCTGGTATAACTAAGACTTTTGGTGATTTAGACGTGACGAGTTTTGCGACGAGCCATGATGCAGCGCAGCCACAATATTATGTCTTTACAAGTGGTGGTAAAAGATTTGCGTGTTTAACAGATACTGGTTATGTTTCAAGTACTGTTAAAGGTGAAATAAAAGATGCAGATGGTTATTTGATGGAATTTAACTATGACGATATGATGCTTAGAAATGGTCCGTATTCTTGGTCATTAAAGCAACGAATTATGTCTGATGTTGGACACCTTTCAAATGATCAAGCAGCAGACACCTTACTTGATGTGGTTTCTCCAAAAACTAAACATATATTTTTAGCGCATCGCAGCCAACATAATAATACCCAGTATTTGGCGCATGAGACGGCTGAAGACTTATTAGTAGCTGGGGATGCAAATTTACCAGCTGATGTTAAGATTATTGATACTAATCCAATGCAAGCTGGCTCTTTAACGAAAATATAAATTTTTAGCAAATAATTTGACTTGAATTCATAAAAAATTCAAAATTTGTGATTAGGCTAGAAATGAAGAGAAAAGGAGAAATTTTTATGGCAGAAAATAATACTAAGCACCCTACTAAACATAACGCTTTAATCAAAACTGGTATTGTTGGAGTGGTTGCCGGACTTCTTGGAGGTGGAGTTGCTTATGCAGGTTTATCTCAAGTTAATGGACAAAATGCACCACAAACAAGTATCGTTCCAACGACAAAAGTTGAAAAGTCTAGCAGTAAAAATAGTAGTCAGATGACTAATGCCTTTAATACTGTAAAAAAATCAGTTGTTTCTGTGGTTAACTTAAAGAGACAAAGTTCATCTTCAAGTAGTGATCCGTTTGGTATTTTTGGCTCTGATAGTTCTAGTTCTTCAAAGAAAAACTCTAAATCTGACTTGGAAACTTATAGTGAAGGCTCAGGTGTTATTTACATGAAGTCTAATGATAAAGGCTACATTGTAACTAATAACCACGTTGTATCTGGAAGTGATGAGATTCAAGTCATCTTAAGCAATGGTAAAAAAGTAACTGCTAAAAAAGTAGGAACTGATTCAGAAACAGACTTAGCTGTTTTAACCATTGACGGAAAATATGTTACTCAGACTGCGCAATTTGGCTCATCTAAGAATTTAGAGCCAGGTCAGCAAGTTATTGCTGTAGGTTCACCTTTAGGTAGTGAATATGCTACAAGTGTAACTCAAGGTATTATTTCAGCTAAGAATAGAACTGTTGATGTAACTAATTCTGCAGGCCAGGTTACTAACCAGGCAACAGTTATCCAGACTGATGCTGCTATTAATCCGGGTAACTCAGGTGGTCCACTTGTGAATATGTCTGGGCAAGTAATTGGGATTAACTCAATGAAATTGTCCTCTTCTAGTGACGGTACAGCTGTTGAGGGTATGGGATTTGCAATTCCAAGTGATGAAGTTGTTTCTATTATTAATCAATTAGTTAAGAATGGAAAAATTACTCGTCCAAAATTAGGTGTAAGAATTGTATCAGTTGATGAATTAACAGAGTATGGTCGTAAGAAGCTCGGTTTACCTGATAGCGTTAAATCTGGTGTCTATGTAGCTAGCGTTACTAAGAATGGTAGTGCAGATAAAGCAGGAATTAAGTCACATGATGTAATCACCAAGATTGATGGCAAAGCTGTTGATAGTGTTGTTTCACTACATACTGCTCTTTATACACATAAAGTTGGCGATACAGTAACACTTCAGGTTGTTAGAGACGGTAAGTCACAAGATATCAAGGTTACTTTAAGTTAAGTGAATATTATTAAATAGAGATAAAAAAGCTATGATTATGCGTTTTGTAAGCGGTAATCATAGCTTTTTCTTAATATTTAAAGTGTGAAACGTAATAAAGTTCGGCTTTTAATGCTGTCAAGAACTGAAAGTTATCCATAAGATTGTGGAAAAATGTGGAAAACTCTGTGGATTGTGTATAACTCGGTTAAAATAAAAATAAATTGTGTGGAAAACCTGTGAATTGTGTGTAAATAAAATTTTAAATTTATCTGTTCTGAACGGCTGTTCAAGTTGACTATGTAAGGAATAGACTAAAAAGTTTGGAAAAATAGTAGTGTTTATAAAAATGTGGAATAAATTCAGTAAAAAAGTTATCCACTTTTTTATAAACCACAATTTATTGATAATCAATTAGTCTGACCACTAAATATAGTTTTTAATAATCCACAGTTAGGGGAAAACCGATGTGGACGCTATGTCAATTAGGGGATAAAATTAAAAACTAGATGCGTGAAAGGTTAGATAGTTATAATGAATATCAAAATTGTTTGTGTAGGTAAACTAAAAGAAAAGTATTTTAAAGATGGAATTGCTGAATACGTCAAAAGAATGGGTCGTTTTGCGAAGATCAAAATAGTTCAAGTACCCGACGAAAAAGACCCCGAAAAACTAAGTCCTGCTGAAATGGAACAGGTCAAAGAAATCGAGGGGAAAAGAATTCTAGATAAAATAAAAGATAAAGAATATGTGTATGTGACGGCAATTAAGGGCAAAGAAAGAACTAGCGAAGACTTTGCCAAGGAGCTAGCTGACTTGACTACCTATGGACATTCAGATATTACCTTTGTGATTGGGGGAAGTTTAGGAACAAGCGATGCAGTAAATAAACGAGCTGATGATTTAATTAGTTTTGGTAAATTTACAATGCCGCACCAATTAATGCGCTTAGTTTTAGTTGAACAAATTTACCGTGCGTTTATGATTAATAGCGGAAGCCCTTATCATAAATAATTATTTTATAAAGAATAAGATTGGTTGAAGTAGGATTAAAATACTACTAAAAATAAGCCAGTCTTTTTTTGTTAGAGTAATTGGCACGATGATGCTTCGTGCTTTATCTTCACGATATCCATGTGAAATCATCCCTTCAGCTAGGCTATTTGACCAAGAGATAGCTGCTAAAATTGCTTTAAAATATAATATTGGCGAATAAAAGGAGAGATGATAATGGCGCATGTCCCCAACTAAGCGAATACGATTAACTTCAGCATGGATTTTAGGAATTACGTTGAATGCGGCTAAAGTTCCATAGGTAAATTTACTTGGTAGTTTGAAATTTTGTTCTAATGAGCGAGCGAGCGCAAGGACACTGGTGGTTTCAGTAAATGTGGCTCCTAAAAATATATAAGCGTAAATTCGCGTAAATAAGACGCTGGCTTGGTAGAGGCTATGGCCGGGAGTAAAGTAATAGATTGTAATAAAGACCACTAAAGCTGCAAATAATGGAATTAAAAAAATCAAGAGTAGTTTTTTAAGACTTAGATGCTTAAATGCGAGATAGCTAAGACTAGCTACAATAATTATTATATTGGCGATCAAATTAGGAATAAGCGATATTTCAAGCGAAATAATTAAAATCAAAAATAGTTTCAATCCGGGATTCATGTTATTTACCTTTTTATTTAGTGTAGAAAAGTTTCTGATCTTTGATAGTTAAGTGATAGTCACAGAGATGCTGAACTTGCTCAAGTTGGTGGCTAATGACAAGTAAGGTGTGGTTAGAATCTAGAAAGTACTTTTTAAGCAAATAAATGACCGCTGAGACGCTTTCTTGATCTAAACCACTAAATGGTTCATCTAGAAGTAAAACCTCAGGATAAGCCATTAACATCACGAGAATTTGCAGCTTTCTTTTTTGTCCTCCAGATAGAGAATAAACAACTTGTTCGTCTAAATTCTGCAAGTTGAGTTTAGTTAGTAGGTGTTCTAGCTTAATTTTATTTAAGGAAAGATTTCGATTGTACTTTAGGCTAAAGTCTAATTCTTCCTTTACTGTAACATTTAAGAATTGGTCATCTGGATTTTGAAAAAGTTGTCCTACTTTTGCTAGATAGGGCCTCCGATGCCATTTCTTGATGTCTTTACTTTCAAATATTAATTGTCCTTGATACGGAATAATTTTGGTTAGAGCCTTAAATAAGGATGTCTTACCGCTTCCGTTTTCTCCAGTTAATAAAGTGGCTCTTCCGGGATAGATTTTTAGATTAGTTGGAGAAATTAGATTTTTTTTTGGAAAAGATAGTGAGAATGATTTAAGGAAATAGACTGGATTTTGTTTTAAGTCAGGAAGAGAGAAATATAATGCTTGATTTTTTAGCGTGTTGTCAGGCAAAGTAATAGTCTTAATATTTTTGTCTTTAATAGCCAAGACCATAGAAGCTAGCTTTTCATAGCCAGAAAAATTATGGTCACTAATTAAAATCGTTTTTCCTTCTTTGTGAAGTGTAGCTAAGCAAGTTAGTAGAAACTGTCGATTGTGAGAGTCGCAATTAGCAAAAGGCTCATCTAATAAGAGTAAGTCGCTTTTCATGGCAATCAGGACGGCTAAGGCAACACGTTGCTTTTCACCACCCGAAAGCTGAAGAAAAGGTTGGTCTAATAAAGATGAAATATTAGTTTTAGTACTTGCGTAATTAATACGCTTTAAAGCAGAAGTACGATCAACTAGTTTGTTTTCTAAGGCAAAAATTAGCTCTTCTCGAGGAGTCGCCATCGTGAATTGTCGACTAGGATCTTGAAACACCATGCCCCAATTAGTGAATGGCTGTTTTAAAGAACCAGCAGTTTTTTTGCCATTGAAAGTCGGGTCAAGACCAGAGATAAGCTTTAATAGAGTTGATTTGCCACTACCAGTTGGACCAGTTAATAGGACAAAATCGCCTTGACTTATAATCAAATTTAAATCTTTAAAAATTGGCTGATTTTGATATTGAAAAGATAGCTGATTAAGTTTAATTTGTTTGGACGACATGAGCTTTTACCAAGAGATTAATGATTAATTTAACTAAAACGCAGGTAAATAAAAGCATTGAAAGCCAACGAACTACAAAGTAGAAAATCATGTTAAAAGTTGAGAAGTAGCTGTAGCCGTTCTTAATGAAGTCGTACAGGTAAGTAACAATTGTTGTCGTTGTAGCAGATAAGAAAAGCGTGAACCAATTGTAGCGGTGGTAGCTAGTAAAGGTAAAGCCTAATTCACACCCTAGGCCTTGAACAGCTCCAGAGATTAGATTTACTGCGCCCCATTGTTCTCCAGCAAGTAGTTCAACGCAAGAACCTAAAAATTCTCCTAGAAAAGCAGCCCCAGGAAGTCGAACTAAGAATCCTGCTAAAGGACCTGCCATACACCAGATTCCCATCATAATATCATTGGCTAACATTCCATAGCCAACTGGTGTAAGGAGGGCAGTCAAGACGTTATAAAGACCGTCACTAGCTAAATAAATTAAGCCAAAAATAATAGCAATTAAAGCAATTAGGATAATATCTCGAACATGTAATTTCTTCATTTTTTCCTCCCAAAATAAAAAAAGCCACCTCAAAGAGGTGACTAAATAAAAGTCTAAAAATAAATCATTTTCCCTACGCTGATGTTAATCAAACAGGTTCAATGGGTATATTCTCAGCCATCTGGCACCCCAGTTATATTTCTAGGTTTAGCTTACGCTTAATAAGCCGAAATGACAATTAAAAATAGTAAAAAGGTTATAATTAAAATAGAGTAAAAGCAAAGGGGACCGGTTGAGATGGCAACAGCGACATTAAAAAGTTATTTATCAAGTTTAATGCAAAATACTCAAGGTACTGAAATAGAAATCCGTACTGAAAACCTTCTTTTGCCGTATAGTCTTTATTTAGAAAAAGTGCATTATGATTTTACTGAATATCAATCTAATACTAGTCAATTAATTTACTGCTTAGCGAGTAAGTGCGAGGTTGAAATTAATAATAAAACTTTTTATTTGAAGGCAGGAAATATCTTGCTAATTGAAAAAGACACTGACTATACAATCAGAGTTAGCGATAAAAATGCAATTATTGTTAAATTTAAACTGGATAACGATTTTTCATGGCAAAAACAATTAGAGCAGGTAGATGCCAATACACCTAATGAACAAAGATTGAGTACATTATTTTTAGAAAAGTTAAATCAAGATCGTGCCTTTTTATTTACAACTACTTCTGTGATGTGGGGGAGTCAAAACTTGAAAGGTATAATTCAAGACTATCTTAATAATGTCGCTTTTAACGGAACAATTGGCTTAGAGCTGCTTAAAATTATAATCTTGCGCAATTTGCGTGAACAAAACTTTAAATCTAACGAAGTAAAAGAAAGCACATTTAAGGATGAAGCGTTAGATCAGTACATTGACCAACACTATAATGATATTAGTTTAACGCAAGCTGCCAAATACTTTGGTTTTAATCGAAATTATTTTTCTACAATGGTAAAAGAAAAAACGGGAAAAAGCTTTGTTGAGCATGTTGATGAAAGACGGATGAAAGAAGCTAGAAGGTTATTGGCCAAGCCAAATGTTTCATTAAAAGAAATAATCGAAACTATTGGATATTCAAGCAAATCGTTTTTCTATAAGAAATTTAAGCATTATTATGGCCTGACTCCAGCAGAAATGAGAAAGAGACTATTTAGAGAGGCTCATATCAATTTGAAATAATAGATACGTAAAAAGGGATGCATGTGCATCCCTTTTATTACATGTTTTCTAATCTCTTAATTCTGTCAGCTGTAGGCGGATGAGTATCAAATAGTGAACTCAACCCCCGCTTATGCAGCGGATTTTCGATGTATAAGCCAGCACTTGACGGATCTGGATCTTTCATCGGTTCACTATTTGAAATCTTTTCTAAAGCTGAAATCAAACCTTGGGGATTTCTAGTAAGCTCAACCGAACTTGCATCAGCTAAATATTCACGATTACGAGAGAGAGCCATCTGAGCTAGTGCGGCAGCAAGAGGTCCTAAAATTAGTGTGAAAACAATGGCCACTATTTTAAAAATTATTTCTAGAGGACTAGAGTCATCGTCATCACGGTCAGAATTGCCGCCCCACCACCAAATACGGGAGGCAAAACTAGAGATAAATGAAATTACAGCAGCTAAAGCAACTCCAATTGTAGATACTAAAATGTCATAATTTCGAATATGAGAAATCTCATGGCCAAGAACGCCCTCTAACTCACTTCGATTAAGTCGCTTTCTTAATCCAGTAGTAACAGCTACGAAGCTGTGTTTAGGATCACGTCCAGTCGCAAAGGCATTAGGACTTTCATCGTTGATAATAAAGACTCTTGGCATTGGAACCTGACCAGCGAGTGCCATATCTTCTACAATATGCCATAGTTCTGGGTCATCTTCTTCATGAATCTCTCGGCCATGATTCATACTCATGACTAAATTTCCCGGATTTTGAAGAACAATAAAAAGATAAATTAGGCTACCAATTAGGGCAATTACAATTCCTGATAGCGGTTCACCGTTAATCAAATATCCTAGCCCACCACCAACAAGAGCTAGAATAATAACGAATATAACAAGCAAAAATGCTGTTTTACGCTTATTGCGTGCTATTTGTTGATAGAGCATTGATAAACCTAGAATTTAACTTTAGGAACAGCCTTTTCTTCAGTTGGTGTTTGAAGGTAATCCATATTCTTAAATCCGTGAATCTTAGCGACTAAGTTAGATGGGAAAGTTAATAGTTTCTCATTAAACATAGCAACAGTTGAGTTGTATAACTGACGTGAATAAGCGATCTTATTTTCGGTGTTTGTAAGTTCTTCTTGAAGTGACATGAAGTTTTGATTTGCTTTTAGGTCTGGGTAATTTTCAGCTAGGGCAAAAATACTCTTCAACGAATCAGTAATTTGGTTAGAAAGCTTAATAGCTTCTTCGTGATCAGAAGTAGGAATATTTACTAATTGATTCCTTAGGGCAACTACTTTTTCTAAAGTGCCACTTTCATGCTTGGCATAACCCTTAACTGTTTCAACTAAGTTAGGAATTAGGTCGTTACGACGTTTTAATTGAACATCAATTTGACTCCATGCTTCATCGGCATGAACTTTAGCTTTTTGTAAGCCATTGTAGATTCCGATATAAACGGCCACCAGTAAAATTAAAATGATAATAATAATCCATGTTAAAGTCATAGAAGTAAATCCTTTCTATTATCATAAAAATATGGTTAAAATGTTAGGAATATTGTACCAAATAAAGAAAGTTTAGAATACCAAAAAAGCGCAATTTTGCGCTTTTTTTATGATATTTAAATAACAAAGTCCAAAACTATCCAACCTAGAATTGTCAGAATAATTAAACCTGCAAATTCTAGTACTGAAAATACCCAGAAAAATTTTCTCTTTGAAACAGTCCCGTTTTCAACAAAACTCTTGAAAACAAGCATATTGGCCATTGAACCAACGATTGAACCAAATCCTCCAATATTTGAGCCAAGGAATAAGGCTTCCGCAAAGTTGGTAAATTTACCAATTAAAATTGTTGAAGGAACGTTAGAAATGAATTGACTTGAAATAATAGAAGTCAAGAATACAGAATGTTCAGAAAACATTGTCTTAGAAATTAAAGTAACAATAAATGGAATTTGCTGGATATCGCTAATAAAAATGAAAAAGCATGTGAAAGTTAGAAGTAGAGCATAATCCACATGTAACATAATAGAGGGATTAATAATAAGAGCAAGGATCACTGCAACAATTGCAGGGACGTATGCGGGTACAATATTGAAAACACCAAAGAAGAAGAAAATTGAAACAGCAATCGTTAAAAGCATTGGTCGAATGCTGATTCTAATGTCTTCTAAAGGCACAGTAGGGATTGGCTTATCTTTAACAAAAAAGATAAACACTAAAACAATAATTAAACTAACTAGTAATAATGGAATTGACCAACTAAAAAACTTAATCGGTGAAACATTATAACGGTTAACAACAAATATATTATGAGGATTTCCCCATGGTGTAAAAGCAGCACCAATGTTTGCGCCCATCCCAATTAAGGTGACAGGCAAGATCTCAGGTAAATGATGGCGTCTAGCAATCGTTAAATATAACGGTATAAGAGTTAAAACAGTTATATCATTAGTTAAAAACATCGCAGAGATAATTGACAAAATTGTGAAGATTGCAGTTAATCTTCGGGTACTCCTAGCGCTTGCAGTTAGTTTGTAGGCTAAGACATCCAAAACGTGTAAGTAGGAAAAAATTTGGATGATTGTAAGCATTGCTAGAATTGAGTAAAGTGTATGAAAGTTAATATCTTCAATACGCGGTCTTGTGAAGAATAAGCTTATGATCGTTATGACAACCGTAATTTGTAAAATACGGTCTTTAGCAATATTTTTGATGACGGTCATTAAGGTCCCCTCTTAAAATTAATTCAACACTACTATTTTGAACTCTTTACGGCAAGTTCGCAACGCTTTTTTCGCATTAGTCCTTCCTATTAGTAAGATTTTGAGCATTTTATTAGGGAAAAAGGTAATTAACCTGCTATATTTAAGTTAGTAAAAGAGGACGGAGGGAAATAAATATGGTTGATTCTAAGAATCTCGAATTAAAAATCAAAGATAGTGCTAAAGACGTTTTAGAAAAGAAAATTAAGCCAGGACAAGTTGTTTTGCTGGCTTTAAATGATGGTTCAAATGGTTATTCTAAATTAGGGGGAACTTGTACTATCGGTGCTAATTTTCAACTGGTGTTATTAGATCATCCGGATTCGGAGTTTTCAATTAAGGTTAAAAACAACATGGGTTTAGATATGTATACATCTGATAAAGAATTAGCATTTCTAGACGATGGCTTAGTTCTTAATGCGCGCAATGCTACTCTATCCTTATCTTCTAATGAAGGAATCATCGATGGTGGAGTTACTATTTCTGAATTCAAAGGCGAAAAACTTTCTGCTGATGAGATGAAAAAATTAGGTGGAAAGATCTGCTAGGTATTGAAGTGACGTGCTTCTTCGTGGTATGATAATAAAAGATTTTCGAAAATTTTATTTGAGAGGAAGTATAGATCTATGCGTAAAGGTGAAAACTACAACACTGGTGTTACACCAAACTTAAGACCTAAGAACAAGAAAAACTCTAAGGCTCGTGTTAAGAGAGCTGCTGAAGTAGTTGCTTTCTTAAACAAAGCTGCTAAAGATGAAAACAAGTAATTAAATTTACTGCATAAGATAAAGAGAGACGCTGTTTAGCGTCTCTCTTTTTTTGCATGTAAAAGTTATATAAATCCTAGTTTATTTAATAACATTTTGTTGTAAATGAAATTATATTACTATATAAAAAGACTTATAAAATGTAACAAATTAAGCATAGGATAGAATTTTAAATGAATAACATTTCAAGAAAAGGGGTAGAAGTAAAAGCAATTTTTGCCCTTGTTTTGCCGTCTATTTTTTTAGGACTGGCAAGTAACTTTTCTCGCAATATTTTTTTAGGGGTTATGCTGCTCTTAATTCTAGGAGCAGTTATTGGATTGAGCGCACCAACTATTGTTAGTACCTGGCTTATTTTAATTTTGACTGTGCTAGGAATTAGTGCTCTAACTCTTGGATATGTAGCGATAGATTTTTATGGGAAGACCTTGCTACTTGTTTCCTTTCCCTTAGAAACATATTTAACTAGTCAAATTAAAGAGTGCATCTTTAGATGGCAAATATTTAAGAAAAATCAGTCTAGCGCCTATCGCTATCTCAAGCACTATGATCAAAATGTAAAATTACAAACGACCTATAATGCAGAAAAGTTATATAAAAAGATTAAGAAAATTTTAACAGAGAAAAATTATTTACCACTGTGGTGTGATTTTACAATTATTGATTGGGAACATGATCAGCAATTTGCGCAATTTAATTTAGAAGATAATGACGAGATTTTGCGGCAGATAGCAAGAGTACTTAAAAAGAGCAGGTTAGTTGATGAGAATTTATATTACCTGGGAAATGGTCAATTTCTGATTATCTCTAATACGATCGCACCGGGTACATTAATGGTTTTAAATGATGAACTAAAAGCTGAGTTAAAAAGGCTACAGTACAAGGAATATCAGCCTGCTTTTAAGATGGCAACTCAGCATATTACAGAGAAAGATTTACTTGAGTATCCTGACTTTAAAGCCATTCTTAAACGTCTAAAAAGAAAACTTGAAACAGACTTAGTTGTTGAATATTTAAAGGGAGTAGAAGTATGAGTAATTGGTTCTTTTTCTTAGTAATTTTGATTACTTTAACATTTTTAGTGGCATTTTTTGCTATGTTTCGTAACCTCTGGACTATTTATCATCAAACCGAGCATACAGTACGTCATTTAGGAAGAAAGCATAATGTTAAATGATTTTTTAGCTGTTTCAACTTTAGTTTCAATTTGGTTTTCGCTTTTAGCCTCATTAGTTACGCTTTATGGTGCAACTTGTTTTTGGCTTAAGCATAGTAAAAAAGTTATTTCAATTACGCCATTAAAGCGTTATCCCACAATTACGATTGTTGTTCCAGCACATAATGAAGAAGTGGTGATTGCAAATACCACCAAGGGAATTCTTAACTTGAATTATCCTGCATCAAAGATCGAGCTCCTCTTATATGCCGACAATTGTCAAGATAAAACTGCAGCTGAAATGCGTAAGGCGACAGATTTACCTCAATATAGATACAGAAATGTACAAATAATTGAACGTCATGGTTCAGGCGGTAAAGCAGGTGTCTTAAATGATGCTTTAAAGATAGCGCAGGGAGAATATATTTGTGTTTATGATGCCGATGCATTACCTGAACAAAATGCTCTCTATTTTTTAGTGAAAAAAGTTTTAGAGAATCCCCAGCGATATATGGCAACTTTTGGCAGAAATAAAACACGAAATGCAAAACAAAATTTTTTAACTAAATGCATTAACCAAGAAGTTATTGTATCTCAAAGACTTCAACATGTAGGCGTTTGGAATTTATTTAAAATTGGGCGAATTCCAGGAACGAATTTCATCATTAATACAGAATATGTAAAAAAGATTGGTGGCTGGCAAAGCGGCGCCTTAACTGAAGATACCGAAATTTCTTTTCGGATTATGGAAGATGGGTACTTGATTGCTCTGGCATATAATTCAGAAGCTTTTGAGCAGGAGCCTGAACATTTACGTGATTATTATTATCAACGATTACGTTGGGCTAAGGGTAATTATCAAGTGGTGATGAATAACTTTAAGCACTTATTTGATAAGAGTAACTGGCGTGTGAAATTAGAAACTTTTTATTTAACATGTACTTTCTTTTGGTTTAATTTAGCTGTTATTCTTTCAGATATTATTTTTTTTGTGGATTTGGGATGTATAATTGCACGATTTTTTAATCCAGAAATTCCAATTATCTTTGCGATGAATTCTAATGTTCTCTTAATGCAGCTACTATTAATTAACTGGTTATTAATGATCTTGCTCTATGTAATTCAAATAAATCTAGCTTTAGCTACCCAATATGGTCAAGCCACTAGTGACCAGATCTGGCTAGCTTTAGTGTCATATTTTACTTATTCACAGCTCTTCATTGCTATTTCTCTTCAAGCAGTCTGCTCAGTAATTGGAGATAAGTTGTTTAAACGAGATGGCACTAAGTGGGTGAAAACCAAGAGGTTTGCAGATTAGGAATAAGAAATGAAAGTAAAGAATTTAATACTAATTTTAGGAACTATTATTGCTTATTTAGGAATTATTGGCTATGTGAGGATGAGCAATGATCGAACGCTAGAAGAGCGATATTATCATGAGTGGCGTGAAGATTATATAAAAAATAAAAATCAAAATGAACAATACGTAAATGCAGCAGGGGAAAAGGGCCCTTCGTTTGCTTTATCTGAAGCGCAAGGCTATGGAATGTTATTGGCTGCTAAAGCAGGAGAGAAACATCTAGGAAGCCGGATTGATTTTCAAAAGCTAGACAATTATTACTTGGCTCATCGCTTAACAAATTCAAATTTGATGAGCTGGAGACAGAAAGATAGGAAAAATATTTGGCGTGATAATCCTGTGAGTGCAAGTGATGGTGACATAATGATTGCTCAAGCTTTGCTACATGCTAATAGAGTTTGGCCAGGACATGGCTACAAGTCACAAGCTGTTAACTTAATTAATGATATAAAAAGGTTTGAGATTAATCAGAAAGCTAAAATGGTAACTGTCGGAAATTGGGCTAATAAAGACTCACGCTTTTATAATGTCCTGAGGACATCAGATGTAATGCCAAAAGCGTTTGAAGAATTTTACCAAGCGACCGGTGATCGGGAATGGCTAACAATTAAAAGCAAAATGCTTAACTATTTGCAAAAATTAAGCAAGAAACACGATACTGGTTTAGTTCCTGATTTTGCATGGGTTTCTAATAATTATGTGAAACCCGCAAAAGCTAATGAAGTGGCGACTAATGATGATGGTCACTATAGTACAAATGCTTGCCGAGTCCCAATGCTATTAGCGGAAAGTAATGATAAGAATGCGGCTCAAGTAGTAAAGAAAATGCTAAAATTTTTTAAGAAAAAAGGAACTTCGGCTGGTTTTACCTTAAAAGGCAAAAAATTGCATTATTATCAATCAGCGAGCTTTAGTGCACCAATCTTTGTAGCAGCTAATAAGTATCGTAATCAAGGCTATGATACTTTGGTTGAACAAGAAAAGTATATCTTTTCAAGATCCCTTCCGAAAGATAACTATTACGATGCTACTTTAACGACTTTAGCTGCTTTAAATACAAATGAGTTGACTGGATTAGAAAAATAGAGAAAGATTAAGTTGTTGAATCTTTCTCTATTTTTGATTTGCAAGAGTAGAACGGTTTTGCTATGATAGTAGAAATTTTAGACATTTTTATATTTCTGGAAGGGGTAAGTTTTTATGGGATTAAATGCATATATTCAAGGTTTTAATAGTTTAGAGTCAATCGATCGTGCACCAGGTTATTTTAAATATCAGCATCATTCTGTCGCTGATCATAGTTTTAGAACGGCTGAACTTGCTCAAATGATGGGAGATATTGAAGAAGTTGTTGGTAAGCAAAAGATAAATTGGAAAGCTCTATATGAAAAGAGTCTTAACCATGATTATACTGAGCGGTTTATTGGTGACATTAAGACTCCAGTTAAATATGCAACTCCACAATTGCGAAAGATGATTGGAGACGTTGAAGAAACAATGACTGCCAAATTTATTAAGGACGAAATTCCAAAAGAATTTCAAAAAATTTACACTAAGCGTCTATCTGAAGGTAAAGATGATACTTTAGAAGGTAAAATTTTATCTATTTGTGATAAGTTAGATTTACTTTATGAAGCTTATGGTGAAATTGAATTAGGAAATCCCAATCCAGTTTTCATGCAAATGTTTAAAGAAAGTCTTGAAACGATTAAAAAGTTTGATGACTTAACTTGTGTTCAATATTTTATTAAGAAAATTTTGCCAGACTTATTTAAAGGCGACTTTGCTGGTAAAGATAAGATGCAAAGAATTGCTTTTAGTATTTTACTAATGGGGGAAGAATAGTTTGAAATTACAATGCGCATCCTGCGGGTTGCGACTTGATAGCCTTCATTTTAAGCAAGAAGGATTAATGAATCCCAAGTTAACAAGCATTTGTGATATTTGCTTAACACGCAATCTGGATGCAGAAGATTATGAGAATTTAGTAATTGAAAATATTTCCCAGGTAATGCTCTATGGCTTTGTAGGAAAGAAAAATACGGGCAAGGCTAATCCGGCGGCTTTAAATCAGTATCTTGTAGGAAGCGATCATAGACGCCAATATGAATCTTTTATTCAAGACTATGATGGTAATGAAGTAGCTTTGCAGCAATTGCCACGATTCAAATTTAATCAGGCAATTATTAAGAGCGAAGATAAAGAAATAGATTATATTCCTAATAGCAATGTTGATTTTGCTGTTAATATGAAAAACATGGGAATTGAAGTCGACTTCTCCTTAAATGAAGTAGATTTTGTTGACCGTGAAAGAATTCGTCACAAATATAATTATCGTTGCCAATATTGTGGTAGACGCGGAACAAGCGTAGATCACAAAGATCCAGTTTCTTTATCGCATGATAATTCTTTTGATAATCTGATTTTGTCATGTAGCGAGTGTAATCGAATTAAATCTAATATGCCCTATAAATTATTTATTAAGTTGAATAATCAACTTAGTGTTGTAAATAAAAAATTGGTTAAGTACGAAGACACTCTTGCTAATTTAAAAGAAGAATTTCAGCAGGCAAAACGTGATTTAGCTGGACAAGTTCATTTGAAGGGAATAGTTAATGACCCTGAATTAAATGCGATGAGAAAGCAAAATAAAAAGCTTCAAGATGCGATTGATAGCTTACAAAGTGATTATGATGCCTTAAGAAAATTGCGTAAGACATATTTTGAAACCGGCTGGAAGCTAGCACAAGAAAAAGAAAATAGTGAGATTATATAGAAAAAATGCATTGGACAAAAATCCAATGCATTTTTTTACTATCTTAAAGTTCATTGCTTCTAAAGTTACGTAAGAACTTCTTAGTCTTCTCTTCTTGAGGATTATTAAAGATCTCTTGTGGTGTACCTTGTTCCGTAATAACTCCATCGCTCATAAAGATAACTTGATCAGAAACGTCACGAGCAAATCCCATTTCGTGAGTAACAATGACCATTGTTAATCCAGTTTTAGCTAGTAACTGGATGGTATTAAGTACTTCACCAACCATTTCAGGATCTAGCGCACTAGTTGGTTCATCGAAAAGTAAGATTTCTGGATCCATCGAAATTGCCCGCGCAATAGCAACACGTTGTTGCTGTCCACCAGATAGTTGTTGAGGCTTTGCAGTTAAGAAAGGCTCCATACCAACTTTCTTTAAGTTTTCAATTGCAATTTTCTTGGCTTCCTCTTTAGAGCGTCCGAGAACCATTTCTTGACCGATCATACAGTTTTGAAGCACATTTTTATTATTAAACAAATTAAATTGCTGGAAAACCATACCAACCTTTGATCGAAATTTATTACGATCAAAATGAGAATCTAGAATATTGTTGCCATGGAATAAAATCTTACCATTACTTGGTTCTTCAAGAAGGTTAATACATCTAAGCATGGTTGATTTACCACCACCAGATGGACCAATAATGGTCATTACTTCACCTTTATTGATATCAAAAGAAATGTCTTTTAATACTGTGTGATCGCCGTATTTCTTTTGTAAATGTTGTACTTGTAAAATGTTTTCTTCGTTATTATTGTTCATGTTCAAATCCAGTCTCCTTTGGATCTTCTACTTGTAATTGATTAGCCATTAAGTTGTAGTTCTTTGGACCTTCAAGCTTCTTTTCAATGAAATTAAAAATTCTAGTGATTGAGAATGTCAAAATTAAGTAGATCATTGAAATAATGAAGTAAGTTTGGAAGAATTGGAAGGTTTGACTGGCAACAGTTGTACCAACAAAGAACAATTCTGATACAGAAATAATACTTAATACTGAAGTATCCTTAATGTTAACAATAAATTCATTAGTAATTGATGGTAAACAGTTTCTGATTGCCTGCGGTAAGATAATATGCCACATTTGTTGTGAGTGAGTCATACCGATAGCAGAAGCTGCTTCAAACTGACCTTTAGGAGTAGCGTTAATACCACCACGAATAACTTCGGCTAAGTAAGCACCAGTATTAATTGAAACAATTACTAGAGCAGCTACTGTACGGTTTAAGTTAAGGTGCCATAATTGGGCAATTCCATAGTAAATAACGGCTGCTTGAACCATCATAGGAGTTCCACGGAACACTTCAATATAAACTGCTAAAATCCAGTCAACGATCTTTAAGCCCCACTTTTTACCAGTAGACTTAGGGGTTGGGATAGTTCTAACAATCCCAACAAGTAAACCGATGAAGAAACCAACAATAGTACCAACTAAAGCTAAAAGAAGAGTCATTCCAACACCGCCAAGGATCATTGAACCATAGCGATGCATAATTGACATGAACCAGTTTTCTTTCTTGCTGCTACCGGCTTGAGGCTGTTCTTTTACAGCATCAGCCATTAATTGGTCGCGCTTTTTCTTAGAAATACCGTTTAAAATGCTGTTAACTTGGTTAAGTAATTCAGTGTTGCCTTTCTTAACACCAATTGAAGTAATTGAATCATCGTGGGCAACCTTGAATCCCTGCATCTTGTTTAAGTTAACGGCAACGATGTTAGGGTTAACTGCCTTATAACTTTGGTATTCAATATCTTCTGCAACATAACCATCAATAGTACCTGATTGCAAGCTTTGACGCATTGCAGAAAAGCTTCTCATTGCTGGTTCACGTTTAGCACCATGTAATTGCTTAATTAAGTCATAGTGCAACGTACCTTGTTGAGCAGTTAATTTTGCTCCCTTAAAGTCATTTAAGCCTTTTGCTTGAGCAAATTTTCCAGTCTTGCTTGTAATAACAACGAAAGTACTCTTTCTGTATGGTTCAGAGAAATTGATTGCCTTTCTACGTTCAGCAGTAGGAGACATACCAGCAATAATTAGGTCGATTTTGCCAGAAGTTAAAGCTGGCAATAAACCATCCCATTCGGTTTTTTCAACGACAACTTTACGATGAAGCTTTTTACCGATAATTTTTGCGATTTGTACATCATATCCATTTGCATATTGCTTAGATCCATCAATTGGAACTGCGCCATTTGCATCTGTAGTTTGAGTCCAATTGTATGGTGGATAATTAGCTTCCATACCTATTTTTAGGGGTGCTTCCTTTTTAGCCGCTTCGGTTTGGGTAGAATTAGAACTAAAACCGATAACCAAACTTAAAATTAGGGCTAATAAAGCACTAAACCATCTTATTTTTGACTTCACTTTGAAATACCTCCAAAAATTATTTCAAATAAAGCCAATACAATAAAAGCGTAAATAAAAAGCCTCGCTGTTTACCAAAAACAACGAGGTTTGAAAATCATCAGTAATTAAACCAAATCATATAGCGCTCCCTGGGGACTACCAGGACAGTATGTAAGATATGCTCTCACATCCCAACAAGCTTAATTCGCGAAAGTAAGCTTGTTTCGGCGATAATCCTAAAAAACTACTGTCAATGTATTCGCGTACTCAAGTAGATTTTGTGGTTATCGCAACCTCTATTGCATTGGGGATTTATTTAACTGATGAAAAGATTAAACGATTTTTAATCTTTTGTCAAATAAATCCGTGATTTTGTTTAACATCTTTTTTCTTAATATCTGAAACATAGGGATTACCAGCAACTATAAATCTTAGTTTTTTCTTGGCCCATTTAGGATCTGACTGATTGATCCCGACTCTTGGAAGAGCAGTAATTTCTTCAATTTTACGTTTATGATTAATGTCAATATCGAAGGGAGAATCTTCTAACCGAGCTAAATCCCATTTTCTACTAGTAATTCCTAAAGCCTGCATCATCTTTCCAGGACCATTAGTTAAAAGTGGACCAGTTTTGCCATTACGGTTTTTAATCATGGTATCAATTCCAGTTAGTGGGTCAATGGCCCTAATTAAAACTCCTTGTGGTTCGACTGCTGCTTGGCAGGCAACATCAAAGAAAAAATATTGCCGCTGAGAATAGATATATAAACTGCCACCGGGACGATATAAGCCTTCATTTGCTTGACTGCGTCTACCACCATAAGAATGAGCAGCACGATCTTTTACACCAACATAGGCTTCTGCTTCAACTATTGTGCCTGATAAAATTTCGTTTCCATTATTGAAAGATAGAGTTCTACCTAACAGATCTTTGCTAATTTCACTAGTAGACCGATTAGTAAAAAAATCTTCATAGTTCATATTGCTACTTCTTTCTAAAAATGTTGTACACTCGTATTTGAAAGTAAATATAAATTGTAAGGAGGAACTAAAAGGTGAATGAGATAAAAGTTGTTAGAATTTATGATCATGAGCAACCCGCAGGTTATAGAATCTTAGTAGATCGTTTGTGGCCAAGGGGAATGAGCAAGGTAAAGGCTCATTTAGATGAATGGGATAAGGAAATTGGACCAACTAATGAATTAAGAAAATGGTTTAATCATGAAGACGATAAGTTTCCTGAATTCAAGACTAAGTATATAGCGCAACTGAAAGCTAATCCAGTAACCCCGAATTTTATTAAGAATGTGAAAGAAAAGTTAGCTCAAGAAGATGTTATTTTCTTATATGGTGCTAAAAATAAAAAGCACAACCAGGCAGTTGTGCTTAAAGATTTTATTGATAGTCAATTAGGTTAAGGCATTTTTTTGCCATGTAAGTTTTGTCGAACGTAATGAAAAATAATTGTTAAAATAACTGTACCAAAAACAATGCAGGCAAAGATTGCATCGGGCAATTTAAAGTTTAACGGTGGCAATGAAACAAGTAGTTTAACTGCAATAATTGTAATTAAAACATAGGCCATTGTTTGAAGTTCAGGAATAATTTCCATTAATTTAATAATAACTTCTGCAACTCCTCGCATGCATAAAATACCAATCATTCCGCCAACTAAGACGACAACTGGATTATTTGAAATTGCTAAAGCTGCTAAAACAGAATCAATTGAGAAGACGATATCCATTGACTCAATTGAAATAACAGTTCTCCAAAATAATGAAAGATGGTGCTTTCTTGTTTTGGAGTTCTTTTTCTTGTGGGCTTCTTTTTTTGCCGCTTCTTTCTTAGCAACTTGTGCAGGATGGCGAACATCATAAAAATACTTATAAACTAAATAAAGTAAATATAAACCACCTAAGAGTTTGATTTCCCAGAAATTAATTAGGTAAGTACCGATCCCAATTACAATAAAACGGAATAGATAAGCACCCCAAAGTCCATAGACCAATGATTTCCTTTGCTCATCTTTAGTTGGTAAAACTTGCGTTTGTGCGGCTAAAACTACCGCATTATCAACTGATAGCAAACACTCCATTAGAATTAGAGTCAGAATCATCATCCAATCTTGTCCGCTAGTTAGGACATGGGCCCAGTTATTAGCGTCAAAAAAAGGCTGATAAAGTTTAATCAATTGCATTCAAATAGCCTTCTTCAAGTTTTATTAAGCGTTGCTTTTCCTTTTCTCCCATTCTATAACTTCCCACCTTGTCTGACGCTAAAATTACGCGATGACTTGGAATAAAAATTAGGGATGGATTTAGGGCTACCGCATGTGCAACTGTTCGAACTGAAGTTGAGCCATTAATAGCAGAGGCTAAATCATTGTATGAAATGGTTGTTCCGTAAGGAATATTTTCAATCATTTTAACAACTTGATTTTGAAATGGAGTACCAAAGCTTGAATAGTCGATAGGAACGGTAAAAGAGCGACGCGTGCCTGCAAAATATTCTTTTAATTGTTGAACATAAGGAGCTAATTTCTTTGAATCTTGAACAAGAATGTGGTTAGGATAAAATCCTAAAATAGAAGATTCAATATTACTATTCTTGGAACCAACGAATGCTAATCCCAAGTTACTGATGACTAATTCATAGGTCCATGGCTTAATTTCAACAAAATCGTAATAAAAAACTTTTGCTTGGGCAAGTGGCATTTAATCCTAACCTTTCTTTTAATTAATATATTAACTCCATCTTATATTGTACAACAAAAAATAACAGAAAGAGCTATGGATAAATTAAATAAAATGTTAGTTAAGATAATATCGGTTATATATATAATTTGTCAAATACTTTTTCAGCATTTTCAATAATTGTTAAAACTTCTTTAGGAGCTGGTACAGGAGTATTATTGATAACCCATACTTTAGCAGCAGCTTGTCGATAGGCAAGAAGTTGAGCGAAAGGATAGACAACAAAACTAGTTCCAGCAATAATAACTAAGTCACTATTTTGAATTGCTTTGATTGATTCAGTTAAAACCATTTCATTAATTGGTTCACCGTATAAAACAATGCCAGGACGAATTATTCCGTGGTCTTTTGCGTGTAGGTATGATTCTTTATATTCTTCGTATGAAATTTTTTCATGACACTTAGTACAAAAAATATTATAAAGATTGCCATGAAATTCAATGACATGTTTGTTGCCAGCTTTTTTGTCCAAGCCATCAACATTTTGGGTAATTAAAGTGCCATTTTTACTACAGCTAGCTGCAATTTTTTGGTGAATAATATTTGGTTGAGCATTAGGAAAATACATATTCTCCATTACAAAGTGATGGAACTTAGCTGGTTCGTGAAAGAGGGTGTCCTCGCTTAAAATTTGTTCCGGGCTTTCAGATATGCCATTATAAATGCCATTTTTTGATCTGTAGTCAGGAATATGAGAGGGCGTAGAAACTCCGGCACCAGTTAAGTATGTGACATGGTGAGCATTGTTGAGATCTGCTTGCAGAGCAGCAATTTGATTGTCTAAATCCATATGAAACCTCCTATACTTTTAATTTTCAACTAAGTCAATTATAGAATGCTGAGAGAAAAAGTGGTATTTGTTATAATTGAAGTAAGAATTTTAACGTTAATAAATAATTTTAGAAGGAAAGATATGTCACTTTTGTATATTGCTTTTGATATTTTGCTAATTGGCTATATTTTTTATAGTTGGTATTGGCAAGCAAACATTGATTATAAGGCTCGCTTTAGAAGTTCATCGGTTATTTGGGCCTTGATTTTTCTATTAATTGGATTTTATTTAGATTACTTTACTGATCCAACTTTACTCATGAATGTGTTTATTGCGACATTCTTGTTAATGAGCATTATTGATGGCGTTAGTGGATTAGCTAAAAAGAGATTAGTTGTAAGTGGATATTTTAAACGAACAGTTAAGTATAGCGACATTGCACATGTTACTTTAATTGCAGTTCCTAATCCTAAAAAGCCTACTGTAATGGCGATATTTCAGACTAATAATCGGCAAGCGTATTATCTACGCTTTTCACAGCAAATTAGTGATGTAATTGCTAACATCAGAAAATATTTAGGTTCAAATGTTGGTATTGAAGTGCAGTCAATGATGTAAATGTAAAAATACGAATATAAAAAAAGGATAAGTACTCTGATCACTACACGAAGAAGCGAAAGAGTGCTTATCCTTTTTTGTTTTTTATAAAATTGGAGAAAGTAATCTAGAAAAGGCCTGTTTAAAGCGAAGATAACGGGACCAATTATTGGTGATGTCTAAAGTTAATTCAGTACAGTTAGTAAGATCCTTTTCAAAAATCTGATTTAATTCCCGGGTAATATTTTTATCGTAGAAAACGGCATCGGTTTCAAAATTCAGACTATATGAGCGAAAGTCTTGATTCATAGAACCAACTGCTGAAAATCGTTCATCAACCATGACAGTCTTAGCATGAATAAAGCCATTGTTATAGACATAAATTTTTATTCCCTCATGTAATAAGTAGTTTGCATACCACTGAGTAGCGCGGTAAATGAAGGGGTGATCGGGCATTGAAGGAATCATGATTCTGACGTCAACTCCTGAACGGGCAGCAATAACCCAGGTCGCGATCATTGGATCGTCTGGAACTAGGTAAGGCGTTTGAATCCAGAGCGTTTTTCTTGCCATCATCATCATTCTAATCATCCCATTACGTAAATAAGGGGTAGAGGTATCAGGTCCATCTGACACGATTTGCGTTGCAACATCATCTTCAGTTAGCTTATTTTCTTCAATCTTGGGAAAAAGTTTTTCATTGAATGAAATTGTCTCATTCTTATTAGTAACTGAAGCATTCCAGTCCATTACAAAACGTTCTTGGAGCAGTAGTGAGGCTGATCCTACAATTCTAAGATGTGTGTCGCGCCAGTAACCGAACTTTTTGCTTTTACTTACATATTGGTCGCCAACGTTGAAACCACCCGTCCAAGATATTCGGCCATCAACAACAACAATCTTACGGTGAAGGTGATAATTCATCCGATATTTTTTGATCATATTCTGAGACGTGATAAAAGCTGCCACTTCTCCCCCTAGATCAGTTAAAGGCTTAAACCAAGCTTTTGAAGCACCTGGCGATCCCCATGGATCATAAATCAATCTTATTTTCACGCCTTCACGAGCTTTTTTGATTAATAAATTAAGAAACTTGTTTCCTAAATCATCATTCATGAAGGAATAATATTCAACATTGATTGTTTCTTTAGCCTGATTGATATCATTAAAAAGAGCTTTGAATTTTTCTTCTCCGTCAGTATAAAAACTAATTTTATTGTTTTTAGAAAGCGGGGAGTCATATTTAAAGTTGAAATAGTCAATTAAAATTTTTGCTTCTTTAGAAGTATCTGTTGGTCCAGTATCCTTAGGGATACGCGGAATCATCTTATTTACTTTATTTAAACCGATGTGTTTTTGATTATTAATTGCAAAAAGGTTTTCTTGCGATAATCCACGCCCAATAAAACCGTAAAGAATAAAGCCGAGTACAGGAAAAATAAGTAAAATAATTAGCCAGGCCCAAGAGGTAGCGACCGATCTTTTTCTATGAAACACTACGTAAAAGGCTAAAAGTGTATTAACTGCCCAAAGAAGTGTCCAAAATTCATTTGAAAAAATAATTATCCCTCCCTGTTAACTCAGTTGTTATCGTTGTTATGTCCTCCAAAAATAAGAAGAAGTCTAAATAATTGTAGCATGCTTGTTAAAACTGCTGCGACATAAGTTAAAGCTGCCGCAAATAATACTTTACGTGCCATCGGCATCTCTTGTGGAGATAAAATAGCGCCATTATTTAGCATTCTTAGTGCACGGTGTGAAGCATTAAATTCGACTGGTAAAGTTACTACCTGAAAAAGAAGAACTAGTGCAAAACACCAAATGCCAATTCTAATCAAAGTTTGATTCATTCCTAAGACTAGTCCCAGAAGAATTAATGGCATTGATAAGTTAGAACCAAGAGAAACAATTGGCACTAAGGCAGAACGCATACGCATTGGTGCATAGTTGCTAGCATCTTGTAAAGCATGTCCGACTTCATGTGCTGCTACTCCAACTGCGGCAATAGAAGAAGAATTATAAACAGACTGCGAAAGGCTGAGAACTTTATTAGTAGGATTGTAATTATCGGTTAAGTTTCCAGCAACCTCACGAATTTCTACTTCATATAAACCAGCTTGGTCTAGAATATAACGAGCTGCTACTTTACCAGTGTAATTACCTTGATTTTGAACCTGATCGTAACGGTTAAAAGTCGAATTAACATTCATTGAGGCCCAGCCGGAAATTGCTACGCCTAAAATAATCATCCAAAAATATGGGTCATAGAAAAATGGCATATAGTACATAACGATTTTCTTTCTTTATAAAACTAATCAGTTAACTTCAAAAACTTATTGATAATATTAATTACAAAAGGATTATCATGTAGAACACTATGCTCAGCTGCGTCCCCGCGAACTTCGACTTCTTGGAAGGTGTGGGCACCAGGAGCGAGGATATAGCGAATTGATTTAGCAGAAACAACAGAAATAAACCTATCCGTATTAGTTTCATCTAAGATATTTCCATAAATATTTAAAACAGAAATATTAGGATTAAAGCGACGCTGATTGAATAGCATTCCTAAGTAGGAAATACTCATCAAAATAGGACGTCCTTTTTCATTAAGACGATTAACATTGGGTAAATCACCTAAATACATTACTCCATCAAAAGGACCAGCAATTAAAGCACAATGATCTAGGTGGGGAAAATTCTTTCTCAAGCTTGTTTTCATTTCAACCTTTACTACTGAAGGGGCACCTAAAGAATGGGCGACCGCACTATATTTTTTGAAATGGTATCTCTTACTTAAGTAAGACAAAGCGGTGCGTAAGTAATAGGAACTTGCATAAACGCCAGCAATTCGGTCTTTAAAAACTAATTGAACGATGGGTTGTGGATCAGCTGTCCAAGTTCCTTCCAAAATAAAATTACCAAAGGGATCAATTGTAGCTTTAAGAAATTTATCTGTGCCTTTTGCCTTGCAAGCAGCATGAACCATTTTGTTAGTTGTATAATCGCCTCCGCGAAAACCATGTACGTAAAAAATTGGCGTTTGCGTAATTGTAGAAGTTGCTGCTTCTGTTGTTGAACTATCTTCAACTTTGCGTTTGTGCATTCTGAGCAGCCAGCGAGTAGGAGTAAAAGTAGCCATTAAACCTAAAAAAGTCATTCTTGCAATACTAGGTTCTTTATTTTTATGTTTATTATTCTTTTCAACTTCTTCGCTATATCTTTTTTGAATAAAAAACATGCTACATCCTCCCTTTGTATTAGTTTTAGCGTTAAAATTATTCTAACATTTTATCAGCTAGAGCAGATAGGAAAGGAATATTTATGAAATACTATGCAGTAAAAAAAGGTCGTACACCTGGTGTTTACCGAACATGGGAAGATGCTAAAAAACAAGTTGATGGCTTTTCCGGTGCGGAGTATAAGTCTTTTGAAAAGATAACTGATGCGACTGAGTATTTAGACTGGAATAAAGAAACACAACCAGATATTGTTAAAGAAGATTCTTTAAGCAATGCGATTAAGAAAATCCAAGCTGCTAACATCACACACCAGTCTAAGAAGCAAAAAGTAAAAAAGACTAGTTCTAATAATTCAGCAGACTATTTTGCAACAATTTATACAGATGGTGGATCACGAAATACTGGGGTACATAAAGGTGGGCACGTTAATAAGACTGATAGAGCAGCTTGGGCTTATTTAATTGAATGGCAAGATGGCCGTACTTATGGATCTGGCGGAGAATTCGGCGCTACGAATAATAAGATGGAATTATTGGGTCTAATTAATGCTTTAGAAAAATTGCTTGAGTTGAAATTTAATGACAAACATCTTTTATTTGTTTTAGATTCACAATATGTTTTAAATGGAATTAATAAACACTGGATTGAGGGATGGAAGAAACGTGGCTGGAAGCGATCAAATGGCCCTTTAATTAATGCTACCGAATGGAAAAGGCTAGATAGTTTACTAGGTCATTTTCCGGATAGTACTTTTAGCTGGACCAAGGGACACGCTGATAATGAAGGCAACGTTTTTGTGGACCATGAATTAAATCGTTATATGGATAAAATGAAGTAATAATCTGCTTAGTAAACAAAAAAAGTCTGCAATTTGCAGACTTTTTTAATGCACTTTTTTTAGTAGTTGCTATAATAATAACTGAAAGACTAGAACGCACGCAGGTACTAGTTTTTGACGACGGAGACGGCTATTTTAAGCCGTCTTTTTTTAACGTTTTAGTTTAAGATAATGACACCGCCAAAGGTACTTCTAAACCAGCTAACGATTGAATCAATTAATTTTTGAAACCAGTTACGAGTTTCAGGAGTATTAAATTTTGAAAAGATATTCTTAGCACCAGATTGAATTTGGTCTGCTAGTTGACCAGCTTGTTGTTGGAAGTTTTTGTCTTTTAATGCACCAGAATTTTTAATCTTAATTAAGACATTAATAATTTGTTCTTTTTGATTATTGGTAATAGTATCACCGAGGTGGTTAATGTTAATTTGGTTATTAACAATATCCCTGATTTGGCTATCAGAAATATTTTGCCCCTGTTTAGCCATTTCTTTTTTTGCACCAGCTATGGCATTGTTTAATTGGGCGTCAGAATAGCCATCTTTTCCCTTGTTTTGGCTAGTAATCTTACTTAAGGTATTCATTTCAGTTTGTGCTGCATTAATTTGATTTTGATTTAAAGAATTGCCATTTTTAGCATATGCGGCATAAACGCCGGCTAGGGCACCTGATCCGTCAATTGGTGTAGCAGAAGTGACGTAAATGTCCGCGTCAGAAATACCAGCGGTTAAAGCAGCATTTTTGTATTGGTTAGCAGTAATAGTTGTAATGTTATTATGGCCATTATAAGGTAAAATATGAACATTAATCCCGCTACCAGAGCTAGTTTTTTGGATCATGGCACTAGACCAAACGCCCGAATTATTAGTGAAGTCATAGCCTGAAGGATTAAGATATTTTACAAGATCTGCGCCAGTAATAGTGATGGTGGTATAATTACTACCATTTAAGGACTGCGTCAGAGTGTTAATTGTTCCCTGCTTTTGAGAAGAGGTAAGGGATGTACCTAAGGTTATAACAGGAGTGTCATTTTCATTTGCCTTAACTGTTTTAGTATTACTAATAGCAGTTAACCCTAAAATTCCACTTGTTAAGATAGCTACAAGCGCAGTTAGTATTTTTTTCATAATAAAATTTTCTCCTTATGAATAAAATATACTCAATGTGATGGCTATATTATAACCTAAATAGCTAACTGAATTATGTAAATAAGTATTAAGATGCTATAATCATAAGCAAAAGGAGGCAGACGCTGTGTTACGCCAGCCAATGTTAACGGTAATTATGCCTGTCTACAATATGGAAAAATATTTGGGCCGGGCATTAGAAGCTTTAGCAAAACAAAAAGATAAAAATTTTAAATTATTAATTGTTAATGACGGATCAAAAGATAAAACTCGCGAAGTAGCTGAGAAGTATCGTGATCGGTTTCTTTATTTTGACATTATTAATAAAAAGAATGGTGGCCTTTCTGATGCTAGAAACGTTGGAATGGCTCATGTAACTACCCCATATTTTACTTTTCATGATGGGGATGACTGGGTTGATCCTGGCTATACTGCTTATTTTGTAAGAGCATTTGATGAGCATCCAGATGTAGATATTGTTTCTTGTGGTTTTTGGATTGATTCAGAAAAAAGACATGAAAGTCATCCAGTAGGAAGTAAGCAAAGCGGGGGCTTGATCGACAAGAGAGAAGCTTATTTGAAGATGACTAATGTCTTTGGGTCACCTGTAAAAGGATATACCTGGAATAAGGGATATAAAATTAGTGTCATTAAGAAGTATCATTTGCGTTTTGTTGAAGATTTAGCCTTTATGGAAGATCAAATCTTCAACGTTAAGTACGTATCATTGACTAATGGTTTTTACTATAGTTCAACACCTTACTATCATTATTGGCAACGTGCGGATAGTATGGTGCATGATCTTAATCCTAAGAAAATACCAGATAATTTCCGAGCTAATTATCGTGTATGGCACCAAATTATTAAAAGCTTGATGGCAGAGCGTGAAGCTCAAAAAGAGAATAAAAAGATCGCAAAAAAAGCATCTTTAAGTGATTTGGATCATCAAGATTTATAAGAATTTATAGCTAAAGGAATTGGTATGAAAGTAAAAGTTAATGGAGTTGAAATTTACTATCAGAAATTAGGTAAAGGGCATCCTTTAATTTTGTTACATGGGCACCACCAAGATGGTGGAATCTTCGATAAATTAGTTGCGCCGCTTTCTTTATATTACACAGTTGTGGTTCCTGATATGCGAGGCCGCGGTTTAAGTGAAGGAGAAGCAAGCGAGCATTATCAAACTGAAGTTGAAGATTTACGGGCTTTTATTAGCGCGCTTAAACTTGAAAAGCCTTATATCTTAGGCTTTGGGTCTGGAGGTTTAGTTGCTCTTTCTTTGGCCGCCCAAGCACCAGAACTGGTTTCTAAAATAATTGTTGCTGGTACTTACGTTAACGGAAACGGCGTGAATGCAAAGCACATTGCGGCTAATACTATTCGAGGCTTTTTTAAGGGAGATCGTGACAGCAGAGTGGCTTTAAGAGAGAGTCATATTCCGGTTGAAACGTTAAAACGGATTAAGACGCCTACTTTATGCGTAGTAGGTGAAAAGGATTGGGTTAAGGTTGAACATGTTCGCTGGTATAGTCAATTGCTTCCTAATTGTCGTTTAGTTTTAATGCCTCGTCAGACGCATTATAGTTATGTTGTTCATAGTTTAAAGTTACTAGATTTAATTAAAGATTTTTGTAAAGAGAGCTAAAAAAGTAGCGCTCTTTTTCTTTTTGATCTAAAAATTCGATAGAATTAATATATAAATGGAATTTAATAAATAGCAGAAGGTTAGAATAATGACAAAAATAGTGGTTCAAGGGATGAATGGCGAGATGTCTATAAATGATGACAAAATTACAATTAAGCATACTGCGCCGTTATTTCCAGGTAAACGAGAAGTAATACTAGATATTCACAGTTTACAAGCTGTTGTATATAAAAAAGCGCACATCTTAATTAATGGTTTTCTAAAATTGGTTCCTAAAGGTGATAATCCCATGATTTATCAAACGGCTAGTTTACACCAAATGGGAAAAGATGAGCTGGCAATTGTTTTGAGAGCTTTTGAAAATACAAATCCCAAAGATGCAGAGGATTTTTATAATTATGTCGTTGGTCGCTTAGATCAAATCAAGGCAGCAGAAAATAATCAGTTATAATCTATAGCTAGAAAAGTAGAGCAAAACAGGAATTTTTAGTTATAATAAAACTAGCTGTTAATTTTACAAGGAAGGGCAAATTGATGAATAAAGAAGAATTGCACGAAATGTTGCACCCAATGAAATTAATCGGTCTTGGTGGAAACCAAGCTTTAGCAGAGAGAATTGCGGCAGCTTTGGATAAACCATTGTTAGAGACTGCTGTTCAACACTTTAGTGATGGAGAAATTCAAGTTAACATTACGGAAAGTGTTAGAGGCTGTGATGTCTACGTAATTCAATCTATTCAAGATCCAGTAAATGAAAACTTTATGGAATTGATGATTGTATTGGATGCTTTACACCGTGCATCTGCTCACTCTGTTAACGTAGTAATTCCTTATATGGCATATTCACGTCAAGATACTAAGAATCGTTCACGTGAGCCAATCACCGCTAAATTATTAGCTAACTTGCTTCAATTGACTGATATTGATGACTTGATTGCAGTTGACTTACATGCATCTCAAATTCAAGGTTTCTACAATATTCCAGTTGATCACTTACACGCTATGCCAATCTTAGCTCAATACTTCTTAGATAACGGTATTGCAAGTAAGGATGATGATGATGTAGTAGTTGTTTCTCCAGATCACTCTGGTGCAAAACTTGCACGTACTTTTGGCTCATACTTTGACGCACCGATTGCAATTGTTGATCAACGTGGTGCACGCTACGATGCAGAAGCTCATGATATGATCGGGGACGTTAAGGATAAGACTGTTATTATCGTTGACGACTTAATTGATACTGGTTCTAGAATTGCTTCTTCAACTAAGTCAGTTTTAGCTGCTGGAGCTAAGAAAGTTTATGTTGCAGCAACTCATGCTTTGCTTTCTCAAAATGCAATTGATGTCTTAAACGAATTACCAGTTGAACAAATTGTTGTAACTGATACTATCAAGCACAAGAAATATCCAGATAGAATGGTTCATTTATCTGTTGCACGTTTACTTGCTAAGGGTATTGATTACATTTACAACGATAAATCAATCCACCAAATCTTTGATGAACAAAACAGAATTCAAGGATAATCCACATTAGATTTTAATATTTTTAAAGGCTAGAAATTAGGTTTGTAATCTATCTTCTAGCCTTTTTTGCTTTAAAAAATAAAAAGCACTTGACTTTTTATCTAAATTTTAATAATATTTATTAAAAATTTAATTTTTTTAATTAAAAAAGATGAAATCAAAGAAACTTGTAGCAACTGTTGGTGCGGTAGCATTAGGATTAAGTATTCTAAGTTTGACTTCGCATAAGGTATCTGCAGCAAAAGTAAGTACAAATAGAGTATTAGAATCAAAATCAGTATCAGGAAGTTGGCAAAATACTATTTTAGGACCTGAACAAGGATATATTGGGAGTGGTGGAGGATATAGTCGAGGTCCTAATCCACAATATGGGTATTGGCATTAACTATGATTGTTAAAAAGTAAAATTCATATATTTTTAGAAATAAATGAGAAAGATTAAAAGCCACCTCTTACTTTATTTTTTGGCTGAAAATAGGTGAATAATGACAGATAAAAAAGTGTTAAAAATACAATTTTACTTAAATATTATTTTAGCTGTTGTACTTCTATTTAAATACAATGATGTTTATTTTTGGGGATATTTAATAATATTGGTTTTAACTCTACTATTAAGTAAAAATGCGAAAGCTTTTAAATTACTTAGTATTATTTTTTTTCCAATAATTTTTGTGGATCAATTTACTTTTTTAATTAATCTGCTGATTAAATTACTGCCACATTTCATTACTATTATTTATTTCTTATATTTTATTGGAGCATTAACTTTAATTGTTCCAGTTACAAAAGAATCATATGCGAAAATAAAAACTCCAATTTTTCGACTTTTAGCGTCGAGCTGGCTTACAGTAAGTGTTCTTGCGACAAATGTAGTTGTACTTAAAAATATAGAACATGATACTTTTCTGTATGGTTTTAATAATTCAGCTATAACTAATGGATTAGTGGTTTTTGTTTACATGTACTGCGTAATTAAGAGTTGGGGATATAGATTTTATTTTAATTTACCTTTTAATTTTTCTAATAAGAAAAACATAATTATGTTAATATTAACTGCTTCTTTAAGTATATGGATTATTCTTTTTTCAGCTTTTAATTTTATGGCAATTAATTGGAGTGAAGTTTTCTGGAATTGGAATTTTTCGTTAATTAACCCACTAGATTCAAAAAAAGTAAAGAATGTATGGGAATTACTATTTTTTTCTGCTAGAGCCGGTATTGCGGAAGAAAGTGAACGTTATATAAACTTACTGCTTTTATTAATTATTTTTAAAAGTAGAAAATTACGTGTTGAATGGTCAATCTTAGGAAGTAGTTTTATTTTTGCTTTATCACATATATTGAACGTGTTTTCTGCTCCTCCATATCAAATGAAGCCAGATCAAGTTGTACATCAAGTCGTTAATGCCTTTGGTATTGGTTGCTTTTTAGCAGTTTTATTTTTATACAGTGGAAAGTTATGGCTAACAATGTTAATTCATACATTTGCTGATATTGTAGCGCTGTCGATTACTTCTATTGGAATGATTGGTGAAACTCTTTTAGATCCCTTTACTCAGACGTTTATCGATTTAAGTAGTTGGTTAATTTTGGCAGCAATTTTGTTTCTTTTTAATAAGCAAACTGTTAAACATACTGCTACAATTCTTACAAAAAATAAAAATATATAACATTAAATTTTTAATATTATATAAAAGGCTAGAGCTAGTTTAATAAGCTGTTTCTAGCTTTTTTGCTTTAGAAAATACTTGAATTTGAATTAAGTGCTTAGTATTATTATTAAAAATAAATTATTTTTAATTAAAAGGAAGGAGGAAAAATGAAGACGAAAAAAGTTATAACAACTATTGGAGTAGTGTCCTTAGGATTAAGTGCATTAAGTTTGACCTCACATAAGGCATCTGCAGCAGAAGTAGGTACTGATACTGTATCTTTTGCTGTGAAAAGAAATGCACCAGTGAATGTAAATAGTGTTTTAGAATCGAAACTTTTTCCTAACGGACGCAGAAATTACTTCTTAAATCCTGATAAAGGTGGAACTACTTATCTGTGGGACACGCCAGGAGGGACATATCGTGATCCACGTCAACTTTATGGTAAAGGTGGTGTACATTAGGATATTTAAATTGTCTGAGAAAAACATATTTAATAAATATAAAAATCCTATTAAATCATAGTAGATTAATACCAAGATTTAGTAGGATTTTTAACTTCTGAGCTTTTACTGGATATATATTTTTAGACCTTAAACTTTTAATATGGTGGAAATTTTATGAAACACAGTAGAATATTACAAATCCAAATTTATTTAAATATTGTGATTGCGATAGTTATGTTAACAAATTATCATACAATCAAAGATTGGATTTATATAGGGATATTGATTATAGTTATTTTAATAAATAAATTTATAAAAATATCCCAAGTAGTAAATATTGTATTTTTGCCTATGATTTTTGTAGATCAATTTGGTTGTTTCATAGATTTACTTATAAAGGATTTACCTAAGTTAACAGTAATTCTATTCTGGATATATTTTGTTGGAACAATATTTGTATTAATTCCAGTCGTTTTGGTTGAATATGGAAAGATAGAAAAACCTATTTTTCGTTTGATAGCATCAGTATGGGTAACATACATGCTTTCAGTCATTGGTAGTCCACTTTATTTACGAACTTTGTCTCAAGCAAGCGTATTAGTAGGTTTAAATAGATCAGGGATTGTATATGGATTAACAACTTTAGTATACGGATACATTGTTCTTAAAAAATGGGGTTATAAGTTTAGTCTGAATTTGAACACTGCATTTTTTAGTAAAAGAAAAAATATGATAGTATTTCTGCTATTAGTCGGATGTACTATTTATATAGTTCTGTGTGAAGTATTTAGTAACATGGCGTTAAATTTGCAGGAATTATTGTGGAGCTGGGATTTTTCTTTAATTAATCCATTTGATTCAATTTATTTTAGAGAACCATGGAGAGTGCTTTTTGATGCAATTGATGCTGGTATTGGTGAAGAAACAGTTCGATATATAAATATTTTGATCTTATTGATGATTTTTAAAAATAAAAACGATCAAATCGCGTATGCTATTGTAGTTAGTTCAATTTTATTTGCCTTACCACACATTGGTAGTGCGTTTGCTGGAGAGCATCGATTCTCTCTCTTAGGAACAATATTACAAGTAATTAACTCATTTGGCTTCGGATGTTTTATGGCTACACTTTTTCTTTATAGTGGAAAAATATGGATACCAATGATTATACATGCTTTGAATGATTTCTTAGTTTTCTCAATTACGCCTCTTGGCACTAACAACGCAGGAATTTTTTATAGTGAAATAGGGCAAGTTTTAAAGGTATTAATATTTGTGTTCATTTGGATAATATTCGCAATAATTACATTTACTAAGAATAAAGATATCATTCGCAATAATGTCCAAATCTTGACTCGGGTTCAAAAAACAGATTTGACAATTTCGCGAAGCAAGTTATAATACAAACAAATAAAATAGCCAATTAATTGACTATACAAGAACTTTAATTTCATAGAATAGAAATGCCTCTAGTATAAGTTAAATACTAGGGGTATTTTTGTCTTTAAGGGAGGACTACAAAATTGGATGAAAAGGAGAAGCTAAAACTAAAAAGATCGCTTAAAAGCCGTCATGTAACAATGATTGCAATTGGTGGAGCAATTGGTACTGGATTATTCTTAGGATCTGGTACAGCTATTCAAAGTGCTGGTCCATCAATTATCTTGTCATATCTAATTGTTGGAATTATTAGCTTTTTTATGATGAGAGCTTTAGGAGAGTTAATTCTAGCAGATCCTGAGCAGCATTCATTTATTGAATCAGTAAAAAAGTACCTGGGAAATAGAATGGAATTTGTTGCGGGGTGGACTTATTGGTTATGCTGGCTTAGTTTAGCAATGGCTGATTTAACTGCAACAGGAATTTATTTGAAATATTGGTTTAAAGACTTACCACAATGGGTAGGGCCTTTAGTAATCGTTGTTCTGTTAATGCTTGTTAACATGGTTAATGTTGGATTATTTGGCGAGCTTGAAAGTTGGTTTTCAATGATTAAGGTTTTAGCTATCTTAGCCTTGATCATTACTGGAGCGATTCTACTCGTTATGCATACCAAAATTGACTCTAGAACAGTTTCTCTTACTAATCTGGTAAATTATGGGGGCTTTTTTCCAACAGGCTCATGGGGCTTTTTAAAGTCATTTCAGATGGTAGTTTTTGCCTTTGTCGGAATAGAAATTGTCGGTTTAACAGCAGGTGAAACGGCCAATCCAGACAAGGATATTCCCAAGGCAATTAATACTTTGCCAGTCAGAATTGGATTATTCTATGTTGGTTCCATGATTGCTATTATGGCTGTTTATCCTTGGAATAAGATTGTTACTACAACTAGTCCGTTTGTACAGGTTTTTGGCGCAATTGGGATTCCTGCAGCAGCTGGGATTTTAAACTTTGTTGTTTTAACGGCAGCAATGTCCGCTACTAATAGTGCTATCTTTTCAACTAGTAGATCACTATATGCACTTTCACGTGGAAATAATGCCCCTAAAAGATTTGGAAAGTTAAGTAGAAAAGCGGTTCCTAATAATGCCTTGACCTTTTCATCGTTAATTTTATTTATCGTTGTAATTCTGAATTATATTATGCCAGCACAAGTTTTCGATATTATTTCTAGTGTATCAACAATCAACTTTATTATGGTATGGATAATTATTATGTGGACGCATTTGAAATATCGCGCAGAAAATAAAGGAAAACTAGGTAGCTTTAGAATGCCGGGATTTCCAATAACTAGCTGGGTTACAATCATTTTCTACTTAGTAATTTTAATAATTTTGGCGCTAATCCCAGCAACGAGACTACCATTACTTATCTCAATTATTTTTATTTTAGCTTTATCATTGAGCTACACTTTTTTAGAAAGAAAAAATTAAATATCACGTAAAGACTGACAAATAAAATTGTCGGTCTTTTATATAGCATTAAATTTGAAAAAAAGCAAAATCCTATCTCGTTATTAGTAATAGGGCTTGGTATAATGATTGTAATTAATGCTGTGAAAACGCTATACTGTATAGGAATAGAATAATAATAACGAGGCAAAGGATATGGCAAGACAAAAAAATTTAGCAAGACGACATGAAATACTGCGCAATACTTTTATGCTCCTGAAAAAAAGAGGCATGGAAAATGTATCACTACAAATGATTGCAGATAAATCTGGCATTTCTAAATCACTACTCCAGTCATATTACCCACATAAGAATCTATTAATTACCGAAATTGTTACTAATTTTATGACAGCAGTCTTAAAGAGTTTAAATGCGACTGATTTCAAAAATTTGAATACATATTCTAAGATGAAAATCTTCATTTATTTGATTTTAGAACAAGGTATCCAAGATGAAGGCGTTGAACGCGTTGTCAAAAGTATTTTAAGTGATGGTGATTCATTGGATCGCTGGAGCCAGATTCTTGATGATTGGCTTAAGCATGAAGGCGTTAAGCATGATTTGGGAAATGATCGTCAAGTTCAGATTGGTTTAAACTTTATTGTTACAGCTGGAGGAGGTCTATACGTAAAACGGACTGAATTTGATTTAGATGCTGATCAAATTTCTGATATAATGGTAAAAACTTTTATGTCAACATTTTTATCAATAGATGAGTCAAAGATAAGTCAAACACTTGCAGAGGCTAAATCTGCCTTACAAAAATACGAATTAACTACTTTAACTCAGGCTATTAATAAAATGTTCGACAATTAATTTTAAGGAAGGTCGAGGAAATGGCAGTACGCACACGCAGTGAGCTGCGTAGAATTGATCAGGCTCAAACTGTGCATGATAAAAGATCTTTTGGAATTGCAATCTTTACAATTGTGGTTTTGTTTTTCAGCTTAGTAACTTTTATGAACCCGATTTTTATGAGGAGTCAGATTGCCAAAGAAAGCAATGGAGTTGTAGCTGAACGCTATATCAATCAGAAGTTTGATAATTTCGCTGCAGCAATTGGTGCTGATCGAAGTAGTAACAACAGTACTAATAATCTATTAACTGTTGAGCAAACAAGACCGATTGCGAATGCAATGATTGACTATACTTTGGGAATTCATTTATTTAGAGCAGAAAATTCTAGCTTAGCTAGTCAAATTCGTAAGGTTATCTTGACTAAAATTGATGACAATTCTTCCATGGAAGCTAAGTCTGTTCAGGAAAAATTGAAGAAGAATAAGGAAAGTGGGCTTTACGCAATTATTACAAGCTTTGGCTTGGCTAATGCCACTTTAGCAGCAAATGTTGAGCTTGTATTTTTGATTTTAAATATCTTGGTTATCATTTTTGTGGGCATCTTAGCTTATCAACAAATTAAAAGACTCAAAGAAATTGTTTCAACTGGGCGCTTAATTAATATGTTTGCCGCTGGAGGGATGAGAGCATCACTAGGATTGATCGTGATTTTTGGACTATTGGCGTTCATTCCGACAATTTTCAATGTTGAAGGTTTGATCTTGAATATTGGCTATTTTTTGGAGATAGCGAGTGGCATTTTCTTAGAGTTAGTAATTGTCGGAGTAGTTTTGTTTGTAATTAGCACTGTTACTTGGCAGCTTACGAGTGCAAAATAATAAGAAGTTAACGAATATACAAAAAAGGTCTCAGGTTTTTACCTGAGGCCTTTTTCTGGGAAATGGCGCCGGATTGGATGATCTTAATTGTATTCAAGTAAGTGTAAAGTAGTTAGGGTATAAAATAATTGTAATATGCAACAGCCATAACGGCTCTTGTAAGGGTCCTCAACCATTTCTCACTACTTATTTTTACAGTAATTAGGGTTTAAATCAAGTTGAAAGGCCTAATTATTCTTAAATAATATAATATGTTCAGCTTGTGCTGAAAGAATATTCTAAAATTATAAATTCGTTACTTTAAAGCCTTTTTCAAGATGTTAGTTTATTAATTATTCTGCCTGATCCACTGGTTTTTGCCGAGATAATACCAAGTTATATGATCGGTAGTAATTGATTGACCATAAGCGTAACTTTTTCCAGAAGTAACATGATTGGCAGTGCGTTTTCGTAGATTTGGATAAGGACTAGTATAAATATTTGTATCAAATGACTGGTTATTGATATTGACTACACCAGCAGTAAAATCTGGATTGTTGTAAACATAAAAATTATGAAACCACTGATCATTGCCTAAGTTGTAGTAAGAATAACCATCTTGATAAGAACGGCCAAAAATCACTGTATTCATCTGGCGCTTTTTATTCAAAGAATCACGTAGTTTTTCTGCTTGAAGTAAAAGAGCTGATTTAATTGTTGTAGATGAATCAGGATCAGCTACTTGGTTTAAAATTTTGCGAGTTGTCTTGTCGCTACTATCTTTAATATTTTGCGAGGAGGATATTTTTTCAGAGCTCTTTTCTCCGTTCTTAGTCTTAGTGTTATCGTTTGAAGTTTTTAGTTTAGGCTGATTAGCAGCAACTTGATTAAATAATTTAAAACTATATTGGTAGACATTATCAATATTTACGTTATATTCATGCCCTGAAACTAACTTAATATCTCCTGGGAAGTAAGTGATAATTGTTTTGAAGTAGCCATATGCCTTATTACTGAAATTATTAACATTTGTGGCTTGGCTAACTTCGCCTGTATCTAAATCGGTGACGGTGATTTTAGGAATACCGGAGGTAGTTTTATCAGATAAATAAAGAGACCAAGCAATGTTATTTCCTTGAAGTAATTCTATTGGGAAAACGCCACTATTAGGATAGGCAACGGCACTTTTAGCAGCAGCCTTATAGCCATCGCTTGAATATGCAACTTGCTGGACTGAATAGCGGTAGCTATTTTTACCGTATGCTGCACCAATACCAGTGGTAGTAAGTCTACTTGATAAAAGCCACGCACGATGTCCAGTATCCGATCCATCAAGATTATAGGTATCAGTTAATAAATCTGTGATTACATCACCAGCAGATTGATTGCTTACATTAAAATTCAAATTAGAGCTAGCAGAAACATTTTTGGCAATTGTCCAGTAAGTATCGCTAATATAGTTCGGTCGTGTTTCACTAGGTAACCCGTGTTGATTAGTAAATGGGTTAGCCTTAATTGCAGCCATAACACTTGCGGTAATTTGCGCGTTGTCATTATCTGTCTTATTTGTAGAAATACTTGGCAGATCAAACAAACCACGATAAAAATTAATATAGTCTAATTGAGAATTAATATAAGAATTAGTAACAGAACCAGGTGAAAATGGTGCTGTTAAGTGAGGGCTACTTGCATAAAGATTACCAGAATTAAAAGTTTGTTTTGGTAATCTTGAATATTGATTTTGAATTCGATGAACTTCTTGGATTTCATCTTTGGTAAATGTTGCGGCCAGCGCTTCGCTAATCGTAACGGTACTAGTTGTAGCACTGAGTGTAATAGCAACTAAAAAAGCGGTGGCTTTTTTTGTAAAATTCATCTTATCTCCTTTGCGGGATTTATTATTAGAGTAATAGTAATATATATAACTTAATTATAAAAAATTTTCATTCTTTTGAGACTTTTTTTCAAAAATAATGCATTATAGCGTCACGATTGTTTATAATAAGGTTTCGAGGACAAAAAGGAGATAAAAATATGACTGACAAAATTAAGGTAGGTTTGATCTTCGGTGGAAATTCTTCAGAATATGAAGTTTCTATCATGTCTGCCCACAACATTTATGAGGAAATTGATACTAATAAATTTGATGTTTATCCAATGTGGATTACGAATGATGGGTATTTGGCTAATGATGCCGATTCTCGCAAAGTCTTAGACAATCCTAAAATGGAAGTAGCTAACCCTCATAAAGTAGCAAATATTTCTAATATTGTTGAATTAAAAGATCGTCCTGAAATTGACGTATTTTTCCCAATTGTACACGGAAACTTGGGTGAGGATGGTTGTTTACAAGGTTTATTTAGAGTTCTAGATAAGCCATTTGTTGGGGATGATGTCTTAGCTGCAGCTGTAACGATGGACAAGGAAATGACCAAAATTTTAGCTCAACGTGCTGGTGTTCCTGTCGCAAAGTGGATTGCAGTTAAGCGTTTTGAATATAACGATCCAGATAATGAAAAGTTAGACTATGAATACGTAGCTAGTCAATTAGGCTCAGATTTATTCGTTAAGCCATCAAATCAAGGATCTTCAGTTGGTGTAAGTCACGTTACTAACGAAAAAGAATACAAGGTCGCTTTAGCTGAAGCTTTTAAATATGATGATAAGGTTTTAGTTGAAGAAACTGTTCACGGTACTGAAGTAGAAACTGCTGTTTTAGGTAATGATAAGCCAATCGTTGCTGGTGTTGGTCAAATTATTAACGCCAAGGATTCATTCTATACTTATGAAAATAAGTATGATGATGATTCAACTTCAACTTTAGAGATTCCAGCTAAATTGCCTGAAGGGATTGTTGAAAAGGTTAGAAAAAATGCTTTAAAGGTATTTCAAGCAACTGAATGTAGTGGCTTAGCACGTATTGACTCAATGCTTCGTACGGAAGACAAGGAAGTTGTTTTAACAGAAGTAAATGCTCTTCCAGGATTCACTAATATTAGTATGTATCCTAAACTATTTGAAGAGGTTGGAATTCCATATACTGATTTGATTACTAAATTAATTGACTACGCAATGGAACGCTACGATCACAAGAAAACTTTGTTACATAAACATGATTAAACTTAGTTTAAGTAAAGGGAGAATTTAGGATGGCAAGCGACCATAATTTTGAAGAACTTGAGGCCCCAGCAAAAACGGCGGAAGAACTTCATATTAGCGTAGCAACATTAAGAAAGTATTCCTTAATTGTTGAAAAAGTTACTGGAAATAAAGACTACTATGAGAGGACTAAGCAGAAGTCTCGCTTATATTCAGCTAAAGATATTGAAGACCTAAAAGCTTTTAAAGCTCTGTCTAAAAAAGCTGATCTGACTTTACAGGAAGCAGCAAGACAAGTTTTTGCAGTGAGTGATAAAAAAGCTGAAGAAGCCAAAAAGGCTGCAAAAATGCAAAAAGAAGTAGCAACTAAGACTGCTACTGTAGATGCTGATCAAGTAGTTAAGCTTTTAACTATGCTCCAAAATACGATTGCAAGTCAAAATCAAGCAATTCAGGATTTGCAAAAGCAAGTAGCGCGCGTTGAAGCTCAAAATAAGAAGTTAATTGATAGCTCACACCAATTAGCTGAGCCAGAATCAACAGATTCACAAAAAGAAGTTCAAGCTAATAAAGATCAGGAAGCTGCCGATAAGATTACTGAAGAACAAAAGAGTGAGCAAGAGGCTCATGAAGAAATCTTAAGAAAAGCTAGAGAGAACGAAGAAAAGCGTCGTAAGCAAAAAGTAGAAGAGAATATTCATCGTACTTTAGCTCAGATGCAAATTCATCCCAAGAAAAAACACCATTGGTGGGATCGCTTTTTTAATTAAAAAATAGGATGCCTGTTTGTAGGCATCCTATTTTTATTCGTCTTCAGGTTCAATAATTAATGACTCTGCTAACAAAACGTCGTTATATAGATTTAAAATATAGGTTCGATATTTGCCTTCCTTTTGTCCAATCATTTCTAGATATTCGCGTTCAATCGCAAAAGCCCTAAAAAAAGCAAGACGCTGTAGATACTGTTCTGATTTGCTTAGGTTAGGCTGGTCAATTGTCTTTAGCAGAACTCGTATATACTCACGCGTTTTAACAACTCGTTTTTGATTAAGTAGGGTATAGATAACATGGCGTTTTACTCTTTGCGGTAAATACATTTTATGAACGGCAACTAAGGCGCGTTTAACCATTTCACTTCGTATTTTATCCATTACGATGTGGGCCTCTTCGTCACTGACATTATGCGGAAGAATAAATTGAAAGACAATTGTTGGAACAAGCATACTTAAAATAATTAAAACAGCCTCAGACATGATGACTAGGTTATAACTTTGACTTCCTAGGAAGTCAACGCTTATCGTTAATGCTAATGCTAAAGTAACTGCACCATGAATCCCTCCAAGTGAAAAGACTATGCTTTCTCTTCGATCATAACGAATAATTAAGCGACCATATAGGTAACGAACTAGCAAGTTGGCAAGGTAGACTATAATGCCAACAATAATCCATTTAGCTAGATCTCCATTAAAGAGCTTATTACGTGAAATTCTTACCATCATCAATCCTAAAATAATGAAAACCATACTATTAAAGATGTCAGAAATAAGATTTTGTAAGTCTTGGCTCATATGAACCTGTCTTGAATTAAGCAATAAGCTTTGTTGAGATTCTGCATTATGTAAGAGACCAGCAACCACCACTGCGATAATTCCAGAGACATGGAGATGTTCTGCTAGAGCATACAAAGCTAATGGGGTAAGAATATAAATAAGATTTTGAGCATTTAAGGAATTAAATCTGGATCTGACAAGAGTCTGACGAAAAATAATTATTACCCATGCTACAGCGAAACCTAGAATTGCACCGCCAATCGAAGAAATACAAAAGTCCTGAATTGTCTGTCCATAATTAATATATCCATTTGCAAACCAAAGAAGGCTCATGTTGAGCAAGATAATTCCAGATGCATCATTAAAAAGTGATTCAGCCTTTAATGCTGACGTTACACGGCGAGGCATTCTTAGGCCATTAGTTACTGCTTCACTTGCTGTGGCGTCTGTTGGCGTACTAATACTGCCAATAATAAATGCAAGCGGTAAGCTAACGTCAGCAAGCAGATGAATGCTAAAGCCGCTTACAATTAAAGCTAGTAAAACCATGATAATAGTTAGCCCAATTATCTCTTTAATACGTCTACCAACGTTATGAATCCTAGTCTTTTGTCCTTCAAAAAATAAAAGTGGCGCAACGATCAACTCCATAAAAATTTCTGAATCAAAACTAGCTATTTGTTGGTTTAAAAAGGGAATAAGACCAATAATAATTCCGATGATCATACTTATATAGTTAACTGATACTTTATCAATTGCTTGAGCAATAATAATACTGATAGCAGCTGCAATTGCTAGAGTAAAAGTTGAAATCATAAGTTCCATAGTTTAGATTTACCTCAGATAAATTACTATTTTTTAATAATTAGTAAAAACTTTTAATGCTACTATATTAGCATACTCACCATTTAGGTTATTAGGGAAGGTGAAGATGTGAAAAAGAATCAAAAAGTTTGGCTTAGTTTAACGACTTTAATTGTTGGCATAGTTTTTACGGTGATTACGTATTTTTCTACAACTTTTGCTAGCAAGCCAATTGCTGTAATTACCGATAATCACATTCAAGACACGCTAATTAATAAAACCAAAGACAATTATGAAAATAAAGATGAAGTTAGGCAACAAATATTGCATTTAAAAATCATCTCAGGAAAATACCGAGGTAAGAGATTCGTTGTTACCAATACCTACTCTCCTTCACAAGCTGTTTCACAAAAATATCGTCCTCATCAACGTGTGATTGTATCTTTTATTAAAGAAAAGCCAAAATTAGTTGAACCTAAACGTGATTGGGTAGTTGTCTTGAGCATGTTTTTAACTATTAGTCTGATCATTTTAATCACCGGAAAACAAGCTAGTTTATTGTTAGTTTCAATGATTTTGAATAGTATTATTTTTTATTTTGTGATTAAGAATGATATTAAAGAAAATGGAACCAAAATTTTCTTAGTTTATGGTATTGCAGCTATTTTGTTTACTTTTATTTCCCTGATAATTGTACAAGGATTTAATCAAAAGATGCTTGTTACACTAGTTGCTACGCTTCTAGGTGTTTTTGTGTCGTTTGGAATTTTTTATTTAGTTATGAGATTGACACATGAACGCGGGATTGACTATGAAGCAGTTGATTATGCAACGCAAGATCCGCGCGCGCTATTTTTATCTCAGACCATTTTAGGAGTTCTTGGGGCAGTAATGGATGAAGCAACTGATATTGTTTCGAGTCTTTATGCGTTAGCTAAACATAAGGTTGACTTAACCTTTAAGGAGTTATTTCTTAGTGGCCGTACATTAGGACAAGAAATTATGGGACCATTAATAAATGTATTAGTACTGATTTTTATGGCCGAAGCACTGCCAATGACAATTTTGTATCTAAGAGATAATAATACTTTAGTTTATACTTTTAAATATACTCTTTCTTTAGGTGTAATTCAGAGCTTAAGTTCAGCGATAGGCATAGTTTTAACTGTGATTTTTGCCACTCTTGCTAGTTCTGTCTTTTTAAAAAATAAAAAAATAGAGGAGGCAGCGAAATGACAACTTTAACGGCTCTATTGATAATTCTCTTAATTTTAATGATTATTGTTGGTGGAAAAACGGGCCTTAAAAGTTATCTTAGTGTGGTTATTAATGCCTGTTTGATAATTCTTGTTGCTTTGTTAATTTCTTGGGGAGTAAATATAATCTTGGTAGGAATAATTTTTATTCCTTTAAAATTATTAACAATTATTTATTTAGGGACACACGATTATACTGTAGCTAAGAACGCGTTTTTAACCGCTTTATGCGTGAGCTTGATCGTAATGCTGATAATTATCCTGCTTGAAAGCTTAGCTCAAACTCAGGGCTTTGGAGACCAAGCAGGAGAAGAATTAATTGGTTTATCGTTGAATGTAGGAATTAGTTTCGCTCAAATAGCTATTTTAGTTGCAATTTTTTCAATGCTAGGGGCAATTGCAGAAGCAAGTGTAGCGATGAGTGCAGGCTTACTTGAATTAAAAAGGCACGATCCGAATATTACGCAGAAGCAATTGATCAAGAGCGGAAATGAAGTTGGTTCTGATGTGTTAGGAACAGCCATGAACACAATTTTATTTGGTTTATTTGGTAGCTTTTTGCCAATATTTATTTGGTATATGAGGTTAAATTATTCATTATTTGAGATTTTAAATGATAAACTTTTTGTAGATGAATTCTTAATTATTGTGTATTCATTTATCGGCGTACTTTTAACAGTCCCATTGACAACAATACTTTTAGCACATACGTTGACGCATAATGAACTTAAGAAATAAATAGCATAGAGGCTTAGCAAGATGAAAGTAGAGTATTTAACACAAAAAAATTTTAATAATCGCGAATTTAAAATCACGTATTATGGATTACAAGATAATCCGCAGCTTTTGCAAAAAAAGAGACCATTGATACTCGTTTTCCCTGGAGGAAGCTTTGACCATTTATCTTTAAGAGAAGGAGAACCAGTAGCATTGGCATATGCAGCTCATGGTTTTAATGCTGCCGTTGTTTCATATAATCTAACTACCGATCCAGGTAAAATATATCCTGATGCAGCCTTATCAGGATTAAAAGCTGTTTCTTATTTTAGAGAAAATAGTGAAAAGTTAGGAATTGATCAAGAGCGAATTACTACAATTGGATTTTCTGCTGGCGGTCATGTTGTTAGTTCAATGAACGTGATGGCAGAAAGTGAAAAATGGCAGGCAAAATATGATTTTAACCATGATCAAGTAGCGCCTAATGCCACAATCTTGGGCTATCCTTTAATTAATATTAAAGATATTGGTTTTCCGTTGCCAGCTGATGCTAATCAAAAAATGCCTACTGCTAAAGAATTATTAGATACAGCTTTAGGAGTGACGCCTGATACGCCCCCCGACTTTTATTTTCCAAGCTGTTGATGATCCAGTTGTCTTGATTGATAATACAATCGAATATATTACAGCTTTAAGAAAGAAAAAAGTTCATTTTGAAGCACATTTGTTTAATAAAGGCGGCCATGGCTTTTCACTTGCTACTCCTGAAGTGGCTGTGGCTGGACGTGAGCCCGATTCGCATCTTGCACATTGGTTTAAACTAAGCCTTGAATGGTTAAAAGATAGAAAAATTTATATTTAGTTTCACGTGAAACAAGACCTGATTTTATATAAAAAAGTCCGAAAAGAAAATGAAGTTAATCATTTTGCTTTTCGGACTTTTTGTTTAATATTAGATGTTTTTATTCTTTGGCCATAAAGAATAAAACTTCTTTACCAGAAGCTAGATTATCAGAGGTAGCTAAAATTCTAAGTTTAATTGCTTTTGCTACTACGTCTCTTAAACCGATTACTTTGTTTTTAGCATCATTTGGCCAATTAATTTCTTTACTGAAATCGCTGAAGTTTTCACCGTCTTTTGAAATGGCAACTTGAACTCGCAAAATATGACCTATCCGGTCTCGTGAACGAGGTACGTAAACCATCCGGCTCAGCTTATAAATGTGATTAAAATTAAAAGTCAAGTCTAGTGGACTATCTTTACTAATTTGGTCTTTTGAGAGCCATTCACTAGCTAGCTTAAGATCAGTTAAGTTTTCGACTGGAGAATCTTTTTCACTTTCTGCTGTGCTAGTAACTTTTACATTAGAAATTGCATAATCCATTTGATCGCGCTTGGTATGAGTTCCAAAGTATTCAGACCAATCTGATACCTTGTTACCGAATTTATTTCTAATTCTAAACCGATAGCGTGTGTTAGGTTCAAGCTCGTGGAAAGTGAAGGTATCTCCATCAATATTAGTATGAACAATTCCATTAACTTCGATATCAGCCATTATATTTTTACCGACGAAGTTAGTTGGATTAGTCCAAGTAATGGTGATGCTCTTTGAAGTTAAACGGTCCGTCAAAATTGCGGCACTTCTTGGTGAAGCCATAGCTGAATCGATAATAGCATGTTGTTCGACTTCACTACCATAACTAAAGTTTTCAATCGTAAGTTCAAATTTATTGTCATGGATGTCAACAGCTGGCATTTTTACCTTAAGAGCAGGCTGCAGTTGACCTGTAAATTGACCAAATTCTTTGCATGGCACGTAATCTTGCTGGTAGAAAATACCTTCTTCTGATTTGTTAAAGCTATCTAAATCATTATATTCAGGTAGTGGAATAATTTGATCATTTAATTTAAGTGAAACTTTACCAGGATAGCGATCAGCCATGATTGTTAAGATAGTAGCTTGTTTTTCTTCAAGTCCTTCATAGCTTCCCTCGGTTGGATAAACCGTAATATGAAGTTTAGATCCATTAACCGAACTGGTAATTTGTGTTGTAGCTGCATTTCCCTTTTCATAATCATTAGTTTGATTATCATCTTCATATAAGATGGCAGAACTCTTATTTTGTGGATAAACAAGGGCACTTCTAAGTGATTCCTGTAAGATTGCCCCTCCGCGAACGTAAACAGGAAGATGCCACAATGGATAGTGTAACTTATCGTAAATTCTGCCACCGATTAATTTTTTACCAGTAAAGAGATCGATCCACATAGTTCGATGATCAGGCAGGTAAAGATTGTCTTTTAATGAAGCTCCACTTGGATCTTCTCGACCATTAGTAATTGGGGCTATTAATAAGTTGTTTCCTAGCATAAACTCATGTTTTACCTGATTTGTGTAGTTAACTTTTTCGTGCGGGAAGGACAAAAACAGAGGTCTAACAATCGGCATGCCATCTTGAGCAGCTCGGGTAAGAGTATAGAGATAAGGCGTAATTTCTTCCCTAAGTTTTAGGTAAGCGCAAGTAATTCGCGTCATTTTTGCATTAAATGCAAACGGTGTTTTTTGGATATTGCCGTAATTATCAATTGAGTAAAGCAGAGGCGTGAAGACTTTCCACTGTAGGTCACGGATGTTTACTTGAGCATTACCGCCGCCTTCTTTTCCATCAATAGCACTTCCGATATTTGGTTGACCAGAAAGAGACATACTTAAGAAACTAGCAATCTCTGTTGCAATTTGTTCCCACTCGCCTCCTACACCTTCATTTGCGGTGGTAGCTAAGGTTTGAACAGCGCTCCAGCCATTACTTGCCATTGCCCAAGGACGATTAGTTTGGTTTTTATCAACTAAAGGCTCACTAGCAATTGCAAAATCTTGCATAATTTTGTCATTAGCTAAATTAGGAGCTTCTGTCTTAAATTTTAAGAAATTAGCTGGTGCGTTTGCAGGTAAAGCCCCGTAGAAACCAAGTTTTATATTTTGCTCCTTGGCAAAATCAACTAAGTTAGCTAATTCGGTTTCATTTAAAGTTTGCTTACTGTTGTAGTTAGGAACAAACCAGCTAAGTGGAAAATGATGTGAGCGGTAACGTTCAATCATTGCACGAGCAGAAAATTGATACTGCTCTTCACCATTAAGGGAGGACTTAGCAACAATTTCATTATCAGCATGGGCAATTTTATAAGTATTACCATCTTCAAATTTAATGGCATTATTTTCTTGAGGCTTCGCAACACTCCAGCAAGTATCAAGATAGTTACCTAAGTATCCTAGGCCAAGAGCATATTTAGGCAAGAAGAGGGGAGAGCCGGTAATTTTGTAGTACTGACGTAAGATTTCAGCTGGAGAATCTCCTAAAAGATAAAAATTATCAAAAATAGGAGTTTGATGGGTAAGAATAGCAGTATTGCCATTTTCACCTTTAAAGTCATAAATTCCGTTTTTCCAAGTATTGCGCAATTCTGCAAAGCCAGCATTGGACCAGAAAAAGCCTTCTGGACAAACAACTGCACCAGGACCGGTTAAATTAGTATTTTTGATTTCAATTATTTTTCCTTTATGACTAAAGCTTCCATTTTGCATTCCGCCGCCATAATAGAATTCATTTTTATTTTGACGTAAGAATTCACTAGAATAATCTGCTCCTAGTTCAATCGGACTACTTTGCATCATACGATAGCGATGAAGTTGATCATCAAAAATGCTAAAGATTGCAGGATTTTTTTGTAAACGAAGTGAAAATTGACCACTTTTAATCGTGAAAGTTTCATCAGTGACTAAAAGTTGTGATTCTTCAAAAGGACGCAAACTAAAGTTACCTGCGGCAATCGTTAAAGACGGCGACAAAGGTTTAAATTCTGCTGCCGGATCGATAATTAAGCGAAAGATTCCTTTAGCAATAATGTATAGACGTGCTCTTTTTCCATCTGCAAATTGCAGATCGTAGTAGCGAGTACCTTTCGCTACTTGCACTAAACGACTTAATTGTTGTGGTTGTTGGTTGTTAGTAATTTCAGACATATTACATTTCTTCTTTAAATTAAATTTTTCATTTACGTATAGTTCATATTATAACGAAAAAATGCATTTCGTGTTTTTTTAGATTTGACATAAAGCGCTTTCTAGAATATTCTGTAGAAGGTGGTACTAACCAGTTGAAGATTGGATGGGGTTAGAAGATGAAAAAGCCACTTTATCAGCAAGTAATTTTAGATCTTGAAAAGAAAATTAAGACTGAAATGAAGCCAAATAATCGACTGCCTAGTGAAAGGCAACTTTTAAAAGAATATGGTGTGAGTCGAAATACGATTCGATTAGCATTAAATAATTTAGAAGAGCGAGGCATTATTTATCGATTGCATGGAAAAGGTACATTTGTTTCCACAATTTATCTAGATCAGACCAACTTAGGAAGTATGTATTCATTTAGTGAACAGATGTCAGAAGCAGGACACAAGCCAACAACACAAAACCGCACATTAGAGCTTGTTGTTCCCGACGCAGCTGTCGCAAATCAGCTTAATTTGAAAGCTCAAGAAAAAGCGTACAAGTTAGTTAGGTTACGTCTAGCTGATGGAGTACCACTAATGTATGGAGAAACATATTTACCAGAAAGTATTTTTCCGGATCTAAAAATGTCGGATTTAAATGAAAATCATTTGTACACTGTTATGAAGCAAAAATACAATGAACAAAGTGTTCTTGCCTTTGAAGATGTACAAGCGGTTAATTTAGATGAAAGAGACAGTAAGATTTTAGGCGTAAAGCCCGGGGATGCTAGTTTAAAAATTTTTAGACGGGCAATCAATGATAAAAACGTGCCGATTGAATTTACCATTTCTCTAGCTAGAGGGGATAGATTCATTTATCGATCACGGCAATACAATCATTTAGTTTAGTTATCGAAAGGAATAGGCCAATGTTTACAAAAAGTGATGCAGAACTAAAAAAGATGGGCGCAGATATTACTACTAGAGAAATTCAGCAACAACCTTCTTTATGGAAAGAGACTTTTAAGATTTATCAAGAAAAGAAACAAGAAATTGATAAATTTTTAGCTAAAATCAATCAAAAATTTAATAAAGTAAAAGTCATTTTTACAGGTGCAGGAACAAGTGCTTATGTTGGCAACACTGTGATGCCATATTTGAGAAAGCATGCCGATCGTACTAAGTATGATTTTGAAGCAATTGATACTACTAAGATTGTTTCAACACCAGAAGATTATCTTGAAGCGGAAACACCAACAATTCTAGTTTCTTTTGCTCGGAGTGGTAATTCTCCTGAATCAGTTGCAACCGTTGAACTTGCTAAGCAATTAGTTACGAATTTATACCAAATTGCTATTACATGTGCTCCAGAAGGACACTTGGCTCAAGACTTAAAAGATGATCCAAATGGACTTGTTCTTTTAATGCCTGCTAAGTCATTAGATCAAGGTTTTGCGATGACAGGTTCATTTTCATGTATGAGCTTAGCTACTTTGTTGGTATTTGATACTAGAAGTGATGCAGAAAAAGAAACAATTGTTAATGAAATTGCTAAGATGGGCGAAAGCGTAGTTGATCGTGAAGCGGAAATTCAAAAATTAGTTGATACTGACTTTGACAGAATTACTTATATCGGTAGTGGTGCTTTAGGCGGCTTAGCTGAAGAAGCTCGACTTAAAATTTTGGAATTAACAGCTGGAAAAGTTGCGGCTTTATTTGATACTTCAATGGGATTAAGACATGGTCCTAAGTCATTTTTAGATAAGAAGACGATTGTTTTTGACTTTGTTTCAAATAATTCTTACACCAGAAAGTACGATTTAGATATTTTAGATGAGATTAAAGCTGATGAAATAGTTCCATTGGTAATGGGGGTAGGACAACTTAAGAAGGGACAAGACTTTGATGGCAAATTCTTCGCCTTTTCTGGAGAAGAGTTACCAGATGCATATTTAGCATTGCCAGATATTATGTTTGGTCAAACAATTGCCTTGCTTACTTCGGTTAAGGTTGGAAATACTCCAGATACTCCTTCACCAACCGGTACAGTTAACCGTGTTGTTAAGGGAGTAACAATTCACAAATTCATCAAATAAAATTCAAATTTAGAAAACACTTTCAATTTAGAATAGAAGTTAATTTAAGGAGTTAAATACTATGTCATATTATATTCATGCCGGAAAGTTCTTTTTAGAAAATAAAACTGAAAATGGTGGTTATCTTGAAGTTCAAGATGATGGAAACTTTGGTTTATATTATCGAGAAGATGAAAAGCCAAGTCATGGTCTAATTAAGGAATATGGCGATCAATGGATTGCACCTGGTTATGTTGACACGCATATTCATGGCTTGCTTGATGAAGATACGATGAAGAGCGACTGGGAAGGCGTTAATAAGATTTCTGAAGGTTTGCTTCAAGCTGGTGTAACTAGTTGGCTACCAACTACAATTACTGCAAGCGATAAAGAATTAACTGAAACTTGTGAAAAGTTTGCGGCACATAAGGGTGAAGAAACTGGTGCTAAAATTCAAGGATTACACTTTGAAGGTCCATTCTTTACTCCTAAGCATGGTGGGGCAGAAAATCCTAAGTATATGACTGATCCTTCGATTATGCTTTTAAAGAAGTGGCGTAAAGCTTCAGATAACATGTTGATTAAGATCTCAATGGCACCTGAAAGAAAGAATGCCCGTCAATTTGTACGTGAAGCTGTAAAGATGGGCTTAGTAGTTGCTTTGGGACATTCAGATTCTGATTTCGAAGATGCTATTGCTTGTGTTGAAGCTGGAGCTAGCGTCTTTACACATACTTTCAATGGGATGAATGGATTGTCACAACACTCACCTAACATTATTGGTGCTGCATTTTCTTCTCGTTTAACAACGGATGAATTAATTTGTGATGGTCACCACGTTGAAGAGCCAGCTGTTCGCGCCTTAGTAAATGCACGTGGGCCAGAGCATATTGCCTTGATTACTGATTGTATGCAGGCTGGATTAATGCCTGATGGTGATTATGTTTTAGGTGAATTGCCAGTTTATGTTAAGGACGGTATGGCTCGTTTGAAAGATACTAATAACTTAGCCGGCAGTATTTTGCTCTTAAAGGATGCAGTTAAGAATGTAGTGGACTGGAATGTTGCAACACCTGAAGATGCAGTTATGATGGCTAGTTATGTACCAGCTAAGAGTTGTAACTTACTCGATAAGTGTGGTGTGATTAAACCTGATCACCCAGCTGACTTTGTTGTTTTGAATCATGATATGACTGTCAGTGAAACTTATCTAAATGGTGAGTCACGTTACAAGGCTTAAAAGAGTATACTTTTAGTAGGAACTTTAGAAATTCTTAAAAAAGTGGTCACAACCAGTTGACTAGTAAAAGTTAATATACTAAGATTGAAACTGTAGAAAGCGTTTACAGAAATATTTTACGGAATATGGAGGAATCTATATGAATATTGTGGGAGCTAGAATTGATGGACGGCTGGTCCATGGTCAAGTAGCTAATCTTTGGACCCCGAAGCTTCAGGCGGATCGCATTATGGTTGTTGATGAAGATGCAGCAAAAAGCGATATCCAAAAAAGTGGTTTGAGAATGGCTACGCCTCTTACGACTCGTCTTAGCGTTTTGCCAGCACAGGTTGCAGCAGATCATTTGATTCATGAGCGTTATGGTAATCAGCGAATATTTATTGTCGCTAAAAAGCCAGCAGCCTTCTTAGATTTACTTAACTTAGGTCTTAAGCTTGATACTTTAAATGTAGGTACAATGTCTCAAACAGATACTACTAAGCAAGTAACTAAGCAGATTAATGTTGAAGAAAAAGATGTCGAAGATTTTAAAAAGATAGCAGATAAGGGCGTGAAAATCACAGCTCAGTTAACTCCAAGTGATGATTCTCATGACTTTATGAAATTAATGAATGAAAAGATTAAATAGGAGGTCTAACGATGGCTTGGTGGCAAATATTACTACTTACCCTCTATGCTGGTTATGAAATTCTTGATGAATTGCAAATTTATTCATCTTTGAATACACCAGTTGGTGCCGGCTTAATTGCTGGTTTAGTTATGGGCGATTTAAAGACTGGTTTAATTATTGGTGGTGCCATGCAACTTACTGTGCTAGGTGTTGGTACTTTCGGTGGTGCTTCTAAGATTGATGCAACTACCGGTACAGTTTTAGCAACAGCATTCTCTGTAAGTATTAAAGGAATGAGCCCACAAGTAGCTATTTCTTCAATTGCGGTTCCAGTAGCTGCAATTATGGTTCAATTGGATGTTTTAGCAAGATTTGCTAACACTTACTTTGCACACAGAATTGACCACTTAATTGAAGAGAACAACTACAAGGGTATTGAAAGAAACTTCCTCTATGGTGCAATTCCTTGGGCTTTATCTCGTGCAATCCCTGTATTTATTGCTTTAGCATTTGGACGTGGTTTAGTTCAAACTATTGCTAACTCATTAAACGGAAACTTGAAGTGGTTAGGTACTGGTTTAACAGTAGCTGGTGCGGTACTTCCTGCAGTTGGTTTTGCTATTTTGCTTCGCTACTTACCAGTTAAGAAACACATTGCTTACCTAATTATGGGATTCACATTTACTACTTTATTCTCAGTCTTATTCACAAGTATTCAAACTTTAGGTACAGGTCTTCAAGCAGCAAACAAGTCATTTACTGCAACTTTCAACGGCTTGCCAATGCTTGCAATGGCTTTAATTGGATTAGCATTTGCAATCTTGCACTACAAGGATGAAATTAGTGGTAAAGGTGGCAGCGGTAAAGGTGGAACCAAAGAAGCCGCAGCTACTACAGAATCAACTAATGTAGCTTCAGAGGGGGAAATCACCGATGATGAACTCTAAACCAAAATATAAATTAACTGACAAAGACTTTAATCAAATTAACAGACGTTCTTTATTTGGTTTCCAACTAGGTTGGAACTATGAAAGAATGCAAAACACTGGATATTTATTCTTGATCTTGCCACAACTTCGTAAGATTTATGGCGATAATACTCCAGAATTACAAGAAATGATGAAGACACACGTACAGTTCTTTAACACTTCTAACTTCTTTAACACAATTATCACTGGTATTGATTTAGCCATTGAGGAAAATGAAGGTGTTGAAGGTAAGGATACTGTTACTGGTCTGAAGGTTGGTTTAATGGGACCATTTGCCGCAATTGGTGACTCAATCTTTGCTGCTTTGATTCCAACCATCTTCGGTGCCTTGGCTGCTTCTATGGCTTCACAAGGAAACCCAGTAGGTGTATTTATTTGGATTGCCGCTCAAATTGCGATCTGTTTCTTCAGATGGAAGCAACTACGTTTTGCTTATGATAAGGGTGTAACTCTTGTTACTGAAATGAGAGACCGCTTGAATGCTTTAACTGATGCTGCTACAGTACTTGGTGTGTTCATGGTAGGTGCTTTAGTTGCTACGATGGTTAATGTTAAGTTTGCTTGGGTACCACAAATTGGTAAAGTTACGATGGATATCCAAAACAACTTAGATATGATCATTCCTAAGTTATTACCTGCCTTGATCGTCGGCTTTGTTTACTGGTTACTTGGAAAGAAGAAGATGACTTCAACTAAGGCTATTTTAATTGTTTTAGTTCTATCAGTTGTTCTTGGCGGTATTGGTGTTCTTGCTAAGATTTAGCAGTCAATTAAAGGAAAAATATTATGGCAAAAGAATTAGTATTGATCAGTCACGGTAAGATGGCTGAAGAAGTTAAAAAGAGTGCAGAATTAATTATGGGTCCCCAAGAACATATTCATGCTGTATGCTTGCTTCCTGAAGAAGGACCTGAAGATTTTGAAAAGAAGTTTCAAGATACTATTAATGGCATTCCTGAAGAAGATTTAACAGTATTTGCTGATTTAATGGGAGGTACTCCTGCTAATACAGTTAGTCGTTTGATTATGGGTGGTCAAAATATTCATTTAGTTGCAGGGATGAACCTAGCAATGGTGATTGATTGGCTCAATAGTCAAATGATTGGCAATGATTCAGATGCTGTTAATGCTGGTAAAGCTGGAATTGTGGATATCAATCAAATGCTTGCTAGCATGAAGAAATAGATTATTTAGATAGATGTTGAAAACGACTCACGGTGGTAAAACCACACGTGGGTCGTTTTTTATAATAAAAAAATTTATAGATTTATGCGTAATAAACATATGGGATAACCCCTCAAATATTTTTAGAGAGGATTCTATGAGTCGTACCATACTTATTCTGATCAAGATAGGTCGAAACAATTGCAGGATGGCGTGACAAAGATTATCATTAATTCACAAGTTTCAGCTGAAGGTCAGAGCGAAGACTTAAAAGCCTTGGCTAAGCTGATGAACAATGAACCTGTGAATTTAAATAAATATTTTGATTACGCGCAAAGAAGAATTAAGGAAATCAACGAAGATCCAGAAATGAGGGAAAAGATTATGCTTTACGAAACAAGAATGCTAGAACGTGAACAAGCTGCTGGGAAAATCGCATATGCAGAGGGTAGAAAAGACGGTGTTGAACAAGGAAAAGTAGATTCCGCCAAAGTTATTCTTGAGAATCAAATGGATAATGGTAGCACCTTAGAACAAGCTACAGAATTTGTTAGAAATTTGAAATTGATTTCTGATGAAGAATTGAACAAGCTAATTGCCTTGTATAAATAGTTTGTAATTACACAAAGGCTATAAAAAGCTGATAGATTTCATTTCTATCAGCTTTTTTTGTCGAGTAATTTGTTACAATATAAATAATTTGATGATAGCGCTATAATTTACCCTTTTAGAAAGGTCAAGATATGAATAAATTTTGTCCCCATTGTGGGAAACCAATTAAGCCTACGGATCGATTCTGTTCACATTGTGGAAAGTCAGTTATATCTTCCAAATCTGGAAAACAATCGATGCCTAAAAGAAGTGAAATTCACAGCAATAAATTAAAATCACAAAAACGAAATATCATTATTGGAGCAATTATCGCTGTATTTGTCCTTATTCTTGGCGGCTGGGGATTATATCAACATGGTCGAAATTCAGCGGAAAGCACAGTAATTGGTGGCAACGGAAGGCTAACTAATGCTGAGATTAAAAAGATCCCGCGTAAGCAATTAGCAGCTTGGGCAATTCTTTATGCTGATAAAAAATATGGCAAAAAATGGGGCGAAGCAGCCGATGATCTAAGAAGTGGTCACTTGACAATCAGAAGTTATTCAAAATATCGTTTTGGAGATTATGAAATCAGTGCTACTGACGGAAGTACTTTATATGTTATAAATGATCAGGTTGGCTATTTGGTTTCTAAAGATAACAAAGAGATAACTTATGTTGGAAATAAATCTAGCTATAGTAACAGAAGTGTTTTAAATCAGATTTATCCAGAAATTAAATCTGAAAATACGGAGAAAAATGTAAATATTTGGAATGATAATCTATCAATTGTTGATGGTAAAGCAGATGATAGCGATGAAGATGCTAGGAAACAAAGTTCCAAGGCTAGAACAAAATCTAAGCAATCTACGTCTGAAGATAAATTATGGTCAAGCACTCAAAATAATGAACTAATTAGTTACATGGATGAATTTGGGGAGAAAATGCATCAATCGTATGAGCATTATATTGATGGCAAAGATGATCTAGTAACGTTAGCTGGAGAACATTTTCCAAGTGATATTAATGAAAATACTTATCCATTTAAATTGAGCTCTGGAGATCATGATAGTAGGGATCCTAAAGATATGGACAGCATTAAAGTGAAATGGAATCCGCAAGTAACTAGTAAAGATAATGACAGTGATACATATAATGTGGTTGCTATTTTTAATCATAATGGTAAAAGTGCAGAAGGTCATATAACGTATCTGTTCTGTTTTTACCATGGGGAACCTGTTGCCTTGGTTGATCAGACAACAAATGGAGGTTATGTAGTAGTTCACCCAACGGCTAACCAAGACTTAACTTCTCACTTTGAAGAAATTGCGAATAATGATTAAAAAACTACTTGGAGATAAAAATGAAAAATAGAGTATTTATTTTTTTACTAGTAGGATCTGCTGTTTTAGCTATGGCTGGATGTCAAAGCCGTTATAAGCAAGAAAAAGGCAGTAATGAACAAGCTAAAATTATTAAACAAACTAAAACAAATAAAAATGTAAGTATCGTAGGAAGTTATCGTGATGATACTGATGGAGCAGCAATTGCTTTTAATTCTGATCATACTGGAAGATATGTATATGCTGATCCTAAGAATTCAGATACTGATGATCGGTTAACCTGGAAGAAAACTGGTAAAAATACTTATATAATTAGACTTAATGACAATGATGTGAATAGTGCCTTAACTGCTAAGCTTACTGGTAGCACTTTGGTTATATCAGGGGATGACGACTGGAATACAGAAACGTTTAATAAAACAAAGAATAAACTTAATTTGGATGACTTTCTTTCAAGCAAGAAAGTAGAAAGTTCAACATCAAGTAAGGCTAAAAATAATGTGAAAAATTCTAAGTCTACAAATAGTGTTCCAGGTGATGAAGGACTATTTGATATGCCAAATGAATTACGTGGTACATGGTATTTAGCAAATGAAAGCGACGGAAGCGTAAGTAAACTGATAATTGATAAGAATACCATTACTGGTGAGGGATTTATAGAAAAATTGCATAAAATGAATAAGAACTTTGATTTTACCAGTTATGCTCAAAATCATCCGTCTTATCAAGATATGACGAAGGACTGGGCAAGAGTAGTTGTTTTATCTGAAAATGGCGAAAGTAAAGTTAACGTTCGTGGTTGGTTGCAAGGTGCTGGAGCTGGAGAATATTATAATTTAGCTACAGAACATGGACAAAAAGTTTTAGTAATAGGTGGCGGTGCTGAGGCTTGGGTAGATGGCATTGGCTGGAGAAATAGAACCGATGCCGAAAAATATGGAAAAGAAAAATTTAGTGATCTTCATTATCGAGAAGATATTAGTTTAGAAAATAATGATGATTCTGATAGCGCTGCCACAAATGATGAAGATTAACCAATGAATAATTGGAGAAGTTCTTTGGTTAATAATTTATGTACAAAAATAAGCTGATAGAGTAAAAGAACTCTACCAGCTTATTTTATCTAATTAATATACAGCACCATCGTAGAAGTTGTATCTTGGACGGTTGAAATCAAATGTAGCTAATTCGCTCATCTTGATTACGTTGTCTGCAACACCCCAGCTCATCAAGTTGATTGATTCGCCGTATAATTCATCAGGAATTACAAGTAAAACGTATTTACCTTGAGACATTGCATAACCTAATTCCATACCTAAACCAACATCTTCTTCTTTAGGAACGTAAACGCCAAGCATGATGTCGCTAGTTTTAATTCCGACTAAATCTCCATTGTAGGTAGCTTGAGCCCATTCTTTGTCATGTAAATATTCAGGGTGTTCATCAACACGAATGTCTTTGTATTGATTTTGAAGTGGAACATAGCTGTTTTCTAGATCAATAGTTGGGTTAGCATTTAAAGCACTCATTGCATCTTTGTATGCCTTGTTTTGAGTTTCAGTGAACCAACCAGCACCAAAGTAAACTGTCTTTTGTTTTGTCATGGAAAAACCTTTCTTTCTTATCGGTGGAACATTTTTACATTAACTAACTTTAACAAAATTTGAACAAAAGGAACACCCACTTTTGTGTTTTTGAAATCGGTTTTATATAATGAAACTAGAAATTTTTGCTTAGGAAAGGCGGAACCTACTACGAATACTAAAAAAAGTCTTTTCGATCCAGAAGCTGTCTTTGTAACAGATTTAACTGATCGAAATGAAATCTTTAAGACCGTTTCTCAAAAATTATATGACTTAGGCTATGTTAAAGAAGATTTTTTAGGCGATATTATTGAACGCGAAGATAAATATCCAACTGGAATTTCTATGAGACCCTTATCTCGAGAATTGCCTGATGTTGCCGTACCTCATACTGAGGGTAATTATGTTAGCACGCAATTAATTGTACCGATTGCTCTTAGAAACTCTGCAACCTTTAATAACATGGTTAATCCAACTGAAAAGTTAAAGGTAAAATTCCTGTTTTTAATTTTGAACAATGACCCAGATATGCATTCAACTATTTTGGCTAAGATTATGGACTTTTTAGCTGGAACTTCAGTTGATGATCTAAATGAATTATTTAATTCGGATTCAAATGAAGAAATTTATGATTTCTTAGAAACTAATTTTGAAACTGAGAAATAAAAAAAGAAGCTGCTTAGCAGCTTCTTTTTGTCTCCAGATTAAATTATTAAACTCCCGGATAGTCAGTACTTGAGAATGAAAGTGAAAAGTAATCACAGCGCTTATAGCCAACGACTACTTCAACTACTTCTCCTGTAGAAGATAAAATAGTTTTCTTGACTTGGCGTACAACGGGATAATCTTTAGCAATTTTGAGTTGCTGGCTAATTTCACTATCAGCTTTTACAATTGTATCCGTTTCTGTAAAGGGCTCATCGAATAAGTATAATTGCTTATCTTTTTGAAGCGTTTCATAAATACTATGATAGTTATTAGGATCTTTAGCTAAATTTTTATTAATGAATTTAGCTGGAATAAAAGAACGGTGCACCATAAAAGGTGTGTCGTCAATTAAACGCAAGCGTTCAATATAGTAATAACTCTCATATTTTGGTAAACCAAGTTTCTTTAACATTTTAGCTTGGTTATCTTCTTGTAGCTTTAAAACTTTAACTCTGTCTTCTTCTTGTTTATCAGAGAAAACTTCATTATCACTTAAACGGACTAATTTATCCTTTCTTGAGCGTGAAATGAATGTGCCTTTACCTTGATGACGAACTAAGTATCCTGCCTTAACTAGATCTTTAACAGATCTAATAACAGTAATAGATGAAACATTAAACTTTTCTTTTAATTGAGCTTCACTATAGAATTTATCTCCGTATTTAAATTTGCCAGAGATAATTTCTTTCTTTAGCTCGTTTTCAATTTGTAAATATTTTGGAATATCCATAATATATCAATCCTTAAGATAGATTCTCCTAAGATCCATGATATCACGGCTTGAGAGCTTCATGGTAGAACGAAGGTATTCATTGATTCCACCATATTGCTGGTTTAGAACGTGTATGGCATGATCTAAGTATTCTGGATAGACTGACTGAATATCCTTAATAGATTGCAAGACGCGCTTGCTAGAGCCGTCAGCGGCAGCTTGCTTAAGCATTCCATCAACGAAATCTTTCGTGGTAACATTTGTTAAAGTGTAGTCATATTTGATAGTAGTAAAAGGTACACCTAATGCTGATAAAACTAGCAATGCACCGAATCCAGTTCTGTCTTTTCCTGCGGTACAGTGGAAGAGCAGGGCATTTTTCTCTTGATCGTTAGCAAGTAAAAGATCGAAAAACTTACGATAGGCTTTTTGAGCTGTTTGTCCATTAATCATATCTTCATATGCAAAGAACATATGCTTAAAGCCGAATTCGGGATCCTTTTCCGCATTTTCTTCTAAAGCAAAAATCCCTTTAGAAGCGTTAGTTAAGTCATCGCTGAAAACTGGATCAAAAATATATTTTGCACCTTCAGGTACACGATCAGGATGCTCAGTTTTTTCTTTTTCGGTTCTAAAGTCAACGTCATATTTTACGCCGTGTTTTTGCAATAAATCTAAGTCTGATGAAGAAAGATCAGCTAAATTTCCGGTTCTAAGCAATTTATTGTATTTGATAGTTTGACCAGATACGGTTTTATAACCCCCAAGTTCGCGGAAATTGCGACCATTTTGGATGCCAATTAATTTTGTCTCATAATTTTCGCTCATTAATATTTTTCCTCACTAAAGTTATTTAAATACAGTATTATTACTTTAACATATTTTTTCATAAATATTTTAGATTTATTAGATCTATAAAAAGAAAACAAATTTATTAATTGTTATAATTAATGGTAAAATTACAATGTAAAGATGCAAATTCCATTTGGAGATGATTACTTATGGTAAAAGATTATAACAATATTTTAGTTCCTGTTGATGGATCTGAAACAGCAGAGCGTGCATTTGATAAGGCAGTAAAGATTGCTCTTGATAATAACGCTCACTTGGATGTATTAAACGTTATCGATACTCGTCAATTCATGGGGGAAATGCAAGATACTTTGATTTCTGGAGACACCATTTATCAAATGACCCAAGATTCTGAGGAGTATCTTAAGAGCTTAAAAGAATGGGCTAAGGAACATTTTAACTTTACTGATGTTTCTTATCACATTCGTTACGGTTCGCCTAAGAGAATCATTGCGGTTGATTTTATTAAGGACCACCACAATGACTTAATTATTATGGGTGCAACTGGTATGAATGCAGTGGAAAGAATGCTAATGGGAAGCGTTACTGCTTATGTTAACCAACATGCTTTATCTGATGTTTTAATTATTAAGACTGATATTGATAACAAAAAAGTCGCAAAACCTAAGAAAAAATATTTCTAAAAAGCGAACATTAAAAAATCACTCTATTATTTACTAATGGAGTGATTTTTTTATAAAGTGGATCGATCCAATTCAATCAATTAAAAATTACGAGCGCTTTCATTAAAATAATAGTACCCAAGTACGAATATTTTTGGTATGATACATAAGAACGAACGTTAGTACTAGGGAAGGAAGAGCGATGATGGTGAATTTCGATTACAACATTATAAAACGTAACCAAGATTCAGTGGCTCGTTCTTGGGCTGGTTCTTTCTGGGAATCAGTCTTCATTGGTGTTGGCGCTTTCGTTGGTTTTTTAGCGACTTTTAAGACTCGATGTGATTAGCTATTTTTGTCAGCTTATCATATTGAGTCTTTTTTTGTATTTGTCATTTAATGTGTTTCATTAGGAGGAAACGATGAAAAAGTTCAAAAAAGTCTTGGTTGGCCTTTTTGCAATTTTACTTGCTGTTGTTGCAACTGCTTGTTCTAACAAGTCAAATAGTTCAAAAGATGGTTATACACCTAAGTCATTAACTATCCAATTTGTACCTAGTCAAGCTGCTAATAAACTTGAAGCTCGTGCTAAGCCTTTAGAAAAGATGCTTTCAAAGAAACTTGGTATCCCAGTTCATGTTTCAATGTCAACTGACTACAACACTGTTGTTGAAGCAATGAAATCTAAAAAGGTTGATGTTGGTTTCTTGCCACCAGATGGTTACGTATTAGCTCACAAGCAAGGAGCAGCTAATGTTTTACTTCAAGCACAACGCTACGGTGTAAAACAACCAGGTGGTCAAGCTACTAAGAACTTGGTTAACTCTTATAGAGCCGAAATTCTTGTTAAGAAGGGTTCTAAGATTAAGTCTTGGAAAGATTTAAAGGGTAAGAGTATTTCAGTTCAAAACCCAACTTCTTCAGCAGGATATGTTTTCCCAGTTGCTGAACTTGAAGAAAAAGGATTAAACGTTCCAAAAGATTGTAAGTTAGTTACTGTTACTGGACACGACCAAGCAGTGCTTAACGTATTAAATGGCGATACTGACGCAGCATTTGTTTTTGAAGATGCTCGTAACATCGTTAAAAAAGATAACCCTAAAATTATGGACCAAGTTGTTCCAATTTACTTCACTAAGCCAATTCCTAACGATACTATTTCTATTAGAAGCGATATGTCTAAGTCATTCCAAAAGAAACTTGCAAAGGCATTTATTGAAGTTGGTCAATCTAAAGAAGGTAAGAAGATTATCGAATCTGTTTACAGTCACGAAGGCTACACTAAGTCTAAAGACAGCAACTTCGATATTGTTCGTAAATATGACAAGATTATTGCTAAGGACAAGAAATAGTCAATTAAATATAGCTTAGTTAGTAAAAAGATAATTGTCTCTAAAAGATGATTATCTTTTTATGCACTGTAAACAATATAAATATGTTAAGGAGAAATTTAGATTAAATGGCAGCTACTAATCAGCCAATGATTCAACTTAAAGACGTTAGCAAAATTTATGATAACGGAACAGTTGGTTTAAAGGATATTAACTTAAATATTGATAAGGGAGAATTTGTAGTAGTGGTAGGTTTATCTGGTGCAGGTAAATCAACATTACTTCGCTCTATTAATCGTCTACAAGATGTTTCTAAGGGAGATATCTTAATTGATGGTAAATCAATTACGTCTGCTAAAGGAAAAGACTTGCGTGAAATCCGTCGTGATATCGGTATGATTTTCCAAAGTTTTAACTTGGTTAAACGTTCAAGCGTTTTGCGAAATGTTTTAACTGGTCGAGTTGCATATTATCCAACTTGGAAGACAACTTTTAACTTATTTACTAAAGAAGATAAGCAAAAAGCGTATGAAGCATTGCAACGTGTTGATTTGGCAGATAAGGTTTATACTCGCGCAGACCAACTTTCTGGTGGACAACAACAACGTGTTGCTATTGCTCGTGTACTTACTCAAAATCCTAAAATTATTTTAGCCGATGAACCAACAGCTTCTCTTGATCCTCAAACTTCACGTCGAGTTATGCATGACTTAAAGATGCTTAATGAAGAATACGGTATGACAGTTGTTGCTAACCTTCACAGCGTTGAACTTGCTAAAGAGTTTGGAGATCGAGTAATCGGTGTCCGTGCCGGTCAAATCGTTTATGATGGCAAGATGAGTGAAACTTCTCAAGCTGTCTTTGACGATATTTACAATGGCGGAAACGGCAAGAAAGGGGAAGAAGATGCCTAAATCTAAGGAACAGCATTTAGCTGAATTGCCTAAAAAGAAATTTAAAATTATGAACCTTGTTTGGGTCGTAATTATGGTTTTAGGTCTCTTTCTTTCGGTAAATGTAACCAATACGCACATTAGCGTTTTGTTTAATAACTTTAGCCAATTTACCGATATTTTTGTGCAAATGTGTCACCCAGACTGGGGATATGCTGCTACAGCAGTTCCGCTTTTAATTGAAACAATTAAAATGGCTATCTTAGGAACTGTGATTGGTTCAGCTATTGCATTTGTATATTCGCTTTTAATTGCAAGAAATATTGTTAAAAATAAGGCAGTTACTGGCATTTTGAGAGTGATCATGAATATTGTTAGAACTATTCCAGATTTACTTTTGGGTGCAATCTTTGTTGCAATTGTTGGTATTGGACCAGTTGCCGGTGTGTTAGCCTTATCAGTATTTACTTTTGGTGTAGTTGTTAAATTGTTTTATGAAGCAATTGAAACCATTGATCCAGGTCCAATTGAAGCTTTAACTGCTGTTGGGGCAAACAAGCTTCAAATTATCCATTTTGCTGTGATGCCACAAATTATTACTTACTTTATTTCTTATGTTTTATATGCATTTGAAATTAACGTCAGAGCTTCAACAGTTCTTGGATATATCGGTGCTGGTGGTATCGGTCTTTACTTGCAACAAACTCTACAAGTCTTTGACTATGCTAAAACTGGTCTAATTATTTTAATTATTATCGTCGTCGTAGTTCTTATCGACTATGTTTCTACTAAATCTCGGGAGGCGTTGATGAAATAATGGATACTACAATGAAAAAACTACCTCCTAAACCAATTGACACTAAGAAAAAAATTAAGCATTGGGTAATTGCAATTGTTACTGTAGCTTTAATTATTTGGTCATTTGTAGGAATGAACTTTGGGGGAATAAAAGCGACTGCTGGTCAAATTGCCGGTGCTATTTTGGCTGGTATTTTCCATCCAGATTGGTCTTATGTATATAACGGAAGCGGCGAAGATCTAATTTCTCAATTATGGGAAACAATCTGTATTGCTTTCTTGGGTACTTTTATTTCTGCAGTTATCTCATTACCTTTTGCTTTCTGGGCAGCTAACACGCGCCACAAAAAATGGTATACTTCCCGCTCGGGAAAAATTGTTTTAGCTGTTATTCGGTCTTTCCCAGAAATTGTTTTGGCTTTGATGTTTATTAAAGCTGTTGGACCTGGTTCGGCAGCCGGTGTTTTAGCTTTAGGTTTTCACTCCGTGGGGATGCTTGCTAAATTGTTCTCGGAAGCAATTGAGAACCTTGAAGAAGGAGCTAATGAAGCTGTTACAGCAGCTGGTGGATCTAAGTTTAACATTATTATGTTTGCAACAATGCCAAACTTAATGCCAGCTTTAATTTCTAATACTTTGTACCGTTTTGACGTTTCAATTCGTTCAGCATCCATTCTAGGTTTAGTTGGTGCTGGTGGTATTGGTTATCCATTAATTATTGCCTTGCAATATCGTCAATGGAACCGTGTAGGTGTTATCTTAGTTGGTATTATTGTCATGGTTGTCATTATTGACTGGATTTCTGGCTGGATTCGAAAGAAATTAGTCTAATTTATTATTTAAACGAGTAGAATTTTTAGCTACTCGTTTTTATTTTTGTCAAATTCTAAATTTTTTTGTAATATCTACCTATAATAATGATAAGTAAAGGAAAAAAAGAACTTTTTTGTTATAATGGAAGTTGTATTTCAAGGAGGACAATGATGGATAATTTAACTACCATGACATTGGCTGATGATATTGCTTTATCACAAGAAAAAATTATCAACGGTCAACAAGACCTGAATACCAAAAGAATTTATAATGAAATTAATAGTCTAGGCATTCTTGATAAGCCAATCGAAGAATACTTTGATATGACTCAAGATGAATACTACAACAGTGAATCTGATGGTAAATTAACTCTACTTCATTTAGATCAACCACTAAGTGAATTAAGCGATCGCATTTTGACTAATCATGTAGATGGCTATGTTGATAAGGATGAAATTAATTTAACCTATAATCATGAAGATCCATTGCAAGATGGTAGCTATGATCGTGCTACTGACTTACATGTACTTTTATATAGTTTGAAAGTTATTGGTGCTGTCAGAGCAATTGCTCCAGATGACTTAAAAAAGGTTTTGTCTAAAGATGCGGTTTTATCATTGGGTCTTGCCGCTGCTGCTTTGGCAAAAAATTAACCCCAAGGCCAATTAAAGGCCTTTTTTTGTGTGATGAGTGGGGAAGAGTATCATGAAAATTATCAACAAAACCAAAGGTATGATTGATAAGTTTTCCGGGATGACTCGGAAGATGATGCGAAAGAAAAATAATGTTCCATTTGACGGAATGCAAAAATACATGACTGTCGGTGAGTATAACGTTGGAGCACCGGAAGGCACGCCACATGGTGAAGAATATAAGCTTATTGTTTACAAAGATACTGATAATGTTTTGCACCAAGCTTTGCGTTCAGTTGATGCTTCTGATTTAGCACCAGCTTATGTCAGAAAGTTTGATAAAAGATTAAATCGGTATACTGCCTTTGTTAATAAGCGGACCGGGCGTCGTTATATCGTTGAAGATCAGTTAGATCAATTAGTCGACTATGTAAAAAAGCATAGCAGAAAAGGCTATAATTCGATTAATATTGGCGTTTTAACTGATACTCATTATAAAGATACTGATAGTATTGATTTTTATGGCCATAACGGTTTAAGACATGTTAAGGAATTTAATTATCTTGAAGACAAAGACATTTTAGACTTAAAAGCTCATTTAGGCGATTGGATGGATGGGTCTGATCCAGGCTTAGTAGGTGAAGCCGAATTAATTTCCTTATCACGAACATTTCGCTCTAAAAAGACTAATTTTGCTGTGATTAAGGGGAATCATGATGAAAATGACAAATTTGATGAACATCATGATTTAAGGGCTAGTTTTCCTGAAAATGAATTCGAAGATATTATGTGGCCAAGCATGTATGCACAGGATGGCATTCATTACATCACGCGTAAACATGGTGTCGCATACTTCGATAAAGATGATGTCAGAATTATTACCGTTAATACTTCTGACTTACCCTATGAATTAGACGATCAAGGAAAGAAAAAGTATGATACGAAGCTTTCTTTAGCTATTCGTGAAGACCAGATGCAAGAAATTATCGAAATTCTTGAAAATTCAAATGGTAAAACGATTATTTTCATGAGTCATGCTAACCCTATTACTCGCAAGGGAACAAATGCCCTAAAATTCAATGGGCGTTCGCTACATGAATTGATGGTTGCTTTTAATCAACATGAAAAAGGATACCTTAATTCTAGAGACGTTCCTCCTGAATTTACCTTAGCTAATAGCTTTGATTTTACGAAAATTAAGAATGCAAAAATAGTTGCATATTTCTGTGGACACCGTCATACTGAGGACCAATATCGGATTAATGGTATCCAATATATATTTTTTAATTGTTCGGCCCTTATGGGACCAAACCATGCGCTTACTACGCAATATAATAAGCGCTGGAATAGACAAATGGATCATGCTAATGAAGCAGCAGGCTACATTGTAAATGTTGATATTAAAAGACATTTACTACAGGTATTTGGTTATGGTGCGGCTTCTAAGAGAAGATTCTATCGAATTTAGTTTTTGAAATGTAAATAGCTTATAATAAGATATTTTGAGGTGAAAGTTACTTATGTGTGGAATTTGTGCGTTTTTCGATCCCGAATTGAAGGATAAAGACTGTGCTATTCAAGGAATGATGGACACGATCAAGCACCGTGGACCATCTTCAGATGGAAAGTATACCAATGATCATGTGGCTTTAGGTTTTAGACGTTTATCAATTATTGATTTGCGTGGCGGAAGTCAACCTATTTTTAATGAAGATAAAAGTAGAGCAATTATTTTTAATGGTGAAATTTATAACTTTAAACCATTAAGAAAAGAATTAATTGATGCTGGTCACACCTTCACTACTAAAGCTGATACTGAAGTTTTACTTCACGGCTATGAAGAATGGGGAATGGACGGCTTATTGAAGCGCGTTCGTGGTATGTTTGCCTTTGTAATTTGGGATGACAATACTAAGACTTTATATGGTGCACGTGATTTCTTTGGAATTAAGCCAATGTATTATTCAGACCAAAATGGTAAGTTGATCGTTGGTAGTGAATTGAAGAGCTTCTTAGCTTATCCTGGCTTTAAGAAGGAATTAAATACTGAAGCAGTTAAGCCATATTTAATGAATCAATACAATGACTTAAAGGAAACTTTCTTTAAGGGGGTTTACCGCTTCCCAGCAGGTCACTGGTTTGAATATAAAGATGGTAAAATGAAGACTCATCAATACTGGGATGCTAAGTATGTTGAGAATAGCTTAAGCTTTGAAGAAACTTTAGATAAGATCAACGAAGATTTAAAGGAAACTGTTGACTTATATAGAAACGCTGACGTACCAGTTGGTGCGTTCTTATCTGAAGGTATTGATTCTTCTTACTTAACTAGCTTACTTGATCCTGAAGATGTCTTTTCAGTTTCTTTTGATGATTCAACTTATAACGAAGCATCAAAAGCTAAGGCACTTTCTGATTTACATGGCTGGAAGTTCTTCGCTGATAAGGTTGATGCAGATGAAGCCATGCGCGACTTCCCAGAAATGCAATATCACATGGATGAACCAGATGCTAACCCATCAATTATTCCATTATGGTACTTGTGTAAATTGGCTAGAAAGCATGTTACTGTTGCTCTTTCTGGTGAAGGTGCTGATGAATTATTTGCTGGTTATGTAAACTATGGAATGCATACGCATAACGACGTAATCAAGGTCTTTACTGCCGGTTTGAAGAAATTACCTAAGAAGAGCCGTGTTCGCTTAGCTCATAAGATTAAGAAGATGCCTAACTTCCCAGGTAAGGTACATATGTACACTAACTTAGCAGAACCAAGCGAGTTTTACGTTGGTCAATCCGTAATTTATGATATGGATTATCCGACTATCTTTACTTCTAAAGATGCTAATAATATCTTACGTGATAAGTACAAGAATGATTTGACAGTTAATGGCATTTATCAAGAAGACTTCAAGAAAGTTAAGAATATTGATGAAGTTAAGCAAATGCAATATATTGATCTTCACCACTTTATGCTTAATGATATTGAGCAAAAAGCAGATAAGATCTCAATGGCTCACTCATTAGAGTTACGTGTGCCATATCTTGATAAGAAGATTGCAGAGCTTGCTAACTCAATTCCAACTAAGTATTTAGTTAACCGTCATGATACTAAATATGCTCTTCGTAAGGCCTCTGAAAAAGTCTTGCCAGAAGAATGGGCACAAAGACCAAAGCTTGGCTTTCCAACTCCAATCAAGCAATGGCTTAAGGAACCTAGATTCTATAAGCAAGTTAGAGAATTGTTTACTGAAGACTTTGTAAATGATATTTTTGACCAGAAGAAGATTGTTAAATTACTTGATGATAACTACAAAGGCGATGGCTCAGCTCGTCGTCAAATCTGGGCAATTTACACTTTCTTAGTATGGTACAAGTTGTTCTTTGTTGACTATGATGAAACTGTTAAAAAGTATCAGCATGTTCAACCAGAGGTTGCAGAGTTAATTGAAAGTGGCAGACTTGTTTAATTAAAGTTAGAGAGAAGTACGGATACGAAATGGTACAAGCAAAATTTACTCCTATTTTATTAGGTAGCGACATCAATGTTTATGGAATGGCACGTTCATTCAATGAAGCCTATGGAATTAAGGTTCAAGCATGGGCAGCTAGCCAATTAGCAGCAACGCGTTACTCTAAAATTGTTGATGTGGAAGTTCATGAAGGCTTTGAAGAAGATCCAGGCTTTATGAACGTAATGAAGCAGAAAATTGAAGAATACAAGAATCACCCAGAACCAGTTATTTTAATCGCTTGTGGGGATGGATATGCAGAATTACTTGCTAAGCACAAAGATGAATTAAAGGATACTTTCGTTGTTCCTTATATTGATTATGACTTGCTAGAGAAGTTAATTTCTAAAGAGGGATTCTACGAAATTGCTGAAAAATATGGTCTTCCATATCCACATACTAAGATTGTGACCATGGATGACTACAAGGCTGAAAATTACTTAAATTTACCATTTGATTATCCAATTGAATTAAAGCCAGAAGATCCTGTTTCTTGGTTAAATTGTCAATTTGAAGGCCGTAAAAAGGCATTTACTATTCACGATGAAACTGAATTAGTCGATATTGTAGGCAAGATTTATACTAACGGTTATACTGAAGACTTGATTTTGCAAGACTTTATCCCAGGTGATGATTCTAATATGCGTGTTCTTAATGCCTACGTTGATAAAGACCACAAGGTTAAGATGATGTGTCTAGGCCATCCACTTCTTGAAGACCCTACTCCACAGTCAATCGGTAACTACATGGCAATTTTGCCAGCATTTAGTCAAAAACTTTATGATACAGTTCAATCATTCCTTGAAAAGTTGAATTACACAGGAATGGCCAATTTTGACATTAAATATGATCCAAGAGATGGAGAATACAAGTTCTTTGAAATTAACTTGCGTCAAGGTCGTTCAAGTTTCTATGTAACTTTAAATGGCTATAACTTGGCTAAGTGGTATGTAGATGATTATGTAGAAGATAATTTAAAAGATAAGCCAACTGTATATGGTAATAAAGATGGTGCTAACTACATGCTTTGGCTTGGGGTTCCTAAGAAAATCTTTAAGGAATATGCTTATGATAACGGCTCAAAGCGTTTAGCTGAAAAATTAATTGATGAAGGTCATTATGGTACTACTGTCTTTTACGATAAAGATCGGAGTTTCAAACGTTGGCTATTAATGCGTTATATGTTCCACAACTACTATGCTAGATACAAGAAGTACTATGAGGTAAATAAGGGGCAATATTTTGAAGAAGAAGCTAAGAAGTTAAAAAAACAAGCACTTCGTGATGGCCAACAAGAAAACCATGAAAATGAAATTTAGTTAAGAAATACCCTCTAAGTAGAATGACATTGCTTAGAGGGTATTTTTGTATCTAAAAGTATTAAAATAAAGATGATAGGAAAGCTACTTGAGAAAGTAGGAAAATAGAATGATTGACTGGGGATTAATGGCTCTATGCATAGTAACGATGTTACTAGGATTTTTTGAGCTGTACCGTACTTTTAGATTTTATAAATGGGATAAAAAAACTAAAGAAATGCCAACTGCACCTTATGTGATTTATTTTGGAACGTTTTTTAGTGGGGTATTAATTGTCGTGTCAGCTATGTTTATGATGGGGAATACTTCATTGACACTTCCTAAAATTTTTTACATAATTTTGGGAATTATTCTAGTGGTCGTGGCAGTTTTAATGTATCGTCGTGGGCACCAAATGGCGAAGAAATTAGGTAAGGATGATAGTAATATTGCTGTTTGGCAAACCTATTTGATTAGCACAGTAATTTTAATTACTGGTTTGATTAATTTTCTTAGATGATAAAAGAGAGCTGAAATTCAGCTCTTTTTTTGTCCAATAAATTTTGGCTTATTATTTGCTAATAATTTTCTACTTTACTGATTATAGAAAAAGTTTAAAATTCTCTTCTTTCTTGTCTGACGTGAATTTTGCTAAATACAATATATATGTTCTGAAAAGTCAATACCTACAATATCATGTAGTTTTTGGTAGAATATAACCATACATATTGTGAAAGAAGAGAATGACCATGTTACAACAAGATGCTCAAATTAAATCAATTACTCAAATGACCCTTCCAGAAACAGCCATTAAAAGAGATGGTAGCATCTATCCTTTTGCTCTTTACAAAATTGAAATGGTCTTAGACAACTTGCATCTTACAGAACATGAAGCAGATATTTTACCTTCTATTTTGAAAAAATTAAATGGTGTAAAACAAACTTCTACGAAAGATATTGCAGATGCCTTTGTCCAAACTTTAACAGAACTAGGATTTGATGATGAAGCCAATGCTTACGTAGACTACCGCAGGGAAGACGAAGCTAATTTTGAAAAGCAAACTGAAACTACCAACCGTCTGGATCGTTTAGTCCACCATGATCCAACGATTGTTAATGAAAACGCCAATAAAGACTCACGTGTTTTTTCAACTCAGCGTGATTTAACTGCTGGTGTTGTTGGTAAGACGATTGGATTGACAATGATGCCTGAACATATTGCTAAGGCGCACCTACGCGGCGATATTCACTGGCATGATTTAGACTATACTCCACTTAGCCCGTTAACTAATTGCTGTTTGATTGATTTTAAAGAAATGCTTAGTCATGGCTTTACGATTGGAAATGCTAATATTGAGTCTCCTCATTCAATTGAAACTGCTACGGCGCAAATGTCGCAAATTATTGCTAATGTAGCTTCCAGTCAATATGGTGGCTGCTCAGCTGATAGAGTTGATGAAGTTTTAGCTCCTTATGCTGAAAAGAATTACCATAAGAATATTAATGAAGCGCGCGAATTTTTTGATGATGAAGAAAAAATCAAGGCTTTTGCAATCAAGAGAACTAAGAAAGACATCTACGATGCTATGCAAGCTCTTGAATACGAAATTAATACCTTATTTTCAAGTCAGGGACAAACTCCATTTACTACTTTAGGATTTGGGTTAGGAACTTCATGGATTGAGCGCGAAATTCAAAAGGCTATCTTGAAGATTAGAACTGAAGGTTTAGGTAAAGATAAAAGAACTGCTATCTTTCCTAAATTAGTTTTCACCTTAAAGAAGGGGCTTAACTTACATCCTGGCGATCCAAACTACGATATTAAGGAATTAGCCTTAGAATGTTCAACTAAGCGGATGTACCCAGATATTGTTAGCTATGACATGATTAAGAAAATCACAGGTTCATTTAAGGCTCCAATGGGTTGTCGTTCATTTTTACAGGGCTGGAAAGATCCAGAAACTGGTAAGGAAGTAAATTCTGGTCGAATGAACTTAGGTGTTGTTACTTTGAATTTACCTAGAATTGCAATGGAATCAAAGGGTGACAAAGATTTATTCTGGCAAATCTTTAGAGAAAAAGTTCAAACAGCACATGAAGCTTTACAAATTAAGGCTAAGCGTTGTACTGAAGCCGTTCCTGATAATGCCCCAATTCTTTACGAATATGGTGCTTTTGGAAAGCGTCTGAATGCAGAAGATAATGTAAATGACTTATTTAAAAATGGTCGTTGTACTGTTTCTTTAGGTTATATCGGCTTATATGAAGTCGGTACCGTTTTTTACGGGCCAAACTGGGAACACAATGAAGAAGCTCATCAATTTACAATTAATATTGTTAAAGAGCTTCATGACTACTGCGCTAAGTGGGAAAAAGAAGATCCAAATCACTACCATTACAGTGTTTACTCAACTCCAAGTGAAAGTTTAACTGATAGATTTTGCCGTTTAGATACTAAGAAATTCGGTAAAGTGAAAGATATTACTGACAAGGAGTACTACACTAATTCTTTCCACTATGATGTTAGAAAACACCCAACTCCATTTGAAAAATTAGCCTTTGAAGCACCATATCCATTTTATGCGGCTGGTGGCTTTATTCACTATTGTGAGTACCCAAACCTTAAACAAAATCCTAAGGCTTTAGAAGCTGTTTGGGATTGGGCTTATGACAAGGTAGGATACTTAGGAACTAACACTCCAATTGATCAATGCTATAAGTGTGGTTTTAAGGGTGAATTTAAGGCAACTGCTAAAGGATTTGAATGTCCTCAATGCGGCAACCACGACCCAGAAACTTGTGATTGTGTAAAACGTACTTGTGGCTATCTTGGTAATCCTTTGAAGCGTCCGATGGTTCATGGTCGTCACGAAGAAATTGTTCACCGTGTAAAGCACTTGAACTTAGGAATGGAAGAAAAAATGGCTAAGGATGAAGTTAGAAAGAATGACGAATATTAATGCCAGAAAAAGATAAAAACAGTCAAGAAGGTCCTGATGTTCGAGGTAACTTAATTAAAGTTAATGTTGGCGGCGATACAATTTTTGTTGATTCTAACCAATATAAGCCGCAAGTTGAACATGCTAAAAAATTAAAGCAGCAACATAGGAAACCTAAAAATCCTAAACCACAAGAATGGATATCGGAAGAATATTCTAAGCATAAAATTGCGGACTATAAACCATTTAACTTTGTTGATGGGGAAGGCGTTAGATGCAGTTTATATGTAAGCGGATGTTTATTTGATTGCCCTGGCTGCTATAATTTGGCAGCGCAGAACTTTAATTATGGACGTCCTTATACACAAGAGTTAGAAGATAAAATTATTGAAGATATGTCTCAATCTTATGTGCAAGGATTGACTTTATTAGGCGGAGAACCATTTTTGAATACTTGGGTTTGCTTAAAATTAATTAACCGAGTGCGCAAAGAATTCGGACATACTAAAGATATTTGGTCTTGGTCAGGTTATACTTGGGATGAACTCCAAAAAGAAACGCCAGATAAGAAGGAAATGCTTTCAAAAATTGATATTCTGGTTGATGGACGCTTTATGGATGACTTAAAGGATCTTACTTTACAGTTTCGTGGTTCAAGTAACCAAAGAATTATCGATGTTCAAAAGTCTCTTAAAGCTAAGAAAGTCATTATTTGGGACAAGCTAGTTAGATAAGTTTGATAGAATAAGGGAAACGATAATGTTTCTCTTATTTTTTTAGGTGAAAAAGATGCAAGAAAAGAATTTGAAATTAGTCGATAAAATTATGACAGCTCTTCAAAAAGTAGAAGATCCTGAACTACTAGTTGATGTGGTTAATCTAGGCTTGATTTATGGAATTGATATTGAAGGAGATCATGCCACGATTAAGATGACTTTAACTATTGTTGGCTGTCCCTTGTCGACATATCTACAAAATGCAATTGAAAAGGCAGTTTTGACGGTTCCTGAGATTAAGACTTGTGATGTGAAATTAGTTTGGTACCCGGTTTGGAGTCCAGAAAGAATGACGACAGCTGCTAAGCAGCAATTAGGGATGCTTGATAATGAACAAGCTCTTGATCAAGAAGAAGAAATTGAAGACACCGAGGAAAAGCAAAAAATCGTTGATTTCTCAGTGCCGATTAAGAAACTAGCTGAAGAATATCCGGATTTCGTTCAAATTATGTATGATTGTGGTTTTACTAGAATTAAAATTCCGGGCTTATTATCAACAGTCGGACGTGTGATGACCATTCCGCTTGGAGCACAGGCAATGAAAATTGATCTTAATAAGATAAAGCAGGCTTTTGAAAATAAAGGCTACAAGGTGATTGATAAATGAAAGAATTAGCTAAACAACGCCAAGAGGCAATTTTGAAAATTTTAAATTTTATTCAAAATGGTGGAGAATTAGAAGAAGCAAAAAAAATGTTTCAAGCTGCTTTTGATCAGGTTGATGTAGCTGAAATTACAGCAGCTGAAAGAGAATTAATTGCGCAAGGACTTGATCCAAGAAAGATTCAATACCTGTGTAATGTTCATGCGGATGTTTTTAAAGGCAATATTAAAGAAAATAAAGAAAGTCCAGAATTCGAAACGCCTGGTCATCCTGTTCATACTTTTAAGTTAGAAAATATTGTAATTAAATCTTTAATTAATGATGCCTTGCTTCCTGATTTGGCTAAGTGGGAAGCTGGATCTTCTGATGCTCTACCTAAGTTGAAGCAAGAGTTAAAAGATCTGGCAAAAATTCACTATCACTATGCCCGTAAAGAAACTTCTATGTTTCCACTTATGACTAAGTATGGTATTACTGCTCCACCTAAAGTTATGTGGGGTGTTGATGATAAAATTAGAAAATTAATTGGTCAAGCTAATATGCTTGTTAATCAAAAAAATGTGGATCCAAGTGAAGTTGCTAGTGTAATAAAAAGTGCTGCTCATGAAGTTCTTGAGATGATTTTCAAAGAAGAAAAAATTATGCTTCCAATGCTTGATGAAGTTGCTAGTGAAGAAGACTGGGGCAATGTTAAGAATGAAGAAGAGCAGATTGGCTATACTTTAATTCAAAAGCCGATGAACTGGAAGCCAAAGATAAAGCCAAAAGTTGCAGGGCCGATCTCTTTAGATAAGTTAAGCAGTTTAGCCTTGAACTTTGCAGAAGGTAGCTTAAATTTAGAACAGCTGTCAGCAATCTTAGACTTATTGCCATTTGCGATAACGTTTGTCGATGAACATGATCAGGTTGCATATTTTGGTGGAGGGGCAAGTATTTTTCCGCATTCTAAAAATGCGATTGGCAATAGTGTATATTCTTGTCATCTTCCTGAGAGCGTTCCACGAGTTAAGAAAATTTTTGATGATTTCCATCAAGGAAAGAAAGATAAGTATGAATTTTGGTTTGAGCCGCGGCATATAGGGCGATATTTATATTTGCAATATTTAGCCGTTCGAAAAGATGGAAAGTATCTGGGATGCTTAGAGGTTGCACAGGATGTAACAGAAATTAGAAGCTGGAAAGAAGAAAAAAGATAAAAAATAGCTCGTATTTTGCGAGCTTTTTTTGTTTGGGATCTATTGTGTGTTATGTTAAAAATGTAATCTATAAAACTTAATTTTGTTTTCCATTAATTTACGCGAATGTCAATCATAACTTTTATTTAACCTGTAAAGTATATGTATTGGAAATTCGTAATAATGTAATAATTGATAAAATTCTAGTATAATAAGAATAGCAATCTCTAGAGTTAATACTGATAAAGTAGTAAATTGAGTTGTTATAATAAATTAATCAAAAATCCTATAAGAATTATTTTTAACGCGTTAAAATAACTATAGAAATCTTATAACTATTACCAATTTAAAATTGAAGGGACAGGCTAAAATGTTATTCAATAAAAAAGACTTTGATTCTAAACAACGTTTTAGTATTAGAAAATTGAGCGTTGGTGTTTGTTCTGTTTTACTTTCAACTTTATTTCTAACTTTTAATGAAGGTCAGACAGTTCACGCAAGTACGGATGTTAATGCGGCGGACACTACAACGACTAGTGTATCATCTAATACTACTAATAATAGTTCTGATAATAATACTGATAAAAAAGATGACTCAAAAGTAGAGGCATCTTCTTTGGCAACCGCTGAAAAGCATGCTCCAATTCCAATTGCTGCTGAAATTAAGAGTAACAAGTCAGAAGATCAGACAAATAGTGCATCTGCTGAAACTGCTACTCAAGTAAGTAAATCTAAGCAAGCACAAAGTCAAACAACTATTAATATTGTTAAAGCTACTGCTACTCAAGCATCTACTTCTTCAAAAGATAGCTCTGACACAACAAGCTCTAAGGATAATTCTGCCCAAAATACTGTTGAAAAAAATAGATCAACCTCAACTTCAAAATATACACCTGTCTTAACTAGCGAAACTTCCGTTTCTACTAAAACTAATCAAAGTAATAGTAATTCTGCTACTCAAGAAAAATCGAATATTAAACCTGTAACCCCTCATGCTGATTCAACCGAACATATTGCACCAGAGACTTATACTATGGATAGCGACACACCTGCTTATGTAGTTGCTGGAAGTGATTTGACAAATTTAGCCTCAAAATTTATTTCCAATGCGGCTGCTTTAATTCAAAGCGGGGCTACTTTTTCTTGGGTTGGCAATGCCCCAACTGCAACGCAGCAAGATGCTATTAATGGTAGTACGATATCTGGGACTATCAGAGTAACGTATAAAGATGGTACAAGTACAACTAAGGATATTGAATCTTACGTTGAAGCACGATCACAGCTTCAACCAAGTACCTTCTACTATGTGAATAGGGTAAACGATACCCCAGACTTTAATACTGCTGATGCTAATGGCAATGACTTTTCTACGATGATTGTCAATCAATACGCGTATGATTCTACTGCCTTTTCTTACAAGATATTAGGGACACTGGATACAAGTAGTTTAGGTATCCACTGGGCCAATGTTCAAGTTACGGATAACAATACTTTTGCTGGTGCACCACTTGCTCCTACAGTTATCGGTGATCCTTATGTTATTAAGGTCCCTTACGTAGTTCAAGGGCTTAAATTCCATATGGCAATGCCAGACGGCTATGAACTAGGAAACGGTGCGTCAATTCCAAGTCAGTATACTTTGGCTGCTTTTAGTCAAACTACACCTGTTGTTCAAGTGCCAATTCACCAAAAGATGCACTTCTACATTACTTTCCACGATGAAGATTCAAATACTAATCTTGGTACGGTAGAAGTGTCAGGCAGTGCTGCAGCAGGAACTGGTGGCTATTATCCAAGCATTAACACGAAATTAACATTTCCAGCAGGTGCTGATGCTGGTGACTATTATTCTGTTTCAACTTCTGGCGTGCCGGATGGGGTGCAGTTAGTTGGGAGTTACGGGGTATCGCTTACCAATCCAACCGCCGATTGGACAACTCCAAACTATCAGTGGGAGAATACTTTCTCCGTTCTTAAGGCTTTAACCGGTGCAACGATGACCATTAATCTTAAGCACAAGATCCAGGAAACACAAGAACAACAAACTCGTAAGCCGACTGTGAACTATATTAAGGCTAAAGTTAATGCCGATGGTACTTATACGCCAGACGGGTCTGCATTTACTTCTGCTGTCCTTGATGTGTACTACTCAAGAACTAAGTCAAAGGATCTGGTTACTAAGAAAGTTACCTACACTCCATGGCTTTGGGATACCAAGCAAGGGCAGAATGGTTACCATGTTGAATCAGGTACTTGGACTAGCCTTCCACAAAGCTGGGGAGCAGTTGTAGCTGATGTGCCGACATTGGATGGTTACACCGCTGCAACGGTTACTGATCAATCGGATCAACCAGCAAATCAATTTGTTTACCCAACTTGGAATAAGGCAGGGACATCCGGCGAAGGTAAGGAATCCTTAGCATATACTGAGAACGCTCCAATTTATGAAGCACGTCCAGTTCATACTGTTTTGTATATTCCTAATGAAACTCAAACTCGGACTGTCACTGAAAACTATGTTTATGCTGACGCTGGCGATTTAACTGGGGAAGAAGTATTTTCACCATATAAGCTTGAGATCTTTTATAAAAAGACCGGAAGCCTAAATGTGTCAACTAACACAATCACATATAGTGGTTGGAGTTGGGATACTGATGCTGGCGATAGCGATACACCAGGGTTCCACGTTATCTCTGGTCAGGGTAATTGGACTGGCTTAGGAAGTAACGGTCAACCTTCAGGATCTTCGCTTGGAATTAACGTTCCTACTAAAGATGGCTATACTGCGATCATCAGTGCTTATCCAGCAGCAATTTATAGTTCAACTGTTTTTGGCAATCCAGGAGTCAATTCTGGAACGGGTTATACAAATGATACTGATTCAACTTGGTACTGGCGTAATTCGTTAACTACTTACTATGTTCCTAATTCTAAACTTAGTAAAACAGTTACAAGAACAATTAATATTACTCAACCAGGTAAAGAAACAGAAACGACAGTTCAAAAGTCTACAATTACACGTACCGCACACTTGAATGTTAATGATAGTGGAATTGCTTATAACGATTGGGGTACTGATTCAATGTATTGGTATGCATTAAATGTACCAAAAGTAGGCGGCTACACAATGACTGTTACTAAAACAGTTAATGGAGTTACTACTCCAATTCAACTCGTTAATGGGCAAATTCCAGCTGAAACAGTCAATGGTACTTCGCAAGATACAACTATTAATATCACTTGGGGTGCTGTAGCTACAGCTACATTAACTGGTACTGGTACTAGTACTTATAATGGCCAAGCTATTACTAATGCTGAACTTAATAATGCTTTGAAAGTGAATGTTACAGGACCAACTGCAGGCGCAGGTATGTATACTCTTCAAGCCGGCGATGTTGAATTTTCAACCGATGGTATGAACTGGACTACTGCCTTACCAATCAATGCTGGCAACTATCAAGTTCGTTTAACTGCTCAAGGTAAAAATGGCATTATTGCTAAATACGGCAACAACAGTATTATTTGGACTCAAAATGGGCAATCAACTATTACCAGCAATGCAACTTACATGATTAATAAGCTTGCTGATAATGCTGTAATGGCTAATGCTCAGAGCGGCAATTATGAGATGACTTATAATGGTGCTGCTCCAAGTACACTTGATCCAAGTAAGTTTGTCTTTACAACGACTGTTAATGGTCAAACCGTTACGCTTGATGCCACTGGCTTAAATAGCAGCGACTTTACTTGGGCTGATGGTAATGCGCCAGTTAATGTGGGTACTTACAAGGTTGTCTTGACTGATGCTGGTTTGGCTAAGTTAAATGCTAATAATCCAAACTTTGACTTAACTAATTCTGGCAACGGGACTTTCACGATTAACCAGGCTAATGCTTCAGCTACTCTTTCAGGTAGCGCAAGCCGTGAATACAATGGCCAAGCAGTCAGTGTTGATGATCTCAACTCAACTAGTACTGGTAACAACATTACTTTGACTTTGCATTATCCAAAGGATGGTAATGCTAACTATTCAACTACAGTTAAATTAAATAATGGCTACTTTACTTGGAATACACCAAATGGTCAAGCTCCAGTTAATGCAGATAGTCAACCTTATACAATTGTTCTGAATTCAGATGCAATTGAAGGAATAATTAAACAAGCTGTTGGTAACGGTCAAAATGATGTAAGTAACGTTAAGTTCGCAGATAATGCAATTAGCGGTAGCGCAAGCTTTGAAATTACACCATCTGCTAATACGGTTAGCGTTTCTGGTACCCAAACCGAAACCTACAATGGTTCACCGATTAATGTGGTCTACAATGCTGACGACACTAACAGTGTGAAGGTTTCAATCACTCAAACTAGCGGTAATACTACCGGCGCTGTTGCAAGCTTAGCCGATGTAACTCTTGATTCAGGTGACTTTGCGATCGTTAACGGTCCAGCCGAAAATGTCGGTAGCTACCAAGTGAAGTTGACTGCTGCTGGATTAGCTAAGATTCAGAATGCTGTTGGCGATAATTATCATATTAGTATTGATCCAAATGCTTTTGGTACTTTAGTAATTAAAAAATATAAGGCAAGCGCAGTCTTCAGTGGTGATCCTTCATACACTTATACCGGAACGCCTGTTAGTGCTGATGATTACTTGGGTAAATACTCAATTGCGTTAAATGAGCCTAACAATCCAACTTATAACTTGGTTGCTGGCGATATTGAATTTAATGTTGACGGCAATTGGACAAGCCAAGCCCCTGTTAAAGTCGGAACGTATCAAGTTCGCTTATCACAGTCAGGCTGGAACCACATTAAGGCAATTAATAGCGATAATGTTGAGTGGGCTGCTACTGCTTCTGCAGGTAAAGGATCTTACACGATTGACCAGGCTAAAGTTACCGCAGATCTTAGTGGTAATAGCTCAATGATTTACAATGGCTCAGCGGTATCTACTGCTGACTTGTATGCTAATGGTTCAACAATTAAGGTAGCTATTAACGCCGATTCAAGATTGGCAATCCGCTGGGTTGATGCTAATGGTTCAACAATTAAGGTAGCTATTAACGGTACTGGAATTGCCAACTTGCCAAAGAGCTTCACTTTAGAAGCTGGTGACTATACTTGGTCAACGAGTGATAACCAATCGCCAGTAAACGTTGGTAATTACACGATTAAGTTGACACAGGCTGCTATCAATAAGATCCAAAGTCAGATTGATCAGGTTGTGGGTGCTGGTAACGTGGTCCTTACGACAACTACTGACGACGGAGGCTCTGCAAGCTTTGAGATTAAGCAGGCAGTTGCTGCTAACGTTCAACTATATGGTGGAGAAAATACTATCTATAATGGCAATCCAGTCAGCTTTGATCCAACTAAGACTGAAACAGCTAACAACTTTGGCTTCCATAACGTTGAAAACTTAACAGTTCCTACTTTCACAGCTAGTGACTTTACTTGGTATGATGGTCAAGGCAATAAACTTTCATCTGCACCAACTAATGCTGGTACTTATTACTTGAAGCTGAATACTCAAGGTGAAAAGGCCTTTGCGGATGCTAACCCTAATTACACTTTTGAAGAAAATGGTAAGAGCACAATTTCTGGAGAAATCCCATATGTAGTGACTCCAGCTGAATTAACAATTGGTGTTTCAGGTAGTGCTTCTAAAGTCTTTAATGACAAGAATGCTGAAATTACGCAAGAGCAAATCAACAATGGCGATATTAAATTAGTTTGGGGCAATTCAACTACTGAGCCAACTGATTTAGGTAAATTTACTTTAACTCCATCTGATCTTGAAGTAGTTGATGCCAACGGCAAACATGCTATCCATGCTAATGCCGGGATTGGTGCCGATGGTCAACCTGTAAAAGGTAATCCTTACAAGGTTCAATTGACTGCTGACGCTATTAAAAGAATTAAGCAATTATCAGGTGCTGCTAATTATAAGATTAGTCAGTCAGCTAAGAGCGGTGAGTACTTCATTTATGAACATAAAGCTGAATTAACCTTAACTGGTAATCAAACGACTGTTTATGGAACAGCAACGCCATTTAGTCCAAGTAAGTATCAATTAGCCTTTACTAATTGGCTTTCTACTGATTTACCAGTTCCAAACTTAACTTGGAAAGACAATAAGCTTTTAAATAATGATAATGATACTGGACTTACCTGGACAGTTGGTGACTTATATGTTGAAGGCTATCCGGATGGTGGTGTTCCAACTAATGTCGGCACTTACCGCGTAAAAATTTCTAAGCAGCTAACTGATAAGTTACGCCAATTATTCCCAGACTATGACTTCTCGGGTAACATTGGGGAAAACGGTGTTGATGAACAGGATAATGAAGAGATTGTTGAACCAAGTCATACACCAGCTTCATATGTTATTACGCCAGCTAATACAACGGTAAAAATTACTGGGGCTCAACATGTGAAATATGGTGAATCGACTAACATTAATGTTGGTGATTACAGTATTTCTATCACCGCACCTGTTCATAATGAAACTGTTGATAATAATGCAGAACGAATTTATACAAACGTAACTTTAGCTGCTGGTGATCTTGAGTTTGTTACTGTACCTACTAATGTGGGTACTTATCAAGTTAAGTTATCAGCACAAGGTTTGCAAAAGCTTAAAGATTTAGCTGGTTCAAGCAACTACGATTGGACGCAAGCTGCGGATGCTAAGGCTAACTTCTTTGTTGAACAAATGCCAGTAACTATTGCTGTTTCAGGTCAATCAAGTGTAACTTATGGTACGCAAGATTGGCTCAATGCAATTAAAGTAAACCCATCTGGCTATGTATTAACAATTACCACTGAAAATGGGGCTGCTCTAAGTTATCACACAGTTGATGGTGATCTAGTATTTAACCAAACCCCAGGTAATGTTGGTGAATACCAAGTAGAATTGTCTGCACAAGGTTTGGCTAACATTGAAGAAAAGCTCGGCACTAATTACTCATACCCACAAACCGCTGCTGATGTAACTGCGAAGGGAACATTCACGGTTAAACAAGGTGAAGTTACTGTTACTCTTAATGGTAGTGACGGCAAAACTTATAATGCCGTACCAACCTTATCAAGTGGTCTTAACTTAGATAAGTACAACGTAGCTTACACTACTACGGTTTACTCCGCTGATGGTAAAGCACAGACTCTAACTTTGACAGCTAATGATTTACAAATTATTGGTGATGCAACTAATGTCGGTACTTATCAAGTAGAATTATCAGAAGCTGGTCAAGAAAAGCTAAAAGCCTTAACTGGTAATCAGGGTGCTAACTACAAGTGGGCATTTAATACTAATGCTGATTATGTAGTAAAAGCAGCCGCAGCTAGTGCAGAACTTAGTGGCTCTAACCAAAAGACTTTTGATGGAACTGCTGTAACAACTGCTGAAGTTAATAGCAATGGGCAGATTTTAGTTCACTTTACTTTCCCAGGTTCAACTACTCAAAGTACCTATGCTTTACAAAACGGTGACTATACTTGGAGTACTGCAAATGGCAATGCACCAACTAATGTTGGTACTTACACGATTAGTTTAAACAAGCAAGCTATTCTAGATCATTTACAAAACGCTTTGAACACACAAGCTGGTTTAGGTGACAATGATCAGTCTAATGTGACTGTTTCAGCAGATAAACTAAGTGGTCAAGCAAGCTTTAAAATTAATCCACAAACACTCACTGACGTAACAATTTCTGCACCTGATCAAAGTAAGACTTATGATGCTCAAGCAGCGGATCTTGATGTTAATGGAATAACTATTACTGCAAATGGAATCGTTGCTAATAATCCATTAGTAAATCCGGGTATTAGCGCTAGCGACTTCACTTGGTATGATGAAACTGGTAATAAGCTTGAAAGTGCACCGGTTGATGTTGGAACCTACCAGGCACGCTTAAATGCAAGTACGCTTGCTGAATTACAAAATGCAAATTCAAACTATCAATTTAGTTCTGTAGCTGGTTTGATTAACTACACAATTAATCCAGCTCCTGCCACTGCAAAAATTAGTGGTTCAGCTGATCGTGACTACAATGCTCAAACTACTTCTGTTTCGGATGTAATGAACAAGATCAAGTGGAATACAACAGGTTTAGTCACTAACCAAGATCTTAACCTTACTGGCTTAACTGCCAATAGTTATGCTTGGTACAGTAAAGATGCTGACGGTAACTACGTTGCAATGACTGGTAATCCAGTAAACGCTGGCACTTACTACTTACGCTTGACTAAGGATGCAATTGCACAAGTAAAAGCTGATAATTCAAATTACAACTTTACTTCAGTTGATGGCGAATTTACTTACACGATCAACGTTGTAAACGGTACTGCAACTCTTAGGGGCTCATCTTCTAAGACTTATGATGGTCAAGCTGCAACTACTGCTGAAGTGAATAGTACAAACGGTGATATTATTGTTAGCTTTGCTTTCCCAGGATCAAGTGCTCAAAGTACTTATGCTTTGCAAGCTGGAGATTACATTTGGGAAAATAAGGATGGTCAAGAAATATCAGCACCAACTAATGCTGGTACTTACACTATTAAGTTAAGTGCAGATGGTATTACAAACTTGCAAAACGCAATCAACCAATATGCTGGCCAAGGAAATGTAACTTTAGACGCACAAGATCTTTTAGGTGCTGCTGTTTACACAATTAAGCAAAAAGCTCTTAATGTAATCCTTGGTAATAATGGTACTGGTACAGATGGCAAGACTTACGATGGTCAGCCAGCAGTAATCAATACTCAAGCTGAAAACTTTGGCGTGTTCACCACTAGTGGCCTAGTAAATGGTGAAGACTTGAATGCCGCTAACTTGACTAATGACGACTACGAATGGGTAGACGCAAATGGTAAGGCAATATCAGCACCAACTAATGCTGGTACTTACTACATTTCTTTGACCGCAAATGGATTGAAGAAATTACAAGCTGACAATCCTAACTACGCAATTTCTGAAAGTGGACAATTTACTTACGTAATTAGGCCAGCTGAAGAAAATGTAACAATTTCTGGTAGTCAGGAAAGCACATCAACCTCAATTGATAATGCAAACTTCACGGTTCACGCTCCCGCAGGTATTACAGTTCCAACAGGGATGACTTATGAGTTTGCAACTGGAGTTCCATCTGAATCTGGCGTTTATGTAATTAAATTAACTCCAGAAAGTATCGCTGCTCTTGAAAAAACAAATCCAAACTACAAACTGAATATTTCTTCAGACGCTAGATTTACCTTGGATGCAACTTTAAGTATTGAGTTTGAAGATACACAAGATGGTAATAAGCAAGTCGGTAAGACAATTACTAAGACAGGTGTTGCTAATTCAACTATCAATGATCTTAAATTAGTTGTTCCTGACAATTACGAATTAGCTCCAGATCAAGAATTACCAACTAGTTATACTTTTGGTAAGACATTGAATCAAAACTTGTATATCAAGTTAGTTCATAAGTTGAATGAGCTTAATCCAACTGATCCAAGTACTAATCCACATCCAACTAATAAGAATTGGTTCAGAGAAAATGGCTTAGTTAAGGACGTTACTCGGACAATCAACTACGAAGGATTAAGTACAGCCCAATTAGCTCAAATTCCAGAAACTCAAAAAGCTCAAACTGTTGAGTTTACTAGAACTGCTAAGTATGACTTAGTTACTGGTAAGATTGTTGTAAATAGTGAAGGTTCATGGACTGCAGTAGATGGTAAAGATATCTTCGCTGGCTTTACTCCATTTGCCTTTGCTGGATACACAGCAGCTCCTGCTAAGGTTGAGCAAGTGAAAGTAACTGGTAATGATAAGAATAGTCAAATTACTGTTACTTACACTGCAAACAATCAAACAGGTAAGATCTCTTACGTTGATAGTGATGGTAAAGAAGTTGGCCAAACCACAATCAGTGGTAAGACTGGTGAAACTGTCAAGGTAACGCCAGAAGCTCCAACAGGCTGGCAAATTGTTTCAGGTCAAGATATTCCTGAAACAGTAGTCGCTACTCCAACTGGAGTGCCAACAGTAGTTGTGAAAGTAACGCATAGCACAATTACTGTTACTCCAGAAACACCAGAAAAAGATATTCCAACAGGTCCAGTATCGGGCGATCCAAGCAAGAACTACGAGAAGATGGAAAGTATAACTGCTTCACCAACTCGTACGATTGTTGTAACTGATCCAAGCGGTAGGACTACTAAAGTCACTCAAACTGTAAACTTTACTAGAACGGCAACGTTTGATGAAGTAACAGGCGAGATAACTTACAGTAACTGGGCAAGTTCTGAACCAGCAGAATGGTCAGAATACACAGCACCAGAAGTGGCAGGCTACACCGCAACTCAAATGGTAAAATCACAAGCTGTTAGCGCTGAAACTAAGAATGAAACAGTAAGCATTTCTTACACTGCAAATAACCAAACAGGTAAGATTTCTTACGTTGATAGTCAAGGCAATGAAGTTGGTCAAACTGCATTAACAGGCAAGACTGATCAAAGCGTTGCAGTAACTCCAGAAGCACCAACAGGCTGGATAATTGTAGCAGGCCAAGATATTCCTAAGAGTGTTACAGCAACAGCTACTGGTATTCCAACAGTAACTGTTAGAGTAGAGCACAGTACAACGATCGTTACTCCGAAAACCCCTGAAAAGGATATTCCAACAGGTCCAGTACCTGGTGATCCAAGCAAGAATTACGAGAAGATGGAAAGCTTAACAGCTTCACCAACTCGAACAATTGTTGTAACTGACCCAAGCGGTAAGACTACTAAGGTCACTCAAACTGTAAACTTTACTAGAACAGCAACGTTTGATGAAGTAACAGGCGAGATAACTTACAGTAACTGGGCAAGTTCTGAACCAACAGAATGGTCGCAATACGCAGCACCAGAAGTGGCAGGTTACACTGCAACTCAAATGGTAAAATCACAAGTTGTTAGCGCTGAAACTGCAGATGAAACAATACGCATTTCTTACACTGTAAATACTCAAACAGGTAAGATCTCTTATGTTGATGGCGATGGTAAGGAAGTCGGTCAAACCACAATATCTGGCCAGACTGGCGAAACAGTCAACGTAACTCCACAAGTTCCATCGGGTTGGAAGATTGTACCAGGTCAAGATATTCCTAAGACAATAACAATTAGCGAAAATGGTATTCCAACAGTAACTGTAAAAGTAGAGCATGGAACAGTTATCGTAACTCCAGACACACCAGAAAAGGATATCCCAACAGGTCCAGTACCTGGTGATCCAAGCAAGAATTACGAGAAGATGGAAAGTTTAACAGCTACACCAACTCGTACGATTGTTGTAACTGACCCAAGCGGTAAGACTACTAAGGTCACTCAAACTGTAAACTTCACTAGAACGGCAACGTTTGATGAAGTAACAGGTAGAGTTACTTACAGCGATTGGAAACTTCAAAATTCAAATGCTTCTAATCATGCAGCCCAATGGGATAGTTACACTCCTCATGTCATTACTCACTATGTTCCAAGCGTAGCTGAAGTACCTGCTAAAGTAGTTAATTCACATACTGCTAATAGCCAAGTTGAAATTACTTACGCTCCTGCTTCAGAAAGCCAAGTAATTCGCTATGTTGATCAGAATGGTAAAGAAATTAGTACCCAAATTGTTTCAGGTAAGTACGGCTTAGATACAACATTTACACCAAAATTACCTAACAACTGGCAAGCTGCTAATACTATTCCAACTTCAATCAAGATTGGTGAAAATGGTGGTTTAACTACAATTGTCATTGAAGCTAAGACTGAAAAAGTACAACAATCTAAGACTGTTACTGAAACTATCCATTATCACACTGCTAATGGCAAACAAATCGTTGCCGATAAGGAAATGAAAGTTAACTTCACTAGAACTGGTGTAAAGAATCTTGTAACTGGTGAAATTACTTGGAATAGCTGGAATAATGCTGAAGAAATCTTTAATGAAGTTCCTTCTCCAAAAGTTTCTGGATACACGGCTTCTCCAGCTAAAGTTGCAGCTCAAACTGTAACTCCTAACTCAGAAGACCTAGTATTTAACGTAATTTACACTAAGAATTCACAAACTTATCCAACAATTCCAGAAAATAAACCAAATAAGCCACAAGAAGAAAATGTTTCTAAGCAAGAAACTAAGACTCAAGATAAACTCATTCACGAATATGGATATAAGAAACGTGCAGATGGTCGTTTAGTAGACCATACTGGTCATGTATATCCAGCAAGTAGCAAAGTTAAAGAAAATGGAGCTATCTACAGTGAAAAGGGTGAACTATTATCAGTTGGTTCAAGAAGAAAACATGAATTGCCGCAAACTGGTCTTCATGACAATAGTTTAATTGCTGCAATTGGATCACTTCTTGCTGGTATTAGTATCTTTGGTTTACTTGGTGGACGGAAGAAAAAGGATGACGATAAATAAAACTGAATAGGTTTTGAAAGAGGCAATTTGCCTCTTTTTTTTAACTCTCGTGCAAAATAGCTCATTAATTGCTAGACTGAATGTAAGAGTTTTAGAGAAAAGGGTGAAAAAATGCACGGCAAACAGAATATTCAACCAGATGATGAGATTAAGCTTCATTGGCTTCTATTAGGTGAGTTATTTACCTGGATTGGAGCTAGTTTTATCTGGCCATTGACTTCGGTTTATTTAAATAAGAGATTACACGTATCTTTGGCGATGATTGGAATTGTACTGCTCTTTAACTGTTTAGCTAATATGCTTGGCTCCTTTGTTGCAGGTTGGGCGTATGATCATTTCAATCCCTATTATTTAATTATTGCAGGAGCAGGTTTAGATGCCTTAGTTTTGTTTGGAATGGCTGCTAATCATACTTGGCCGATTTATTGGGTTTGGATGACTTTGACTGGGCTACTTGGTGGATGGAATGGGGCTTTAATTAATTCAATTGCAACTAGTATTAAGTCTAAGCCTGGCAGGTATGTTTTCAATACGATCTATTTTGCACAAAATCTAGGTGTGGTACTTGGTACTTTAATCGTAGGTTATATTTATGATTACTCTGTTACGATTTTATTCATTATTGCGGCCAGTCTTTTCGTAATTGTATGTATAAACTCAATTATTAATTATCGTCCAATTATTAAGTTTCATTTGGAAAGAAAAGCTCAGCAAAATACTAATAGTAAAAATAAGATAACCCCAATGCCTAGTGCTAATCTAAAATTAACTATTGGCTTTTTTACTACTTTGGCTGTGATCTGGCTAATGTACATGAACTGGGAGTCTAATCTTTCAGTTTATATGGTTTCTTTGGGCATTCCATTTCACTTATATAGTTTACTTTGGACAATTAATGCCAGCATTATTGTGATTGTACAGGCTTTTTTAAGTCGTTTTCCTAATACTTTTAAGAATTTATTCCATCAAGTTGTGTTCGGAGTTACAATGTTTGCTATCTCTTTTGTAACTTTAATTTTCGCAAAAGATTATGCACATTTTGTATTCTCAATGGTTACTTTGACTTTAGGTGAATCCACTGCCATGCCCGCAATGCCAGCCTATGTAAATGATTTATCTCCAGTTGAAAGTAAAGGAAAATACCAAGGATTAACAATTTCAACGTCTGCGATTGGTAGAGCCTTTGGTCCTTTATTCGGAGGACTAGTGATTGATAAGTTCGGCTATATCAATTTCTTTATTGTAGCTGCAGCTGGAATCTTTATGATGTTGGCAATTATTGTGCCGCTCCACGCACAATTGAAAGATAAGTTGAAAATATTTAGGTAAACTTTTACATGATTTTTCTCTTTAGATGAAAACCTTTACAGAATGTAAGCGATCTCTTCTATTTGTGAAAGCGCCATCTTATAATATAGATGTGCGGTTAAGTAAAAGGAGATACACAATGAGAAAAATTTCACCTGAAGTTGCAAAACATATGGACAATTTATCTAATGAAGCTGGAGTAATCAGCGCATTAGCAATTGACCAAAGAGGATCATTAAAGAGAATGTTAGCTGAAGCAGCAAATAAACCTGCCGATGAAACAACAATCGTAGATTTTAAAGAAGCTGTTTCTAAAGAATTAACACCATATGCTTCCGCAATTTTAACGGATCCAGAATATGGTCTTCCTGCAACTAAGGTAAGGGATAAGAATTGTGGTTTATTACTATCTTATGAAAAGACTGGTTATGACACCACTGAACCAGGTAGAATGTGTGATTTAATTGCCGACCAATCAGCTTTAAGAATTAAAAATGATGGTGCCGATGCAGTTAAATTCTTGCTTTACTACGATCCAGACGAAAGTGATGAAATTAATGATAAGAAGAAGGCTTTCGTTGAAAGAGTAGGAGCTGAAACTAAAGCAAACGGTCTTCCATTTTTCCTTGAATTATTAACTTATGATGGCAAGATGGATGACGTTAAGAGCGAGGAATATGCTAAAGTAAAGCCTGAAAAAGTATTTAAGACAATTGAAGAATTTTCAAAACCTCAATATGACGTTACTGTTCTTAAGGTTGAAATTCCATTCAATATTAAGTACGTAGAAGGTTTCAATGGTGACAACAATGTTGTTTATACTCAAGAAGAAGCAAAGAAGTTGTTGAAGAAACAATCAGACTTAACTGATTTACCATACATCTTCTTATCAGCTGGTGTAACAAGTGAAGAATTCATTGCCGAAATTAAGATGGCTGAAGAAGCTGATGCAGACTTCAACGGTGTTCTTTGTGGACGTGCAACTTGGAAGCCAGCAATTAAGCCATTTGCTGCCGAAGGTGAAAAGCAAGGTAGAGAATGGTTATCAACTGAAGGTAAGAAGAATATCGAGAACTTGAACGATGCACTTAAGGGTGCTAAGTCATGGAAAGATAAGCTCGAAGTTGAAGATTAATAGATTAGTTTAATAACTAGAAAAAACAAGGCTAGAAAGTTAGCCTTGTTTTTTTGCTTTTTTTAAATTAATTGATTTTTATAGAAAGAATGCGATAGTTATGCACTTGAAAAGATAAATGCAAGCAATTAGAATGAAAAAAGATGTTAATGGAGGAGAAAAATGAAGGGATTAAGAACTATAGTAGCTATGCTGTTAACTACAACAGCTCTAGTTGGTATGAATGGCTATTGTGCAAAAGCTACTACAACGGGAAATGACGATACAGTTATTGTCAAAAAATCAGATAGTGAAGAAAAAAAGGATAGTTTAAATATAGAAAACGAAAAAAATAAATCTGATTCTACTGAACAAAGTAAGTTAGATGAATTGAACAAGAAGGCTAATAGTGCTGGTAAGTCAGACTCTAAGCCTGAAAATAATAATCAAACACCTGCTAAACCAGCAGCTAAGCCAGGTTCAGAAACTACAAATACTGAAAAAACAACAACTAAACCTGAAACCAACACTCAAGGATCTGATGAACCAGCTGTTAAACCTGAGCCTAATACTCCAAATTCTACCGAATCTGGATCAAAGAAGGAACAAGACACTGAGACTGAAAAGCCAGAGATGAAGAACGAACCTAAGTCCGACAAGACTAAGGCAGAAGCAAAATCATCTACTGTAAAAATTGTGGATAGCAACGATAATGCAGCTGCATCCGTTGTTTTAACAGGTTCTAATACTGCGGTTAAAGTCTATGATGAAAAGACCGTGAATGGCACAACTTACTACAAGGTTGAAGCAAATCGCGGGGTTAAAGCTGATAAAGCACATGTTGTTTCTATTGGTGGTCAAGCAACTACTAAACACTTGCCACAAACTGGTGCTAAGAATGAAATTATTGCAGCAATCTCAGGCTTAACAGTTGCTTCAGTTGGTATTGCTAGTGCAATGGGCATGAGCCGTAGGAAAAAGAATAACTAATTTATAAAATTTAAACATTTATACAAAAAGAGTTGATAAACAAATGGTTTATCAACTCTTTTTTCTATCTTTAAAATCAAGCATTAACAATAATTATTGCCTAGCAAAACCTGTTCTAACTGAATAAGCATCTGAAAAGATCCGAGTCATAATCTGTAAAGGTAGTCTAGAACGTACTTCATAGTCGGGGAAGTAGTTGGTTTTAGACATGTATCCCATAAAAGTTAATGTCGAAAGCGAAGCGAGTTGGCCGTTGGGATTAGTAGTAAAGGTAATAATAGGAACATCGTGGTGAGATAAGCTTTTAGCTGCATCAACTAATTCGGGCGTATTGCCGTTTAGGCTAATAAAAATAACCAGAGCGTCTTGTTTAATTCGCTTAGAGGCGGTTTTAATAATGTTAGGATCAGCATGGAACTCGACATATTTACCAGTTAGTTGAAGTTTAACCATGATTTCTTGACCAATCGATTCGGATAAGCCACGCGCAAAGATATAGACTACTTTTGCTTGTTTGGTCATAGAAATACTATCTTCAATATTGCTATAGCTAAGATTATGGAGAGTATTATTCATCTCAATCTCATTTTTGGTGATTACGCTCTTAATTTTATCGTCAGCGTCATTTAAAACGTCAAAGTTGCTATTAGAACGATCTTGCAACTTTAAAGATTCTCGATAAGAAGTATAGCCACTATAGCCCATCTTTTGCATTGTTCTAACAATAGTAGCTGTTGAAACATGAGCAAACTGGCTCAATTTTACAATTGACATTTTTGCAATTTTTTGCGGATTGTTTTGAACTATTTCCCATAAATGTAATTCCGCATTACTAAGATCATTATTTTGCATATTAGTACTTCCCTTTCTGTAAAACTTTACCACTTATTTTATAAAACGCTTTCAATTCAGAAAATCCTTACGTTCATATCTAAGTATACTAATAATGTAAGCGGTAAGAAAAGGGAGAAAACTCATGATTTATACAATAACACTTAATCCAGCGATCGATTTGGTAATTATTACTAAAAAATTAGAATCAAATACTGTTAATCGAACTGAAAATTTTGAGCTTCAACCTAATGGTAAGGGTGTAAATGTATCGTTTATTTTGAAAAAAATGGGTATAAAAAACATGGCGACCGGAATTGGAGGAGGCTTTACTCTTGATTACATTACAGCAGGTTTAGAGGAAAAAGGCATCAAGACTAAGTTTCTTAAGGTAAAAGAACCAACTAGGATTAATGTCTTTACACGAGTTTTAGATCAAAATGTGGAATACAAAGAAGTAAATCCTGGTCCAGAAGTTGGACAAGATGTTCAAGATAAGTTCTTGAAATACTTAAAAGACACCTTAAAAGCAGACGATACTTTAATTATTTCAGGTAGTTTTTCAAGAGGAATTAAAGCAGAATATTTGGTTGAAATTGCGAAGATTACAGCAGAAAAGAAGGTCAAACTAGTAATTGATTCTAGTTCTAAAGTTGTGTTAGATACGCTTGAGTATCAGCCGTATTTATTAAAACCAAACGATCAAGAGCTAGCTAGTTTCTTTGATCTGAATGAAAAATTAGATCAGAAAAAGATTATTGAATTAGCTCGTAAGTTAATTAGTGCTGGCTGTCAAAATGTCTTGGTTTCACTTGGAGAGAATGGGGCAGCCTTAATTAATAAAGATCATGCCTACTTTGGCAATGCACCGAAAATTCAAGCACTTAATACGGCTGGTGCTGGTGATACAATGCTTGGAACCTTTATTGGAGAAAAAGAAAAAGATAAAAGTGATACTGCAGCTTTAAAATCTGCAATAGCAGCGGGTAGCGATACAGCTAGCCGATCTGGGTTAACAGATTTTAAATTAGAAAAATATTTAAACGAAATTCAAGTAAGTGAAATTAAGTAGTAGGAAGGATGAAATAAGATGGCTCAGTATGATTTAGTTGGGGCAACGGGATGTGCTACTGGAGTTGCCCATACTTTTATGGCTGAAGAAGCTTTAGAAAAAGCTGCCCAAAAATTAGGCTATAAGATCAAAATTGAAACACACGGGCAAACTGGTGTTGAACACGAACTTACACCAGAAGAAATAAAAGAGGCAAAAGGTGTTGTTATTGCTTCTGATGTTGACGTTGATCCAGATCGGTTCGCTGGAAAAAGAGTGGTAATTGTTCCAGTTGCCAAAGGTATTAAAGAACCTGAAACTTTAATTAGAGAGGCATTAAGTTCGGACACGCCAATTTATAAGCCAGGGCAAACGGCTAAAAGTTCTACTGGAAAAAGTAGTGCTGGTGCTGAGAAATTAGGTACTAAAATTTATACTTCATTAATGAATGGTGTTTCCCACATGTTGCCATTTGTTGTGGCTGGTGGTGTTTTAATTGCTGTTTCATTCTTCTGGGGTATTTATTCAGCTGACCCTAAGAGTAGCCAGTATAATCAATTTGCCTACATGCTAAATACAATTGGTAGCACAACAATGGGATTGATGGTTCCAATTTTAGGTGCTTTTATTGCAGAAGCTTTAGCTAAAAGATCAGGGCTAGTTGTTGGTTTTGCAGCCGGGATGATTACTAGCGTTGGTGGTGGCGGCTTCTTAGGTGCGATCATTGTTGGTTATTTAGCTGCTGTTGTAGTACTTTTATTGCAAAAATTAATGAAACCATTGCCAGACAAAGAATTTAGAGGATTAAAATCAATTTTCTTGTTGCCTGTATTAGGGGTATTCATCACTGGTGCAATTATGTTCTGGTTGAATGGACCAATTAAGGCAATTAATACAGGAATGATGTCTTGGCTAAAAGGTTTTGAAAATTCAAGTCCAATTCTTTTAGGTATTATCATTGGTGTAATGTGTGCCTCTGACTTTGGTGGACCAATTAACAAGGCTGCTTATGTAACTGGTACTGCACTTCTTGCTCAAGGTAATTACTACTTCATGGCAGGTGTATCTGCTGCATGTATTGCACCGCCTCTAGCAACTGGTTTTGCAGTTTTGTTAAACAAGAAAGCATATTCTAAGAACGAGCGTACTGCCGGATATGTTAACTTCTTATTAGGATCAACGCACATTACAGAAGGTGCAATTCCATTTGCGGCTAAACACCCATTATGGAATATTCCAGCATTTATGGTCGGTTCCGCAATTGCAGCAGCTTTGACTTATGTTTCTAGAATTCAAGTTCCAGCTCCTCATGGTGGTTTTATTATTTTGCCACTCGTTAACAAGCCATTTCTATGGGTATTATGGATCGTAGTCGGTGCACTAGTTTCCGGAATTTTACTAGCTTTAATTGCCGGTAAATTTGCTAAGACAGAACCACAATTTGAAGATGGTCCAGATATTGATGTCTTTGGTGAAGAAGAAAATGTTAACAAACCAGTAGCTGAAAAAGAAACTACTGACTATAACCCTAAAGATATTTTGGATACTCAAAATATTAAAATTAATGTTGATGTTCCAGATAAAGATTCAGCACTAAAGTATTTAGCCAACTTAGCTGTAAAGAATGGCTTAGCTTCTGATAGCGAGGAAGTTTATGATAAATATTTAGCTAGAGAAAAGGAAAGCCCCACAGGGATGACTGATGGTTTTGCAATTCCACATGCACAATCTACTGCTATTAAGCAATCTGCCATGCTTGTTTTGAAGTTGAAAAATCCGATTGATTGGAATTCCTTAGATGGGCAAAAGATTGATACGGTGATTTCTTTCTTAATTCCAGCAAAGGACAGTAAGACTCACTTACAGTACTTATCTAATACAGCTAAGTTGCTTACGCATAAAGACTTTATTGAAAAATTGAAGCAAGCTAACACGCCAGAAGGGATTAAGAAGTTATTTGATAAGGAATAGAAAGTTGGATTTTATAATTATTTAAGTTTTAGACGTTTAATTATCAAAAAAATTAGAAAGCCTATTAAACCTAAACTCATTCCTAGTAAAGTTGGTTTTAAACTTGAATTGAGTTTAGGTTTTTTCTTATCTTTTTTTGTCGAATGTTTTATATTGCGTGTTGCTTTTTTAGTAGAAGAATTATGTGTTGTTTTTTTAGATGAATTAGAGCGTGAAGCATTAGAATAAGAAGATGTACTTTTGTTTAAAGATGATTGGTAGTTAGTTGAATGTTTATAATTTTCTTCTTTAGTTTTATTAGGATCATAACCTAGATATTTTTGGAATAAATAAAGAGCATGCGAGCTGGGATTATAACCAGCTCTATCAGAAGGAAGGGGATGTCCTAGAAAAGACATATAAGAATGATAAAGATCATGAAGATTTACATTACCTTCATCGTCCACTTGTAAGCCATCTTCATTAAGTTTAGGATTAGCTGTTTTATTGCTATTTTCATTATTTTTTATGTTATCTATAGCTTGTTGAGTTTTTTTGTAGGTTTCAGAATTGGTTTTAACCATTGTCCATTTAATTTCTGTTACTCCACTTTTATTTTTCCAATTTACTGGAATCATAGCTGAAGGACTGCCTACAAATGCGTAACCATCAATATGAACAGGATTAATACCATCGGCATCAAACATTCGATGAGGACTATTTGTATATCCAACTTGAGTAGCTAATAAAAATCTTCCTAGATATTTATCTGTATCTTGATCATAAACTTTCGCATATAGTTTTTGTACACTACGTTCATGCGTTGAGGAAGATTGAATTTTTGAATTAATATTTGTATTTTCAGCATAGACTATATTATTGGAAAATATACATAGAAAAACTGTAAATAAAATTGAGGTTAAACTAAACAATTTTTTGCTGTATGTTTGAAGTAATAAATTATTTCTTTTCATAATATTTTTCTCCATTATTTTTACCTATCTCTATTATCTAGGAGTAGAAATAAAAAGACTAGAAAAGAATAAACAAATGTTAGATTTTAATAATAGACTAAAAATTTTAATAATGATATCATCTATATAACCACTTATGAATTACAAGGAGGAATTAATTAATGGCATTATTCAATGTACGTGGCGGTGCTGGTGATATCACTAAGCCAGATCTTAATGCAAGACCACAAGATAATCTTTACTTAGCAGTGAACTCTGAATGGATTGAAAAAGCAAAGATTCCTTCAGACCGTTCAAGAATTAGCTCATTTGACGGCATTGACTTGAATATTGAGAAGAGCTTAATGCAAGACTTTGCTGATTTTGCAGATGGTAAAAAGAAATTGCCAGAAGTTCCTAATTTTGAAAAGGCAGTTGAACTTTATAAGATCGCTAATAATTTCGATAAAAGAAACGAAGATGGTGCGAAGCCAATTAAGGCTGACCTTGAAGAAATTACTAGTTTGCGCAACTTAGCTGATTTGAACTTAAGAGCAGCTGATTTCTATAAGAATGCCTTTGACTTGCCAATTAGCGTTTCTGTTGATGCCGACATGAAGGATACAAAAGTTCACGTTGTTTACTTTGGCGGACCTGGTTTGTTCTTGCCTGATACAACTACTTATGACAATCCTGCAGCTGCTGATTTATTAAAGGTATTGCAAGACCAATCTGAAAACTTGTTGAAGATGGCTGGTGTAAGTGAAGCGGATGCTAAGAAGTATGTCGAAGATGCATTGAAGTTTGATAAGAAACTTTCTAAAGTTCTTAAGTCAACTGAAGAATGGGCAGATTATCCAGCAATGTACAACCCAATGTCTTTGGCTGAATTTGAAGCAAAATTTGATAGCTTTAAGATTGATAACTTCTTAACTAGTTTATTTGCTCAAAAACCTGAAAAGGTTATCGTAACTGAACCAAGATTCTTAGATCATGTTGAAGAATTGATCAACGAAGATAATTTTGACGAAATTAAGGGATGGATGGTTGTTAAGTTCATTAACGGCGTAGCTGCATATCTTTCTCAAGACTTCCGTGAAGCTGCCTTTCCATTTAGTCAAGCTTTATCAGGTCAACCTGAATTATCTTCTGGAACTAAGCAAGCTTACCGTTTAGCTAATGGTATGTTCAGTGAAGTAGTTGGTGTTTACTATGGTCGAACTTACTTTGGTGCAGAAGCTAAGGCTGATGTTGAAGATATGATTCATAAGATGATCGATGTTTATGAAAAGCGTATCTCTGAAAATGACTGGCTATCTGAAGACACTAAGAAGAAGGCAATCGTTAAGTTACGTGCTTTAATTTTGAAGATTGGTTATCCAGAAAAAATTGAAAAAATTTATGATCGTCTTCAAGTTACTCCTGAATCAGAAGGTGGCAGTCTTTACTCAAATGAAAGTGCTGCTGCTGTTGAATCAATTAAGTACAACCTTGAAAAATTGACTGAACCAGTTGATAGAACTGTTTGGTTAATGCCTGGTAACTTAGTCAATGCATGTTACGATCCACAAAGAAACGATATTACTTTCCCAGCTGCAATTTTGCAAAAGCCATTCTATGACTTAAAGCAATCACGTAGCTTGAATTACGGTGGTATTGGTGTGGTTATCGCCCATGAAATTTCTCACGCTTTTGACAACAATGGTGCTAAGTTTGATGAATTCGGTAACTTAAAGAACTGGTGGACTGATGAAGACTTTGCTGAATTTAAGAAGCGTACACAAGATGAAATTGACTTGTTTAACGGCATTGAATATGGTCCAGTTACCTTAAACGGTAAGCAAATTGTTTCTGAAAACATTGCTGATCAAGGTGGTTTGACTGCTGCTGTTGAAGCTAATAAGGGTGAAAATGGCAACATGAAGGAAGTCTTTGAAAACTTTGCTCGTGTTTGGGCAAACAAGCAACTTCCTGAATCAATTAAGACGCAAGTCTCAGTTGACGTTCACGCTCCTGGTCCTGAAAGAGCTAATGTTCAATCACAATGCCAAGAGGAATTCTACAAGGCATTTGATGTGAAGCCAGAAGATGGTATGTGGCTTGATCCAGAAAAACGTGTTGTAATTTGGTAGAAATTAAATAAGAATTATTAAGAATCAAATGGTAAAAAGCTGTTTGATTCTTTTTTCATAGTTTGCAAAAAAATTTCGTTAATAATATTATGGATTGGTATTCTTATTATCTAAGATAATCTTCTTAATTAGAAAAGGTTAAAAATGTTAGAAAAAATAAAAACTAATAAGTTTTGCCAATTTATTTGGCCATATCTATTAATTGCTTTGGCCACTACAATCGTTATCTCGCCACAATTAATTTCGCATACTATTCTAGCTAGCGATGATACAGCAGATACTTTGTTTCACTATAGTCGTTTTTATGATGCAGGAATGCAGTTAAAAACTGGAATTTTTAGTATCTTTCAAACTAATTTTACTTTCCAGCAAAGCGGCAGAATTATTAATGCGATTTACGGGCCATTATTTGCCTACTTTAATGGAATTTTAGTTCTTATTGCTGGTAATTGGTTTAACTACCAAGTCATTTTAGCCTATGTCATTTCGCTATTAGGCGCTGGTAGTATGTATTACTTACTTCAAAAAGTAGGTATTAATAAGCTACTAGCTACAGTAATGGGAATTATTTACATTAATATCGGGATGATTCCAGCCTTTATTAACCGTAGTTCATTTAACGGTTGGGGACAAGCATTAATGCCGTTAGTTGTGTTATGCGGCGTACGCATGATTCAAGATAGAGAAAAGCCAATTAACTGGATTCAGTTAATGTTAGTAATGAGTTTGTTAGTGCAGGTTCATGTTTTAAGTACCTTAATGGCAGCTCTTTTATTACTTCCTTTCTTTATCTATTCCTTAATTATTAATCAAAATTCTAAAAAGATATGGATACCTTTTATTAAGGCTGTTGTCGGAACAATTGTACTATCAGCTAATGTCATTGGGGCCTTTTTAGTTTTAATGCCGAATAATCACCTAGCTGCAAATACTGAATTTGATCTATCTCGTGGTGGCTTACGTCCACATGTGCTATGGCATAATGAATATGGCACAGCCTTTGCCTATATTTTGCCAATTTTTGTTTTATTAATTATTGCGCAATTTGTCTATGTTGTAATGCACTACAAAAAAGATAAATTAAATACTTTCGTGACTATTTGGGGTACGGTCTTACTAGGATTATCTTCATTTGTTTTTCCTTGGGGATTGGTTCAAAGTATTTTTCCAAGTTTAAAGTCATACTTCCAATTTCCGTTTAGATTAACTGTTGTTGCCTATCCGCTAATTCTGCTAGGGATGACGCTAACTGTTAATCATTTACTAAAGCAAGGAGTTAAGCCGAGGGTAATTGGAATTAGTTTAGTAGTAGTTCTTCTTTTAGAAGCTGCTTTGCCGAATATCATTACTAATCACATCTTTACTGTTGCTTGTGGAAAAGATACGCAAGTTCAAACAGTAGCTAAAGCATCAAACAGTGATCAGATGCTTAAGATATTGAAATGGCACTACTTGCCTGATTATTTACCAACTAAAGACAAGTCTATTGACCAAAACGCAGCTTATCTTTACAAAATAAATGTAGTTGATCAATATCAAAAATTTAATCATAAAGTTGCTAAAAATGGTGATTTGATTCTTTCTTGGAAAGGAAAAAAGGATAAAGATATTGTTTTGCCCGTTGTTTTATACAAGCAAAGTGAATTAACTGTGAACAGTAAAAAATTCACTGGTGCAAAAAACGTAATTGGAAATCCAATTATTTCTCAAAAATCAGGTCTAAATCGTGCTGTTTTACACTTTATTGCTCCGGCTTGGTTCTATGTAGTCAGCGCAATTTCGTTAATAGCATGGCTTAGCGTACTCGTATTTTACTTGTGGAAGAAATTTATTAATAATAAAAACAATAAAATAAAAGTTGCTTAATCATATACAAAAGTAGTCTTTTAATAAGATAGTCTTATTAAGAGGCTGCTTTTTCTTTGTATGGTTTTACTTACTATTAATATCAATTTATTTTTTGATTATTACATGGCTATAGCTGTCTTGTTATGTTATGATTTAATTGTAATCATTGAAACCGCTTTCTATGGTTTCAGAGGAGGAAAAATAAGTTGAGTACACAAGAACGTTATTCTCATGATGAGTTAAGAAAAGCTAACAAAAAATTTAGTCGGGTTCGTTCTACTATTGAATCTGCCTTTTATGGCAACAATGTACACGAAGTAACTAGTGTTGCTGAAGCTTATAATTTAGCTAAGAAACAATCTGGTGTTATCGAAACTGACCTACCAATTTTACATACTAAGGAACTAGGTTTGCCACAAGGAGCAAAGCAGTTAGTTTATAACCACGGTAAAATTTTGGGTAGAACAGCAAGTGCACGTCACTTTGTTGATGATCCAAAAGAAGATCCAGAGGCATTAGCAGGTAACTTACGTGAAGATATTTATAAGGGCCACGATCAAAAATTCTTAAAGGCAACAGTTCTAGTGGGATTAGACCCAACCTTTACTGTTAAGGCACATATTATGATGCCAGAGGATCAAGCCTTTAACTTACTTTCATATATTTTGAATTTCCACTTCTTTGATGAAGAAGCAGAGAAGATTTACAAGAATTCTAAAGTATATGACGAAGGAGATATTTACTTCTACTTCGATCCAAATACTCAAGATGAAGATTATCCTAAAGGTTTTGGCGTCTTTGACGCACCACATAACTGTGCTGCAGTCTTTGGCTTACGTTACTTTGGTGAATTGAAGAAGGGTACTTTAACTCTTGCTTGGGCTATGGCTCACAGAAATGGTTATACTGCTTGTCACGGTGGTGAAAAGTCATTCCACTTTAAAGATAAGGACGATAAAGTATTTGCCTTCTATGGCTTATCTGGTTCAGGTAAATCTACTTTGACTCATGAAATGTATGATGGTAAATATGATATCACCGTTTTACACGATGACGCATTTATTATTTCTCGTGAAGATGGTTCTTCAGTAGCATTGGAGCCTTCATACTTTGATAAGACTCACGACTATCCAGCAGGTCACCACGAGACCAAGTACTACACTACAATTATGAACTGCGCAGTTACTCAAGATGAAGATGGTAAGAAAGTTATTGTAACTGAAGACTTACGTAACAACAATGGTCGTGTCATTAAGACTCGTTACACTTCACCACATAGAGTTGACTATGAAGATGCACCAATTACTGCTTTGTTCTGGATTATGAAGGATGGATCACTACCACCAATCTTAAAGGTTGATGATCCAGTTTTAGCAACAACAATGGGACTTACTTTAGCTACTAAGAGAACTAGTGCTGAAAACTTACCAAAGGGCTTTGACATGAATACTTTGGTAATTGAATCATTCGCAGACCCATTCCGTGCTTATCCAGTATCTGGTGACTACTCAGACTTCAAGGAATTATTCACTAAGCGTGGAGCTTCTTGTTACATCTTGAACACCGATGCCTTTATGGGTAAGGACATTCCAAAGGAAGTAACTAAGAAGCTAGTAGAAGATCTTGCTAATGGCAGTATCAAAGATAGTGATTGGAAGCCATTTGGTAACTTCAAGGGTGTATCTTACTTGCCAATTGAAGGTTATGAAGTTCACCTAGAAGATCCTGAATACCAAAAGACCTTAGCTAAGAGAATGCAAGACCGTTTAGACTGGTTGAACAAATATGATGAAGAACATCCTACTCAACCAATCCAAGAAGAAGCTAAGAAGACTTTGGAAGGTATCATTAAAGAATTAAATTAGTTAATTGAAAAAATCCCCTATCAATTTCTATATTAGAACATTGAAAAACGCATCCCAATTGGGATGCGTTTTTTGTATGTCTATATCTATTTATTACTCTTTGAGTTCGCCTTCAGCTCGAAGTCTCTTTTTGATATCTTCAAATTTCTTTGGTGCGATGCGAGTAATATGTTGTCTTCGTTGATCTCCTAAGATCAATGGTACCCGTTCAATAACTGTATCAGCATAATCTAAGCCAAACCATGAAGCTGGGTTAGAAGATAGATTTTGAAGCCATACACGTGCTTCAACTAAGAATTTTTCATAACTTCTAAGTTGTGTTTGTGGACTAATTACATCGTTAACGATGACGAATGAAAAATCACCAACATCTCTACCAGGTGTAGTAGTGTATTCCTGCGGCTGTGATTCAATCGTGCCATCAGCAATTAGATCATGTACGATTTGACGTAAGTATACATTCACACTAGTTTGCTGCTTGAATCCTAGGAAGAGCTGAACGTTAATTACGTTCTTAGTTCCGTAAGTATTAACGGCGTATTCAGCAGTAAATGGCTCATTAGTAACGTTAACTGTTACGAACCAGTATGCTCGTGCACGTTTTGGACGTTTATCTAAGATAGAGTAGAGAATTTCTCGCTTAATGAATTTATTGTATTTAACTTTGGCCATGTAAACGAGGTTAGTAGCAAAAGTAGGGTAATCTTCATCATGACTCAAGTTTGTTAACATATCTACATATTCATCAAGCCTTACATAAGCATTGCGCGATTCACGTTTGTCTCTGATCTTATTACCATAGAACCAAACATACATAATGATTCCGATGAAACCGGCAATAATTAATGATACGTAACCACCATGTGTAAATTTACTCAAGCTGGCCAACATAAACATGATGTCTAAAAAGCCAAAGAAAATTAAGAATATCCAGTTCCAGATTGTACGAATGCCCTTCATTGCTAACCATTCGTAAAGCAAGATTGTTGTCATTAACATTGAAATAGTAATTGACAAACCATAGGCTGCTTCCATGTGAGCGGAAGTTTGGAATAAAAGAACAATCGCAATTGTTGCAATACAGATCATCTTATTAACAGAAGGAATATAAATCTGTCCCTTTTTAGTTGAAGGATACATAATATTCATTCTTGGTAAGAACTTCAATCCACTAGCTTCAGCTACTAAAGTAAATGAACCAGTAATTAAAGCTTGTGAAGCAATAACGGCGGCAATAGTAGCTAAGACAATGGCAGCTAGACGAATATTTTGTGGGATGATTTCAAAGAATGGGTTGAAATCACCGTTTCCAGCGTTATAGTTAGGATTATTTAGAATCCAAACGCCTTGACCAAAGTAATTGAGTGATAAACAAACAAAGACATATGGCCAAGAACCAATAATATTCCCTTTACCAACGTGACCAACGTCAGAATATAATGCTTCTGCACCAGTAGTAGCAAGGAAGATGGATCCTAAAATAAAGATTCCAACCTTGTTATATGGACTAAATAGAAGCTTAATTGCGTAATAAGGGTTAAGAGCTTGTAAGATAGATAAGTCACCCATCATATTCATCAAGCCCATAACACCTAAAAAGGTAAACCAGATAAACATAATTGGTCCAAAAGCTTTACCAATAATACTTGTTCCCATTCGCTGAATCGAAAACAGAATCAGCAAAATTACTACCGTAATTGCAATAACAGCTCCCTGCGTAGAAACTGGAACGTTGCCGTGACCAAATTCAATTCCTTTTAACCCTTCAATAGCTGTTGTAACAGTAACAGCAGGAGTTAATGTACCATCAGCTAAAATTGCAGCTCCACCAATTAAAGCTGGAAGCACTAACCATTTTGCACGTTTACGTACTAAAGTATAGAGAGCAAAAATACCACCTTCACCGTGGTTAGTAGCCTTTAATGCAATAAAGACAGTCTGCAAAGTTGTTAATAAAGTAACTGTCCAAAGTACTAGAGAAATAGATCCGACAATGAAGTCACGATTTACGTGAGCAATCCCACCATTTCCGGCGACAATCGACTTCATAACATATAACGGACTGGTTCCAATATCACCATAGACAATACCAATCGCAATTAATAATCCCGCGGCCGATATATTTTTCCGTGTTTTTTCATTCATTTTTATTCTCCCAATAAATAGCCAAAATGACTAAATATCTAAATAACGTAAAAAAAGAATGCCAAAAAAGGGACATTCTTCTTTAAACATATCTATTTTCATCTATTTATGCAATAGTTGCAAGTATCTATCGGAGAATAATTTAAAATAATTATCTTAGTTTGGTTCTGTGAATAGATTTAACATCTTGCGAACCTAGAATTAATGGTACGCGTTCAATTACTGTATCGGCATATTCTAATCCAAACCAAACAGCAGGATTAGAGGATAAGTTTTGAAGCCAGACCCGGCTTTCAACGAGCCACTTTTCATAGGAACTTAGTTGAGTTTGAGGACTAATTACGTCATTTACAATTACAAACTTAAAGTCACCAACATCTCTACCTGGAGTAGTAGTGTATTCTTGTGGTTGCGATTCAATTGTGCCATCTTTAATTAAGTCATGGACAATCTGACGTAAGTAAACATTAACTTTTTGCTGCTGCTTAAATCCTAAGTATAGTTGAACGTTAATTACGTTTTTGGTGCCATAGGTATTAACTGCATATTCAGCAGTAAAAGGTTCGTTAGTTACGTTTACAGTTACAAACCAATAAGCATGAGCTCGCTTTGGACGCTTATCTAAGATTGAATACAGCATGTCACGCTTAATAAACTTGTTGTATTTAACTTTGGCCATGTAGACCAAGTTTGTTGCATATAGCGGAATATTTTCGTCATGGCTTAGATTGCTGAGCATAGTAGTATATTCGTCTAAGCGAACATAGGCATTTTCGGCTTCACGTTTATCACGAACTTTATTACCAAAATACCAAACATACATAATTGCCCCAATAAAGGCTGCAATAATTACCGTGACATAACCACCATGTAAGAATTTAGCTAAACTAGAAATCAAGAACATGGTTTCAATTGCCCCGAACAAAAGCAAAAAGATTAGTCGCAAACTAAAGTTAACTTTTCTAAGTGATAGGTATTCAAAGAGCAGAACTGTCGTCATGAGCATGGTTACAGTGATTGCTAAACCATAAGCCGCTTCCATGTGTTCAGAGGTTCTAAATAAGAAGACAATTCCGATTGTAGCAGCGCAAAGCATCTTATTAATTGACGGAATGAAAAGCTGTCCCTGTTCAGTAGAAGGATAAATAATTTTCATTCTCGGTAAAAACTTCAAACCACTAGCTTCAGAAACTAGGGTAAAGGAGCCGGTAATTAAAGCTTGCGAGGCAATGATTGCGGCTAGGGTAGCTAGAATTATTGCAAAGAACTTCCACTGGCTTGGTAGAGCTTCAAAGAATGGGTTAAAGTCTGTGGCACCAGCATGATAATTAGGGTTTTCTAAGATCCAAACGCCTTGACCAAGATAGTTTAGGGCTAAGCAAATAAAAACGTAAGGCCAAGAACCCATAATATTACCTTTACCAACGTGTCCAACATCTGAATAAAGGGCTTCCGCACCAGTAGTAGCTAAGAATACTGCTCCTAGAATTAAAACACCGACTTTATTAGCAGGACTAAATAAAATTTTGATAGCTAAAAGTGGATTGAGTGCTTCAAGTAAAGACCAGTCATGACTTAAGTTCATAATTCCAGTTAACCCTAAGAAGGTAAACCAGGCCAGCATGATTGGCCCAAATGTCTTACCGATAACGCTCGTTCCCATTCTTTGGATAGAGAATAGGAAAAGCAAGATGACAATTGTGATCATAATGACACTATTTTGATTTGGCACTGGAATATCGTTACCAAATTTCATATTTTTAAGACCTTCAATAGCGGTTGTAACAGTAACTGCTGGTGTTAAAGTGCCATCAGCCAGTAAAGCAGCTCCTCCAACTAAGGCAGGGATAACTAGCCATTTAGCCTTTTTTCTAACTAAAGCATAAAGAGAGAAAATTCCACCTTCACCATGGTTAGTTGCTTTAAGGGCGATTAGAACATACTTAACAGTGGTTAAAAGTGTAATCGTCCAAAGAATAAGTGAGATGGAACCAACAATATATTCGCGGCTAACATGAGCAATTCCACCGTTTTCGTTTACGATTGCTTTCATAACATAAAGTGGACTTGTACCAATGTCGCCGTAAACAATTCCAATTGAAACTAAAAGTCCCGCTAAGGTGACTTTTTTACGTAAATTACTATTCATAATGAGCTTTCCTCTTAAAAAGTATTAAATAACATTTTGAATAAACAAAAAAGAATGTACTGTAATAATACATTCTTTTTATTTTCGTTAGCACTATTTTGGCTCTTTGGAACCTAATATGCAAATAATAAATTGTGATTTTTTTATGAAAGAGTTTGTTTGATTTCGTTACGACGATCAGTGTACCATTTGTTCCAATCTTCGTAAGTCTTCATATTTTGTGGATCTACGCCAGTTTGCTTTTGAATATTGTTAAGCATATCCATAAAGCGTTCTGCATGAATATTTAATACGTGCTTGACTAAGTTTTGACGGCTGAAGGCCATGTTGTTAGTTAAGTAAGTGTTAATTTCAATAACGTCATGATTACCATCGTAAACATCCATAATTTCAAGATCGCTTTCGTCGAATTTTGAAATATAGAAGTTAGCAAATGTCTTTAAGTAATCAGGTTGTTCTTTAAATTCAGTAGCTGGCATTTCTACACGATTTGCCTCTGGCATAACTACTTCAAATTCTTCTTTTTCTTGAGTTTCTTCGGTGTTCTTCTTGTCTTCAGTCAAAGTTAAGAGCTCCTTTACTGTTTAGCTGTACAAAAATTCAATATAATCTTACATTGAATTACAAGCAAAAGCAAATTTTGTAGGGTTTATTGGAAGTTTTCTACATCTTGTTTAGTGTATGAATCAATTGTAGTGTGACCATTATTAGCAGCTGATCTCATGAAGTTAACTACTTTTTGGTCAGACCAAGAGCTAGTATCAACACCAAGTGAACTTAATTGGTTACGAGTTTGTGCAATTACTCGACCAGTAACTGTTTGACCATCTATCATCATGCCACTATTTGAGTTTGATGAAGAATTAGTATTTGAGCTATTGTTAGCATTACTATTTGAAGTGGTAGCATGGGATGATTGTTTGCTTGCTGCAGAGTTGTTTTGAGTGTTAGCAGTATTTGAATTACTTTGGTTAGAGCTAGAACTAGTATTGGTATTACTACTATTAGATGAATTAGATTTTGAACTAGTAGATTTGTGTGAAGTAGTTGCTTCATCGTCATCATTAGCATCTAAATTATCAGTATCAATATCGTCGTTAACGTCTTCGCCATTTAATTTAGCATTAGCAACTTTACGTAAATGCTTTACATTTTTCTTTACTTTTTTGTAGTACTTACCATTAATGTAAGATAAATCTAAAATTTGATCGCAAGATTCAACTGTTGCTTGATAGTTACCATCACGATAGCTTAATTTAGCTTGCTTGTATAAAGGATTGATATCGTGAGTGATATGGTCTTGTACCTTGTTAATCGTCTTATAAAGCTTAGCAGCTTGCTTAGTCATTACAGAATAGCCATTAGTTTTGTTAGCTGCCTTGTCTAATTCACCTAAAGCATCTTTAAATTCGTACTCTCTGATTTCTTCTTGAGCATCCTTCATAGCGCCTGCTTGATCGGCATAGGCTTTTGATTCAGAAGTTGCTTTTACATCGTGAGCATCTTCAAATTTTTCTTCAGCTGCTTCGTACTTTTGACTAGAGGCAGCATCTTTTCCTTGACTCATATAAGTAGTGTACTTGTCTGAGCCATTATTAGATGAGCTATTTGATGAATTAGAACATCCAACTGCGAATAAGGTAATAAAGAATGCCATAATGGAAACTCCGATTTTTGATCGTTTCATTGTTTCTTCCTCCTATAAAAATGAATTTATCTTACTTAAATTATACCAAATTTAACTCATAAAAAATTCATTGAAAAAATTGGCACAAGTCTTTGTGGTAAATCGTTAGTAATAGTGTAAGGCAATTCACCGGTGATGACTTACAAAATATATTTAGTTACTAATTAGATTATCAGAGGTAGAAAAATGGAATTTGTTTTAAAAGATCAATCAGTTCAATTTACTTTTGCAGGTGAAAAATACAGCAATGGTAAGAAAAACAGAATTTTGAAGAACGTTAAAAAGCAAGCTAGTGCTGAAGACGTGATGAAAGTTGGCAAGGCTTTGTCTAAATTGCAAAAAGATGATGGTATTAAAAGTGCTAGATTAATTTCTTATTCAGATATTCAAGCTTAAGAAATGAAAGAATAATATATAGAAAATTTTAAAGGAGAATTCAAAATGACTACTACTAAAACTTTAAGACTTACATTTAAAAATGCTAAAAATAAAAAAGTAAACTTATCATTACCTGATGCAGCAGAAAATTTAACCGAAGAAGAGGTTAAAACTGCCATGAACGAAATCTGTGAAGCTAACTTGTTTGTCAAGGAAGAAGTTGATCAATATCAGGCTCCTTTATCTGCTCAATATGTTGAACGTACAGTTACTTCTGTGTTTGATGATAGTGAAAAGAATTAGAGCAATATTTTATGAGATAAGGGTCTTAATTAAGTTATTAAATAAACTCTTGAAAGGGTAATGTTTCGGCATTACCTTTTTTATTTTGAGACGAAAGTATGTAATTTATGTTACTTTTTTATTTCAGAATGTCTGTTCGGTTGTATCTGACAACTTGCCACACTACAATAAAGGGTGTATGTAAATTGGAGGGAGTTTAAGCAATGAAAAAAAGAACATTCACTGGTATTGCTACCGCGGCACTTATCACAACTGCCGGTATATCAGTTACCAACAACCTTAAACCAGAAAATCCATTAAAAACTGGTGAAGGTACTGTTCAAGCTGCAACATATCAACAAGAATTTTTAAACAAAGCTATTCCAGCTGCTACAACTGCATCATCTAAGTATGGTACTTATACTTCAGTTATGCTTGCTCAAGCAGCGGTCGAATCAGCTTGGGGTCAATCAGGTTTGGCACAATCGCCTAATAATAACTTATTCGGTATTAAGGGCTCTTACAATGGGCAATCAGTAAATATGAATACTGGTGAGTACGGCAGCAATGGTTATTACACTACTAACGCTGGATTTAGAAAGTATCCATCATATACTGAATCATTTGAAGATAATGGCTCTTTATTACGTAACCAAATGGGTAACTATTACTCTGGTACGTGGGTAGAAAATTCAAAGAATTACGCTCAAGCAACTCAAAATGGTTTACAAGGCAAGTATGCAACTGCGCCAAACTATGCTCAGACACTTAATAGTGTTATTGCAGCTAATGGATTTGATAAGTACGATCCCGTTACCCAAGTTGTTAACGAAAATCGTACAGTCGCACAAACCACACCAATTATGAGCGCCCCAGTTGACGCTAGCGTTGGTACTCAAGTTGGTACTGCAAGAACTGGTCAAAACGTAAATGTTACTAAGTACATCACTTATAACAATGGTGTTAAGCGTGCATATATTGGTACTGGCTGGATTAACGCACTTGCATTTAGTCCAATTACTACTAATACAACTACTAAGCAAAATACTGCCGCTAATACTAATAATCAAGCAAGTCAAGCAGTTAAGACGCCAGTAGCACAAACTCAACAAGTTAAGAGTCAAGCACCTGCAGCTCCAGTAAAAACTGCAACTGTAAAAGTAAAGAGTGCCGCTGAAGTTAAAACTCTAGTTCAAGCTACCACTTTAAACGTTAAAACTGAAAATAAAGCAGCACAACCTGTAAAGCAATTAGCTGTTTCATTAGCTGTTGCACCTAAGAAGGTTGAAGTTAAGAAGAACGTTGTGAAAGCTGAACCAGCTAAGACAACTCCAGTGAAAACTGAAACTACTAAAACTGAAAACAAAGAAGTTAAGACTGCAACTCCAGTAGTTAAAACTACTGATACAGTTAAAAAAGTTGAAACTCCAGCAGTTAAACCAGTTGAATCTGTAAAGAAGGAATCAACTCCAGTTGTTAAGACTGCTCCAGTTACTGTAACTAAAGAAGCTGCAAAGACCACCGAAGCTCCAGTAGTTAAACCTAAGAAGGTTGAAGTTAAGGAAATTAAGACAACTCCAGTAACTACTAGTGCTAAAACTGTTGTAAAGCCTGTTCAAAGTTACCAAAGTGCAGTAACTACTGCTGCAAACAATAACTATGGTACTCAATGGATTAGTACTAATACTGCTCCTAAGGCTGCATCTACTGTTTTAATTAAGGTTACTAAGACTGTTGATGTTTTATCAGCACCAGATGGTCAAAAATTAGACCAACAAGTTGAAGCTGGCTCAGAATTTGTTGTTATTGCTTCTAAGTACTACAATGGCAACTTATATTACGAAATTAGTAATGGTAAATGGATTATGGCAAAATATACTACTCAAGAAGCACAAATTACTGCAAAATCTGGTGTATTAACTATTAATTCTAAGCCAGACTATGGTGTACCAGTATGGCGTGTTCCAGGTCAAGATCAAATTGCTGGTAAGTTCTTGAAAGACGGCTCAAGCTGGAGATACTTCCGTGTAGCAAACGTTCAAGGACAAACTTGGTATGACCTTGGCGGAAATCAATGGGTATCTGCCAAGTCTGTACTAGTTCGTTAATGTATAAATTGGGATAGAATTTAATTCATTAAAATTTTTTGGAGGAGAAGTTTTTAATGCGTTCAACAAATAAAAAATTTATTAGTGCATTGGCTTGTGCTAGTGCTATGACAGCTTTGGCAATTGCTGATCCAATGGGTATTACTAAGACCCATCAAGTAGTACAGGCTGCAACTGATAATGTACCTGCAAAATCTGCAGGTGTGGATGTTTCAAGCTGGCAAGGTACTAATTTGACTCAACAAGCTAAGTCAGGTGCTAAATTTGCTGTAGTTAAAGTATCTGAAAGTACAAACTACCAAAACCCACATGCTCAAGGTCAAATTAATAATGCTGAACAAAACAATATGATGCCAATGGGTTACCACTATGCTCACTTTGGTGCTGATAGCAACAGAGCTGTTCAAGAAGGTAATTATGCTGTTAATTCAGCTCAACAAGCTGGTTTGCCACAAGGTTCATATTTAGCAGCTGACTGGGAACAAGATGCACATAACAACACTAACGGTGGTCGTGAAGCAAGTGCTAACGCAATTACTAGCTTTATGGATACTGTTCACAATGGTGGCTATAACCTAATGCTTTATTCAAGTGAATGGTTATTAAAGGCTAAGGTTGATACTAACAAGGTTACTCAAAAGTATCCAAATTCATTATGGGTAGCTTCTTATAAAACTATGGGTCGTCAAGATCAACCTGACTATAACTACTTCCCATCAATGAATAATGTTGCTATTTGGCAGTATACTCAAAATTGGCGTGGTCAAAACGTTGACGGAAATGTTAACGTACTCCCTCTTTCAAATAAGAGTAACAACGCTAGCCAAGCTAACACCAATACTTCGAACGTTCATACTAATGGCCAAAGCAGTAGTCAAGCCCCTTCGAATCCATTTGTTAATACTTCTAACAAGGCAGTTAATACTAACTGGGTTAAACAAGAAGGTACTTTCACTACTGGTGGTGCAATTAACTTGAGAACAGGTGCAAGTACTAATAGTAGTATCATTGCTCAACTTCCAGCAAACAGTGAAGTTAAATACGATGCTTATAGCACTAGGGGTAACTACACATGGTTAAGACAGCCACGTGCTAACAACCAATATGGCTACTTAGTGGGACGCGCAAATGGTCAAGATTGGGGTACTTTTAAAGTTGCTCCAGTTACTAACCATGTAACTAAACCAACTACTAACACTGTTAAGCCAGCTAACAAGCCAAGTCAACCAGTACACGTAAATACAAACAATAATGTAAACAATAACTGGACTAAGCAAAACGGTGTATTTATTACCGGTGGAGCAATTAACTTAAGAACAGGTGCAAGCACCAATAGTAAGGTAATTGCATTATTACCAACCAATACTGAAATTAAATACGATGCTTACCGCACTGAAGGCCAATATACATGGTTGAGACAACCACGTGCAAATGGTCAATACGGTTATTTAGTAGGACGTGATAATGGTCGTGCATGGGGCACTTTCAAAGCAGGTTCTGCTACTTCAACTAAACCAGCAACTAATAATAAGCCTGCACAAAACACTAACAAGCCAAGTCAACCAGTACACACTAATACAAGCAATAATGTAAATAGTAACTGGACTAAGCAAAATGGCCTATTTATCACAGGCGGCGCAATCAACTTAAGAACAGGCGCAAGCACTAACAGTAAGGTAATTGCATTATTGCCAACAAATACTGAAATTAAATACGATGCTTACCGTACTGAAGGTCAATATACCTGGTTAAGACAACCACGTGCAAACGGTCAATACGGTTACTTAGTAGGACGTAACAATGGCAATGCATGGGGCACATTCAAGGTCGGTTCCGCTACTTCAACTAAACCAGTAACAAATAATAAGCCTGCACAAAATACTAACAAGCCAAGTCAACCAGTACATACTAATACAAACAACAATGTAAAGAGTGACTGGACTAAACAAAATGGCGTATTTATTACCGGTGGCGCAATTAACTTAAGAACAGGTGCAAGCACTAACAGCAAGGTAATTGCATTACTTCCAACAAACACTGAAATTAAGTACGATGCTTACCGTACTACTGGTCAATACACATGGTTAAGACAACCACGTGCAAATGGCCAATACGGTTACTTAGTAGGACGTAACAACGGCAATGCATGGGGCACTTTCAAAGCAGGTTCTGCTAAGGCTACAACTCCTGTTGTTCACCAAAATACTCAAAAAGTAGTAGCTACAACTAACAATAATGCTACTTGGACTAAGCAAAACGGTACTTTCATTACCGGTGGCGCAATCAATTTGAGAACAGGTGCAAGTACCAAGAGTCCAATTATTGAAACTTTACCAATCAACACTGTAATTAAGTATGATGCTTACTACCGTGCTGGTAAATATGTATGGTTAAGACAACCACGTGCCAACGGTCAATACGGCTATTTAGTAGGTCGTTTAAACAACCAAGCATGGGGAACTTACAGATAGTTTTCAAAAATAAATGAATAACTTGAAAAGACATGATCCGAATAGGAATCATGTCTTTTTTGTCTTATAATAAATTATGAAAAAAGTATGGAGGACATAGTTTTGATTTATACAGTAACTTTAGATCCTAGCGAAAGTGTAGTAGGTAAGGGAATTAATATTTCACTTGTTTTAAAGAAATTAGGTATTGAATCGATTGCAACTGGTATTGTGAATCATAAAAACGTAGAACAAGTTGCAGAAGAACTTGATAAAGCAGAGATTGAAAATCAATTTATTGAACAAAAGCGTGGAATTAAGATCACCGCTAAAAATCAACAAAAGTTATTAGATTATTTGAAAGTCTTAAAAGCCGGCGACATTTTAGTTATTGCCGGTGGTTTTGCCAAAGGAATTGATCCAGTTTACTTAACCGATCTTGCTAAAGTAGCTGATAAAAAGGCAGCAGGCTTAGTAGTGGATGTTCCTTATGAAAACGTACTTGATATCTTACCAATGAATCCTTTATTGATTAAGCCAAATGAAACGGAATTAAAGCATTGGTTTGAAAAAGATAATCAAAAGGTAACTACGAAGGAATTAATTAATATGGCGCATGACTTAGTAGTTAAGGGTGCACAGCATGTTCTTTTGTCTTTAGGTGCAAATGGCGCTGCAATTGTTAATATGATGGATGCCCTGATGGCACATGCACCTGAAATTGAAGAAGTAGTTGATAGTACGGGTAGTGGTGATGCGCTCCTTGGTACTTTTCTTGCCGGGATGCTAAAAGGCTATATGCCAGTTAAAAATTTGTCAGATGCAATCGCAGCAGGAAGCGATACAGCTCGAAGCGACTGGCTTACTGATTTTAGAACTACACCAGCACTTCAAAAGCAGGTAATTGCAAGACGTATTACCTTTGAAGAAGCAGAATAAAGAAAATAAGTTGGCTTTTTAGGGCCGACTTATTTTTTGATGCTTTTTTTAGTATAATGACAGTAATTTTATAATAAGGGAGAAGAAAAGTGGACTTATCTCTATTTATTGTTAGTCTAGCTGCTCTAGTTATTCCAATTATTATGGCACGGTTCAAGATCAATGCTATTCCAACTGCCGTTGCTGAAATTGTAACTGGAATAATTTTAGGTAAGAGCTTATTAAATACAATTAAAATTACCAGTAGCGTATCACTTCTATCGAATTTAGGCGTGATATTACTGATGTTTCTATCTGGAATGGAAATCAATTTTGACTTATTCAAGAAAAAAGATTTACCTGATACTAAGCAAAGTAGCATTAATCCAGCTCGGATAGCAGTTTTTTCTTTCGCAATGATTACAGCTATGGCACTTATTTTAGCTGAGGCATTAAAATTAATCGGACTCTTTAGCGATGTAATGCTAGCAATGATCATCTTTATGACTGTAGCTTTAGGAGTGGTTATTGCAACCTTAAAAGAAAAAGAAATCTTATCTCGTCCAATTGGACAAACAATTTTGCTAACGGCAGTTTTAGGAGAAGTAATACCATTACTGCTTTTAACTATCTATGCTTCGATTAATGGTGGTAATGCAGGAAAATTATGGTTAATCATTTTATTATTCCTAGTGGCAATTCTTTTACTAAAAAGATTTAAACAGCCATATCAATGGTTTAACCGAATATCTAAATCTACTACGCAATTGGATATTAGACTAGCCTTCTTCTTAATTTTCACTTTAGTGACAGTTGCCGAACGAGTAGGTGCTGAAAATATTCTTGGAGCCTTCTTAGCCGGAATGGTTATGAAATTACTTGAACCAAGCGAAGCAACGATGGATAAATTAACTTCTATTGGTTATGGCTTTTTTATTCCAATTTTCTTTATTACAACTGGTGTTAAGCTAGATCTTAAGACTTTAATCACTAATCCGAATGCCTTAATGTTAATTCCAGTTTTGGTTTTATTCCTGCTTTTATCAAAGCTGCCAATCTTTTTAGTTTATGTTCGTAGCTTTAATAAGCGTAATAGTATTGCAGGAACATTTTTAATTATGACTACAATTACGATCGTGCTTCCAACGTTAGAAGTTGCTCGTAAGTTAAATGCAATTACAGAAACTCAATCAGATGCCTTTATTTTAGCAGCCGTTGTGGTATGTATTTTAGGACCAATTTTGTTTAACTCAATCTTTAAGCTGACTAAAGAAGATAAGATTAAGCAAAGAGTTGTTATTATGGGAACAAATGTGATGACTGTACCGGTTGCGCAGGAATTACATGATAACTGGTACGACGTTCTTTTAGTAACTCATAAGCAAGAAAATTATGATACTTATAAGAGTAAGGTCGCTAATTTAAAGTTGATTTCAAGTCTTGAAGAAACTTGTTTAGAAAAAGCCGGCGTCTTTAACTGTGATATTTTGGTCGCTGGATTTATTGAAGATGAATTGAACCGTAAAATTGCTCGAATGGCTAAAGAACATGGCGTTCAAAGAGTAATTGCAAGTCAAGAGCGACCAAAGCCAGAAACGATTAAGAACTTAACCAATGAAAAGATTGAAATCTATAATCTCTTTAATGTTCAAACTTCAGTTTTACGTGCTTTGATTGAATCGCCATCTATTCTAAGAATTCTAACTGATACTAAGAACGGTCTTTTTGAAGTTACGGTTAGAAATCATAAATATGCTGGTCAAAAGTTGATGAATCTTGACTTTATTGAACAAATGACGGTAAGTCGAATTTGGAGAAATGGTACTTGGTTAGTACCGCATGGTAATACAATTATTGAAACTGGTGATCATTTAATCTTTACAGCTAAAGGTGAAGATGCAGAAAGAGTACGAGAAGAACTAGGAAGAAAAAATTAATAAAATAAAAGGGCAGGATTTTAATTCCTGTCCTTTTGGTTAACGTTGACTTTTAGCTTCTTGTAAAACAGATAAGGTATTTAAACTATGGACAAAGGCGTGATCAGCTTCTTTGAACTTATGCTGATCAATAATTTTAGTAAATTCAATAAACTCAGCCACCATTCGGTGAGAATACTTATTGTTGTTGATAACTTTAACTTCTTGTCCTTTTAATTGCATTCCGACTTTAGGTATTTCATTAGGATGACCATAAATAATAAGTGCACCTTTTTCACCTTCAATAGTGCTGACATTAGGTGAAAAACTGTCTTTAGCGGCGATTGAACTAGCTTGTTTGTCAGAATAACTGAGGTGCAGGATGCCTGAGGTGTCGATATTTTTCTGCATTGTAGGGAAATAATTGATAGATTCTGGCTTACCAAATAACTTGATAATAATATGCAAATTGTAAATTCCTAGATCCATCAAAGCGCCACCGTCTTTTTTAGGATCAAAGGCTGGTTGAATATCTCCAGCTAGAAAGGCATCATAACGGCTAGAATATTGAGTGTAATTAAGGTTAACTACGTGAATTGGAGCAATTTTATCTAGATTTTCTTCGATAAATTTAAAGTTTTCTAAATAAATGTTAGTTATGGCTTCAATAATGATCAACTTCTTTTGATCAGCGACTGCTTTTAATTCTCTTGCTTCATCAACAGTTGCAACAAAAGGCTTTTCGCAAATAACATTTTTACCTGCTTCAAGGGCTTCTTTTGAAATAGAAAAGTGCAAACTGTTTGGTACCGCTACATAAACAGTATCAACATCAGGATCATTAAATAAGTCAGCATTATTATCGTACAATTTATTAATCTGATACTCTTTTTGTAAATCTAGGCCAATTTTATGACTTCTCTTAGTAGTTGCAAGAGCTGTAAGTTCGAGATCGGGAATTTGATCAGCAATTGTTAGAAAATCATGGACAATTTTTCCAGAACCAATAATACCTAATTTCATAAGTTTCTCCTTTAATTTGATTTAATATTTAGTTTTTTTGCATTTTTAGTAACCGAGGTTGGAATCTTTAGTTTCTTAACTTGGTTAACATCATATAAATGAAGTGATAAGGTGCCTTCTTTTTTACTATAGTACGTAACTTTGTAGTATAGATCGGTTAGTTCTTTTTGGCGGTTAACCTTAACTCGAAGTTCAATTCTTTTTACATTACTTGACTGCGGGTCACTTGTGGAAGCTACTGAAGTGGCTTTTTGCATGCTTTTAATGACATCTTGATCATCGCCATGGTAAAAAATTACATAGCCATTGAAGCCATTAGATTTGAGTTTTAACTGCTTAAAAGCATCATCAGAGAATTGCTTGAAGTTATGAGCTGTATAGAGTTTTTTGTAGCCAGAGTAAACTTCATTAAAGATTGCATTTTGCTTAATATAATTCCACGTTTCATTATTATCACGATGGTAGACATAGTGATCGTTAGTCCAGAGCTCGGAATTTGTATCTGATTTTGGAATGCTTTTCATTGTGATATGAATTGTATTATTAGGACCAACGACGTAATTTGAGTACATTTTGCCTTTTGAATTGGTAGTTTTAACATCAACACGAGCTGTTTTGATAGCAGTATCTGCTGCTTTGGTTAAGGCAGCTTTAGGACTAGGCTTGCCAAAGGCTAAGATGGCACCCCAAATAATTACTACTAAAATAATAATGGCTAAAATTAAAGCGGCAATTTTGCCGCCTTGATTGTTAGGAAAAATAATCTTTTTATTTTTTGCTTTATTTTTCTGCATTAGTTTTTCTTTCTAAAATGATTATTGATTGTTTTGCTCAGCTTGAGCTTTCTTGATCTCTTCAGCGTCAATCGCATTCTTCTGAATATCAGCAGGAACTGCTAAGTCGGTATGTTGGCCAAGTTGATCATAAGTTAAGTTCCAAGTGAAGTTGTATTTTCCACCAGCAGTGTATTGAGCCTTGAAAGTCATCGACTCAATCTTTTTTGTTGCAGGATCAACTAAATAAGTAACTTTTAAGTTCTGTACTTGAGCTGATTTAACTAGACGAGCTACTTGCATGTTTTGTGAACCTGGAGTGTTCATAGCGTCAATGACAAGTGAATTAACTGCATTCCATAGGCTAGAATCAGTACCATTAAAGCTGATTTCATAGTTGCCGTTTTTCTTTTGAACAGTAGCCTTTTTAACAAGTGCTTTATTGATTTTCTTAAAAGTTGCAGGATCAAATCTTTCTTTTACTTGATCTGGATCAAAAGTATCGGCATTAACCGAATTTTTAATCCAGTGCCCTTTATTTTGCTCTAAAAGAAGGTACATGTCTTTTTTAGTTAACCACATTTGTTCCGTTTGTGATTTTTTCTTTTGAGTCAAGGTGTAAGTAAGATTCGTTACATCGCCTTTATCTTTAAAAAGACCTTCCGATTTTGATTTTTGACTCATTTCATCAGAATTAATTGTTTGAGTGAAATGACCGCTGGCTAAGCTAGAATTAAATTTGGCATTAATTAGTGAACTTGCAGAAGGCTCAGGATTAGTTTTTGATTTACTGGTATTCTTTGAACAAGCTGTAGTTATAGAAACTAAAATTGCTCCCAATAAAAGTAGCAAGCCGAATTTTTTCTTCATAAAAATATTCCCCCAATAAATGTATCTATCGTATACTATTTTACTCTATTTTCTGTTGAAAAAAGTATTATAAGAGCTTAACTTTAGTGCTTTTTAAGGACATTTAAAATATTTCGTAACTTACTACCCTTGACTTGCAAATTTTTAACTGCTTGTGTTACTTCGATGCAACCAATATATTTTCCATCTTCGTTGTGGAGACTATAGAAAGAAATATTTATCGGCTGTTCATCTTTAGTGATCATAATTGAAATATTTTTACGATTACCTGCGTGCATTTGGTTTAAAACTTCTTTAACGTGTCTTTGGCTATGGCCGGGATGCACCTCAAAAACAGTTTTACCAATATCTTTTTTTGTTCGCTTGAAGAGGCGATTTTTATTCATTGATGACCAGACAATGCGGTCATTTTCATCTAAAACGTCCATTTCTTGTGGAATAGTTCTAAAGATTGCATTTAGCTGTTCAAGTGAGAGATGACCTCCGTCTAAATTGATATTATCCATAGGTAATTCTTCCAATCTATCCAAATTAATATATCTATTGTTATTTTAACATTAAAAAATTGTGGATTAATAAAGCTTTTTTTCGTAATTCCTATGAAAATTTCTCATAAGCGTGTAAAATAGTTAATGAAACATTGAATTTTAAAGGAGATACAGTTCATGTCGAAATTAGTTTTAATTCGTCACGGTCAAAGTGAATGGAACCTTTCTAACCAATTTACTGGTTGGGTTGATGTAAACCTTTCAGAAAAAGGTGTTGAAGAAGCTAAGAAGGCTGGTCGTTTAATTAAGGAACACGGTCTTGAATTTGATCAAGCTTACACTTCATTATTAACTCGTGCTATCAAGACTTTGCACTACGCACTTGAAGAAAGTGACCAACTTTGGATTCCAGAAACTAAGACTTGGAGATTAAATGAACGTCATTACGGTGCTCTTCAAGGTTTAAACAAGAAAGCTACTGCTGAAAAATATGGTGATGAACAAGTTCACATTTGGCGTCGTTCATACGATGTTTTGCCACCAGCTATTGATGATGACAACGAATTTAGTCAAGCACATGACCGCCGTTACGCAAACTTGGATCCACACATCGTTCCTAAGGCAGAAAACTTACACGTATGTCTTGACCGTGTAATGCCATTCTGGGAAGATCACATTGCTCCAGATTTACTTGACGGCAAGAACGTTATTATTGCTGCACATGGTAACTCACTTCGTGCTTTAACTAAGTACATTGAAAACATCTCAGATGATGATATCATGAACTTAGAAATGAAGACTGGTGAACCAGTTGTTTACACATTTGACGACAAGTTAGATGTTGTTAACAAGGAAAAGCTTGACGACTAATTTTTAGTTATTGAGTATTAAAGAACTCCGACGAAAGTCGGAGTTTTTTTGTTATAAAAAATTTTTTACTCTTTTGCGTAATTAAATATGTAGCAAAAATTTATAATTTATGCGCATGTGTGTATAATTATTAGCAAGGAGAGAAAAATTGGTTAAGCGAAGAGACATCATCAAGGATCTACTTAGTAAGGGAATGATAATTGATGAAGGTAAGAGAAATAATAGACACGCCCGAGTGGTAAATCCCTCAAATGGGATGAAAGCACCTTTAGCTCGCCATAGGGAAATATCATTTTTTACAGTTAAGGCACTTTATAAGGAATTAGGTCTTGAGGTGCCTGATAATTTAAATAGATAATGATTGGAGAAAAGATTGATATGAAAAAAAGAATCGTAACTTATCCAGCAATTTTTAAGCCAATTGCAAAAGATGTTTACTTTATCAGTTTTCCCGACGTTAAAGGTGCTATAACAGAAGGACATGGATTGGCAGATGCTTTTGATATGGCTTCTGATGCATTAGCAACAGTTTTATTTGATGAAAAAGAATTTCCAAAAATGACTGATCCTTCAAAAATTAAGGTTAATGATGAAGGAGCTTTTGTTGCTTTGGTATCAGCTGATTTGTCAAAAGCAGCTTCTAATTTTGAAAAAACAATTCGCAAAAATGTAACAGTTCCTTTGAATCTAGCAACAGAAGCTGAAAAACATCATTTGAATTTTTCTAAAGTACTAACAGAAGCTTTGAGAAAAAAGTTAAGTTATCAGAATTAAAAAATAAGCAAAAAGCCTCCCAAACGGGAGGCTTTTTAAGTGTGACTATTATATTTTTATATTTAAGTTTTGATTTAACTAAGAGCTAGTCTTATAATTTTTACCAACTAGCCTTACGTACACCAGGAAGTTGTCCCTTATGTGCTAGTTCTTTGAAGCGTAAACGTGACATACCAAACTTACGCATATAACCATGTGGTCTACCATCGTGTAAATCACGGTTGTGGTAGTGAGTTGGATGAGCATCAAGTGGCAGTTTCGCTAATGCTTCTACGTCACCAGCTTCTTTTAATTCGTAGTATTTTTTAATTAATTCGCGCTGCTTAGCAGCTTTAACAATTTTTGATTTTTTTGCCATATATCTTTCCTTTCGAATATAGAATTTGAATGTGATAAAGATTAACTATAATAATTTGGGCTAACTTAAAGTAAGCCTATTGTATTAAATTATTAATAATTTGTCAAAAAGAAAGTATTTTAAAAAGAATTAGTTTAAAATAAGTAATGATTGATTAAAGAAGGGAAAAGAAGCCGTGGGTATTTTTAAAAGAATACTTCATAATGAAGACTTGCGACAGCTGATTATTTATGTATTAATTGGTGTGTTAGGATTAGGTGTTGATTTTGGAATTTTCGCACTCCTTACCCATTTTAAGATGCAAGTCGAAGTAGCTAATTTTATTTCATCATCTTGTGGGTTAATCAATAACTTTTTCTGGAATAGTTTTCTTAACTTTAAGGTTCACGATAAGTTGTTAATAAGATTCGTTTCTTACTATTTAGTTGGACAAATTACGACTTTATTTACTACATTATGTTTATTTATCTTCGTAACTCAGTTAGGCTATAATCAACTAATTGTTAAGGCCGTTTCTACATTTATCGCTACCTTAATTCAATTCGTAATTAATAAGTTACTTACATTTAGAAAAATTAAAACTACTAAGTCAAAAGTAGACGTTAGAAAGTAATCAGAAAGCCTGTTAAAATATGAAAAAATTGTCAATTATTGTTCCGTGTTATAACGAAGAGGAATCTGTACCACTTTTTTATCCAGCTGTGAATAAAGTAATGGATACAATTCCAGATTTAGAGCCAGAATATTGGTTCATTAATGATGGTTCAAAAGATAATACTCTTAAGGAAATTAAAGAATTACGTAAAAAAGATCCAGAACATGTTCACTTTGTTTCATTTTCAAGAAACTTTGGTAAGGAGTCTGCGCTTTATGCTGGACTTCAAGCTGCAACTGGAGATTATGTAGTCGTAATGGACGTTGACTTACAAGATCCACCTAAGTTTTTACCACAAATGTATGATTTGATTAAGACTGGAGAATATGACTGTATTGGAACTCGTCGTGTTGACCGTACAGGGGAAGCTAAGTTTAAGTCTTTCTTAAGTGATATGTTCTATAAGGTTGTTAATAAGATCTCTGATACTGAAATTGTACCAGGTGCTCGTGACTACCGAATGATGACTCGTCAAATGGTAAATGCGGTTTTAGATATGCCTGAATACAATCGTTTTTCAAAGGGAATCTTCTCTTGGGTTGGATTTAAGACTAAGTATTTGGACTATCACAATGTTGAACGTGTAGCTGGCGAAAGTGATTGGAACACTTGGAAATTGTTCAAATATGCAATGGACGGAATTGCGGACTTTTCACAAGCACCACTTAACTTAGCTGTTTGGATTGGTACTGGATCATTTGTTTTATCAATTATTGGCTTGATCATTGTGATTATTCGCAGAGCACTCTACCCTGGTTCAAGCATCTTTGGTTGGGCTTCGATGGTATGCATTATTTTGCTGCTGGGTGGTTTGCAACTACTATGCATTGGTATTTTAGGTAAATATATCGGCAGGGTATATATCCAAGTTAAGAATCGACCAATTTATATTATTAAAGAGAAAAAATAAATATGGCAAAAAGTTTCGGAATTATCACCTAAATTCCGAAACTTTTTTTGTGAGATTATAAATTTGAAAAGTGAGATAATCTTAACGAGGGAGAATTTTAGAATGAAAAACTTTAGTCAAAATACGTGGATAAAAATTGCTTTATCTATTCTTGGAGTTTTGGCTGCAATTTTGGTTTATGTGCCTAACTACGCAGCAGTTGATCAGGGACTTAAGGGTAGATGTGCAATTTTCTTTATTATTGCAGTGGTCTTACTCTGGCTACCAATGGAATTAAAAAGCAGTATTTTTGCTTTGAATTTCTATTATGAATTAGGATTGATTTTAATTATTGTCTTTTTAATGACTAATCAAATGGCAATGAATTTCGTTATTGGTCTAGTTATTGCTTTGCTTTTATTAACCTGGATTGGGATGGTAATTTTTAAAAATAATCTTGTCATGAAACAAAAGAATAGTGAATTGTTAATTATTAGGTTAGTGATGATGCTGGTTTTAGCCTATTTGGCCTATATCAGCGGTTTTGCGGCACTAATGGGTGCTGAAATTTTTACTGTACAAGGACAAACTTGGCTACTTATTTTAGGATTTCTACTTTGTGTATACTATCTAGTTTTAGCAGGAAGTATTTGGCAGCCTTGGTTTAGAAGATGGACTTCTTGGATCATGATTTTAGCGGCAGTTGTCCTGCACATGATCTTTGCAAGTGCAACCTCGTTAAATATTATCTTTTTGCCAATAATCGGTGAAATAATTATGCTAATTTTAGTCTGGCGTAGCAATCGGATCTTAATGAAAAAGAAAAGGATTTCATAATTGACTCTTGCCAGACAGTATTAATCCCTGATAGAATAAATTGTTTAAAAGTTTAGGGAGAGATACAAAATTATGAAATATGTTTATTTGTTTTTACCAGCAATTGGCTGGGGACTGATGCCCCTTGTTATTGCTAGTGTAAAGAATAGTACAGTTTATAATCAAATCGTTGGTACAGTTGCAGCTTCATTTATTTTTGGTGCAATTGTAATGGCAATTATGCATCCAGCAATGAGCTGGTCACTATTTTTGCTTTCTGCATTAGGTGGTGCTTGCTGGGTAATTGGTCAAGTTGGTCAATACATTTCTTATGAAAAAATTGGTGTTTCTGAAACAATGCCGATTTCAACTGGTTTGCAGTTGATTGGTGTACCTCTTGTAGGTGTGCTTGCTTTTGGTGAATGGGCTAGTCCGCAAGCTAAGCTTTATGGCTTTATTGGTATTCTAGTATTAATTATTGGAGTTGTTTTAACTTCATTAACTGATCGCGGAACAAGCGAAGGTAATAAGTCTAATCAGATAAGTACAATTATTTTGCTTGTTTTAACTTCACTTGGCTACATTACTTCAAGCTCAATTCCAAAGGCTTTACATGGAAGCAGTATTTCAATCTTCTTTGGTCAAACCTTTGGTATGCTTGTAGCTGTGTTTATCTATACGCTTGTTACTAAAAATTTACATGTTTGGAAAGAAAAATCTACTGTTCAAAGTGGTGGAGCAGGCATTCTATATGCAATTGCTGCTTTAGCTTACATTCTTTCCGTTCAAGATAACGGAGTTAACATGGCCTTCGTTATTTCTCAACTTTGCGTAGTTATTTCTACTTTAGGTGGCTTGATTTTCTTACATGAAAAGAAAACTCGCAACGGTTTGATTTTTACCATTGCAGGCCTAGTTTTAATTATTGGCGGTGCAATGTTAACTACATTATTCTAGAAATGAAAAAAGGCATCCCAGAGGGATGCCTTCTTTGTATCAACTTGTCCTAATTCTTAAATATTTTTAGTATTAGAACACTTTTAATTGTATTAGAACCAAATTAAAAGTCAAGTTAAATACAATAGAGGTTTAAAAGGTATATTGTACGTAAAAATTAAATAACAAATTAAGAAATAAAGAATCCAATAATAAACTATATGTTATCGCTTACAGTTGACATATTGAGTGTGGCGTGATATTTTCAGAATAGGATCGGTCGAAATTGTTTAGGAGGACAATGGATGCTAACAATTGAAAACAACCAGTTAAAGGTTGAAATTAATGAGGTCGGTGCTCAGCTTACGCACGTAGTCGATAAGACTACTAATGCCGACTACATTTGGAATGGGAGCGAGTGGGAAAGACATGCTCCAATTCTTTTTCCGGCAATCGGAAGATCAAATGACAATAAATATATTTTAAATGGGAAAACATATGAAATGAAGCAACATGGCTTCGCTCGTGACTATCCTTGGACAGTTGTTGATAAGGGAGACGATCGAGTAAGTCTGACTTTAACTGAAAATGAAGAAACTCTAGCTGTTTATCCATTTCATTTTAGTCTGATGGTTACCTATACGCTAGAAGCTAATCAATTAAAGGTAGAATTTTTGGTTAAAAATAATTCAGAAGAAACGATGCCATTTGGACTTGGTTTTCACCCAGGCTTTAATGTGCCAATAGCTGGAGATGAATTGAAATTTTCAGATCATGAGTTAACTTTGAGCCCAGAAGTGACAGAATTAACTCAATTTCAAATTGATCCAATTCCATTTAGAAATGGTAAGGTCATTCCAGTACCTAATGCACAAAAGGGAACTTTGCCGCTATCGTATTCAGAATTTGATGATGGTTTGATCATTATTAATAATCCAGGTTTAACCGGGATTGAGTTAAGTAGTGCCAAATCAGAACATAAAATTTCTTTAACGTTGGAAGATTTCCCATATGTAGCACTATGGACCATGACTGATCCAGAAGCTAAGTTTTTATGTATGGAACCTTTTGCTGGCTTGCCAGATATTAAGAGCAGTGAATTGACCAACTGGATGGAAAAAGAAGGCAATAACTTCCTAGCACCAGATGAAAATTCACATTTTTCAACTACAATTACTTTAGAATAAATATGAAAAGAGGGAAGCTGTGTGAAGTTTTCCTCTTTTTTTACTAATTGTTTAAGATTTGGCATAATAAAGTTTTCAGAGTGTAATTTTGCTATAATATCCTTGTTTTAAGAAAGTTTGAGAAAGAATATTATGGATAATAAGCCCAAAGAACCTGTTCTCTCAAGAGTTGAGCTGAACAAAGAAAAACATAGTAAGAAAAAGCCAATCCGTATTATTATTGCGGTTATTTTAGTGCTGGTTTTAGGACTTGGAGCCTATGCAGGATCTGTTTATTTAAAAGCTAAAAATGCCTTTGATAAAACATATGACCCAAAGACTGCTGTAAAACAAGATAGCTTTTCTGGTAAAGAACCATTCAATATTTTATTATTAGGGACAGATACGGGAGCTTTTGGTAGAAAAGAAGTTCGCGGGAACTCAGATACAATGATTTTGGTAACCGTTAATCCGGCTAAAAAGAAACTTTCTCTAATGTCGATTCCGCGTGACACCATGGCAAGAATGATTGGCACCGAAAACTTTAGCGTTCATAAGATTAATGCCGCTTATAATATTGACGGTGCCAAAATGGCAATGAAGACTACAAGTAAGGTCCTTAATGTGCCAATAAAATACTATATTTCAATGAATATGGGCGGAATGAGAAAGATTGTAGACGGCGTTGGTGGCGTTACAGTGACGCCGCCTCTTACCTTTACTTACGATGGCTACACCTTTACCAAAGGTAAAAAGGTACACTTAAATGGTAGTCAAGCCTTAGCTTACTCTCGAATGCGCTATGACGATCCTCGCGGAGACTATGGTAGACAATTACGGCAGCGTGAAGTAATTATGTCCGTTTTAGAACATGCAATGTCATTTAGTACGCTAAAGAATTTAGATTCAATCTTAGGCTCTGTTTCAACTAGTTTGAGAACTAACTTAACTTTTGATTCAATGGTCAAAATTAGTAAAAACTACCGTAAATGTACTCAAAACATGTCCAGCGACTATTTGCATGGAGTAGGAGCAATGATTGGAGATGCTTCATATCAAGTAATGTCTGATAGAGAATTGCAACGAACATCTAATATTGTGAGAAATGATCTTGGTTTAGATTCAATGAATATTGATAATAATGAAACTTATCAAAATTCAATGAATTCTCAATTTGATTGGACCAGTGGTGATTCTAATCAGGTATACTACATATATGATCCTTATACGGATGAATTATGGAACGGAGATCGTGCTTATTAATGAATGAATTAATTTCACTAGTAATAGGATATTTCCTCGGAAATATCCTTTTTGCTATGATTGTCGCAAAAATATTTTTACATAAAGATCCGACTAAATATGGCTCAGGTAATCCTGGTACAGCTAATATTGGTGCAGTTTTTGGTAAAAAATGGGGTATTCTCACTTGTATTGGAGACTTAGCTAAAACTTTGGCAGCGTTATTAATTGTCTACTTTCTTTATCATGGTAATCGCTTAGATTTATCTTTTGCTGGTATTGGAGTCGTCTTAGGGCATTCATTTCCGTTCTGGAATCACTTCAAGGGTGGTAAAGGAGTGGCAGTTACTGCATTGTGGATTGTCTTTTTTGACTGGCGAGCTGGTTTGATTGCTTTATTAATTGGCTTGTTTTTAGTGATTATTATGAAAAATCTTACTATTCCGCCACTTGTATATATGTTGGGGTTCAGTATTTTTACTTGGCTTAACTTTGGCTGGGAACAAGGATTAATCTTTTTAATTGCTACTTTAATCATGATTTTTCAATTTAGAAAAGATATTGTCGACTTCTTTACTGGACACGGTAAGCGAGTAGATGTTTTGGTAACAATTAAGAAAAAGTTAGGGATATACAAATGAAATCAGCTTTAAGAAAAACAATCCAGTGGATCTTACTTTTGTGTTTGTTGCTGGGAATATTAATTCAAACCTTAGGCTTTTGGAATTATAATCCAACGTCAGTTTCTACTAAAACGCGAATTGGCATGGTAATTAGCTTAATTCAATTGATAGTGGTTGTCTGGTATGGGATGAGTTACGGCAATAAGGAGTATAGCTTTAAAGAGGCAGTTAAGAACTGGCTTGAAGGCGTCGTTACTCTTATTATTTTCTATTTAGTATTTGTCATTTCGTTGCCGCAGTTTTTCTCAGCTTGGAATTTATGGGGAATCTTTTTCCCAGTTTTAACTAGTACATCAGCTTTATTTAGCGGAATTATAATTTCTTTATTCTTTCAACCATTTATTTTTAGATTACAAGAGAAATTAAATACTAAGCAAAATGTGTTGCTGCTGACAGCCATTACAGTTTTGATTTTTGCCTTAAGTGCAGGAAATTCGCTTTTAACTAGTTATAGTATTTTTGGCCTTTACTTAGCTGTACCTTTTGCCTGGGGAATGCTTATTTCAAAGATTAAGGCATCTAAGAAAGTAGTTCTTGGCTTAGTAGTAGCAACGATTATTTTGCTACCAGCAGTTTATTATCTTACGATTAAATTAATGCCGATTCAGACGCCGCAAGGATTCATCTTTTCTCAGATGAATATGTCTTGGAATACTAGTCTTTTAATGGCGCCATCATCACCATTGATGATTTTATTTGTCGTTGCTGGAGCATTATTATTTAGAAGTTTAATGCTTGGAGTATCTCACAGAGTATTTTCAATTCTAATTCCAGCCATTATCTTTGGCACTACTTCTTATGGGATGAGTTTGTGGAAGGAAAAATTGCAACTTTTGCTTGCACCTGTAAGTAAGAAAGTTACTGTTTTATTGATTCTTTCTTTATTAGTTGCAAGTTTCATTATTAATTTTGTTTTTGTTAAATTTTTCCTTTCAAATAAGCGCGCTCAGAAATTTTTGAATAAATTTGATGAAAATAATCTGGATGGTCTTATTAAACTTTTAGAAGCGGGAGTAGACTTTTTAAAGCGACACTCTAAATCAATTATCTTATTTGCATTCCTGATGTTCTTAAGTGTCATTGGCTTTTATACTGTTCGAGACATTCAATCTGCAAGTGACTTTTGGGTTGCTCTAGTCTTTATTTTTACTAGCAAATTTGGCACCTTAGTTTTATCGTTGATTTTCTTATTTGCAATTTATGAGATCTTCTATGTAATCACTACTAGGTTCTGGGTATCCGCAAGTATTCCAACTGTTTTGGCTTTAGGAATTGCAATTGCAGATGGAATTAAGATGGATTTAAGAGAAGAGCCTGTCTATCCAAATGAAATTAGTGAGATAGTCAATTGGAAAACGTTAATTCCAATGATTGGTGTGCAGACTCTAATTTACATTCTTGTTGGTATTGCACTTTTAATTGCAATTATTGTTTATCTAGAGCTAAAGCACCCACATAACTTAAGAAGAAAGAAAAAGAGTTGGCTTGTTTTAATTGGTAGTCTCTTAATTTTGATTACACCGGTGTGGTTTAATGATGAAAATTCAGCGATTTACTATATTTCAAAGGGTTTTGATAATAATCCTGACTTTAGAAATCCACCGGATAGTACAGCTAATAACGGTGCTGTCTTAACTTTCTTAGATTTCATCAAAGTGCCAATTATGGAAAAAGTTGATGGTTATTCTGAACATGCCATCAAGCAAATTACTAAAAAGTATGAAAAAGAAGCTATTGCTATTAATAAGACTAGAAAGAACAAGTTATCCGATCAAACAATTGTCTTTAATCTTAGTGAAAGCTTTGTAGATCCAAAAGAATTCCCAGGAGTCAAAATTTCTGATAATGTTAGAGATCCGATGAAGTATATCCGTAGCTTAATGTCGCAAACGACTTCTGGCAAGATGCTTAGTGCTGGATATGGTGGTGGAACTGGAAATATGGAATATGAGTCCTTGACTGGATTTAATATGGGAAACTTCTCGAGTGCTCTTACTCCATATACTCAGGTAACTTCACGTTATAATTTTTATCCAACAATTGGGATGAATTTCCCTTATAGTAGTGCAATTCATCCGTTTAATGGTACTTATTATGGCCGAATTGATAATTATCGCCGGTTTAAATTTAATAAGTTTGCTTATTTAGGCTCTAAATATAAGATCTATGATAAAAAGTCGCTTGGAACGAGTCCATATCTTTCTGATGAGACGGCTTACCAGAATGGCTTGAGACAAATTAAGAGTAGAAAAAATGGTCAATTTATTAACTTGATCTCAATGCAAAACCATATGCCATATGGTGATTATTATTCACCAAATGAATATAAGGATAATGTCAGTGGCTCTTCTCTTGCAGATGATAATGTTAAGACTAGCTTTGCGGCATATACAAAGGGTGTTGAATATACTGATAAGGCAGTGAAGAAGTTTATTAAAGAAATCGATGAAATTAATAAGCCAATCACGCTTGTCTTTTATGGCGATCATTATCCATCAATTATTGATCAATCGTTATTATCTAAGTATCCAATTAAAATGCATTCTACTACTTACTTTATTTATTCAAATAAGTACGCTCGTGAGCATGGTGCTAAGAATAAAATTGTTCCAGATAAGTATATTGCAACGAGTTCCTTTATTCCGATGGCTTTAGAGCAAACGAATTCTAAAGTTACAGCTTACCAAGCATTACTTACTCGGATCTACAAGGATCTTCCTGCAATGACAATTAACTATAGTAGCAGTGATGGTTTTGAACTAGTTGATCAAAACGGAAAGAAAGTTTCTGAAAAGAAGTTAACTAAGAAACAAAAAGAATTATTGAAGGACTATCAATTGATTCAATATGATATGTCAGCGGGTAAGGGATACACTTTGGACGTTAAAAGCTTTTATAAATAAGCAGTTGACTAAATAACTATTCTCCCTTATTATCATAGGTAAATAAAAAGTAGCAGCTTAATTCAGTGTTCAGAGAACTAGCGGTTGGTGTGAGCTAGACAGGTTGAGTTTGCGAATTACAATAATGGGGTTGTTCCCTTATCAACTGTTTTAAGGCGCATTAAGCGCAAACGTGGGTGGTACCACGGCTAATGAAGTAATTTAGTCGTCCCTAGATTTCGAGAGAAGTCTAGGGACGTTTTTTGTTAGGAGAAATTATTATGGCAAAATTTGACATTTTAGAAGATTTAAAATGGCGCGGTGCTATTAACCAAGAAACCGATGAGGAAGGTTTACGCAAGTACTTAGCAGAGCATGATGATTTAGCTCTTTACTGCGGAACTGATCCAACTGGTGATTCCCTTCATATTGGACACTTAATTCCATTTATGATTTTAAAAAGATTCCAAATGGCTGGCTACCATCCAGTAATTTTGATTGGTGGAGGAACTGGTTCAATTGGTGACCCATCAGGTAGAAAGACCGAACGTGTTCTTCAAACTGCTGAACAAGTTAAGCATAATGAGGAAAAGTTGACTGCTCAAATGAAAAAGTTATTCGGTACGGAAAACTTTGAAATTAAAAACAATGCTGAATGGCTTGGTAAGCTTAACTTGATTGACTTCTTACGTGACTACGGTAAGTTCTTCCAAGTTAACAACATGATTAATAAGGACGTTGTTGCTAGTCGTTTGGAAAATGGTATTTCATTTACTGAATTTTCGTACCAAATTTTACAAGCTATTGATTTCTACCACTTAAACAAAGATAATGGCGTTCAACTCCAAATTGGTGGTAGTGATCAATGGGGGAACATTACTGCTGGTATTGATTTAATCCACAAGCTTGAAGGTCAAGAGCGTCCAGCATTTGGTTTAACTATTCCATTGATGCTTAAGGCTGATGGTACTAAGTTTGGTAAGTCTGCTGGTGGTGCTGTTTGGCTTGATCCTGAAAAGACCAGTCCTTACGAATTCTACCAATTCTGGATTAACCAAGATGATCGGGACGTTGTTAAGTACCTTAAATACTTTACTTTCTTATCTCGTGAAGAAATTGAAGACTTAGCCGAAAAGACTGAAAAAGAACCTTGGAAGCGTGCAGCTCAAAAGAGATTAGCAGAAGAAGTAACTAAGTTTGTTCATGGTGAAGAAGGCTTAAAAGAAGCTCAAATGATCACTGAAGCACTATTCTCAGGTAACGTTAAGAGCTTGTCTGTTCCTCAAATTGAACAAGCTTTGAAGAATGCCCCAAGTGCTGAAGCAACTCATGAAGCTAAGAATATCGTTGAATTCTTAGTTGAAACTAAGATTGAACCATCTAAGCGTCAAGCACGTGAAGATGTTAAGAATGGTGCTATTTACGTAAATGGTGAACGTCAAAACGATATTGACTTTATTATTGAACCTGACAATGATTTTGAAGGTAAGTACGTAATTATCCGTAAGGGCAAGAGAAAATACACTTTAGTTAAAATTAAATAGTAATTAAAAAGAGAAGACGAGGGATGCTAGAGGCACTCCTCGTCTTTTTTGTTATAATTAAACTGTGTATGCCGTTTTAGCTCAGGAGGTAGAGCACCGCCGTGGTAAGGAGGAGGTCCCCAGTTCAAATCTGGGAAACGGCTTAGTTATTAAATAAGCTTAGGCTAGCAGAAGCTTTTTTGATGGATGATGCATTAAGGGATGGTCAAAACGACTGTCCCTTTTTATAATGGAGATAAAATATTGTAATTTATGAAAGAAGAATAGACATGGCACATGAACTTACACTAGAAGAAATTGAAAAATTTCAACAAGATTATCAACAAAACAAACAAAATAAGATCGCTGAATTAGCTGTTGTGAATAACGGCGTGCAAAAAGCCAGCTTCAACAGTGAAGGAATTCGTGATTTAAATCGCACCTTCTCAATTGAAATTCCAACTGATAATGTGACTGATCAAAAACAATCAGGTCGTTGCTGGTTGTTTGCGGCATTGAACGTTTTACGTCACAAGTTCGCTAAGCAATATCATGCAAAGAACTTTACTTTTTCACAAAGCTATCTCTTTTTCTGGGATCGAATCGAAAGAGCAAATATTTTCTTCAATCATATCTTAGAAACTGCGGATAAACCTGTGGATGATCGAACTGTGCATTTTTATTTGCAAGCTCCAGATACTGATGGTGGACAATGGCATATGGCTATCTCCTTGATTAGAAAATATGGCTTAGTGCCAACTTATGCACAAGATGAAAGTTTTACTGCTAACAATACAGCAGCGTTTAATCAAGCCTTGAACATGAAGTTACGTGAAGATGGACTAGTTTTACGTAAACTTGCTCAAGAAGGAAAAGAAGCTGAAATTGAGCAAAAACGCCAAGAATTTTTAAGTGAAGTTTACCGTATGGCTGTGATCGCTTTTGGACAACCTGTGCATAAGTTTGATTTAGAATTTAAAGATGATGATGGTAATTACAAGTTAGATCAAAATCTTACCCCACTAGACTTTTTCCACAATTATTTTGAAGATGATTTGGATGACTACGTTGTTCTCTTTAATGCACCAGATCATGAATATGACAAGCTTTATGCTTTTCCATTTGAAGATAATGTTGAAGGCGGTAGTCCAATTAGATTTTTGAATACGAAGATTGAAAATCTTAAGGAAGCAGCTATTAAGCAATTAAAAGATGGTGAAACGATCTGGTTTGGTTGTGATGTAGGCAAGCAAAGCGACCGTCAAAAGGGAATTTTAGCTGCTGATTTATATGAAACAGATACTGTTTTTAATATTGAAACTAAATTAAGTAAGAAAGAGCGTCTTGAAACTGGTGCTAGTGGCTCTACTCATGCAATGACCTTGGTTGGTGTGGATGTAGTTGATGGTAAGCCTCGTCAGTGGAAGGTTGAAAATTCTTGGGGAACTAAAGTTGGTGAAAAAGGCTACTTTGTAATGGATGATAAGTGGTTTGACGAATACCTCTTTAAGGTTGTAGTGAAGAAGCAATACTTACCTGAAAAATTAGTAAAGATTGCTGAAGGAGAAGCTACTCCAGTTCCTTGCTGGGATTCAATGGCTTAATTTTGGTGATAAACAGATGGATATTGAATTAGTTAAGCAGTTTACCCAAGATCATTTAAAAGGTGAAAAAACAGGACATGACTACTATCATGGACAACGAGTAGCAAACTTAGCTACAAAAATGTATTTAAGTGATTATCCCGATGCGCATGCAGATAGCCGAGTTGTTGCTATTATTCAGACCGGTAGTTACTTACACGATACAATTGATGAGAAAATTTGCGATGACCCAAGTAAGGTAGTTGCAGAAATTAAAGAGTTACTACCTAAAGTTGGATTTACTGAGTTAGAAGCACAAGATATTTTATTTACGATTCAGCACATGTCTTTTTCTGCAAATATTGAACATCACTACAAGTTACCCTTGAGTGGACAATATGTGCAAGATGCAGATCGAATTGAAAGTTTAGGTGCAATCGGAATCGCACGAGCATTTACTTATGGCGGAAAGCATGGAAATAAGATCTATGATCCAGAGATTAAGCCTGAAAAGTTAGTAAGTCATGACCAATATCGTAACCATGTTGAGACAACGATTAATCACTTCTATGAAAAATTATTTGATTTAGAGGGATTGATGAATACTCCTGCTGCTAAGAAAGAAGCACATCGAAGAACTGAATATATGCGTGAATTCGTTCAAGAATTTATGGATGAATGGAATGTGTAAGATAATAAAGCTAGCTAATCTTTTGGCTAGCTTTATTATTCACTTAATTAAGGGGATGAAGTCATGTCTTATATTGCAGATTATACTAATAGTTATGACATTCGTGGACAACGAATTACAATTACTGCGCCTGCTCGTTTTGACGAGAATACTGGTAAGGTAATTGCTGACTTAGAACTTGATGATCATGCAGCAAAATTAGCTTTGGAAAAGTATCGGAGAAAGTTTGGCATTATTTCACCAACTGATCTTAAAAATTTACGACATCATTGGAATTTTAGTAAAGAAAAATTTGCTGAAGTTTTGGGATGGAATGTGGCAACAATAGCTCTTTATGAAGCCGGAGCTGTGCCATCGATTAGTGATAATCGTTTACTAAAGATTTTGATTAAAAATCCCAAACTTATGGAAAAGTTTATTGAAGATAGTGAAAAAGAAGAATTATAAAAGGGATCTGTGTCTATAGCGACGCAAATCCCTTTTTATCAATATATTTTATTTTCACTAAGCAAGTGAATCCCAAGCTGGAAGTGGAGTAAGCTTGCTTTCTGCAAGTTTCTTTTGATCGTCAGTTAAGAATTCTTTTCTAACAACTACTTCATAAACAAACTCATCAAACCATTTATCACTCATTGTGAAGTAACCCTTACGGCCTGACTTTTCACTCCATGAGTTTTCAACTTTCCACTTACGGATTTCGCCTTTGTCTAAGTCGACACCAACTAAGGTCATTGCGTGACTAACTTCACCTTCGCCAGTAGCTAATCTTTCAGCCTTAGTCATGTAAGTATCAACGTCAAATAATTCGTCGGTCTTGTATAACTCAGTATCTAAGTAACCAGTCTTGCGGTCCATTTCTTTTAAGACATCATTACCAAACCAAACGCTTTCGCCATCCTTAAGTTGCTTGATTGCAGCTTCTTTTAAGTATTCGATTGGTACATTCAAGAAAGTAATTGGAAGTCCGCCATTAACGTTATCTTCGAATGGAAGTGAGTAAAGCTTGCCATATTCGTGGTCAGGTGCATTAGTCAAGCAAACGTAGTCATCGAAGTTAACATCCCAATACTTGTTGAAGAATTCAACTGGAGTTAAGTTCTTATCTAAGTGCAATTTTTTATCGTCGTCGCGATACTCTAAGTCAAAGGTCTTAGGAGGCTCGCCAACAGCAATCGCAGTCATACGGTAGATTTCACTTAAGAATTCTTTGCGCTTCTTTTCAACTTCTTCAGTTTTGCCTGCTTGAACTAATTTACGTAAAACTAAGGCATCTTTTCTTTCCTTACGAGCTAAAGCATCAGCTAAGCCAGCAGTGTGATTGGTATTAAAACTTTCAGGCATTGCATTAGTTGGGACAACACCGTACTTCTTAACTAGTGAAGCAGCCATTGCCCATTGACCACCATCTGAACCGGCAAAGTTCATGTATGCTTTAACAGTACGATCATCTAATGGCTTATCAGCAGAATCAATGATTGCGTCGTAGAAGATATTTGCACGTTCGATTTTATCCCAGAAGAAGTTATATGCTTGAGATAAAGTGAAGTTCTTAGCCTTATACTTTTTACCAAAGTCATGACGTAAGGTGTTTAAAGTAGCAAATAACCAGCAACGTCCTGATTGCATTTGGTTAGTAACATTATCAGTTTCCACTTCAACAGAGAAAACATCATTTAAGCGGTTAGTAACTGTTGGGTTAAATGAAGCTTCTAAAACACCGGAACGCATTGCTGCGCGAGAAACAACTTCATTGCGTGAATTATCAAAGTCATTACGGAATTGATCAATTTCTTGTAGGGTTAATTCATGAGACATGTAATTTTACACTCCTTTAATTTTTTTATCATGTTTTTCATTATCTTTACTATACAGCAAATGACGACTTAATACACTAATTTTGTTGAATGAAAGTAGCTTTCATAAGTATGACAAGGGACAATATGAAGTATAATATTGATAATAATATCGGAGGTAAGAACTATGAAAAAGAATATTTTTGTATCAGGAATTACCCTAATGACAATGCTTCTTGCTGTAGGTTGCAGCAATAGTGCCAATCAATCTAGTACTAATAACGAAGCAAAAAGCAGTAAGACAAGTCACAAGAAGAGTCATAAGGCTAAGAAACACACTACTAAGAAAGATAAGACTGATGTAGATACTGATGATTCAGAAACTACTAATTCTGATAAGAAGAGCGATAAGAGTAGTGAAAATTCAAGTAATACTACCAGCAAAAAGACTAATAAGAACAAATCAACTGACTCTAACAATTCTTCTGATTCAACTGGATCAACTAATTCGAACAATGCATCAAATTCAGCTGCATCTAACACCCAAACTAATGGTAATAGTCAAAATGCATCATCATCTCATAATGCTTCAGATGCCATGTTTAACAAGATGGTTTCTGACACAATTAAAGAGCATGGTTATTCAAGTAATTATGGTCCAGACAACTTTACCTTAATTGATGGTGGCAATGGTCAATACTCTTTAGCTGAAAAGTCAACTGGAACAATTGTTGGTCATTATTCAGTCAAGAATGGTGAACTTTACAAGCAAGACATTCTTACTGGAAACGATGTTAAGGTTAAATAATGGTTTACTATCAAAAAATGACGCCAGAAGGCTATCAAGAAATTAAAGACGAGATAGCCCGTTTAAAAAAAGATCGACCACGTAGAATTAAAATTTTGCAAGAAGCTCGTAGTATGGGAGACTTGTCAGAAAATTCAGAATATACGACTGCTAAGATGGAATTAGGGCATTTGCAGAGTCGACTGCGTTATCTAGATAAACAATTAAGATATTCAGAAATTATTCAAAAAGATAAAAGTGGCACAATTGATTTAGGTTCAAATGTAAAACTGCTTTTTGAAGGTGATGATGATGCGGAAGAATACCGGATTGTTGGTAGAATGGAAGCAGACCTGGCTAAAGGGAAAATATCTTTTGATTCTCCTTTAGGACAGGCCTTAATGAAGCAAAAAGCTGGTGCAACAGTAACTGTTGAAGCACCAGCTGGAAGTTATGATGTAAAAATTATTGCAGTAAATTAAAAAGCACCTCGCTTTGCGGGATGCCTTTTTTTGTAAGCAATCAAATTTATTCAATTGTGATTGTGTTTTCTTTGTCTTCTTCAGTTAATTTTGGCAAGGTAATGGTTAAAACGCCGTCGATGTCCTTAGCAGAAATTTCTTTAGAATCAACATCAGGAATACGATAGCTTCTTTGAATGTGACCAACGCTTCTTTCACGGTGAATAAGGTTGCCATTCTTGTCATCTAAGTTGTCAAATGAGTCGCGGCTACCTGAAACATTCAAGATGCCATCTTTATAAGAAACTTTAATGTCTTTCTTATCCATTCCTGGCATGTCGACTTTAACGATATAGTCCTTGTCTGTTTCAGCTACATCAGATTGCATAATGTTCTTAATTGAACTATCGTCAAAAAAGTCTTTTGGAAAACTAAACCAATCGCTTAATTGATCCATCATATTATCATTGTTACGATTCTTCATCATTTCGTTTGCCATAATAAAACTTCCTTCCATTACGCTCTCTACACTTTCTATTGTAGTAGGTCAGAATAGAATGTAAAATATTTAGCACTCTAATTGACAAAGTGCTAATTTTAGCACAAAAAAATAGGATTTAGAGTAATTCTAGATCCTATTTTTCATGATTAGTCTAAGTCTTTGCCGTTAGATTCAATAACTTTCTTGTACCAGTCAAAGGAATCTTTCTTTGAACGCTCAAGTGTTCCTTCACCCTTGTCATTTTTATCAACGTAAATAAAGCCATAACGCTTGTCCATTTGACCAGTTCCAGCTGATACTAAGTCAATGCATCCCCAAGGAAGATAACCCATCAAGTCAACACCATCTAAAACGACAGCCTTTTCCATTTGTTCAATGTGCTTTCTTAAGTAATCGATTCTATATGGGTCATGAACTGAGCCATCAGCTTCGCGTTTGTCATAAGCACCAAGACCATTTTCAACAATAAAGAGTGGCTTGTGGTAGCGATCAGTTAAGTGGTTAAGAGAAATTCTTAAACCTTCTGGATCGATTTCCCAACCCCAGTCACTACGTTGCAATGTAGGATTTTCAACAATTGCTTCTTGTAAGTCAGTTAACTCATCAGGTTTAACTTTCTTACTTGAGACAGTAGTTGATTGGTAGTATGAAAAGCCAACGTAATCAACAGTACCTTCCTTTAAGGCAATCTTATCTTCTTCAGTAATATCTGGACGGTAGCCATTTCTTTCAATGTAGTCTTCAACTGCGTTTGGATATTCACCATTAACGTGAACGTCAGAGAAGAAGTCACGTCTTTGTTCAAACTTATCAGCAAGTAAGACATCGTCTGAAGATGGAGTTAAAGGCCGAACAGGTGAGTAATTAATCATACAGCCAATTTGGAAGTCTGGATTAATCTTGTGTCCTTCTTTAACTGCTAAAGCAGAAGCAACTAATTCATAGTGAGCTGCTTGATACATTGCTGCTTCTTTTTCTTTATCGCCCATTCCATTCTTGAATAAAATTCCGGAGTTAGTTGCCATCAAGAAGTCATTGTTAAAACTAGATTGGTTGTCAATTTCGTTAAAGGTCATCCAGTACTTAACCTTGTTCTTGTAACGCTTGAAGCATACGCGAGCAAAGCGAACAAAGTAGTCAATTAATTTACGATTAGTGAAACCGCCATATTCTTTAACTAAGTGATAAGGAATTTCAAAGTGAGAAAGAGTGATTACAGGTTCAATACCGTATTTGTGGCATTCGTCAAATAAGTCATCATAGAATTTAAGACCTGCTTCATTAGGTTCTTTTTCGTCGCCCTTAGGAAAAATTCTAGTCCAAGCAATTGAAGTACGAAAAGCTTTAAACCCCATTTCAGCCATTAATTTGATATCGCCCTTGTAATGGTGGTAAAAATCAATAGCATCATGGTTAGGGTAGTTCTTACCAGGGATGACGCCATCTGTGATTTCACGTGGTTTAGTTGCGGATCCTACAGTCATTACATCGGCAACTGACATTCCTTTCCCGTCTTCATTCCATGCACCTTCAAGTTGGTGGGCAGCAACAGCGCCACCCCATAAAAAGCCTTTAGGCATAGTGTATCCAGTCATATTCAATACGTCCTTTCTAAAGTAAGCGTTTTCGAAGTTCATTCTACAAATTAAAATCTGACTTGTAAAGCTTAAAAGTATAGAATTTTATTTTTCATAAGAAAACAGTCTTCATTGTTGCAACCGTTTTCAATTAGTGGTATTATACAGGTGTTGTCTGAATTGTTCGGGAACAATATTGAAAGGGCAGATACAATAATGACTAAAAAAGATCAGAGTTTAGAACAAAAGAAACATGACATGAGTGTAAGATCTATAAATTTTAGCCGCTATTTAATGATTCGTTATTTTTCTGCGGCGTTCTTATTCACTAATCTATTTTGGTTAGTTTTTGCAATTTGCTACAAAGATATTGGTGCTTCGATAATTTCGGGATTATTGTTTGTTTTATTATTAGTAGCTTCAGTTGAGCAAGTAAGTAAATGGAATGTGAGAAATACTGATTTAAAATTTACGAAACTTTATTATCAACTGCAGCTAGGTGCAAATGTAATCTTTGCTATAGGTTGCTATTTACCATTTGGAAAGCTTCTATTTCCTTTTATGACTACAAATGATGTCGCAAATGTAATTGTTACGATTTTAGTAATTGGAATGCTAGGTTCCATTTTGATCTTAAGAAGAATTAGTAACATTCAAAATGGTCGCGACAAATATGCACGAGCAATTAAGACATTTGAAAGTAATAGACAGTAGGACAAATTGAGGGGGATGTACTATGTCTGACACTGCGCAACCATCATTTAAAGATAAAATGATGAAGATACTAGGCAAGTTCTCAGGTTCACGTTTTGTACGTGCAATTATGGGTGCTGGTTATTCGATTATTGCCTTTTCTATCATTGGATCAATGTTTTTGGTCTTAACAGTTTTAACTCAAGTTATTACTGCTAAAGGATTTGTAGATTTTTACAACAATACATTTGGACGTTTTAACAATATTTATACTGTTATTTACAACGCCACGATGGGTATTATCGCAATTTACTTTGCTGGATCATTTGCTTATAACTATGCAGATATTTATCGTAAAGAAGAAAACTTATTGCTTGATCCATTGAACGCAGTTTTCTTAACTTTAATGGGTTTATTCATTACCGTTCCACAATTAGTATGGAAGGGCGGTAACACTGTCTTTGTTAACATTTTGAAGAAAGATAATGTTATTGCTGGTGGTTATGGCGTTTCTGGTTCTGGTTTAACTAGAATTGGTGCTACAGGTATCTTTACTGGTTTAATCGTTGCCTGGTTAACTGTTCAAATTTATCGTTTCTGTATTAAACACAATTGGCGAATTAAAATGCCCGCATCTGTTCCATCAGGTGTTGCTAACTCATTTACTGCTTTGATTCCTGGTTTTGTGATTGCGATTGTCATTGCTTTAATTGACGTTATCTTAATTGTTCTTGGTACAGATATTTTCCAATTATTGTTTATTCCATTCTCATTTGTTTCAAACATTGCTAATACCTGGTGGGGAGTTTTAATTATCTTCTTCCTGATTCACTTCTTATGGTGGTTTGGTATTCACGGTGCTACTATTATTTCAAGTTTCTACCAAGCAATTGTTTTATCAAATATGGCTGCTAATGCTTCGGGTGCTCATTATGTCTTTGCTGGTGAATTCTCAAATGCATTCGTAATCATGGGTGGTTCTGGTGCTACTTTAGGTATGGCACTTTGGATGGCCTTTGCTTCAAGATCTAAACAATTACGAGAACTTGGTAAGCTTGAAGCTGTTCCTGCTGTATTTAACATTAATGAACCTTTACTATTTGGTTTGCCAATTGTTTATAACGTACGTTTATTTGTTCCATTCTTACTAGCACCTATGACTTGTTCAATGGTTGCTTATGCAGCTATTGCAACTCACTTAGTACCTAAGATTATTGTTCAACAACCATGGCCAATTCCTGTAGGTCTTGGTGGTATGATGGCCACTGCTAGTTGGCAAGGTGCTGTTTTAGCTTTAGTCAATGCTGTAGTTGCATTCTTAATTTGGTACCCATTCATTAAGCATTACGACAATGAATTGCTTAAGAAAGAGCAAGCTGGTGCTGAGAAAGCTTAATTATAAAATATAGACTTTGAAAATTCTCATAGTTAGAATATAACTATGAGAATTTTTCATTTAGGGATGTAAATAATGAAGAAATATGAATTAGTTGCGGATAAAATAAAAGATTATATTAATAAAGAGCAACTTCATCATGGTGATAAATTGCCAACTATAACTGACTTAATGAAGAAATATCAAGTCGGAAAGTCAACTATTTTGCAGGCAATTACTTTACTTACACAGCGAGGGATTGTCTATAAGGTGCAAGGGTCGGGCGTCTTTGTTAGGCCTACCGGGCAAGATGGTTATATGTCTCTAACAGACAATGCTGGTTTTGCCCATGTATTAAAAAAGCCGACTACGGAAGTAATCGAGTTTTCGGAGAAGAAGGCACCTAAACCAATCAGTGAACATCTTCATTCTAATGAAGAATGCTACTTTATTAAAAGATTGCGCAAGCAAGATGGTAAGCCCTTTGTCTTAGAAGAGTCATATTATCGTAAAAGTATAATTCCCTTCATGAGTAAAGAAATCGCAGAAGGCTCAATTTTTGATTACATCCGAGAAGGACTAAAGAAAGAAATTCGGTTTTCTGATAAGTATATGCGTGTTAGAAAATTAACTGCTGACGAGGCAAAATACCTTGAATTAAAAGAAGGAGATCCTTGTTTAGAAGTCTATGATACCTTCTATCTAGCCAATGGAACTGCTTTTGATAGTTCTAAATTAGTTTATAATTACAAAAACTCTAAATTTTACGATCAAAGTTCTGATGATATTATTTAACAAAAATAGCCCTAATCTCGAAATATTGAGACTAGGGCTATTGTTATTTGGCGTAAGCTAACACATTATTCTTCATTTGTTTTAGTTGTTTTTTAGCACCTTGTTTTAACTGCCAGTTGTAAAACCAGGTACCAAGATTAGAATGTTTCTTTTCATCAAAACTAAGAACGTCTTCTTTAAAAGTGATCTGACAGCCACGTTCATTGTCTTCTAAGTAATAAGCAATTTTAACATCTAGCTTAGCAGACTTAAAAATCGAAACGTATTTCTTGCTGAATTCGTACTCAGTAATTTCAGCCTTTACATTCCTTTGCTGGTAGGTAGTTCCTGCAGCGATTTTGATTGGTAGGTCATTGCCACGCGCTTTTTTTATTGCTTGTGTGAGCTGCTTATTAAGGTAATTAAAGAAATCTTTTGCTTTAAACTTTGCTTGGTCTGTAATTGTAATCATTTTGCGTCTTTCTAATATTAATTTGTCAAAAAAATAGAGCCTAGAAAATACTAGGTTCTATTTTTATTTTAGTCTAAATCTTTGCCATGGGATGCAATAACCTTTTTATACCAGTTAAAGGAATCTTTAGGATACCTCTTTAATGAGCCGTTACCCATGTCATCGCGGTCTACATAAACAAAACCGTAGCGCTTCTTCATTTCGCCAGTTCCGTTTGAAACTAGGTCAATTGCTGACCACATTGTGTAGCCCATTAATGGAATCCCGTCTTCATTAACTGCTTCTTCCATAGATTTAATTTGGGCACGAAGATAGTTAATGCGGTAATCATCATGAACTTTATGATCTTCAGTTAATTCATCTCCCCAGCCAAGACCATTTTCGACAATAAACAGTGGCTTGTGGTATCTATCCCAGAGATCATTTAAGGCAATTCTTAAAACATCAGGGTCTGTTGCCCATCCCCAAGCATTATAGTCAAGATATGGATTCTTGACGCCACCTGCTGACATATTACCGTTTGCTTTAGCATCAGCTTCATGAGTAGTGAGGACATTAGATGTGTAGCAAGAGAAACTTAAAAAGTCAGCGGGATATTCTTTGATTAATTCATAATCTTCTGGGCGGTCATCTAGCTTAATTCCATCTCGTTCATACTCCTTAAGGCGGTATTCAGGGTAGCGGCCACCAGTTTGAACATCCGAATAGAAAAGCATCTCTTGCTTAGCTTTCATGACTAAAAGCTGATCTGCTGGATCTGATGTATATGGATAGTAAGCAGAGTAGGCAAGCATTTGACCAACTTGGTTATTTTTATCAATTTCATGAGCTAACTTAACGACTTTGCTGCTGGCTACAAATTGATTATGAGCTCCTTGAGCACGATTTTGCTTGCTTCCATCAATTAGACCTCCACCCATATAAGGAGCCATATCCATCGCATTAATTTCGTTAAAAGTAAGCCAGTACTTAACTTTACCCTTGTAGTGGTTCATAACGATGTCTGCATAGTGAACGAAGATATCGATCATTTTTCTGTCTTTCCAGCCGCCAAAGCGATTGATCAGAGATAGGGGAGTTTCATAGTGTGAAAGGGTAACAAGTGGTTCAATTCCGTACTTAGCACATTCATCAAAGACCTTGTCATAGAAAGCTAAACCTTCTTCATTTGGTTCTTGATCGTCTCCATTTGGTAAAATACGTGACCAATTCAGGGATAAACGGAACATATTAAAGCCCATTTCAGCCATATATTTAATATCTTCTTTATAGTGGTGGTAGAAATCGGTTCCTTCATGGCTAGGATAGTAATAGTTATCTAAAAGTGCAGGCTTTGCACCATCAGGTAATTTAAATTCTTTTCCCCACGTCATTGGAGTAACACCAGTTTTGCCATCGTTTGTTTTCCAAGTTACTTTTCTTGGCTCAGTAGCAGAACCATTAGTCAAAACATCAATAGCGTTTAATCCTTTGCCACCTTCGTTATAACCACCTTCATATTGGTTAGCAGCACTAGCACCGCCCCAATAAAAATCTTTCGGCATTGAGTAGGTTTTAGTCATTATTTTTCCCTTCTTTATTTGTTTAAATTTATAAAAAAAGTTCTAGACTTGCTCTAGAACTTTTACTTAAAAGCTGTTTGTCTCTAAAACGACATAATTTCGTTCATCGTAACGATTACGACTGGTTGAATATTCAACTGGTTGACCATTATTTAACCATACGATTTGCTCAAGCTCTAAAATTGGGTCATCTTTTTTAGCTTTAAGATATTTTTGATCCCAATCGTCTGCTTTAGCAGCCTTGATTTTACGATATGCGACGCCAAACTTAAGTTTTAAGTCATGATGAAGATAATTATAAATAGAATTATGCAAGATATCCTCAGTTAAGTTGGGAACTAAGTGAACTGGCATAAAAGTATGTTCAAGAATCAATGGCTTTCCTTCAAGTCTTCTTAAGCGACGGATATTATAAACTGGGTCGCTAGACTTTAATTTTAGGTAATGTTGAATATCTTCACTGGGAAACTCAACGTTAAACTCAATAATATCGCTAGTAACCTCATCTGATCCAAGTAGATTGGCTAAGCCACTAAAGGCATTTGCTGGTGAATCAAATTTATCCTGGATTGGAACCGGACCTAAGACAAAAGTTCCTAAACCAGATTCTTTATATACAAGACCTTTTCTTTGTAATCCATCTAAGGCTTTTTTGACAGTTAACCGGCTTACTTGTAATTCGTCTGCAAGTGTTTTTTGGTCAGGAAGGGGAGTTTGAGTTTTATATACTCCATCTTCAATTCTTTTTTGTAGAATTCGAGCAACTTTTAAGTATTTCGCTTCTGCAGTCATTATTTTTCAGCCATTTTTTTGTAAACAGCTACTACTTCTTTAGCTAAGTCAATAAAAGTAATGGCTGTCATCAAGTGGTCTTGTGCGTGAACCATGTAAAGGTCAACTTTTACGTGGTTACCTTGTGCTTCTTGGGTCAACATATCAGTTTGAACGTTGTGAGCATTTACTAAACCTTCATTTGCTTGCTTAATAAATTCGTCAGCCTTGTCAAAATCGCCTTTCTTAGCAGCTTGAATTGCTTGCATAGCAGCAGCTTTTGCATTACCTGCTTGCATAATAATTCCCATTACAGCTTGCATGTTATCGCTATTTTCTTGTGCCATAATTTAAATTCTCCTAGTTAATGTTTTCAAAATAAAAGATGCTCCTGACAATATTTTATTTTACTATGTCAGCGAGCATCTCCCATAAATTATTTTTGTTTTAATTCTTGAATTCCTTGATCAATTGCTGCATCACAGTCAATTGGTAGTTGTAGCATCATTTTTCCATCAATTTCAACTCCCTTAGGAATCTGAATAATACCTGGAAAATGATAGCCGTGGTGAGCTTTAGTTTCATCGTCTATATAGATAGAAACTTGTCCATCTGCGCTAACGCCAATTTTGAAGTGATGACCATCACGATCAAATTCATTAACAATTTTTACTTCGTCATTCATTTTGACTATTTGTCGCCCATTAATTCTTGAGCAGTTTCAAGAACATGTTCACCATTCATCATGCCATAGTCTTGCATGTTGATGACTGTTAATGGGATACCTGCTGCATCAGTAATCTTCTTAACACTGTCTTCCATGTATTGAACTTGAGGTCCAAGCATTAATACATCTGGGTGTTCCTTGTCAATTTCATCTTGAATGCCTGATGCTGCAGTAGCAAAGATCTTATAGTCCTTGCCTTTTTCTTTAGCTGCGTTTTGCATCTTTGATACTAATAATGAAGTTGACATTCCTGCTGAACAAGCAAGCATAATAGTTTTGTCTGCCATAATAATTATCTCCTTTGTGAATATAATTAAGTGTTTTTCAGTGTCTGAGTGTTGATCTATAAATTAAATGTATGCACTTTCATCATTGAAAGCATTTACATTATAGCACTTTTTTAATGATAAGTGTCAATTAATAACTGAAAAAATTATTTACCTTCAGCCTCGTCTTTCTTGAGAGCGGCAGCTTCACGTTTAACAAGAATGTTGTCGTATTTCTTAGCAAATGGCCAGTAGATTAAGGTTGAAATTACTAAGGTACATGCTTGCCAAATTGCCATCTTCCAGCCGCCAATTAGGAAACCAGAAATAACTGCTGGCATCGTCCATGGACAGGCAAAACCATTTAGAGGAGGAACAATACCAGTTTTAATTACGAAGTAGGTTGAAATAGCAACTACAACTGGAGTTAAGAAGAATGGTATTGCAAGGAATGGGTTCATAACAATTGGTAAACCAAATAGGAATGGCTCATTAATGTTAAAGATACCAGGAACTAATTCAACTTTACCAATTGAACGTAATTGTGCTGACTTAGCTGCAATTAAGATAAAGATAATTAAACCAATAGTAATACCTGAACCAGTTAAGTTAATGAAGTTGTTGTAGAATTCGTTAGTAACAACGTGAGCACCATTAGCAATGGTTAACTTGCCAGCCTTGTATAATTGAGCGTTGTCAAATGAGTTTGCTTGAAGCATAGGACCAGCAAGAGAACCGACGATTAAACCACCGTGGACACCGAAGAACCAGAAGAATGGTACTAAGAATCCAATGGCAATTGCGCCACCAAGTGAGTCAGAGATACCTTGAAGTGGAATTTGAAGAGTTTGGTAGGTCCATTGTAAAAAGTCTGAACCAGTAGTTAACTTGAAGCCTGCGTAAATAAGCATAGTACCAATTAAGATAATTCCTGATGGAATCATAGCAGTAAATTGGTTAGAAACAGCTGCTGGAACTTGTTCAGGCAACTTAATAGTCCAGCCTTTTTTCATAATAGCTGAGTAAATCCAGCCGACTAATAAACCAACAATAATTGCGGCGATCATACCGTCTCCGCCAAGCCAGGTAATATTAAATACACCTGTGACCGGGGATTCTAAGAAGCTTTGCAAGGCATGTGGTAACTTATCGATATTTTCGGTTACGGCTTTAGCAGTCATTTGACCGTCAATACCTTTAGCCATCGCATTCTTTAATGGACTATCAATGGTTAAAGTTTGAAGCATTAAGAATGCTGCTAAAGAAGTAAGGCCGGGAGCAAGTGGCTCATAGCCTTCATTTTTAACATAAATATAGGCGATACCAACAGATGCCCACATAGCCATAATACTAAAAGTAGTAGTGTATGCTTGGTTAAAGAATGCTCCCCAACCAGAAGCATTAATGGCATCAGCTACTGATTTGATCGGAATATTTCCTAAAATAAGGAAGATAGATCCGATTAAGATGAATGGTAAGGTGTAAATCATACCATTTTGCAAGGCTTGAATAGCCTTGGTATTAACAAATTTCATTACTGGGGGCAGGATGTGTTTATTAACGAAAACACTAACGCCCGATTTTTTCTGTTCACTCATTATATTTCGTCTCCATTATCTTTTAATACTTTTTGGAACCAATAAAATGATTTCTTAGGAACACGTTTTAAATCTTTCAAATCATGGTTTGACCGGTTAACATAGACAGCGCCATAACGCTTTTCCATATCGGCATGTGAACTTGGAATATCAATTAATCCCCAGCCTAGGTAGCCAAGAACTTTGGCACCATCTAAGAACATTGCATCTTTCATTGCTTTGATATGTTCTTCATGGTAAGCAATTCTTTCATCATCTTCGATCATATGCTCACCGTCCCAAGTTTCTTTTAAGCCAATTCCGTTTTCAATTGGGAAGACTGGGATCTTGTAATGGTTGTACATTGTCGTAATGGCGTTTCTAAAACCAAGTGGATCAATCGTCCAGCCCCAATCATTAGTCTTGAGATATTTATTTTCAACACCGCCATAATTCATGTAACGGTTAGGTGCTGCATCTTTTGGAATTTTATCGGCTGAGAGAGTCCAAGAAGAGTAATAGCTGAAAGCTAGAAAGTCAGCTTTTGCTTTTTTCATTTCTTCTTTGTCTTCCTCAGTAATATCCCAGTTAATATGATGATCTTTTGCATACTGCATAACTTCTGGCGAGTAACCACGTCCAGTATCTGCATCATAAATATTAAAGTTCAAAAATTCTTGAACTTGCTTAGCAGCCCAAACGTCAGTAGCCTTTGAAGTTTCTGGATAAATTTGTTGGTAGGCTAGCATGCCGCCAATTTTTACATCATCATATTTTTCATGAATATAATTAGCTAAACGAATGTGGCTAATCATTGTATGGTGAAAGATTGTGTACATGTCGTCTAAGGTTTTGTCGCCTTTTTCATAGCCAGAAATATTAAATACTTCGTCTTGGAAGTAGAGATTATGTTCATTAAAGACAATCCAGTATTTAACACGGTCTGAAAAATGATCAATCATCTTTTTACCAAATCTAACAAAGGCATCAACAACATGTCTTGACATAAAGCCGTTATAATTTCGGGCTAAATGTAGTGGCATGTCGAAGTGATAAAGACAAATCATTGGTTCAATACCACGTTTAAGCATGGCATTAATCAATCTGTCGTAAAAATCGATTCCTTTAGGATTAAATTCTCCATCTCCTTCAGGACAAACTCTTGACCAGGAAATTTGAATACGATACATATTCATATTCATTTCTTTCATCAGGTCTAAATCTTCATCATAACGATGGTACTCATCAATTGCGGTGTGCCAATCTGTGGTGTTTTCTGTAGCAGGTCGTACATCGTAAACTGATAAGCCTTTACCATCCTCATTCCAGGCACCTTCAGTTTGCATACTTGAAACTGAATTACCCCAGAAGAAGTCTTTAGGCATTTTCTGCTTATTCATAACATTCCCTCTTTGCAATCGCTTACATATTTTACGTGTATAAATATAAACTTATTTCTGGTAAAAGTAAAGCGCTTTTATGTAAAAATATATACTTTTCTTAAATTAGATAACAAAAAAGGACCGAGATAGTATTCTCAGTCCTTTTTGTGATGCTTTCAAACACATTTATTTAATAATAAAAAAGTGTCTATATAAAATTTAATGCTCTTTTTCAAAATCTGCAACAGCTCCACGCAAATTTGCTTCATTTTTTAAGGTACAGATGTCTAAAATTGGCTTAACGGTCGCAATATTTAATTTATTTCTTATTTTTGAAATTTCATCATTAAGAAGAGGTATTAATTCTTGGTTTTGAGAAATTCCGCCACCGATGATGATTTTTTCTGGATCAAAGCTATGTTGAATATTATAAATAGCAGTAGCTAAAGCATGAATCAGCTTGCCACGTTCTTCCTGTGCAACCAAATCATCAGTGTCAGCAAGTTCAAATACTGTCTTTCCATCAAAATCTTTACCAGTTTTTTCATTATAGTGTTTAGCCATTGAAACCGGAGAAGCCAAGGCACTAAGTTGTTGACCATCAATAATCATAAAGCCAAATTCACCACCATAAAGATGAGCGCCGTGCCAAATTTGATTGTTAATAATAATACTACCGCCAACTCCGGTTCCAATAACTAAGAAAGCCATGCTGCTGCATCCTTTAGCTGATCCGTCAACAAGTTCAGCTAGAGCGGCACAATTTGCATCATTTTCAATACTTACTGGCAAGCCAAATTTTTTTTCTAATTCGGGTACAATTTTAAAGTTATGGATATAAGGAAGGGCACTGGCTCCTTCGATTACTCCAGTCTTCTTATTAACAGCCCCAGGAGATGAGATGGCAACGCCATCAATTTTATTTTTTGCTTTAATTTCGTTTACAGCATCAGTTAATTCTTCATAGAAAGTATCTAAATTATCAGGTGTATCAATCGTAAAGACCATTTTTAGTTTTTGGTTTATCCAAGTAGCGATCTTGATTGTTGTACCGCCAATATCAATTGCAATTAAGTTCATAATAAATGTTTCCTCTCTTGTTTTTCTTCACTTTCATGCTAATTATAAATGAAAGCGTTGTCAATAAGTATATATTTTTAATGAACTATAAATAACGTTAAGTGCTTTGTTATAATAAATGCAGTTGATATAAAGGGGAAGAAGCCATGAATACGCCATCATCAAGGCAAGGAAATTTAACTAGATATGCTGTTTATTTAGTTCTTTATTTGATAGTAGTTGGAGTAAAGAAATTAACATTATTAAATGATCAAGTAAATAAGATTGGATATTTTTTCTTTTTAATTTTTTCGCTGTTTGCCTTATATTTCTACATTAGGCAATTTAATCGCGAGCAACGGTTCTTTGAAAAAAGGCCAAGTATGCCGCTTTTAGCAGATTACGGATTTATTGTGGGAGTTTCGATCTTAGTGATTCTAGGAAGAATTTTTATTTCATATCTACAGGCTAAAGGAACGGTTCCGTTGATGAATTTTCAAGTAATTTATCAAAAGGGTGAGTGCAATCTCTTATTTTGGTTTTTCATTTTTTCAATCGGGATCTTAATACCAGCGTTGCAAGTGTATTTAACGAATGGCTTTTTCTTTAATTACGGTTTTAGAGCACAAAATATGACTAGCGGAATAGTTGGGATCATTTGTTCAGGCTTTTTCTTCGGAATTCTCAATTTTCAAACTTCATTTGCCTTGTTTATTATTAACAGTCTTTATGGGATGCTTCTTGCTTGGTCGTACCTATATTCACAGCGAATAATGATGCCAATTTATCTAGCAATTTTAAATGGAATTTTTATGGTTATCTTGGCATAACAAAAAGGAGGAACAAAAAGTTCCTCCTTTTTTAATATAAGCGGATAGCGTGAATCGAACCCGCATCTTCAGCTTGGGAAGCTGACATTTTACCATTAAACTATACCCGCGTAAGCAAAATGATTATATCATTTTTGTTAACGATGTGGCAACTGATGTCGAGCCAAATTATATTCTGAACGGTTAAGTAGAGAAGTGAAGTTTTGAAAGAGCCAGCGACGTAATTCGGATGGCTTTAAGACTAATGGCATGCGTTCATGAACAGGAAGAACGGTACTGTTAGCAGCAGTTGTTACCATTGAAAAATCGTCGCCTTGATAAATGCCAGCGATTAAAGTCATTGGTTCTTCTTTAGCAGTAAAAGAAGAGTGTTCATGGTAGGTCTGATTATTTGAAGCAAGGTAAGTTTGTTTACTGCTTTCCCAAAATTCATTGGCTAAGATAATGCAGCGCTGCCGAGCAAATGAGTTGTCCCACATTGATGGTTTTTCTTCATAAAAACGTTCTATGCAAGCGTTGTAAAGAACACGATTCTTTTGAAAAGGGCTCGGATAGCCCCATTTCTTTTCAACCAGTTTTAATTCGTTGTTGCTGTAAAGCATTACTAAGGATGAAGATTTAGGATAGATTTGCGTGACAGCAGAAAATTTTTCTTCAATGTTTTTAGGTACAATCAGTGGTAATTTTAAATCAGTTGTCAAGTAAGTCTTAATTTCTTTAAGAGAGGGCATTGCATAGTGGCTACACATGATTTTTCATTCTTTCTAGTTTGATTAGTTCTTTCAATTTAATTCTAGCAATTTTTGAGTAAGTTTAAACGAATAAGGTTTTTTGCTAGAATTGGAGGTAAAGCTAAAGATTAACAAATATTGGAGAAAATTATGACGAAAGAAATTTTATTAACTGGAGATAGACCAACTGGTAAGCTTCACATTGGTCACTATATTGGGTCCTTAAAAAATCGTGTTAAGTTACAAAATGAAGGTAAATATGAACCTTATATTATGATTGCGGATACGCAAGCCTTAACTGATAACGCAAGAGATCCTGAAAAAATTAAAAATAGTTTGATTCAAGTAGCTTTAGACTACTTAGCTGTTGGTTTAGATCCTGAAAAATCTACTATTTATGTTCAATCGCAAATTCCCGCTTTGTTTGAGTTAACTGCATATTACATGGATTTAGTAACAGTTGCACGTCTAGAAAGAAATCCAACTGTTAAAACTGAAATTAAGCAAAAGAACTTCAAGGATTCAATTCCCGTAGGATTTTTAAACTATCCGGTTTCTCAAGCAGCAGATATTACTGCTTTTAAGGCAACAGTGGTCCCAGTTGGGGATGATCAAGAACCAATGCTTGAACAAACTCGTGAAATAGTACGTACTTTTAATCGGGTTTATAACACTGATATCTTAGTTGAGCCAAAGGGCTACTTCCCACCAAAGGGTCAAGGAAGACTTCCAGGATTAGATGGAAATGCCAAAATGTCTAAATCATTAGGAAATGCAATCTATTTATCTGATGATGCAAAGACTGTTCAAAAGAAAGTAATGTCCATGTACACTGATCCAAACCACATCCACGTGGAAGATCCAGGACAAGTTGAAGGAAATACTGTCTTTACTTATCTTGATGTGTTTGCACCAGACAAGGATAAAGTGGCTGAACTTAAAGAACAATACCAAAAAGGTGGCCTGGGCGACGTTAAAATTAAGCGCTACTTAAATAAGGTTCTCGAAGAAGAGCTTGGACCAATCAGAGAACGTCGTGAAAAGTTTGCTCAAAATCCAGATGCTGTTTATGAAATGCTACTAGAAGGATCAAAGAAGGCAAATAAAGTTGCTAACCAAACTTTAAAAGAAGTTAGAGAAGCAATTGGTTTAAATTATTTTGACAGATTAAATAAATAATTTAAAGAGGGTAAGAACAATGACAAGAGACAGGATTCCGTGGAAGCAATATTTTATGATGCAGGCTTTAGTTATTGCACAACGTTCTACCTGTGATCGTGCCTTAGTTGGAAGTGTATTAGTTAAAGATGACCGGATGATTGCGACCGGATATAATGGTAGTGTTTCGGGACAGCCTCATTGTGATGATGTTGGTCATTTGATGGTGGATGGGCACTGCGTAAGAACGATTCACTCTGAAATGAATGCCTTAATTCAATGTGCAAAAAATGGTATTTCCACTGAAGGTACTGAAATTTACGTTACTTATTTTCCTTGCTTTAATTGTAGCAAGTGCTTAGTGCAAGCTGGCATTAAGAAAATTAACTATTATTATGATTATCATGATAATCCTTTAGCCTTAAAACTATTGCGTGAAAAAGGTGTTGCAATTGAACAAGTAACACTTGATCATAAATACGTTCAAAGCTTAGCAGACAGGCTAGAGAAGGCTGACAATGAAAAATAAAATTATTAGTTTGGTGTCACTGCTTATTTGTTTATTAACGTTGACTGCTAGCACCAAGTCTTTTGTTAGTGATCCGCAAGGATTATTTGATAATCAGACAAAAGAACTTGTTAATCAGAAAAATGAGAGTTATCAAAAGACTAAAACTAAACCTGAAATTCGCCTTTTAAGCTTAAAAGACAGCAATGATTTAAATCGAATTCAGCCACTAAAGAATCAGATAATTATTGCTGTTGCTCTTCAAAACAAAAAGAAAAATGTTCAAATTATTGTCGGTAAGAATTATCAAGATCCTTTAACTCAAAGTAAATGTGGCAATATTGTTCGTTATGCGGGGAATAAATTAAGAAGTGAAAAGGCAGCAACTTTTAATTCCGGAATTCGATTAGTGTTTAATGCTTGCGCTACTTTGGTTGCCCAAAAAGATAAGCTGTCTTATGATAAAAATTCGCTAACACAAGATGAACTGCAAAAAATAGATCATCCACAGAGTGTAAACTTGGTTTGGGGATTAGTAATTGCAGCTTTAATCAGTTTCGGACTAGTTCTATTTAAGAGTTTTCGAAAAAAGAAGTAGGGACTTGACTAATTCTTAGTTAGCCGTTAAAGTATCAATAGAAATTAAATATTAGAGCAAATAAACTGTTAGGTGAGACTCCTACGTGAACATATGCTGTCGCCCAGCAACATCCAGAGATGCCAACGGGTCAAACAGGGATCGTCGATATAAGGCCCTCCCCAGCCAGCTAGTTATGTTAAATAACCTTACGTCACGTAGTGTTAAAACTGAACGACGAGTATAAAAATCGCTTGGATTTGAGCCGATGCAGTTTTTGCATCGGTCTTTTTGTTTGTTTGCTAGGTTCTTAAGAAAGGATGTTGAAGATGTTCAAAATCAACACTTCCGGCACAAGAAATACTACAGACACCAAGCTGGTGCGCCGGATTGCATGCGAAGATAAGTTTGCGACGCTGCAACGATTAAAAACCTCAATTAGCGGCCTTCAAAGTAAAGATGCGAGGCAACGCTTAGCAAAATACGGATCTAATGAAATAATAATTAAACATGATAAGACAAAACTTCACTATTTGTTAAAGGCTTTTATAACTCCTTTTTCCCTTGTTCTGCTTTTTTTAGCAATTGTAGCAATTTTTTTAAATTCCTCTCAACATACTCTTAACCTAAGTCCAGCAATTTTTGTTTTAGCAATTTTATTTATTTCAGCCATTTTAACTGCTATGCAAAATATTCGTATTAATACTAATATTCAAAATTTGATAAATCGAATTTCTAGAACAACTCAAGTAATGCGTGATTGTGAACCACAGCAACTTTTAACCCGTGATCTAACAATTGGAGATGTGGTACTACTTAAAGCTGGAGATATTGTTCCAGCTGACGTTAAATTACTGAAAAGTAATGATTTAGAGTGCTCATTACTTGGTGAAGAAGACACTGTGAAAAAGAGTGCTACTAATTACATTGGTAAAAATAATAACTTAGATTATGCTAATATTTTATATGCAGGCACGATTATTCTTTCAGGTTCAGGCATTGGCGTTATCTTTGCGACTGGTAAAGAAACTGTTTTTGGAAAGGTAGTTCAAAATCTTTCTAAGATTAATCTAGAGAACCATCTCTTTAATTTTAGTATGAAAAAATTAACCAAAATCTTTTTAACATTAATTCTAGTTATTGTTCCAGTTGTTTTGCTAATTAATGAAATAATGCGTGGTAATTGGGAGAATGCTTTGATTTTTGCTATAGCAATTACTATTGGCATAACGGCTGAGGTAATGCCAACAGCTATTGTAAATAACTTGGTAAAAGCCAATATCGATATGCCTAGGATTCGAGCGACATATGACAATTAATTATCTAAATAATTTATAGGAATTCCGTATTTTATAGAATTCCTTTTTTTAATGTACAAATTAAGTCCTACATGCTATGTTATACTAGCAATTAAAAGACTTATGAGAGGAAGAATAAAGATGGCTGAAAAGAAAACTTTCTATATTACTACACCTATTTATTATCCATCTGGAAAATTAACTATCGGTAATGCTTATACTACGATTGCTGCTGATACAATGACTCGCTACAAAAAATCTCGCGGTTTTGATACCTTCTTTTTAACAGGTACTGATGAACACGGTTTGAAGATTGAACAAAAAGCTGAAGCACAGGGTATTAAACCTCAAGAATTTGTAGACAAGATGGCAGCTTCTTATAAAGAGTTATGGAAGATGTTAGATGTTTCTTACGATCGCTTTATTAGGACAACTGATGAAGACCACGTTAAAGCTGTTCAAAAGATTTTTGAAAAGTTGTTAAAGCAAGGCGATATTTATTTAGGCGAATATACTGGCTGGTATTCAGTTGAAGATGAAGAATACTTTACTGAATCACAACTTGCTGAAGTTTATAAAGATGATAATGGTAATGTTATTGGCGGTAAAGCTCCGTCAGGCCACGAAGTTCGTTTGGTTAAAGAACCTTCATACTTCTTTAGAATGAGTAAATATGCTGATCGTCTTTTACAGTATTATAAGGATCATCCAGACTTTATTTTGCCTCACTCTCGTGAAAAAGAAATGGTAAATAACTTTATCAAGCCAGGTCTTGAAGATCTTTCAGTAACTCGTACAACAGTTGACTGGGGAATTCCTGTACCAAGCGATCCTAAGCACGTAGTTTATGTTTGGATTGATGCACTTTCTAACTATATTACTGCCCTAGGTTATGGCTCAGATGATGATTCATTATTTAAGAAATATTGGCCAGCTGATGTTCATTTAGTAGGTAAGGAAATTGTGCGTTTCCATACAATTTATTGGCCAATTATGTTAATGGCATTAGGCTTGCCACTTCCTAAGCAAATCTTCGGCCATGGCTGGGTTTTAATGAAAGACGGTAAAATGTCTAAATCTAAAGGTAATGCCGTTTATCCAGAAATGATTGTTAAACGCTATGGATTAGACGCTCTTCGTTACTACTTGATGCGTGCAATTCCATTTGGTTCAGATGGTATTTTTACTCCTGAAGATTTCGTTGAGAGAGTTAACTTTGATTTAGCTAATGACTTGGGTAACTTGCTAAATAGAACTGTTTCGATGATTAACCAATACCAAGATGGTCAAGTTGCACCAGTTGCAGCAGAACAAGATGAATTTGCTCAAGACTTAATTAAGACAGCTAACGAAACAATCGCAGAATATCAAAAGCACATGGATGCTCTCCACTTCTCTCAAGCTTTAGACAGTGTTTGGAAGCTTATTTCTCGTGCAAATAAATATATTGATGAGACAACTCCTTGGACTTTGAATAAAGAAGGCAAGAGCGAAGAATTATCTAAAGTAATGTCTAATTTAGCTGAAAGTCTTCGTTTAGTTGCTATTTTAATTGCACCAGTAATGACTCAAAGTCCAGTTAAGATGTTTGAACAACTTGGTCTTGACTGGAATAATGAGGAACAAAAGAAACTTGAATTTGGCGGCTTTGACTGGAATGTTAAAGTAACTGAAAAACCAACTCCAATCTTCCCAAGACTTAAGAATGATGTTGAAGTTAAATACATTAAGGAAGAAATGAAGAAGGCAAAACCAAAGAAGAAGACTAGAAGCCAGCAAAAAGAAGAAAAGCATATCACCATTGATGACTTTGACAAGGTTAAGATTCAAGTTGGTCAAATTTTATCAGTAGAACCAGTAAAGGGTTCAAGTAAGCTGTTGATGTTTAAGCTAGACTTTGGCGATGGAAATGAGCGTCAAATTTTGAGTGGTATTCGCAAGTTCTATCCAGATGCAAGCGAACTTTTAGATAAAAAGGTGCTAGCAGTAACTAACTTGAAACCACGTAAAATGTTAGGTCATGAAAGTCAAGGTATGCTTTTATCTAGTGAAAAAGATGGTCAGGTTAAATTAGCTATTGTAGGCGATGAACATGAAGTTGGGGCTGAATTAGGCTAATGAAAATTTTTGATTCGCATACGCACTTAAATGACGTGCCTTTTCGAGGAAAAGAAGAGATCTACCTTGATCGAGCAAGAGAATTAGGTGTGGTAAAAAGTGCGGTTGCTGGACAAGATCCAGAATTTAATGAACGAGCAGTTGATCTAAGTCAAAGATTTGATAATTTATACGCTATTGTTGGCTACTGTCCAGACGTAGCTAAGGATTATGATCAAAAATCAGAAGATAAGCTAGTTGAGCAGCTAAAAAAGCCTAAAACTGTTGCTTTAGGAGAAATTGGACTAGATTATTACTGGGATGAATCGCCAAGAGATGTTCAACGAAAAGTTTTTGCGCAGCAGCTTGATTTAGCTCATAGCTTAAAGATGCCAGTAAATATTCATACACGTGATGCTTTTGAAGATACATATCAAGTTTTAAAAGATAGTCATGTCGGTGAATATGGAGGAATAATTCATAACTTTAATGGTGATCCTGATTGGCTTAAAAAGTTTCTTGACTTAGGGATGATGGTGTCATTTTCTGGCGTTGTTTCTTTTACTAAAGCGGTTGATGTCCATGCTTCGGCTAAAGTTGTTCCTTGGGATAAATTTTTAATTGAAACGGATGCACCATACTTAACGCCAAAGCCATACCGCGGAAAGCAGAATGAAACTGGATATGTGCGTTATGTTGCGGAAGCGATCGCTAAGTTACGTGACACATCTGTTGAAGAGGTAGCAAAGCACACGTTTGAAAATACGATGAGGGCATATGGAATCAAATAATCAAAAACAGTTTAATGCGGTAGTTGTTGTTGAAGGACGAGACGATACCAAGAGATTAAAACAGTTTTTCCCAGGAATTGAAACTATTGAAACTAATGGCTCGGAGGTATCTGATCAAACTTTAGCAGAAATTAAGAAACTGGCAAAAACACGAGAAATAATTATCTTTACAGATCCAGACTATAATGGTGAAAGAATTAGAAGACTGGTGACTAATGCTGCACCCAATGCTAAACAAGCTTTTATCACTCGTAAAGAGGGAGAGCCAACTAAGAGAGGAAATAGCTTAGGAGTTGAACATGCGTCAAAAGAAGCACTAGTACGTGCTTTGGGTGATTTGCACGAGGTTCAAGCAGTAGAGAGTGATATTACTAAAGAAAAGTATGATGATTTGGGTCTAGCAGTTAGTCCAGAAGCGCGTCTTTTACGTGAAAAAGTTGGGATTAAGTTAGGAATTGGATATGGAAATAGTAAACAATTCTTAAAGCGCTTAAAAATGTTTGGAATTACTTATAAAGAATTAAAGAGGGCAGTTGAAGATGTCAAATAGTATGCCGATTGCTAGTCCAGTTCGGACTCAGGCGATTGTTAATCGCTACTTTATGCATGCAAAAAAGAATTTGGGGCAAAATTTCTTAGTAGATTTAGCCGCAATTAAGGGAATTGTTGAAGCGGCTGATATTCAACCAGGTGATCAAGTTATTGAAATTGGACCAGGAATTGGGTCTTTAACTGAGCAGCTTCTTTTAGCTGGTGCCAAGGTGTTAGCTTATGAAGTTGATCAAGATTTACCTGAAATTTTAAAAAATGAATTGCCACAAAAAGTTGCTGGTGAAGAATTAAGCAATCGCTTTAAATTAGTCATGAAAGACGTATTAAAGGCAAACTTTACTAAAGATAGCGATGGTTTTCTTGATTTAAATAAGTCGGTTAAAATTGTTGCTAATTTGCCTTACTACATCACAACGCCGATAATTTTTAATCTAATTAAGAGTAATTTAGCTTTCAGTAGTTTAACGCTAATGATGCAAAAAGAAGTGGCTGAGCGTTTAGTTGCTAAACCCAAGACTAAGGAATATGGTCCTTTAACAATTGCTGTTCAAAGCAGAATGAATGTGAAGCTAGCAGAAGAAGTGAAAAGTACGTCATTCATGCCACGCCCAAAGGTTGACTCTGCAGTTGTTGTCTTGACGCCACTTACTGAAAAGCCAGATATTGACGATTATTCTTTCTTTGATCATGTTGTAAAAATGTGCTTTGCTCAGCGCCGAAAAACACTAGCTAATAACTTAAAATCCTTAGTCAAGGATAGAGATATGCGTGAAAAAATGATTAATGATTTAGGACTAGATCTTCGAGTTCGTCCGGAAGAATTAACGCTAAATCAATTTGTAGAGTTAGCACATCTTTTAAAAGATCAGCAAGCATAGAACGCTTACAATTTACAGACTTGAAAAAATATTAATTTTTTGATAGAATAGTACCCAAGCAAAGGAGTGACGTCCAGTGCCAACAACACTAATGGCAATTAAACATAATTTGGATTCTCATTTGGGCGAAAGCTTGGTAGTAGTAGCTCAAGCAGGAAGAAAGAAAGTAACACGCCGTAAAGGTAGATTAACTAAGACTTATCGTGCAGTGTTTGTAGTTGACCTTGATCAAGATCAAAACAACTTTGAACGAGTATCTTACAGTTACACGGATTTATTAACTAAGAACATTGAGCTTGAGTTTGATGAAATGTAAGCGACAATAGAATATATTACGAACAATCACTAGTATTTTTCTTAAAATGCTAGTGATTGTTCTTTAGATAGAGTATATTTAAGTTTAGAAATTTAATTTAATGTTTAGGAAGGTAAAAGCATGAAACGTTCAGAAAGATTAGTTGATATGGTTAAGTATCTTTTAGCTCGCCCTCATACTTTGATTGCATTGCCATTTTTTGCAGATCGCTATGGCGCAGCTAAATCTTCAATTTCAGAAGACTTGGCAATTTTACGTCAAACTTTGGCTAGCGACCAAAATGGTATTTTAGAAACTGTAGCAGGAGCTGCTGGTGGAGTGAGATACATTCCTTTTGTTGGGAAAAAAGAGGCTACTAACTATCTTCATGATTTAGCTGACCGTATCGAAGATCCTGATCGTATTTTGCCTGGTAATTTCGTTTACTTATCTGATATTTTAGGCTCACCACAAGATTTGCAGCAAATTGGACAATTGATTGCAACCAAATATGCCTACAGTAATGTTGATTATGTAATGACAATTGAAACTAAGGGGATTGCTATCGCGCAAGCAGTTAGTCGCTTTTTAAACGTACCATTTGTGATGGTTAGAAGAAGACCTAAAATTACTGAAGGATCAACAATCTCGGTTAACTACGTTGCTTCGTCAAGTGAACGAGTTGAAAAAATGGAATTAGCAAAAAGACTACTTCCAGAAGGAAGCAATGTATTAATTGTTGATGACTTCATGAAAGGCGGCGGAACTTTAACTGGGATGGAAGAACTAGTTAAGGAATTTAAGGGAACAGTTGCTGGAATGTGCGTTCTCTGTGAGACAAAATACGCTTCTCAAAAGGTCGTAGATGATTATCAATCACTGATTAAGATTACTGAAGTTGACAGAACTAAAAAGCTAATTAAAGTACGGCCAGGTAATTTCTTAGAACAGACGGACTTCAATCTTTTTCCAAAATGATATACTGATAGTTGTTTAAATATAAAAATTGAAGGGATATAAAACTAATGAATAAGTATGTTGTTATCTTAGCTGCTGGAAAAGGTACCCGCATGAAGTCCCAACTTTACAAGGTATTACATAAGGTTTGCGGTAAAACTATGGTAGAGCATGTGGTGGATGCTGCTAAGGGCACTAATCCAGATAAGATTATTACTGTAGTTGGAAATGGTGCAGATAGCGTTAAAGATGTTTTATCAGGTCAATCAGACTTTGCTTTTCAAAAGCAACAATTAGGTACTGGCGATGCTGTACTGGCAGCTAGTGATTTATTAGCAAATCTTGAGGGTTCAACTTTAGTTGCTACTGGTGATACTCCGTTATTTACTGCTGAAACTTTTAACAACTTATTTAAGAAGCATGAAGAAAGTGGAAATAGCGCAACTGTTTTAACTGCAAAAGCGCCAAATCCATTTGGTTACGGCCGTATTATTCGTGACGAAGATGGAAATGTTTTAAGAATTGTTGAACAAAAAGATGGTACGCCAGAAGAATTAGCAGTAGATGAAATTAATACTGGTGTCTTTTGCTTTGATAATAAAGAACTATTTAAGGCTTTAAAACAAGTTGGCAATGACAACGCTCAAGGCGAATATTACTTAACTGATGTTTTAGAAATTATGCGTAAAGCTGGTCATAAAGTTGGTGCGTATGAAATGCCAGATTTTAGTGAGAGCTTAGGAGTTAATGACCGAATTGCTCTTGCTCAGGCAACTAAGATTATGCAAAGAAGGATTAATGAAGAGCACATGAGGAATGGTGTTTCATTTATTGATCCAGATACAGCATATATTGATAGTGACGTTAAGATCGGTAATGACACTGTTATTGAAGGAAACGTTGTTATTAAAGGAAACACTGAAATTGGCAGTGACTGTTATATTACTAATAGTTCAAGAATAGTTGATTCTAAGATTGGTAATCATGTTACTATTACTTCTTCAACTCTTCAAGAAGCTCAAATGGATGATAATACTGATATTGGACCTAATTCTCACCTTCGTCCAAAGGCAATTATTAGAAAAGGTGCTCATATCGGAAACTTTGTTGAGATCAAGAAAGCTGAAATTGGTGAAAATAGTAAAGTAGGACACTTAACCTATGTTGGGGATGCTACTTTAGGTAAAGATATTAATATTGGCTGTGGTACTATTTTCTCTAACTATGATGGTGTGAAGAAGTTCCATACTAATGTGGGGGATCATTCATTCATTGGTGCTGGTGCTACGATTATTGCCCCAGTTAATATTGCAGATCATGCATTTGTTGCAGCTGACTCAACTATTACTAAAGATGTTGAACGCTATGATATGGCAATTGCTAGGGGAAGACAAACGAACAAGCCTGATTACTGGCATAAGTTACCGCTCTCAAAAGATAAAGAATGGGAATAAATTAAAAGAAGTTGTTAAACACAACTTCTTTTTTTGCTATTTACAAGCGTAAAGGATATTTTTTTGCTATTATTAAGTATGGAATTGTAATTTTTCAGTGGAGGAAATTATGTCTCAATTAGACAAAGAAATCAAAATTTTTGCGCTTAACTCTAATAAGCCTTTAGCAGAAAAAATTGCTGATAAGGTTGGAGTTAAGCTTGGTAAATCTGATGTTAAACGTTTCAGCGATGGTGAAATCCAAATTAACATCGATGAGTCAGTTCGTGGTAAAGATGTTTACTTGGTACAATCAACTTCAGCTCCAGTAAATGATAATTTAATGGAATTATTGATCATGATTGATGCCGTTAAACGTGCATCAGCTAGAAGCGTAAACTTAGTTATGCCTTACTACGGATATGCACGTCAAGATCGAAAGACCCGTGCACGTGAGCCAATTACAGCTAAGTTAGTAGCTGATATGTTGCAAAAAGCTGGTGCTGATCGAGTTCTTTCGCTTGATTTACATGCCCCACAAATCCAAGGATTCTTCGATATTCCAGTTGATAATTTAATGGGTGCCCCACTCCTTGCTGACTATTTCTTGAGTCATGAATTAGAAAAAGATGCTGTTGTAGTTTCACCTGACCATGGTGGCGTAACTAGAGCAAGAAAATTGGCAGAATTTCTTAAGACTCCAATTGCTATTGTGGACAAACGCCGTCCAAAGGCAAATGTTGCTGAAGTTATGAATATTATTGGTGATGTAGAAGGCAAACGTGCAATCATTATTGATGATATGATTGATACCGCAGGTACCATTACCTTAGCTTCTCAAGCTTTAATGGATGCTGGTGCAACTGAAGTTTATGCATCTGCAACTCATGCTGTTTTGTCTGGTCCAGCAATTGAGCGTTTAAATAATTCTCCTATTAAGAAATTGATTTTAACTGACTCAATCAATCAACCTGAAGAAAAAGACTTGTCTAAGGCTGAAATTGTTTCTGTTGGGCCATTGATGGGTGAAGCAATTAAATTGATCCAAGAACATAAACCAGTTAGTCCACTGTTTAATACTCGTTTTCAATCACATAACTAAATGAACTATAAGGTGATACCTATAAGTAGGTATCGCCTTTTTTTATTGCTTTAAAAATAATAGTTTTAATTTTTAGACTCGCTAAGCGTTTACATTATTAGAATAATTACGGTAATATTAAGTTATACAGTTTTAAAAAAGGACTTAGAAGTATTATGACTACTTTATCTGATGTAGCAAAAAAAGCTAGCGTGTCTAAGATGACGGTATCACGCGTCATTAATCATCCTCAACAGGTTACGCCTGAATTAAGAAAAATTGTCGAACAGGCAATGGAACAACTAAATTATCATCCAAATTCAGTTGCTAGTGCACTAGCCCACCGCCGTACAAATGTAGTTAAATTAGTAATTCTGGAGGATATTGATACAACTGAACCTTACTACATGAATTTACTTTTCGGGATTGCTAGTGGATTAGGTAAAAAACACTATGCACTACAGTTAGCAACCGATAGTGAGGTTGGTGGCGGCGATGGTTATATTATCACAGGTGGCAGAGCAAATGATGCCAAATGGCTGGACCAATTAAATAAACCATTTGTGTTATTCGGTGAAAATCGCTATGGCTATGATTTTATTGATACCGATAATAAATTAGGTGAACAAATAGCCACACAATATGCTCTGGATAAAAATTATCAATCAATTGTTTTCATTGGAATTGATGAAAAAGAGCCTTTTGAATATTCGAGAGAGGCTGGATATATCAACACCTTGCAGAAGCATAATATGATTCCTAAGATTTTTAGAATCCAAAATCATAGTAGTTTAGCTGAAAAACTAATTATTAGTAATTGGAAAAAGTTTGCCCCCAACACTTGTTTTATTTGTGCAAGTGACCGAATAGCGGTTGGGGTTGTACGTGCTATTCAAAGAAAAAATGGAAATATTCCACGGGATTTTGGAATTATTGGCTTCGATGGAGTTTTCTTAGATCAGGTGTCAAATCCTAAGCTAACAACTATTAAACAAAATTTGTTTAAGTTAGGTGAACTCTTAGCAGAAATGATTTTGCAAAAGATTCAACAAGGCGGAGCTCAGCAGGGCGAGGTTCTTATTGAACCGGAATTAATAAAAAGTGAATCTACTAGAATTTAAGAAGCTCTGGATGAGCTTCTTTTTTTGATACCGGTAACATTTAAATAACGTTGTAAGCGCTTAAAATTATTGCTTAAAATAGGATTTATGGAGGAAGTTTATTATGAGACATTGGTATGACCAAGCAATTATTTATCAAATTTATCCTAAGTCTTTCCAGGATTCTAATGGTGATGGTATTGGTGACCTAAATGGTATTAGGAAAAGAATACCGTATTTGAAGGAATTAGGGGTTAATGCTGTCTGGCTGAATCCGGTCTTTGTTTCCCCGCAAGTTGATAATGGCTATGATGTATCAAACTATTTTGCCATTGATCCCAAAATGGGAACTATGGAAGATATGGATAATTTAATCAAGGAAATGCATGGAGCTGGAATTCATGTAATTATGGATTTTGTTTTAAATCATACGTCTGATCAACATCCCTGGTTTCAAGATGCCATTAAAAATCCTGATAGTATTTATCGGGACTATTATATTTTTGCCGGCCAAAATAATCAGCGACCAAATAATTGGGGAAGCTTTTTTGGAGGTAGTGTTTGGGAGAAAGATCCTGCTGAAACAGGACAGTTTTATTTTCATCTTTTTGATAAAAGAATGCCTGATTTGAACTGGAAAAATCCTGAAGTTAGACATGCAATGAGTGAAATTGCAAAGTATTGGCTAGAAAAAGGAATTGATGGTTTGAGATTAGATGCCTTTATTCATATTGCCAAAGCAGACTTAAGACAGAATTTCCCAGTTAATAGTAAAGCTGAAGAACCCGTAGTAGCCGAGCCATTTTTTGCTAACTTACCGCAAGTACAAAAATGGATGCGACCTTTCTGTGAGGAAATAAAGCAAGATTATCCTGATGCACTCTTGTTAGGAGAAGCAGCGAGTGCGAATGTTAATTTAGCAGTCGATTATACAAATAAAGATAACCACTTGATGGATAGCGTAATTACTTTTAGGTACTTTACAGAAGATCAAAGTCAGGTGGATCCTAGTTTTTCAGCTCAATATCAGCCGAAATCATTAGATTTAGTAAAATTTAAGCAAAATCAGGCTGTCTGGCAACAAACTTTAAGTGGCGTGTCTAAGCCCACTTTGTACTGGAATAATCATGATATGGCTAGAATAGCTACTAGAATTGCTAAAAATGATATTCAAGCTCGGAGCTTAGCCATGCTAATGTATTTACAAAATGGCCTGCCGATTATTTATTATGGCGAAGAACTCGGAATGAAGAACTTGGAGTTTGAAGACGTAACACAATTTGAGGATGAAACAGTTAAAGAATTTATTGAAAGTGCCAAAAAGGCTGGAAAAACTAGTCAAGAAGCATTGTTAATGGTAAGTAAAACTCATAAATTGCCAGCTAGAGGGCCAATGCCTTGGAATAATGCAAAAAATAATGGATTTAGTGATGGGAAACCTTGGCTTAAAGGAAAGAAAGTTGATCATGCTAATGCGGCTGATGAAATAGCAGATAGCCATAGCATGTTTAATTTCTACAGAAAATTAATTAGCCTAAAGAAAGAAGCATTGTTTGAAGATGGGGGCTATTATTTATTGCCAACGTCAAACGATAGTTATGTTTATGAACGTAATTTAGAAGATCAAAAAGCATTAGTCGCTGTTTCTTTAAGTAAAGATGCTATAGAACTTGACGTAGATCCTGAATTTAAGCAAGAAAAATTAGTAGCAGGCAACTACCAATTGAAAGATGGAAAATTAAAATTGGCTCCGTATGCAGGAGTAGTATTAACAAAAGACTGAGGAGTAAAATATGCAACTAGCAGCTTTAAGACATAGAACTGAAAGCGAAGACTGTACTGTAATTGATCATTCGCACGTAAAAATTAGACTTCATACTGCTAAAAATGATGTAAAAAAAGTTATTGTTCACTATATTGATAATTATTTGCCACCTGCAGATGCAGCAACGCTAGAAATGAAAAAAGCAGGTAGCGGCCAAGTAAACGATTATTGGACAGCGACTTTAACAGCACCATATCATCGAATTAAGTATACTTTTGAAGTTATTGGTAATGATGGCAGCCACGTTATTTTTGGTGATCGTAGTATTGAAAAATTTAGCGATGAGAAATTAAGAGAAGATGGCTTATATTTTAAAGTGCCATATTTTCATGATATTGATCGTATTAAAACGCCCGCTTGGCTCAAAGACATTGTCTGGTATCAAATTTTTCCAGAACGCTTTGCTAATGGAGATAAAAGCAATGATCCAGTTAACGTTAAGCCTTGGAATCCAGAGGATCATCCCGGCAGAGAAGACTTTTACGGTGGAGATTTGCAAGGAGTGTTAGATCATTTAGATGATTTACAAAAGTTAGGAATTACTGGCTTATATTTTTGTCCTATTTTTAAGGCAAGCTCTAATCACAAATATGACACCATTGATTACTTACAAGTTGATCCAGCTTTTGGCGATAAAGATTTATTTGCAAAAGTAGTTAATGAAGCCCACAAGCGCGGGATGAAAGTGATGTTAGATGCAGTTTTCAACCATCTTGGTGACCAATCAATGCAGTGGCAAGACGTGGTTAAAAATAGGGCCAACTCTCGCTTTAAAGACTGGTTCCATATTAATTCTTATCCTGTTGAACCTTACCGGGATCCAAGTAAGGGAGAAAAGAATCCGCCATATGAAACTTTTGCTTTTGAAAAGCACATGCCCAAATTAAATACTGCTAATCCAGAAGTACAAGATTTCTTATTAGAAATTGCAACTTATTGGGTAAAATATTTTGATATTGATGCTTGGCGCTTAGATGTAGCAAATGAAGTTGACCATCACTTTTGGAAGAGATTCCATGACGAATTAATTAAAATTAAGCCAGACTTCTATATTGTTGGCGAAATATGGCATTCAGCTCGCCCGTGGCTTCAAGGAGATCAATTTACGGGTGTAATGAATTATCCATATACTTTGCAAATTGAGGATCATTTCTTTAAGCACAACTTAGATGCTAAGGAACTTAGTGAACACTTAACTGATCAATTAATGATGTATCCAGATATTGTGGACCAAGCGATGATGAATATGCTTGATTCGCATGATACAGCTCGAATTTTGACTTTAGCAAAAGGTAATCAAGACTTAGCTTTGCAAGCGATAGCTTATGAATTTGCTCAACCCGGGATACCATGTATTTACTATGGGACAGAAATGGGGATGAGTGGCGATAACGATCCTGATTGTCGTAAGCCGATGGATTGGAGTAAGTTGAATGGACCAGTCTGGAAGAGAGTTCATGAATTAGTCAAATTCCGTTTAAAACATCGAGATACTTTAAATCAAGGTGACATTAAGTTAACGGTAACAGAAAATGGTCTACTAAAAGTTGAACGAATAGGAAAAGAAACAATAAATGCATACTATAATACCAGTGCTCATGATGTGAAAATTGATAAGAAACCAGCGCTTAGTCAAAACTATGAAGACGGTATTTTAGCGCCAGATGGCTTTTTGGTAGAAGTAAAAGCTTAAATTTATGATAAGAAAAAGCAGCGATAAGAGGCTGCTTTTTTTCTTATAATTTTTTGATACCGGTAACATAAAAATGATCATTGTTAAGCGCTTTCAGTAAATAGATAATAGACTTGTAAACAAAAAACCTCACAGAAGTGATGGAGAATGATGATGAAGAGAATTTTTGAAGTTGATCCTTGGAAAGTAACAACGCATAAATTTTCTAAGGAAGATAAAAGATTACAAGAAAGTATTACCGCAATTGGTAATGATTATATGGGAATGAGAGGAAACTTTGAAGAGGGTTATTCTGGTGATACTCTTCAAGGAACCTATTTAGCAGGTGTTTGGTTCCCAGATAAAACTGTTGTTGGTTGGTGGAAAAATGGTTATCCAAAATACTTTGGTAAGACTCCAAATGCACCAAGCTTTATTGGAATTGGAATTACTGTTAATGGTGAAAAGCTTGATTTAGCAAAAGTTAAATTTAGTGATTTTGAATTATCACTTGATATGCATCAAGGTCTTCTCTCAAGAAGCTTTGTCTATGAAGGAAAAGATGTCAAAGTTAAGTTTGAATTTGAACGTTTTCTTCATATTATTCAAAAAGAAGCAGCCTTAATTAAAGTTAAAGCAACTGTACTTGAAGGACATGCAAAAATTGATTTTGATTCAACTTTAGATGGAACAGTTGTTAACGAAGACAGTAATTATGATGAACGTTTCTGGGTTCCACTTGGTGAAGATAAAGATAGAAGAACTATCCAAGTAAAAACTAAGCCAAATCCATATGAAGTTCCTCAGTTTACGGTTTTGCTTAAGCAAGCATTACGCCATAACGGGGAAGCACTTCAAGGTGAAGTTTCAAGTCAAGAAGCCAAGTTAAGTGAAAAAATTTCAGTTGAATTAGATCAAGATCAGAGCTATGAGCTTGAAAAAGACGTCATCGTTGTAACAAGTCGTGACGTTGAAGAGAAAGATCAAGCTGATGTTGCAGAAAACTTAATGAGCAAGCTTCAAGCAAAAAGCTTTGCAGAAAACTTGGCTGAACATACTGCTACCTGGGAAAAGCGTTGGGAAACAAGTGATGTTGAAATTGCTGGGGATGCAGCCGCTCAACAAGGCATTCGTTTCAATATTCTTCAATTATTTATGACTTACTATGGTGAAGATGAAAGATTGAATGTTGGTCCAAAAGGATTTACTGGTGAGAAATATGGTGGCGCTACTTATTGGGACACCGAAGCATTTATTGTTCCAATGTACTTAGCCATTACTAAACCAAGTGTTACTAAAGCATTGCTAGAATATCGTCATAATCAATTACCAGGCGCTTATCACAATGCTAAGGAACAAGGTCTTCCAGGTGCGTTATTCCCAATGGTTACCTTTAATGGTATTGAATGCCACAACGAATGGGAAATTACTTTCGAAGAAATCCACCGAAATGCTGATATTCCGCACGCAATTGCAATGTACACCGAATATACTGGTGACGATAGCTATGTTAAGAACGAAGGCATGGATGTCTTAGTTGGGACTGCAAGGTTCTGGGCAGCTAGAGTTCATTGGTCTAAATGGCGTAATAAATATGTAATGCATGGTGTTACTGGACCAAATGAATATGAGAATAATGTCAATAATAACTGGTTCACTAGTACTATGGCAAGATGGCTCTTGAAATATACGCTAGAGCGTTTGCCGCTTGCAACTAAAGAAGCTCAAGAAAGAGTTCATGTCACTGAGGAAGAAAAGGAAAAGTGGCAAGACATTGTTGATAAAATTTATCTTCCAGAAGATAAAGATTTGGGCATTTTCTTACAACAGGATGACTTCCTTGATAAAGAAATTCGTCCAGTAAGCGAAATTGAGGATCAAAGACCAATTAATCAACACTGGTCATGGGATAAGATTTTAAGATCGCCATTTATCAAGCAAGCAGATGTATTACAAGGAATCTACTTCTTCCCAGAAAATTACACTAAAGAACAAAAAGAGAAGAACTTTGATTTTTATGAACCATTAACCGTTCATGAAAGCTCATTATCTCCTTCAATTCACTCAGTTTTAGCAGCTGAACTAGGAAAGAAAGATAAGGCTGTTGAGCTTTATGAAAGAACTGCAAGACTTGACTTAGATAATTACAACAACGATACAGTTGACGGTTTGCACATTACTTCAATGAGCGGTTCATGGCTAGCAATCGTGCAAGGCTTTGCAGGTATGCGTTATGATCACGATCAATTAAAATTCAATCCATTTATTCCAGATAACTGGAATCATTACAGCTTCAAGATTAATTATCGCGGTTGCTTGATTGAAGTTTATGTTGATCACCAAGAAACTAAGATTTCACTGCTTAAAGGTGAAAATCTCGAAATTTTAGTTAATGATCAAAAAGTTATGCTCAAAGAAGGTGAAACTGAATGCTTAAAGGCTTAATTTTTGACTTAGATGGGGTTTTAACTAACTCGGCTGTTTACCACTTGACTGCTTGGAATAATTTGGCTAAAGAATTAGGAATTAACCTAACAGATGAACAGCTTAATAGCTTAAGAGGTATTTCAAGAATGGATTCATTAAATTTGATCTTGAAATACGGTGGTCAAGAAAATAAATATTCTGAAGCAGAAAAAGAAAAATTTGCTGCAGAAAAGAATACTAAGTTTGTTGAACAAGTTGAAAAGATGACGCCAGCAGATATTTTACCGGGCATTCCTGAATTACTTAGTGATGCAAAGAAGCAAAATTTAAAGATGGTTATTGCTTCTGCCTCAAAAAACGCACCTAAGATCTTAACTAAATTAGGAATTATGGATGAGTTTGATGGCATTGTTGATCCAGCTACTCTTCATCGAGGAAAACCAGATCCAGAAATTTACGAAAAAGCACAAAAATTACTGGGTTTGAATGCAGATGAAGTTATTAGCTTTGAAGATGCTCAAGCTGGTGTTCAATCAATTAAGAGTGCTGGACAATTTGCAGTAGGGATTGGAGATAAAGAAGTCTTAAAAGAGGCTGATTATGTTGTTCCAACTACTAAAGAATTAAAACTTTCAGAAATTGAATCAGTTTTTAATAAAAAATAAGAGGGAAGTAGGGAAAGAGAATGGTTGAAGTAGATTTAAACCATATCTATAAAAAGTACGAAGGAAATGATAAATATTCAGTTAATGACTTTGATTTACACATCAAAGACAAAGAATTTATCGTTTTTGTTGGGCCATCTGGTTGTGGTAAGTCAACTACTTTAAGAATGGTTGCTGGTCTGGAAGATATTTCTAAAGGTACTTTAGAAATTGACCATAAAGTAATGAACGATGTTGCTCCTAAAGATAGAAACATTGCCATGGTATTCCAGAACTATGCTTTATACCCTCACATGTCAATTTACGACAACATGGCTTTTGGATTGAAGCTTCGTCACTACAAGAAAGATGAAATTGATAAACGGGTTAAACATGCTGCTGAAATTTTGGGCTTGTCTGAATACCTTGATAAAAAGCCATCGGAATTGTCTGGTGGTCAAAGACAGCGTGTTGCCTTAGGACGTGCAATTGTGCGAGATGCACCAATCTTCTTGATGGACGAACCTTTATCAAACCTAGATGCAAAATTACGTGTCACAATGCGTGCTGAAATTGCTAAATTACACCAAAACTTAGGAACTACTACTATCTATGTTACTCACGATCAAACTGAAGCTATGACTTTAGCTGACCGAGTAGTTGTTATGTCAGTTGGTCAAGTTCAGCAGATCGGAACGCCACTTGAAGTTTACAACAAGCCTGTAAATATGTTTGTTGCTGGTTTTATCGGTTCTCCACAAATGAACTTCTTCAATGTTCACTTTAAGGGTAATCGAATTAGTGACGGCAAAGGTTTAAATATCGAAATTCCTGAAGGTAAGGCTAAGATGCTTAAAGATAAGGGATATGAAGATAAAGACTTAGTCTTTGGTATTCGTCCAGAAGACATTCACTCAGAAGAAGCCTTCCTTGAGACTTGGCCAAACCAAACTGTTAAATCTACAGTTGTCGTTTCTGAATTGCTGGGATCAACTATTCAACTTTATCAAAAAGTAGATGGCACAGAATTTGTAGCCATCGTAAATGCCCGTGATTACCATACTCCAGGCGATAAGGTAGAAATGGGATTTGATGTCAACAAAGCTCACTTCTTTGATAAAGATACAACGAATGCCATTCGTTAACTTGCAGAAGAGGACGCTTCTGCAAATATTGATTAAGCTTACAACGAGTGTGAAACTTGGTTCACGGTTGTAATAATGTGTTTAGCCTTTTATGGCTAGGAGGAAATATCATGAAGTTATGGAAAAAATTGGCTTTAGGTAGTGTCGTAGCTTTATCAGCTATTTCATTAACTGCCTGTGGTAAGAGTTCTAATTCAAACGAATCAAAGAGCTCAGATAAACAACTAACCCTTTGGGTAGATACTGCTCGTGTTAGTTGGTACAAGGGTGTTGTAAAAGACTTTGAAAAAGAACACCCTAACATTAAAGTTAAGGTTACCCAAAACCCTAATGGTTCTGCTAATGCCAAGACTGACGTTGGTAAGGACCCTTCAAAGGCCGCAGATGTTTTTGGTGTTCCAAACGACCAATTAGGTCAAATGGCAGATTCAGGTTATATCAATCCACTTTCACCATCTGATACTAAAGAAATTAAGAAAAACTCAGTTCCAGAAGCATATAAGGGTGCTGAATGGAAAGGTAAGCTTTACGCATATCCATACGCAGAACAAGCACAAACCGTTTACTACGACAAGTCTAAGCTTTCTCCAGAAGATGTTAAATCTTGGAAGACCATGACTTCTAAAGGTGTAGTTGCAACCGACTTTACTAACGCTTACGTAATGTGGCCAGTAATGTTCTCAGCAGGCACTAAGCTATTTGGCGACAGCGGAGAAGAAGTAAAGGGTTCAACATTTGACTCACAAAATGGTGTTAACGCAATGAAGTGGTATGCAGAACAAAAGAATAACAAGGGTGTTATGCAAACTTCTAATGCGCTTAACCAATTAAAGAAGGGTCACGCTCAAGCTATCTTAGATGGTCCATGGAATGCAGCAAACATTAAGAAGATCTTAGGTAAGAACTTAGGCGTTGCACCATATCCAACTATTGAACTTGGTGGCAAGACTGCTCAAATGGAAGCTTTCTTAGGTATTGAATGTTTCGCAGTTAACTCTCATACTTCTAACGCTAAGAATGCTGCAATATTGGCTAAATACTTATCAAACAAAGAAAACCAATTAATCGTTCACAAGAATGCTGGTGAAATTCCTGTAAACAAGGCAGCTCAAAATACTGCAGAAGTTAAGAATGATCCAGTTGCTAAGGCTGTAATTCAAATGGCTCAACCAGGCTACTCAGTTCTTCAACCAAAATTGCCACAAATGTCAATCTTCTGGAACGACTCAGCTCCATTAATTAGTGGTGCATACGACGGCAAGATTAAGCCATCACAATACAAGACTAAGCTTGCTAAATTACAAAAGAGTATTTCTAAGAAAGAATAATCTTAAAAAATCACATAAGCAAAGGTTTGATTAATTATGTTTAAGAAAAAACATGCTACGCCTGCGGTTACCTTAAAGGAAACGTGGAAAGATGGAGATACCGCAACCAAATTAACATTCTTCATCATGGGTTTAAATGCTATAAAGCATCGGCAATGGCTAAAAGGATTTTCGCTTTTATTTTCCGAAATTGTATTTTTAATTTGGTTCTTTTTAAGTGGAATTCATTCAATTGCTGGCTTGAGTAATTTAGGTGCAATAAAAACAAAACGAGTTATATTTGATAAAGCACAAGGAGTATATGTTACTCAGCAACCAGATAATTCAGTTTTGATCTTATTATTTGGTATTTTAGCTTTATTCATCGTTGCTGGCTTTATTTACCTATATATCATTAATCTGAAATCTAATAAGCATACTTTCTTATTAGAAAAAAGACATGAACATATTCCAACTAACCGCGAAGAGATTGCATCTTTGTTTGACCAAAGATTACATGCAACCTTGATGACAATTCCAATTGTTTTAATTATCTTATTTACTGTTTTGCCAACTGTCTTCATGATTTCCATGGCCTTCACTAATTATGATCGTCAACACTCAATCGGATTTTCATGGACTGGATTCCAAGCATTTGGAAACGTGTTAGGAGGAGACTTAGCTGGTACTTTCTTCCCAGTTCTAGGTTGGACTTTGATTTGGGCAGTGGCAGCTACTGCTACTACTTTCTTCTTTGGAGTTTTGCTTGCACTTTTGATTGAATCAAAGGGGATCAAGCACAAGAACTTATGGAGAACAATCTTTGTAATTGTCTATGCTGTACCACAGTTCGTTTCTCTATTAATGATGGCTCAATTCCTTGATTATCAAGGACCATTGAATACATTACTTATGAACTGGGGCTGGATTAGCCACCCAATTCACTTCATTGATAATCAGGCTAGTCCACTTGTCGCAAGAATTACAGTTATCGTGGTTAACATGTGGATTGGTATCCCAGTTTCAATGCTAACTTCAACTGCTATTATTCAAAACTTACCTCAGGACCAAATTGAAGCTGCACGTATTGATGGTGCAAGTCCAGTACAAATTTTTAATCACATTACATTCCCACAAATTCTCTTTGTAATGTCTCCAGCTTTGATTCAGCAATTTATTGGTAACATCAACAACTTCAATGTTATCTACTTGCTGACTGGTGGTGCGCCAATGAATAATAACTACAACGGCGCTGGTTCTACTGACTTGCTAGTAACTTGGCTATATAACTTAACATTTGGTCAAGAGCAACGCTACAATGCCTCAGCTGTCTTAGGTATCTTGATCTTTATCATTAGTGCAACGTTCTCACTAATTGCATATCGTCATACTAATGCGTACAAGGAGGGCTAAAAATGAAGTCTTATCATAATCAAAGAAAGATTGCATTAATTTTTAGATATGTTCTATTAGCCATCTTGGCCGTTTTATGGATATTCCCAATTATTTGGATTATTTTAGCTAGTTTTTCATACAACAACACAGGATTCGTATCTACCATTTGGCCAGATAAGTTTACTTGGCAAAATTATATTGGTATCTTTACTAACTCACAGTATCCATTTGTCAACTGGGTATTAAATACATTGTTTGTCGCTGTTATCTCAGCAACATTATCAACTTTTGTTACAATTGCGGTTGCTTACGTATTATCAAGATTACGTTTCCGCTTCCGTAAGCCATTCTTACAAATTGCTTTAGTTTTAGGGATGTTCCCAGGCTTCATGTCAATGATCGCTTTATACTACATCTTAAAAGCTTTGAACATGTTAAACCTTGGCGGCTTGATCTTAGTTTATGTTGGTGGTGCAGGATTAGGTTTCTACATTGCTAAAGGATTCTTTGATACAATGCCACGTGCAATTGATGAAGCCGCTGAAATTGATGGTGCAACTAAGTGGCAAGTATTTATTCATATTGGATTGCCACTTTCAAAACCAATGATCGTTTATACCGCACTTACTTCATTCATGGCTCCATGGGTAGACTTCATTTTCTCAGGTATTATCCTCTCTACCTCTGGAAATCCGAAGACTTACACGGTTGCGTATGGTTTATACAACATGGTCCACTCATCAAAAGGTATGATGGCTCAATTCTTTACTCAATTCATTGCTGGTTGTGTGGTTATCGCTATTCCAATTACAATTTTATTCATTGTAATGCAGAAGTTCTACGTTAACGGAATTACAGCAGGTGCTGATAAGGGTTAATCAAATTAAAGTTTATGTGAAAAAAGTGTTCTGCGTTTGCAGGACACTTTTTATTTAAAGGAGGAAATTTATGACACCATGGTGGAAAAAAGCAGTTGTTTACCAAATTTATCCCAAGTCATTTCAAGATAGCAATGGAGACGGAATTGGAGATATTCCTGGGATTGTCTCAAGACTTGAATACTTAGAAAAACTAGGAATTGATGCAATTTGGCTATCTCCAGTTTACTTATCTCCTGGAGTAGACAATGGCTATGATATTTCAGATTATCAAAAAATAGACCCACAATACGGAACAATGAAAGATATGGATAATCTAATTAAAGAAGCTAAAAAACATCATATACGGATTATTATGGACCTTGTCGTAAACCATACTTCTGATCAACATCCTTGGTTTGTTGAAGCAAAGAAGAGTAAAGATAATCCATACCGTGATTTTTATATTTGGCGTGATTCAGTAGATGGACATGAACCAAACGATTTAAAATCTGCTTTTTCAGGATCAGCTTGGAAATTTGATGAAAAAACAGGACAATATTATTTGCATTTTTTTGCAGATCAACAGCCAGATTTGAATTGGAAGAATCCGAAACTAAGAAATAAAATTTATGACATGATGAATTATTGGATTGATAAAGGAATCGGCGGCTTTAGAATGGATGTCATTGAACTAATTGGTAAAGAGCCAGATCAACGAATCCGTGAAAATGGTCCAATGCTTCACCCATATTTAAAAGAAATGAATGAGCATACCTTTGCCCGTCAAGATATGATGACCGTGGGTGAGACTTGGAATGCAACGCCTAAAATTGCAGAAGAATATTCTGACCCAGCACGTCATGAATTGTCGATGGTCTTTCAATTTGAAAACCAAAATTTAGATCAAGAGCCAGGAAAAGAAAAGTGGGATTTAAGACCGCTTGATTTGGGAGAATTAAAAAAAGTATTAGTTAAATGGCAGACAGAAATTGATTTTAACCATGCTTGGAATAGCCTTTTCTGGGAAAACCATGATATTCCACGTGTTATTTCACGTTGGGGAAACGATCAAGAGTACCGCGTTCAATGTGCTAAAATGTTTGCGATAATTTTACATTTAATGCATGGAACTCCTTATATTTATAATGGTGAAGAAATTGGTATGACTAATTGCCCTGTTAAGTCTATTGCTGAGGTCGAAGATATTGAAAGTATCAATATGTATCATGAAAGACTAGAGCAAGGATATAAAAAAGCTGATCTAATTAAGTCAATTAACGCCAAAGGCCGCGATAATGCAAGACGGCCAATGCAATGGTCTAATGAAGAGAATGCAGGATTTACTAGTGGAAAACCGTGGTTAAAAGTAAATCCAAACTATCAAAAAATTAATGTTAAAGCTGCTCTAGCAGATCCAGGTTCAATTTTTTATACCTATCAAAAATTGATTAAGCTTAGACATGAAAATCCAGTCGTAGTCTATGGTGATTTTGAACTCGTTGAAAATACTGGCGATAGTGTGCTAGCCTTTTGGCGTAAATTAGGAAATGAGAAGTGGCTAGTTGTTGCTAATTTGTCTGGTGAAAAACAAGGATTTAATTTAGATAGTGATTTCAAAGAAGTTTTAATTAGTAATTATGAAAAACGAGCTAGTTTAAAGAATATTGTTCTAAAGCCATATGAGGCTTTTGCAGTTAAGGCGTAAAGAAAAAGTACATTGATTTCTGCAATCAATGTACTTTATTTCATGACTATTTTTTCTTATTTGGACGTCTTAAGTAACGCAATGTATTGTTTCTAATATACTTCTGAAATTCTTGATAAATTGGATCAAAAATTTGCGGCTCATCAGTTTCTTTAACCATTACTTTAGGAAAGAAGAAACGTTCGTCTCCTTGAAGCGTACCATTTAAGGATTTAACTAGGGGACTTAACTCAGATAGTTCTACTAAGCTACCATCAGCTTGCATGATTTCAATCGGACTGTGGGCATTTTTACCAGTGGGCTTGTAAGCGTCATATGGTTCATCAAATGCAGAATTAGTAGCAGTGTAGTAGTTAGGATCAAAACCTGCTTGTTTAATTAAATTCTTTAATTTAGGTAGTAAACTCTTAGTATCTTCATTAATCTTGACACTTTCAAGGGGATGACGATATAAATAACGGCTTGAAAGATCTGATAGAATTTGGTCACCTGAATTAGTCCATAATAGAAAATTGGTTTCCATTACGCCATCATCTAAATTAAGATAATCTTCAAGTGTCCAATTTCCTTTTAGAAAGGCCTCTAGTTGTGGAGTAACTTGGAGCTTACCTGCTTCATATATGATTTGCGCTCTTTCAAGTAAGTGATGCAAGATGACTTCCATTGAGCGATTTACGCGGTGAAAGTAAACTTGTTGATACATCTGGTAGCGACTAATAATATAGTCTTCTACAGCGTGGATACCCTTATCAGTGAAGCAAATTCCATCACGGTAAGGACGAATCACTTCTAAGATTCTAGTTAAATCAAAACTGCCGTAGGTTACTCCGGTAAAGTAAGCATCGCGAAGTAAGTAATCCATTCTATCAGCGTCTGCTTGACTAGAAATTAATTTCACAACTTGTGGGTTAGAGTAGGTCTTGGCAATTACGCTAGCTACTAATTCTGGAAAATTAGGACTAACTTGTCTTAAAGCTTGATTGACTTCAGTATTTTTATCAGTAATAATTTGTTGGCCCATTTTTTCATGGTTAGTACCAAAGAGATGCTCAAAGGTATGAGAATATGGGCCATGGCCAATATCATGAAGTAAGGCAGCACATTCTGCTAAAAGACGTTCGTTAGGATCCCATAACCCATCTCCGGGTTCTTTGCTAGTGTATTTTTCTTCAAAAATATCGCAGATTCGGCGTGTTAGTTCATAAACACCTAAGTTATGTTCAAAGCGGGTATGTGTTGCTCCCTGAAAAACATAGGAAGCGGGTCCTAGCTGTTTAATACGACGCAGGCGTTGAAATTCTTTTGAATTAATAATGTCTAGAATGACTTTATCTTTAACATGAATATAATTGTGGACAGGATCACGCAATACTTTTTCATGATCCAACTTTTTACTTTGAAATTTTTCCATTTTTCTTATACTATTTTCTCGGATAATAAAATAATCGGTTAACTCTTAATTAACTTGATTATAACAATAATGCTACTGTAAGGCTATCTTAGCATGGATGAAGGTGAAAATAATGAATAAAGAAGTTGAGATAAAGATTACCAGTGAAATTCATCAAGAAGATGATTCGGCTGTTTTTGAAAGAGAAGGTTTGGGAAGCCTTGAAAGAATTGGTAATAATTGGCGATTAAAGTATAACGAAAAAAACAAGGAAGGCAACGTTGAGGTTAAACTATTAATTAAGCCAAATGAATTAGTAATGCAGCGAGGAGATATTAAAGGCGATCATACATTAATGAAATTTGAACCAGGAGAGAAACAAAAATGTAAAGTTATGGCTGCTGGTAAGCAAATGGATTTAGTATCTTTGACCAATAAATTAGATTTTTCCAAAATTTCTCCAGGAAAGATGCAACTTAAAGTTGAATATGATCTCTTTTCTGGTCTATACTTAGTAGGTAACTATGCAATAAAGATTGAAGTAACAGATCTTTAGCAAATTTAGATAAATTGATTACGTGAAAGGACGTGCCACTGTGGGGTTAGATGATTTTAAAGGCCAAAATAAAGACGAATTGTCAATGATCGAAGTTGCTCGTGCAATTTTACAAGATAGCGGCAAGCGAATGGCCTTTGCTGATATCGTTAACGCCGTCCAGAACTTTCTGGGTAAGAGTGACGAAGAAATTCGTGAGCGTTTGCCACAATTTTACACTGATATGAACACTGATGGTGAATTCATTTCAATGGGTGATAATGTTTGGGCATTGCGTTCTTGGTTCCCATATGAATCTGTTGATGAAGAAGTAAACCATCCAGAAGATGAAGATGATGTGCCACGTAAGAAGCACCACAAGAAGGTTAATGCCTTTATTGGTGATTCTGACGATGATGACATTATTGACTATGATTCAGATGATCCAGAAGATGAAGATTTGGACGTTGATGACGACGACAATAATGAAGATGATTACTCAGATGATGATCTTGACGATGCTGACGACAATGAATTAGATGACGGTATCGAAGGACAATTATCAGAACTTCATCAAGATGATCTTGATGACGATGACGATTAAAGTACTTGACGGGAAGAGAATTTCCCTTTAGTATTTTGTATGGGCACTCTGTGTGCATTTAAGCTCCCATGAACTTGGGAGCTTTTTTTTGATTTTAACGAATAATAAAAGAAAAGAGAGGAAGCACGGCATGACAAAGTATATTTTTGTAACTGGTGGGGTTGTTTCATCATTAGGTAAAGGTATTTCAGCCTCAAGTTTAGGACGCTTACTTAAAAATCGTGGTTTAAAGGTTACCATGCAAAAGTTCGATCCTTACATTAACATTGACCCAGGTACAATGAATCCATATCAACACGGTGAAGTTTACGTTACTGATGATGGTACTGAAGCCGACCTTGATTTGGGTCACTACGAAAGAATTGTTGATGTTAGAACAAGTAAATATTCTAACGTGACTACAGGTAAGATTTACCAAGAAGTACTTGATAAAGAACGTCGCGGTGACTATCATGGTGCAACTGTTCAAGTGATCCCACACATCACTGACATGATTAAGAAAAAGATCATGCGTGCTGCCTTAACGACTGATTCAGATGTAATTATTTCTGAAATTGGTGGTACAGTAGGCGATATTGAATCAACTCCATTTATGGAAGCAATTCGTCAAATGCGTCGTGAAGTTGGTGAAGAAAATGTAATGTACATCCACTGTACTTTAGTACCTTATCTTCATGCAGCTCACGAAATGAAGACTAAGCCAACTCAACACTCAGTTGCTGAACTTAGAAGTATTGGTATTCAACCTAATATGCTTGTTTTAAGAGCAGAAAAACCAGTACCTCAAGATTTAAAGAATAAGATTTCAACTTTTACAGATGTTCCAGTAGATCGAATTATTGAGTCTATTGATGCTCCTTCACTTTTTGATTTACCACTTGCCTTTCAAGCACAAGGGATGGATCAAAAGGTTTGCGATTTCTTACATTTAGAAAGTCCAAAGCCAGAAGCTGATATGGAAGCTTGGAAGAAGCTTGATGAGCGTGCTAAGAACTTGAAACACGAAACTACTATTACTTTAGTAGGCAAGTATGTAGAGCTTGAAGATGCATATATTTCAGTTACTGATGCATTGCAACACGCAGGTTACTTATACGATACCAAGATTAAAGTTAATAAAGTTCAAGCAGAAGATATCACTGAAGATAATATTGCAGAAATCATGGAAGGTTCTGACGGTTTAATTGTACCTGGTGGTTTTGGTACACGTGGTCTTGAAGGAATGATTACTTCAATTAAGTATGCTCGTGAACATGACATTCCTTTCTTGGGTATTTGTTTAGGTATGCAAATGGCAAGTGTCGAATTTGCTAGAGATGTACTTGGATTAAAAGATGCAAATAGTGCAGAGGCTGATCCAAAAACTAAGAATAATATCATTGATATCATGGCTGACAAGCGTGACGAAGAAAATATCGGTGGAACTCTTCGCTTAGGGTTATACCCAGCAACTTTAAAGAAGGGCACCAAGACTCGCGCAGCTTATGATGATCAAGATGTTATTCAAGAAAGACACCGTCACCGTTACGAATTTAACAATGATTATCGTGAAGCTTTTGAAAAGGCTGGTATGGTCTTCTCCGGCGTTTCTCCAGATAACCACTTAGTAGAAATTATTGAAATTCCAGATAAGAAATTCTTCATTGCAGCTCAATACCACCCAGAATTTCTAAGTCGCCCACAAAGACCAGAGGGCTTATTCAAAGCCTTTATTGGTGCAGCTAGTGGTCTTCCAGCACAACATTTTAATTAGGCTTTTTAAAAATTAAATTTCGGTAACAAGAGGGCCATAATACACGGGTTCTCTTGTTTTTTTCGCGTTTTTCATTTAATATATTTTGTGATACATTTGGGTATTACAAATAGAGAAAAGGATTGTTTCCCCAATGAAACAGATGATTATTCATGGTGGAAAGCCCCTGAAGGGCGACGTATGGATCGGCGGTGCTAAGAACTCCACTGTAGCACTGATTCCAGCGTCAATACTTTCGCGGACTCCTGTTACCCTAGAAGGGGTTCCGCGAATTGCTGATGTAGATAATTTGATGGATCTGCTTAGTGAAATGGATGTGAAGTGTGATTTTCACGAAACCACTTTACGGATAAATCCTGATGACATTAAGCGTAGTCCCCTTCCAGCAGGTAAGATTAAGAGTTTGAGAGCTTCTTACTACTTTATGGGTGCATTGTTAGGTCGTTTTGGTAAAGCTGTAGTAGGCTTTCCAGGCGGCGATGATATTGGCCCTCGTCCTATTGATCAACACATTAAAGGTTTTGAAGCACTAGGCGCAACTGTTGAAAATGAGAACGATCAAATTATCATCACAGCTCCTAAGACTGGGCTTCGTGGTGCAAAAATTCATTTAAAGATGCCGTCTGTCGGCGCAACAATGAACATAATTATGGCTAGCGTAATGGCTAAGGGACAAACTATTATTGAAAATGCAGCTAAAGAGCCAGAAATTATTGATTTAGCAACATTTTTAAATAATATGGGAGCCGTTATTCGTGGTGCTGGTACTGATGTAATTCGAATTGAGGGTGTAGAAGAGTTAAAAGCTCAAACTCCGCATACTATTATCCCTGATCGAATTGAAGCTGGAACCTATGTGGCTTTAGCTGCATGCATTGGTGATGGAATTAGAATTCATAATATCATTGAAGAACACCTTGATTCATACTTAGCAAAAGTAGAAGAAATGGGTGTAGTAATTGATGCTGATGAAGATTCACTTTATGTGTATCCAGCAGGTGATTTAAAGATGGTTCAGGTTAGAACTGACGTCTATCCAGGATTTGCAACTGACTTGCAGCAACCAATTACTCCACTTCTTTTAACCGCTAAGACGGGTGAGGGTGTAGTAATTGATCAGATTTATCCTAAGCGAGTAGGACATATTCCTGAACTTCAAAAGATGGGTGCAAACATCCATGTTGAAGATAATATTATTTTAGTTCACCCAACTCATCATTTACATGGAGCACACGTCAGCGCAGGTGAAATTAGAGCAGGAGCATGTTTAATGCTAGCTGGTTTAATGGCTGATGGCGAGACTATCATTTCAAACGCAGGTAATATTTTGCGTGGTTATGATAGAATTGAGCAAAAGTTGCGTCAATTAGGTGCAGAAGTATCTGTAATTGATGTTTAAAGTTTTTGAATAAAGTAAAAAGGACTTGGAAAACTCCAAGTCCTTTTTGTGTGGTTTTAAGAAAAATTTTTAATTAGTGTTGTACCTCAATTTTTTCTGGTGCAGCAGGGATATGCTGCTCTTCTAAGCCAGATTTTCCTTTAAATAAGAGGTTGAGGATAGTAGCACTTAAGCTAGCTACAACAATACCGTTTCCAAGGAATAACTGAACAGTTTCAGGTAAAGATTGGAAAACTTGCGGATAAACAGTAACACCTAATCCTAAACCAATTGAAATGGCTACGATTAAGATGTTGCGAGTATCATCGAAATCAACTCGCTTGAGCATCCGCATTCCTTGGACGGCGATCATAGTGAACATTACTAGCATTGCACCGCCCAAGACAGAATCAGGAATAATAGTTACTAAAGCACCAAATTTTGGTAATAGTCCCATTAACATTAAAAATCCAGATGCCCAGTAAATTGGGCGTTTAGTGGTGATGCCTGATAATTCAAGCAAACCAACATTTTGAGAAAAAGTAGTATATGGGAAAGTGTTGAAGATACCACCGAGAATTTGAGCTAATCCTTCAGCACGGTAGCCCTTCTTGAGGTCATCGCTTGAGATATCTTTGTGGAGCAAGTCCCCAATAGCAAAGAAAACACCCGTTGATTCAACCATTGAAACTAGTGCAATGATAATCATGGTTAAGCTAGATGACCACTCAAATTGTGGCATACCGAAATAAAATGGTTGTGGTAAGTGGAACCAAGAAGCTTGTGCAACTGGTGTTAGTGATACCATTCCAAGCATACTTGCAATTAGAGTTCCTGCAATTAATCCAACTAAAACAGCAATTGATTTGATAAATCCTTTGCCCCAAACCTGTAATGCTAGGATAATTGCGACAGTTATAAAACCAGTTAAGAGATTTTTGGGATCACCAAAACTCTTAGCAGCAGAATTTCCTCCGCCAAGATTTTGAATAGAAACTGGAATTAAAGAAAGTCCAATAACTGTGATTAAGCTCCCCGTTACAACTGGTGGAAACAATTTTTTGATTTTTGAAAAATATCCTGCTACTAAGAAGGCGAAAATACCTGCGACAATAATAGCGCCATACATCGTTCCGATAGTAAATTTCTTACCAATCATTTGAAGTGGAGCGACTGCTTGAATTGCACATCCTAAGACAACTGGCAAGCCAATTCCAAAGTAACGATTACGCAAGAGTTGAAGTGCAGTGGCTAAACCACACATAAAAATATCAATTGAAACTAGGTAAGTCATTTGTGTGGAGTTAAATTTTAATGCTGTACCAATTAAAAGAGGAACAGCGATAGCTCCAGAATACATCGCCAATAAATGCTGCAATCCTAATAAAGCTGCTTTTTTGTGGTTAACTTGCATATGCTTCATTTATTTTTCTCCTACAAAATGTACTTGATTATTTTCAAAGTTAGCAATTCTAGCTAGGGCTTCAAGACGATAGCCATGTTCTTTAACCCAGTCGCTACCACCTTGGAACTCTTTGGCTACTACCACGCCGACGCCTGCTACAGATGCATCTGCTTGCTTGGCAATATTAAGCATTCCCTTAACAGCTTCACCGTGTGCTAAGAAATCGTCGATAATTAATAAATGGTCATCACTACTTAAAAATTTCTTTTCAACACAAATTTTATTGTTAACCTTTTTTGTATAAGAAAATACATCGGCCCAGTAAACGGCATCGTTGAGAGTAGATGGCTTTTTCTTTCTTGCAAAAACCATTGGAACGCCTAATTGATAAGCTGCCATAATACCAGGTGCAATTCCTGAAGCTTCGCAGGTAAGAACTTTAGTGATTTTTTCGTTTTCAAATAAACGTTTGAATTCTACTCCTACTTGCATCATAAGTTCCGGATCGACTTGATGATTAAGAAAAGAATTAATCTTTAAGACGTCACCGTCTAGTACTTCACCATCTTTGCGAATCCGTTCCTCAAGTAATTTCAATTTTTTCCTCCTGCATAAAAAAAGACTTCTTCTACCCGTGAATTAGGGTAAAAGAAGTCTATTGTACTGCTACTTATGACATCGATTACCTATAGTCCAGAATTAATTGGTTCCGGGTAGAAACTGTCGACCTTATTACGACGATATATAGATATTTTGATATTTAGAGTGTAGCAGAATCATTTTCCGAACACAAGAGCCTTTTTAGCGATGAATCATTCTGATATTGCTTTTTTCTTTTTTAGCGACATGACCGCTTCAAAGATTCCATATGCAATTCCAGCTAATGGCCAAATGATCCAGCTCTGGTTCCAATTGTTGCTCATAAAACTGTAGGCAAGGTAGACAAAAGAAATTGTCATCCAGTAAATAGTTGCGTATTTTTCAATCAACTTTTTACCAGCTTTTTTCTCACTTGTGTAGTCATCAAGTTGTAGGATAATATTGAAACTATCATGAATGATATTAGTTTTAACTAAGAAAAATACGCCAATGCCAACGAGTAAAAGCGTCGCTGAAGAAAAGCCAGTCATTAAGTCATCAAGTCTACTGCTAGCAAGTGCATCTACAAATAAGGCGCCACTCATTAATGGAATAGCAGACAAAATGCAAAAAGTAATGCCAATAATTTTAAAAATCATATGTTGGTTTTCATAGACTTTATTTTCTTCGATAATTTTTTCTCTTACATTGTTTGAAAGATTGCAGTCTTCATATTCGTAATTTTCATGAACTTTAAGCCATCGGTTTCCAGCTATGAATAACGCAACTGCTGTGGCGATAAAAGCTAGTAAAATAATTACTCCAATTCCAGTTGCAAAATTGATTGACCAGGTTAAGATGTCTAATCTAGTGAGACTAATTAGAATTAATAAGACAATTGGTGAGAAAATACATAGCATTACGCCACTAGCAATTAATGTAGAACTGCGTCTTCTAGCAGATAAGAAATCTTGGGTAGCAGAATAAGATATGTAATTTTCGTTAGACATGATAATCACCTCTTTAATATATAAATAGAAGTTTGTATAGACTATTTATATTTTATCGATCAAGAAATGAATACGCTATTTTAATGCTTAGGGATAGAAAGATAAAAGAAATGATTGACCAATTGAATTTTTCTTAGTAAAGTTTCTAGTAAATAGGGATGAATTATTTTAGAAGGAGAAAATTGTGGCTAAGACTAATCTAAACGACTTTGACAAGATTATCGTGCTTGATTTTGGTAGTCAATATAACCAACTGATTACCCGTCGAATTCGTGATTTTGGTATTTATTCAGAACTTTTGCCTCATGACTTGAGCATTGAAAAGATTAAGAAAATGGCACCTAAAGGAATTATCTTTTCAGGTGGTCCTAACAGTGTTTATGATGAAGGCGCATTAAAGGTTGATCCTGAAATCTTTAAGCTAGGTATTCCAATTTTAGGTATTTGTTACGGGATGCAGCTGATGAGTTACGACTTAGGTGGCAACGTAGAAAAGGCTGATAATTCAGAATATGGCCGTGCAGATATCGAAGTAACTGATCCAAATGCGGTCTTGTTTGAAGGTTTACCTAAAGAGCAATATGTATGGATGAGTCATGGAGATTTAGTGACTAAGGCACCAGAAGGCTTTAAAGTTACTGCTAAGAGTAAGAACTGCCCAATTTCTGCAATTGCTAATGATGAAAAGAAATTCTATGGAATTCAATTCCATGCGGAAGTTCGTAATTCAGAATATGGGTTAGATATTTTAAAGAACTTTGCATTCGATGTTTGCGATGCAAAAGCTAATTGGACAATGGACGATTTCATTGACATGCAAGTTGATGAAATTCGTGAAAAAGTCGGTGATAAGAAAGTCATCTTGGGCCTTTCAGGTGGTGTTGATTCAAGCGTTACAGCAACACTTTTGCACAAGGCAATTGGTGATCAATTGACTGCGATTTTTGTTGATCATGGGATGCTTCGTAAGGACGAAGGCGACCAAGTAATGCAAGCCTTGAACAAGGATCTTGGTGTAAACATTATTCGTGTTAATGCACAAAAGCGCTTTTTAGGTAAACTTAAGGGCGTAACCGACCCTGAGCAAAAACGTAAGATCATTGGTAAGGAATTTATTGAAGTCTTTAATGAAGAAGCTAAGAAGCTTAAGGATGTTGATTTTTTAGCTCAAGGTACGTTATATACTGATGTGATTGAATCAGGTACTAATACTGCTCAAACAATCAAGTCTCACCACAATGTTGGAGGCTTACCTGAAGACATGCATTTTGAATTGATTGAACCACTTCGTAAGCTTTTCAAGGATGAGGTTCGTGAACTAGGAGAAAAATTAGGTATTCCACACGACTTAGTATGGCGTCAACCATTTCCAGGTCCAGGTCTTGGTATTCGTGTACTTGGCGAAGTTACCGAAGATAAGCTCAAGATTGTGCGTGAAAGTGACGCAATTTTACGTGATGAAATTAAAAAAGCAGGACTACAAGAAGATGTTTGGCAATACTTCACAGTCCTACCCGGTATCCGCTCAGTTGGCGTGATGGGCGATGGAAGAACTTATGACTACACCATTGGTATTCGTGCCGTAACTTCAATTGATGGAATGACTGCTGACTTTGCTAAATTGCCATGGGATGTATTAAGCAAGATTTCTACAAGAATTGTAGATGAATGTGATCACATTAACCGCGTAGTTTACGATATTACCAGTAAGCCACCTTCCACAATTGAATGGGAATAATAGAATATATAAATAAAGCTCGCAATTAGATTTGCGGGCTTTTATTTTGAAAAATATGGTATAATTTGTATAAAGAAAAAGGAGATCCGATGATCTCCTTGCAGCCCGCTTTAAGAGCGGTGGTCGATATTATAAAAATCGTAGAAAACGACGCTCTATAACTCGCCAAAGTTATGTAAGTAGAGCGGCGTTTTTATTTTTTGTGGTGGTCTATATAGGTTAGCAAAGCTAACACAAACGTACCAAACAAAAGCATTAAAGAAATGCTTTCGTAAACCGACAACCCTTTCTGCAGTGTATTGACCATAGGCCTCACCTCCGGGAGGAAAAACAACCGCCGCTCATAAAACTTTCTGCGGAAATAATTATACAGAAACTGTGTTTGTAAAAGAAGACGAACAAGATAAAAAGCTTGCAATTAACTTTGCGGGCTTTTTTAATGAACATCATTGCTTGGTGTTGATACTATTCTTATTTATGGTATAACTAGTTTATAAAATTTTGGAGGATTTGATTAAATGAATTTCAAAAAACAATTATTTTTGGGGGCAATTGCACTCCTTACTGTCGGTTTAACAGGTTGTGCAAATAATACTTCTTCTAATAGTTCTAACAGTCAAGCTACGTCTAGTAAATCAAGTAAAACTAATCAAAGTTCAAGCCATGAGTTAACTATCACTGATATAATTGGAACATATGTAAATAAAGATAAGACAGCCGCAGTTGTGTTACAAAATGGACATACATTATGGTATTACCAAACTAAGAACCATAATGATGGTTCAAAAAATGATTCTGGTAATTGGCATTACGAAGGTCACAATAAATTTACAATTACCATGTCACACAGAGATGATAATAATCAAGAAGTAGATACTAAAGGTTCTTTAGTGTTAGATGGTAAAACTTTGACAATGACTGAAAATAATAATTCAGCTAAACAAGTCTTTACTAAGACAAGTAATGAGGAAAAAGAATATGATGAGATCTTTAATCCAGGTAAAAAAGTAGACTTGGATGATCCATCAACTAGCGCAAATAAAAATGATCAAAGTTCAAATAATTAACTTTGTGGTTAATAAATTAAAAAGCTCGCAATTAAATTTGCGGGCTTTTTGAGTAAATTATTCAGCTTTTTCTTTAATAAAGAAGTATGTAAATAGACAGTAAACAATAATACTGAAGTCTATGAAAAGTGTAGGATTAAAAAAGGGTATATACAAGCCATAAGGAAGTCTAGTAGTAATATAAAAAATACCCAAAACACAGAAAGCATAAATCCAACTGCCATAGACAAACAATCTGTGAAGCTTAATAGGTAAATGCTTTTTATGCTTAATCAAAATAGAAAGATAATTTCTTTGGAATAAATAGAAATTAAAAAAGTATAAAGCAACGCTAAAAATTGAAAGAGATATTCCTCGGGTAATAAGTGGCTCAAAGCCAGATAGAACGGATGTGCTTTCCATTATTGGACCTATAATGCTTAAAACTGCTAGAATACTAGCCAAAACAAGATATTTATCATTATTTTTATGAAATGTCTTAATTGTAGCTTCTAGTTTTTTCTTTTCTTCTCTGACATCGAAATTCTGCATTTTAAGTTGTTTGAACTCGCGTACATTCATTATGCTGTAAACGAATAAGACTGCTGCAATTGCTATAGTTATAATAAACAAAATATAGCCAATAGCAGAAACTATTGAGGTTAAGCGATCACCATATTTTTCTAAGAAATATTTTGTGTCTAAACTATACCTTAATGCACGTGTGAAGCAAATACATGCTAAACCAAAAATAATTAAGGCAATAGCTAACGCACGTAATTTTGCACTTTTTCGACTAGCAGTTAAATATTTTTTTACTAGTTCATCAGATAAAATAGGTAATTTATCTTTATCATTAACATCTTCATTTTTAAGTTCAAATGAAGGTTCGCCACTCTTTAATAGATAGTCAGTTGTGACACCAAATAATTCTGATAAATTAACTATTTTTTCAATATCTGGAATTGATTGTTCACTTTCCCATTTTGAAACAGCTTGGCGACTAACGTTCATTTTTTCAGCTAAGCCTTCTTGAGAAAGATTATTCTTTTTCCGCAAGTCTGCGATTTTTTGACCTAATCTCATAATAGATCATCCTTTCTGTTTTTATTGATCTTAATTTATAAAAAATCTTGGTTGCAGACAACCACTTTTTGATTGCTTAACGGGCAACTATTAGTTGCAAATACCTTTTTATAGGCTAAATGGTGCTATATGTATCTACAAAATAATAAAATATAATCACATAAAAAAGTGGGAGGTAGTCTTATGGTCTTTTTGAAAGATAAAGAAAATAATAAAACGGCCAAAGTTTTTAAAACAGAAAATTCAGAAGCAATTAGGTTAACCAACCAAGATACTGCTATCTTTAAAGTTAAACCTGAAGATCAGGTAATCAAAGAGGTCGGATGTCGATTACATTAAAAAAGCCTGAAGTATCAGAGGATGTAAAGAAAAAAGTTAGCGAGATCTTAAATGAAGATGCAGATTTAATTCAAGCATTAAAGGATTTGTAAAGATGGAAACGCATGATCCATTAATAAAAATATGTTATAATTTGTGTAAAGAAAAAGGAGATCCGAAGATCTCCTTGCAGCCCGCTTTAAGAGCGGTGGTATATTATAGTTTAGACTGACGCCTACTCAATAACTGACCAAAGTATGATTGAGCGGCGTTTTTATTTTTTGTGGTGGTCGATGTAAGTTAGCAAGGCTAACACAAACGTACCAAACAAAAGCATTAAAGAAATGCTTTCGTAAACCGACATGGTTGAACCCTTTCTGCAGTGTGTTGACCATAGGCCTCACCTCCGGGAGGAAAAACAACCGCCGCTCATAAAACTTTCTGCAAAAATTAGTATAGCGAAAATTTGTTCGTAAAGAAAGACGAACAAGATTAAAAAGCCCGCAATAAAAATTTAAATAAAATATTAAAACTCCCAACAAAAATTGGGAGTTTTTTGCGTAATAAGGATTAGAAATAAAATTTTTAGTAGAAGAGGAAAAATCATGGAATATATTAAAAAATTATTTGCTGATCCAAAAATGTACAATGAAGTTGAGTTTGGTAAGAAGATTCATGAAGAGAATGTATTACTAAAATTGATGCAAGAAATTCTTCCTGAAGAACATGTTGTATCAGCCGGATTTCGTTTTCCCGAAGATAAAGATAATCGAAATATTTTTGCTAAAACTGCTGATGGAGAAACTATAATGATTGGACTGCTTGTAGCTGATAAAGAAACTTGGCCGAGTGGTTTAAACTATCTTCAAAATATGTTGAAAGATGAAGTCTATCGTTTTATGAGAAATGAATTATTGCTTTGTAGAACTTATTTTATTTTGTTAACTCCAGTAGATCCATGGAAAAATGGAAGAGAAAAATACACTATTTCATTTCGAAATGAGCAATCAGAAGAATTGACTGAGATGCTTAAATCTAAGTTAGTTATTGTTTGTCCAGAGAATTAAGAGGTAATAGCTTTGCGCAATTTAGATATAGATAGGTAAAATAGAAAGGAGAAGATAATGATTTTACTGATGAGAAAAGGTGAGAGAATGTTATATCCATACATTGAATTGCCAGATGAAACGATTATTACACATTCGGAAATTTTAGAAAATAACTCCGTTTTAATTAATTTCGAACAGCCTTATGATGACGGATTTAGGGAAGCAAGAATTGAGTTGCCAAGTTATAAGTGGTTATATAATGACGGCTTTAGTAATGAACAAATAAAGTTCTTTGTTCAATTTGCACATAAAAATGCTGCTGTAATTTATAAATATGCTAGATTAGGTGGAATAGATAATGCCTAATATTTTTAGTACTTTAGGATATCATATATATTTTTGGTCAAATGAGAATGATGAACCTATTCATGTTCACGTATCTAAAGGAAGACCAAACGCTCATGCAACAAAGTTTGGCTTACTAAATCTGGAGGATGTGTGCTGGCTAGTAACGGAAGTAATCTTAGCAGTCATGATATTAATAAATTGATTGATGTTATTACGGCGCAATACGATTTGATTTGTGAACGCTGGTTGAAATACTTTAATGCAAAACAAATTCAGTTTTATATATAACCAAAACTATATTTTATAATTAATGCCAAAAAGCTCGCAATTAATTGCGAGCTTTTTACTATGCTTAGATTAATTATTACCATACTAATCCTATAAGCGAGAAGATGATTTCACTGACTAGTACTAGCAAAACATTCATTAAAATCCCTTTAAATGTAGTTTCTTTATGAGGATCCTTAACAAAGGTTCTAGTTGAACGATAGACTAGTGGAATGGTAAGTAAACTGCCTAAAGCAAGGGTAGGTAGATAGTGCAAGAATAGTGCAAGACAATGCTTAGAATTAAAAAGATATATGCTAAAACGTAATATGTGCATAAAACAATCAAAGCATTCTTGCGACCAATATAAAATGGGAGAGTTTTACGACCAATTTTAACGTCTTCTTCTACGTCACAAATATTGTTGGCTAGCATTACGTTGGCAATAACAAAGATCGCAGGGCAGGCAACAATGATTGCTTTAGCCCAGAAAAAACTATCAAAGGAATGTATGTTGTAAATATTGACGTAGATACCTAAAAGAGTGATGTTATAGCCCATTGTAATTCCAGAGGCGGGTTCGCCAAAAGGAGTTTTTAGAATTGGGTAAGGACCGCCTGAGTAGCAATAACCAATTAAGTAGCTAAAGAAACCGATTAAGAGAATTATCCAACCGACTTTAAAACTAAGTATGATGCCAATAGTCGCAGAAACAAGGGTTAATAGAATAATTACATTTCTAGCCCAATTTCGGGAGATGTTGAATTTTTCTAAAATATTATTGTAACTAGTAACATGATTTTTCTTATAGCGAAGATAATCAGTATATTGATTATGACCATTAACGGCTAAGTGAAAAGAAATTACGGCTAGAAAAAGCCAAAGACAATAAGATAAATTGAAATGGTGATAATAGTAACTAGCCATTAATGAGCCAATAATATATGGCAAGGCTGAAATGATAATTGTCTGTATTTGAACAAGTGCGTTAAATTTTTGAATTATAGAGTATTTTTTCATAAGTAATTACCTTAAATAGTGATTACTTAAAATTATAGTCTAAACTTTGCTAAGTTGAAAAGAATGATAAAAATGGAAACTCAGTAAAATTATATACAAGTTTATTTTTATTAAGGCTTTTTAAACTGGCTTATGTCTACTCCTTCAAGTTGAAGTAGTTTAATCTTTTTATCAATACCACCACCATAACCGGTTAAATTGTGGTTAACGCCGACAACACGGTGGCAAGGAACAATAATGCAGATATGATTTCGACCAACAGCCCCACCAGTTGCTCTAATAGGTAAATGTTTTTTATCTTGTGCAGCTTTCATAGCGATATATTTATAAGTAGTAGTTGTCCCATAAGGGATTTTTAGTAAGGCTTGCCAAACTCTTTTCTGGAAATCAGTACCAGTAAGGTGCAATTGAGGAATAAAATTAGGCTCTTTTCCTTGAAAAAAAATATTTAACCATTTTTTAGCAGAAGATAGATATTTGTTTTCTCCTTCGGAATAGTTTTTTGCAAGAATATCTCCATAGTAACGATCAGTATCTAGCCATAGACCAACTAGACCTTGCTCGTCACTAGCGAGCAATATTTTTCCAATAGGTGAATTGTAGTAAGAAATAGTTTGCATGAAACACATCCTCTTTTGTTTAATATATATCAATTCTAAGCCTAGCAAAAAGACCAGTGACTTGAAGTGTTCACTGGTCTTTTCATTATTTAGCGATCTTATGTACCTTATGTGCAATGACCATTTCTTTATTACGGTCAGTATAAATCGCATCTTTGAGATAATTTAAAGGTTGTCTTAACAAACCTTTATTAGCTAAGAATAAAAAATCTGCATGATGATGATTCAAATGACGCAAATATCTTTTAGCGTTCTTAATCTTAGCATGATGCTCTAAAGCAAGTTTGGGCTCAAAGTCAGTAATCTTGTGTTCAGCATTATATACTGGCGTAACTTTGTGATGCCACTTGTCGATATGGTGGGTATTATGTGCACCAATTTCTTTACTTGCCTTAACAATGTCTTTTTTAGTGGCTAAATTATCTTGATGCTTTAACTGTGAGTTTTTGTCATAGTAGTAATTTCCAAGGCCATCTTGACGATAAAGCTGCAAATTCTTTAATGACTTATCTTTATTATCAACAGTTACCTTCAGAACATCGCCATTTTTATGATTCATAAGATACATATCATGGTCAATTGTGTAATTATCCTTCATGACTAAAATATCCACCTCTTTTATTTATATCTGAATGATATTATAGCCACATTTTAAGAGAAAGTATAGTGATTAAGTTATAGTTTTAATCAATTATTAAATTAGTTAAACTTTATTAATAATTAATAATATTATTACGCTAAAAGGCAGTTAGAAATTAATCCTAGCCGCCTTTTAGTGTATATACTTAAATTTATTAATCTTAATTAGTGTTCTTTTCCATCAATGATAACGTGAACACGAGGATTCTTTGGACCTTTGGCTTTAGAAATAACGCCCTTGTTAACTAAATTTTCGATTTGATCTGCATCATAACCAAGTTCAGTTAAAATTTCCTTGTTGTTTTCACCAAGGTCAGGTGCTCTGTCATAAGCTGGTTTGTAGTTTGAAAGACTGAATGGTAAACCAATAGTCTTGAACTTACCACGATTACCACCTTGGTCGATAGTAACGATTGTACCATCGCTATTTAGATCTGGATCGTTTTCAAGTTCGTGCCAGTCTAGAACTGGTCCAACTGGAACGCCAGCAGCACCGAGCTCTTTAGTTAGAGTATATTTATCGTATTGCTTAGTGTAGGCTTCAATTAATGGATATAATTCTTCTTTGTGTAATTGACGGTGTTGCCAGTCGACAAATCTTGGATCTTTTTCCCATTCTGGGTGACCCATGGCTTCACACATCTTATCCCATTTCTTATTTTCGTTTTGAATAACGATGTATACATATGCATTAGGATCAGTTTCCCAACCCTTAGCCTTGTAAGTCCAACCGATAACTTGTCCACCTTCAGTGTTCTCAGCACGCGGAATTGCCTTGCCCCACTTCCAGTCAGGGTAAACTGCATAGTGAGGTAAAGCACCCAAGTTATCAAGCATAAGTTGGTCACGTAACTTAATACGGCAAAGGTTAAGAACAGCATCTTGCATTGATTGATAAACAAAAGTACCTTCACCTGTGTGCTCACGTTGTAATAAAGCGGCTAAAATACCGATAGCTAAGTGCATACCAGTATTTGAATCACCTAGAGCAGCTGCAGATTGAGTAGGAACATTGTTTGCACCTTTGTTCCAACCTGTTGCAGATGCAGAACCACCAGCAGCTTGAGCAACTGGTTCAAAGGCTTTAACATTCTCAAAACGTGATCCTTCGTTAAATCCCTTTAATGAAGCATAAATTAATCTAGGATTGATGGAGTGAAGCTTTTCCCAACCAAAGCCGTTACGATCAGCTGAACCTGGTGCAATATTTTCAACAAAGACATCAGCTTTTTTGGCTAAATCGTACATAATCTTTTTACCTTCAGGAGTCTTAATATCCAAAGTTAAAGATCTCTTGTTGGCATTTAATTGTAAGTAGTAAAGACTCCATGAATCTTTAATATCAAGTAATTCATTTCTAGTTGGGTCACCGGTATTAGTACGTTCAATTTTAATAACATCAGCACCGAGCCAAGCTAAAAGTTGAGTACATGATGGACCTGATTGGACTTGAGTCCAGTCAACAATTTTAATACCTTTTAATGGAGCATATTCATTTTGTTCGTTTTTTTCGTTTTCACTCATTTTAATTACTCCTCATCAATTTTCTTTTGTTCAGCTTCTTCAAGAGGCTTTAAGTTTAATTCTGGGTTTAAATTACCAATGTGGCCTGATTCTTTGCCCATTGAAGGATCAATTTGAACGTTGATAATACTTGGACGGCCTGAGTCAACAGCTGTAGCAAAAGTATCTTTCATTTCTTGATAGTTAGTTACGTAGTAATTATCACCGCCGAAGGCTTTAGCAATTAGGTCATAGCGACCAGTTGGATCAAGTGTAGTTGGACCCAATTGATCTGGAACAACATTATCAACACCATTATAAATACCACCATTGTTAATAACGACAACAGTAATTGGTAAATTGTAACGGCACATTGTTTCAACATCCATACCGTCAAAACCAAATGCACTGTCCCCATCTAAGGCAACAACATGCTTACCAGTTTCGACAGCAGTAGCGATGGCATACCCCATGCCAACACCCATGACGCCCCAAGTACCAGTATCAAGTCTGTGGCGAGGAAGTTTCATACCAATCATGTCACGACCAATATCAAGGGTATTAGCACCTTCACTTACAAGGTAGGTGTCTGGATGTTCTTGGAAGTAATCATTAATAGGTTCGATAGCGCCATAATATCCAAATTCTGGGTTAGTTTCCCCAGCTTTAATTCTTTTAGCGAACTTAGCGTCATTCTTAGCAGTATCTTGAGCAATTGCATCAAGCCAGTCAGAAGGTACCTTGTAGCCAGTTGCAGTAAGAGCTGGAACTAATTTATTTAAAATAGAGGTTAAGTCACCTTGAAGTGGTGCAGAAATCTTTTGTGCAGAATCAAATTGGGTTGCATCAATATCTAATTGGATAAACTTAGCATCTGGGTTAAATTGTGGTGCATCACCATATGAAAGCATCCAGTTTAATCTTGCGCCAATTAGAATTACTACGTCTGCATTCTTTAATGATAATGAACGAGCAGCAGCAGCAGAGTGTTTGTCGTCATCTGGAACAAGACCTTTAGCCATTGACATTGGTAAGAATGGAATATCGGTCTTGTTAATCAATTCTTGAACTTGCTTTTCAGTTTTGTCATAAGCAGCACCTTTACCAAGAATGATCAAAGGCTTTTTAGCTTGTTTAATGATGTTAACTGCGCGGTTAATTGCATCGTCACTTGGTTCTTGAAGTGGAGCTGGATCAACTAACTTGTAAACACCCATGTTCTTTTCACTCAGGTCATCATTAAGTTGAGCAATAGTGTCAGCTGGTAAATCAAGGTAAACACCACCTGGTCTACCAGATACAGCAGTACGAATAGCACGTGCAACTGCTAAACCAACATCTTATCTTGTGCACGATCAACACGGTAAGCCTTTTTACAGAAAGGTTTAGCAACGTTATATTGATCTAAGCCTTCGTAGTCACCTTGAGCTAAGTCGATAATATGACGTTCTGAAGAACCAGAAATCATAATTAATGGGAAACAGTTTTTAGTAGCTTGTGCTAAAGCAGTTAATCCATTCAAAAAACCTGGTGCGGATACAGTCATTGCTACACCAGGTTTTTTAGTTAAAAATCCGGCAGCTGCGGCAGCGTCTACGGCTGAGTCTTCACGACGAAAGCCATAATACTTCATTCCTCTTAATTCAGCTAATCTAGCTAAATCAGTAATCGGAATACCTACAACTCCGTATAAGTTGTTAATACCATTTTTTTGTAAAGCGTCAATTAATAAACTGGCACCAGTTCTATTTAAAGAGTCATCTACCATAACGTAACCTCCATGGTAATGATAATTACTATTTTATATAAAAGCGCTATTCCAAAATGGGATTGCGTACAACTAATTTATAACTTTTTTTGAATTTGTTAGCAAGAAAAAAACTATAAAAAAACTTTTATTTCAATATAAAAAGCGCTTTCTAAGTATGAATATATAATAGTTATCTTCTATTAATTGTTTCTTATATATTGCTTCTGATATACAGTGAATTTAAAATAACGATTTTGTCAGAATTATGAAATCGTTCCACTTGCTTATATTTTGATAAAGTCTATATTTAGTTTGTGATGAAGAAAGTTTTCATCGGGAATAAACTGGTCAGATTATAAGCGAGGTATAGAGATGATTAGTATCTTAATCAATGACATAATCCCAATTTTGGTGATTATGTTACTAGGTTATCTCTGCGGAAAGTTTTACTTTTTCGATAATGATCAGAGACAAGGATTAAATAAATTAGTTCTTGATATCGCATTACCAGCAGCTTTATTCATTTCAATTGTTAAAGCTACCAGAAAAATGTTTGCGCAAGATATCGTATTAACGTTAATTTCTATTGTTGGTGTTGTTGGGCTATTTATGCTGAGTTATTACTTAGATAAATTGCTCTTTCATAGAACTACGCAACAAGCAGCTGTTTGTGCTTTGATTGCAGGTTCCCCAACAATTGGTTTCCTTGGTTTTGCTGTATTAGATCCTATTTATGGAAATAATGCAACAACTAACTTAGTTATTGGAATTGTATCGATTGTGGTTAATGCTATTACCATTCCATTGGGATTAGCTTTAATTAACAAAGGTCAAACCTTAACTAAGAAGAAAGCTAAAGCAAATCCAAATAATAAGGGAACTAAAGTTGAAGTAGAAGACATAAAGGGAAAGGGCTTAAATAAGACTAAGAAGAAGGTCGTAGTAACTATTCCCGATGGTGTTCCAGTTACTGATGCGGAAGCTAAGGCTTTGAAAGAAAAGGGGATTGAGCGTGAAATTGATTTAGCTAGAGCAGAAATTGCTGATCATGCTGATGAACCTCATAAGCCGATGAACCCAACTTTAAAATCAGTTATTAATGCAATTAAACAACCAGTTGCAGCGGCTCCATTAATTGCGGTTATTTTAGTTTTAATTGGAATTAGAATTCCTACTTCTTGGGCCCCAACTTTTGATTTAATTGCTAAGGCTAACGCGGGTGTTGCTGTTTTAGCAGCTGGTCTTGCCTTATCTACAGTTAAATTTTCAATTGACAAAGAAGTTATTTGGAATACTTTCTTTAGACTATTCTTAACACCGGCAGTGATTGTTGCAGCAGCATATCTTTGCGGTATGGGATCAGATCCTACCAAGATTTCAATGCTTTGTTTGGCAACCGGATTGCCACCAGCATTTTCTGGAATTATTATTTCCAGCCGCTACAACATTTATGTCAAGGAAGGTGCAAGTTCAGTTGCAGTTTCAACTGTCTTCTTTGCAGTCAGCTGTATTTTCTGGATTTGGCTATTACCAATTTTGGCGCATATGTTTTAGAGAGAATTTATATATAATTAAGAGACAGGAAGGTAACCTGTCTCTTTTTGTTAGGAATAAAAAATGATTGATAATAAAAATTTATTGAAACTTTTACGAATTGAATTGCGAAAGATGAGTAATGGTAACAAACTTAAATTTTTAACTTATAAAAAGGATCGCAGCGTTCTTGTGGAAAAGAATGGGGATAATTTTAGAATTGTTGAAGATGGCTATCGTAAAATCGTTTGGGATGATTTGACTGAAGCAGAAGTTTTGAAAAGAGTAAAAAGATTGCAGAAAATAGAGTTTCCCAGGAGCAATAAATTATATTTAGCTAGAGAAAGATAGAAAAAGACAGGCTTTATAAAACCTGTCTTTTTTACACACTATTTAATTTTAATATCTCCGTCTTGGCTAGAAGCTGTTAATACATTAGAGCTATTTTGATTTTCAACAAAGAAGTCATTAGAAGAGCGGCCCTTAACGTTAATATCACCATCACTAACATTTAGTTTATAACCGGTAAAATTAGATTGAGTTATCTTAATATCGCCGTCATCCGTGTTTACTTTAAAACCAACTTTACTACTTAATTTATTGATAGTAATATCGCCATCATTAGTATCAATCTTTCCACTTAGAGCTTTTAGGTTATTAATATTAATGTCACCATCGTTTGTATTAAGTGAAATTGGGTTTGTTGTAGCAATATTTTTAACTTCGATATCCCCATCATTAGTTGATAAGGTAAGTTTCTTTACTAACTGTTTAGGCACAGTAATTGTAATGGCTGGATCACTATTAACCTGGTGAATACCAATAGCTGATTGTTTAATAGTTAAAATACCGTTTTTTCTGCTAACAGTTGGCTTCAAATTCTTAGGCCCTTCATATTCAACCTGATATTTATCGCCATATTTGACAGAAATATCAGCGAGAGCAACAGAAATTTCTAGTTTATTGAATCCTTGATTACTGATTGTAGTTTTGATTTCTGGCTTAGTATCATCATGATTCGAAATGATAATACTACAAGCGGAAAGGATCATTGCTAAAGAAAATAGTAGAGAAATTAAGCCGAACTTTTTACTAATATTTTTCATAAAAAACTCCTAAGATAATAGTTAGGTTAATTATCTTATATTCATTAAATGAAGTAAATTCAAACAAAAAGCAGGAGGATAAGTTAATGAAAAAATTACCACCAATTCAAAAAATTTTAGAAGCTTATACTGCAATTGTGGATAATCATGTGAATTTAACAGAGAATGAGGCAAAAGTAACATCATCTAATGGAGCTAAAACTTACACAGTAAGTTGGGAGAACGATGTATATCATTCAAATGATAACGCGACTTACTGGCAAGGATATGCTGGCTATCCCGTGATTGCGGTTTTAATGCTGCAGGGAAAATTACCGTTTAATCAAAAACTAGCTGATAATTTTAAAGCAGTTAATTAGAATGAAATAAATTTAAGTTTTAAGCGCAACTACGCCAAGGCTGCTACTAAAGTTATTGAAGAAAAGGGGCTTAATGAAAATGAAGTAATGGCAGAACTTGAAGTTGTTTATGAAAACTTAAAAAAGTTACCAATTACAATTAAGCGTGGGTCTCTTAGACCGCCTAAGGCTAGAAAATAATTAAGAAGTACATTATTTTTCTATCCTACTCCTTATTTGCTAGCCAGTTCTTATATATTTGAATTAGATCTGTATTAATAGGATCTTTTTCAGCTTCAGGGTTACCTTGATTTTTAACCATGATCATTCCTGCCAAAACGTTAGGATCATCGGGAAAATCTGGTCGATCATTAGCAATGACAATATTAGTAGGATAACCATAGCCAGCATTACGTTCTTCTTTTAAATAACGACGACAGTTTATTTTCAGTTTTATTCCAGGATTTAATATTCCGAGGCTTTTAAATCCTTTAGTTAAATTGAATAATAAGTATTCTGGCATTTTTAAATCTATATTATTCAGATCTTTACAATCTTTCATGTATACTACAGGACGATAATAGAATGTTCCGTTGCTATCAACACTTTGTTGAACACCGTAGCGATGAAATGTTCCGATAACTTTAACACATTTGTAAGTACCTTGCATATTATGTTTCCTCTTTATCTTTTTAGATTTGGTTTTCACATTATTATATACGCAAAGAATACTAATAATTTTTTATTAATTTTTCAATTTTTAATTTCCGTAAATTGCAATAATAAATTGAACACTTTTGGTTAAGCTGCTTGATAGATTCGATCTAATTCTCTTTCAAAGATTTCATCTGGTGTATGATAAGCTAAGATCTTTCTTGGCAATGAGTTGCACCAGGTTTCAATATCAATGATATTTTGTAAAGAATAGTTAGCTATTGCTTCTCCTTTAGGAATGAATCTGCGAATAAGACCATTGTGTCTTTCAACTGTTCCCTTATCACAAGAAGTGTAAGGATGGGCATAGTAAACCAGTGTATTGGATGCTTCTTCTAGGTTGGACAGATCCGCAAATTCTGAACCATTATCAGTGGTAATAGTTTTAAAAATATCATTCCAGTGTTCACTGTATTGTCTTTGGAGTTCTTTAAAGGCTTGCATGACACTGATAGAAGTCTTGTCGGGAATACGAATAATTAAGAATTCACGACTCATGCGCTCAGATAAGGTTAACAGCACTTCATCATCTTTAGTCTTATGTCCAAGAACCAAATCGCATTCCCAATGACCGAATTCATTACGTTCACTAATTTCTTTTGGACGTTCTTCAATACTTCTGCCAAGCTTTTTCTTGTTTTTGCGAACACGATGAAGCTTGGTATTGCGTTTAAGCTTCTCAGGCAAGTCGTAATTATAAATGCCTAATAAGCCCTTATCAACGTAATTATAAAGAGTTTTGGTGCAGACAACATCGCTGCTAGAGAATTCGCCAGCAGCAGTGGCACGATTACTGCAAACATCAAGCGACCAACCGTCTTTAAAGAAATGTTTGTGGACATAGTGAATAAATTGAGTTTTTTTGAGAAAGTCTGATTTGCGCCCACAATTTTTACGATGAGCTTGATATACATCATGTCCTTGAGTAGCCTTGTATCTTTTGACTTTACCATGATACAGTTTTACAGTGCCACGTTTAATCTCATAACTGATAGTAGAAGGAGAACAGTTGAGTTCACGAGCAATTGCACGCAAAGAGCAGCCATCTTTCAAACGCAATTGAATAATAACTCGCTCTTCAAATGATAAATGCTTTCCTTTAACGTGCTGGTTCATGGTAGAATGTAAAGAGTCCATTTTGACCTCCAATAGAAAGTTTTTGTGGTTATTAACATTCTATCAAACAGGTCCGAATGGACTTTTTATTTTTCTAAAGTGTTCAATTTGATTTTACAATCAACGAATTTTTAATTTCTATAAAAATATTTAATTTATATTTTCTGATAATAAAATCTGGGATAAGATAATATTCTAGACCATAAAAAGAACGTTGAGTTTTATGCTCAACGTTCTTTTTACATTAATGAATTTTTACAAATTAATCAAGTAAATCATACTTCAAAGTCATTAAACCATGACCTTCGTTAACCATGTTTCCTAATAATTCAACAGTATTATTGTAGACCGTGTCAGCCATCTTTTGGTTTGCTTCATTAAGCTTGTCTTGAAGTTCGTCGCCAGAATATTTTTCGGCTTCTTTGTCAGTTTCATGTTGAATTTTATGGCATTGAGCAAGACTCTTTTGTTCAAAATCAGCTTCTAATTCGCCATAAACGCGGAAGTTAGTATCACCTAGCTGAGCAGTTAACTTGTTTAACCAGAAGATCTTATTTAGATCAAACTTAGGGCCAGTTTGAAAGCTTGCTGGAGTAGTAGTGATATTAGTGTAGAAAGGAACCATGCTGTTAAAAGTATTTGGACCAAATGCTAACCATTGAACACCAGCAATTTTTTCTGGAACATCATTTCTAATTTGTAAGATATGAGTTTCAAAGTTTCTGTTAATACCAATTGGACGGAATGTCTTCTTTTGTTCAGCACTTCCTTGATCACCATATGCGTCAAAAGGTGTGTCTTGGTAGTGAGAACTTTCTGCCCATTTAATATCTTCAATGCTAATCTTACGGTTAGCGTGACAGATGAAGGGTTGATCTTGATCACTTGGCTCGCCGCCAAAATCAGGGTCAAAGTAATTGTGGATATACCAAGCACGAGGATTATTGTAGTGAGCATCTTTGATTGTTGATGAACCAAAAATATGACGTAAATTGTAGCCTTCGAGATCTGGATTTAGGTGATATTCTTCAATTAAATCTTTAAGATCTTTTGATGAAGCAAAATCATCGTCATCAAAATAAAATTCATCAATGTTTAAACGGTTAGGTGCAATAACATAAGCGTTATCTGGAATACGTCTAGCAGCCCAGTGGTGTCCGCCAATAGTTTCAAGATACCAAATTTCATTCTTATCAGAAAAGGCCATACCGTTCATTTCGTAAGTACCATACTTTTCAAGTAGATAACCTACACGTTCAACACCTTCATATGCAGAGTGAATGTAAGGAAGGGTCAAGGTAACAAAATCTTCTTCACCTAAGCCGCCTTCTTCAAGTAATGGATCAATACCTTGAATACGTGAGTTAGTAGTAATTGTTTCAGTTGCAGTCATAGCAATATTATCTGAGTTGATACCAGCAGCTGCCCAGATTCCATTTTCACCAGATGCATCAGGTGCACTAGTGTAGCGGAGCGGATTAGGAAGAAGATCTTTGTCATCAATCTTTTGATGGCTAATTACGCTTTCGTAGTGCTTGGGTTGATCTTTTGGCATTACTACGTCGAATCTCTCAGGAATAATGGTACGACCACCATCTTCACTACGAGCGATCATTGTTGAACCATCAATAGTTGCATCTTTTCCGACTAAGATAGTAGTACATTCGGTTTGTTTCATTAAAAAAGCTCCTTCTCTATTAACGTATTTATTTATATTTTAAAAGATCTTTCTAATATAAAGCAAACCTTGAAGCTAAATTTACAACAAATATAAGGTATAATTTGGTAAAGCATAAAGTTTCTGAAAGCATGGGAGGAATTAATCGATGAATTATGGAAAGAAAGCACCAGCACTTTGGGATGCAATTAAGAGTGAAGAAAAAAGGCAAGAAGATACAATAGAGTTAATTGCATCAGAAAATATTGTTTCTGATGCTGTCAGAGAAGCACAAGGATCTGTGTTAACGAATAAATATGCAGAAGGATATCCGGGTAAAAGATATTACGGTGGTTGTCAATATATTGATCAAGTAGAACAATTGGCGATTGACTATGCTAAAAAATTATTTAATGCGGAATATGCAAATGTTCAACCACACTCTGGTTCACAAGCTAATATGACAGTTTATAATGCTTTATTAAAGCCAGGAGATACAATTTTGGGGATGGGAATGGATGCTGGTGGGCACCTTACTCATGGCTCAAAGGTTAATTTCTCAGGAAAGATTTTTAATTCTGTTAGTTATGACCTAAATCCAGAAACTGAAGAATTAGATTTTGAAAAAATTAGACAAATTGCCTTAGAAAATAAACCCAAATTAATTATTGCTGGGGCATCAGCATATAGTAGAATTATTGACTGGCAAAAATTCCGTGAAATTGCGGATGAAGTTGGTGCTTATTTAATGGTTGATATGGCTCATATTGCTGGGTTAGTTGCTACAGAGGCTCACCCAAGTCCAATTCCGGTTGCAGATGTAGTTACTACTACTACTCATAAAACTTTACGTGGACCACGGGGCGGGATGATTTTGTCTAACAATAAGAAATTAGGTAAAAAGATTGATTCTGCTCTTTTCCCAGGTACTCAGGGAGGACCGTTAGAGCATGTAATTGCTGCAAAGGCACAAGCTTTTTATGAAGATTTGCAGCCACAATTTTCTACATATATTGAGCAAGTGGTTAAAAATGCCCAAGCAATGGCAGACGAATTTAAAAAGAGTGAAAATATTCGCGTAGTATCAGGCGGAACTGATAATCACTTGATGATTATTGATATTACTAAAACCGGTGTAACAGGAAAAGATGCGCAGAACTTGCTTGACTCAGTAAATATTACAACTAACAAAGAATCAATTCCCGGTGATACTAGAAGTCCGTTTGTCACTAGTGGATTGAGAATTGGAACGCCAGCAATAACTAGTAGGGGTTTTAAAGAAGATGATGCAAGAGAAGTTGCAAGAATCATTATTAAAGTTTTAGATAGCCCTGAAGATAAAGATGTATTAACAAATGCCAAAAGTAGCGTTAAAAGCTTGGTGGAGAAGCATCAAATCAAATAAAAAAGAGAGCTAGTTTACTCAGAAAAGACGCAGTATTTGAATAAGTTAGCTCTTAGTAAGGTTGAAACAAATGATTGATGTAATTGATAATAAATATTTCTATCTACATAATAAAGAAGTTGCGTATTTATTTGATTTGTTACCTAATCAACAATTAGAGCACTTATATTATGGTGAAGATTTAGGTAAATTATCTAAGAACGATTTGGAATATATGTCGCTTCATCCAAATAAAGCTTCTGGAACAGTAAAATTTTCTAAAAAAATAAAAAATTTGACACTCGCTGATCGAATGCAGGAATTTCCAACGTATGGTACAAGCGATTTTCGTGAGGGCGCTGTAAGTATTGAAAATGAAGACGCTTATCTATATCCTGAGTTTAAATATGATCATTTTGAGATTACAACAGGTAAGAGGAGGAGCTTAGATTTTCCTACTTCATATGGAAATGATAGTGAAAATTTAATTGTCTACTTAATCGATACTGAGCATCAATTAGAATTGCAACTTTCATATAGTATTTTTGAAAACTTGTCAGCAATAGTGCGTAAGGCAGCAATTATTAATCATGGTCAGCAAGAGATTAAACTTACCAATTTGCAAAGTACAGTTCTTGATTTGCCGAATGATAGTTATGATTTTCTTCAATTATCTGGAGCTTGGACCAAGGAGCGGCATATTATCAGGCGCCCTCTTACACAAGGAATTACCAAAATTGAATCATTAAGAGGAGCATCAAGCCATCAAGAAAATCCTTTTATTGCACTTGTGGATAAGGATGTGACAAATGATAGTGGAAATATTTATGCAAGCAATTTGATCTATTCCGGTAATTTTATCAGTCAAGTAGAAGTTGATGAGTGGGGACAAAGTCGGTTGATGACTGGAATCAATCCAGCTACCTTTACTTGGAAATTAAGTCGGAATCAAGTATTTTCTACACCAGAAGCTGTTTTGTTTTATAGCAAGCATGGATTTAACGGTTTAATGAAACAGACACATAATTTTGTTACAAAGCACATCATTGATCAAAAATGGCAACGGCGAGATAGGCCAATTGTAATAAATAATTGGGAAGCTACTTATTTTGACTTTAATGAAGCTAAATTGTTAAAGCTTGCAAAAGAAGCTAATAAGCTAGGAATTGAGTGTTTTGTTCTTGATGATGGATGGTTTGGTAAACGAGATAGTGATAACAGTTCATTAGGAAATTGGACAGTAGATAAAAGAAAGTTTCCACAAGGATTGGATCATTTTAGTGCACAGGTGCATAAAATGGGGATGAAATTTGGATTATGGTTTGAACCAGAAATGGTTTCACCAGACACCGAACTCTATAATATGCATCCCGACTGGATCGTTAGACACCCCTATAATCGTTTTTCTGTTGGACGAAGCCAATATGTCCTAGATTTTGCTAATCCAGAAGTAGTCGATAATATTTATAGACAAATGGAAAAAGTAATTGAAACAGCCCAGGTTGACTATATTAAGTGGGATATGAATCGAAATATTACTGAAGCATATTCACCATATTTGAACAAGTCGGGTTATTCACAGGGAGAGTTTTTCCACAGATATATTCAAGGCGTTTACAAGTTATACGCAAAATTATTAACAAGTTTTCCCGATCTGTTAATTGAAGGTTGCGCTAGTGGTGGCGGTCGTTTTGATTTAGGAATTCTATATTATAGTCCACAAATTTGGCCAAGTGATGACAGTGATGCGGTAGAAAGACTAGATATTATGTCAGGCACCTTACTTGCTTACCCCTTATCTACGTTTAGTAATCATGTTTCTGCTGTTCCTAACGATCAAGTAAAAAGAATAACAAGTTTAAAATTTAGACAAAATGTTGCTTGCTTTGGTCCTTTAGGATATGAGCTAGACCTAGGTAAGTTATCAACAGAAGAAAAGAACCAAATTAAAAATTGGATTAGATGGTATAAAGAAAATCGTAAATTGTTAGTCAATGGAACTTTTGATCAACTACTAAAATTTGATTCCTCACAAAATACTTATGCTTGGAGTGTAAGTAACTCTAACAAACAAATTGTTGGATTTTATCGCAAACTCGCTCGACCTAATGAAACTTTAGATCAATATCTCCCTCTTAAACATTTAAATGATCATCAAAAATATCAGATTAATTCTGACCAAATGGTATCGGGTAGAGTTTTACAAAAATTTGGATTACGTGAACCATATCAATTTAATGCTTCAAATCCTGACACTGCGCAAATTAGTGGTGACTTTCAATCGTATCTATATCAAATAAAAACTATTGACAGAAAAATATAAGCCAATTACAATATAATTAAATTTTTTAAGGAGTGCTTAATTATGAATACACAAGCTAAGTTTATTAAGAATAATCGTTGGCAAGGCCAGTAAATCAGGTTGTTAGCAAGATACAACCTGAAAGATTCAGATTGTATCTGTGCTGGCTGTGTATTTATTGTGGTCTGCATGGAAGAAACATGCAGACCTTTTCTTTTACAATAAAAAATGATAGGGATCTGCATGGAGTCAGATTCCTATTTTTTGTGGAGAAAAATTATGAAAGGAATGTATGGATTAATTGCAATTTTAATAGCTTTTTTAGCAGCGGCTTTTTTCACTGAAAATCGTAAACAAGAAACAGAGAGAAAAGTACCGCAGGTCGGTGTTTTAACTTTAATGCATCACCCAGCTCTTGATGAAATATATCGTGGTTTTAAAGCTGAATTAAAAGCAGCAGGATATGTAGATGGGAAAAATATCAAGATTGATTATCAAAACGCAAATAATGATCAAAGCAATTTACGTACTATGGCTACTAAGTTAACTGATGAGCAGTCAAAAGTCCTTGTTGGGATCACTACGCCGGCTGCGCAAGCATTAGCAAATTCAACTAGTAAAACACCAATTGTTTTAGGAGCAGTAACAAATCCGAAAGCAAGTGGTTTGGTAAAAAATGAACGTCATCCAGAATCAAATGTAACTGGTGTATCCGATGCTGCTCCGATTAAGCAACAATTAGATTTAATTAAAGAATTTATGCCTAATCTGAAAACATTAGGGGTAATTTATACTTCAAGTGATTCTTCCGCAGTTAGTGGTTTTCATGAAATCGAGCAGGAATGTAAAAGAAGAAAAATAAATTTAAGGGTATTTTCAATAGCAAATAGCAATGATCTTAATCAAGTATCAGAGCAAATGTTTAGGCAGGTGGATGCGGCTATAGTACCTACGGATAACACAATTGCTGGAGCAATGGAAACCTTAGTTAAAAATGGCAATGCAGCTAAGAAACCTATTTTCCCAGCGGCCGCAACGATGGTAAAGCAAGGGGGCTTAGCAACTTACAGTGTTAATCAGTACAAGCTAGGACAAATGACTGGAAAAATGACGATTGCTATTTTAAAAGGTAAAAGGGTCAGCTCATTACCAGTAGAAAGAGTTCAAAAAGGAGAACCTGTGGTTAACTTAAAAGAAGCAAAAGAATTGAATCTCCAAGTGCCACCAAGATTTCTAAAAGAGTGTCAAAGAAATGGGGTTGTTTACAGATGAATTTGATCGTATCTGCAATTGGTCAAGGATTATTATGGGCATTATTAGGCTTAGGGTTATATTTAACTTTTAGAATCTTAAATTTCGCTGATATGACAGTCGAAGGAACTTTTCCCTTAGGAGCAGCTGTGGCTGTTGCTAATCTTGCTCATGGGATGTCACCATATTTGGCTACTTTTTTAGCTTTGCTTGCGGGAATGATCGCAGGATTAGTGACCGGTTTATTATATACAAAAGGAAAAATTCCAATTTTGCTTGCTGGTATTTTGACGATGACTGCAATTTATTCGATTAACTTAAGGATTATGGGCGGTTCTAATATTTCATTAATTGGTAAGAAAACCCTGCTTAATAATGAGTTTTTGAAGTCTCTACCTCAGTATTTTAATAGTGTGGTCTTAGGAGTAATAGTTGTAGTAATTATTACAGGAATTTTGGTTTTCTTTTTAAATACGGATTTTGGCCAGGCTTTTATTGCTACGGGAGATAATCCTAAAATGGCTAAGTCTTTAGGAATCTATACTGATTCAATGATAATTATTGGTTTAATGCTTTCAAATGGAATTGTTGCTTTATGTGGAGCATTAATTGCACAAAATAATGGCTATGCTGATATTAATATGGGGATTGGAACGATTGTCATTGCCTTAGCTTCAATTATTATTGGTGAAGTAGCTTTTGGCGAATTAACCTTAAATCAAAGATTAGTAGCAGTTACTCTAGGAAGTATTATTTATCGCTTAATTTTATTAGCAGTTTTACAACTAGGCTTTTCAGCTAATGATTTAAACTTAATTTCTTCAATTGTTTTGGCACTTTGCATGATGCTGCCACAATTAGAAAAAATTGCACATTTGAAAAAACCAATAGAGAGAGGAGTGAAGAAGCATGACTAAGCCAATTTTAGAACTAAAAGATGTAAAAACCACTGTAAAGACAGCTGATGGTGAAATAGTTCCTATTTTAAAAGGAATTGATTTAAAAATTAAAGCTGGGGATTTTATTACTATTATTGGAACGAATGGGGCAGGTAAATCTACACTGTTGAACACTATTGCGGGTAGTTTAAGACCGGATAGTGGTTTTCTTCTCCATAATGGACACGACATTACTAAAATGAGTGAGGAAAAACGGACGCAATTTATTGGACGCGTTTTTCAAGATCCTAAGCTGGGGACTGCTCCTAGAATGACAGTGGCGGAAAATCTTTTGTTAGCAACTAAGAGAGGTAAGAGAAGATTTTTGAAAATAAGAAAGTTAAAGCAAAACTTACCACGTTTTAAAAAATTGGCTGCAGTTATGAACAATGGACTAGAAAATCGCTTAAATACTTTCGTAGAAGGTTTATCAGGTGGTCAAAGACAGGCTCTAAGTTTCTTAATGGCTACGATTGAAAGGCCGGATATTTTGCTGTTAGACGAGCATACGGCGGCCCTAGACCCACATACAAGTGAAAATTTATTGGCTGTAACTGATCAGCAGATTAAGGAAAATAAATTAACTGCCTTAATGATTACGCATCACATGGAAGATGCTTTAAAGTATGGGAACCGTCTTTTAGTTTTAAAAGATGGGAAAGTTAAAGCCGATATTAGCGAACAAGAAAAGCAAAATTTAAAAGTAAGTGATCTATATAAATATTTTGAAGATTGAAATGAAAGCTAGAGCCAGTTGTCGGCTCTGCTTTTTTTAGTTAAAATAATTTTTAATTGTTTTAAGTGTGTATTTAATAATAAAAATGGGGAGAAGCTGTGAATAATAAAGGACATAAAATAAGTTTATTTTCAGCAATAATGCTAGCCCTTAATTCATTGATTGGATCGGGATGGCTTTTTGGATCGGGATCAGCAGCCAAAATTGCAGGTCCAGCAGCTATCTTGTCGTGGATAATTGGTGCAGTTATTATTATTGCAATTGCCCTAACTTATGTTGAACTCGGAGCGATGTTTCCTGAGAGTGGCGGAATGAGCAAATACGCTCAATATAGTCATGGTCCCATGCTTGGCTTTATTGCTGCTTGGGCAAATTGGATTTCTTTAGTAACTTTAGTACCAATGGAAGCAGTTGCTGCAGTTCAATATATGAGTTCATGGCCTTGGAAATGGGCAAATTGGACTCATCATTTTATGCAAGGTGGTAATATAACGACACCTGGATTATTAGTTGTGTTTGCGTTCATGATTATTTTTACTTTAATTAACTTTTGGTCAATTAAGATTATGACGCACTTTACTAACTTGATTTCTGTTTTCAAGGTTTTACTGCCTACAATTACAATTATCATGTTATTTGCATCTAGTTTTCACCCTGCTAATTTTGGCCATGATGTGAAAACTTTTATGCCTTATGGAAGTCGAGCAATTTTTGAAGCAGCTTCCGGAGCTGGGATTATTATGTCTTATGATGCTTTTCAGACGATTATTAATATTGGTGGAGAATTAAAGAATCCACGTAAAAATATTATTCGCGGAGTTTTGATATCGATGCTGGTAACTGCAGCTATTTATATCTTGCTTCAAATAGCCTTTATTGGCGCAGTAGATCCTGCGATAATTGCTAAAAACTCATGGCATGGAATTAACTTTGCTTCTCCATTTGCGGATATTGCAATTTTGTTAGGAATTAATTGGTTAGTTATCTTACTGTATATGGATGCCTTTGTTTCGCCATTCGGTACTGGAGTAGCTTTTGTAGCAACGGCTTCTAGAGCATTAGCTGCAATGACTCATACTAAACATTTACCAGCTTGGCTAGGTAGACTCAATCGACGCTACTTAGTACCTCGCTTTGCGATGGTTGCTGATTTAATCTTAGCGATGATCTTAGTTAGTGTCTTTAGAAATTGGAATTTACTAGCAACGGTAATCACTTGTGCAACTTTAATTGCTTATTTAACTGGTCCAGTAACTACGATTACTTTAAGAAAAATAGCACCTGACTTAGACCGCCCGTATAAGCCAGTATATATGCGATGGTTTGCTCCATTAACATTTGTACTAACTAGTTTGGCTATTTATTGGACAATGTGGCCAACAACAATTCAAGTTATTTTGGTAATCGTGTTAGGCATACCGATTTATTTCTATTATGAGGTTAAATATCAAAAAAGAAATTTTAAGTCACAGTTTAAACATGCTGCTTGGCTTTTAGGTTATTTAGTATTTATCTCGATTATGTCTTATTGCGGTAGTGATGGTTTTGGCGGTCAAAATTGGATTTCATATCCTTGGGATTTCTTGGTTATTAGTATTGCATCATTATTGTTCTATAAATTTGCAATCAACAGTGGTCTAGAAAAAATTGATGCTACTGCGATAAAAGTAAACGAAAAAATTAAGCTTGAAGAAGACTAGGATTTGAAGTCGTAACTATAAAATAGCTTGAATTATGGTTAGAAAGGTGCTATTCTTAACTAGTCGTGAAATAATCTATGATCTGAAATATTGGTCATGGCAAAGGAGTATTAAACAATGAGAAAAGGGATTCATCCAGATTACCAAGAAGTTGTTTTCATGGACTCAGCAACTGGTGCTAAGTTCGTAGCTGGTTCTACTTTAAAGCCAGAAGAAACAATTGAATTTGAAGGTAAGACTTACCCATTAGTTCGTGTTGAAATTTCTTCAGATTCTCACCCATTCTACACTGGCAAGCAAAAGTTTGCACAAGCAGATGGTCGTATCGAAAAATTCAACAAGAAGTACGGTATTTCTTCAAAGAACTAATAATTCTTGGTATTTTTTACCAAAAGAGCAGCCCACTTTGGACTGCTTTTTTTTCATGATTAACGTGGTATAATTCTTATTGATATGCAGGTGACCTTTTTCTGATAAGTGTAAATCAGTATAATATGGTTACATGCAATTTTAGGTAGGAGTAATTTATTTATTATGAAAATGCAACTTGCTGAGATCGCCAAAGCATTAAATAGTTCAGTTAATATGGGAGAAGATAAGGTCATCACTTCTGTTGTTTTTGACTCAAGAAAAGCAACACCCAATTCTTTATTTATCCCATTAGCCGGTGTAAGGGATGGACATGATTTTGTATCGAATGCAATGGCAAATGGAGCAGAAGCAACTTTGTGGAAAAAAGGTCATGAAGGTAAGCCAACTGATGTGCCAGTTATTGAGGTTGAGGATCCATTAACAGCACTTCAATCTTTAGCTAAATATTACTTAGGTAAAGTTAATCCAACCGTTGTTGGAATTACTGGTTCTAACGGTAAGACTACAACCAAGGACATGGTTGCAGCTGTTTTAGCTAAAAGATTTAACGTTCATAAGACACAAGCCAACTTTAATAATGAAATTGGTGTTCCTGTAACCATTTTAGAGATGAAGCCATCTACTGAGATTCTAGTGCTTGAGATGGGAATGGATCGTCCAGGACAATTACATCATTTAAGTGAATTAGTAAGACCCGATGTTTGCGTGATTACCATGATTGGCGAAGCTCACATTGAATTCTTTGGTACTAGGGATAAAATTGCTGATGCTAAGATGGAAATTACCGATTTCTTAAAAGAAGACGGTAAGTTTATTTATAATGGCGATGAACCATTGTTAGAGGAACGTGCAGCTAAGATTAAGCAAGACAAGAGTACTTTTGGATTTAGAGAAGAAGATACTGTTTTTGCAACTACTTTTAGGTCTTACATGCACCATGCTACTTTTGAAGTAAATGATTCAGAGCAGCAATTCAAAATTCCAATGATTGGTAAGCATAATGTATCAAATGCTCTTGCGGCAATTAGTGTAGGACGTCACTTTGGCGAAAATGATGAACAAATTGCTCAAGCCTTAGCTAACTTTACCCCAACTGCAAATAGAATGCAGTGGAAGAAGGGAGACGTAGGCGAAGCAATTATGGACGATGTTTACAACTCAAATCCAACTGCGGTTAAGGCTGTTACTACTTCATTTGGTCAGGTGATGGTTAAAGATGGCGGACGTAGAATTGCAGTCTTAGGCGACATGTTAGAGCTTGGGGATGAATCTGCTGAGCTCCATGCTTCACTTGCTAATGCGTTAGATCCAGCAATTATTAACGAATTATATTTGTATGGCCCAGAAATGAAGAATTTATATGATGCACTTGTTGATAAGTATCCAGCAGCCAACTTGCATTATTATCCACAAGATGAAATGAATCATATGATTGATGACTTAAAGAATGATATTAAGCCAGATGATATTGTTATGCTAAAAGGATCACATGGAATGCATTTAGAAAAGGTTTTAGACCGCCTAATGTAGGAAGGAATTAGATATTTGAAATTTTCTGAAATGAACTTGAAACCTGAAATTTTAAAAGCTATTAAACGTTCAGGTTTTGAAGAAGCTACTCCAATTCAAGAAAAGACTATTCCCTTAGTTTTAGAGGGAAAAGATGTAATTGGTCAGGCACAAACTGGTACTGGTAAAACTGCTGCTTTCGGTTTGCCAATTTTACAGAATTTAGATAAACAACACGACTCGATTCAAGCCATTGTTATTGAGCCAACGCGTGAGCTCGCTATTCAAACCCAAGAAGAATTATTCCGTTTGGGTAGGGATGAAAAGGCTCGTGTCCAAGTTGTTTATGGCGGGGCAGATATTCGTCGTCAAATTCGTGCTTTAAAGCAAACCCCAGCAATTTTAGTAGGAACACCAGGACGATTATTAGATCACTTGAAACGTGGAACAATCGATATTTCTAAGGTGAAAACAATTGTTTTAGATGAAGCAGATGAAATGCTTGATATGGGATTTATTCAAGATATTGAAAGCATCTTGAATTATGCTTCAAGTAAACATCAAACTTTGCTTTTCTCAGCAACCATGCCTAAGCCAATTCTACGAATTGGTGAGAAATTTATGCATGATCCCGAAATTGTAAAAATTAAGGGAAAAGAATTAACTGCCAATTTAATTGATCAGTATTTTGTAAGAGCAAAAGAAAACGAAAAATTTGATATTTTATGTCGTTTGATTGATGTCCAAAATCCTGACTTGGCTGTTATTTTCGGTAGAACCAAAAGACGTGTCGATGAATTAACACGTGGTTTACAAGCTCGCGGCTATAACGCTGCTGGAATTCATGGTGATCTTTCTCAAGCTAAGCGCATGAGCGTGTTAAAGAGATTCCGTAAAGGTAAGCTTGATATTTTAGTAGCAACTGACGTGGCTGCCCGAGGATTAGATATTTCTGGTGTAAGTCACGTTTATAACTATGATATTCCACAAGATCCAGATTCTTACGTTCACCGTATTGGTAGAACTGGACGTGCTGGTCAAAACGGAATGTCAGTAACTTTTGTTACACCAAATGAAATTGGCTACATGCGTACTATTGAACAATTAACGCATAAAAAGATGATGCCGCTAAAACCGCCAACAGATGAAGAAGCATTTAAGGGACAATTGAGTGCAGCAAATAAGAAGGTAACAGAATTATTAGATGGTGATCTTTCTAAATATACTGCAGAAGCATCACAACTACTTGATGATTATTCTGCTGTGGATTTGGTAGCTGCCTTGTTAAAGAATTTATCTAAAGATGCTGAAAGCGTAAAGGTAAAAATTACACCTGAAAAGCCATTGCCATTTAAGTCAAAGCATGGTAACAATAATCACCATTTTAAACGTAACTTCAAGCGTGGTGGCGATCGTAATGAAAGATATCATCGTAAGCCAAATGCCCGTCGTGTTGGTAGAAAACATGACTTTGTAATTAAGAAAAAAGACTAGTTTTTAATTGGGAGCTGTAGTTGCTACAGCTCTTTTTTGTAATATAATGTATCAATGTGTGAGGTAAAAATAATGATTAGAGGCTTTGGAATTGACTCTGTTGAAGTTGAACGCATGAAAAAAATTGTTGAAAAAGGCGATAAATTCGCTAAAAGAGTGTTAACTCCAAAGGAATTTGCACAATATCAACAATTAAAAGGAAAGCGAAAAGTTGAATATCTTGGTGGACGTTTTTCATTAAAAGAGTCTTTTTCTAAGGCATTAGGGACAGGTCTAGGTAAGTATGTTGGCTTTCAAGATATTGAAACCTTATGGGATGATTTAGGACATCCAGTAATGACGTCGACTAAGTTTTCTGGAAATATTTTTGCCAGTATCACGCATGATGATCATGAGATTATAACAGGTGTAGTTTTGGAGGAATTAAATTAATGGTTCCAGGTATTCATCGCCCAGCTGTAGTAAAGGTTAATTTGGGCGCAATTAAGAGAAATATTGAAAATGAAATGCAGCATCTTGAGCCAGGCCAAAAGATGCTTGCTGTTGTAAAAGCTAACGGTTATGGCCATGGCGCAGTAGAAGTAGCTAAAGTAGCAGATCAGGTTGGAGCTGCTGGATTCTGCGTGGCAATTTTAGATGAGGCGTTAGAATTAAGGCGTGCAGATATTACTAAAACGATCTTAGTCTTAGGTGTTGTTTCTCCTGAATATGCTCCTATTGCTGCAGCCAATGATATTTCACTGACTGTTCCAAATCTAGAATGGCTTAAAGAAGCAGAAAAATATTTAGAAAATTCAGACTTACAATTGAAAATTCATTTAGGTATTGATTCAGGAATGGGTCGAATCGGATTTAATGAAGATAAGGACTTTATTGCTGCTAACAAATTTTTGAAAAATAATGATAATTTTTACATTGAAGGAATGTTTGCTCATTTTGCTTCTGCTGATAGCAGCGATGAAACTTACTTTAAACATCAATGTGAAAAATTTAACCATATGAAGAGTTTGCTTACAGTAAAGCCAAAGTGGATTCACGTTGATAATACTGCAGCAAGTATTTTTCATGATGGAATTAAGAGTGATTTAGTTAGATTTGGAATTGGTATTTATGGCTTAAATCCTTCTTCTAATCCTAATTCACCTGATTTGAAGTCAAAAATTGCCTTAGATCCAGCTTTATCATTTGAGAGTGAATTAACACATGTGAAGACAATTCATCAAGGCGATGGGGTTGGATATGGTTCGACATTTGTTGCCAATAAGGATACGATTATTGGAACAGTGCCAGTTGGTTACGCAGATGGTTTTATCAGAAAATTCCAAGGTTTTAAAGTTAAGGTAGGTAATGCATATTGCCCAATTGTTGGCCGTATTTGTATGGACCAGTTCATGGTTGAAATGCCAAAAGAAATGCCGATTGGAACTAAAGTAGTAATTATTTCTAATAATCCTGATGATCCAAATAATATTAAAGCAGCAGCTGATTATGTTGATACAATCCATTATGAGGTTGCTTGCTTATTGAACGATCGTTTACCGCGTGTTTATTACGAAGATTAAATTAAAAAGAGCTCGTTTAGCCAAATTGAAATGGCTAAGCGAGCTTTTTTATTGATTAAAATTTAATCTTTTAATTCCCCAGGTTGTTCTGCGCTACGAATTGTTAGTCCAGATTGAAGATCTTCAATTTCGGGAACTACAAAACCTTTCTTTTCTAGGCGATTTACAATTGCAGTCATAGTTTCGCGAGAGACACCGATTGGCAAAGTAAATAAATTACGACGAACTAGTTCGCCAGTTTTAACATCTAAAGTTAGACAGCCTGCGATATTACTGTACTTAGAAATGATTTTTGCCATTTTAACTAAGTTACCACGATCATTGTCAGAAAGAATAGTTAAAACATAAGAACCATTCTTAATGTTCCAAGCATCGGAAAGCATGTCTAGTAAACGAGCGTGAGTTAAAATTCCATAGAAGTGGTTTTCTTCATCCAATACAGCGATGTATGGGAGGTCTTTAATATTAAAGAATACACGGAAGAAAGGTGAATTTACCTTAATAGTTTTAGTAGCATTCTTAAGCAAGTAAGTTACAGGTAGATTCATGTCGCCACCTTGGGACTTATGACGGTAGATATGCATCTTATAAATATTTCCGCGGAAAATAGTTCCTGTATCATCTAAAATAGGAACACAACGGAAACCGGAGTCTTCTAAGATTTTTAATGCTTCGGCAAGAGTAGCTTTTTCGTTGACTGTAGTTAAGTAATCTTTTTTATAAACAAGAGATTTAATTAGCATGATTAGCCTCCATACATCTGAAATTTACAAGCCATTATACCATAGTTTTATATAAAAATTAAAGTCTGATTAAACAACTTTAATTTGAAGAAGAAAAAAGCATTCACGATAAGTGAATGCTCTTCCGTAGAAAAAGTCTTAATTATTGACGAACTTTTACGCCAGTTTCTTTGAAGGCTTTGTCCATAACTTCTTTCAATTGTTTTGCAGAAGCTTCCATCTTAGCTTGTTCGTCAGCGCTTAATGGCATTTCAATAACTTGCTCTAAACCGTGACGACCAACAACTGCTGGAGTACCAATGTGAAGATCGTGTAAACCGTATTCACCGTCCATAGGTACTGAAAGTGGAAGAACTCTGTGTTCGTTGTTCAAGATAGCTTTAGTAATAAATGCTAATGCAGTACCGATACCGTAGAAAGTAGCACCCTTCTTGTTAATGATATCGTAAGCCATGTCAGCAACTTCTTTGTGGATTGCTTCAAGCTTGTTTTCACCAACTTCTGGGTGAGCCTTTACCCAGTCGCTAACTTTTACGCCACCAACATTGTTGTAGCTCCATACTGGGAATTCGGTATCACCGTGTTCACCAAGCATGTATGCATTAACTGAACGAGGATCAACGTGTTCCATTTCACCGATAACTTTTTGAAGACGACCAGTATCAAGTGAAGTACCTGAACCGATAACACGATCCTTAGGGAAACCTGACATTCTCCAAGTTGCGTGAGTTAAAATATCAACTGGGTTAGCAGCAACTAAGAAAATACCATTGAATCCAGATTCAACGATTGGTTCAACAATTGAAGATAAAATCTTTAAGTTCTTGTTAACAAGGTCAAGACGAGTTTCACCTGGCTTTTGTGGAGCACCAGCAGAAATAACTACTAAGTCAGCGTCTTTTGCGTCTGAATATTCTGCAGAGTAAATAGTCTTTGGTGCAATCCAAGGAGTTGCGTCTGCTAAGTCAATAGCATCACCTTGAGTTCTTTCTTTAACGATATCAACGATACCTAATTCTTGGGCGATACCTTGTTGAACTAATGAAAATGCGTAAGTAGAACCTACAGCACCGTCACCAACAAGAATAATCTTATGAATTTTTTCTTCTGACATTTGCTAATACTTCCTTCCATATTAGTGATTTATTTAACAATAAGATTATATCATATTGAAATTTAAAAATTAAAAATATAACTTTAAAGATGTAGTTTATTATTTGTAAGTAAGCCTGTGCTATAATCTCAAGAGCGAAAGAATATAGAATTAGATATTTGTCAAAGAGGATGAAAAATAATGAAATTAATTGCAGGTTTAGGAAATCCGGGTAAAAAATATGATCAGACCAAGCATAATACTGGCTTTATGGCATTAGACCATTATTTAAACAAAAACAACTTAGATTTAGATAAAGATAAATTTGAAGGATTATGGACTAAGCAGAAGATTAACGGCGAAGATGTGATTTTTCTTGAACCGCAAACTTTTATGAATGATTCCGGAAAGTCAATTGCGCAAGTGGCCAATTTCTTTAAGATTGCTCCAGAAGATATCCTAGTTATTCACGATGACATGGATATGCCAATCGGGAAGATCAGAATTCGTGCAAATGGAAAATCAGGAGGTCATAATGGGATTAAGAGTATTATGGCCTGTTTAGGAACAAATAATTTCAACCGCTTAAAGATTGGAATTCGTCATCCGCGAAAAGAAAGCGTTGTTTCTTGGGTATTAAGTCCTTTTAATGATGAACAGCAAAAGTTAATGGATGCAGCTTTTGATGTTAGCGAAAATATCATTAACGATTTCATTAAGGGGAAGAATGCCCAGTATTTAATGAATCAGTACAATTAAAATGAACATTACAGAATTACTTAATAAAGACAAAGATTTAAATAATTTTATTAATAAAGTTCCAAAAGAAAAACGTTCACTTTTAACTGGAGTAAATTCTGGAGCTTTTAGTGCTGTCTTGATGCAAATGCTAAGCACTTGGCAGCGCCCATTAATTTTGGTTGAAGATAGTGAAGACAAGGCACAGATGCTTTTAGATGAACTAGGAAACTTATTACCTGATAATATGGTATTTAGTTTTCCAGTTGATGCCACAATTGCAACACAAACTGCTATCGCTTCTCCAGATGAGCTAAGTCAAAGACTGCAAACTTTGAAGTTTTTGACTGAAAAAAGAGCTGGAATTGTAGTAGTTACTCCGCAAGCATTGCAATATAAGTTAAGTGATCCGCGAGATTTTACTAAAGCAAAGCAAGTATTTAAACCTGAGGCAGAATTTGACTTAGATGAATTAACTGCATGGTTCACACAAGCTGGATATCGTAGAGAAAATATTGTCGCACGTCCAGGAGAATTTGCTCGTCGTGGCGATATTCTTGATGTTTATCCTTTAGACCAAGAAAATCCTTTTAGAATTGAATTTTTTGGTGATGAGGTTGATACCGTAAAAGAATTTGATGCAGCAACACAACGTAGCTTAGAAGAAAAAGATATTGTTTCAATCGGCCCGGCTTTAGATAGAGTGTTTTCTAGTCGTAATCTTCATGAGGCAGTTAAGAAAATAAAACAAGACATGAAGGAATCAATTGCCAAAGAAGAAAATGTTAAAAATCATTTTGTTAAAGCAATTGATTTGCTTGAAGCGGATGGCCTTCCTGAAAATTATGCTTTTTTAGTTGATTACTTACTTCCAAAGTCATTCAATTTAATTGATTATCTTGATAAAAATGGACTACTTTTATTTGATGATTGGCAAGCAATCAAAAAGAATGTTGCTGATGTAGATGCTCAAAATGAAGCTTTTATTTCCGAAGAAATAAAAGCAGGTGCAATGTTAAATAGCCAAAAATTACGACATAATTTTGAGCAAGTAGTTCAAAAGGTGAAACAAGCACAGGTAATATTTTCACTGTTTCAAAAAGGAATGGGTCGCTTAAAATTTGACCAAATACTTAATTTTACTACGCGAGAAGTCCAGCAATTCTTTAGTCAAATGCCGTTAATTAAGAGTGAATTGAAGCGCTTTGCGAATGAAGAAAATACGGTTATTTTACAGGCTGATTCTGCAACTCGTGCTAAGCAAATTACTCAAAATTTGGTAGATTATGGTGTTGATCTTCCGATTGTTAAATCTGATCAAGTTTTGGTAAAAAAAGCTCAAATAACTGTTGGTGATTTTGCACACGGTTTTGCACTTCCTAGTTTGAATTTAGTGTATTTAACTGAACGTGAACTATTTAATCAAAGACCACACCATCGTAAACGTATTAAAACACTTGAAAATGCTCAGCGTTTGCGAAACTATAACGAATTAAAGCCAGGTGATTATGTCGTTCATGTTAATCATGGTATTGGTCGTTTTGAGGGAATTAAGACGTTAGATGTAGATGGCAAAAAACGCGATTACATAACAATTACCTATCAGCATCATGATCAATTATTTGTTCCAGCTGATCAATTAGGATTAGTTCAAAAATACGTGGCATCAGAGGGTAAAGTTCCTCATATTAATAAATTAGGAAGTGCAGAGTGGGCCAAGACCAAAAAACGAGTTCAATCAAAGGTTGAAGATATTGCAGATGATTTAATCGAACTATACGCCAAACGTGAATCTGAAAAAGGTTTTGCCTTTAGTCCAGATGATGATTTACAAAAAGAATTCGAAGATGCTTTTCCTTATCCAGAAACGCCTGATCAATTGCGGTCAATTAGAGAAATCAAGGCGGATATGGAAAGCCCTAAGCCAATGGATCGCCTCTTAGTTGGAGATGTAGGTTTTGGTAAGACTGAAGTTGCTTTAAGAGCTGCTTTTAAGGCTATTCGTGATGGAAAGCAAGTTGCATTTTTAGCACCGACTACTATTTTGGCACAGCAACATTTTGAAACAATGCAAGATCGCTTTAAAAATTTCCCAGTCAATTGTGCGCTTTTATCGCGCTTTCAAACTCCTGCTGAAGTAAAGGAGATAATTGAAGGTGTAAAAAATGGTCAAATTGATATGGTTGTTGGTACGCATCGCTTATTATCAAAAGATGTAAAGTTTAAAGATCTTGGTTTATTAATAGTTGATGAAGAGCAGCGATTTGGCGTTAAGCACAAAGAAAGATTAAAGGAATTAAAAGCTAATATTGATGTTTTGACTTTGACAGCTACGCCAATTCCGCGTACTTTACACATGTCAATGGTTGGCGTGAGAGACCTTTCTGTAATGGAAACGCCACCAACTAATCGATATCCAATTCAAACCTATGTCATGGAAGAGATGCCTAGTGTTGTACGCGAAGCAGTTCTTAGAGAAATGAAGCGAAATGGGCAGGTATTCTTCTTGCATAATCGAATTGATGACATTGATAAAGTAGTTAGCCGATTAGAAGAACTGATACCAGAAGCTAAAATTGAATATATTCATGGTCGCATGAGCGAAAACCAAATGGAAGATATTATGTATCGTTTTTCAAGAAATGAGTTTGATATCTTAGTAACAACAACAATTATCGAAACTGGAGTTGATATGCCTAATGTCAACACAATGATTGTTGAAAATGCAGATCACTATGGATTAAGTCAGCTTTATCAATTACGTGGTCGAATTGGACGAAGTGCTCGTTTAGCTTATGCCTATTTCTTGTATCAGCCTAATAAGGTTTTAACGGAAATTGGTGAAAAAAGACTAAGTGCTATTCGCGATTTTACTGAATTGGGATCTGGCTTTAAGATTGCAATGCGGGACTTGTCAATTAGAGGAGCCGGCAACATGCTAGGAAAACAGCAACACGGCTTTATTGATAGCGTTGGTTATGATCTATATGCTCAAATGCTAGATGATGCAATTAAGAAACGTAAAGGCAAGAAAGTTGCTGTTAAATCTAATGCAGAAGTGCAATTTAATTTGGAAGCATATATTCCCGATGATTATATTGCTGATCAGGAACAGAAGATTGAATTTTATAAAAAAATTAAAGGGATTAATGATCAAAAAGAAGCAGAAAGTATTGCTGATGAATTAATTGATCGTTTTGGAGATTATCCATTAGCGGTGGAAAATCTGTTAAATGTGTCAAAAGTTAAAGCAGATGCTGATTTAGCTCAAGTTGTAGCAATTAATCAGAAGTCAGATGATAAATTACAGGTTATTTTCAATAATCGTGCTAGTGAAGAATTAGAAGGGCCAAATATTTTTAAGGCATTAGAACATGTGTCGTTAAGAGCTAGGATTAATATGGATCCACAAAAGAGAATGAATGTCATGCTTGAACTTGAAAAAAAGATGAGCACTAGACAATTATTTAATGAATTACATATATTTTTGGCAGCGGCGAGCGATATTGTTCAAAGGTAGAGAGGAAAATAAAATGAGAATCGATAAATTTTTAAAAGTATCTAGATTAGTTAAGAGACGTACAGTTGCTAAAGAAATGGCAGATCAAGGAAGAGTAAAAGTTAATGATCGAGTAGTTAAGTCCAGTTATGACGTAAAAGTCGGTGATGTTATTGAAATCGGATTCGGTACGAAACAATTGAAAGCTCGTGTACTTGACTTGAGAGAAACGACTAAGAAGGCTGAAGCAAGCGATTTGTATGAGCTAATTGATTAATGACAAGGGAAGAGTAAGGTGTTATATTAATAACAAGTGGTGATATAATTAAGATTTAGAATATAAACGAAAAGGCAGGGACACGCGTATGCAGAGAGGGCCACGACTTTATAATGCCTTAAGCGATGAAGAACGCTTGGCGCGCTTACGGCGCAAAGCAGCTAGGAAAGAAAAAGAAGTTCATCGCGTTCGGCGAAATCGAATTGTTGCTTGTTTTGCAATTGCAATTTTAATTTTTGGACTACAGTTAATTATGGTCCATGTACAAACGGGTAGAATTAATAGTCAAATTCAAACGAATAAGACAGAGTTAAACCAAGTTAATAAAACTAATAAAAAATTAAAGGCGCAAGTGGCAGATCTGAAAGATCCTGATTATGTGGCTAAAGTAATACGTTATAAGTTCTACTATTCTAAATCTGGCGAATCAATATATACTCTTCCTGATAAAGAGGAGGATTATTAGTGAAATTTCCAATTGGATTAAGACTTAATGCTAAAGTTAACAATATTACTAAGCTTGGGATTTTTGTGACTTTACCGCACCATCATCATGGCTTGATTTTTCATAAAGATTTTGGTGATAAATGGGAAAGTGCTAGGAACAAGTACAGTATTGGAGATGAGATCAGGGTAGTTATTATCAATAATCGTGAGGGAAAGCTTTCACTCTCTCTGAGTCAAGTAAACAATCCTGATTTGATTGATCCGACTAATGAATTTAAAGATAGTAAAGACTTTACTCCTTTAGCAAAGCTAGTAGAAAGTTCTACAAAGAAAATAGCAGATTTAAAGAACTCAATTGAGTTAAGTGACCAATAAAGGTCACTTTTTTATTTAACAATGACAGAATTTACAAATTTTTTTACTAAAAATAATATTGAAATTAAAAATAAAAAGTTCTTGTTAGCTGCAAGTGGTGGACCTGATTCAGTGGCATTATTCCATATGTTAGTTAACTTCTTACCTGATCCGTCAGCGCAGTTAATTGTGGCACATTTGGATCATTGTTTAAGAAAAGATAGTTATTTAGAAAGTGAGTTACTACAAAGATTAACCACTGCTTTTAAAGTAAAACTAATAGAAAAAAGCTGGCCCCTTGCGCTTCATCCTAAAACTGGTATTGAAGCAAGGGCGCGTGAGTTTCGCTATGCATTTTTAGCCAATACCGGGAAAAAATATCAGGTTGATTACTTGTTAACAGCACATCATGGCGATGATTTAATTGAAAATATTTTACTCAAATTTATTCGTTCAGGGGATGTAGCTGAAATGAATAGTCTTCAGGTCGTAGGAAATTTTAACTCTATGAAGCTATTACGGCCGTTAATTAAGTATTCAAAAGATCAGTTGTTAGAATATGATAAGCAGAATGACTTAGACTATATTGAAGACGAGACTAATTTTGAAGATGATACTTTAAGAAATCGTTTAAGGCATCATGTTGTTCCTTTATTGAAAAAAGAAACGAATCATTTAGTTGAAAATGCCTATCGTTTTAGCGAAAGTGCAGCGCTACTTTCAGACTGTCAAAGTAGCTTTTTTGAAAGTTTGATTTTACCTGTTAGCTTTGGTAAAGCTTTACAAGGTAGGAAATCAGATCTAATAGACTTAAATAAAAATCAGTTAGCAGCTTTTTTTGATTATCTAATTTATAAAAAGTGGCATCAACGAGTTCACTTTGATGAAATTAGGTGGAGCAAAAATGCAACTTTTAACAAAGAAAATTTTCAATTAATTTTTTATCAAGATTATTATTACTTGATAAATAGAAACGAGTTAACGCCAATTGACGTTAATAAAAAGAAAATTAAGCTCGATGAAAAGTTTTCTTTAAACGGAAAAGAATACATGATTTCAAATGGTAAAAAACTGGGCAACTTAGTTGGATATTTCTATGGAGCAAAAAGTGATTTCTTAGAGGTGGGAAGTTTACCTCAGGGAAGCAAATTAAGACTAGCTGATGGCAGGCAAACAAAAGCTAAGAAAAAATTTGCGGAGAATGGAATTCCTTTGATATTAAGGCCGTATTGTCTAACTATTTGGCAAGGAAAAAATCCAGTTTATGTTGAAAATGTCTATCAAAATCAAGAATATAATCCAGATTTTATTCGATATAATGTATATATTTATCTTTAAGTTTGTGCAAAGTTCTATGGTAAAAGCGTAATTTGTGGTAAAATCGTTGGAGTAATTCCAAGAAGTGTCGCGGAGGTTTATAGATGAAAAATAGAAGAAATAGACTGCTTTCTAACGGTCTTTTCTATATCATAGTATTCGTGATCCTCTTGGCTGGAATCAATTGGGCTGTGGGTGGCTCAGGTAGTAATGGTTCCACAGAAAATATCCGTTATTCTCAATTAGTAAAAGATTTAAAAGCGGGTAAAGTCAAGAGTATCAATGTACAACCATCGAATGGTGTATATACGGTTACTGGATCTTATAAGAAAGCTCAAAAGTCAAAGAATCAAAATAATACTGGATTTGGACTTATTCCAAGTTCACAAAGTAGTAGTGAAGTAACTCGTTTCAGTACTACGATGCTTCAAAATGACTCAATGGTTAAGACAGTTTCAGATCTTGCTCAAAAGAGCGGAGCATCAATTTCTGGACAAGGTGAATCTCAATCTGGAACTTGGATTTCTACTATTGTCATGCTTGTTCCAACTTTGATTTTTATTGTCATGCTTTGGATGATGATGAACCAAGGTGGACAGGGTCGTGGTGGCGGCATGATGAACTTTGGAAAATCTCATGTTAAGCCACAAGATCCAAGTAAAAATAAGGTTAGATTCTCAGATGTAGCTGGTGAAGAAGAAGAAAAGCAAGAGTTAGTTGAAATTGTTGAATTCTTAAAGAATCCAGCAAAATATACTAAATTAGGTGCTAGAATTCCGGCTGGTGTTCTTCTCGAGGGTCCTCCTGGTACTGGTAAAACTTTACTTGCCCGTGCGGTTGCTGGTGAAGCTGGTGTACCATTTTATTCAATTTCTGGTTCAGACTTTGTTGAAATGTTCGTCGGTGTTGGTGCATCTCGTGTACGTGACTTATTTGAAACAGCTAAGAAGAATGCCCCAAGTATCATTTTCATTGATGAAATTGATGCCGTTGGACGTAAACGTGGCAATGGTGTTAGCGGTGGTCATGATGAAAGAGAACAGACTTTGAACCAACTATTGGTTGAGATGGATGGTTTCGAAGGTGATGAAGGTGTCATTGTTATGGCAGCTACTAACCGTTCAGATGTTCTTGACCCGGCACTTCTTCGTCCTGGCCGTTTTGACCGTAAGGTTTTAGTTGGTCGTCCAGATGTTAAAGGACGTGAAGCTATCTTAAAAGTTCATGCTAAGAATAAACCTTTAGCACCAGATGTCGACTTAAAAGAAGTAGCACGCCAAACTCCTGGTTTTGTGGGTGCTGATCTTGAAAATGTTTTAAACGAAGCTGCTTTAGTTGCTGCTCGTCGTAATAAGACTGAAATTACAGCATCTGATATTGATGAAGCAGAAGACCGCGTTATTGCAGGACCAGCTAAGAAAGACACTGTTATTTCTCCTGAAGAAAGAAAGCGTGTTGCATACCATGAAGCAGGACACGCAATCGTTGGTTTAGTCCTTAGCGATTCTAGAACCGTTCGTAAAGTTACGATTGTACCTAGAGGTCGTGCTGGTGGATATAACATTATGCTTCCAAAAGAGGATGAAAATATCATCACTAAGAAGCAATTAATGGAACAAGTTGCTGGTTTAATGGGTGGTCGTGCTGGTGAAGAAGTAGTTGTTGGTGATAAATCTACGGGTGCTTCAAACGACTTTGAACAAGCCACTAACATTGCTCGTGGTATGGTTACTCAATATGGTATGACTGATGTTGGTATGACTGAGCTTGAATCTCCAAGTATGCAATCACCTTATGGAACTAAGCCATACAGTGAAGCTACAGCTGCTAAGATCGATGAAGCAGTTAAAGAAATTCTTGATGAAGGTCACAAACAAGCCGTTGATATCATTAAGAGCCACCGTGAAACTCACAAGATTATTGCAGAGGCATTGCTCAAGTATGAAACTTTAAACGAAAAGCAAATTCTTTCATTATTCAAGACTGGTAAAATGCCAGAAAATGATGAGAATGAATTTCCAAGTGAATCTAAGGCTTCAACTTATGAAGAAGCAAAAGCTGCAATGGAAAAGAAGGATCAACAAAGAGAAGAAACTGAAAATAAGGATGACAAAGAAGACGTTCATCCACTTCCTGATGATCATAAGAATATTGACGATATTCCACTTAATCCACCATCTGAAAAGAAAGATTCTGACGAACACAATTCAGATGAAAACGAGGATAGGTAAGAGTTTATTGTAAGAGTAATGTTTATACTCCTTTCTAATACTGAAATTACAGATTTTAGAAAGGAGTTTTTTGGTATTAAGAATGAAATATTTAAGTAAAAAAGACAAAAAGATTTTAAAATTAAGCTTAATAAGTTGTTTGACAACTATAGTGCTCTTTTTCCTTTTATCTACTTTCACTGATTGTAATCCAATCTTTGGAGGAGTATTGTACGGAGGAGATTTACCTAATCAGTACTTATCTTTCTTTCAATACTATCGTCATTTAGTTTTAGGAAATTGGGCTAGTGCTGGGTATACTTTTTCTAATGGACTAGGTGGAGATATGGCTGGTAACATTGCTTACTATGTCTTAAGTCCGTTAAATTTTATAGTTTTTCTTTTTCCTGCAAATAAAATCAATATTGCCGTTTATGTAATAATCCTGCTTAAGCTAGGTTTGATGAGTGGTACATTCACTTGGCTTATTTTAAAATGGTTTAACTTTAAATATCAGGCCTATGCAATTTTTTTAGGAATTGCGTATAGTTTAAGTGGCTATTCAGTTGCTTATGCTGGAAATGTCATGTGGTTTGATGGATTAATTTTGTTGCCTTTAATCACTTATGCTTTGGTTAGAGGAATCAAGACTAATAAATGGCTCGCGTATAGTATTTTACTGGCTTGTGCCATTATATTTAATTACTATATTGGTTACATGATTTGTATCTTTATGGTAATTATTTTCCTAGCATATACAATTAATAATTTTAAAGACATAAGACTATTTTTCCACCAATTCTTGAATTTTGCGATCAGTTCAATTATTAGTGGTTTAATTAGTGCAATAGTCCTATTACCAACTCTATTTAATCTCTCAAGTAATAAATTAGCACAGTCGGATTTTAATTCAGATTTTAATATTAAGCTACTTATTACTGGGGGAAAAACAGTATCAAGACTGTTTATTGGGGATACTTACAATGATTGGCCGCCAATTTTTGTAGGTACATTAGCTGCTATAATTTTTATTATCTACTTTATTGATTCTCGTAATTCAGTTAAAGCTAGAATTACTAATCTGATAATTGGAATTATGTTTGTCTTAAGCATTATCGTGCGTCCGTTATACTTATTCTGGCATGGTGGACAACAAACTATTGCTTATCCTTATCGGTTTAGTTTTTTAATCGTATTTTGGATTTTGCTTTTAGCAGCAAAAGAGCTGTCATATCAAGACTTTAAGAGAAAAGATAGAATTATAGCTACCACTATTTATTTATTACTGAGTTTGATGACTGTATATATTCGTCGTCGAATTGGACCAAATAATTTTTATGAATGGATAGCCGTAGCTTTAGTACTTCTCTTTGGACTATTAATCTACTTTTCAAATAAAAACTTCGTTCGAATTATTCTAATATTAATTGGACTAGTCGAATTATCGGGAAACGCATATACTGGCCTTAGCCATCTTGGAATGAAGAGTGATTACTATCCTAGATACGTTGCAGAAAATAATGAACTAATTTCAAAGATCCCAGCAGCTGATAAGACAGGTAGAATCGCTAAAAATTATGAACTAAATAATGATCGCGGTGAAGGATATACTTTTAACTATCGTGGGGTAGAAGAATTTTCATCCAATAATGATTCACGAATTAGTAGTTTGATGACTGATTTGGGATTTTCAACATTTAGATACTTCTATTATTATCAAACTGGTACTGTAGTTACTGATGCTATTTTTAATGTTAAGAGCTTTATTAACAGTTCTTTGACTAATCAAAGCATTTCACCAGAATATGTTAACTATGGTTTAAGAGATGATTTAAAAACTAGACCAGTTATTTTAAAACAGGGCGATAAAACTGTGTATCGAAATGAAACACTTCCATTTGCCTTTGCTGGTAATTTATCCAATAAATTAAAGTTTAAAGATGAAAATCCTGTCTATAATCAAAACTTAGTTTTAAATTCTTTGACCCAATCTAAATCAAATGTGTTGGATTATAGTACTAAAAAGGCTCGAATTACAACAAATAACTTGTCAGTGAAATATGGTACTGTAAAGTATCATGTCATAAAGAAACATAAGAAGATTACTAAACGTACTGAACAAGAATATTTCACAATTAAAAGATATGATAAAGAGCGTCCTGGTACGATGAGTTTCACCTATGATAATCTGAAACCTAACCAAGTGGGATATATTCGATTTAGCAAAAATTTGATGCAATTAGTACTTCCTTTAAATAATTATCAATGGAATAAAAATCCTGATTATCGTCCTCCATTTAGTTTGACTATAAACGGTAAACAAGTTCAACTTCAAGAATATACAGATCAACTAATTGGCGTTCAAGCCGATAAGAATGGAAAAGTTGATATTAAAATGACCATAGATGGAAAAGGCGGCAAGTTCATTCTCAAATATCCTAAATTTGTGAATATCGACTTTTCAGCTTTGCATGATAAAGTCAAAAAAGCCCGTAACAGAGAAATGAAATTTACAAGCTTTAAAGATGGATATGTAGCTGGTAAAGTTACAATTGATAAAAATCAAAACTTAGTGACTACTATCCCTTATAGTAAGGGCTGGCAAGCTAAAGTAGACGGAAAACCAGTTAAAATTAATCGTACATTGGGTGTATTTATTGGATTAAAGATGAAACCAGGAACTCATCAAATTACATTGAAATATAGAACCCCAGGTGTATTAGTAGGTGCCATCTTGAGCATTATTGGTATTATTTCCTTAATTGTATTTACTTTATTTTTAAAGAAAAATAAGAAAGATTAATTGATTAGATACACTTCTCGATGCTTGTTTTGGAGAAGTGTATTTTTTTAAGTAGGTAAAAATTCAGTAATATCGACAGTATTAAATTGCTTATTGGCGCTGTAACAAGTATCATAGGTATAATCCTACTAGTGGTATTTAATTTTTTTGAAAAAGAAAAAGTATTAGTCAAAAAGTAAAGTCTATGTTTTATAGGCTTTATTTTTTAGGGGAAAGAAAAAATGAAAGATTATTTAGTAAAAGCAATTGATAAAACTAAAAACTTACGATTGATTACAGTTAATGCCAAAGGTCTTGTTGGTGAAGCGCAAAAAAGACATGATACATGGAGCGCATCGTCAGCTGTACTTGGTAGAACTTTAATTGGCGGTCTGCTTTTATCAGCAGCCTTATTGAAAGATAAAGATGAATTGACAGTTAGATTACTAGGCAACGGTCCAGTAGGAGCAACTGTTGTAACAGCAAAAGCTGACTTGACTATTAAGGGGTATATACAAAATCCGCATATTGCTCTTCCTCCTAAGAAAGATGGACATATTGATGTAGCAAGAGCTGTTGGTGAAGGTTGGCTTGAAGTAACCAAAGATCAAGGCCTAAAAGAACCTTATACCGGTCAGGTTCCAATTGTTAGTGGAGAAATTGCGGAAGATTTTACATATTATTTAGCAAAATCTGAACAAATTCCTTCAGCTGTTGGCTTGTCTGTTTTTGTTGAACCAAACAATAGTATCGGAGCTGCGGGCGGTTTTGTATTACAAGCATTGCCAGGAGCAGCTGACGAACAATTAGCTCAAGTAGAAAAGAGAATTAAAGCTCTTCCGAATCTTTCAACTTTATTCCTAGATGGAATGACACCTGAAAATCTAGCAGAAAGGATCCTAGGAACTGATTGCAAGATTTTGGCTAAAGAAGATGTTGCGTTTTCCTGTGATTGCTCAAAAGAAAAATACAGCAAAATTTTAGCTACACTTAAGCCAGGACAACTAAAAGACATGATTGAAAAGGACCACGGTGCAGAATTAGTTTGTCGTTTCTGCAAAGAAAAATATCACTTTACTGAAGATGAATTAAAAGATGTCCTTAAGAAGGCAAATTAAAGTGGTGTGTAGTAGATAGTTTTGCTATAATATTGGGGTATTTGAAAGGATGAGCAAGTGTGAAAAACGATAGTTGGAAAATTAGGGATGTTGAAATTCCTAATCGTGTAGTAGTTGCACCGATGGCTGGAATTTCAAATGCTGCTTTCCGAGTAGTATGTAAAGAATTTGGCGCAGGCCTAGTGGTTTGTGAAATGATTTCAGATCATGGAATTATTTACCGCAATAAAAAGACTTTAGAGATGTTGACAGTTGATCCTAGAGAGCATCCGATGAGTATTCAAATTTTCGGTGGAAGTGAAGAAACTTTAGTTGAAGCTGCTCATTATGTGGATACTCATACTGCAGCTGACATTATCAACATCAATATGGGTTGTCCTGTACCAAAAGTAACCAAGACTGATGCTGGAGCTCGTTGGTTATTGGATCCAAATAAGATTTATCAAATGGTTCATGCTGTAGTGAGAAATGTGAACAAACCAGTAACTGTTAAAATGAGAACAGGCTGGGATCAAAAGCATATATTTGCTGTTGAAAATGCCTTGGCTGCCCAAGAAGCTGGTGCTAGTGCTGTTGCTATGCACGGACGTACTAGAAAACAAATGTATATGGGTGAGGCAGATTGGGAAACCTTAAAAGATGTTGCAGATGCATTAACCATACCTTTTGTTGGTAATGGAGATGTTACAACACCTGAAAAAGCAAAATCAATGCTTGAAGATGTTGGAGCTGATGCAGTAATGGCCGGTAGAGCAGCCTTGGGAAATCCATGGATTATTAAGGACATGGTTCATTATTTAGACACTGGTGAAAAACTACGTCCACAAACTGTTGAAGAAAAAGTGGCAACTGCTAAAGAACAGTTAAATGGCTTAATTGATCTTAAAGGTGAAAAAATTGCTGTACCGGAATTTAGACGTCAAGCTGCTTATTATTTGAAAGGAATTCCCCGTTCAGCTCGAACCCGTGCTAAAATAAATGATGTTTGGACGAAACAAGAAGTTTTTGACTTGTTAGATGACTTTGTGGAAAAATATGAAGCAAGACAAAAGCAAATTAATCGATAAAAGGAGTTTTTAGAGTGGCAAAGAATGAAATGAACGACCAACTAATTGTTCGTCGTGAAAAAATGGACGAAATGCGTGAAAATGGCATTGAACCTTTTGGTGTAAGAAAGTTTGATCGTCAAGACTTAGCTCGTACTTTGAATGAAAAGTATAGTAAAGAAGATAAAGATGAATTAAATGCCGATATGCCTATGACCAAAATTGCAGGTCGTATGCTTGCCAAGCGTGGTAAGGGTAAAGTAGGTTTTGCTGATCTTTATGACCGTACTGGTAAGATTCAAATTTATGTACGTAAAGATATTGTTGGCGAAGACAACTACAAGATTTTTAAGAAATCAGATATTGGTGACTTCTTAGGCATTGATGGGGAAGTAATGAAAACTGATACTGGTGAGTTAACTATTCGTGCTACTCACGTTACTTTCTTAGCTAAAGCTCTTCGCCCATTACCTAATAAATGGGACGGTTTGAAAGATGTTGAACAAATTTATCGTCAACGTTATCTTGATTTGATTACTAATCACGAAAGTTACATGCGTTTTGTTCATCGTACTCAAATTATTCAAGCTATTCGTAACTACTTAAATAACCAAGACTTTTTAGAAGTTGAAACTCCAGTTCTTCACAATATTCCAGGTGGTGCTGAAGCACGTCCATTTATTACTCACCACAACGCTTTAGACATTGATCTTTACATGAGAATTGCGTTGGAACTTCCACTGAAGCGTTTGATTGTTGGAGGTATGGAAAGAGTTTATGAAATTGGCCGAGTATTTAGAAACGAAGGTGTTGATACTCGCCATAATCCTGAATTTACTGAGCTTGAAACTTATGCTGCTTACTGGGATTTCCACGATGTCATGGATGAAGCGGAAGGAATTATCAGAGCAGCTGCTAAAGTAGTTTCTCCAGATGGTAAGATTAACTACCAAGGTACTGATATTGACTTAGGTAAACCATTCCGACGCGTTCATATGGTTGACTTAATTAAGGAAAAGACTGGTGTTGACTTCTGGAAAGAAATGACTGACGAAGAAGCTAAGAAGATCGCCGAAGAACATGGAATTCATACTGAACCATTCTGGAAAGTCGGTCATGTAATTAATGCTTTCTTTGATGAATTTTGTGAAAAGACTATTGTTGATCCAACCTTTGTTTATGGGCACCCGGTAGAAATTTCACCACTTGCTAAAAAGAATGCAGATGATCCAAGATTTACTGATCGTTTTGAAATCTTTATTTTGGGAATGGAATACGGAAATGCCTTCTCAGAACTAAATGATCCAGTTGATCAACGTCACCGTTTTGAAGAGCAAATGGAAGAACGCGAAGCTGGTAATGATGAAGCTGATATGATTGATGAAGATTATATCCGTGCAATGGAATTTGGTATGCCTCCTACAGGTGGTTTAGGTATTGGTATTGACCGTTTGGTAATGCTTTTAACTGATGCTCCAGCTATCCGTGATGTATTGCTCTTCCCAACAATGCGTCCTGAAAAGGTTGAAGACGTTGATGCCGAAGTGCAAGAAGACTTGAAGAAAAAGAATAAATAATTTAAGAAATAGGCTGTCTTTGAAGATGGTCTATTTTTTTGATTTTTTCAGAAAAAGTACTTGCAATCGAATGATGTTTTGCTATACTAGTAAATGTACTGCGGAAGTAGTTCAGTGGTAGAACATCACCTTGCCATGGTGGGGGTCGCGGGTTCGAATCCCGTCTTCCGCTCCAGTATAAAAGACTCACCGAAGCGTGAGTCTTTTTTGATATTCGGGATGTGGCTCAGCTTGGTAGAGCGCTACGTTCGGGACGTAGAAGTCGCAGGTTCAAATCCTGTCATCCCGATTGAATATTATTTTTATTAAAAAGTTCGTCTTAAGCTAGAAAGACGAACTTTTTTGTATATAATGTTCATGAAATATCAAATAGTTTACATTTACTAATTGTAAGTGTAAGATATTTGTCTAAAGATTGTAGTATGATCTTAAAAGAAATAAGGCGGTGCAGAATGGAAAAATCATATAGTGATAGTGCAAAGAATGTTCTTGAAATTGCTAAAGAGCAAGCACAAAACTTTCACCATCGAATTATTGGAACGGAGCATGTTTTGCTTGCTTTAGTAATTGAAGCTAACGGAGATGCCGGTAAGCTTTTGCGTGAAAGAAACGTAACACCAACCTTAGTGCGAGAAGAAATTGAAAGATATACTGGCTATGGTTCAAGTCCCAAAGCTACATATATGGAAATGTCACCACGCTTAAGCTTAGTTTTGAATTTTGCTAAGCAAAAATCTGACGAATTAGGCACTCCTCAAATTGAAACAAAGCATATTTTGCTAGGGTTATTAGCTAGTGACCAAATTTTGGCAAGTTTAATTTTGAAAAATATTGGTGTAGAACCACGTGACTTAAGTCAAGATATTAATGATAGTTTCATGGATGATTCTGGAGAAGCAAACAATATTTTTGATGTTTCTTCTGCAACTAGAACTAAAAAAGGCAAGTCACTGACACCTAATTTAGATAAAGTAAGTGTAAATTTAAATAAACGTGCACGCGAGGGTGCAATTGATCCAGTAATTGGTAGAGATAAAGAAATAAAGCGAGTAATTCAAATTTTATCTCGAAGAACTAAGAATAATCCTGTTTTAGTTGGAGAACCCGGAGTTGGTAAGACAGCAGTTGCACAAGGAATAGCTTCTGCAATTGTAAATCGTGAGGTTCCGGATAACTTAGCTAAAAAACGTGTCATGGCACTAGACATGGGAAGCTTAATTGCTGGAACTAAGTATCGCGGGGAATTTGAAGATAGAATGAAAAAAATTCTAAAGGAAATTCAACGTGATGGTTCTGTAATTCTATTTGTTGATGAAATGCATACCTTGATTGGTGCAGGTGGAGCAGAAGGTGCAATTGACGCTTCCAATATCCTGAAGCCATCTTTAGCGCGTGGTGATATTCAGATGATTGGTGCCACTACTTTTGATGAATACCAAAAATACATTGAAAAAGATCAAGCCTTGGCAAGACGTTTTCAACAAGTGAAAATCGGTGAGCCTTCAAAGGAAGAAACAGTGGACATCTTAAAGGGGTTACGTCCTAAGTATGAAAAATTCCATAATGTAAAAATTGAAGATGAAGCAATAAATGATGCAGTAGAATTTTCAACAAGGTATATTGCTAACCGCTTTTTACCTGATAAGGCAATTGACTTAATCGATGAAGCAAGTGCAGCGGTCAAGATTCAAGCAGTTGGTAAGGCTGACCCACGTTTGACTAAATTAGATACACAAATTAATGATGTTATTCACCGAAAAGAAGAGGCTGCTGAAAATCAAAACTTTGTTCAAGCGGCTAAATTACGTGATGAAGAAAGCAAGCTTACACAAGATCGAGATAAATTAATTGCAAAAGTAGAAAATAAGAATTCTAAGAAGTCTATTGTTGATTCAAATAAAATTGCCCAAATTGTATCAGAATGGACTGGCGTACCAGTTACTCGAATGAAGAAGAGTGAAACGAAACGTTTAGCTCACCTCGAAAGCATTTTGCATGAACGCGTAATTGGACAAGATAAGGCAATTAGTGCAGTAAGTCGTGCGATTAGACGAAGCAGAAGTGGAATTAAGGATGAAAATCGTCCAATCGGTTCCTTCTTGTTCTTAGGTCCTACTGGTGTTGGTAAGACTGAATTAGCAAAAGCATTGGCAGCAGCAGTCTTTGGCTCTGAAAGAAATATTATTCGGGTTGACATGTCTGAATATATGGATCAAGTAGCTACAAGCAAGTTGATCGGTTCTGCTCCTGGTTATGTAGGCTATGAAGAAGGTGGACAACTTTCAGAACGGGTAAGACGTAATCCATATTCAGTAATTCTGCTAGATGAAGTAGAAAAAGCTCATCCGGATGTTTTCAATTTATTGTTGCAAGTTCTAGATGAAGGTTTCTTAACTGACTCTAAGGGAAGAAAAGTTGACTTCAGAAACACAATCATTATTATGACTTCTAACCTTGGTTCTCGTAGCTTGCAAGAAGATAAAACAGTTGGTTTTGCAGCTGATAATGAAGATAAAAATAAACTTCAACAAGAAAAGGTTACGGCAGCAGTTAAGCAATTCTTTAGACCAGAATTTTTAAATAGAATTGACGAAACAGTTGTCTTTGATAGTTTAACTAAGAAACAATTGCGTGAAATTGTTAGTTTAATGACTAGTCATTTGATCACTCGATTAGCTCGGAAAGAAGTTACTCTAAAAATTTCTCCAGCAGCGTTAGATGTGTTAGCTAAAGACGGTTTTGATCCAGAAATGGGTGCTCGTCCTTTACGTCGTGCAATTCAACATGAACTTGAGGACGTGATTGCAGAAGATTTAATTAGTGAAAAGGTTAAAGCCGGGCAAACAGTTAAGGTTGGCGCTCATCAGGGAAAATTAAAGTTCACAATTGTTGATGAGAGTAAGCCTTTAGTTAAAAATTAGTTCCTTTTGACAAATTAGTAATATAAGTGTAAAATACAAAACGTTTAAAAGGCTGAAATTCAGGATTTCGCTGATCTATTGTCCAGCGAGATGATAAAACAAAAACGACTATTACGTTGTTTTTGTTTTTTTGTACCCAAATTTTAACTTTTTGTAATTTGTAACACAAATGTAATATTTAGATTCTTATATAAGAAAGGATGTTTTCTTTGTTAGGACACGCTGTGAACTACGGTAGTCACCGGACAAGACGTAGCTTCTCTCGAATTAAAGAAGTATTGAAGTTACCTAACTTGACTGATGTGCAAACGCAATCTTACAAGTGGTTTCTTAATGAAGGTATTCGTGAAATGTTTGACGACATTATGCCGATTTCAGACTTTTCAGGAAAACTTTCTTTAGAGTTTGTTGACTACAAACTTCTGAAGCCAAAATATACCCTTGAAGAAGCACGTGATCACGATGCTAATTATTCTGCTCCTCTTCATGTAACTTTAAAGTTAACCAACCATGAAACTGGAGAAATTAAGACTCAAGATGTCTTCTTCGGAGAATTCCCATTAATGACTGATTCAGGTACTTTCGTTATTAATGGTGCTGAGAGAGTTATTGTTTCTCAGCTTGTTAGATCTCCTGGTGTTTACTACCATTCAGATTTTGATAAAAATGGTCGCCAAATTTTCGGTGCTACAGTTATTCCTAACCGTGGTGCATGGCTTGAATATGAAACTGATGCTAAGGATTTAGCTTATGTTCGTATTGACCGTACTCGTAAGCTTCCTTTAACAGTTCTAATTCGTGCTTTAGGATTTGGCTCTGACAGTGAAGTTGCTGATATGTTTGGTGAAAGTGATTCACTTCGTTTCACTTTAGAAAAAGATATCCATAAAAATCCCGCTGACTCTCGTGTTGCCGAAGCTTTAAAGGATATCTATGAAAGATTACGTCCAGGTGAACCTAAAACTACGGATTCATCTCGTTCACTTTTATATGCTAGATTCTTTGATCCAAGAAGATACGATTTAGCTCCTGTTGGTCGCTACAAGATCAATAAGAAACTTTCTTTAAAGAATCGTTTATTAAGACAAACTTTGGCTGAAACTTTAGCTGATCCTGATACTGGTGAAATTATCGCTAAGAAGGGTGACGTTGTTACTCATGAAATTCTTGATAAATTGTCACCTTACTTAGATCGTGATGACTTTAAGATGGTAACTTATGAACCTTCAAAGGAAGGTGTATTACCTGATCCAGTAACAGTTCAAGAAATTAAAGTATATTCCAAAGTTGATCCTGAACGTGTAATTAAGTTAATGTCTAACGGTCATATTGCTGATGACGTTAAACACTTAACTCCAGCTGATGTTTTGGCATCAATTAATTACTTCTTTAACCTTCAAGATAACATCGGAACTACTGATGATATCGACCACTTAGGTAACCGTCGTATTCGTCGTGTAGGGGAATTACTTCAAAACCAATTTAGAATTGGTTTAGCAAGAATGGAACGTGTTGTGCGCGAAAGAATGTCAATTCAAGATATTTCTACAGTTACACCACAACAATTAATTAACATTCGTCCTGTTGTTGCTTCAGTTAAGGAATTCTTTGGTTCATCACAATTGTCACAGTTCATGGACCAAAACAACCCACTTGGTGAGTTAACTCACAAGCGTCGTATGTCTGCCTTAGGGCCTGGTGGTTTATCTCGTGATCGTGCTGGGTACGAAGTTCGTGACGTGCACTATACTCACTATGGTCGTTTATGTCCTATTGAAACTCCTGAAGGACCTAACATTGGTTTAATTAACTCTTTGGCAACTTACGCTATTGTTAATAAGTATGGTTTTATTGAAACACCATACCGTCGTGTTTCTTGGGATACTCACAAGGTTACTGACAAGATTGATTACTTAACTGCTGATGTTGAAGATAATTACATTATCGCTGGTGCCAACGCTCCATTAAACGAAGACGGTTCTTTTAAGGATAAGATTGTTTTAGCTCGTCATAAGGAAGATAACCTTGAAGTTACTCCTGATAAGATTGACTACATGGATGTTATTCCTAAGCAAGTAGTTTCCGTAACTTCTGCATGTATTCCTTTCCTTGAAAACGATGACTCTAACCGTGCCTTGATGGGTGCTAACCACCAACGTCAGGCTGCTCCATTGATTAATCCACACGCTCCAATTGTTGGTACTGGTATGGAATATCGTGCAGCTCATGACTCTGGGGATGCATTAGTTGCTAAAGCACCTGGTGTAGTTGAATACGTTGATGCAAACGAAATTAGAATTAGAAGAGACGATGATACTTTAGATAAGTATGTTCTTGAAAAATTCCGTCGTTCAAATGCAACTAAGAACTACAACCAAACACCAGCTGTTAAGCAAGGTGAAAGAGTAGTAGCTGACGAAGTTATTGCCGATGGTCCAGCAATGGAAAACGGCGAATTAGCTCTAGGTCAAAACCCAATTATTGCTTTCTTGACTTGGAACATGTACAACTATGAAGATGCCGTTATGATTTCTGAACGTATGGTTAAAGATGATGTCTACACATCTATCCATATTGAAGATTATGAATCAGAAGCTCGCGATACTAAGCTTGGACCTGAAGAAATCACCCGTGAAATTCCAAACGTTGGTGAAGATGCACTTAAAGACCTCGATGAAGAAGGTATTGTACGTATTGGTGCCGAAGTTCAAGACGGTGATATCTTAGTTGGTAAAGTTACTCCAAAGGGTGTTACTGAATTATCAGCTGAAGAACGTTTGCTTCACGCTATCTTTGGTGAAAAAGCTCGTGAAGTTCGCGATACTTCCTTACGTGTACCACATGGTGGCGGCGGTATTGTTCAAAACGTACAAGTCTTCACTCGTGAAGCAGGAGACGAATTACCACCTGGTGTAAACAAGATGGTTCGTGTCTACATCGTTCAAAAGCGTAAAATTCAGGTTGGTGACAAGATGTCTGGTCGTCACGGAAACAAGGGTACTATTGCCTTAGTTTGTCCTGAAGAAGATATGCCATACTTACCAGATGGTCGTCCAGTAGACATTTGTTTGAACCCAATGGGTGTGCCTTCACGTATGAACATTGGACAGGTTCTTGAATTACATTTAGGTATTGCAGCTAAGCAATTGGGTATTCATGTTGCTACTCCAGTATTTGATGGTGCTTCTGAAGATGATATGTGGAACATGGTTCGTGAAGCTGGTATTGGTAAAGACGGTAAGACTGTTCTTTATGATGGCCGTACTGGTGAACCATTCCACAACCGTGTTTCAGTAGGTATTATGTACTACTTGAAGTTGACTCACATGGTTGATGATAAGATCCACGCACGTTCAATTGGGCCTTACTCACTTGTTACTCAACAACCACTTGGTGGTAAAGCACAATTTGGTGGTCAGCGTTTTGGTGAAATGGAAGTTTGGGCTCTTGAAGCTTACGGTGCTGCATACACATTGCAAGAAATCTTGACTTACAAGTCAGATGATGTTGTTGGTCGTGTGAAGGCATATGAAGCTATTGTCAAGGGTGAAAGAATTCCAAAACCAGGTGTTCCAGAATCATTTAGAGTTCTTGTTAAGGAACTTCAATCCTTAGGTTTGGATATTAAAGTCTTAGATATGGACCACAAGGAAATTGAATTACGTGACATGGATGATGATTCTAATGATCACTTCAACATTGACACTTTATCTAAGCTTGCTGAACAACAAGAAAAGAAGAAGTTAGCCGAAGAAGCTGCAAAGAAAGATGATAAGTCAGCCGAACCTGTAGATCAGAGTGATTCTTCAACTTCATCTGATGATAAGGTTTCTAAGTAATAGGAGGTTAAACTTTTGATCGACGTAAATAAGTTTGAAAGTATGCAAATTGGTTTGGCTTCTCCAAACAAGATCAGAAGTTGGTCTTATGGCGAAGTTAAAAAGCCAGAAACTATCAACTATCGTACTTTGAAACCAGAAAAAGATGGTTTGTTCGATGAAAGAATTTTCGGACCAACTAAGGACTGGTCTTGTGCTTGTGGTAAGTACAAGGGTATTCGTTATCGCGGTATTGTTTGTGACCGATGTGGTGTAGAAGTTACTTCTGCTAAAGTTAGAAGAGAACGTATGGGTCACATTGAATTAGCTGCACCAGTTTCACATATCTGGTATTTCAAGGGTATCCCATCTCGTATGGGATTAGTGTTAGATATTTCACCTCGTGCACTTGAAGAAGTAATATATTTTGCTGCTTACATTGTAATTGACGCAGGTGATACTGATCTTGAAGATAAGCAACTTCTTACAGAAGCTGAATATCGTGAAAAGAAAGCAAAATTCGGTAACCGTTTTGAAGCTAAGATGGGTGCTGAAGCTGTAAAGGAACTTCTTGAGCAAGTAGATATTGATAAAGAAGTTCATGACTTAAAAGAAGAATTAAAGACTGCTACTGGTCAAAAGAGAACTCGTGCTATCAGAAGATTAGATATCTTAGATGCATTTAAGAATTCAGGCAACAAGCCTTCATGGATGGTTATGGATTGTATTCCAGTTATTCCACCTGATTTAAGACCAATGGTTCAACTTGATGGTGGTCGTTTTGCAACTTCTGACTTGAATGATTTATATAGACGTGTAATTAACCGTAACAATCGTTTGAAGAGATTATTAGACTTAAACGCACCTAGAATTATTGTTCAAAATGAAAAACGTATGCTTCAAGAAGCTGTTGATGCATTAATTGATAATGGTAGACGTGGTCGTCCGGTTGTAGGACCAGGTAACCGTCCACTTAAGTCTCTTTCTCACATGTTAAAGGGTAAGCAAGGACGTTTCCGTCAAAACTTGCTTGGTAAGCGTGTTGACTACTCAGGTCGTTCAGTTATCGATGTTTCACCAAAGTTGAAGTTTTATCAATGTGGTGTTCCACGACCAATGGCTTTAGAGTTATTTAAGCCATTTGTGATGCATGAATTAGTAAAACGTGGTTTAGCATCTAACATTAAGAACGCTAAGCGCAAGATTGATCGTGAAGATGACGATATCTGGGATATCTTAGAAGATGTAATTAAGGAAAGACCAGTTCTTTTGAACCGTGCACCTACTCTTCACCGTCTAGGTATTCAAGCATTTGAACCAGTTTTGGTGCCAGGTAAGTCAATTCGTCTTCACCCACTTGCTTGTGAAGCTTACAATGCCGACTTTGATGGTGACCAGATGGCCATTCACGTTCCATTATCTGATGAAGCTGTAGCAGAATCACGTTTGCTTATGCTTGCTGCTCACCATATCTTGGCTCCTAAGGATGGTAAGCCAATCGTTACTCCTTCTCAGGATATTGTTTTAGGTAACTACTGGCTAACTCAAGCAGAACGTGGTCGTGAAGGCGAAGGTATGATTTTTGATTCACCAGCTGAAGCAGCTATTGCATATGCAAATGGTGATATTCACTACCACACTCGTATTGGTTTAGCGGCTGATTCAATGCCTGAAAAGCCATGGCCAAAGGGATATGAACACGGAATTTTTGTAACTACTTATGGTAAGTTAGTCTTCAACCAAATTTTCCCTAAGGATTTCTTCTACATTAATGATCCTACTCAAGAAAATCTTACTCATCCTGTGGATGAAAAATACTTCTTACAACCAGGTGAAGATATCCATGAAAAGCTTGACAATATGAAGCTTGGAAAGGCATTTAAGAAAGGATTCTTATCAGATTCCATTGCTCAAATTTACAAGGATTATAAAGTTCAAAGAACTTCTGATTTCTTGGATGACTTGAAGGAATTAGGTTACACCGTATGTACTACTTCTGGTTTGACTATTGGTGTCGAAGATATTCCTACAATTACTGATAAGGATGATATCGTAGCAGAAGCTCGTAAGAAAGTTGATGTAGTTTCTAAGCAGTATCGTCGTGGTTTGATTACTGATGAAGAAAGACATGATCGAGTAATTAGTATTTGGAATAATTGTAAAGATATTGTTCAAAACGAAATTGCTCAAATTCATGCCCCAAGAAACCCAATTACAATCATGGCGGATTCTGGTGCTCGTGGTAACATTTCTAACTTTACTCAACTTGCTGGTATGCGTGGATTGATGGCTGCTCCTAACGGAGGAATGATGGAAATTCCTGTTACCTCAAACTTCCGTGAAGGATTATCTGTTTTGGAAATGTTCATGTCTACTCACGGTGCTCGTAAAGGTATGACGGATACTGCTTTGAAGACTGCCAACTCAGGTTACTTAACCCGTCGTTTGGTAGACGTAGCTCAAGACGTTATCATTCGTGAAGAAGATTGTGGTACTGATCGTGGCTTGACTGTTCATGCAATTACTGAAGGCGATGAAATGATTGAACCATTATTTGATCGGCTAGTAGGTCGCTACACTTCTAAGAGCGTTTATGATCCAGAAACTCATGAAGTTATCTGTCCAGCAGATGTCTTAATGGATGAAGATATGGCTCATAAGATTGTTGATGCTGGCGTTACTGAAGTAACTATTCGTTCCGTATTTACTTGCAACACTCAACATGGTGTATGTAAGAAATGTTATGGTATGAACCTTGCTACTGGTGACGATGTTGAAGTTGGTGAAGCAGTAGGTACTGTTGCTGCTCAATCTATCGGTGAACCTGGTACTCAGTTGACTATGCGTAACTTCCACAACGGTGGTGTTGCCGGTGCTGCAGATATTACTCAAGGTTTACCTCGTGTTCAAGAATTGTTTGAAGCTCGTAATCCTAAAGGACGTGCTACAATTTCTGAAGTAACTGGTGAAATAACTTCCATTGAAGAAGATCCAGCAGAACACACTCGTCAAATTACAGTAAAGGGTCAAACAGATACTCGTACTTATGATGTACCATATACTGCATCTGTAGCAGTTGCTGAAGGTGACCATGTTGTACGTGGAGATAAATTGACTCTTGGTTCTATTGATCCTAAGGAATTGATTCGTGTACGTGATGCATTGACTACTGAAAAATATATTCTAAGCGAAATTCAAAAAGCTTATAGAATGCAGGGTGTAGAAATTGCCGATAAGCACGTTGAAGTTATGGCACGTCAAATGCTTCAAAAGGTTCGTATTCTTGATCCAGGTGAAACTGATATCTTACCAGGTGAATTGATGGATATTGGTGAATTTAAAGCAAGAAACCGTGAGGTAATTATTTCTGGTGGTATTCCTGCAACTGCACAAAGTGTAATTCTTGGTATTACCAAGGCCGCTCTTGAAACTAACAGTTTCTTGTCTGCAGCTTCATTCCAGGAAACTACTCGTGTTCTTACTGATGCTTCTATTCGTGGAAAGAACGATCCATTACTTGGTCTTAAGGAAAATGTTATCATTGGTAAGATTATTCCTGCTGGTACTGGTATGCCTGTTTACCGCGAAATGGAACCTAAGGTTGACATTCCTGAAGATGAAAAGAAAAAGTCAGTTTATTCTATAGCTGATATTGAAAAAAAATTAGCTGCAGCTGATGCAGAAAAGAACGATGGCTCAGCTGACTAACCATCCTTTTAAAACTTAAACATTTGTGTTAAAAAAGTCTATTCGCTTTTGTGCGAATAGACTTTTTTTATATGAAATTATAAAAAATAATACTCAGAAATATAAAAGGTATGAAAGGATATTGTTTTTTGTTCCGAGCAATTAAATGAGTAATTATCAGAAAAATGGATGACAATAGGAAAAGATACTCAGCAATGTAGAAGTTATAGTAAAAAATAAGAATAATAAAAATTATTGTATCGCCATAACCAAATTTCTTTTTCAAATTCATTATTAAAAAACTCAATATAACGAAAGAAATTAACATCCATTCAATTGGAGTGTAATCAGAAATAAAGTAGGAAATTTTAAATCCTACTATTGCTATAAGTGGGATAAGGATTTGAACTGGAAAAGATTGATCAAAATAATCAAAAATACTAATTAAAAAAATAAAAATAATAAAAAGGTATGAAATTTGATTAGTAAGCGGATTTAACGGCATAAAAGCTAATCCACCTAAAATTTCGCAATAAAATGTTTCAATAGGAATATAAGCGTGACAGAAGAAACATTTTCCTTGATATCTTAGAAAAGAAAAAATAGGTATTTGGTTAAGAAGCGTAAGCGGGATTTGGCAGTTATCACAATGAGATTTATCGGTTATAAAGTCTTCTGTCTCAAAGCGCTGAACAATTACTAGTAAATGGGAACCAATAATACTACCGATTATAAAATTAAGTATATAAATAAATGAGTTTGACATCTTTTAACCTCCAATATTTATATACGCAAAATCAAAAAAATTTTTTTAAAATGTTTACGGAATTAAAAAATCATGTTACACTAGCCATTGTGCTATTAAAAACATGATATCCGTGAAGTCAAAAAAGAAACTCCCGGATGTGTGAACAATTTTAGGAGGAAATTTTAATGCCAACAATTAACCAATTGGTTAGAAAAGGCCGTCACTCAAAGACGACTAAATCTGATTCACCAGCTTTAAACTATGCTTACAACAGCATGAAGAAAAAGATGAACTACAATCCAGCACCTCAAATGCGTGGTGTTGCAACTCGTGTAGGTACTATGACACCTAAGAAGCCTAACTCAGCTTTACGTAAGTATGCTCGTGTTCGTCTTTCAAACTTAATCGAAGTTACTGCTTACATTCCTGGTATTGGTCATAACTTGCAAGAACACTCCGTTGTTTTAATTCGTGGTGGTCGTGTAAAGGACCTTCCTGGTGTTCGTTACCACATCATTCGTGGTGCTTTGGATACTGCAGGTGTTGATGGTAGAAAACAAGGCCGTTCTAAGTACGGTGCTAAGAAAGGTTAAAACAGTTAAATAGGAGGGACTACTAATGCCTAGAAAAGGTAATGTTGCTAAGAGAGATGTTTTAGCAGATCCAGTTTACAACTCTAAATTGGTTACTAAATTAATTAACCACTTAATGATTGATGGTAAGAAAGCAAAGGCATCTTCAATTCTTTATGATGCTTTTGGTATTATTCAAGATAAGACTGGTAAAGAACCAGTTGAAGTTTTTGAAGAAGCAATGAACAATGTTATGCCAGTTTTGGAAGTTAAAGCTCGCCGTATCGGTGGTTCTAACTACCAAATCCCAGTTGAAGTTCGCCCAGAAAGAAGAACTACTCTCGGCTTAAGATGGCTTGTTTCTTACGCTCGTTTACGTAATGAACATACTATGGATGAACGTCTTGCAAACGAAATTATGGATGCTGCTAACAATACTGGTTCAGCAGTTAAGAAACGTGAAGACGTCCACAGAATGGCAGAAGCAAACCGTGCATTTGCTCACTACCGCTTCTAATCGTTAGTTTGTAAAAGGAGATTAATCTTATGGCTAACAAACGTGAATTCCCTTTGGATAAGACACGTAACATTGGTATTATGGCTCACATCGATGCCGGTAAAACTACCACTACTGAACGTATTTTGTACTACACTGGTAAGATCCACAAAATTGGTGAAACTCACGAAGGTGACTCACAAATGGACTGGATGGATGAAGAAAAGGAACGTGGTATCACTATTACTTCCGCAGCTACTACTGCTCAATGGAAGGATTACCGAATTAACATCATTGATACCCCAGGACACGTTGACTTTACTATCGAAGTAGAACGTTCCCTTCGTGTTCTTGATGGTGCGGTAACTGTTCTTGATGCTCAAGCTGGTGTTGAACCACAAACTGAAAATGTTTGGCGTCAAGCTGAAACTTACGGCGTTCCTCGTATTGTTTTCGTTAACAAGATGGATAAGATTGGTGCTGACTTTGATAAATCTGTTAAGTCATTGCACGAACGCTTAAACGCAAACGCACATGCTGTTCAAATGCCTATTGGTTCAGCAGATACCTTTGAAGGTGTTATTGACTTAATCAATATGGTAGCTGATGTTTACGATGAAGATAAGCTTGGTTCAAAATGGGATACTATTCCTGTTCCTGATGAATACAAGGAAGAGGCTTTAAAGCGTCGTAACGAATTAATTGAAGCTGTTGCTGATGTTGATGACGGCATTATGGACAAGTACCTTGGCGGTGAAGAAATTTCTAATGATGAATTAAAAGCAGCTATCCGTAAAGCTACTTTGAACTTGGAATTCTTCCCAGTTTATGCTGGTTCAGCATTTAAGAACAAGGGTGTTCAAATGATGCTTGATGGTGTTATTGATTACCTACCATCACCACTTGACGTAAAACCTTACGTTGCTCATGATCCTAAGACTGGTGACGAAGTTGAACTTATGGCTGACGATAAGAAACCATTTGCAGCTTTAGCATTTAAGATTGCAACAGATCCATTTGTTGGTCGTTTAACTTTCATCCGTGTTTACACTGGTTCACTTCAATCTGGTTCTTACGTATTGAATGCATCAAAGAATGCTCGTGAACGTGTTGGACGTTTACTTCAAATGCACGCTAACTCAAGAACTGAAATTCCTGAAGTATTCTCAGGTGATATTGCTGGTGCTATTGGTTTGAAGAACACTACTACTGGTGATTCTTTAACTGATCCAGATCACCCACTTATTTTGGAAAGTTTACAAGTTCCAGATCCAGTTATTCAAGTATCTGTTGAACCTAAGTCAAAAGCTGACCGTGATAAGATGGATGTCGCTTTACAAAAGCTTACTGAAGAAGACCCAACTTTCCGTGCTGAAACCAACCCAGAAACTGGTCAAACTTTGATTTCAGGTATGGGTGAATTACACTTAGACATCATGGTTGAACGTATGAAGCGTGAATTTAACGTTGAAGCAACTATTGGTGAACCTCAAGTTGCTTACCGTGAAACCTTTACTAAGGAAGCTAAAGCACAAGGTAAGTTCGTTCGTCAATCTGGTGGTAAAGGTCAATATGGTGATGTTTGGATCGACTTTACTCCAAACGAAGAAGGAAAGGGTTACGAATTCGAAGACGCTATCGTCGGTGGTGTTGTTCCTCGTGAATTTATTCCTTCAGTTGACCAAGGTTTACAAGAAGCTATGAAGAATGGTGTTCTTGCAGGTTACCCATTAATTGATGTTAAGGCTAAGTTGTACGATGGTAGTTACCACGAAGTCGACTCATCAGAAGCTGCTTTCAAGGTTGCTGCTTCTCTTGCTTTGAGAAATGCTGCTGCTAAGGCTGGCGCTGTTATTCTTGAACCTATCATGAAAGTTCAAGTAACCACTCCAGAAGAATACTTAGGTGATGTAATGGGATCAATTACAGCACGTCGTGGTTCTATGGAAGGTATGGAAGACAGAGCAGGTGCTAAAGTAATCAACTCATTTGTTCCACTTTCAGAAATGTTTGGTTACGCAACTACTTTGCGTTCATCAACTCAAGGTCGTGGTACGTTTACAATGGTATTTGACCACTACTCACCAACTCCTAAATCTATTCAAGCTGAAATCATCAAAAAACGTGGTGGAGAAGACGCTGAATAATTTATAAATAGAGAGTTTGAAAAAGAGATATCATTTGATATCTCTTTTTTTGTATAAAAAAATAAAATAAATGCTGAGAAAGCTTGATATTTAAGGAAAGACAAAGTACAATAGTAAACGTGCGAAAATATTGGAGGGGTATACCCCGCGCACAAAAAGCAATGCTTTGACGCAAAAGGTTGCGGCACACCAGGCTGCATTGCCACAGAGGTGAGTCGGTAATTTTTGCCGAGCTAGTCATCTTTTAAAGAAGACGAAGGAGGTTATTAGATGGCAAGTCAACAAATTCGTATTAGATTAAAGTCATACGAACATGGTATTCTCGATGAATCAGCTGCTAAAATTGTAGCTACCGCTGAAAGAACTGGAGCACAAATTTCTGGTCCTGTTCCACTACCTACGGAAAGAACTTTATTCACTGTTTTACGTTCACCACACAAGAACAAAGATTCACGTGAACAATTTGAAATCCGTACACATAAGCGTTTAATTGATATTTTGAATCCAACACCTAAGACTGTTGATTCATTAATGAAGCTTGATTTACCAAGCGGCGTTGATATCGAGATTAAATTATAATTTAAAACATATATGGAGGTGTAATCATGACCAAAGGAATCTTAGGAAGAAAGGTCGGTATGACTCAAATCTTCACTAAAAACGGTATCTTGGTTCCTGTAACTGTTATTGAAGCAACCCCTAACGTTGTTTTACAAGTTAAAACTAACGAATCAGACGGTTACGAAGCAGTTCAAGTAGGTTACCAAGACATGCGTGAAGTATTGAGCAACAAACCTGCCAAAGGTCATGCTGCAAAAGCAAAGACTTCACCTAAGCGCTTCATTCGGGAAATCCGCGATGTCGAGCTTAAGGATTACGAAGTCGGCTCAGAAATCACGGTGGACTCATTTAGTGAAGGTGACGTAGTTGACGTTACTGGAACTACAAGAGGTCATGGTACTCAAGGTAACATCAAGCGTTGGGGCCAATCAAGAGGTCCAGAAACCCACGGTTCTAGATACCACAGAATCCCAGGTTCAATGGGTTCAATCATTAACCGTGTACCTAAGGGTAAGAAGTTACCTGGTCACATGGGTGGCAAGAAAGTTACCGTACAAAACTTAGTAATTGAAAAAGTTGTGCCTGAAAAGAACGTACTTTTAATCAAGGGTAATGTTCCAGGTGCAAAGAACTCATTAATTTTTGTAAAATCTGCTGCTAAAGCTGCTAAATAGGAAGGAGGACTATAATGGCTAATTTAGAAATTATCGATCAAAAAGGTAAGTCTGCAGGTAATGTAGATTTAAATGAAGAAATCTTCGGTATTGAACCTAATGAAAGTGTTGTTTTCGATGCAATCATTAGACAAAGAGCTGGTAAGCGTCAAGGCACTTCTGCTGTAAAGAACAGATCAGCTGTTCGTGGCGGTGGTAAGAAACCTTGGAGACAAAAAGGTACTGGTCGTGCTCGTCAAGGTTCTATTAGAGCTCCACAATGGCGTGGTGGTGGTACTGTATTTGGTCCAACTCCTCGTTCATACAAGATGGACATGCCTCGTAAAGCACGTCGTTTAGCTATGAAGTCAGTTCTTTCCCAAAAAGTTGCTGACAAAGATTTAATCATTCTTGATCAATTAACTTTAGAAGCACCTAAGACTAAAGAATTAAAGGCTATCTTAGATAATGCTAATGTTTCTGGTAAGGTTTTAGTTGTGTCTGATGATAAGAATGTTCAATTATCAGGTAAAAACCTTCCAAAAGTGAAAGTTGTACCTGTTAATGGCTTAAATGTTGTTGATGCGGTTGACTACCAAAAACTTGTATTAACTCAAGACGCTATTAAGAGAATTGAGGAGGTTTTGGCATAATGGATGCACGTGATATCATCTTACGGCCTGTAGTTACCGAAAAATCCATGAATTTAATGGATGATAAGAAGTATACTTTTGATGTGCTTGTATCAGCTACCAAGACTCAAGTTCGTAATGCTGTTGAAGAAATTTTTGATGTAAAAGTTAAGAATGTTAACATTATGAATGTTCGCGGTAAAGAAAAGAGAGTTGGTCGTTACACTGGTAAGACTGCTCGTCGTAGAAAAGCAATCGTTACTTTAACTGAAGATTCTAATGATATTAAGATCTTCAATGATAATAAAGAAAATTAGTAAATAGGAGGTCAGTCAATTGGCAATTATCAAATATAAGCCAACTACAAACGGCAGACGTAATATGACTTCTTCCGACTTTGCTGAAATTACCAAGAAAAAGCCTGAAAAGACTTTACTTGAATCTCAAAGTCATACTGCTGGTCGTAACTCATACGGTCATATTACTGTTAGACACCGTGGTGGTGGTCACAAACAAAAATACCGTATCATTGACTTCAAGCGTAATAAGGATGATGTAAAAGCAGTTGTTAAGGCTATTGAATATGATCCAAACAGAACTGCTAACATCGCTCTTCTTCACTACACTGACGGTATTAAAGCTTACATCTTAGCACCTAAAGGTCTAAAAGTTGGTACTGTTGTTGAATCTGGTCCAAATGCTGATATTAAGCCTGGTAATGCATTGCCATTATCTGCTATTCCAGCTGGTACTGAAATTCACAATATTGAATTGAAGCCTGGTAAAGGTGGTCAATTAGTAAGAAGTGCAGGTACTGTTGCACAAGTTCTTGGTAATGATGGTAAGTACACTTTAGTTAGACTTCAAAGTGGTGAAGTTCGTAAAATCTTATCAACTTGCCGTGCTACTATCGGTTCAGTTGGTAATGAACAACACTCATTAATTCAATTAGGTAAAGCTGGTCGTAAGCGTTGGTTGGGCAAGCGTCCACAATCTCGTGGTTCCGTAATGAACCCTAACGATCACCCACATGGTGGTGGTGAAGGTAAGGCTCCAGTTGGTCGCCCACAACCTATGACTCCATGGGGTAAGAAGTCTCGTGGTATTAAGACTAGAAACTCTAAGGCTAGAAGTGAAAAACTTATTATTCGTCACCGTAAAGGTAACAAGTAATTAAACGAAGGAGGTTAATTAATGAGCCGTAGTATTAAAAAAGGTCCTTTTGCAGATGCAAGCCTTTTAAAGAAGATCGAAGCCCAAGAAGGTTCCGAAAAGAAGCAAGTAATTAAAACATGGTCTCGTCGTTCAACTATTTTCCCTTCCTTTGTTGGTTTCACAATAGCTGTTTACGATGGAAGAAAACATGTGCCAGTATACATTACTGAAGATATGGTTGGTCATAAGTTAGGTGAATTCGTACCTACTAGAACTTTCCGCGGTCACAAGGTCGCTGATAAGGCCACTACTACAGTAGGTAAATAATAGGAAGGAGAGACATCTAAATGGCAGAACAAATTAGTTCAGCTAAAGCTGAAGCAAGAACAGTTCGCATCGCTCCTAGAAAAGCCCGTTTGGTAGTAGACCTTATTCGTGGAAAGAGTGTTGCTGAAGCTCTCGCAATTTTACAATTTACGCCAAGAGCTGCTTCCCCAATCGTTGAAAAAGTGTTGAAGTCAGCTATTGCAAATGCTGAACACAACTACGATCTTGAAAGTGCAAATCTTTACGTATCAGAAGCATACGTTAACGAAGGTGCAACTTTAAAGAGATTTCGTCCACGTGCTAAGGGTATGGCTTCTCCAATTAACAAGAGAACAAGCCACGTAGTAGTTGTAGTATCTGAGAAGAACGATTAAGGGAGGTAAATTTAATGGGTCAAAAGATTAACCCAAATGGTTTCCGTCTCGGTGTTAACCGTGATTGGGAAGCAAAGTGGTATGCAGACAAAAACTACGCTGACACTTTAAATGAAGATTTACGTATTAGAAAGTTCATCTCTGAAAAGTTAGCTGATGCATCTGTTTCCACTGTGGAAATTGAACGTGCTGCAAACAGAATTAACATTTCTATCCACACTGCAAAACCTGGTATGGTTATCGGTAAAGGTGGTAAAGAAGTTGAAGCTTTAAGAAAACAACTTAGTGCTTTAACAAAAAAGAACGTTCACATTAATATTGTTGAAATTAAGAAGCCTGATTTAGATGCTAAATTAGTAGGCGAAGGTATTGCTCGTCAACTTGAAGCAAGAATTGCATTTAGACGTGCAACCCGTCAAGCAACTCAAAGATCTATGCGTTCTGGTGCTAAGGGTATCAAAGTTCAAACTGCTGGTCGTTTGAATGGTGCTGATATGGCAAGAAGAGAATGGCATACTGAAGGTAGTGTTCCACTTCATACTTTAAGAGCAGATATTGATTATGCTTGGGTAGAAGCTGCAACTACTTATGGTCAAATTGGTGTTAAGGTTTGGATCAATCGTGGTGAAATTCTACCACAACGTAAAAACAAACCTTCTAAGAAAGCGAAGGGAGGAAACTAATAGTGTTAGTACCTAAGCGTGTAAAGCACCGTCGTGAATTCCGCGGTAAAATGCGTGGTGAAGCTAAAGGCGGAAAGACCATTGCATTTGGTGAATATGGTTTAGAAGCTGTTGAATCTCACTGGATTACTAATAGACAAATCGAAGCCGCTCGTATTGCTATGACTCGTTTCATGAAGCGTGGCGGACGTGTTTGGATTAGAATCTTCCCACAAAAATCCTACACTGCAAAAGGTGTTGGTGTTCGTATGGGTTCCGGTAAAGGTGCACCAGCTGGTTGGGTAGCTGTTGTTAAAAGAGGCAAGATTATGTTTGAAATCGGTGGCGTTTCAGAAGACGTTGCTCGTGAAGCTTTAAGACTTGCTTCAAACAAGCTTCCAATTAAGACTAAGTTTGTTAAGAAGAGTTCGGAAGTAGGTGGCGAATCTAATGAAGGCTAAAGATATCAGAGCATTAACCACTGATCAAATGTTAGAAAAGGAAAAGCAATATAAAGAAGAACTTTTTAATTTGCGTTTCCAACAAGCAACGGGTCAATTAGAGAACACCGCTCGCTTGAGACAAGTCCGCAAGAACATTGCTAGAATTAAGACAATTCTTAGCGAAAAAGAATTGAGCAAGAATTAGTTAACGGAAGGGAGTTATTAACTTGAGCGAAACTAACGAAAGAAATAATCGTCACGTATACCAAGGTCGAGTTGTTTCTGACAAGATGGATAAGACTATTACAGTTGTTGTAGATACCTACAAGAACCACCCTGTTTATAAGAAGCGTATTAAATACTCAAAGAAGTATTACGCTCACGATGAAAACAACGAAGCTAAGATTGGCGATACTGTTCGTATCATGGAAACCCGTCCATTATCACATGCGAAGCGTTACCGTCTAACTAAGATTGTTAAGAAGTCAATTTAATTACGCGGATTTTATTGAGGGGAGGATAAACTAGTGATCCAACACGAAAGCCGTTTAAAGGTTGCTGACAACTCCGGTGCAAGAGAACTCCTAGTTATCAAGGTTTTAGGTGGTTCTAAGCGTAAGACCGGTAATATTGGTGATATCGTAGTTGCTGCTGTTAAACAAGCAACACCAGGTGGCGTTGTCAAAAAAGGTGATGTTGTTAAAGCAGTTATTGTTAGAACAAAATCAGGTGCACGCCGTGAAGATGGTTCATACATCAAGTTCGACGAAAATGCAGCAGTTGTAATTAATGCTGATAAGAGTCCTCGTGGAACTCGTATTTTTGGGCCTGTAGCCCGTGAACTGCGTGAGCACGATTTCATGAAGATCGTATCTCTTGCTCCTGAAGTCTTATAATTTTTTAGGGAGGTGCACTGATGTTTGTTAAAACAGGTGACAAAGTAAAAGTTATTGCCGGTAAAGATAAAGGCAAAGAAGGCACTGTACTTTCAGTCAACGCCAAGACTAACCGTATTGTTGTCAAAGGTGTTAATAAGATCAAAAAGCATGAGAAACCTTCACAAGCCAACGCTAATGGTGGTGTGGTAGAAAAAGAAGGTTCTATCCATGCATCAAATGTAAAAGTTATTGCTAAAAAAGAAGATAACAACAAATAGGAGGGAGGACGCACATGGCAAACAGTTTAGTAGAAAAATATTCAAATGAAATCGCACCAGCTATGAACAAAAAGTTTAATTACGATTCAGTTATGGAAATTCCTAAAATTGATAAAATCGTTTTAAACATGGGTGTCGGTGATGCAGTTTCTAATGCAAAGAATCTTGATGAAGCTGTAGAAGAATTGACTTTAATCTCAGGTCAAAAGCCTTTGATTACTAAAGCTAAGAAATCAATCGCAAACTTCCGTTTACGTGAAGGTATGTCTATTGGTGCTAAGGTTACCCTTAGAGGCGATAGAATGTACGATTTCTTGTACAAATTAATCAACGTTTCTCTTCCTCGAGTTCGTGACTTCCGCGGAATCAGTTCTAGATCATTTGATGGTCGTGGTAACTACACTTTAGGTATCAAAGAACAATTGATTTTCCCAGAAATCGACTACGACAAGGTAAACCGTGTTAGAGGTTTGGACGTTGTTATTGTAACTACTGCCAATACAGATGAAGAAGCTCGTGAACTTCTTACTGAGTTTGGTATGCCTTTTGCTAAATAATTTGGAGGACATTAATGGCTAAAACATCACAAATCGTCAGAAATCATCGTCCTGCTAAGTTTTCATCTCGTGAATACACTCGTTGCGAGAGATGTGGCCGTCCACACTCTGTTTACCGCAAGTTCAAATTATGCCGTATTTGCTTAAAAGACTTAGCACACAAGGGTCAAATTCCTGGTGTTAAAAAGGCAAGTTGGTAATTAACGGTAAAGGAGGCAAATTAAATGGTCATGACAGATCCAATTGCAGATTACTTGACTAGAATTAGAAATGCTAACATGGCAAAACACAGTTCTGTTGAGATTCCTGCATCATCAATGAAGAAATCACTTAGTGAAATCTTAAAGAACGAAGGCTTTATTCGCGATTACCAAGTTGAAGATGACAACAAACAAGGTATGATCAAGATCTTCTTGAAATACGGTCCTAATAATGAACGTGTTATTTCAGGTTTAAAGCGTATTTCTAAGCCTGGTTTAAGAAACTACGTAAGTGCAGAGAACTTACCAAAAGTTCTTAATGGTCTTGGTATTGCTATCATTTCTACTTCTGCAGGTGTGATTACTGATAAAGAAGCTAGAGAAAAGAACGTCGGCGGCGAAGTTATTGCTTACGTTTGGTAATTTTGACAGAAAGGAGAACTATTAATGAGCCGAATTGGTTTAAAGGTCATCGAGGTTCCTGAAAAGGTCACAGTTACCAAAAATGGTGACGACATCACTGTTAAGGGACCAAAAGGTGAACTTACTAGATACTTTGATCCACGCATTACCTTTGAACAAAAAGATGGAGAAATTCATTTTAGTCGTTCAAATGAAGCTGATAAAGCTCTTCATGGTACTGAAAGAGCAAATCTTGCTTCCATGATTGAAGGTGTAACTGATGGATATGTTAAGAAGTTAACTTTAGTTGGTGTTGGATACCGTGCAGTTGCACAAGGTAAGAAATTAACTTTAAATGTTGGTTACTCTCACCCAGTTGTATTTGAAGCACCAGAAGGTGTTACAGTTAAAACTCCATCAGCAACTTCAATTGAAATTGAAGGTATTTCAAAACAAGTTGTAGGTCAATTTGCGGCAGAAATTCGTGATGTTCGTCCACCAGAACCTTACAAGGGTAAAGGTATTCGTTACGAAGACGAATATGTACGTCGCAAGGAAGGTAAGACTGGTAAATAATAAATAGAAAATTTTTGAGGTGAAATTGTGATTTCTAAACCAGATAAAAACAAATTACGCTTAAAGCGTCATAAACGTATTCGTGGAAAGATTTCTGGTACTGCTGAGCGCCCACGCTTAAGTGTTTTCCGTTCAAACAAAAACATCTACGCTCAATTAATTGATGATGTAGAGGGTGTAACGCTTGCAAGTGCCTCAACAAATGATAAAAATATTTCAGCTGAAGGTTCTAAGATGGAACAAGCTGCTGAAGTAGGTAAAGCTTTAGCTGAAACTGCTGCTAAGAAGAACATTAAGAGTGTTGTATTTGATAGAAGTGGTTACTTATACCACGGCCGTGTACAAGCTCTTGCTGATGCAGCACGTGAAAACGGATTAGAATTCTAGGAAAGGAGAATTAACTAATGGCAAACCGCAACGATTCTCGTAGAGATTCTCGTAAAGATCGTAAAAAAGACGATATTGAAGATCAATTAGTAGCAATTAACCGGATCACCAAGGTTGTTAAGGGTGGTCGTCGCATGAGATTTGCTGCTGTTGTAATCGTCGGCGATAGAAAAGGTCATGTAGGTTTTGGTACTGGTAAGGCTCAAGAAGTCCCAGAAGCTATCCGCAAGGCTGTTGAAGCTGGTAAAAAGAGAATGATTAAGGTACCTACTGTTGGTACTACTATTCCACATGAAGTTATGGGCCATTACGGTTCTGGTAACATTATGTTGAAACCTGCTGAAGCTGGTTCTGGTGTTGCTGCTGGTGGTGCTGTTCGTATTATCATGGATTTAGCTGGTATTTCAGATGTTACTTCTAAATCACTTGGTTCAAATACACCAATCAATGTTATCCGTGCTACTATGGACGGTTTGAGTAAGTTAAAGACTCGTGAAGACGTTTTGAAACTTCGTGAGTCAGCAAAAAGCTTAGAAGATTAAGGAGATTAAATAATGGATTTAAAAGTTACCTTAATTAAAAGCGTCGCACACCGTCTTCCAAAACAAAGAAAGATTGTTAAAGCTCTTGGTCTTGGTAAGGTAAATAGCACTGTTGTTCTTCCAGACAACGCTGCAACTCGTGGCGCTTTATTGAAGATTGCTCACCTGATCTCAGTTGAAGAGGTTAATAAGTAATTAGAATCCAAGGAGGTGCCAATTAATGAAGCTTAATGAATTAAAACCAAATGAAGGTTCACGTCGCAACAGAAAGCGTGTTGGTCGTGGTACTTCTAGTGGTTACGGTAAAACTGCTGGTCGTGGTCAAAAGGGTCAATTAGCTCGTACTGGCGGTAAAACACGTTTAGGTTTCGAAGGTGGTCAAATGCCATTATTCAGAAGAATGCCTAAGCGTGGTTTCAAGAACGTTAACCGCAAAGAATACGCTATTATTAATTTAAATGATTTAAATAGATTTGATGATGGTAGCGAAGTAACTATCGATACATTAAAATCATCAGGTTTAGTTAAAAAAGAACTTGCAGGAGTTAAGTTGTTAGCTAACGGTGAATTAAAGGTTAAGTTGACTGTAAAAGTTAACAAAGCCTCAGAAGCTGCTAAAAAAGCTGTTGAAGCCGCTGGCGGAACTGTTGAGGTGATCTAATGTTCTCGACCTTGAAGAACGCCTTTAAGGATAAAGATATTAGATCTAAAATCTTTTTTACACTCTTTATCCTGTTGCTTTATCGAATCGGAGCTAATATAACAGTTCCGGGAGTTAATGCAAAAGCTATTACACGGGTTGCACAAACTGGTTTAGTCCCAATGTTGGATACAGTCAGTGGTGGTGGATTAGATACATATTCAATCTTTTCTCTAGGTGTTTCACCTTATATTACTGCTCAAATTGTTATTCAATTACTCCAAATGGATATTGTTCCTAAGTTAGTTGAGTGGGGAAAGCAAGGAGAAGTTGGAAGACGAAAGACAAACCAAGTAACACGCTATCTTACTTTAGTAGTTGCTTTTGTTCAAAGTCTTGGGATTACTCTTGGCTTTAACGTTTTAACCGAAATGGGTTTAGTTAAAACGCAAACTCCTCAAACCTATATTGAGATTGCCATTATTATGACGGCTGGGACTATGCTTTTGACCTGGCTGGGTGATGAAATTACTGATAAAGGTTTAGGAAATGGTGTATCTGTAATTATTTTTGCAGGTATTATTGCCCGTCTTCCTAATGGAATTTATCAACTATTTAAAGATGTCATTATTAATAATAGTGCTAGCGATCGTTGGCAGGGGATTTTGTTCTTCATCGCGATCATTATTGCCATTTTACTAGTAACTCAATTTGTTACATGGTTTCAACAGGCTGATTTGCGAGTACCTATCCAGTATACTCGTAGGGCAGCAACAAGTGGCTCCGAAAGTTTCCTACCTTTAAAGGTTAACGTTTCTGGAGTTATTCCAGTTATTTTTGCCAGTTCCTTTATTATTACACCAGCTACAATTTTGATGGCTTTTCAAAGATCTCATGGAAATGAACAATGGTTTAAGATTTGTAATCAAATATTTAGTTTACAAACTACACCAGGTGCATTAATTTATACACTTTTGATTATTTTGTTCACTTTCTTCTATGCCTTTGTTCAAGTAAATCCAGAGAAGTTGGCTGAGAACTTGCAAAAGCAAGGAGCCTACATTCCTAGCGTTTGGCCAGGAAAAGATACACAAAAGTATGTATCTAAAATTTTAATTAGATTATCAACAGTAGGTGCGGTATTTTTAGGACTTGTTGCCTTGTTGCCGCAGCTTGCTACAAATATTTTTGGTTTACCAAGTTCAATTGGACTTGGCGGAACAAGTCTTTTAATCGTTATTGGTGTTGTTTTAGAGTTAGCCCGTCAAGTTGATGGACTACTAATGAAGCGCGAATACGTTGGATTTATTAGATAGTAAGGATAAAAATGATTAATTTAATTCTTTTAGGATTGCCTGGTGCAGGCAAAGGAACAGCTTCTGAAAGCATTGTAGATAAATATCACTTAGCACATATTTCTACAGGTGATATGTTCAGAGAAGCTATGGCTAATGAAACTCCAGTTGGTTTAGAAGCTAAAAGTTATATTGATAAAGGCGATTTAGTGCCAGACGAAGTTACTGCTAAGTTAGTTGAAGAACGTCTTAAGCAACCTGACACTAAGAATGGATTCATCTTAGATGGATTTCCAAGAACCACTGTTCAAGCTGAACTTCTTGAAGGTATAACTAAACGGTTAGAAAAGCCGTTAACTAATGTAATTGCAATTGATGTTGATGAAGATGTTTTAATCAAGCGCTTATCAGCACGCTACATTTGTAAAAATTGTGGTGCAACTTACAACAAGATTTCAAATCCAACTAAAGTAGAAGGTACTTGTGATCGTTGCGGAGGACATGAATTTTTCCAACGCGAGGATGACAAGCCAGAAGTTGTTAAAAATCGCTTAGAAGTTAACAAGAAGATGAATACTCCTCTTCGTGATTTTTATGAAGAAAAAGGAATTCTTTCAACTGTTAACGGTGAACAAACTCCGGAAAAAGTATTTGAAGACATTGACAAAATCTTAAGTAAAGATTAGTCTCTTATTGTTTTTTTACATTCCGTGTTATAATGCCTAAGTGTGACTATTTGTTCATGTGGAGGAACAATTTTGGCAAAAGAAGATGTCATCGAAGTTGAAGGTAAGGTAGTTGATACCTTACCTAATGCTATGTTTAAAGTTGAATTAGAAAATGGTGCAACAATTTTAGCTCACGTTTCTGGTAAAATTAGAATGCACTACATTAGAATTTTACCTGGTGATAGAGTAACAGTTGAATTATCACCATATGATTTAACCAAGGGTAGGATTACGTATCGTTTTATTAAGTAATTACGGAGGCAAACATGAAAGTTAGACCATCTGTTAAACCAATGTGTGAACATTGCAAGATTATCAAAAGACATGGTCGTGTTATGGTGATTTGCTCTGCAAACCCTAAGCACAAACAACGTCAAGGTTAATAGTTATATATTTTTATTAGGAGGTGCAATTTAATGGCACGTATTGCTGGTGTTGACTTACCCAGAAATAAAAGAGTTGTAGTCGCATTAACTTATATCTATGGTATTGGTGAATCAACTGCAAAGAAGATTTGTAAAGATGCTGGTATTTCTGAAGATATTCGTACTAATGACTTGACCCCAGAAGATCAAGAAAAATTACGTAGCGAAGTAGATAAGTACCGTGTTGAAGGTGACCTTCGTCGTGAAGTTAGTCTTAACATTAAGCGTTTAGTTGAAATTGGTTCATACCGTGGTATTCGTCACCGTCGTGGATTGCCAGTTCGTGGACAAAATACCAAGAATAATGCTCGTACTCGTAAGGGTTCAAAGAGAAAATAATTTATTAAATAGGAGGTTAAGTTAATGGCTGCAAAGAAAACAGCACGTAAACGCCGTGTAAAGAAGCATGTTGAAAGCGGCGTTGCTCATATTCATTCTACGTTTAACAATACCTTGGTCATGATTACTGATGTACAAGGTAACGCAGTCGCATGGTCTTCCGCTGGTGCTTTAGGTTTCAAGGGTAGTCGTAAGTCTACACCATTTGCTGCTCAAATGGCCGCAGAAGCAGCTGCAAAGTCTGCAATGGATCAAGGCATGAAGCATGTTGAAGTTTCAGTTAAAGGACCAGGTGCAGGTCGTGAAGCTGCTATTAGAGCACTTCAAGCTGCAGGTCTTGAAATCACTGCTATTCGCGACGTTACTCCAGTGCCGCACAACGGTTCCAGACCACCAAAACGTCGTCGTGTCTAGTTTATTCCTGCGTGCAGGACATTACGTTTTGAAAGGGGCCCAGTAATGATTGAATTTGAAAAACCAAATATTACCGTAGTAGACCAAGAGGAGGCATACGGTAAGTTTGTTGTCGAACCACTGGAACGCGGTTTCGGGACTACTTTAGGTAACTCACTCCGTCGAGTTTTACTTACTTCTATTCCAGGTACGGCACTTTCTTATATTCAGATTGATGGTGTGTTACATGAATTTTCAACAATTCCTGGCGTTAGAGAAGACGTCACAAAAATTATTCTTAATTTGAAGAAACTAGAGTTAAAGTCACTCTCAGATGAAGAAAAAATTGCCGAAATCGATGTAACTGGTCCAGCAATCGTAACTGCTGCTGACTTAAAGGTCGACTCTGATATTGAGGTCTTAAATCCAGATCAATATATTTGTAGTATTGCTGATGGTGGCCATTTGCATATGAACGTTGCGATCAAGAATGGTCGTGGTTATGTTCCCGCAAGTGAAAACAAGACTGATGACATGCCTATTGGCGTCATCCCCGTTGATTCACTCTTTTCACCAATCAAAAAAGTTAACTACCAAGTTGAAAGTGCTCGTGTTGGTAAAAGAGACGATTATGACAAATTAACTTTAGAAATTTGGACTGATGGTTCAATCACACCTAATGATGCCCTTAGTTTCGCTGCGAAGATTCTTGTAGAACACTTCAAAGTATTTATGTCTACTGATATGGATGCGCAGTTTGATGATGTAATGGTAGAAAAAGAGGACGATAAGAATGAGAAGAAGCTTGAGATGACGATCGAAGAGCTTGACTTATCTGTTCGTTCATATAACTGCTTGAAACGTGCAGGAATTAATACTGTTCAAGAATTAACTGATAAATCTGAAGCAGATATGATGCGCGTACGTAACTTAGGACGTAAGTCATTAGAAGAAGTAAAGAATAAACTTGCCGAACTTGGTCTATCACTTCGTCAAGATGACTAAGTTGGAAAAATAAGGAGGGAAAACTCATGGCATACCGTAAATTAGGTCGCGATAGTGCACATAGAAAAGCAATGCTTAGAGAAATGACTACCCAATTGATCATGAACGAACGCATTGTTACTACTGAAACCCGTGCTAAAGAAATCCGTAAAACTACCGAAAAGATGATTACTTTAGGTAAACGCGGTGATTTAAGTGCTAGAAGAAAGGCTGCTGCTTTTGTTCGTAATGAAATTGCTGATATTCATGAAGAAAAAGATGCAGTTGTCGTAAAATCAGCACTTCAAAAACTTTTCAGTGACATTGCACCTCGTTACAAAGACCGTAATGGTGGTTACACTAGAATGTACAAGTTAGCTAACCCACGTAAGGGTGATGCTGCTCCAATGGTAATCATTGAATTAGTTTAATTGCGCAAAATATAATATTATTTTATAAATCTTTCACAAAAGCGAGAATAAGCGTGATGATGGTGGCTTTTGCCTAGTCTAGCTTAGATGTTAAATCATCCCTCTTTGTGGATGATTTTTTTTTGCTCTTTTTTTATAATTGATACAATGACATATTTGAAGAAGAGCAAGTGATATTTATGAAAGACAATATAGTAACCGTAGAGCATCTTTCTTTTACTTATAAAGACAGTGAGGAACCTGCAGTAAAAGATGTTAGTTTTTCAATTCCTAAAGGTACTTGGACCACTTTGGTTGGTCATAACGGAAGTGGAAAATCAACTATTGCTCGTTTATTGAATGGTATTCTTTTACCAGATGATAATCCTAATACTTTGATCAATATCGATGGTATAACTCTAACTGAAAAAACTATGTGGGATATTAGAGATCGTGTGGGAATTGTATTTCAAAATCCTGATAATCAGTTTGTGGGAGCTACGGTTGAAGATGATGTAGCTTTTGGTTTAGAGAACCGTCAAGTCCCTCGTACCAAAATGAAAAGCATTGTTCAGGATGTACTTAATCAAGTAGAAATGATAGCTTTTCAAGAAAGTGAACCCCAATATCTTTCTGGTGGTCAAAAGCAAAGAGTTGCTATTGCAGGAATTTTAGCAATTGGTCCGAAATTGATAATTCTAGATGAATCAACGAGTATGCTTGACCCAGCAGGAAAGTCAAAAATTCTTAGGCTTATAAAAAAATTACAAAAAGAAAATGAGCTAACAATATTTTCAATTACGCATGATATTAATGAAGCGGTGCACGCAGACCAGATTTTAGTTTTAAATAAAGGCAGCTTGCTGGCTAGCGGTTCGCCTGGAGATATATTTAAAGATGATTCTCTTATTAGAAGCGCGGGGTTAGATCTTCCTTTATTTTATAAAATAAAAAATAAGCTAATAAATGAAGGAATAAGTATCCCGCAAGAAGTCAATACTGAGGAAAAGTTGGTGAACTATTTGTGTCAATTGAATTCAAAAATGTAGATTATATTTATGCGCCAGAAACTCCATTTCAGACTCAAGGATTAGCTGATATATCTTTTAAAATAAAAAGTGGCTCATTTGTTGCAATTGCTGGTCATACGGGAAGTGGTAAATCTACCTTAATGCAGCATTTTGATGGCTTATTATTGCCAAGTAGTGGAGCAGTTAATATTGCTGATAAGACTATAACTTCTAACACTTCTAGCAAGTCTTTAAAAGAAATTAGAAAAAAAGTTGGTTTAGTTTTCCAGTTTCCTGAAAGCCAATTGTTTGAAGAAACAGTTCTTAAAGATGTCATGTTTGGACCGCTTAATTTTGGCTTTTCGGAGCAAAAGGCTAAAGAACAAGCTATTGAGTGGATAGAAAAAGTGGGTTTATCTGAGCAAGTTATGAATAAATCTCCCTTCGAACTTTCTGGTGGACAGATGCGCCGAGTAGCAATTGCTGGCGTAATGGCTTATGAACCAGACATTTTATGTTTGGATGAACCAGCTGCTGGCTTAGATCCTGAAGGACAGAAGCAAATGTTTGATATATTTAAAAATTATCAACAGGAAGGACATACTGTCATTTTGATCTCGCATAATATGGATGATATCAGTCAATATGCAGATGATATGCTGGTTCTTGAACATGGTCGTTTAATAAAGCATGCAAGTCCAAAGGAAGTTTTTTCTGATCCTAACTGGGTAAAGGAGCATTTTTTAGATGAGCCTGCTACTAGTAAATTTGCTAGAGAATTAGAAAAGGGTGGCTTTCAATTTTCAGAAATGCCTTTAACTATTGATTCTTTAGTAAATAAAATTGCAAATGATTTAAAGGCGAAGGGAGGAAATGAATGAGTAAAATTATTATCGGTCGATATATTCCTGGGAATTCTGTCGTCTATAAGATGGACCCAAGAGGAAAAATAATCGCTACTTTTTTGTTTATTGTCATTATCTTCCTAGCTAATAACTGGTTATCCTATCTCTTTCTATCTTTTTTTACTTTACTTGCTGTTGGAGCAACTAAATTAAAACCAAAAGTATTTTGGGATGGTGTGAAGCCTTTAATTTGGTTGATCCTTTTTACATCAGTTTTGCAGCTATTTTTTACTACTGGTGGAAAAATTTATTGGCATTGGGGAATTTTTAATATTAGTGAATACGGCATTCAAAACTCTATTTTTATTTTTATTCGTTTTGTAATGATTATTTTAATTTCTACCGTTCTCACTCTGACAACAACTTCATTAGAAATTGCAGATGGAATGGAATGGATTCTAAGACCTCTTGGCTACTTAAAAGTTCCTGTAGCCCAGATTGCACTTGTAATGTCGATAGCACTCCGTTTTGTACCGACTTTGTTAGATCAGGCTGTTAGAATTATGAACGCTCAGAGGGCACGTGGAGCAGATTTTAATAGTGGTGGATTAATTAAAAGAATTCATGCAATTATTCCAATCTTAATTCCTTTATTCATTAGTTCCTTAACAATTGCAATTGATTTAGCTACTGCAATGGAAGCTAGAGGCTATCGAGAAGGGGCAAAAAGGACGCGCTATCGTGTTTTAAAATGGTCAAAGTATGATTGGATTAATCTGGGATATTTTGCCCTCTTGACGCTGATTTTATTACTTACAAGGACATATTAAATAATGACTACGAGATATAAGTTGACAATGGCATATGATGGACACCTTTTTCATGGCTTTCAAATTCAGCCTAATGAGCGGACTGTGCAAGGCGTAATTGAAGAAGCACTAAAAAAGATGACTAAAGGAAAACGGGTAGTGGTGCATGGATCTGGAAGAACTGATGCTGGTGTTCATGCTAAAGGTCAAGTTATCCACTTTGACTATCCAGGAAAAGAAATTCCAGCTAAAAATATGATGCTTGCTCTAAATGCATTAATGCCAATTGATACAGTTTTTTTTGATAGTGAAATTGTTAATTCAGATTTTCATGTTCAATATTCTACTAAAGGAAAATGGTATCGCTATATTGTAGATCAACATCGTTTTACTGATCCTTTTAACCGTTTTTATACGGGACATTATCCATATCCATTAGATATTGATTTAATGCAAAGGGCTGCTAAAGACTTGATCGGAAAACATGATTTTACTAGTTTTGCAGCAAGTGGTGGACAAATTGTTGATAAGGTACGAACAATTTATTACGTAAATATCACTTCTGATCCAGATAATAAAAAAATTATTTTTGATTTTATTGGAAATGGATTTTTATATAACATGGTTAGAATTTTAGTTGGTACTTTACTGGAGATTGGTAATAAAAAACGTCCAGTTGATGATATACCGAGAGTTTTAGCAGCAAAAGATCGACAAGAAGTTAGAACAACAGCACCAGCAAGTGGATTATATTTGCAACATGTTTTTTATGAAGAAGTTCCTAAAAAATATCGATTAGACCTTAAAAAAGATTGACTTTTTGAGCAAAACGACGTAAATTAGTATACGTATGTTTGTCCACGATAGGCCCCGGAAACTTATTGTTTGTCAAACAGAAGAAAAACGGAGGAATTTAAAGTGCGTACTACCCCATTAGCTAAAACTAGTGATATTAAACGTAAGTGGTATGTTATCGATGCGACTGATGTTTCACTTGGTCGTTTATCAACTGCTGTAGCATCAATTTTAAGAGGTAAGAATAAGCCTCAATATACACCAAATGTAGATACTGGTGATTATGTTATTGTTGTTAACGCAGGTAAATTAAAGTTGACTGGTAAAAAGGCAACTGATAAGATCTACTACCACCACTCAGATTACCGTGGTGGTTTAAGAGCTACTCCTGCCGGTGAATTATTAGCTAAGAACCCAGTAAGATTAGTTGAATTATCTGTAAAGGGCATGTTGCCAAAGAATACTCTTGGTCACCAAGAATTCATGAAGATGCATGTTTACGCTGGTGAAGACCACGAACACGCAGCACAAAAGCCTGAAAAATTAGACATCAACGAATTAATCTAGGAGGTTTTAAATAATGGCACAACAAGCAGCTTACGCTGGAACTGGTCGTCGTAAAGATTCTGTTGCCCGCGTACGTTTAGTACCAGGTAACGGTCAAATTACCATTAACAAAGAAGACGTAACTAAGTACATTCCATACCCTAACTTGGTTCAAGATATGAAGCAACCATTAGCATTAACTGAAACTGAAGGTCAATACAACGTTGAAGTTAATGTTAACGGTGGTGGTTTCTCAGGACAAGCTGGTGCAATTCGTTTAGGTATTGCACGTGCACTTCTTGAAGTTGACCCAGATTTCCGTGGTCCACTTAAGAAGGCTGGCATGTTAACTCGTGACCCAAGAATGAAGGAAAGAAAGAAGCCAGGTTTGAAGAAAGCCCGCAAAGCTTCACAATTCTCAAAGCGTTAATATTTATATTACGTTTTTATCGAAAAGACATCTCGAAAGAGGTGTCTTTTTTTGTCAGGTGTAATTATTCAATATAAAAATATTATGTTTTTAGAGAGTTAAAACTAATAATAGGGAATAATAATGATTATATACACTAAATATAAATTTAATGGTGAAGTATTCTTTTCAAGATTTTTCAATTTTGAAGAGATAATGGATCGTAAATATAGTTGCTTGGGACAAATGACTCGAGTGACTATAAAAGGTGGAAAGACTTATGAAGGTTTTGCTGATGAACCTTATTTGTCAGATAAAGGTAAATGTTTAACTTTAATATGGTATGATATCGATTATGGCACTTTAGGGTTAAGAAGTGGTAAAGTAACCACAATATTTATACCGTTAGACATAATTATTGGAATTGAGTCAATTTTACACAGTAATCCACGTTGGGGACATCCACCAATTAATGAATTTGTTTTTAGTAGTGAGTTAAGATCAAAATTAATGGAATTGCATGAAAAATATATGCAAAGTGAGAGAAAAAAGTAGTCTAATGAACTATACTTTTAAACTTCGCTTAAGAAATTGTGAAAGTTTTGAACTATAATAATATAGAAAAGTTAATCCTAAGAAAGGTTCTATATTATTTACATGAAATATTTAATTACCGGAGCGACAGGTAACTTAGGCGAAAAGGTTACTCGTTGGCTTAGAACTATGACTCCCGAAAATAATATTCGAGTTGGAATTCACAATTTAAAAAAAGCGAATAAGTTTGACGACTTAGATGTTGAAAAGGTTAAACTAGATTACTTTGATTTAGATACACTTGAAAAAGCAGTTTCTGGCGTTGATTTGGTTATTTATATTCCTAGTATTACTTATGATTTGCAGAGAAGAATCACAGAATTTGAAAATGTACTGCAAGCTGTGAAAAAGGCAAAAGCAAAGTTGATTTTTGTCAGCTTTTTTGCGGACCAAGAAAATAATCCTTTTGTGATGTCACCATTTTATGCTTATGTTCCAAGGCGATTAGCTAGCTCAAATGTTGAGTATAGTATTGTGAAAAATAGTCTTTATGCTGATCCTTTAGTTCCATATCTTGAAGAATTAATTAAGCGTAAGAACATTATTTATCCTGTTGGTGCACAACCACTTTCTTTTATTACTCGAAATGATAGTGCACATGCGATTGCCTGCCTAGCTATGCAGTCTATAATGCGTGACCAAGGTCAGTCTTATTTACTAAGTATGGATAAAAACTATAATATGGTTGAATTGTCCTACATCATGTCGCGAATTACTGATCATAAAATTGGTTATGCACCAGTCACAATTACTGAATTTGCTAAAATTTATGCCCAAGAAGGCGATGGAAAAGAATTAGCATCAATGTATGCTGGTGGTGCAAAGGGCCTATTAAGCGCAACATCAGACGATTTTCATCGCTTAACTGGACGTGAACCAGAAGAGATGGAGCATTTTCTGCGAAACGGCTACCAGATAGCTCGTTTATAAAAGAATTCTATATTAATACATAATATTTCAAGTTAAAATAAAAGATGTTATACTATAGGTAGTAAGTGCTGAGAGAAAATTAATTGTAATTAAAGTGTAGATGCAGAGCTGAGTAAGACCGTAGGCATGCTAGTAATACACAGACTTTTAGCTTAGGGATGAGGGTAAAAGTCAACTTCTTATTTTAACTGTTATATACGAAAGAAGAGATCAGACATTAAAATCTGATCTCTTTTTCGTGAAGTCTATTAATTAAAGACTAGCATTAATATTCTTAGCCAAGTAGTCGTAAAGCATACCTTTCTCTAAGTCACTGGTATCATGTCCGAGTGTCCGAGCGATAGTGTAAGCATATGCCCAAGCAGTAGCTGGACCACGACTAGTGATAATTTTATGTTCTTGGTCAACAACAGTGATGTCAGTGCTAAAGTGACCATTTGGACATTCTTCTTCGATTTGTTTTTCAAAGCCTGGATAACAAGTATAGTTAGCACCTTCAAGTAAACCGTAGTGCCCTAAAGCGATTGGAGCTGCACACATTGCGGCATCCCACTTACCTGCTTTATTTCTTTGAATCATCAAGTCTGCAAGCTTTTTATTATTTCTTAAATTCAAAGCGCCAGTTCTGCCACCAGGGAAGGCAACAAGATCATAATCAAGAAGTGAGTCATCCACAACCTTATCACAGGTAAGTAAGATATGATGATCACCATCAATTTCTTTTTTATCTAGTCCGACCATGTCGCAGTCAATATTTAAACGACGTAAGACATCAACGACACTTAAGCCTTCAACTTCTTCACAACCGTCTGCAAAGACAACAGCTACTTTTGTCATAAAAAAGTCCTCCTTTTTAGTAATTACTATACATTCTTATTTTAACGCAATGACTTTATCTTTTTTTATTTGAAGATTGAAAAAAATAACTAAAAATTGCGTATATAAATATAGAGAGGAAAATGAAAGAATGGGTGAGGATCTTGTAGTAGAAAATATGTGAAACACTAAATATAGTATCGATTTTAAAAATACTTGAAATAACGCAATATTCTGTTAACATTGAGATAATTGTAATAAAATTTGTGAAACAATTTAAGGAAAGAGGGTAAAAAATGGCTACTGAAGTTTATTTAGTAAGACATGGAGAAACGATGTTTAATCAGTTGAATAAAGTTCAAGGTTGGGCTGATTCTCCATTGACTGTAAAAGGAATTAATGATTTAAAAGTAACTGCTGCTAATTTATCTCAGGTTCACTTTGATAAAATGTACAGTTCTGACTTGAAGCGAGCCATTGATACGGTTCACTTAATTGCAGATACAAATGAAGTTTCAGAAATTGGCAAAATAAGAAAGCTTCCAGCCTTTCGCGAGGTATTTTTTGGAACTTTTGAAGGCGACGATATTGATGAAACTTGGAGAAAAGTTGCGAAAGCTGGTGGCATGAAACCAACGAGTGATGTGGTAAAAATTATTCAGACACTTGGTATTCATGATTTTCGCGAAGCTACTAAAAAGGCTGATCCCCGTCACTTAGCTGAAGACGCCGAGGCACTAGATAATCGCATGGATCAAGCAATTAGTCAATTAGCACAAGAAACTAAAGGATTAGGAAGAGTATTAGTAGTATCTCATGGTGACTTTATCAAGACTTTAGGTATTAAATATTGGGATCAAGCAAGTGGTGACCATGATATTCCATTTCCTGATAACGGAAGCGTTACTCGAGGAATTATTGACGATAATGGAAAATTTAGAATTATTAATTATGGTGTAAAAAATACTGATATTCCAAATTTATAAGATGTAACTACTTTGTTGCATCTTTTTTAGTATAGGTTAGAGGGATGTTCTTTAGCGGTATGTTCAACATGCTCAATCATTGCGTCGATCATTGATAAGACATCAGGATCATTTAAAAAGTAAAAAACGTGTGTCCCATGCTTATGATGTTTAACTAGGTTGTACTTTTCTAAAATTCCTAATTGTTTTGACACGACGGGTTGAGACAATTCAAGTGTAGTTGCAATTGTTGAAACATCGACTTCTTTAGAAGAATTGCGTAAGAAAAATAAAATTGAAATTCGTCTGCTATTACTCAAAACCTTGTATATCTTAGCTGCTTCGTTAACTAGGGATGTGTTTAAACTCATTATGATCACCAAACCTTATTGACAATATATCGAAAATGGAATATTATACTTTCTGCATATAAGTATACCAGATTCGATATATTTATGGAGAAAAAACATGAAAGATAAATCATCATTACGCTATTTTTGGGTAACACTATTAAATATTATTATTACAATTGCTGAATTTATTGGTGGGGCAATTTCTGGCTCGTTAGCTTTGCTATCTGATGCTGTGCATAACTTAAGTGATGTTGGTTCGATAGTCTTAGCTTTTGTAGCTAATTTAATTTCTAAAAGAAAAAGAAATACTAGCAAAACCTTTGGTTATGATCGGGCCGAAATTTTAGCAGCTTTTACTAATGGAATTATTTTAATTGTAATTAGTATCTATTTATTTATTGAAGGGATTCAACGCTTCAGCCATCCAGAACCGATTAGAGGGACAATTATGTTGATTGTTTCTTTAATCGGTCTAGCCGCAAATGTCATTTCGATGTTTGTAGTTATGAAAGAGGCTAAGACTAGTCTTAATGCTAAAGCTACCTTCTTAAATATGCTCTCTGATGCAATTACGAGTGTAGCGGTAGTTTTAGGTGCAATTGTTATTTCGATCTGGAAAATTTATTGGATTGATCCAGTATTAACAATCGCTGCTTCGGTATTTTTACTCAAAGAAGCATATGAAGTAACAATTAAGGCAGCTAATATTTTGATGGAGACAAACCCAAGTATCGATTTGAACAAGGTAAATGAGTTAGTCTTGTCTTGTCCACATGTGAATAATATTCACCATGTCCATGTCTGGCAATATTCAGATAATGTGACAATGCTAGATGCTCACATTAATGTGGATAAGAACTTAGATGCTGTTCAGCTAGAAAAAATCTATACAGAAATTGCAAAAAAGTTAAAATCTCTTGGAATTAATCATGTAACATTGCAAGCAGAATGCACGCGCGGAATTGATGATAAGATGATTTTTGCAGATAAAGAAGATTAGTTATTCTGGTTTTGCTGCTATTTGGTAAAATAGGTGCAAAGCCTTTTATTTTTAGGGAGAAAAAAATGAAGTTCGATACAGATGACTTAAAAGCAAGCCTAAAAAATTATCAACAAAAAGCTAGTGATCAATTTAAAGATTTCGCTGAAAACGATTGGCCTGACATTAAAGATCATGTGACAGAAAAAGGACAACAAGCGGGCGACTATTTGAAGAAAAATGGTGGAAAAGTTTATCAAAATTCTGTTAAAGCTTTTAAAAAAGGTGTTAGAGATCTTGATCAGTGGGTAAACGGAACTAGCGTACATAAGGACGATAAATAATATGAAAGTAAATATTTGGGTAGCATTAATTGTCTTGGTAGTTGGTTTATGGGACTTATATTATGCTTATAATCGTTATCAAGAAAAGAAGATAACTAAAAGAGGTAGTAAAGCAGACGCTATTTCTTTTGCAATTTTAGGGACAATTTTTACAATTGGCGGAATTATTATGCTGTTTATGCATTAGGATTAGGTGGTAAGAATTTTGGTTAAGTTGGTTTTAGTTCGACACGGCGAGAGTATAGCAAATCGGGACAATGTTTATACTGGCTGGAATGATGTGCCATTGAGTAAAAAAGGAATTGAACAAGCAAAAGATGCGGGGCTCAAAGTAGCAAAAATTCCTGACTTTGTGCCAACTCATATTCATACTTCCGTTTTGTCGCGTGCAATTATGACTGCAAATATAATTGCGGATGTTTGTAGTTTTCTCTATTTACCAATTACTAAAACTTGGCGCTTAAATGAAAGACACTATGGAGCTTTGAGAGGTATTAATAAACATGTTTCAAAGAAGATCTTTGGTAAAGAACAAGTATTAAAGTGGAGACGTGGGTTTGATAGTGTACCACCGCTTTTAACTCAGCCCGTTCAAGACCGCAGATATCAAAAGTATGATATGCGCTTAATGCCGCAGGGAGAAAGTTTGCATCAAACTCAAGAACGATTGATGCCATATTTTTGGGATCATATTGCACCTGAATTAATGTCCGGCCATGATCAATTGATTGTAGCTCATGGCTCAAGCTTGCGCGCTCTTATTAAAAAAATTGAGGGTATCAGCAATGAGGATATTGTGAAGGTTGAAGTTCCAAATGCAGAACCAATTGTTTATACTTTTGATTCTGACTTGCATATTATTAAAAAAGAAATTTTACACTAAGCGAGCAGACTTTCGGTCTGCTCCTTTTTTAATAGTTTGTATAGGTGGTTTTATGGTAAAATTTTTTACGAGTATATTTGAACAAATTCTTGTAGAGTAGGAGAAAATAATGCGTAAAATATTTTTATTAAGAGGAGCACCAGGATCAGGTAAATCTTCCTTCATTGCTCGTCACCACTTGCAGCCTTACGCTATTTCTCGTGATGAAATTAGGCTGCTCTTGGCGGATTTGACGGTCTATTATGAAGAAAGTACTGATCATTTGCACCAAGTTATTCCTCGTCATGTAACTGTGCGTACAGAGCAAATGGTTGATAATTTGGTCCAGCATAAAATGGCCTACGGCGAAACTGTCATTGTCGATGGCACACATATCACACCTGATAAAATTGAACATTTTCGTCCTTGGGTTGAAAAATATCGCTACGAACTATTTGTAGTTGATTTAATGCAAAATAATAGCTTAGAAAGCTTACTACGCAGAAATCAAACTAGAATGCACTATGACTGGGTTAAACCTGATGTAATTAAGATGATGTATGAACAATATGAAGCAAATCCAGAAGTACCATCTTGGGCCTATTCGATTTTACCCAATGGGATGGAAAGAGCTTTGAGCCAAAGGGAAAAGAACCTAGATCATTATTCACATGTGGTTTGTATACCAGATAAGGTTAAGCCAGAAGATTTTCCACATGTTCATATTTCTAATTTTTATTTTTCTTTTAATGATGAATTTACTAGAAAATATGGAACTTATCGAAATGTTATAACCTTAGCTAAGACTCAGGATGAGGTAATTGAACAATTTAGACTTCCATATTTTGTATTTAAGTTCCACCACAAGCATTTCTTAATTTCTGCTTATCCAATTCGAAATGAAATGTTAGATCCTATTCGAAAAGTAAAAGGAGTTTGGTCTTACTCGACTGGGCTATATAATGTAGCTGATTTTGTAAAAGAATTTCCAGAAAATGAACATCAACATGTTCATCAGTTCAATTTAAGTAAGATTGACCCTACTCGCTTGCTACATATTTGGTAAAAAGAAAACACTTCAAACTGTATTTTTAACAGTTGAAGTGTTTTTTGCTTGTTTTAAGAGTTAAAATTAATAGTTTTTAGCTAAAGCGCCCATTGGATCCCAAGGAAGTAATTGAATTGGGGCTTTGCTTCCTTCATCAAATGCCTTCTTTAAGTCGTCGCTAAGGTATTTCTTGTTGATAACTGCTTGGTAAACAAATTTATCAAACCATTTATCACTCATGACAAAGTAACCTTTAAATCCTGTTTTTTCGCCCCAAGAATTTTCAATCTTCCACTTAGTAGGTTTGCCATCTACTAAGTCAACACCAGTAATAACCATGGCGTGATCCATCATGCTTTCCCCTGAATCAAGCATATCAGCTTTTGACATATCAAAGTTAACATCAAATAAATCATCACGCTTGTATAATTCGGTGTCTAGTAAACCGGCTTGGCGTTCAGAGTCCTTAACAACATTTGAACCAAACCAAACAACTTCACCATTTTTAAGTTGTTTGATAATTAAGTCCTTCATTTCATCAACTGGTAAATTCAAGTGACGAACTTGACGACCGCCTTCAACATTTCCTAAGTATTCAACAGAAAATACCTTATGGAAAGGCTTATCTTTAGTTGGTGCATTAATTGTGGAAATGTATTCGCTCAAGTCCCAGTTAACATATTTCTTGAAGAAGTCTTGTGGACTCAAGTCAGCATCTCTGTGGTAATTACCATCATCATCTTTATATTCAAAATCAAATTGCTTAGGTGGAACACCAAGAGAAATTGCTAAAATACGGTAAACTTCGCGAAGCATTTCATTCTTGCGTTCTTGAACTTTCGCTTCACTCTTACCAGCTTGAACCATCTTACGTAATTCAAGACCATCTTTTCTAAGTAAAGTATTCAAGGTATCGTTTAATGCACTAGAGTTAGTTGCATTAGCTGTTTCTGGGTAAACTTTCTTAGGAACAATACCGTATTTTTCAATAATTCCGCAAAGCATATCCCATTGACCACCATCTTGTTGCGGAGTAGCAAATAGAAAAGCAACTTTACGATCGCCTAAGTCCTTGTCAGCAGTAGCGATTACATTTTCAAAGAACCAGTTTGATTTTTCAAATTTATCCCAGAAGTTAGTGTAGTTTTGAGATAATTCAAAATCTTTAATTTTGAAGTTCTTTTGAATTGAATGACGCATAGTGTTTAAAGCACTGAACATCCAGCAACGGCCAGATTGTTTTTGGTTAGCAACTTTACCAGTATCAATTTCGATTGAAAAAGTTGGATCTAAATCAATCTTAGTTTGTAAATTTTGACTAGCCTTGAAAATACCGTTTTCTTGAGCAGCACGAGCTGCAATTTTGTTAGCTTTACTTGAGTTAAAGTCATTTTCAAAGTCATTAATAAGATCGTTTGTGATTTCCTTGCTCATAGTCTTCCTCCTTAATTAAAAAAAGCTTAAGTATATTTTAGCTTAAATTAAAGATAAACGTCTAGTGATTGAGAAAAAGAATATTGACTCATAAAATTTATTAAAAAAATAAATGATTTTTTTCGTATATATAATCAGGGACATCTTACGAGAATTAACGTAAAATATAGGTCTAGGAAAAAGAGGGGAAAATAATGAAAAAACGTGGTTTTGAAATAGTATCTAAATATCGTAATGCAGGCTTGCACTTGCCGCAAAGACAAACAATTGCCAGTGCAGGTTATGATTTTGAATGTGCGCAAGATATAGTTTTACCATCAATTTGGTGTATGAATTTTGTTAGAATTTTCAGATTAATTAGAAATAGCCATGAGCTGAATGAACGAGACCTTGAATTAGCAGAAAAAGTTTTAAAGCCTTTTCTAGTACCAACGGGAATTAAAGCCTATATGCCAGAAGATGAAGTTTTGATTCTTGCCAATCGCTCGTCGAACACTTATAAGCGTAATGTTACCTTGCCGAATGGAATTGGAGTAATTGATAGTGACTATTATAATAATGAAAAAAATGAAGGTGAGATTTACTTTCAGATGATTAATTACGGAGTTCGTCCACTAAAAATTAAGAAAGGCGAACGAATCGGTCAAGGAATTTTTATGCCTTATCTGAAAGCTGATAATGATGAACCAGTTCAAAGACAACGTCTTGGTGGATTTGGCTCTTCAGGAACAAGGAATGAAGAATAATGGCAAAAGTTAAAACACGTTATAAGTGCCGTAATTGTGGTTATATTTCAGCTTCTTATTTAGGTAGATGCCCTAATTGCGGTGCCTGGAATCAATTTGAAGAAGAAACGCAAGAAGTAAAAAAAGTATCAACCAAGGCAACTGCTAGTCGCTTAATGACTAAAATTGGAAATAATGATCCAGTAAAATTAAATGAAGTAAAAGCTGAAAAAGAAAAAAGAATTGTAACTCCTTTTGAAGAACTAAATCGAGTTCTAGGAGGCGGAATAGTTCCGGGTTCTTTAGTTTTAATTGGTGGAGATCCTGGAATTGGTAAGTCAACTTTGATGCTTCAAATTACCGGTGCTTTAGCTAAAGAGCATAGTGTTTTATATGTTTCAGGAGAAGAGTCGGCTAGTCAGATAAAGATGCGAGCTGATCGTTTAGGTGTAAGCAACAGCGGAATTTTGCTTTATCCTGAAACCAATATGCAGAATATTCGTGAACAGATTGATGAAATTAAGCCGGATTTTTTGGTAATCGACTCTATCCAAACAATGAATGAGCCATCTCTTGATTCGATGGTTGGATCAGCTTCTCAAGTTCGAGAAGTTACGAGTGAGTTAATGAAGATTGCCAAGAATGATCAGATTACTACTTTTGTTATTGGACATGTGACTAAAGAAGGTGCAATTGCTGGCCCTAAGATTATGGAACATATGGTTGATACTGTCCTTTACTTTGAAGGGGATGGCCACCATTCATATCGAATTTTAAGGTCTGTCAAAAATCGTTTTGGTGCAGCTAATGAGATTGGTATGTTTGAAATGAAAAATGAAGGACTAACAGAAGTAAATAATCCTTCAGCGATTTTCTTAGACGAACGTTTACCAAATTCTACAGGTTCAGCAGTTGTCGTTTCGCTTGAAGGAACAAGGCCACTTCTAGCCGATATTCAAGCTTTGGTAACTCCAACTGCCTTTGGCTATGCTAAAAGAACTACGTCGGGGTTAGATTTCAATCGTGTAGCCTTATTATTAGCGGTTTTAGAAAAACGTGGTAACTTAATGTTACAAAATCAAGATGCATTTTTAACGGCAACAGGTGGAATTAAATTAAATGAGCCAGCGATTGACTTGGCAATTTGTATGGCTGTAGCTTCTAGTTATAAAAATAAAGAAATTTCTTCTACTGATTGTTTTGTAGGCGAAGCTGGCTTAACCGGTGAAATTAGAAGAGTTAATCAAATTGAAGCTAGAGTTAAAGAAGCTGCTAAAGTAGGCTTTAAGCGAATTTTTATTCCAAAACATAATTTAACTACTGAGCTTAAGAATAATTCTGAGATTGAAGTAATTGGTGTAGCAAGTTTGCCGCAAGCTTTAAAACTGGTTTTTAATTAGAAGAGAGATTGAACTTTTGCTCGTTAAAAGTTACACTTAAATGGATGAATTTTAATAAATTTTGAAAGAGGCGCTTTAATTTTGGCAAAACAAAAAATCCGTGTTCGTTACGCACCAAGTCCAACAGGTCACTTGCATATTGGTAACGCACGTACTGCATTATTTAACTATTTATTTGCACGTCATAATAAAGGGACTATGGTCTTAAGAATTGAAGATACTGACCAAAAACGTAATGTTGAAGGCGGTTCTAAGTCCCAAATGGAGAACTTGCACTGGTTAGGTATTGACTGGGATGAAGGTCCTGATAAGGGCGGCGACTTTGGCCCTTACCGCCAATCAGAGCGTAAAGATATTTACAATAAATACATTAAGCAATTAATTGATGAAGGTAAGGCTTACTATTCATACAAGACTGAGGAAGAACTAGAAGCACAACGTGAAGAACAACGTGCAATGGGAATTGCTCCTCACTACACTTATGAATACGAAGGTATGACCGCTGATGAAATTAAGCAAGCTCAAGCAGATGCAGAAGCAAAAGGCTTAAAGCCAGTTGTTCGTATTCACATTCCCGAAAATAGAACTTATGCTTGGGATGATATGGTTAAGGGTAAAGTATCATTTGAATCTGATACTATTGGTGGCGACTTTGTTATCCAAAAACGTGATGGTATGCCAACTTATAACTTCGCAGTTGTAATTGATGACCACTTAATGGAAATTACTCACGTTCTTAGAGGAGACGACCACGTAGCTAATACTCCTAAGCAATTAGTAGTTTATGAAGCACTTGGCTGGGAACCACCTAAGTTTGGTCATATGACTTTGATCATTAACTCTGAAACTGGTAAGAAGCTTTCTAAGCGTGACGAATCAGTTCTTCAATTTATTGAACAATATCGTGACCTTGGTTACTTGCCAGAAGCAATGTTTAACTTTATTACTTTGCTTGGTTGGTCACCTGTAGGTGAAAGCGAAATTTTCTCACAAAGAGAACTAATTAAGTCATTTGATCCTAAGCGTTTATCTAAGTCACCAGCTGCTTTTGATCAAAAGAAGCTTGAATGGATTAATAACCAATACGTTAAGAAAGCCGATCGTGATGTTTTATTAGATCTTGCTTTGAACAACTTACAAGAAGCAGGATTGGTTGGCAAAGAAATTTCACCTGAAAAGATGGAATGGGTTCGTCAATTGGTAAATATTTACGCTGTTCAAATGTCTTACACTAAGCAGATTGTTGATATTACTAAGATCTTCTTTGAAGAAGCTCCAGAATTATCTGATGCAGAAATCGAAGAGATTAAGAAAGACGACGCTCGTCCTGTAATTGAAGAATTCAAGAAACAATTAAATGCAATTCCTCGCTTTACTGCTGTTCAAGTAATGAACGCAATTCAAGCTACTCGTCATGAAACTGGCGTTAAGGGTAGAAAATTATTTATGCCAATTCGAATTGCTGCTACTCGTTCAATGGTTGGACCTGGTATCGGTGAAGCTATTGAATTAATGGGTAAAGAAAAAGTTAACAAGCACATTGATTTAACTTTGAAGCAATTAAGCGATTTAGGTCTTTAATTAATTCTGATAAAGTTAAAGCTACGTGAAAGCGTAGCTTTTTTTGTTAGAATATACTAGGAAATAAATGTCTTAAGTGAAAGAAGGATGATCATGAAGGTCTTTAATACTTTAACTCGGCAAAAAGAAGAGTTTAAGCCATTAGTAGCTGGTAAAGTAAGCATGTATGTCTGTGGACCAACTGTTTATAACTATATTCATATTGGAAATGCCCGTAGCGTGATTGCATTCGATACAATTCGTAGATATTTTGAATATCGCGGCTATGATGTGAAATATGTTTCTAACTTTACAGATGTTGACGATAAGATGATTAATGAAGCCCGCAAAGAACATACGACTGTAGGTGAACTTGCTGACCGCTATATTAAGGCTTTTATGGAGGATACAGAGGCATTAAATATTGAGCCAGCTACTCTTCATCCTAGAGCCACTCATGAAATTAAAGAAATTATTGATTTTGTTCAAGACCTAATTGATAAGGGCTTTGCTTATGAAGTTGACGGGGATGTTTATTATCGTGCTAAAAAGTTCCCTCACTACGGTCAATTAAGCGATCAAAATATTGCTGAACTTGAAGAAGGTGCTTCTGAACATATTAATGAAGAAGAACAAAATAAGAAGGAAGATCCAATTGATTTTGCCTTATGGAAAGCTCAAAAAGAAGACGATGAAATTGCTTGGGATTCTCCATGGGGAAAGGGGCGTCCAGGTTGGCATATTGAGTGTTCAGTAATGTCAACTAAGTATCTCGGTGAGACGATTGATATTCACGGCGGTGGTCAAGACTTAGAATTTCCACATCATGAAAATGAAATCGCTCAAAGTGAAGCTAAAACTGGTAAGAAATTTGTTAATTATTGGATGCACAACGGTTTTGTAACTGTGGGTAAAAAACAAGAAAAAATGTCAAAGTCACTACATAACTTTGTTACAGTGCATGACATTTTAAAGGAAATTGATCCACAAGTTTTACGTTTCTATATGTCTAGTGTTCAATACCGTCGTCCAATTAATTATTCTGAAGACGGTTTAAAACAAGCAGAGACTGTTCTTAAACGTTATCAAAATACCTTGCGTAATCTTGATGCTCGCTTAGCAGATGAGCAAGAACCTCTTGAAGATAATACTTTAAGGGATAATTTAACGCAGGCAAAGGCTGAGTTTATTGAAGCAATGGATGACGATTTTAATGTTCAAAATGCTTTGAGCATTATGTATGACCTAGCTTCAAACCTAAATACGCATCTTCAAAAAGATCAAGTGGATAAACCTGCTTTAAAAAAGGCCAAGAAATTGTTGCTTGATTGGCTTGAAATTTTTGGTGTTAGCTTTAATGAAAAGCAGGCTGATGACGATGACGAGATCGAAGTTATGGTTGCTAAACGTGATGAAGCTCGTAAAAATAAAAACTGGGCTGAAAGTGATCGTTTAAGAGATGAACTACAAGCAAAAGGCATTGTAATTGAAGATACCCCACAAGGAACGAGGTGGCACCGTGCTTAAACCAAAGGTTTTGACAGAAAAAAAGACTAATCCAGATGCCTTAGGACCGCTTACCCTAGCTTATTTAGGTGATGGAGTGTATGAAGTTTATATTAGACGCCACCTTGTGAAAGGCGGTATTGTGAAACCACAAATGCTTCAAAGATATGCAACGCACTATGTTTCAGCTAAAGCTCAAGCTGCTTTGATTACAAAGATGCAAGACTTAAATATGCTTGATGAAAATGAATTAGCAGCCTTTAAGCGTGGAAGAAATGCTAAAAGTCATACCCACGCTAAAAATACTTCGATCAATACTTATAAGTTATCAACTGGTTTTGAAGCAATGTTTGGCTATTTAGATTTATTAGGCAAAAAAGAGCGTGTTGATGAGCTAGCAAATTGGTGCATTGACCAAGTAGAGCAGGGAGGATTAGACAACTATGAGTTCGAATAATGATGAGTTTGTGTATGGACGTCATGCAGGAATCGACTTCTTAAAGACGCAAGATGCTAACTTAATTAATAAAGTTTTTTTACAAAATGGCGTTCAAGAAGAATTTGCTAATCAAGTTTATCAATTAGCACGTAAAAAGAATTTAGTTGTGCAGAATGCTCCGAAAAATAAATTGGATCAAATGGTTAATCATGAAAACCACCAAGGATTAGTTTTAACAGTCGCTCCATTTGAATATGCGGATTTAGATAAGCTTCTTGATAAATTTGACCAAGATGGGAAAGATCCCTTTATTTTAATGCTTGATTCAATTGAAGATCCTCATAATTTGGGTTCAATCTTAAGAACTTGTGATGCAACAGGCGTTGATGCAGTAATTATTCCAAAAAGAAGAGCAACTGGCTTAACTTCTGTTGTTGCTAAGACTTCAACTGGTGCTATTGACTATGTTCCAGTTGCTCGAGTTAATAATTTAGTACAAACTACTAAAATGCTTAAAAAGCGCGGCTACTGGATCTTTGGTACTGCCATGAAAGGTGAAGATTACCGTAAGTGGAATGCTAATGGTAAGACTGTACTTGTAATCGGCAATGAAGGTAAAGGAATTTCACCTCTTCTTTTAAAGCAAATGGATCAAACTTTAACGATCCCGATGGTTGGACATGTTCAATCGCTAAATGCTAGTGTAGCAACTGGTGTTTTACTTTATGGGATGTTTAATAGCCGTCATCCAGAAAAATAAAAATATAGGAAAACGCTTGCATATATTAACTGAACCTGATATGATAACAATCAGTAAGAGATTGAAAAAGTAGATTGTTACTATTGGATTAGGCGAGACTACTGAATAACTCTAACTAGCAATACGTTAGTGGAGTTCATTCAGTAGTCTTTTTTTATCCTTTTTTAAGGAGGTGGGGAGAATTGTTGTTGATCAAGCGCGTGTTTAATAATAATTCAGCTTTGGTTGAGCTAGGCAATAATCGTGAAGCAGTTGTAGTCGGAAACGGAATTGCTTTTAAAAAAACTGAAGGAAAGGAGATAGATACGAGTAAAGTTGAAAATATTTTTTATCTTGAAAATAGTGCAACAAAACGGACTATTTTCTCATTATTAAAGAATACACCAGTAGATATTGCTGTAACTACTATGCATGTCGTTGATCACGCACATAGAAAGTATCACTATGAATTATTTGATTATTTTTACTTGTCGTTGAGCGAGCATATTTTAGGAGTATATCATCGAATCTTGGATAATACTTATCAAGCAAGTCAAATCCCTGATATTAAAGATGAATATCCTCTGGAAAATAAAATTGCACAAGAAAGCGTAAAAATAATTGAACGGGATCTAAAAATTAATTTGCCGGTATCAGAAAGAAAAAATATTATGTTGCATTTAATTAATGCAAAGATTCCTGAAAAAAAGCAGTTTAATCAACCAAAAAATATGATCAACATTGAAGAAATGCTGCATATAGTTCAGGTGATCCTTGATCAACATAATATTTATCGATTAGCTAGTAATAATGATGAATATGAGCGTTTTATGATTCATTTGCAATATCTTTTCAGGAGATTAGAGCAGGGAGAAAAATTTCGCTCATCGGATATTACTAAAAAAGTAAAGGATGAATTAATATCCGAATATCCGGAATCATTTGCAGTAGTAAAAGAAATAGATGAACAGTTGAAACAAGATTTTCAATGGGAAATATCGGATGAGGAAAAGTTGTATTTAATTGTTCATATTCAAAGAATTTATGAGAAAAGTTCAAAATACTAGGAGAAAAAGATGGTTAGTAAAGAAGAAATTTCGATGGTTGGATTTACAATTGTTGCTTATGCTGGAGACGCAAAAACAGACTTGTTAAATGCTCTTAAATTAGCTCGTGAAGGAAAATTTGAAAAAGCTGAAAAGTTGATTGAAGAAGCAAATAATTCATTAGTAGATGCGCATAATGCACAGACTAAGTTAATGAGTCAAGAAGCTAATGGAGAAGAATTAGAAACAACTTTTATTATGTCTCATGGGCAAGATACACTAATGACAACAATGCTTTTACGTGATGAAGTTAAATATTTCATTGATTTGTATAAGCAAAATTTAGCTTTGCGAGCTGAAATTGAGCAGCTTAAAGAAGAAATGAACTAAATAAATGGAGGAGTAAAAATGGATGGGTTGGTAAAAAGAATTGAAAAAGCGCAGCCATTTTTTAGAAAAGTTGCGACTAATCAATATTTAAGAGCAATTCGTGATGGCTTTATCGCGTTAATGCCAATTATTATCTTTTCAAGTTTTTTCTTGTTAATTGCTAATGTGCCTCAAATTTGGGGATTTGTTTGGCCTAAAAAAGTAGCTACAGCTTTAAATTTATTTTATAACTTATCAATGGGCTTTTTGTCCTTAATGGCCGCTTCTACTGTAGCTAAGGCCTTAACTGGAAGTTTAAATCTAAAGTTGCCAAAAACTAATCAAATTCCAGTTGCTGGAGTTCAATATACAGCTCAAATTTCCTTTGCATTTGTGGCAATAGATACTTTGTTAAATAAAGGAAATTTATATTTAGCTACTGATATGATTGGAACTAAAGGATTAATTTGTGCCTTCTTAGTAGCATTTATTGTACCTAATATTTATTATTTTTGTTTTAAACATAATGTCACGATCACGCTACCTGATGTAGTACCTCAAAATATTGCTCAAGCTTTTAAGAATATTATTCCGTTTGCTTTAGCAACTACTTTCTTTTGGGCATTTACGCTAATTTTTAGAGCTTTAACTAATATGAATTTGGCAGCTTGGATAATTAAAAGCCTAACTCCACTTTTTACCGCAGCGGATGGGTATGTTGGGTTAGCAATTATTTATGGTGCAATGGCGTTTTTCTGGTTTATCGGAATTCAAGGGCCCTCAATCGTTGAACCAGCAGTTACGGCAATATACCTAACCAATGTTGAAGCTAATTTAAGAGCATTTAATTCTGGAAATATTCAAGGCGCTAATCATATTTTGTCACAAGGAATTCAAATGTTTGTTGCTACTTTAGGAGGAACTGGAGCAACTTTAGTAGTAACGTTTATGTTTGCTTTTTTATCTAAGTCTAAACAATTAAAAGCAGTTGGACGTGCATCAACAATTCCAGTTATTTTTGGTGTTAATGAGCCTATATTGTTTGGTGCTCCATTAATCTTGAATCCGATTTTCTTTATACCTTTTATTTTTGCGCCAATTCTTAATGTTTGGATCTTTAAAATTTTTGTTGATGTGCTTCATATGCCGTCATTTATTTACAACTTACCATGGACCACGCCGCCAACATTAGGATTGTGGATGGGAACTGGTTTTAATATTTTGGCTTTATTACTAGGAATTTTATTACTAGTAATTGATTCATTATTGTATTATCCATTTTTTAAGGCTTATGACGCTTCAATGCTAGCCCAAGAAGAAAAAAAGGAAGAACTTGAAGAAAAAGATGATAAAAAATCGGTTGTAACGTCTGCTGAACCTAAATTTAATGAATCTGAAATTCCACTTGGCAAAACTAAAGATCAACAAGCACTCAATGTTTTAGTTTTATGTGCCGGCGGTGGGACATCTGGAATTTTAGCTAAGTCACTTAATAAGTTAGCTAAAGAAGATAAATTACCTTTAAATGCAGCAGCTGCTGCATTTGGATCACATCATGATTTAATATCTGGAATGGATGTAGTAATTTTAGCGCCGCAAATGGATACCATGAAAGATGAACTTGCAAAGGAATGTAAACAAAATAATGCTCGTATGATTACCACTACTGGGAAGCAATATATTTATATGACGCAACATGCTAATGAATGTTTGAAACTATTAATCAATGATATTAATAAATGACGGAGGCAGTATGTCAACTTTATTGAAAAGGGTAAAAAAGTTACCCAAGAATTTTGTATGGGGTGCAGCCACTGCGGCTTACCAGGTTGAAGGAAATACAAATTTAGATGGTAAAGGAAAGATTATGTGGGATGACTATTTGAAAAGTCAAGGAAATTTCTCACCCAATCCTGCTTGTGATTTTTATCATCGTTATCCAGAAGACTTAAAATTGGCCCATAATCTGGGGCTAAATGCAGTTCGTATTTCGATTGCTTGGACTCGTATTTTCCCTAATGGTTATGTAACGAACAAGCCAAATGAAGCAGGGGTTAAATACTATCATCGACTTTTTCATGAATGCTTAAAAAATAATTTAGTACCATATGTAACACTACATCATTTTGACAGCCCTAAGACTTTGTTTGATCAAGGTGATTGGCTTAATAGAGAAATGATCAATGAATTTGTAAAATATGCAGACTTTTGTTTTCAAGAATTCGCCGAGGTTGATAATTGGTTTACGATTAATGAATTGATTTCATTAGCTATGTGTCAGTATATTCAAGGCACTTTTCCCCCTAATAAGTTATTTGATGTTTCTGATGCAATTCAGGCTCAGCATAATGAATTAGTAGCACATGCAAAAGTAGTTAATCTCTTTAAAGCTAAAGGATATAAGGGACGAATTGGGTTAATTCATGTGATTCAACCTGTTTATCCAGCAACAAATTCAGAAGCAGATCGACATGCAGCTGATTTAAGAGATGCATTTATGAATCGCTTTTTATTAGATGGAACCTTATTAGGTTTTTATTCTGATCGAACGCAGCATTTAATTAAGGAAATTTTAGTTGCAAATAATGCTGAATTAAAGATTCTTCCTGAAGATCTTGAGATTCTCAAACAAGCAAGTAAACAGAATGATATGCTGGGGATTAATTATTATCAAAATCAAACCGTTGCTAGTTATGAAGGACCAAGTGAAACTTATCATAACGGTAATGGAAAAAAAGGTAGTAGTATTTTTGCCTTTCATGGGGTTGGTAAAGATGTGCGAAATCCCGCTATTCCGACAACAGATTGGGACTGGAATATATATCCTGAAGGGCTATATGACGTACTAAAGAGAATAGAACACGATTATCCTGACTATCCTGTGATCTATATAACTGAAAATGGAATGGGTGCAAAAGAAGCGTGGGATAGGTCGAAACAGTATCTTGATGATGATTACCGAATTGATTTTATTGACCAACATTTGGCAGCTATCTTAAAGGCTCGAAATGAAGGAGTTAATGTGCAAGGATATTTCCTTTGGTCTTTACAAGATCAATTTTCATGGTCAAATGGCTATAATAAACGTTACGGCTTAATTTATGTGGATTTCGCTAGTCAAGATAGGCATTTAAAAAGAAGCGCCTTGTGGTTTAAGGCCCTAAGTAAGACTATGCAATAATAATTTCTTAACAGATAAGAAGTTATCGTTCCGAAACGAAGCACAACTTTACTATACTTGTATCCTATAAACATTCGTTCCCTTAGAAAGAATTCATTCTTTTTTTATTCTGATTATCAAATAGAAAAAGGAGGAATTTCCTGAGATGGAAAAAGTGAATGAAGTTTACTTGATTAGAAGGGTGAAAGAAAAGCAAGATATGAAGGCTTTACATGAGCTTTTGGATCGCTACCGGCCTTTAATCAATGGCGCTAAAATGAATTTTTTCATTCGTAATTTTGATAACGATGACTGGGAACAAGAAGCGTTAATTATGTGTTATCAGAGTTGCTGCACATATGATGAAGATCGAGCAGATAATTTTGGTGCCTACTATCGAACAAAATTCTATAATCATTTAAGATCGCTTTTAAGGTATGAACTAGCCCAAAAAAGGACCGCTTTTACTAAATCAATTTCTTACGACAATGTAGTGCAGAAAAATTTAATTAAAGAAGAAGTCGAAGAAATGCATATCACGCCTCGAAAAGAAATGTATCAAAAGTTTATTAAAAAGCTTTCTGATAAAGAAGTAATTGCTCTAAAAGTTTTTTTAGGAGAATTAACGATCGAAGAGGCAAGTCAGAAAACAAAATATAGCCGTTATCAATTATTGCAAGCAAAGGCTCGCTGCAAAGCAAAAATGCAAAAAGAATTGTTTTAAATTCGCATAGAGGTGATAAAAAGACTATAATAATATTTGTAGAATTTATTTAGGAGGTAATTTTAAGATGGCAGATGAAGTTATTAAGACAGAATTGTTAGACCGTCACATGAAGGAAGTTTTTGATTGGAGCGACTCTGACATCCCTGTTAGAGATGCACTATGGGACTACTTTATGGAAAAGAATGGTAGAGATACCATGAAGACGGAAAGTGACATGCTTCCGTTCTTGAAAGACTCTGACGATAAGATCGAAGCCTTCGTCAACGAAAATCTTAAGAAGTAACATCACCTAAAAACAATAATTCTACGCACCGTGGTCACGCATTGTTTGACCACCAAAGAACAATCTCTAGGGATTGTTCTTTTTTTATGAGAAAATATATTTTAAAAGAAAGGGGCGGTAGAATGGACTATATTATTGGAATGGATATTGGCACAACAGCAAGTAAGGGAGTTTTATATCAAGAAAATGGTAAAAAGATTGCAGAATCAACAATTCCGTATCCCTTAATTCAGGAAAAAGTGGATCAAGCTGAAGAAGATCCGCAAGTAATTTTTGATGCTGTGCAAAAGATTATTTTTGACTTAAGTAAAAAGGCTTCAGGAAAAGTAAAGGCAATTTCGTGGTCAAGTCAAATGCATAGCTTAATTGGACTTGGTAAAAATAATCAATTATTAACTAATAGTATTACTTGGGCTGATAACCGCAGTAGAGAAGTTGTAACTGCTGCAAAGAAGAGTGGATTAGCTAATAGTATTTATCAGCGAACCGGAATGCCGCCTCATCCAATGGCTCCTGTGTATAAGCTATTGTGGATTAAAGAAAAAAAGCCAGAGCTTTTTGCACAGGTGCAAAAGTGGATTGGAATTAAAGAATACATTATCTGGCGTTTAACCGGAAAAATAATGACAGATACAACAATGGCAGCTGGGACGGGATTGCTGAACTTAAATAATTTATCTTGGGATGAAGATTTACTTAGCCAGATCACTTTAGAAAAAGAAAAACTGCCAATCCTAGATAAACCAGAGACTGTTGTGGGAGGAATAATCCCCAATTATATTCAAAAATTAGGATTAACTGATCAGACCAAAATTATTTTAGGTGCAAGTGATGGATATTTATCAACAATTGGGGTTGGAGTTCTAAATGATAAATCTTTTGCTTTAAATGTTGGTACATCAGGTGCTGTGAGAGTAATTGCACCAAAGGCGATAGTTGATTCAGAAAATCGTTTCTTTTGTTATCCAGTAGATAAGAAGCACTACCTATTGGGTGGACCAGTAAATAATGGCGGTATAGTATTTGAATGGGCTAGAAAGACAATTTTCGGTCCTGATCAGACAGCTGAAGATTTTATCAATGTGGCAGAAAGTGTCCCTGCTGGAAGCAATGGGTTGATCTTTCATCCTTACTTGGGCGGGGAACGGGCTCCAATTTGGAATGCCCAGGCGCGTGGATCTTTTATTGGACTCACTAGAAATCACACTAAGCCGCAAATGGCACGCAGTGTTTTAGAAGGAATTGTTTTTAATCTTTTGGGTGCAGCTAGAGGCTTATGTGAAAAAATTGGTAAACCAGAGGCACTAAGAGTGACTGGTGGTTTTGTAAAGAGTGATTTTGTGAGACAGCTAATTGCCGATATTTTTAATTTGCCAGTAATTATAATTAAAAATGACCAAAGCGGAACTTTAGCAGCAATGTTTTTGGCACAAGTGGGGATGAAAAGAGAAGCAAATTTAGAAAAAATCGCTAAGAAAATTGATGAGAGCAAGGTTTATTTTCCTAATCCTAAAAATGTTGCAGTTTATCAAGATATTATTCCCATCTATCGTGAAGTTGAGCACGATTTAGATCAAAGTTATGAAAAAATAGCAAGTTTTCAAGAAAAATATCCTAGATTATTTGAATAAATTAAAAATGATCGTTTAGCATAAAAACTAAATGATCATTTTTTGTTTATAGATAAATATTTTTCGTAAATTGCAATAATAAATTGAACACTTTTAGTTAAGCTGCTTGATAGATTCGATCTAATTCTCTTTCAAAGATTTCATCTGGTGTGTGATAAGCTAAAATTTTTCTTGGCAATGAGTTGCACCAGGTTTCAATGTCAATGATATTTTGTAAAGAATAGTTAGCTATTGCTTCTCCTTTAGGAATGAATCTGCGAATAAGACCATTGTGTCTTTCAACTGTTCCCTTATCACAAGAAGTGTAAGGATGGGCATAGTAAACCAGTGTATTGGATGCTTCTTCTAGGTTGTACAGATCCGCAAATTCTGAACCATTATCAGTGGTAATAGTTTTAAAAATATCATTCCAGTGTTCACTGTATTGTCTTTGGAGTTCTTTAAAGGCCTGCATGACACTGATAGAAGTCTTGTCGGGAATACGAATAATTAAGAATTCACGACTCATGCGCTCAGATAAGGTTAACAGCACTTCATCATCTTTAGTCTTATGTCCAAGGACCAAATCGCATTCCCAATGACCGAATTCATTACGTTCACTAATTTCTTTTGGACGTTCTTCAATACTTCTGCCAAGCTTTTTCTTGTTTTTGCGAACACGATGAAGCTTGGTATTGCGTTTAAGCTTCTCAGGCAAGTCGTAATTATAAATGCCTAATAAGCCCTTATCAACGTAATTATAAAGAGTTTTGGTGCAGACAACATCGCTGCTAGAGAATTCGCCAGCAACAGTGGCACGATTACTGCAAACATCAAGCGACCAACCGTCTTTAAAGAAATGTTTGTGGACATAGTGAATAAATTGATTTTTTTTGAGAAAGTCTGATTTACGCCCACAATTTTTACGATGAGCTTGATATACATCATGTCCTTGAGTAGCCTTGTATCTTTTGACTTTACCATGATACAGTTTTACAGTGCCACGTTTAACCTCATAACTGATAGTAGAAGGAGAACAGTTGAGTTCACGAGCAATTGCACGCAAAGAGCAGCCATCTTTCAAACGCAATTGAATAATAACTCGCTCTTCAAATGATAAATGCTTTCCTTTAACGTGCCGATTCATGGTAGAATGTAAAGAGTCCATTTTGACCTCCAATAGAAAGTTTTTGTGGTTATTAACATTCTATCAAACAGGTCCGAATGGACTTTTTATTTTTCTAAAGTGTTCAATTTGATTTTACAATCAACGGATAAATATTTTTAATCAACCGGCCAATATTTTCACTAATCTGAGTGAGATCATGCTGACTGTCCTTAATTGCTTGCTTTAAATCTTTAGCGCCATTTTCTGTCGCAAAAATTGCATCAATTGGTCCATAGAGTTCATCAACCTTTTCACCAATATTTCCAGTTAGACAGATTACAGTAGAATTCGGTGCCACTTCTTTAGCTGCTTTGGCAACTCCGTAGGGAGTTTTACCAAATTTGGTTTGAAAGTCAGTTGCTCCTTCGCCGGTAAAAATAAAGTCTGCATTCTGTGTTTTTTCTTTGAAATGGGTCATTTCAAGTACGGCTTCAACGCCAGACTGGATAGTAGCATTTGTAAAGGTGAGTAAACCAAAGCCAAGGCCACCAGCAGCTCCGGCACCAGGAGTATTCTCATAATTCTTATTCAGATCTCTTCGTACAACAGCAGCAAAATGATGTAAATTTTGATCTAATTCTTCTACCATTTCAGGCGTAGCTCCTTTTTGCGGACCGAAGACGAAAGAAGCACCATTTTTACCTGTAAGTGGGTTGGTTACGTCGCTAGCTAAAATAATTTCGGTATTTTTTAGCCGAGGATCAATTTTAGAGTTATCAATTCTTACTAGATGATTTAAGTTTCCACCGCCTAGAGGAAGCTCTTGGTCCTGTAAATTAAGTAATTTAACACCAAGTGCTTGAGCCATTCCAGCACCGCCATCGTTAGTACTGCTTCCTCCTAGACCAATAATTATTTTTCTAATTCCTGTGTCTAGAACTGTTTTAATTAATTCTCCAACACCGTAAGTAGTAGTTATTAATGGATTTTTATTTTGATCATTAACATATTGCAGACCTGCTGCTTCGGCCATTTCGATGACAGCAGTTTCTTTGTCGCCTAAAATACCATAATGAGCAGTGACAGAAGTATTTAAAAGACCGGTAACTGATTTAGTAAAAATTTTTCCATTTGTGGCATCCACTAAGGCTTGCATTGTACCTTCACCGCCGTCAGCCATTGGAATTTCAATGTATTCGGCAGAAGGGAGGGCTCGTTTTAGGCCAGTATAAATGGAATTAGCGACTTCTTTTGCAGTAAGTGAGCCTTTAAATGAATCAGGTGCGATGATAATTTTCATAAATCTACCTTTTCTGTTTAGTAAAATATTTTTCAATAAAAAAGGGTGTAAACTGTACAACCTTAAGTACAATTTACACCTTTTGACAAAAATATCTAAATTATTTAATTATCTCCAAAACTTCACTGGCAATTTGCTCTGGCATCAAATGATCACGCTTATAAATAGATCCTTTTGGTTCGTTATCAGTGTATTCTTTCTTAGCACCGTAATTCTTAACCATCATCTTAGTTGGTCCGTAATAGCTTGCGACTTTTTGACCAAAACCACCATCAATACTATTATCTTCAAGAGTAACAACTAATTCGTGATCTTTTTGTAGGTCATCTAAAGTATCAGTATCAAGGTGAGCAGCAGATTTTGGATTAATTAAAGTGGCGTTGATATTGTCTTTCTTTAGTAAATCCACTACTTTTTCACCTAATTGATAAAAGTCGCCTAAACCAATAATTGCTACTTTAGAACCAGATTTAACATCATAGTGAATAGTTGAGTAATCTTCACTAACTACGTTGCCTTCAGGAAGTGGGTTAACTGGTGACTTAATTGCTACGGGATGCTTTCTTTGCTTAACTGCCCATTCGAGCATTGATTTTAATTCATTCAAGGTAGTAGGAGCCAAGTATTCCCAGTTAGGCCAATTTGCAACCATTGTATTGTCGAAAATACCTAAATGAGTTTTAGAAGCAGCAGTAATTCCACCACCAGCAACAATCATTACGACTGGTAAGTCATTAGCAGCAACATCGTGAGAAAGTTGATCATATGCACGTTGTAAGAAAGTAGAATTTTCAAATAAAACTGGCGTAATTCCTTCCTTAACAGCACCGGCAGCAAAGGCAACTGATTCTTGTTCAGCAATTCCAACATCCTTGTAGTTCTTTGGATAATTCTTTTTAATCTCACCTAAACCAAAGACGCCTGGAATAGCAGCATTAATTGCAAGAATATTTTCTTGGTTTTCAATATGTTTCTTTAATAAATCAAGAATTACAGTACTTGCATTTGGAGTTTTTGGTGCAGGAACAGTGGTTTTATCAGTCTTAAGGTCAAATGGAAGGACCCAGTGGTGACTAGCTTCATTTTCAACTGCTGGTTCATATCCCTTACCCTTGAGAGTATTAATGTGTAAAACGATTGGATGATCAATATCCTTAACTGCTTTGAAGGCATCGATCATAGATTTAATATCGTTTCCTTGACCAACATATTTATAGTCAAGCCCCATAGCTGTGAATGGATTGTCTTCAGCTTGACCGTTTGATTCACGTAATTTCTTTAAGGCAGTTACTACGCCACCAACGTTGTCATCAATAGACATTTGATTATCATTAACAACAATGATTAAGTTGTGCTTTTCATCAGCTGCATTATTGAAGCCCTCAAAAGCTAAACCACCAGTTAATGAACCATCCCCAATTAAAGCAGTAATATTTTCATGTTTGCCCATCATGTCACGTGCTCTAGCCATCCCTGTAGCTAAGGCAACAGAAGTAGATGTATGACCTACTGCGTAATAGTCATATGGACTTTCATCGGGATTTGAATAAGGAGTTACATCTTCATACTTATCTGGATCAAGCCAGGCATAAGCACGACCTGTTAACATCTTATGTGGATAAGTTTGGTGAGAAACGTCCCAAATAATCTTGTCCTTTGGTGCATCAAAAACATAATGATAAGCAATTGTAGCTTCGACAATTCCAAGGTCTGGTCCAAGGTGACCACCTTCTGCAGCATCTTTTTCTAGGATTAACGTTCTAATCTCACTAGCTAATTTTTCTAACTCTTTTAAATCTAATTTTTTAAGATCTTTTGGACTTTCAATCTTGTTCAGTAAAAATTCTGGATGTTTGTTCATGTTTTTTTCACCCCAACATTAATAAAAAAGCTTACTCATTTATTGTAGGTCAATGAGTAAGCTTTTACTAATATAAAGTTAGCATAGTGATCTATATATTTAATCTATACTTTCTTCTAATTCTTGAGAGGTTGCTTGTTTTTTAAGGGTCAAGAATAATGCAATAAAACTAAGGGCAAAAGCTGCGGAGTTAATTGCCCAGCCAAAGTTGTAAGAACCAGTTGTATCAAATAACAGACCATTTAAGTAAACAGAAGCAGACATTGCAAAAGCACCAGTCATGTTAATGACAGAAAGAATTGTACTGTAATCTTTAGCACCAAATTCTTCACGAATAAGGTAGGGAAGAGCAACTAAGCAAACACCTTGTCCTAATCCTAGAATGAAGGCAGATGCGATAAGAGGCAAACTAGTTTTAAAGAAAATCTCACCGCTCCAGCCTAGTAAACCAAATAAAGAGTAGATTAATAAGGTTAGACGAGTATTAAAACGGTCAAGCATAAAACCAATAGAGATTTTACCAGCTGCTGCCCCAAGCATTACACCGGATACTACTGCTGCTCCAATTGTTAAAGGCAGACCTTGACTAGTGATATGTCCTGAAATGTGCTGTACAGATCCAGAAACAAATTGTAAAGCTAGCATTGCGAAGGCTAGAGCATAGAAGACTGGTGTCTTTAAGGCAGCTTTTAGGCTAATACCAGTAGTTTCAAGAACTTTTTCTGGAATATTTTTAACTTTGCCATAAGCATGGTGTTTTTCGTTAGGTTTTTCTCGTAAAAATACTGCAGCGGGAACTAAAATACCGAGAATTAGTAAACCTTCACAAATAAAACCGCCTCGCCAGCCAAAGTTAGTAATAATATCACCAATTATTGGATTAAAGATTGTACCACCGAAGGCAGAAACGCCAAGTGCAATCCCCATAACTGTACCTAATTTTTCATTAAACCAATTCCCTAATAAGACAGGAATTGATAAGGTAATGGCAATTGGCTGACAAATTCCAATAATGATCCAAGCAATGTAAAAATGAGTCAAGCTTTGTGCTACAGACAAACTTAGCATTGAAAGACCAATTGTGGCAAAACAGAATGTTAAAAGCCAGCGTAAATTAAGCTTGGTCATAATTTTACCAGCAAATAAAAGAGTAATAGCTGCCGCTGCATTTTGCAGAGTGGTCATTAAAGCAACACTTGCTCGGCCAACATGGAAACTCTTACTAATTGGTTCAAAGAAGAGGCCGATTGTATTAACTATTAGACCGAAGCCAACTAATGAAATCAAGCATGAGACAATAAAGACCCACCATGCAAAAAAGTGTGAAGTATTTTGTTTTTTGTTCACTTCTTATCCTACTTTCTAGAGTATTTATCCAACCAAATATTATATCGAAAGTGAATGTTAGAGGAAAAGAAAAGAGCGTTCTTCTTAACGCTCTTTTAATATTGTCTTTTTAATAATCTACCTGTTAATTGTTCGATCAAAGCACGATTCTCATTATCTGGCCAATGTTTTTTTAGACTAGCTAGGGCTTTTTCGGTATATTGATCAGCTAACTTTTGTGCTCGTTCCACACCGCCGAGATGATTAACCAAATTTTCAATTTCATGTAATTGATCTTGGGTCAGATCTTTTCCCATTTTTACCAATTCGTGTAAATGATTATTATCATCGTTTTGCAAGGCGAAAATTAAAGGACCCGAATAGATTCCATCTTTAACATCAAGTAAGACCGGCTTTTTAAAAGTAGAGCTTGTAGTTTTGTAATCTAAAATATCATCTCTTAGTTGAAAAGCCTGTCCTAGGTATTCTCCAAACTGTTTAGCTTTTAAGGCTTTAGTTACTTTAATTCCACTTTCATAAGCACCAATAAAACATGCTAAGCCAAATAAAACGCCAGTTTTGCCCTTAATTTGGTTTAAATATTCTTTTTCAGAAATATTGATATTATAGGCATTGTTATATTGTTCAGTTTCGCCAACTAGGATATTTTGCATTGTTTTTCCGTCAGCAATTACGCTGTGTAAACTTTGAGCATTTTCGCTTAAAAGCGTTAATGAAAGGGCGAATAAATAGTCACCAGCATAAACGGCGATATGTTTGCCGTATTTAGTTTGAATAGATGGACGCCCATGTCGCATACTAGATTCATCAATAATATCATCATGAATTAAAGTGGCGTTATGAAGCGTCTCAATAGAAGTTGCTATTTTCTGGAGCTCGTCATGTTTTTGAGTAGCGTCAGGACCAAATGCACCAAAGAGCATTACACAAGCAGGGCGGAGCATTTTTCCAGGAACAGCAAAAGTATCTTCTAGTGCTTGTCCTAATAAACCGGGAACGCTATTAATGTGTTTTAAGATAATCTGATTAATCTCAATCATATCTTTTTGCACTTGAGGGAAACTATCCCAAAAAGTGAATTTATTTTTGATATTATTTCTTTTTTCTAGCATAGTATAGGTAATTAAAAGACTAAGTTATTAACTTGTCTTTTGTCTTTGATCCTTCCAGTCATTGAATATTGGTTATAAGAGTAGTCAAAGTGAATAAAAATAAAGTAAGTTGAAGCAATGGATGTTATTTTTCCGCAATATTTTTTAATTTGAATTATTAAGAACTAGAAGATGTAGATCTAAATAGATAATTATAAAAAATGCGATATATCAAGACTTACTATTCTTTATGATTATATAAAATATCTTTATTTTTAGTTAAATAAGATCTTATAATGTATAATTTTACACTATCTGGGATCATTATTTAAAAGTAGATATTGATTTTTTACAATATATATTTATCTTACACTTTACTTTTTAGATAGTAATTGCTAAAATAACGTTTTTTTGCTAAGATAAATGCAGTTTAGGAGTGGTTTTATGGCAGTAAAGAAAGCAGCTCTTGCATGTACTGAATGTGGCTCTCGCAATTATTCAATTGCAGCCAGCAAGAATAGAACGCAAAGACTTGAACTTAAGAAGTTTTGTAAGCACTGCGGCAAGCAGATTTTGCATAAGGAAACGAGGTAGGTAAGCGATGTTTAAATTTTTTAAGAGTGTTAATCAAACTATGGCAAAGGTATCATGGCCAACTTGGAAACAAAATAGACGTGATACCGGGGTCGTAGTAATTAGCTCAATTTTATTTGGTGCTTACCTTGGATTGCTAGATTTATTATTTAGCTACTTAACGCAATTGTTCTTATAGTGACAGTATATGTGTTATAATTGAATCAGCTAAAAAGCCTCCCTTGGAGGTTTTTTTATTTGCACTAAGGTATTATTTTAAGGAGTTTAAAGACAATGGTTGAAACCAGCGAAAAGAAATGGTACGTTTTACACACTTATTCTGGCTACGAAGAAAAAGTTAAGAAAGATTTACTTTCTAGAGCCCAATCAATGGGAATGCAAAACTATATCTTTCGAGTAATTGTTCCTGAAGAACAAAAGACTGAAACTGTTCGTGGTAAGAAACAAGAAGTCGATGAAAAGGTATTTCCTGGATACGTTTTGGTAGAAATGGTAATGACTGACGAAAGTTGGTACGTTGTTAGAAATACACCAAACGTTACTGGATTTGTTGGCAGTCACGGTGGTGGATCAAAGCCATCTCCTTTATATGATGAAGAAATCGAAAGAATTCTTAAGTCTCAAGGACAACCAGCTAAGGAGCAAAAAGCTGACTATGAAGTTGGTGAAACAGTAACTATTATCGATGGTGCATTTAGCGGCATGAGCGGTAAAATTACTGAAATTAATCCAGAAAAAGATAAACTTTATGTTTCAATTGATATGTTCGGCAGAGAAACAAATGCTGAACTTGACTATAACCAAGTAAAAGAATTTGATGAATAATAAAGTCTAATTAACTATTGTCAATTTGAGTAATTGCTGGTAGTATATTAGAGTATCTTTATTATTGTGGGAGGAGAAGAAGGAAAATTCTCCATTATAACCGCATCACGGAATCAAGGAGGTATTGACCGTGGCAAAGAAAGTTATTAACGTAGTTAAACTGCAAATTCCTGCTGGTGCAGCAACTCCTGCACCTCCAGTTGGTCCTGCATTGGGTCAAGCTGGAATCAACATTGTTGGTTTCACTAAGGACTTCAATGCACGTACTGCTGATCAAAAGGGTATGATTATCCCTGTAGTTATTACAGTATATGAAGATCGTTCATTCGAATTCATTACTAAGACTCCACCAGCAGCTGTTCTTTTAAAGAAGGCTGCTAAGGTTGACAAGGGTTCTGGTGAACCTAACACTAAGAAGGTTGCTAAGGTAACTAAGGACCAAGTTAAGGAAATTGCCGAAACCAAGATGAAAGATCTAAACGCTGCAGATGTTGAAGCTGCTATGCGCATGATTGAAGGTACTGCTAGAAGCATGGGCTTCACTGTAGAAGACTAGTGTTTTTAGGAACGTCGGATCGTTAATCAAAATTAACGAATCAAGGTGGGAGAGTTTGAGAAGACTCGTTTGACCACATTTTCAGGAGGATTTTTACATGGCAAAGCATGGAAAGAGATATTTAGAAGCAGCTAAAAAAGTTGATTCAACTAAATTTTATTCAGTAGATGAAGCTATGAAGTTAGCAAAAGAAACTTCATACGCAAACTTTGACGCAACTATCGAAGTTGCATATAACTTAAGCGTTGACCCAAAGCAAGCAGATCAACAAATTAGAGGTGCATTGGTACTTCCAAATGGTACTGGTAAATCTAAGAAGGTTGTTGTTTTTGCTGAAGGTCCACAAGCTGATCAAGCTAAAGAAGCAGGTGCTGACGAAGTTGGTTCTGACGATTTAGTAGAAAAAGTTCAAAACGGTTACTTAGACTTTGATGTAGTTATTGCTACTCCAATGATGATGGCTAAGGTTGGTCGTTTAGGTCGTATCTTAGGACCTAAGGGCTTAATGCCAAACCCTAAGACTGGTACTGTTACTATGGACGTTGCTAAAGCTGTTGAAAACCAAAAAGCAGGTCAAGTTGAATACCGTGTTGATAAGCAAGGTTTAATCCACGCACCAATCGGTAAGGCTTCATTTGACGCTGATAAGTTGGCACAAAACTTTGATGCATTACGTGACGTTATTCTTCGTGCACGTCCTGCATCAGCTAAGGGTCAATACATTAAGAGTGTTGCCGTTTCTGCAACCTTTGGCCCTGGTATCCACTTGGATCCATTGAACTTAGACTAATTAATAGTTACTTAATTAAGCCAAAAGACTTCACATTTGTGAAGTCTTTTTTTGTACTAAGGTTGAAAGTACAATTAGATTTTAGTTAGAATTAAACAATACGCTATTTTTAGAACAGGAGGTGAAGGAAGTGCTAAATTATATTTTTAGTATTTTACCTTCATTGTTTTCCGGTGCTTGGTTAACTATCGAAATCTTTTTTTGGACGACTGTAGTTTCTATTCCATTAGGTTTGTTAGTCGCTTTTGGCTTACATTCAAATTTAAAACTGGTTAAGGCTATTTTGAAATTCTATGTATGGATTATTCGTGGTACGCCGCTTTTACTCCAATTAATTTTTATTTTTTATGGCTTACCAACTGTCGGAATAGTTTTTCCAAGATATGAGGCTGCTTTAGTTGCTTTTATTATTAATTACGCCGCATATTTTGCTGAGATTTTTCGTGGGGGTTTACAAGCCGTTCCTGTTGGACAATTTGAAGCTGCGCAAGTGCTTGGGTTAAGTCGCTGGCAGACTATTAATCGAATTGTTCGACCACAAGTTGTTAAAATCGTTCTTCCCTCAATCGGAAATGAATTAATTAATTTGGTCAAGGATTCTAGTTTAGTTTATGTAATTGGCTTAGGCGATTTACTTCGTGCTGGAAATGTGGCAACGGCGCGTGATGTATCTTTAGTTCCACTTGTCTTAGTAGGATGTGTATATTTGGCAATGACTGCTGTTTTAACAGCTTTATTACGAGTAGTGGAGAAGAAGAGCAATGTCTGGAAATAAAGTTTTAGAGCTTAAGAAGATAAGCAAGAGCTTTGGTACAAGAAAAATTATTGATAAATTAGATCTCTCACTTGATCAAGGCGATATCCTAAGTATCATTGGGCCATCAGGCGCAGGTAAGACAACATTATTACGTTTAATTGCGGGCCTTGAAAGTGCAGATAGTGGAAAATTTATCCATAATGGAAAAGAATTTGATCCAACTGATCGTAATAATCATTTGGTAGGGATGGTTTTTCAAGATTATAATCTTTTTCCTAATCTTTCGGTAATGGATAATATTACCTTAGCTCCAATTATGGTGAATAAGATGAGTAAATCTGATGCTGAAAAAGCTGCAGAGCCTGTTTTAAAGCAACTAGACTTAGAAAAGTTTAAGAATTTGTATCCTTACCAATTGTCAGGTGGACAAAAGCAACGTGTAGCAATTGCTAGAGCATTGCAAATGAAGCCAGAAATTTTGTGTTATGATGAACCAACTTCAGCTTTAGATCCTGAATTGGTAGGAAAAGTAAAAGAAATTTTCTTAAAGCTTAAACAAACTGGAATGACGCAGGTTGTTATTACGCATGATCATCAATTTGGGAAAGCTGTCGCTGATAAAATCTTAAAAGTTGAGCCAATAGAAAAATGATGAAAAAAATAATAAAAGTTTTAGGCTTACTGATGATTGTTATTACAGCCTTGGGATTATATGGTTGCCAAAGACAGGAAAGCTCTTGGCAAAAAATTAAAGAGCGTGGAACCTTAGTAATTGGTGTGGATGATAGTTTTGTGCCGATGGATTTTAGACAAAAAAATGGTAAGTTAGTTGGCTTTGATGTCGACTTAGCAACAGCTGTTTGCAAGAAAATTGGTTTAAAACCTGATTTTCAAACTATCGATTGGTCAATGAAAGAAACCGAATTGCGTAATGGAACAATTGATGTTATTTGGAATGGTTATACCAAAACGAAGGCTCGAGCAAAAAAAGTAGCATTTTCACGACCTTATCTTGAAAATGACCAAATTTTAGTTACGCGTAAGAAAGATAAGATAGATAATTATCGTCAAATGAAGGGAAAAGTCCTTGGCGTTCAAACTGGGTCTTCTGGAGCAGACGATTTAGATAATTATCCTAATGTTCTAAAAAAGCGGGTTAAAAGCACAGTTTTATATGATACTTATAATAATGCCTTCATTGATTTGAAAGCCGGTAGAATCACCGGTTTATTGATTGATGGAGTGTATGCCAATTACTACCTAGCTCATAGTAAGTATCAAAAAGAATTTAAGAAAGAAAAACTACCATATCCGAGCGAAAAGTTTTCAGTAGGAATAAATAAGAAAGACAAGATTTTAAAAGATAAGATTAATCAAGCTCTTGAGCATCTAGAAAAGACAGGGGAGTTAGAGAAAATACGACAAAAATGGTTTAATTAAAAAAAGCTATTGACGACTTATCTAATTTAAGGTAATATATTGTACAGTAAATTCTACCTAAGACTCGGGTGGCTAACGTGCCTTAATATCCCGCCGAGGCCAGAAAAACTAAGAGTTTTACAACTCCATGTCTTTTTGGCGTGGAGTTTTTATTTCGGCTGATAGAATTTATCTTAAAGTAAATTTGGAGGTGAATTCGTTGAGTAAAGCAATCATTGCTAAAAAAGAAAAGCTTGTTGATGACTTTGCAGCAGAACTTAAGGAAGCTAAAGCTATCTTAGTAATTGACTACTTAGGTTTAACTGTTGAAGAAGTAACTAACTTACGTAAGGATTTACGTGATTCTAACGTTAAGATGAAAGTTATCAAGAATACTTACTTAAAGCGTGCTGCTGAAAAGGCTGGTATCGAAGGTTTAGACGATACTTTTGTTGGTCCTACTGCTGTTGTTTACACTGCTGATGCAGATGACATTACTGAACCAGCTCGTATTGTTTCTAAATACGAAGATGATATCGACGCATTATCAATTAAAGGTGGTATGCTCGAAGGTAAGGTTGCCAGCCAAGAAGAAATCAAGAAACTTGCAGCTATTCCAGGTCGCGAAGGTTTACTTTCAATGCTTGTATCTGTATTACAAGCTCCAGTTCGCAACTTTGCATATGCTGTTAAGGCTGTCGCTGATTCAAAAGACGAATAATTATAGTAAATTTACACATATCTAATTTCGGAGGAAACTTATAATGGCTTTAGATACTGAAAAGATTATTGAAGATTTAAAAGGTGCTTCAATCCTTGAATTAAACGACTTAGTAAAGGCTATTGAAGACGAATTTGGTGTTTCAGCTGCTGCTCCAGTTGCTGCTGCAGGTGCTGCAGGCGCAGGTGCAGAAAAGACTGAATTTGACGTTGAATTGACTGATGTTGGTCAAGAAAAAGTTAAGGTTATCAAGGTTGTTCGTGACATCACTGGTCTTGGCCTTAAGGATTCTAAGGACCTTGTTGATGGTGCTCCTAAGAACGTTAAGGAAGGCGTTTCTGAAGACGAAGCTAACGACATCAAAGCTAAGCTTGAAGAAGTTGGCGCAACTGTTACTGTTAAGTAATAAGGTCTTAACTGAACACACTATTAAAAATGAGGACTCTATTTTACGGAGTCCTCATTTTTGTTTACAATAAAATTATGCTTAAGAAAAATTTTTATAAATGGTTTAAGGCTGCTTTAGCTATCGTTTCAATTGTACTGATCGTTCTAGACTTTGCAGCCATAATTGATATTAATGGTACTAATAGTAAGTGGTTTTGGCTTAACAACATTATTTTAATTATTTTAGCAATTGATTATTTTTATAGGCTATATCTTGCTAAAGATAGGCGGGCTTTTTTTAGAAATAATATTTTTGAATTAGTGGCAATTATTCCGGTCGGAATTGCTTTTAACTGGATGAAATTTGCGCAATTGGGAGATATTGGTCTATATTTTAGACTTTTGCGTTTAATTCGCCTGGCCGGACTAGTGGGGATGCTGAAAGATATTTTGCACACTCATGGCATTTTATACGTAATATACTTTAGTATTGCATTTTTAATGTTAGGATCAGTTGCAATATCAATTACTGAACACGTTTCACTTGATCAAGCCTTTTGGTGGGCGATTACCACTGCAAGTACGGTTGGTTATGGTGACATTTCACGGCATACAATTTCTCCACAATCTTTGTTGGGAAAACTAGTGATTCTAGCAATGATCTTGATTGGAGTAGGAGTAATGGGAATTGTTACTAGTTCTCTTACTGCCTACTTGATGAGGAGAAATGAAGGAAAAGTCAGTATTAAAGATAAAGATGCAGAATTAACCTTAATTTTAGATAAATTAGACCGGCTAGAGCAACAAAATAAGCTTCTTGCTCAGCAAAACCAAAATTTACAAGAACAAATTCAAGAATTAAAAGATAGTCATACACCTAGCGAATGGAACAAGTTTAAGGATTGGATCGAAAAAAGAAAAGATAAAAATTAAAGCGTAAATTCAAAAAAAGATGAATTTACGCTTTTTTACATGGTTAAATAAAAATGTAAAATGATCATGAATAAAAGATAGCAGCCCGCGATGATAATAATAACCCACCCAGCAGTCAGCCAAAATCTAGCCCAAGTTTGACTGTTAGTTGAAAGAACACGGCCAAAGACAGCTTGATTGCCTTTTATTCTGAATCCCATCCATAGACAGAAAATTCCGACAATAATTGCTAAAATAAATATAGGAATAGAAACTAACATTCTATCTCTTCCTTTCTGTAATCATTCTAATTATAAAGCTTTGTAGAAAAAAGCAAAGTAGAATTGATAAACTATAAGATAGAAATTGAAGAAGCGAGAATAATTATGACAAAAAAGAATCAAATGTATTTTGCGGCTAATCCGGATGCTAAACATGATGAACATTTAGTTGATTATCATATTGACGATATTGATTTGAAATTTACAACTGATGCAGGCGTATTTTCAAAGCTAAGAATTGACTATGGTTCTGGTGTATTAATCAAAACCATGAAAGACTTAACCTTTCCAAAAGCTGGGATTTTAGACGTTGGAACAGGGTATGGTCCAATGGGCTTATTTGCAGCTAAATTTTGGCCAGAGCAAGAAGTTGATATGGTCGACGTAAATGAACGAGCTCTTGATTTAGCTAGGAGAAATGCAAAGTTTAATCAAATTAACAATGTTAATATCTACCAATCAGATATTTATGAACAAGTGGATAAAAAGTATGGGCTAGTGATTACTAATCCACCAATTCGGGCTGGAAAGAAAGTAGTTGACCAAATTTTATCTGAAGCTAAAGAGCACTTAGTGGAAAATGGAATTTTGCTAGTTGTCATTCAGAAAAAACAAGGGGCACCAAGTGCAAAGAAACTAATGACAAAAGTATACGGAAACTGTGAAATTTTAGCTCGGGATAAAGGATATTACATTTTAATGAGCGAAAATAATTAAAAAGATAACGATAATGGTTTATAATGAAAGCGAATACAAAGTAGAGAAGATAATGCTTTGAAAGAAGTGAATCATTATGAAGCTATTGATTAATATTATTTTAGTCTTAATTGTTTTGGCTGGGTTTGGTGGAATGATTTATTTATCAGTTAATGGTAATAGATTCCTTGGTGCAGCTGGTTTGGCTATGCTTTATTTTGTCGGATCAATTGGCTATTTTGTTAACTGCTATACGATTAAAAAACGTGGCCGAATTTAATAGAAGAGATCCAAAAGATCTTTTTTATTTTTACTTTTTATACTATACATGAATATGTTTAATGATGAACTTCTTTACGTTAGCAGTTAATTTAACTGGCTTTTTCGATTACAATAATAATGATTAATAAGAATTATAGGAAAGATATTGAATAAAATATATGTTTGAAAAAAGCGATAAGGAAGAATACATGCAGCTAGCTTTTGCACAGGCAAAAAAAGCTGAAGAGCAGGGAGAAGTACCGATTGGTGCAATTGTTGTGGATAAAGATGGAAATGTAATTGGCGAAGGCTACAACAGACGCGAGCTTGATGAGGATGCAACCCAGCATGCAGAAATGATTGCGATTAGAGAGGCCTGCAAAAATCTGGGTTCTTGGCGTTTAGTTGATTGCAGCTTGTTTATTACCCTTGAACCATGTCCGATGTGCAGCGGTGCAATTATTAATTCACGGCTAGCTGAAGTTTATTATGGCGCTTTTGATCCTAAGGCCGGAGCTGCTGGAAGTGTAATTGATTTATTCAAAGTAGAAAAATTTAATCACCACCCTCAAGTTTTTGGAGGCTTATTTAAGGATCAAGCAGCGCAAATGTTAAAAGATTTTTTCCGCGAAATTAGGCGTAAACAAAAGCAAGATAAATAGTGGAAAAAATAGTTAAAATACTGTATTATAGTTTGTGGGCAATGTCCGACCTCCAAATTGTGTCAGGACCGGAAGGTAGCAGCACTAAGGTTGCTTGGGCATGTGCCTTTTTTTGAGAAAATAAACAGCTCTTAGCTCGTTTGAGCTAGGAGTTTTTTTGATAAAGGAAGTGCAAAATGGCTTATCAAGCGCTATATCGTAAATGGCGTCCTAGAACTTTTGATGGGGTTGTAGGCCAAACAGCGATTACTGATACATTAAAAAATGCAATCAAGCGTGGCAAGATATCACATGCTTTTTTGTTTGCGGGACCACGTGGTACTGGTAAAACATCATGTGCAAAGATTTTTGCAAAGGCCTTAAATTGTACTAATTTGCAAGATGGTGAGCCATGTAATGAGTGTGAAAACTGTCTTGCGGCAGATCGAGGGACGATGAATGATATTATCGAAATCGATGCAGCATCAAACAATGGTGTTGATGAAATTCGTGATATCCGCGATAAGGTAAAATATGCTCCCACACAGGGGAAATATAAAGTTTATATTATCGACGAAGTTCATATGCTTTCGATGGGTGCCTTTAATGCCTTACTTAAGACACTAGAAGAGCCACCTGAGCATGTAGTATTTATCTTAGCTACAACTGAACTTCAAAAAGTCCCAGCAACTATTATTTCAAGAACTCAGCGCTATAATTTTAAACGGATTGATCAACATGATTTAATTGCTCGCATGACTTATATTCTTGGTCAAGAAAAAATTGGCTTTGAAGAAAAGGCACTTGAGGTAATTGCTCAAGTAGCTGATGGTGGAATGCGGGACAGTTTAAGTATCTTGGATCAAATTTTATCCTATGATCAGGATAAGGTTAAGTATGACGATGCCTTAAAAATTACTGGTTATGCTGCTCAAGAAAAGATTGAGCAAGTCTTATTAGACTTACTTAAGGGCGAAACGTCAGAAGCATTCGAAATAGTTCATAATTTACTTCAAGATGGGGCATCAACTAAGAATATCTTAGATGAACTAATTAGCTTAACTGTTAAAGGGATGCTGGTTATTAAGAGCAATCAAGAGGCAACTTTTTTAACTAAAGATTATGCAGCAGAATTAGCTAAGATCCCAGAAGAAAAATTTTATAATTTAGTTCAAGCAGCCAATACTGCTTTAAACGATTTGCGCTACACTAATCAGCAACAAATTCCGCTTGATGTGTTTGTGGTTCAAGTCACGCAAGGGGTAGGCGGAAATGCACCAGTAGAACAAGGTGATTCAGTTTCTTCAACTGTCGTTCAAAAGTTAAAAAATGAAATTGATAATTTAAGTAAACAAGTTGCTGAACTAAAAAATAGACCAGTTCAAGTAACTAATAGAAGTAGCTCTGACTTTTCTGGGACTATTAAGACAGAAACTAATTCTCGTCCTAAACAAGTTGCTGCTCAAACAGTTAATACTGATCAAAAACCTAAGAGAAGAAAGGCCAGTGCAAATAATCAAGCAGCACAGGAAAATAATCGCCGTCAAGTCTACCATGTACTTGAAAATGCGACGAAAGAGGACTTAAATACAGTCAAAGATATTTGGCCAGATTTATTGTCTACTTTGAAGGTATCTCAAAGAGCCGTCATGGAAGTTTTGAATCCTGTAGCTGCAAGTCATGAACAAATTGTTTTAAAATGTAAATATGAATTATGGTTTGAACGGGCAAATCAAGATGGAGATTTAATTTCTCAGCTTGAAGCTGAAATTGCCAAGTTAACGAAGCATAATTATAGTATTGTTTTAGTTGCAGATTCTTCATGGCTAAAAGTACGGCATGATTTTGTAGCAAGTCATAAGGAAGAATTACTTGCTAAGAAATTTCAAAAAATAGAAAAATCTGAACAAGAAACAAATGAAAATCAGGTAGATCCTCAAGCTAAAAAGGAAGTTATCGATAAAGCAAAAGAACTTTTTGGTGATCTAGCACAAGTTAAAGATTAAGGAGAGAAAAAATGAGTAGAAGACCTAATTTTGGTGGTATGGGTATGGGCAACATGCAAGGCTTAATTAAGCAAGCTAAAAAGATGCAACAACAAATGGAAGCTGAACAAGCAAATTTAGCTACTCAAGAATTTGTTGGCAAGTCTGCTGATGATATGGTAGTAGCAACTTTTAGTGGTGACCGTCAATTGAAAGACTTAAAGATTGATAAGGAAGCAATTGATCCAGATGATCCAGATATGCTTCAAGATTTAGTTATTGATGCTGTTAATAAAGGAATTAAGGCAGTCGATGATGCTACTCAAGCATCAATGGGAAAATACACTAAAGGTTTGATGTAATTATGCAATATCCATTACCAATTGCACGTTTAATTGATAATTATATGAAGTTGCCTGGTATTGGTGAAAAAACAGCAACGCGGTTAGCTTTTTACACAATGGACATGCCTGAAGATGATGTGGAAGACTTTTCCAAGTCATTAATGCAGGTAAAAGAAAATCTTCACTCTTGTTCTATTTGTGGAAATATTACCGAGAGCGATCCATGTGAAATTTGCCGAGATGCAAATCGTGATCGTTCAACAATTATGGTGGTAGAGCAGCCAAAAGATGTAATGGCTTTTGAAGAAATGGGTGAATATAACGGTTTATACCATGTTTTACATGGTGTTCTGTCCCCAATGGATGGTGTTGGCCCAGAAGAAATTAATATTAAGAGCCTAATTACTAGACTGCAAAAGCAAGATGAAGTTAAAGAAGTTATTTTGGCTTTAAATTCTAGTCCAGAAGGTGAAGCAACTGCAATGTACTTAGCTAAGCTAATCAAACCAGCCGGCTTGAAAGTGACGCGCCTAGCTGCAGGGTTAGCTGTAGGTAGCGATATTGAATATGCAAACTCAATTACTTTGAAGCGCGCTGTTCAAGGGAGAACAGATCTATGATTGGAAAAAGGCATAAAGTTAAAAAAGCAGGCGATGAGCGACTATTAAAAGTAGTTGCTCAATTGCAGAGACAACTTGCAGAACAAAAAGTTTTTGATCAGACAACAATTGATTATTCATTTGATAATCGTGTTTTAAATAAAATTCTACATGCGAAATTTATTTTTTTGTATGAAGAAGCAAGAAGAAGAAACACTAAATCTAGTAGCTCATCAAGCGTGATTACTAGATAATGTAGTCCACCAGTGGTGGACTTTTTTTGTGGAAAAATAAATAATCTGAAAAAAACAAGTCTGTCTTTCTTTTTTCTTTTACAGTACAATGCCAATTGGGGGTAGACATGAAAGGATATTTAATTACATTTGAAGGCCCAGATGGGGCAGGAAAAACCACAGTTATCAACGAGCTTATCAAGCAGTTGCCAAAAGAAATACAGAAAAAGACGATTATTACACGTGAACCTGGTGGATCAAAGATTTCTGAAAATATTAGAACAATTATTTTAGATCCAGCAAATAAGGAAATGGATGATCGAACTGAAGCTCTTCTTTATGCAGCTCAAAGAAGTCAGCATGTTAGTGAAGTTATTCGCCCAGCTTTGGCAGCTGGAAAAATTGTCTTGTCAGATAGATTTATTGATAGTTCTTTAGCTTATCAAGGTGTTGGACGTAATTTGGGTATTGAAGCTGTAAAGCAAATTAATGATTTTGGAACTGGCGGACTTGAACCAGATTTAACGATCTTTTTAGACTTAGATCCTGCAACTGGCTTGGCTAGAATTGAAAAGGAACGAGCAGGGCAAGAAGATCGACTTGAACAAGAAAAATTAGCTTTCCACAAAAAAGTTTATGCCGGATATACAGACTTGTTAAAACGATATCCTGATAGAATTAAAAAGGTGGATGCTAATTTGCCAATCGAGGAAGTTGCGGCTAATAGTGTTAAAATAATAAGAAAGCAATTACCTGATATTTTTATGTAAGGATTTGGTAAGAATGAAACTCGTTTTAGCAATTGTACAAGATAAAGACGCGGATGCATTGGCAAGAGAATTTATTCAAAATAATGTGCGTGCAACAAAATTAGCTACAAGCGGCGGCTTTTTAAAGGCAGGAAATACAACTTTTATTGTTGGGATTGAAGATGACCGAGTAAATGAAGTATTAGAAATTATCAAAAAGAGTTCCCACACTAGAGAACAGTATGTTTCTAATATGAATATGGATGCAGCGGGAACTTCAATGCTAGGTAAGCCTGTCCAAGTTACTGTAGGCGGAGCAACGGTCTTTGTATTACCAGTTGAGGAATTTAAGCACTTTTAATGATTGATTTAAAAAATATAGGTCAAAAGCAGACTGATCTTTTAAGGGATGCATATTTAAATAAAAAAGTTGCCCACAGTTATTTGTTTGTCGATCCAATGCAAAAAAAAGGACTTAATACAGCTTATTGGCTGGCATGTCTTTTTAATTGTACAGGAGAAAATAAGCCTGATGGGACGTGCAATAATTGTCAAAGAATTTTAGATGGCAATCATCCTGATGTCTTTTTAGTAAAACTAGAAGGAAAACAGACGCTTTCAATTGATCAAATTCGTCCTTTGAAAGAAGAATTGGCAAAAAGTCCTGTTGAAGGCAAGCGACGTTTTTTTATCATTGAAAATGCTGAAAAGCTAACTTTAGCTGCAAGTAATGCTTTGCTTAACTTATTAGAAGAGCCGGTAGCACCTGTAGTTACGATTTTGATAACCAATAATGAAAATCAAATCTTGCCAACAGTTAAGTCTAGAACGCAGATTCTTAATTTCTCTGATGAAAAAATTGATAGTAAGAGAGCGCAGTTGCTTGAATATGGCTTAACTGATGAAGAAATTGATGATCTAGGCGATACGGCTAAGCTTGAAGAAGAAAGTAAGTATTTGTTCCAAGAGTTATTAGAGCAGAATGATTTAGCACTGGTACGCGTGAGCCAGATTAGCAGTCTTGCTACAAAGCCAGCAAGTCAAAAATTTGTTTTTTATCAACTTAAGACTTTAGCGATGAAGAGTCTAGCAGCTGGTAAAAAGTTAAGGAAAAGTGCATTCTTATTGGAGTTGTTGATGACTGCTGATAAGATGCGAGCTAGTAATGTTAGTTTCCACAATACGTTAGATTATTTAGTATTGAGTTTTGAACGGTAGGTGTTTTTGAGTGGATCCATTTTCACAATTGTCACAATTACAGCAAAATCTTCAGGCAATGACAAAAACTGTTGCCGGTCTGGAAAATGACATGCTTGAAGTATTGAAAGAAAATACAGAATTAAAGGTTGAAAATCAACTATTAAGAGAAAAAATTAGTAAATTAGACGCCAACAAAGAACCAGCAGAAAGTAAATCCCAAGCTGGTCTAAAATCACTACGTAATATTTACGATTCTGGCTATCATATTTGCAACATGTATTATGGCTCTCACCGTGAATCTGGTGAAGATTGCATGTTTTGCTTAGATATTTTAGATAATTTCGTAAATCACGGACAAAAAAATAGGGGATAAAAGATGCAAGCGCAAAGTAGTTTTAATGAAAAGGATAAGGGACGGCTTTACCTTGTCCCTACACCAATTGGTAATTTAGAAGATATTACTTTAAGAGCGAAGAGGATTCTAACTGAAGCTGATTATATTGCTGCTGAAGATACTAGAACCAGCGGAATCTTACTTGAAAAAATTGGCGTTCATAATAGGATGATTTCTTTTCATAAGTATAATTCTAAAGAACGTGCGCCAGAATTAATTAAATTGCTTAAAGAAGGGAATACGATTGCCGAAATTTCTGATGCTGGGATGCCAGTTATTTCCGATCCTGGTTATATTCTGGTCCAAGAATGTATCAAAAATGATATCCCGGTTGTTTCGCTTCCAGGACCTTCAGCTTTTGCGACAGCTTTAATTGCATCTGGCTTTGATGCTCAACCATTTACCTATTATGGCTTTTTACCGCGTAAGAGTAGTGAGCAAAAAGTATATTTTGAGATGATGAATCAGGCACGTGCGACTTCAATTTTCTATGAAGCCCCTCATCGTTTAAAGAAGACTTTAAAGACCTTGGCTGAGGTAATTAAACCAGATAGAAAAATTGTGTTAGCTCGTGAACTAACGAAGATTCATGAGGAATATTTAAGAGGTACAATTAGTGAAATTAATGAATACTTCACTAAGAATGATCCTCGAGGCGAGTTCGTAGTTTTGGTTTCACCAAATGATGAGAAAGAAAAGCAACTTTCTTGGGATGAGCTAATCAAGCAAGTGGCTGATCGAGTTGAAGCTGGCGAAAGTAAAAAGGATGCTATTAAGTTAGTCGCTAAGGCTAATAAAGTATCAAAGAATGAGCTCTATGATAAATATCATCAAAATTAATTGCGTGGTGATCGCTAATGGAAAAGATTTTTAAAGAAGAACATCAGGTTACTTATGGCGACTGTGATGAAACGGGGAAAATTCAGCTTCCTAAATTAATTGAACATTTTATGAAAGTTTCAAATGATCAATTAACTCAAGGCAATGCTGGGATTCATGATTTATTAAAACAAAACTTAGGCTGGGTGGTAGTTGAATATCATCTTGATCTTGAGCGTCTTCCTGAAGCTGGTGAAAAAATTACCGTTACAACAAACGGTAGCGGTTATAATCGCTTTTTTGAATATAGAGATTTTGGTATAATAGACTCTACTAACAAAAAGATAGTAGATGTCAAAAGCCAATGGGTGATTTTAGATCTAAAAAATCGAAAAATTACTGAAGCAGATAGTCAAATGATGGAAAAGTTTGGAAATCCATACTTGAAACATATGCCACGTTTTAAGAGATTACGTCCTTTGAAGGATTATGAATCGAGTAAGACATATGCGGTTCGTTACTATGATTTAGATACAAATCATCATTTAACTAATAGTGTTTATTTTGATTGGATGATTGATACTTTACCAAGAGAATTTTTGAATTCTCATACTGCTAAAAGTGTCGATATTTCATTTAAAAAAGAAGTACAATATGGCGATCAGGCCGTATCTGAGCTTACGCTTGATCAAGATACGCTTACGTCGTATCATTTGATTTCTAATCAAGGTGAAATTTCTGCTTTGGCTGAAATTAGTTGGAGAGAAAATTAAGAGCATGACTTATTAGTACAGTCGTGCTTTTTTGGAAGGTAGGGATGCCAATGAAGACGGGAATAAAGAAAATAGATTTGCAAGGTTTAGTTACTTTGGCATTATTTGTAGCGATGGATATTGTATTAGAAAAAATTTCTTTTGGTCCTTCAACTGTAAAAGTAGGATTGGGATTTATTGGAAGTGCGCTTTTAGGATATTATTTCGGCCCACTTTGGGGTGGAATCGGCGCATTAATTAGTGATTTATTGCGGTCAGCTATTTTTGGAGTTGAGGGAGGTTTCTTCCCTGGCTTTACTCTGTCAGCTATTGTTGGCGTGGTAATCTATGCCTTATTTTTATACCAAAAGCCAATTAAATGGTGGCGCGTTATTGCAGCGACTTTATTAGTCACTTTAGTAGTTAATGTATTAATGAATACTTATTGGCTTCACCTACTATATGGCCTAGACTTACGAGCAGCCTTCTTACAAAGAATTCTCAAGGAATTAATTACGCCATGGATTCAAATTGTCGTACTTTACGTGATTTTAAATGCTTTTCAACGTGTTAAAATAAGAAGGTAATTTCGATAGTATTAAGGATAGAGTTTAAATGAAGATATTAAGTATCACGACTGCAACCAATCATTTGAGTGTAGCTTTGAATGATGGGGATAAAATTGTTGAAAAAAATGAAGAGGATCATCGCAACCATAGCGAGCATTTAGATCCTTTGATTACTGAATTACTAAAAGAAAATAATCTTACCTTAAAAGATATTGATCGTTTTGCAGTGGCAGAAGGGCCAGGTTCTTATACGGGATTGAGAATTGGAATTACAACTGCTAAGATGTTTGCTTCTATTTTAAATAAAGATTTAGTCGGAGTATCAACTTTGGCTGCTTTAGCTAATGGAGTAAATGACGGAGTGATTGTAAGTGAGTTAGATGCTCGTAACAAGAATTTCTTTGCTGGGGTTTATCGAAAAGTAAATGGTAAGCTAGAGAACTTAGTTCCAGATGGTCATTATCATTTAGACAATTTAATTAATAAGATTAAAGAATTGGGTCTGCCTGAAGAAGTTGTCTTTGTCGGCAGTCCAATTGATAAATATCAAGATGAGATTGAAGACTTGTTAGGGTCAGACAACTTTAAGCAAGCTGCAGGCGATAATCAAATTCATGCTGGGGAAATTGGTAAGTTAGCACTTAATAAGGAAGCAATTGATCCTGATAAGATGGTGCCAAAATACTTGAGACGTACGCAAGCTGAAATTGATTGGCATAATAAGACTGGAAAGGCATTTGGTCCAGATAGCGACTATGTTGAAGAAGTTTAGTTTATTTTTTCATCCAGCAGAAATTGACTTGAGTTTTTCGCCTTTTGCTTTGAGACTTGATAATCAAACTTATCAAATTATGAAGGCGAGTGATGAAAATATTGCTGACTTGTTGGGCTTAGAGCAAGAAGTTTATTTTGGCAGAACCCCATGGAGTCGATTTTCTTTTAAGAGCGAATTGAAAAAGCATGCCAATTCTTTGTATCTTGTGGTTTATCAGGGTTCAACCTTGGTAGGCTTCGTCGGGATGAGAATGCAGGCACAAGAAGGACATATTACTAATATTGCTGTTAAGCCTGCTTTTAAAAAAAGAGGAATTGGTGGATTTTTGCTCAGGACAATGATTGAAATTGCTCAAAGAAATCATGCTGTTCAGATGACCTTAGAGGTGCGAAGCGATAATTACAATGCGCAGAGCTTGTATCGTAAGATTGGATTTAGGGATAATTTTATTCGGAAGAATTATTATTCGGCTGAACATGCGGACGCCGTAAGCATGATTAAAAAGATAGCAGATAGAGAACAGGAAGAAGTAAATTGACAAAAAAAGATATTCGAATTTTAGCATTTGAAAGCTCATGTGATGAAACTTCTACCGCCGTAATTAAAAATGGGCGCGAAATTGAAAGCTTAATTGTAGCTACTCAAATAAAAAGCCACCAACGTTTTGGCGGGGTAGTGCCAGAAGTTGCAAGTCGTCACCATATTGAAGTGATTACTCAAATTACTAAGGAAGCTTTAGCTGAAGCAAACGCTACTTGGGATGATATTGATGCAATTGCCGTTACCTATGGACCAGGTCTAGTTGGAGCTTTGTTAATTGGGGTTAGTGCCGCAAAAGCAGCTTCAATGGCAACTGGGATTCCATTGATTGGCGTTGACCACATTATGGGCCACATTATGGCTGCACAATTAAAGGATGAAATTGAATATCCAGCACTTGCCTTGCAAGTATCTGGTGGTCATACTGAAATTGTCTTGATGAAAGATCCGATCCACTTTGAAATTGTGGGTGATACAAGAGATGATGCAGCTGGTGAAGCTTATGACAAGATTGGTCGTGTTTTAGGAGTTAATTATCCAGCTGGTAAGACAATTGATGAATGGGCACATAAGGGTAAGGATACTTTCCACTTCCCACGTGCAATGATGGAAGATGATGACTATGATTTTTCATTCTCAGGATTAAAGAGTGCCTTTATCAACACTTGCCACCATGCAGATCAAATTCATGAAAAGCTTGATAAGTATGATTTAGCTGCTAGTTTTCAGGCTTCAGTTGTTGATGTGTTGAGCCACAAGACAATTAGAGCGATCAAAGAATATAAGCCGAAGACATTTATCTTAGGCGGCGGTGTCGCCGCGAACCACGGCTTACGCGATAGATTAGCAGAAGGGATTGAAAAGTTACCTGCTGATATTAAGCCAAAGGTGATTTTACCGGACTTGAAACTTTGCGGAGATAATGCGGCAATGATTGGTGCTGCTGCATATAACTTGTACAAGGCTGGTAAGTTTAGCGATGAGAATTTGAATGCAGATCCATCACTTGAGTTGCCATATGCAGAGAGCATGTTGAAATAGAAAAATAGTTATGAAAAGAGTCGAACAGAGATGTTTGGCTCTTTTTTGGTAGAATGTTTTTATTTTCTAGTTTTAAATAACTGACACATTAACATTTCATTAAAAACAAGCAATTTCTCCGTTGCTTGTTTTTTCTTATCACTAACATGTTTCCGCAAGTCCTTATTCTGCCGTTTTATAACAATTGTTGCTATAATAAATACGAAAGATAAATAGTCTTGAGGAGGAATTATTATGAAAGATGAAGTTCAATCTCCACAAGAAGAAACTCCTAACACTTATTGGCGTTGGTTAGTAGAATCATGGCGCTATCCTTTAGGCCACAATCCTGCAGAGAAGTGGTATGGAGTTGTTACCTTATTAGGTGAAGATATTGTATTATTCATTGGTTTAGCTGTTGCAGGTAATTACATTGCCAACCTGTTTGACATGCCATTAGTGCATCATGGATCTGGTGCAACTTTCTGGGCAATAGTAATTTTATTTGTTGTTCAGATTATTACAATTCTTTGTTCCATGGTTGGTCACTTATTCGTGTTTGGTAACACAGGTGGCTTTTGGCAGTATGTCAATAAGGTTGCACAAGTAACTAACTGGAACTTCTGGATTGCAATTTGTGCATTCTTTTTCTTAATTTTGAGCTTAAGCTCAGGCTTGCTCGGATTTGGAGAAGGTTTAGTTTGGATTTTCTACGCACTATTTGCATTGGGATCATTTCTTTTAGTTGTCTGCCCAGATCCAGGAACCGAAAAGATGATTCACGACCCATTCTGGGGAGCAGTTATTTACTTAGTAATGGTAGCTGTAGTTTATGCCATTATTTGGGGCATAGCATTAAGTATTTTAATTAACTTGTAGAAAGTTATTATTTCTATATAAAAAGGTGTTGATCATCTTCGCTTATTGTGTTGAATGATCGACACCTTTTGTTTTGAAAATATTTATGAATTATTCTTCTGCATGTTTAACTTTAGGCAAGTTAGATAGCTTGTGATAATTCATCTGAATTCTTAGAGCTGCGTAAATTGGTTTTCCACCTAAGAGATCTAACACAAAGTAAGCGATAAAAGTGGTGATCAGCATTGGAAAAATCTGTTCAACTGAACCTACCATTTCTGTTAAAAGCGTCAGCGCAGTGAAAGGAGCCTTTTCAATAGTACCAAAGTAAGCACACATCGAAGTGACAATAATAATGCCATAGCAGCGCTTTGGCGCAATATTGAAGTGAATCATAAGCACGGCAAAAACAACGCCGAGAAGGGCTCCTAAGACTAGAATTGGCATGAAGATACCACCAGGAACAGATGCCCCATAAGAAATCATTGAAAAAATAAACCGAACAACGAACCAAACAAGTGGTAATAGTATCAGACTTAAGGATCCAGTTTGAATACTTTTCATGAAAGTTGGGTCAAATAGACTTGAAATAAAGTCGTGTGAGCCGCCAAGTAGGTTAGCATTCCATAAACCAATTGGAATTACGAGCAGAAGCGGAATAACACTATGATAAATTGCTGGAATTTTGGTGATCTTTGCATAGACTGGTTTAAGGCTTAAGAGGCAGTATTGATAAAGGTAGGCGAGTAAGCCTAAGACTACACCAATAATTGCTACAAACCAATAAGAAGTAAGTGGCAATGACTTGTCTAAAGGAAGGTAAAGACAAGGCTGCGTGCCAAAGAAGCAAAGCGTCATTAAGTCAGATGACATGGCAGCAGCTAAGGCAGTCAGGACTTCTTTGGGAATGAAGTTAAAGGTTATTTCTTCTACTAGGAAGAAGACACCAGCTAGCGGTGCGGAAAATGCGGCGCTTAATCCAGCAGCTATTCCGCATCCCTGGAGTCTTTTAAGGTCATCTGGATCAGCATGGAAGAGATTTTCACCAAAGGCCTGACCAACCATTGCGCCCATTTGAATACAAGGACCTTCTCGTCCTAAGAATAGACCGGGACAAATAGCTAGCAAGCCACCAACAAACTTGCGCCAGAGAATGCTCCACCAGTTCATTTTATTTTCGTTAAGCATCACAGCTTCAACTTGCGGCACACCGGAACCAGTAATATTACTTAGAACGGGTTTAATAATCTTTCCCAGAATTAGAACGATTGACAAAGTTGCAATGATGTAAGGAATTAGGTAGATCGGTTTTTGCCGCATTAGGGGATAGATAAAGAATAAGAACTTCATTGTGTGGTCGATAATCCACCTAAAGGTACCGACAATTAATCCAGTTATGATTCCGATGATAATTCCCTGTAAGAAGATAAAGAAGAAGTTTGATGTAAACGGCTTAGCTAAGACTTGCTTGGCAGTTTTAATCAATTTTTTCGCCAGCTTTCTAAAAAGTACTTGCTTAATTTAGTTTACATCAATTAGAAGTTAAACTAATAAAAATAACGATAGCTGTGCGCCATCGTTGTTTTTATCGGTATTAATCTGTTGGTAACTTATATAGTTGAGGATTTTGCATTAAATAAAGTTGATTGTTGTCGACCATTAGTCCTTTATGCTCTAAGTTTTCATACATTTCATAGAAATATTGTGGATCTTCTTCATAAAAATAATCCGGTGGAAAACATAGAAAATTATAGACTTTTGATTCTTTAAATAAATTTTCAGCTTTTTCGATCGACATATGATCATTTGCAGCAATTAAAATACTGACTTCCTTAGTAATTGCATTAATAAATGATTCGGTTACGTATTTATTTTTCTTCATAAAGGACACCTCCATATTTTAAACAGTTAATTGAATTTTGAGTTTTAAAGGCCCATTGGTCAGTTAAATTTTCTGGTTTAAGACGAAATATAGCTTTCTCAAAAGATATTGTACCATTAGAATATAGTGCCAATGCTTCCCAGGAATTTGCTTAGAATATAGTGCCAATGCTTCCCAGGAATTTGCTCCATCAACTACAGGACCTATAACTAGATCATAATCTGTATTTAAAGCAAAATCGATATTCTTTCTATTTTTTATGATATAGTTTAGCCAATCTTCGCTTACATGATCAAATATTTTGACTCTTAATGAATAGAATTGGTTTGTATCAAATACATATTTAGAAATTAAAATGTTGTACGGATTTTGTTTTAATTTTGAAGAATTAATTTTTCGTTGATTGTAAAATCAAATTGAACACTTTAGAAAAATAAAAAGTCCATTCGGACCTGTTTGATAGAATGTTAATAACCACAAAAACTTTCTATTGGAGGTCAAAATGGACTCTTTACATTCTACCATGAATCGGCACGTTAAAGGAAAGCATTTATCATTTGAAGAGCGAGTTATTATTCAATTGCGTTTGAAAGATGGCTGCTCTTTGCGTGCAATTGCTCGTGAACTCAACTGTTCTCCTTCTACTATCAGTTATGAGGTTAAACGTGGCACTGTAAAACTGTATCATGGTAAAGTCAAAAGATACAAGGCTACTCAAGGACATGATGTATATCAAGCTCATCGTAAAAATTGTGGGCGTAAATCAGACTTTCTCAAAAAAAATCAATTTATTCACTATGTCCACAAACATTTCTTTAAAGACGGTTGGTCGCTTGATGTTTGCAGTAATCGTGCCACTGCTGCTGGCGAATTCTCTAGCAGCGATGTTGTCTGCACCAAAACTCTTTATAATTACGTTGATAAGGGCTTATTAGGCATTTATAATTACGACTTGACTGAGAAGCTTAAACGCAATACCAAGCTTCATCGTGTTCGCAAAAACAAGAAAAAGCTTGGCAGAAGTATTGAAGAACGTCCAAAAGAAATTAGTGAACGTAATGAATTCGGTCATTGGGAATGCGATTTGGTTCTTGGACATAAGACTAAAGATGATGAAGTGCTGTTAACCTTATCTGAGCGCATGAGTCGTGAATTCTTAATTATTCGTATTCCCGACAAGACTTCTATCAGTGTCATGCAGGCCTTTAAAGAACTCCAAAGACAATACAGTGAACACTGGAATGATATTTTTAAAACTATTACCACTGATAATGGTTCAGAATTTGCGGATCTGTACAACCTAGAAGAAGCCTCCAATACACTGGTTTACTATGCCCATCCTTACACTTCTTGTGATAAGGGAACAGTTGAAAGACACAATGGTCTTATTCGCAGATTCATTCCTAAAGGAGAAGCAATAGCTAACTATTCTTTACAAAATATCATTGACATTGAAACCTGGTGCAACTCATTGCCAAGAAAAATTTTAGCTTATCACACACCAGATGAAATCTTTGAAAGAGAATTAGATCGAATCTATCAAGCAGCTTAACTAAAAGTGTTCAATTTATTATTGCAATTTACGAGAATTAATTTTTATTTTATGTTTGCTCCATTTTGCTGCTTGATTAATATCTGTAGTTAAGTAAAAGCCTTTACCGAAGTCATGTCTTGGTTTTCCCGCATGAATATCTGGTTTTTCTACAATAACGTCACTGCCATGGTACAAAAGATTTGGAATGGAAATTTTCATACTAAATCAACTTTCTAAAAATATATAGAGAAAAAGTTAGTCTCTATATAAATAAGTACGCAAAAAGAAGATGATTTTTTGTATGAAAATTGAATGAATATAAAAACCGAAGTATCCACTTAATATGAATACTTCGGTTCTCATGATTTAAATTTTATTTATCGCCATCAAAAATGGAAGATTTTACAATAACATAATCTACTACTCGAATTGCACTCAAGTCTTTACCGCCAGCGTATGAAATAGAAGACTGTAAATCTTCCTGCATTTCACGCAAGGTATCTTTAATAGAGCCACGATAAGGAACTAACATTTGCTTTCCTTCAACATTGCGGTAGGCTCCTTTTTGAACTTCAGAAGCTGAACCCCAATATTGCTTATATCTCTTGCCATCAATTGTAATTAAGTTGCCAGGAGATTCCTCGTGTCCTGCAAAAAGGGATCCAATCATGACCATTGAAGCGCCAAAGCGGACAGACTTGGCAATATCCCCGTTGTGACGAATACCACCGTCAGCAATCAATGGCTTTCTAGCTGCTTTTGAACACATTCTAAGTGCTGCTAATTGCCAGCCTCCGGTACCAAAACCAGTTTTTAACTTAGTAATACATGCTCTACCAGGTCCTACGCCGACTTTAGTTGCATCAGCTCCAGCATTTTCTAATTCACGAACTGCTTCAGGAGTTGCAATGTTGCCAGCTGTTAAAAATGTATCGGGCAACTTATCTTTAATGTATTTGATCATTTTAATGACGTAGTCAGAATGACCGTGAGCTACGTCGATTGTAATATATTCAGGGATGATCTTTTCTTTAGCTAAGTAGTCGATAAAATCGTATTCGCTATCTTTAATCCCAACAGAAATTGAAGCAAATAAGCCTTTATCATGCATCATTTTAATAAAATCAGCGCGCTTTTCTGGATAAAAACGGTGCATTACATAGTAGTAGCCGTTTTCCGCTAACCAAATAGCTAAATCATCATCAATTACGCTCTCCATGTTTGCTGGAACAACCGGGATTTTAAATGTTCGGCTTCCAAATTTTACGCTTGTATCGGCCTCTTTACGGCTCTTGATAATGCATTTATTAGGTACAAGTTGGATGTCATCATAATCGAAGGCTTCCATACTAAAGTAATTGCTCATCTAATTTACCTCGTGCTTTTTAAAAACTACATGAGTTAATATACGGGGGTTATGAGGTAAAGTCAAGAGCAAAAATGAATGTTTATTTTATTGATTATCAAAAATGTTCGGAAATTAATTGACTATTAAGTTATAGATTGTTAAACTAGTCTTCGGTTTTAAGAAAATGATTTTTATGAGGTGAAATCAAATGACAGCAATAGCAGTTGTAGGTAGTCAATGGGGCGACGAAGGAAAGGGTAAAATTACCGATTTCTTAAGTAAAGATGCAGCAATGGCTGTACGTTCAAATGGTGGTAACAATGCAGGCCACACTATTGAAATTGGTGACAAGACTTTCAAGATGCGCCTAATTCCATCTGGAATTTTTGCTGCTAAGAAGGGTGCTGTAATTGGTAATGGTGTAGTTATCAATCCAGAAGTAATGTTCGGAGAATTAGATAACCTTGAAAAAGAAGGTATCGATATTAGTGGCTTGAAGATTTCTAATCGAGCACACGTAATTATGCCTTACCACATTTTGCAAGATGCTTATCAAGAAGAAGCTAAGGGTGACAAGAAGATCGGAACTACCAAGAACGGTATCGGTCCTTGTTACATGGATAAGGCTTCAAGAATTGGTATTCGTGTTTGCGATTTACTTGAAAGAGATACTTTTGAAGAAAAATTACGTACTAATTTGGCTGAAAAGAATGCTTTATTTACTAAAGTTTATAACAAACCTTCTCTTAAGTTTGAAGATATTTTTGAAAAATACCTTGAATACGGTCAAAAGATGAAGAAATACGTTACTGATACTTCAGTAGTAGTTAATGATGCGTTAGATAAGAATGAAAAAGTCTTATTCGAAGGTGCGCAAGGCGTAATGCTTGATATTGATGAAGGTACTTACCCATACGTAACTTCATCAAACACTATTTCTGGCGGAATTGCTTCTGGTATCGGTATGGGAGCTAACCGTTTGAATACTGTAATTGGTGTCTGCAAGGCTTACACTACTCGTGTTGGTGAAGGTCCATTCCCAACTGAATTATTAGATGAAGTTGGTGATCGCATTCGTGAAACTGCTCATGAATATGGTACTGTTACTGGCCGTCCACGTCGTGTTGGTTGGTTTGACTCAGTAGCTCTTCGTCACGCAAAGCGTGTTGCTGGTATCAATGCTTTAAGCTTGAACTTATTAGATGTATTTTCTGGCTTTGACAAGATTAAGATTGCTACTGCTTATGAACTTGATGGTAAGAAGATTGACTACTACCCAGCAAGCTTGAAAGAATTATACAGATGTAAGCCTGTTTACGAAGAATTACCAGCTTGGGATGAAGATATTACTAATGTAAAGACTTGGGAAGACTTACCAGAAAACGCTAAGAAGTTCTTGAACCGTGTTTCTGAATTAGTTGGTGTTCCTCTAGTTACTGTTTCTGTTGGTCCAGATCGTGAACAAACTATTGTTTTGAAGAATCCTTGGGAAATGTAATTTATGCTAGAACGTTATACTCGTCCCGAAATGGGCAAAATTTGGTCATTAAAAAATAAATATGCTGCTTGGTTAAAGGTTGAGATTGCAGCAACTAATGCTTGGTCAGAGCTTGGTGAAGTTCCTGCTGAAGATGCTAAGAAAATTGCTGATAATGCTTCTTTTACGGTAAAACGCGTTAGTGAATTAGAAGCAATTACGCACCACGATGTTGTTGCTTTTACGAGAACAGTTTCTGAGAGTTTAGGCGAAGAAAAGAAGTGGGTTCACTTTGGCTTAACTTCAACTGACGTTGTGGATACTGCACAAGGCTATATCTTAAAACAAGCTGACGAAATTATTCTTAAAGATTTAGAGACCTTAAAAGAAACAATTGCAGATAGTGCTCGTAAGTATAAGTACACCGTTGAAATGGGAAGAACTCATGGTGTTCAAGCAGAACCAACTACTTTTGGCTTGAAGTTAGCTCGTTGGTATGCAGAAATTAATCGTGACATTGAACGCTTCAAGGCAGCTGCTAAAGATGTTGAATCCGGTAAAATTTCTGGAGCGGTTGGTACTTTTGCTAATGTCCCACCAGCAGTTGAAACTAGCGTTTTAAAGCAACTAGGATTAACTCAGCAACCAGTTACTAGTCAAGTTTTGCCAAGAGACTTACATGCTTACTACATCGCTACGATTGCTTTAATTGCTACAAGTATTGAAAATTGGGCAACAGAAATTCGCGGTTTGCAACGTAGTGAAATTCATGAAGTTGAAGAACACTTTAGAGCTGGTCAAAAAGGCTCTTCTGCAATGCCTCACAAGCATAATCCAATTGGTTCTGAAAACTTATGCGGTATGGCTCGAGTAATGCGTGGTTTTATGGTGCCAGCTTATGAAGATGTAGCTTTATGGCATGAGAGAGATATTTCTCATTCAAGTGCTGAACGTGTGATTTTACCTGATGCAACAATTGGAATTGATTACATGTTAAACCGGTTTAACCGGATTTTGACTAACCTTGATGTTTTCCCAGAAACAATGCTCAAGAATATGGACCGTACTTATGGTTTGATTTATTCACAACGGGTGCTTTTGAAGCTAATTGATGAAGCAGGATTGTCACGTGAAAAAGCTTATGACATGGTGCAAAAATTGGCTAATAAGTCATGGCAAGAACAGACTTCATTTAGAAAGTTAATTGAAGATAGCGAAGTTATGAACTACTTGTCTGAAGCTGATTTAGATGATGCCTTTGATTATCATTATCACTTGAAGCATGTAGATGAGATTTTTGAAAAATGCGGCTTAGATTAGGATAGAAATAGAGATGCTTTTACGTATCTCTATTTTTTTGTTGTTATAAAAATATTATTAAAACATAATTGACTATATTAAACTATTTTTACAAAATTTTAATCAAGTAAAAATGGAAGAGGTGGAGAAATTTATGAAGAATAAAAAGTTATTTGTTGTGCTAGCCTTTGTCTTGATTGCTTTAGTAGGCGGAGGTGTATGGTTTTATCATAATCAGACGACTGTTCCTAAAGGCTGGGTGGATAGAACATTGGCAACAGAGATGAGCGAACCAGATAATAAGTTAAGTAATCCATTCTTTTTAAGATTTGAAAAAAATCAAGCTTACCTTGTGGCACGAGCTAATGGAAGTTTAAATAGCAAGAAGTCTGGACTAAATCAAGAAATTCAAAGAGCATTTTCGAAACGAGGAAAAGATTTACCTGAAGCGGGAGAACAAGTAAAACTGGGACGTGTCAAGACAGAAAAGATTAAGAATGGTTATAAAATTCATACACGTAAGGTAACCTTTATTTTTTAAAAAGACATCTAGGGGTGACTATAGAAGTCAAGATGGAACTTATTGGCAATTTACTCCAAAAGAATAGGTAGAAAAACGTTTTGTTGGATATAATTATGTCCAACAAAACCTTTTTTATTTTGGAAGAGGAAAATATCGTAAATTGCAATAATAAATTGAACACTTTTGGTTAAGCTGCTTGATAGATTCGATCTAATTCTCTTTCAAAGATTTCATCTGGTGTATGATAAGCTAAGATCTTTCTTGGCAATGAGTTGCACCAGGTTTCAATATCAATGATATTTTGTAAAGAATAGTTAGCTATTGCTTCTCCTTTAGGAATGAATCTGCGAATAAGACCATTGTGTCTTTCAACTGTTCCCTTATCACAAGAAGTGTAAGGATGGGCATAGTAAACCAGTGTATTGGATGCTTCTTCTAGGTTGGACAGATCCGCAAATTCTGAACCATTATCAGTGGTAATAGTTTTAAAAATATCATTCCAGTGTTCACTGTATTGTCTTTGGAGTTCTTTAAAGGCTTGCATGACACTGATAGAAGTCTTGTCGGGAATACGAATAATTAAGAATTCACGACTCATGCGCTCAGATAAGGTTAACAGCACTTCATCATCTTTAGTCTTATGTCCAAGAACCAAATCGCATTCCCAATGACCGAATTCATTACGTTCACTAATTTCTTTTGGACGTTCTTCAATACTTCTGCCAAGCTTTTTCTTGTTTTTGCGAACACGATGAAGCTTGGTATTGCGTTTAAGCTTCTCAGGCAAGTCGTAATTATAAATGCCTAATAAGCCCTTATCAACGTAATTATAAAGAGTTTTGGTGCAGACAACATCGCTGCTAGAGAACTCGCCAGCAGCAGTGGCACGATTACTGCAAACATCAAGCGACCAACCGTCTTTAAAGAAATGTTTGTGGACATAGTGAATAAATTGAGTTTTTTTGAGAAAGTCTGATTTGCGCCCACAATTTTTACGATGAGCTTGATATACATCATGTCCTTGAGTAGCCTTGTATCTTTTGACTTTACCATGATACAGTTTTACAGTGCCACGTTTAATCTCATAACTGATAGTAGAAGGAGAACAGTTGAGTTCACGAGCAATTGCACGCAAAGAGCAGCCATCTTTCAAACGCAATTGAATAATAACTCGCTCTTCAAATGATAAATGCTTTCCTTTAACGTGCCGATTCATGGTAGAATGTAAAGAGTCCATTTTGACCTCCAATAGAAAGTTTTTGTGGTTATTAACATTCTATCAAACAGGTCCGAATGGACTTTTTATTTTTCTAAAGTGTTCAATTTGATTTTACAATCAACGAAGAGGAAAATATATTAATGAATCAAGAACTACTAAATAAACTTGAGCATTTAACTGAAATATATAAATCAGGTCACTGGGGAAGCGATATGCCAGAAGATACACGTCCTCAAAATTTAGATTCTAATTCTGAAGTAAATGCCATTTTTTATACATTGCCAACTGCTTTAGACTATCAACGAAATTCTAATACCTTGTGGAAAAGTGCTACGGCTACTTTTGAAGATAATGAAACTAGTTTTGTATTTAATCCACAAGAAGTGGTAGATAAAGATTTTACTGAAGTACAGGCAGCCTTAACTAGATATAGTTTGGCTTTGCAGAAAAATAAGCAGACACAAATTTGGATTAAGCTTTGTCAGACTTTAGATAATAATTTCAATGGAAAAGTAACTGATTTTTTTGCTTATTTTGACAATGATATTCAAAAAGTTCGTCATTATATGCAGGTAGAAAAGAAAAAGGATTTTCCATACCTGTCTGGTAAAAAATTGTGTAATTACTGGTTATACGTGATGTATCAGTATACGAATCTACCTTTGATTAATACTAATCAAATTTATATTGCTACAGATCGGCATATTATTAGAGCTACGCATAAACTTGGGCTGATTACAGATGAAGAAGTAGAAAACACAAAAGTACAGGATTATGTAATAAAAGCTTGGATTGAAGCACTAAAGGGTATCAATTATGTACCTATTGATTTTCAATCTGCGCTTTGGTTATGGGCAAGGAATGGATTTAAAGAAGAATTATAGTTAAAGGGAAAATATCATGAAACATGAACATTCAGCAGGTGCAATTATCTGGCGCAAGAAAAATAACGAAATCCAATATTTATTAATTCAAAGTCAGCCTTATAAGCAATTCAAGAGTGCATGGGCTTTTTCAAAAGGACATCTTGAAGCTGGAGAGACAGCGCAAGAAGCTGCAAAACGAGAAATTTTTGAAGAAGTAGGTTTGAAGCCTGAATTTAATTTTGATTTTAGTGAAAGCTATTCATATCAAGTTACTTCAGAAATTGAAAAGACTGTAACTTTATTTTTAGCAAAATACAATCCTGATCAGAAAATAAAACGGCAAGAAAGTGAAATTAGGCAAACTGCTTGGCTAAACTATGAAGATGCGCAAAAAAGGATTAGAGAGCAAAACTTTAAGGAATTCAGTTTCGAAGATCTGTCTTCTATTTTGGAAAAGGCTAATGATTATTTGAATGGACATTGATTTTGAGAATATAGCCTGATGAGATTCTTTATAATTCAAGTAAGATTATATCTAGTTAAAATCAAATACAATGTATATAAATTGTAGTATAATTTCAGAAAGGGGAGTGATTAATATGGCACATACATATAGTTATCGTGCAGATTCTAAAGATCATGATGAAGTTAAAAGAATTTTAGATAATCTAGGTTTAGATATGTCTACTAGTATTAAAATGTATTTTAAACAAATTATTAGACATAATGGAATTCCCTTTTCAGTAACTAATTCTGATACGCTTACAGAAGATACTAAGAAAGCTCTTTTACTTGCAGAAGCTAAGGATATGGGCTTAATTGAAGACGATACTCCAGCCTTTAAAGATACTAATAAATTGATTAGTTATATGAAAAAACGTGCAAAGGAATTAGAGTAATGTATGAAATAAAAGCCGAAGATACTTTTATTCAGGATGTAAATCGTTGGAGTAAGAAAGTTACTGAGTTATGGGATGAAATTCAAGCAATAACTTCATATATGCAAGAAACTGGAGAAATACCGGAAGAATATGATCCACATCTTTTAACTAATGAAGAGCTGAATTATGTAGGATATTTTGAGTTTCATTTATTTGAGGGGAAACTTGACTTGCTTGTTATTCATACAAAAAACAGAAATAAAAAAGTCTTTCGATTGGTTAGACTAGGGTCTCATAATGAATTATTTCATTCTGATTTACGATAATTAAAATTAAAGTCGTTGCTATCAAACGGCTTTTTATTTTGCTCATTTTTATCTAAAATAAGACTTGAATACAGTTAAAACAAGAAAGTGTATATAAAAATGTCAGAACCAAATTATGCCAAGTTAGAAGCAAGCAACCCTCATTTAGATAAAGAGAAGCCATATCCATTAGCAGGAATCTTGGTTGTGGACTTCACTCATGTCTTGTCAGGTCCAACTTGTACAAGAATGCTTGCCGACGCAGGTGCACGAGTAATTCATATTGAAAGAAAAACAGGGGATGATACGCGTCACATGGGACCATACATTGCGGATGGTTCAAGTGAATATTTCAGAATCTGCAATGCAGGAAAAGAATCAATTGCCTTAGATTTGAAAGATCCAAAAGATCATGCGTTAGCTGAAAAAATGATTGCCAAAGCAGATGTAGTTGTGGAAAACTTCCGTCCAGGCGTGATGGCGCGTTTAGGTTTTGCTCCAGAAGAAATGGTGAAGAAGTATCCTAAATTAATTTTTGCATCAGTATCTGGCTTTGGACAATATGGACCTTGGTCAAAGCAAGCTGCTTACGATACCATTATTCAAGCTGTTTCAGGATTAATGGATGCTACAGGTGAACCGAACGGTAAGCCAACACGTGTTGGAACTTCAGTTTCTGATGTTGTTGCAGGAATCATGGGTTATAGCGCGATTACCACTGCCTTAGTGGCAAGAGAACGCACTGGAAAAGGAACCACAATAGATGTTTCGATGCTAGATTCTACTTTTTCCTTAATGGTGCAGGACTTGATGCTGGCACTTGGGCCACATGAAGTACCACACAGAATTGGTAATCGTCACCCTGATATGTATCCATTTGATACATTTGATTGTCAAGACCAGCCAATTGCTATTTGTTGTGGTAATGATCATTTATGGGGATTATTATCTCATGCGTTAGGCCATGAAGAATGGATGAATCAAGCAGATTTTAAGACAAATGATTTGCGTGAGAAGAACTGGCAAAAAGTAAAAAATGCAATGCAAGATGTGCTTAAGACCAAGCCTGCTGCTGAGTGGGATAAGATCTTACACGAAGCAGGTGTGCCAGCTGGTTTAGTGCTCAATGTGGATAAGACCAGACGCCTTGATCAAATTATTGAGCGCGGGATGGTTAAGACTTTGCCCGATGGCAATGAAGTTTTAGGTTCACCACTCAAGTATGGAACTTGGAATTCTTATGGATTGCAAAAAGATGCACCGAAGTTGGACGAACAGGGTGAACAGATTCGTAAGGAATTTGAATAAAATTAGACATTAAAAAAGATCAAGATTTTCTATTTTTTGAGAATCTTGATCTTTTTTAATGTGGCCTAAAGACTTTTTTAATATTAAATATTGATTTTTAGTGTTTTCTGCTATATTCTAAGCTTTACCATTGAAATATAATTAGCAAAAAATTAATAGATAATAAAAATGCTAGGAGATGAAATTATGACAATTGGAGAAGCACTGTATGAAGAGCGACAAAAATTAGGATTAACGCAAGAAAATATGGTGAAGGGAATTATTAACAAAGGGCATTATTCTAAGATTGAACGAGGATTAGAAAATATTTCAATTAATACATTGTTTAGAATTATTTTGAAACACCATATTGATATTAGTGACTTTTTCAATAAGGTGAAAGACAATTATTATACTTTTGAAGATAAAAAAGCTGAAGAATTAAAGCAAAAGATAATGTACGCTTTTAATAATAATCAAAGAGAAGAATTAAGAATATACTTAAATGAAATTTTGGATTTAAAAGAGCATCAGATTTTTAAATATCGAACCGTAATTGCTATCGCATCTTTAGAAAATAATTTAGCTGACTTAAGTCCATCTTTTAAAAATAAAATAGTTACTAAATTTTCCGAGCATGAAAATTGGTTTGAAAATATTGGAGCATTACAGTTATTTTCTGACTGTATGAAAATATTTACTTTGGAACAGCTAGACTATTTTCTTAGTCAACTGTTAAAGCATTATCAAAAACATACTTATTCTGAAAGTATGCAAGAAAGAATAGCAATTATTTGCAATAATTATCTTTGCTATTGTTATAAGCAAAAAATAGCTGGAAGTAATATTCAAAATGCATTGAGCTATTTAAAAAATTTAGAACCGATTGGTCATTTTTTACTTTGTAAAATATGTTATGATCTATATTTTTATTTATTTGAAGGCAATACAGGAAAAGCAGATGAAATAAAGAAATTGCTGATTAATTGTGGATATCAAGACTGTATTGAACGGTGGCAAATTTAGTTGTGTCTGACGTAACTAATTAAGTAAATATGAAAAAAGATGTGATAATTGTGAGCAATAAAATATAAGTAGGTTACATTTACCTAGAAGGGAGGACAAAGATGAAAAATAAGAAATTAGTTGTGACTGCTTTGGTAGCTTTATTACTTTTAGTAGGCGGTGGAGTATGGTTTTATCATAATCAGACGACTGTCCCTAAAAGCTGGGTTAATCAAAGCTTAATGACTTTGGAAAAATCAGATAATAAACTGAGTAATTCTTTTTATTTGATGTTTGACAAAAATACAGCCTATCTGGCTACACGCTTAGGGGGTAATGAAGAAAGCAAACCTTCAAAATTAAGTAAAGACATTCTAAATGCTTTTTCATTGAAAGAAAATGAACGTCCACAAGCAGGCCAATGGGTAAAATTAGGCAGAGTTAAAACCGAAAAGTTGAGAAATGGTTACAAGTTTAAAACGCGTAAAGTAACTTTCATTTTAAAAAAGACTTCTAACGGTGCCTATCAAAGTCAAGATGGTACTTATTGGCAATTTGTTCCAGAAGGAGTGGCAGAAAGTAAATAATCAAAATGGATATAAGTGATATTAATATTAACCAATATAAAAAATATGCCTAATTAGATTTTGTTAGTCTAACTAGGCATATTTTTATTTATAAGTATTGTAGAAATTGAGTATAGTCAATCTTGATCTTTTACTTTATTCAAATTCATCTAGTGCATCCAAGGCATTTTCCCAGTCACTATTTGCCTGGTCTAATTGCTCTTGAACTGCAGATAATTTTTCTTGCAGTGGTCCAAGCTTTTCAAATGAAGCGGCAATATCTGGATTTGCCATTTCAGTTTGAATTTCTTTTTCTTCTGCTTCTAATTTTTCAATCTTAGCTTCGGCATCGCTAACTGCACGTTCTAATTTTCTCTTTTGAGAATCGCGTGCTTTTTATTCTTGATAAGATAGTTTACCTTTATTTTGACTGGCAGCCGGAGTGGTTTCAGTTTCTGCTTTTTGTGCTTCTGCTTCTTGAGCAGCTGCAGCTTGCTTAGCATTTTCATCTAGGTAGTAAGAATAGTTACCATTATAGATCTTAGCGTGGCCATCGCGAACAGAAATAATCTTGTTAGCTAACTCATTAATGAAGTAACGGTCGTGAGAAACGAAGAGCAATGTTCCATCGTAATTATCTAGTGCTTCTTCAAGAACTTCTTTAGCTTCAATATCTAAGTGGTTGGTAGGTTCGTCCATTAGTAAGAAGTTATCTTTTTCAAGAGACAAAACAGTTAGAGTCAGTCGCGCTTTTTGACCACCAGATAATTGACCAACTGTCTTATCAATATCTTCGGCAGTGAACAAGAAGGAAGCCAAAATAGATCGGACGTCTTTTTCAGGCATTGTCTTGTGACGATCCCAAATTGTATCAAGAACAGTTTTTGAAGGATCTAAACTTTGGAGTTCTTGATCATAGTAACCAATATCTAAACTTGCACCATATTTAATTGAACCACCTTTTGGTTCAAGCTTTTTCATAATGGTTTTGAGCAAGGTAGACTTACCAATTCCGTTAGGGCCGATAATAGCAACGCGGTCATTCTTATTGACTTGGAAGTCGATATCGGAAACCATTACCTTATCAGGATAGCCGATCGTCAGATCCTTAGCGATCAGTACTTCTTTTCCAGAAGGACGTTCGCTAGTGAAGTTAATACGAACTTTTTGCTTGTGCTTAGGTGGCTTGATACGCTCCATCTTGTCCAAAACTTTACGCCGGCTTTGGGCGCGTTTAGTAGTAGAAGCACGAACTAGGTTCTTTTGAATGAACTCTTCTTCCTTTTTAATCTTTTCTTGCTGTTTTTCATAAGCGGCTTCTTGCTGGCTATCCATCAATTCACGTTCTTTAACGTATTGACTGTAATTACCCTTGAAAGTAGTCAGCTTTCCAAAGTTCAGTTCAAAAATTTGATTAGCTAAGTGATCTAAGAAGTACTGGTCGTGAGAAACAGTAATAATTGCGCCTTGATAATTCTTTAGGAACGCTTCTAACCAATCTAAAGTATCTAAGTCAAGGTAGTTAGTAGGTTCGTCAAGCAGCAGTACTGGTGGCTTTTGTAAAAGCAATTTAACAAAGGCAAGTCGTGTCTTTTCACCGCCAGAAAGGGTGCCAATTACCTTATTCCAAGTATTTTCTTTAAAATTAAAACCGTTAAGAATACTCTTAATTTCAGCCTGGTAGGTAAAGCCGCCTTCTTGTTCGAAGTCGTAAGCTAATTGATCATACCGCTTGAGCAAGTCTTCATCTTCGGGATGGTCGGCAATTTGCTCTTGCATTTTAGTGATTTTTTTATTTTTTTCGATTAAGTCATTAAAGACAGTAAGCATTTCATCCCAGATTGTTTTGTCTTCATCGAGGCCATTTTCCTGGGCGATGTAGCCGACTTTTAATCCCTTATTAATAGTAAATTGACCACTAGTTGGTTCTTGTTGACCAGTCATGATCTTTAATAAGGTAGTTTTTCCGGCTCCATTAGGTCCAACAAGACCGATTCTGGCATTGTCAGGAACCGAGAAAGAAATGTTACTGAAGATAGTATTGCCTCCAAAACGTTGTTCGAGGTCTTGAGCTTGTGCAATAATCATAATTATTTTCTCCTAGTGCTTATTTTAACATAGTGAATCTTTTAAATTTTATGAAAATATGGCCTTTGTGAAAATTGTTTCTTGATTTATCCTTAAAGAATGCCTATTATTAGTTTGATTAGTAAATATTTCACATTCGTATTTATAAAAGAAAGAGGCCTCTTAATGGATGAAATTAAGATTCCTAAGGCTACTGCCAGACGCTTGCCGCTATATTATCGCTATTTAATCTTTTTAAATGATGAAGGAAAAGAAAAAGTGTCCTCAACTGAACTTGCGGAAGCAGTTCAAGTTGACAGTGCTTCAATTCGTCGTGATTTTTCTTACTTTGGTGCCTTAGGTAAGCGTGGCTATGGCTATGATGTTAAGAACTTGCTTAATTTCTTTAAAAAGATTTTGAACCAAGATACTTTAACTAACGTTGCCTTAGTTGGTGTTGGTAATATGGGACATGCGCTTTTGAATTATAACTTCAAGCGTACTAATAATATCAGAATTAGCGCTGCTTTTGACATTAATCCTGAAATTACTGGAACAATTATGTCAGGTGTGCCTGTTTATGATATGAGTGAAATGAAGAAGCAGCTTCGTGAGCAACAAATTACGATTGCAATCCTTTGTGTACCGCAAACAGCAGCCCAAAAGACTGCCAATGAAATGTTTGATGCCGGGATTAAAGGGATCATGAACTTTACGCCACTTCGTTTATCTGCACCTTCTAGTGTTCGTGTACAAAATGTTGACTTGGCAACTGAACTTCAAACTTTAATCTACTTCTTGGATTCAGATAAAGATAAGAACAAAAAATAATTTACTATTAATATAGCTTTTGCACAAGCTTAACTAGGCTTGTGCATTTTTTATACATTTTTATTTGTAATCAGAGAGAAAATAATTTTAAGATAAATAGGCATAGAATTTTTAAATTTAGAAATAAGGTAGATAAAATGATTAAAAAAATGGCAGTTTATTGTGGTGCACGCTCAGGTAACCGCCCTGAATATGCTAAAGCTGCTTATGAATTTGGTAAAAAAATGGCAGACCACCAGATCGAGCTAGTCTATGGCGGCGGTAAGTATGGTTTAATGCGAGCAGTTGCTGACGGCGTTTTAGAAAATGGCGGTATTGTTCATGGCATTATTACTGAAGAATTAAAAGATCGTGGTGCAGCTTACGATAAGGTGCAAGATTTTCGCGTGGTCCCAAGTATGGATAAGCGCAAAGATACGATGATGAACTTGGCTGATGGGATGGTAGCTCTTCCTGGCAGTATTGGTACTTTAGAAGAAATAAGTCAAGCTATTTCTTGGACTGCAATTGGCGATAATGCTAAGCCCGTTGCTTTTTATAACTATGCTGGCTTTTATGATTATTTAGATAAGCTATTAAAGCGCATGAATCAGGATGATTTTTTAGAAAATATTTACTTAGATACGGTCTATTTTGGAACTGATTTTGATAAGATTTTGCAGTTTATGGAGGATTATCAGGCTCCAGCTTATCGTGAATATTGATTTATTAAACTAAAGAAGTATAGCCTAAATTTTCCCCTCGTATTTAGGGTCATGCTTCTTTTTTTGACCACTTAGAACTTTAAAATGACCACTTAGTCAATTTCACTAGATTTTAATCTTATATTCATGTTTAATATAAATATCAAGAACGAAACAAGGAAGTGAGAATTGTGAAAGTTAAGCTTGAACTTGATCCAGATCAGCAAGAGACAGAAATAACAATTCATGCTAAAAGCTTAACGCCTGAAGTAGAAAGAATATATCATCAACTTCAAACTGATTCAGAACATCCTGATCAAATTGAGGGGATGATGGACAATACTTCTTATTATTTAAGTATTAACAATATTCTCTTTTTTGAAACAGACGCTAAGCAGGTAATGGCGCATACGACGAGGAATGCATATTTTGTTAAGTATAAATTATATGAACTAGAAAACTTATTAAGTGGGCAGTTCATGCGAGTATCGAAATCGACTATTTTAAATTTAGATCAGATTTACGCTGTTACTAAATCGATTTCTAATTGTCAGATTAAGTTTCATGATTCCTATAAGACAGTCTATGTTTCAAGAAGATATTACCGAGATTTAAATGAAAGATTAAAAGAGAGAAGGGCATTATCATGAGAAAGGCCAGTTTTGGAAGAATTCTTTGGGGATTAGGTTTGCTTGCGGCAGCTGCGTTTTTAGTTTTAGATCAGCTCCACTTGATGCCATTAGAATTAGGCTTTTGGGCAATTTTTTGGACAGTAGTCTTTGGAGCAACCTTAATTACTTCTTTAATTAATAAAAGTTTAGGCGGCAGCATCTTTTCAATTGCTTTCCTATTAATTATTTATGCTAAACCACTTCATATTGAACGTATTGTTCCTTGGACAGTACTTTTAGCAGCATTCTTAATTTGGGGAGGTTTGAGATTAATCTTCAAAAAAAGCTGGAAGCCGACTGTGATTATCAATGGTGAAAAAGTTAATGCTAATTGGTCAGACTTGAAGGCACCACATAAATTTAAGGCTGAGCATGTATTTTCTGATACGTCTAGTTCAGATAATGATGACAATATTGTGATTAGCGAAAAGTTGTCTTCTACTTCACGTTATGTTCATTCGCAACACTTAGAAACGGTGACTGTGAATGTTTCAATGGGAGATGTTAATGTATATCTTGATTCAGCTAAGCCTGCCGGGGATGAAGTACTTGCTAACATCAATATGTCGATGGGAGATATAAATATTTACATTCCAACTTCTTGGCGAGTTGATGATCAACTTGAACATAAATTTGGTGATTTCACTATTGATGGTGATCAACCAGCAGAAGGTCCAACATTAGTACTTCAAGGTCGTGCTAATATGGGGGATGTTACTATTAAGAGAGTTTAGAACTAGAAAAGTCAATCAGCTCTAATTTGAAGTAAAAATTAATTTGCTGTAAAATACTTGTAGTATAAAAAAGGAGAGCTACTGGTAATAGCTCTCCGAAGCACAAGCCGCTAAAAGTGCAGTGGCAAAATTACTATTAGCAAACTAAAAAGTCGCTTTCAACTCTGCCAAAAGTCATCAAGCGGCTTTTTTGTTTGCTTATTTTTTCTTCCACAAATCGTGGATAGCCTTTATCAGTCGTTTTGCAGCTTTTGCTAACTCGGTTAAATCTTTTGCAAGTTTTAGTTTTATTAAAACAAGAACAAGACAATCCATATTAAAATTCAAACAAAGATTCAAGTAAATTGGCACTTTTTAGCACTCAAGCAAGAAAAGTGCTAATTTTTGTGTCTAAATACTTGCTTTTCTTTTATAAACAAGGTACTATCGTAAATGTAAGTTAGCACTTATGAGATATGAGTGCTAAGTGATGTAATAATAGATTAAATATGTACAGGAGGGACTAACGTGTTACAACCAATTGGTGATCGCGTGATCGTTAAAGTAAAAGACGAAGAAGAAGAAAAAGTTGGAGGCATTGTCCTGGCTTCTAACGCTAAAGAAAAGCCTCAAATGGGTGAAATTATTGCCGTAGGAAATGGTAAGCGCAACGCAAACGGCGACTTAATTCCTATGTCAGTTGCAAAAGGTGAAACAGTATTCTTTGATAAATACTCTGGCACTAACTTGAAATACGAAGGCGAAAAGTACTTAGTACTTCGTGAAAGCGACTTATTAGCTGTCGTTAAGTAATTAAATTAGAAATAAAAGGTGGCATATAAATATGGCTAAAGACATTAAATTTTCTGAAAATGCAAGACGCTCATTATTAAAGGGTGTTGATAAATTAGCAGACACTGTTAAGACAACTTTAGGACCTAAGGGTAGAAATGTTGTTTTGGAAAAGAGCTATGGTGCTCCTGACATTACTAACGATGGTGTTACTATCGCTAAGAGTATTGACTTAGAAGATCACTTTGAAAACATGGGTGCAAAGCTTGTTTCTGAAGCTGCACAAAAGACTAACGATATTGCTGGTGACGGTACTACTACTGCTACTGTTTTAACTCAAGCAATTGTTCGTGAAGGTATGAAGAACGTTACTGCTGGTGCTAACCCAGTTGGTATTCGTCGCGGTATTGAAACTGCTACTAAGGCAGCTGTTGACGAATTACACAAGATCAGTCACAAGGTAAGCACCAAGGATGAAATTGCTCAAGTTGCTTCTGTTTCATCAGCTTCAACTGAAGTTGGTAACTTAATTGCTGACGCAATGGAAAAAGTTGGTCACGATGGTGTTATCACAATTGAAGAATCAAAGGGTATTGATACTGAACTTTCAGTAGTTGAAGGTATGCAATTCGATCGTGGTTACTTATCACAATACATGGTAACTGATAACGATAAGATGGAAGCAGACTTAGACAACCCTTACATTTTAATTACTGACAAGAAGATTTCTAACATTCAAGACATCTTGCCATTATTGCAAGAAATCGTTCAACAAGGTAAGAGCTTATTAATCATTGCTGATGATGTTGATGGTGAAGCTCTTCCAACTCTTGTTTTGAACAAGATCCGTGGTACTTTTAATGTTGTTGCTGTTAAGGCTCCTGGCTTTGGCGATCGTCGTAAGGCAATGCTTGAAGATATCGCTATTTTAACTGGTGGTACTGTAATTTCTTCAGACTTAGGTCTTGAATTAAAGGACACTAAGATTGATCAATTAGGTAAGGCTGGCAAGGTCACTGTAACTAAGGATTCAACTACTATTGTTGAAGGTGCTGGCTCAAAGGATGCTATTAGTGAGCGTGTTGACCAAATTAAGAAGCAAATTGCTGACACTACTTCAGACTTTGACCGTGAGAAGTTACAAGAACGTCTTGCTAAGCTTGCTGGTGGTGTTGCTGTTATCAAGGTTGGTGCTGCTACTGAAACTGAATTAAAGGAAAGAAAGTACAGAATCGAAGATGCCTTGAACGCAACCCGTGCCGCTGTTGAAGAAGGTTACGTTGCTGGTGGTGGTACTGCATTAGTTGATGTTATGAAGTCCATTCAAGGTAATGTTAAGGGCGATAGCCAAGACGCACAAACTGGTGTAAACATCGTTATGAAAGCTTTAGGTGCTCCTGTACGTCAAATTGCTGAAAATGCTGGTAAAGACGGTGCTGTTATCTTAGATCACTTAGAACATGAAGACCCAGAAATTGGTTACAATGCTGCAACTGACAAGTGGGAAAACATGGTTAAGGCTGGTATCATCGACCCAACTAAGGTAACTCGTTCAGCCCTTCAAAATGCTGCTTCAATTGCTGCCTTGTTGTTAACTACTGAAGCTGTCGTTGCTGATGCTCCAGAAGATGACAAGAACCAAGCCCCTGCAGCTCCAAACCCAGGTATGGGAATGGGAATGTAATTTAATTCCTAACAAAAAATAAGAAAGAATTATCATTATGACACTATTAGTTTACTGATAGGCATAATGTAAAAGAATCGAGCAATCGCTGATGGTTGCTCGATTTTTTTTTTATGGGCTTTGTAGGATTAAGGGATATTTCTTTAGGTTGTACGGCAATAAATATAAAAAAGTGAAATCGAATTCAATATTAGTATAGAATTTATAAAAATAAGTGTTATTATATAGTTGTCGATTGAAAACGTTATTTAATTAAGGAAATAACCATTTAGGTCTATTGGAGGTAATTTGTATGAGTAATAATATGTTTGGAGATAAACACAACCATTATAGTATTAGAAAACTTTCCGTTGGGGCAGCATCTGTTTTAATTGGTGCCACAATTTACTTGGGGGGGGGTAAACGCCCAAGCTGTACGCGCTGATAGTATTAATGGAGATGCTACCGAACAAGTAGAGAAGAAGAATGAAGCTGATGCTAAGACAGCAGAAGTAAAGACTACTGAACAAAAGCAAGAAAATAATAAGACAGCAGTTTCTGCTACTAATGAAAATGCTAAGCAAAATGTGGCTGAAAACACATCAGATAGTAAAAAGGTTGCATCAAATAGGGATGTTAATGTTATTAAAAACGATGCAACTACTGATGAAAAAGCAGCTACTAAGTCTAGTGTTCAAACAGATAAAGATGTTAATGCAAATAAGTTGGACACTAATACTGTTTCAGTGAATAAGCTTCAGAGAAATTTTAATGTTGCTGGACTTACTGAGAGCAAGGCTGCTAGTGAGAATGTTGAACAAGAAGCTGAGGAGAGTCCACTTGGTGCACGTTTTATGAACCATGTGAATGAATTTCAATCTCTTAGTGATGTTACAACAACGCGTACAGTAACCTTAAATAAACCACAATCTGCTGGTGGTAGGGAAACTATTACGCAAAAGTTAGGTGGATTTGGCTATCCTCAAGTAACAAAAGCAAGCAATTTATCAACAAACATAACTACGATAAATTTTGAGTTTACTGTGATGCTAACCCTTAACGGTCGAGGAATGGATACTGGTATTCGTGATTTTTCAACAAATTTAGTCCTTTCTAATAACAGCTGGACATTTGCATCTGCTGAAGATGAAGAAAATTATAATAAGTTCCTGGCTTTTCAACCATCTGATTATAAGGGAACTTTACCAGCTATTGAGAATAGTGAAATTGCTGTAGATGGATATACTTGGAAGATCACAAGTGCTACTCCAGATGGCGCAGGACTTGGTGCTGAAACATTATCACCATATGCTGGTATTTCACAAAATATCGTTATTGATTATACAAAAGAAGAACACACTGTAACTTACAAATTTAAAGATCCATTTGGTAATCAAGTAGGTAGTTCAGTACCAGTAACCGGTGCAGCTGGTAGCAATCAACCAGTTAGCTTAACTCTCCCAGATGGGTACCAACTTGCATCAGGTAGCCTTCCAACTAGTGTTACTATCCCTACTAATAGTGATAAAACTATTTCAATTCCTGTAAAACATCAACTTACAATTACTATTTCAGGTGAAGGCGCATTTAATTATGCGGACGATAACTGGAAAAATTTAGTTGAGACTAATGAACTTCCTGCTAGTGGTTATAATGTTGGTTTTAATGATGCCAACGCTAGAGCACAACTGTCTAATGGCGATGTAACGTATAATGAAAATAGAAATGTCGGAACTTATACAGTTAGTCTAACCGAAAAGGGTCTTAATGACATTAAGGATCAATTGGGTGATAACTTCATTTATCCAGATCTTAAGGATGTCAAAAGTGAGGCCAAGTTTATTATAGATAAAGGAAATAAAACAATTTCTCTTATTGGAGGAGATACAAAGGTATTTGATAATACTTCTACTCTTCCAGATCAAGGTACTTTCTATTCAGGGCTAGGTCTTGCGGATAATGATCAAGGTAGAATATCAGTTTACAATTCAGATGGCACTCGTAGAACAATTCAATTAACACCAGCTGATGTAGAATTTTGGTTTAATGGACATAAAATCGATAAAGACCAAGCTAAAAATGTTGGAACGTATAATCTTCGTTTAACTGATGACTTTATTAATAAAGTTAAAGCTGCTGATGGTAATAATGGAAATAACTATGAGTGGGCTTATGGAACGCACACGCCTACTGGTAGTGATACTTACACTGCTGACTATGTAATTTATCAAGCAACCGGTAAAGCTAACTTAAGCGGTAACAATTCTAAACTTTATGATGGCAATGCTGTAACTACTGCTGACGTTAATAAGGATGGAAAGATTACTATTGATTTAACCTTACCCGTCTATAAAAAGGCCGATGCACCAGGTGATGAGCCTCAATTATTGAGAACTGTTGATTTAGGTAAGTACACGCTGCAAGATGGTGACTATACTTGGAACACTGCTGATGGTGCTGCACCAACTAAAGGTGGCCAATACACCATTAAATTGAACAAGGGCAATATTTTATCATACTTGCAAGATCGTTTGGTTGCCTTAGCAGGTACGGGAACAGATCCTGATGATGAAACTAAGTCGATGAGTAATGTCACTATTGATACTAACGATATGGATGGTCAAGCAGACTTTGATATTAATACGACTGTAACTTATCAATTTGTTGATGATGACAACAATAAGAGTGCTGTAGGTAATCCTGTAGTTGTAACAGGTCTGAATGGTAAATCGAAAGATGTCAGCTTAAATGTACCAAAAGGTTATGAACTTGTAGGTGAACTACCAACTAAGGCAGCTTTTGGTGATACAAATAAAACTATAAATATTAATTTAGTTCACAAGAAGGATGTAGCTACTAGTCAAGAATCAGTAACTCGTAAGATTACTGTTAACAATCCTACTACTAAGCAGGCTGACTCACACGACCAAACTGTTACCTTCACTAAGGAAGTTACAACTGATGAAGTTACTGGAAAGTCAACTACGATTTATACTCCTGCAACCAAATCTATTCCAGAATACACTGCTCCAACCTTTGCTGGTTATGTTCCTAATCAAACAACTATTCCTGCAACAACTGTTAAACCTGGTGATACTCCAGATGCGGTTATTATTAACTACAATCCACTTGTAATTAAAATTAATCTTAGTGGAGATAACATGACTGAATTTGGGGATGATCTCTGGCAAGATTTCTATACTAGTGATAATTTAATTGTCCCTGGAGTTCAGAATTACACCCTTTCTTTATCATCCGACCAAGATGCTCATATAGCGGATACACATCTTGATCTAATGAATGGCGATCTTATATTTAAAGAGAAACCAACTAATGTAGGAAAGTATAGTGTGATTTTAAGCAAACAAGGACTTGAAGATATAAAGAGCCAGTTAAAAGATGTACTTGGTGATTTGTATGCAGACTCAGAAGTTCAAGATAGTAATATCACAAGCGATGCCACCTTTACGATTGACAAGGGTCATAAGGAAATTGATCTAAACGGATATGATAGTAAGACATTTGATAACACTGCCGATATTCCATCTCAAGATACTTTCTATACTGGATTAAGTTTATCTCAAGATAGTGATCAACCTGGTCAAATATCGATCTATGATAGTAAAGACGGTAAGCTTCACACCATCACATTAGAACCAGAGGATGTTGAATTTTGGCTTGATGGTAAGAAAATTTCCAAAGATCAAGCTAAGAATGTTGGTAGTTACAGCCTTCGTTTAACTGATAGTTTTATCCAAAAAGTTAAGGATCAGGATGGAAATCATGGAAATAACTACGAGTGGACTTATGGCACGCATACTCCTAGTGGGGATGATACCTATACTGCTGAATATGATATTAACCCAGCAACGGGTGTTGCTACTTTAGCAGGAAGCAATTCTAAGGTCTACGATGGAAAAGCTGTTACAACTACTGAAGTTAATAAAGACGGTAAAATTATTGTTGATTTAACTTTACCAGTTTATAAACAAACAGATGATGAGCCACAATTATTAAGAACAGTTGATTTAGGTAAATATACTTTGCAAGATGGTGACTACACCTGGGCTAGTGGAGCTGCACCAACTAAGGGTGGTACCTACACAATTAACTTGAATAAGGACAAGATTTTAGCTCACTTGCAAGACCAGTTTAATACTTTAGCTGGCATGGGTAGAGACTTTGATGATCCAACTAAGTCCTTAAGTAACGTAACGATTGCTACTAAAGATATGAAGGGTACAGCAAAATTTGATATTAATACGACTGTAACTTATCAATTCGTTGATGATGACAACAATAAGAGTAACGTTGGCGATCCTGAAGTTGTAACAGGCCTTAATGGAAATAGCCAAACTGTTAGTCTAGTAGTACCTGATAACTATGTCTTAGCTGCTGGTCAAACTTTGCCAACTAGTGCAAAGTTTGGTGATACTAACACTACAGTTGATATTCACTTGAAACATGATCATATTACTGTTACTCCAGATAAACCGGGAACGCCGGGACAACCAATTGATCCAAGTAATCCAGATGGTCCTAAATATCCTGCTGGTACTGATAAGGATTCGTTGCAAAGTACGATTAAGCGGACAATTAACTATATTTATCAAAATGGTAAACAAGCTGAATCTCCGGTTAATGATTCTCTGCAATTCACTGATACCAAGGTAATTGATAAGGTTACTGGAGAAGTCATTAGTGATGAATGGTCACCAGCTCAGAATTTTAATATCATTACCACGCCAACGATTGAAGGCTATACTGCGGATCAGCCATCAATTTCGAATACCAATATTAGTCATGATCATTCAGCAATCGTAGAAACTGTTACTTATGCACCAAATGACCAAACCGGTAAGATTTCTTACGTTGATGATAAGACTAATACTGAAGTAGGAACTACCTCATTGACTGGCAAGACTGATGAAGATGTAACTATTACTCCAGTTGTACCAACAGGCTGGAAGATTGTCGATGGTCAAAATATTCCAAAGAGCGAAAAGGCTACTCCAAATGGTATTGATACTGTAATTGTCAAAGTTGAACACAAGACCACAACAGTTCCACCAACAGATCCAAAGACGCCAGAAGATAAGTTGCCTGATAATCCAGATAAGCACTACCCAGACGGCGTAGGTGAAAAAGATTTGAACAAGACAATTGTTCGTCAAATTACAGTTGTGAAACCAGATGGTACTAGAGAAAGTCACGATCAATCAGTTAAATTAACTAGAAGTGCAACAGTTGATGAAGTGACAGGTGAAGTAACTAAGTACAGCGACTGGACAACAGGAAACTTCGAAGAATATGATGCCCCAGTAATTGCAGGGTACACACCAAGTCAAGCTAAGATTGAAGGCGTTAAGGTAACTGCTGATAGTGACTTTACTCCAGTAGAAATTACTTACACGCCAAACGATCAAAAAGGTAAGATTTCTTACGTTGACGATAAGACTAATACTGAAGTAGGAACTACTTCATTGACTGGTAAGACTGATGAAGATGTAGTTATTAATCCAGTTGCACCAGCAGGCTGGAAGATTGTCGATGGTCAAAATATTCCTAAGACTGAAAAGGCAACTCCAAATGGTATTGATACTGTAATTGTCAAAGTTGAACACAAGACTACGACAGTTCCACCAACAGATCCAAAGACGCCAGAAGATAAGTTGCCTGATAATCCAGACAAGCACTACCCAGACGGCGTAAGTGAAAAAGATTTGAACAAGACAATTGTTCGTCAAATCACAGTTGTAAGACCAGATGGTACTAGAGAAAGTCACGATCAATCAGTTAAATTAACTAGAAGTGCTACTGTTGATGAAGTAACTGGAACAGTAACAGGCTACAGTAACTGGACTACTGGAAACTTTGATGAATATGATGCCCCAGTAATTGCAGGTTACACACCAAGTCAAGCTAAGGTTGATGGTGTTAAAGTAACTGCAGATAGTAACTTTGATCCAGTTGTGATTACTTATGTTGAAGATCCAATTGGTCAAGACATCACAGTAAAGAAGGGTGACATCCCATCACCAGAAGATGGCGTTAAGAATCATGGTGACTTAGACAAGGTCACTGATCCAAAGCATCCAGATGCTAAGACAACCTACACTTGGAAGAAGACGCCAGACACAAGCGTCGCAGGAGATGTCCCAGCAACAGTGATCGTTCACTACCCAGATGGTTCTAATAAGCCAGTTGATATTACTGTCCATGTTGTAGATGACACTCCAGTAGTACCAACCAAGAACCCAGATCCAATTGGTCAAGACATCACAGTGAAGAAGGGCGACACCCCATCACCAGAAGATGGCGTTAAGAACCATGGTGACTTAGACAAGGTCACTGATCCAAAGCATCCAGATGCTAAGACAACCTACACTTGGAAGAAGACGCCAGACACAAGCGTCGCAGGAGATGTCCCAGCAACAGTGATCGTTCACTACCCAGATGGTTCTAATAAGCCAGTTGATATTACAGTTCATGTTATAGATGAAACTCCAATACCAACCAAGGACCCAGATCCAATTGGTCAAGACATCACAGTAAAGAAGGGCGATACTCCAGATCCAGAAGATGGGGTTAAGAACCACGGTGATTTAGATAAGATCACAGATCCAAAGCACCCAGGCACTAAGACAACCTACACTTGGAAGAAGACGCCAGACACAAGCGTCGCAGGAGATGTCCCAGCAACAGTGATCGTTCACTACCCAGATGGTTCTAATAAGCCAGTTGATATTACTGTCCATGTTGTAGATGACACTCCAGTAGTACCAACCAAGAACCCAGATCCAGTTGGTCAAGATATCACAGTAAAGAAGGGCGATACTCCAGATCCAGAAGATGGGGTTAAGAACCACGGTGATTTAGATAAGATCACAGATCCAAAGCACCCAGGCACTAAGACAACCTACACCTGGAAGAAGACTCCAGATACAAGCGTAGCAGGCGATGTCCCAGCAACAGTAGTTGTTCACTACCCAGATGGTTCTGAAAAGGCAGTTGATATCACAGTTCATGTTGTTGACAACACCCCAGTAGTACCAACAAAGAATCCAGAACCAACCGGTCAAGACATTCACACTCCACAAGGTAAGGTTCCAACTCCTGAATCAGCTATTACTAACAAGGATAAGATGCCAGATGGAACTAAATACACTTGGAAAGAAATCCCAGATGTTAATACTTTAGGTAAACATCCTAGTGTAGTTGTTGTAACTTACCCAGATGGAACTGCTGTTGAAGTGAAAGTTAATGTCTTTGTTGACGGCACTCCAGAAGCAAAGAAAGAAACTAAAGCTCCAGTAGTTAAGAAACAAGTTGTTGAACCAACAAAAGTTGAAACAAGACAAAAGTTGGTTAATAATTACGTGGCTCCTCGTGCAGTAGAAGTTCAAAGAGCTCAAGCTAAAGGTAAGCGTCAATTACCACAAACTGGTGCTAAAGAAAATATTGCAAGTGAAGTACTAGGCATGCTTTCAGTAGGCTTAGGTGCATTGACTGCAGGATTTGCTTCAAAGCGTCGTAAGAAGAATAGATAGTTTTTAGGATAACTAATTAAAAACACTCCATGATTTTTCAGAAATCACGGGGTGTTTTTGCGTAGAAAAAACATAAAATTTTAATTTTAAAATAATTTTGCATGATATAATTTAATAAAAATATTATCTTAGGAGGATGAAAAAATGATCATGGTAGTAACAAACGCTCATCAAAATGTACAAATCACTAGATAATAGATGAGCGGAACTTAATTAAATTTCATTTTGTTAAATCCGTTCATCGAGGAGGCAAAATGAAACATTTACATAAATTAAATCAATATTTCAAAGAATTAACTAAGACTTATTACCTGTTCTTCAAATCTGCTCCTTTAGTTGCCACTTGTGTCTTATTACTTGCGCCGCTTCAAGCAGTAATTCCTTTACTTACTGTGACAGCAGGGCAAAAGGTAATTGATCAAGTTACTAATCATTCACCTTTTATGGAAATGATCATTGTTTGGATTGTAGCTACGGCATTTCAACAATTTTTACCATCGCTTTCGACAATGGTTCAAGGAGTTCTAACTGATAAATTAACAGGTTTTATCAATATTAGCTTGATGAAAAAATCAGCAGACTTACAATCAATCAGTATTTTTGATGACAGCAAATATTTTGATGATTTACAAATGCTCAGAGATGATGCAAGCTGGCGTCCAGTTAATTTAATTGTTTTTGGTGTATCGGTTTTGCAATCATTTCTAACGTTAGCTTTTATGCTAATCTATCTAGCACGATACAATTGGTGGCTAGCTTTGCTTTTGTTAATTGTAATGGTGCCACAGAGTATTTCTTACTACCGTATTCAGCAGCAGTCATTTGAAACGATGGTTGAAAGAAGTAAGAACGCTAGGTATTTGCACTACTATAGTGGACTATTGCTTGATCGTAGGGATGCTAAAGAAGTTAGACTTTTCAATATGTTTCCAAAGATCATCGAAAAGTATATAAGCTTATTTGAACAAACTAAAAAAGATGTTAATCAAATTCGTAAAAAGCAACTTGCGACTAGTTCACTGTTTGTTGTATTAACTGTTGGAGTATTCGGCTATGGCTTTTATTGGTTCACTAATTCAGTAAGAATAGGTGCATTAGAAGTTGGCGTCTTATTGATGTTTGTTTCAGTGATTGGCTATATTTCTACTAGCATGGCTCGAGTAGTGGAAGACAGTAGCTTGTTATACGATTCATTATTATGGATTGAAAAATACTTCAATTTTCTTGAGTATCAAGATAACTTTGAAAACGGTACGAAAAATTTTCCCGATGATTTCGAGAATCTTAGCGTTAAGAATTTATCCTTCACTTATCCATTTTCTAATGCTGAGATTTTGCACAATGTTAGTTTTTCAGTAAAAAGTGGAGAAAAGATTGCAATTGTTGGAGAAAATGGGTCAGGAAAGTCTACTTTGGTAAAATTATTAATGCGTTTTTATGACCCGACTAATGGAAAAATTTCTGTTGATAATTATGATTTAAAAGACTTTAATATCTTTGACTTGCATAAAAATTTGTCAGCTACTTTTCAGGATTTTTCTCGCTTTAAATTAACTCTTAAAGAAAACGTGATTACTGGATATTCATTCAATAAAGATAGGGTAAATAATGTTCTTAAAGCATCTGGATTGGGTGATTTGTTAGCTAATGACCATCTTAATCTGAATACGACGCTGGCTAAAGATTTCAAAAATGGAACTGATTTGTCAGGTGGTCAATGGCAAAAAGTAGCTTTGGCACGAGACTTATATGCTGATGGTAAGATTGAATTTTTAGATGAACCAACGGCAGCTTTAGACGCTAAGAGCGAAGCAGAAATTTATCAACGTTTTTTGAAAGAAAATGATAACAAGACGATTTTCTTTGTGACTCATCGTTTGTCAGCAGTTAGGTTTGCTGATAAAGTATTATTTCTCGACGGTGGAAAAGTTAGCGGTTTTGACACGCATACTAATTTGTTGCAAATTAATCCAAAATATAAAGAAATGTATGATTTACAGAAAAATGCATATCTGTAAGGTTCAATTTTAAATAAGTAATCAATTCTTCATGCAAGTAGGCATGGAGAATTTTTTGCCTTTTAACAGTTAAGATTTTTCAGTGACTTTTACGTTATAATAGAACATAGGTTTTTGGAAGAAAGGATATTTGGTAACGAATGGCAAAAAAAGATACGACACCAATGATGAAGCAATATTACGAGATTAAGGAACAATATCCAGATGCGTTTTTGTTTTATCGTGTGGGCGATTTCTACGAATTATTTGAAGATGATGCAGTTAAGGGTGCACAAATTCTAGAATTAACGTTAACTCATCGTTCAAATAAAACTAAAAATCCAATTCCAATGGCAGGAGTTCCTCACCTAGCTGTGGATACTTACGTCAATACTTTGGTGGAAAAAGGATATAAGGTTGCACTTTGTGAACAACTTGAAGATCCCAAGAAAGCTAAAGGAATGGTCAAACGCGGGATTATTCAGTTAATTACGCCAGGAACCATGATGCAGGAGCGTCCTGACCAAGCAAAAGATAGTAACTACTTAACTTCAGTTATTTCAACAAATTCTGGCTTTGGCCTAGCTTACAGCGACTTATCCACTGGGGAGACTTTTTCCACACACTTAACTGATTTTGAAGGTGTCGCAAATGAATTATTATCCCTTCAAACAAGAGAAGTTGTGTATAACGGGCATTTAACAGAAGCAAACAAAGACTTTTTGAAGAAAGCTAATATTACTATTTCTGAACCAGTTAAAGTAGAAAGTGAACATGCAGAAATTTCTTATGTAGCCCAAAACTTAACTGACGATGCAGAAATTAAGGCCACTAAGCAACTAGTAGCTTACTTACTGTCAACGCAAAAGCGTAGTTTAGCCCACTTACAAGTTGCTCAAAGCTATGAGCCGACGCAATATTTGCAGATGTCTCATACTGTGCAAACAAATTTAGAATTAATCAAGTCAGCTAAGACTTCTAAGAAGATGGGCTCTTTATTCTGGCTCTTAGATAAGACAAGTACGGCAATGGGCGGCAGATTGTTAAAATCATGGATTGAGCGTCCGCTTTTATCAGTTACTGAAATTAACCGACGTCAAGAAATGGTTCAAGCACTTTTTGATGATTACTTCACCCGTGAAAAAGTTATCGACAGTTTAAAGGGTGTGTATGACCTAGAAAGACTGACTGGTCGAATTGCTTTTGGCTCAGTTAATGCACGTGAAATGCTACAATTAGCGCATTCTTTAGGTGCAATTCCTGATATTTTGAATTCCTTACTTGAAACGAATAATCCACATCTGCAAAACTTTGCTAAGCAAATTGATCCTTTAAAGGGAATCCATGATTTGATTGTTAATACTATTGTGGATAATCCCCCACTTTTAACGACAGAGGGTGGTTTGATTAGAGAAGGAGTTTCAGACCAATTAGACCGCTACCGGGACGCGATGAATAATGGTAAAAAATGGCTATCCGAAATGGAAAGCCACGAACGTGAAGTGACTGGAATTAACAACTTAAAGGTTGGCTATAACAAGGTCTTTGGTTACTATATTGAAGTTACGAATTCAAATAAAGATAAGGTGCCCACTGATCGCTACACTAGAAAGCAAACATTAACTAATGCAGAGCGGTATATCACGCCTGAACTAAAGGAACATGAATCATTGATTCTAGAAGCAGAAGCTAAGTCAACTGGCTTAGAGTATGACTTGTTTGTAAAACTAAGAGAAGATGTTAAAAAGTATATTCCAGCTTTACAAAAATTAGCTAAACAAGTTGCAAGCTTAGATGTTTTGACAGATTTTGCGACAGTTAGTGAACAAAATAATTATGTTCGCCCAGACTTTACAGTTGATAAGCAAGAAATTAACGTAGTTAATGGTCGCCACCCAGTTGTTGAACAAGTTATGACTGCTGGTAGTTATATTCCAAATGACGTGAAGATGGATCAAGATACTGATATTTTCTTAATTACTGGACCAAATATGTCTGGTAAGTCTACTTATATGCGTCAAATGGCCTTGATTGCAATCATGGCGCAGATTGGTTGTTTTGTCCCAGCAGATAGCGCAACTCTACCAATTTTTGATCAAATCTTTACTCGAATCGGAGCAGCAGATGATTTGATTTCTGGTCAGAGTACTTTTATGGTAGAAATGAGTGAAGCTAATGATGCTTTGCAACATGCGACAAAACGTTCTTTAATTTTATTTGATGAAATTGGACGAGGCACTGCTACTTATGATGGGATGGCTTTGGCTGGAGCAATTGTGAAGTATCTTCATGATAAGGTCGGAGCAAAGACGCTCTTTGCGACTCACTACCACGAATTAACTGATTTAGACCAAACACTAAAACATTTAAAGAACATTCACGTTGGTGCGACCGAAGAAAATGGTAAGTTGATTTTCTTACATAAAATTTTGCCAGGACCAGCTGATCAATCTTATGGTATTCATGTTGCTCAATTGGCAGGCTTACCACGTAAAGTTTTAAGAGAAGCAACTACGATGCTGAAGAGATTAGAGCAGCAGGGAGCAGGAGAGTTACAGCCGGCTAGTGAGCAACTTGATCTCTTTACCGCTGAAGAAGCAAGTGAACCGGCAATTTCAGATGATGAAAAAGATGTCTTGGATGATATTCAAAATGTGTATCTTGCTGACAAAACTCCTTTGCAGGTCATGGAACTTGTATCTCAGTGGCAGCAAGAGTTGAAAGATAAGGACTAATAATCATGAGTAAGATTCATGAACTTTCACCTGAATTAACTAATCAAATTGCTGCTGGTGAAGTTATTGAACGACCAGCTAGTGTTGTTAAAGAATTGTGTGAAAACTCCCTTGATGCTGGTAGTAGCCGTATTAGAATTGACTTTATTGATGCGGGCTTAAAGCAAATTACGGTTCAAGACAATGGAAGCGGAATTGCAAAAGATCAGCTTGATTTAGCTTTTACTCGTCATGCAACAAGTAAAATTGCAACTGAGCGAGATTTATTTAACATTTCTACTTTAGGATTTCGCGGAGAGGCCTTGGCCTCAATTGCCGCGGTTTCCCATGTTGAAGTAATAACCAGTAGCGATAATTTAGGCGGTGTTCGTGCAATTTTTGTAGGCAGCGAAAAGAAACTACAAGAAGATGCAGCTTCACCAAAGGGAACCAAGATTTCAGTTAGTGATTTATTTTTTAACACGCCAGCTCGGCTTAAATATTTACGCTCTGAAAGAACGGAAATTCTAAAGATTGTTGATATTGTCAACCGACTTGCTTTAGGACATCCTGATGTTGCTTTTACTCTCACTAATAACGGTAAGATCTTACTAAAAACCAATGGACGTAATGATTTAAGACAAGATATTGCGAATATCTATGGCCGTCAGCTTGCAGAAAAGATGGAGGTCCTTAAGGGCACTAGTCCTGATTTTAAGATTACTGGCTTACTTTCTGATCCTAATACAACTCGTTCAAATCGAAACTTTATTTCTTTATTATTAAATGGCCGCTATATAAAAAATTATCGTCTGACTCAGGCAATTATAGCTGGTTATGGCAGTAAGTTAAGGCCGCGCCGTTATCCAATTGCTGTTGTCAACATTGAACTTGATCCACTTTTGGTTGATGTTAACGTCCATCCAACTAAACAAGAGGTGCGCTTGTCAAAGGAGCAGGAATTAGAGCGTTTATTAACTACAAGTATTTCAGAAGCCTTAGATCAGACCAGTCAGATCAATTCAGGTTTGAATAATCTATTAACTCCTAAAAAGTCGACAAATATTGACCAATTAAAATTTAACTTAAATAAAGATGTGGTTGATACTGTTCGTCCAGTGGAGTTTATTCCGCAAGTGGAAGCTGATAAAAGTGCTGAAGTTCATGAAACAGCAGCAAATTTTGTCAGTTTAGATAAGGTTCGCAATGACGATAAATATGTGATTACTGCAAGCTGGGATGAAAATGTGGATAAACAGGTGCAGCTAAGTCCATTTGATGAAGAAAAAGATATTCAAGGAAAAGATGATAGTCTTATTTCTTCAGGGGATGAAATTTTAGCTAACAATTTACCTGAATTAATTTATTTAGGTCAGACTAAGTCATATTTAGTTGCGCGCCATGATGAAGACTTATACTTAATTGATCAAATAGCAGCTTATCGGCGTTTAGCCTATGATCAAATTTTTCATGATTTAAATAGTGAAAATATTTCTCAGCAGGGTTTACTTAGTCCTTTGATTTTAGATTTTAGTAATGTTGACTATTTGAAACTAAAAGAAAATCTTAATAATCTACAAGAATTAGGGATATTTTTAGAGGATTTTGGTCAAAATAGCCTGATCTTAAGAACTTATCCGATCTGGCTCCAACCTGATGTAGAAAAAAATGTGCGCATGATTTTAGATTTATATTTAAATCAAAATGAACAAGATTTTACCAAGCTTAAAGCACAAATTGCTGGCGAAATAACAATGCGCCAAAGTACTAGAAGAAGAAATTTAAATCCAGTTGAAGCACAAGAACTATTGAAAGACCTGAGAAATAGTAGTGATCCTTATCAAGATTTTGAAGGAAAAATCATTATTATTCAATTAAGTGAGAATGATCTCAATAAGATGTTTAAAAAAGATGAGTAGGTAAAATGTTTGAATATCTCAAAGGAATAGTAGCAAAAATTGATCCAGCTTATGTAGTATTAGATGTAAATGGCATTGGGTATAAGATTCTTTGTCCCACTCCTTATAGCTATCAAGAGAATCAGCCAGCAACTATTTATGTTGAACAAGTTGTCAGAGATACAGGAATTACCTTGTATGGCTTTTTATCTTTAGAAGACAAAGAATTATTTTTAAAATTATTAAGCGTTTCAGGAATTGGACCAAAATCGGCCGTAGCGATTATGGCAGCTGAGGATACGGATTCGTTAGCCAGTGCAATTCAAAATGGAGAGGTAAAATATTTAACTCGTTTTCCAGGAGTCGGAAAGAAGACTGCTTCTCAGATTGTCTTAGACTTAAAAGGAAAGTTAGGCGACTATGTGAAGAAATCAACAGTTGCTGCCGATCTTTCGCCGAGCCTGCAAGACGCTGTGCTTGCCTTGGTAGCACTTGGTTATACTCAAAAAGAAGTTGACAGAATTACTCCAAAATTAGCAAAATTACCTGAAAATACTGCTGATGGCTATATTAAAGAAGCGTTGGCTTTACTACTTAAGAAGTAAAAGTAAAAATTAGTTAAGGATAAGGAAGTGAAAGATGTGAATGATGAAGAACGAATTATAGGCGCTGAAAGTAGCGAAGAAGATGAAACGATCGAATTGTCTTTGCGTCCGCAACTACTTGCTCAATATATTGGACAAGATAAAGTAAAGAGCGAGATGAAAATCTATATTAAAGCTGCTAAAAAGCGAGACGAAGCCTTAGACCATGTTTTGTTATACGGACCTCCTGGTTTAGGTAAAACTACTTTGGCATTTGTAATTGCTAATGAAATGGGCGTTCACTTAAAGAGTACCTCGGGCCCAGCAATTGAAAAAGCGGGAGATTTGGTGGCTCTGCTTTCAGAATTAAATCCAGGGGATGTCTTATTTATTGATGAGATTCACCGCTTAGCAAAGCCAGTCGAAGAAGTCTTATATTCAGCAATGGAAGATTTTTATATTGATATTGTGGTCGGAGAAGGGCAAACAACTCATGCAGTGCACGTGCCACTTCCTCCTTTTACTTTGATTGGAGCAACTACCAGTGCTGGTCAATTATCTGCGCCGCTAAGAGATCGGTTTGGAATTATTGAACACATGCAGTACTATTCTGTTGATGATCTAGAAAAAATTATTCAAAGATCAAGCGTAGTTTTTAACACTAAGATTGATCCAGAAGCAGCAATTGAATTAGCGCGACGTTCTCGTGGAACGCCACGTGTTGCTAACCGTTTACTTAAGCGGGTTCGCGATTTTGCGGAAGTAAAGGGAGAAGAAGCTATTTCTTTAGCAACTACTAAGCACTCACTTCATTTGCTAGAAGTTGACGATGAAGGATTAGATCAAACTGACAGAAAACTTTTAAGAATGATGATTGAAAATTATGGTGGCGGTCCTGTTGGAATTAAAACCATTGCAGCTAATGTTGGTGAAGACACGGATACAATTGAAGAAGTTTATGAACCATATTTACTTCAAAAAGGATTCATTACTCGAACTCCTCGGGGAAGAAGCGTTACGCAAAAAGCTTATTTACAATTAGGATATCCACCAAAAAAAGCAGAGTAAGTTTTTAGTTAGAGCAAAAATACGGTATAATTATTATTTGAAAGTTAATTAATAAAAATAATGAGGTGTAATACTTTGAATACATTTTTCTTAGCACAAAGTGCTGCTGGTATGAATAACATGTTCATGATTATTGCAATGATTGCAATTTTTGTCTTCTTCTACTTTTCAATGATTAAGCCACAAAAAAAGCAACAACAAGAACGGATGAAGATGATGTCTGAACTTAAGAAGGGCGATCAAGTAATTATGGTTGATGGTCTTCACGGTAAAGTTGATTCAATCAATGACGCAGATAAGACTGTTGTGATTGATGCCGATGGAATCTTCTTAACATTTGAAAGAATGGCTATTCGTCGCGTTCTTCCAACTGCTGCCGCTCCAGCAAAAGATGTTGAAGCTAATGAAGCAAAAGAAGAAAAGGTTGAAACAGAAGAAAAGCCTACTGAAAGTAGTAAAACAGAAGAAACAACTTCTGACAAAGCTGATAATACTAATTCTGAAGATAAATAAAAAAACGTCCGCAAGGACGTTTTTATTTTTTCATTGTCATAGATTAATATTGTAAAATATGAATTGGTAAAGTAAATTTTAATAAGTTTAATAGGTAGGTAGTTAGAATGGAAAATATTCCAGTTGTCATGATTATTTTTGGTGGCTCGGGTGATTTAGCTCATAGAAAGCTTTATCCAGCCTTATTTAACTTATATCAGAAGGGATTAATTCATGATCATTTTGCCGTAATTGGTACAGCTAGAAGACCATGGAGTCATGAATACTTACAAGAACAAGTTGTTGCAGCAATTAAAGAAAGCAACAATAGCTTTGATGAGAAAGATGCAAAAGAATTTGCTTCGCATTTTTATTACCAGTCACATGATGTAACTGATGTTGATCACTACATTGCTCTTAAAGAATTAGCTACAAAGCTTGATAAGAAATATCATGCAGAAGGCAACCGTATTTTCTACATGGCAATGGCACCAAGATTTTTTGGCACAATTGCAACTCATATTAATGATCAAAAGCTAGTTGGTAGTGGTTTTAACCGCTTGGTAATTGAAAAGCCGTTTGGTCATGACCTAGCTTCTGCTGAAAAATTAAATCAAGAAATTGGAGAAAGTTTTGCTGAAGATTCGGTATATCGAATTGACCACTATCTCGGTAAAGAGATGGTTCAAAATATTATGCCGCTTAGAATGACTAATCCAATTGTTAATAATATTTGGTGCAAGAAGTACATTGCTAATATGCAAGTCACTCTTGCTGAAAGCTTAGGCGTTGGTACTCGTGGTGGATATTATGAAACTTCTGGTGCTTTACGCGATATGGTTCAAAACCATATTTTTCAAATTATTACTCTCTTAGCAATGCCAGAACCTAAAGCCTTAGATTCAGATCATATTCATGAAGCAAAGCAAGAACTACTTGATAGCTTGGTTATTCCAACTCCAGAAATGGTAAAAAAGCATTTCTCACGTGGTCAATATTTAGCAAGCGACGATGAAGTAGAGTACTTAAAGGCTGACCAAGTTGTTCCTGATTCTAAAGTAGAGACATTTGTTGCTGGTGAAGTTAACTTCAAAAAGGGTCCTGTAGCTGGTGTTCCAATCTACTTTAGAACTGGTAAGAAGATGAAGGATAAAGTTTCTAGAATTGATATTGTGCTCCACCACATGAATAATTTGTACGGCAATGCACATTCAAATAATATTTCAATTATTATTGATCCAAGAAGCGAGATTTTCTTTACAATTAACGGAAAAAAGATTACTACTGAGGGCTTAAGAAGAGAAAATCTTAGCTATAAGTTTTCTAAACAAGAAATGGATCAAGTTCCAGATGGCTATGAAAGATTACTTCATGATGTCTTTGTAGCTGATCGTACTAACTTTACGCACTGGTCTGAATTAAAGCAATACTGGAAGTTTGTTGATGCAGTTGAAGCTGCATGGCAAGATGAAAACAAAGATATTAAGCAACTTGAGCAATATCCAAGTGGTGAATTTGGTACTGAATCAAGTAACCATATTTTTGAAAAAGATACTGAGCATTGGATTTACCGTTAATGGACTTACTGCCTAAAAATAATATTAAGCGTAAAATTATTCATCTGGATATGGATGCTTTTTATGCCTCAGTAGAGATTCGAGATAATCCTGCTTTAAAAAATAAAGCTGTTTTAATTGGCGGCGATCCTAAAAAAAATAGGGGACACGGGGTTGTGGCAACTGCTAATTATTTGGCCCGTCAATATGGTGCGCATTCAGCCATGCCAACTGCTAAGGCAGTTAGGTTAATTCCAGCAGAAAAACTTGTAATTATTCAACCACATTTTGAAAAGTATCGAGCTGTTTCAGCTGAAATTCACCGTTTAATGCATGAGATGACTGATCGAGTAGAATCAGTTTCTTTAGATGAAGCATACTTAGATGTAACGGAGAATAAGCTTCACTTAGATGATCCTGTTCGAATTGCAACTATCCTTCAAGAGCAAATTTATCAAAAGGTTGGATTGACAAGTTCATTTGGCGTTTCTTACAACAAGTTTTTAGCTAAAATGGGGTCGGAATATGCTAAACCCTTTGGTAGAACTGTAATTAAGCCTGAAACTGCACTTGATTTTTTAGCAAAGCAAAAAATCGAAAAGTTTCCCGGCATTGGACCTAAAACGCAAGAAAGATTAGCAGAGATGGGAGTCTACACCGGAGCTGACCTAATAAAAATTCCAACAGATGTGTTGATCAAAAAATTTAATCGTATGGGCTATTTGATTGCCCAACATGCACATGGTATTGACTTGAGAGAGGTAGTTACTGATTCAGAAAGAAATCGAAAGTCGATTGGGATTGAGCGAACTTTTAATCAGAGTTTATTTGATGAAAATGAAGCTTTAACTAAACTGCGAGCTTATAGCGGTGAACTTGAAAATAAGTTAAAAAAGCGACATTTTCTTGCAAATTGTGTTGTTTTAAAGATTCGCGATGTTAATTTTAAGACAATTACTAAAAGAAAGAAGCTAAAACAAGGCACTAATGATAAAATTGTTATTTACGACACTGGTCGTGTCTTGTTTGAAACAGAAAAAGGGATGCTCGCAACTGGAGTACGTCTGTTAGGACTTACTGTAACCGATTTTGAAGAACATCCAGTTGAGAACTTATCGTTAGATATTTTTGAAAACAAGTAATGATAAAATAAATTTAGTAAACAACAAGGAGAACAGATTAATGGCAACTTTTGATGAAATTTATGAAAAGATAAAAGAATACCCAACAATTATTTTGCACCGTCACACTAGTCCTGACCCAGATGCAATTGGCTCTCAAGCTGGTTTAGCAAGATCATTGAGATTAGCTTTTCCAGATAAAAAGATTCTTTGTGCTGGTGAAAATGATGAAGGTGACTTGATCTGGATTAATAAAATGGATGAAGTAACACCTGAAGATTATCAAGGAGCTTTAGTAATTACTACTGATACTGCAAATACTCCACGTATCTCTAATAAGAATTACGATAAGGGAGATCTTTTAATTAAGATTGACCACCACCCAGATGTAGATCCATATGCAGATATGAGCTATGTAGATCCAGACGCACCAGCTGCTTCAGAAATTGTCTTTGACTTTTTGAAAGCAGAGAACTTACCAGTTACTAAGGAAGTTGCGGCAGCTTTATATGCAGGTATTGTCGGCGATACAGGTAGATTTATGTATCCTGAAACTTCAGCGCACACTTTTGACGTTGCAGCCGAATTAACTAAGACGGGAATTAACATTACTGATATTGCTAGAGAAATTGCAGATGTTACTTTTGATGAAGCCAAGTTGCAAGCTTTAGCAATGGATAAGATGGAAATTAACCCAGTTGGAGCAGCTTACACAATTTTGATGCAAGACGATTTAAAGAAGATGGGATTAACTGACGATCAAGCAAATGTTGCTGTTTCAACTCCAGGTCGAATTAAGGACGTTTTAGCTTGGAATGTATTTGTTGAAAAACCAGACGGTACTTTCCGCGTTCATTATCGTTCAAAGGGTCCTGTAATTAATCATTTAGCTGAAAAGCATGATGGTGGTGGCCATGCATTAGCATCTGGTGCCAATGCCAAGGATATGGATGAAGTAAAACAAGTCTTTGACGAAGTAGTAGAAGTAACAAAGAAGTACAATGAAGAACATGGCACAAACAAATAGTATATTTCAAAGTGAAAAGATTAGACCAGAATTACGAACTGGTCTAGAAAAAATTAACTTTAGTAAACCCACTAAGGTTCAAGCTGCAGTTATTCCGGCTCTTTTAAATAATAAAAACGTCGTAGTTCAAGCAGCTACTGGTTCAGGTAAGACTCATGCCTACCTGCTTCCACTTTTGAACATGATTGATGAAAATGCCCCAGTAACGCAAGCTGTAGTAACTGCGCCTAGTCGTGAATTAGCAAATCAATTGTATAAAGTAGCGCGTCAATTAAGGGATGCGAGTGGTCTAAATATTTCAATTGAATATTTAGGTGGTGGCAATGACCGGAATCGCCAAATTGAAAAAGCTGAAAATAGGGCTCCACAATTAATTATTGCTACTCCTGGTCGTTTACATGACTTTGCATCAAAGAAAGTTATTAATTTAGATAACGTCAAAGCCTTTATCATTGATGAAGCAGACATGACACTTGATATGGGCTTTTTAGGGCAAATGGATGAGATTATCTCTAAGTTAGATAAAAAAGTCGTTTTAGGTGCTTTTTCAGCAACTATCCCAGTTAAGCTAGAAAATTTCTTAAGGAAGTATATGTCAAAGCCGGACTTTATCGTTATTGATAATCCAGCAATTATTGCTCCAACAATTCAAAATGACTTAATTGATGTTGGTTCAAGAGATAAAAAAGAAATTTTATATAAGCTCTTAACAATGGGACAACCATATTTGGCCTTAGTTTTTGCTAATACTAAAAAGACTGTTGATGAATTAACTGATTATCTTGAAGAGCAAGGCCTTAAGGTGGCTAAGATCCATGGCGGAATTACTGAACGTGAGCGCAAGCGTATAATTCGCCAAGTTAGAGAAGGTCAGTACCAGTATGTTGTAGCTAGCGATTTAGCTGCTAGAGGAATTGACGTACCTGGCGTTAGTTTAGTGGTTAACTATGAGATTCCTAAGGATCTTGAATTTGTTATTCACCGAATTGGTAGAACTGGTCGAAATGGCCTTAAAGGTCACGCAATTACCTTGATCTATGATGAGGAAATGCCACAAATTGAAGACTTAGAAAAATTAGGTATTCACTTTGACTTTAAAGAAATTAAAAATGGTGAATTAGTTGAAAGAACACACTACCATCGTCGTGACAATCGTCAAGCTCGCAGTCACAAGCTTGATAATCGCATGATTGGAATGGTTAAGAAGACTAAGAAAAAAGTAAAGCCCGGTTATAAGAAGAAAATTAAGCAAGCCATTCAAAAAGACCGCCAGCAAAAGCGTAAGATCGAAGAGCGTCATCAAATTAGAAAAGCTAAACGTAGACGTAAGCGTGAGCGCGAACAAGCACGCGGAAATTTTGACAACTAGAAAATTTGTAGTAAAATAAATCACGTTTAGGACATATTACTGAAGTATTTTCTTCAAAGAGAGGACCAGGCGGGTGAGAAGGTCTAGAAGTACTTAGTAATGCTACCTAATTTAACTAAGAAATTAAATATTTAAAGAGGTAACAAACACTGTTGCAATCAAGGTGGTACCGCGCTGGGAGCGTCCTTGTTTTATGCAATAGTGTTTTTTATATTTGTAGGAGACTTTTTATGAAACAATTGACTAGTTCACAAGTACGTCAAATGTTCTTGGACTTTTTTAAAGAGCATGGCCATATGGTTATGCCCAGTGCATCATTAATTCCACAAGACGATCCAACCTTATTGTGGATTAACTCTGGTGTTGCTACGATGAAGAAATATTTCGATGGTTCTGTTGTACCTAAGAATCACCGAATTACTTCTTCTCAAAAATCAATTAGAACTAATGATATTGAGAATGTTGGTAAAACTGCACGTCACCAAACTTTCTTTGAAATGCTTGGTAACTTCTCAGTTGGGGACTACTTTAAGAAAGAAGTTATTCCTTGGGCATGGGAATTTTTAACTAGTCCAAAATGGTTAGGCTTAGATCCAGATAAGCTTTATGTAACTGTTTATCCTAAGGATACAGAAGCATACCATATGTGGCATGATGTTGTTGGCTTACCTGAAGATCACATTGTGAAGTTAGAAGATAACTTCTGGGATATTGGTGAAGGTCCATGTGGTCCTGACTCAGAAATTTTCTATGATCGTGGTCAAGAAAATAACGATGTTGCTGAAGATGATCCTGAAAACTTCCCAGGTGGGGAAAATGCTCGCTACCTTGAGATTTGGAACATCGTATTTTCACAATTCAATCACTTACCAAATGGTAAATATGTTGATCAACCACACAAAAACATTGATACCGGTATGGGATTAGAGCGTGTTGTTTCAATTATTCAAGATGCACCAACTAACTTTGAAACTGACTTGTTCATGCCAATTATTAAAGAAACTGAAAAGTTAAGTGATGGCAAGAAGTATGCAGCAAACAAGGAAGATGATGTGGCATTTAAGATTATTGCCGACCACGTTCGTGCTGTAAGTTTTGCGATTGCTGATGGAGCTCTTCCTTCAAACTCAGGTCGTGGATATGTTTTACGTCGTTTAATTAGACGTGCCGACTTGAATGGTCAACGTTTGGGTATTAAGGGTGCATTTTTGTACAAATTAGTACCTGTAGTTGGCGAAATCATGAAGAGTCACTACCCAGAAGTTGTTGATCAACAAGCATTCATTCAAAAAGTAATTAAGAACGAGGAAGAAAGATTCCAAGTAACGCTTTCATCTGGTTTGAACTTACTTGATAACATTATTGCTGAAGCTAAGAAGAGCGATGACAAGACTGTTTCTGGTAAAGATGCGTTTAAGTTATTTGATACTTACGGCTTCCCATATGAATTAACTTTTGAAGCTGCTCAAGATGCTGGTCTTAAGGTTGATAAGAAGGGCTTTGATGAAGAAATGAAAGCCCAAAAAGAACGTGCTCGTAAGGCTCGTGGTAACTTACAATCAATGGGCTCACAAGATGTTACTTTGATGAACATCAAGGACAAGAGTGAATTTGAATATAGCACTCTAGAAGAAAAGCATGCTAAATTAATCGATATTGTTGTTGATGATAAGCTAGTTGATAAAGCCGATGGTGAACACGCAACTTTAATTTTTGATAAGACTCCATTTTATGCAGAACGCGGTGGACAAGTTGCTGACCATGGTGAAATTTTGAACCAAAATGGTGAATTAGTTGCTCGCGTAACAGATGTACAACATGCACCAAACGATCAAAACTTACACTTTGTTGATATTATTTTGCCACTTGAAAAGGGACAAGAATATATCTTGAAAGTTGACCAAAAACGTCGTCGCGGCTTAAAGCACAACCATACAGCTACCCACTTATTGCATGCTGCTTTACGTGAAGTTTTAGGTACTCACACTCACCAAGCTGGATCTTTAGTTGAACCAGACTACCTACGTTTTGACTTTACTAGTTTAGAGCCAATGACTAAGAAGGAAATTGCTAACGTAGAAAAGATCGTTAACGAAAAGATCTGGGAAGAAATTCCAGTTAAGACAACAGTTACTGATCCTGATACTGGTTTAAAGATGGGTGCTTTAGCCTTATTTGGTGAAAAATATGGTGACACAGTTCGCGTTGTTCAAATTGATGACTTCTCAACTGAATTCTGTGGTGGTACCCACTGTGAAAACACTGACCAAATTGGTATGCTTAAGATTGTTTCTGAATCTGCTGTTGGTGCTGGTACTCGTAGAATTATTGCTGTTACTGGTCCAGAAGCTTATAAGTATGTAACAGACCGTGACGAGATCTTGAAAGAAGTTCAAGATGAAGTTAAGGCAACTAAGGCTGAAGATGTAACTAACAAGATTTCTTCTCTTGAAGAAGACTTACGTGCAAGCCAAAAAGAAGCTGAACAATTAAAGGCACAAATTAACAAGGCAAAAGCAGGCGACTTGTTTAATGATGTTAAGCAAGTTAAAGATTTAACTGTAATTGCTGCTCAAGCTGATGTAGAAGGCATGAATGATTTACGTGAACTTGCCGACAATTGGAAGAGCAGTGCTAAATCTGATGTTTTAGTTTTAGCTGCTGAAGTTAACGGTAAGGCTAACATGGTTATTAGCTTGAACGATAAGGCAATTAAAGCTGGTCTTAAAGCAGGCGACTTAATTAAAACTGCTGCTCCAATCTTTGGTGGTGGCGGTGGCGGTCGTCCAAATATGGCACAAGCCGGTGGTAAGAACCCAGCAGGTTTAAAGGACGCTATCGCTAAAGTGTTACAAGAAGTTGAAGAAAAACAAAATTAATTGAGTTCGTTCGATATTTCAAGTAAAATTAAGAAGAATAGGAGGAATTTTATTATGAGTTCGCTAGATAAAACAATGCATTTTGACTTTAACCAAAATAAGGGTAAGAATGTATACGACACTCTACAAGACGTATACAATGCACTTGAGGAAAAGGGCTACAGCCCAATTAATCAAATTGTTGGTTACTTACTCTCAGGCGATCCTGCATATATTCCTCGGCATAATGATGCCCGTAATTTAATCTTGAAACATGAACGTGATGAAATTATTGAGGAATTGGTTAAGAGTTATTTAGGTAAAAATAAATAATGCGATTACTTGGACTGGACGTTGGCTCTAAGACTGTGGGGGTTGCAATTAGCGATCCTTTGGGAATCACTGCTCAAGAGCTTGAAACAATCAAAATTGACGAGAGCAAGTTTAGTTTTGGCATGCGTCAAATCAGAAAGATTGTCCGTAAATATGACGTCGAAGGTTTTGTTTTAGGACTACCCAAAAATATGGATGGCAGTAGTGGGCATTCTGTAGAAAGAAGTAAGCAGTACGGTGAACGCTTGAAAGAGAAATTTGACTTGCCTGTTCATTATATGGATGAGCGGCTTACAACCGTACAAGCTGATCGTATTCTAGTTCAAGAAGCTGGCGTACATGATCGTGTTGAAAGAAAAAAAGTTATTGACCAAATGGCTGCTGTTTTGATTTTACAAAGTTATCTAGAAGCAACCAGAAAGGATAAGTAAAATGAGTGAAAAAATTAACGCTAACCAAGATAATGATCGTCAAATCACTTTAGTTGATGATCAAGGCAATGAAGAACTTTTTGAAATATTATTCACTTTTACGTCTGAAGATTATGGTAAATCCTATGTTTTACTATATCCAGCAGCCGTTAGCGACGATGATGATGTGGAAGTACAGGCTTTTAGCTACGATGCTGACGAAGACGGTGATGTAACCAGTTCTGACTTACACGAAATCACTGATGATGACGAGTGGAATATGGTACAAGGCGTTTTAAATACATTTTTGTCAGACGATCGCTTAAGTGGCGAATAATCTTCAAAAAAGACTGGCGGAGGGGCTAGTCTTTTTTGCTTAATAAGGATGAACAATGATTTCTATTCTCATTTTATTAATTTTTATTTATTGTTGTTATGTAGGTTATCGACGTGGCATAGTGTATGAAGGCTTGGCTGCAGGTGGATATGTAGTAGGGTTGATTTTTGCAACATTATTGTACAAACCCTTTAGTAACTTCTTAAATCTTTGGGTGCCATATCCTTCAGCGAGTGATCGAAGTAGTTTTGCCTTCTTTGATAAGACTACAGGATTAACCTTAGATAAGTCATTCTATGCAGCAATAGCTTTTTCGATTGTTTTGTTGCTTGTTTGCTGTATATGGCGTTTGGTGATGTTAGGTTTTAATCAGCTAAGGTATATTACTGTAGATGCTAGATTAAATACATGGGGCAGCATTATTATTGCTTTTATTGTGACCCAGATTAGTGTTTATTTGCTTTTATTTATTTTAGCTACGATTCCTAATAATAGTTTGCAAAATATGCTGGGGCATTCTATTTTAGCAAGTGGTATCTTGCATTTTTCTCCAGGAATTTCACAAGTTTTCATAAAATTATTCATTACAACAATATAAAAAGTGGGCCCAGTTATGGGGCCCTTTTTGCTAGGTGGAAGATATGAACTCTAAAATTATTGAAAAATTAGAATATAATCGCATAATTAAACAATTAAGTGACTTGGCAATTACTGCACCTGCAAAAGCTCAGGCTTTGAAATTAATGCCAAGCAGTGACTTTGATGAAGTAAAAAAATCGATTGATCAAACTAGGGTACTTTCGAATATCTTGCGGGTTAAGGGACCAATGCCGATAACGGACTTTAAAGATGTTCGACCTAGTTTGAAGCGACTTAAAGTTAAGGCTAACTTAAATGGCGAAGAATTAGGTAATATATTTCTAGTCCTTAGTCTGGCTAAAGACGTGGGACAATTTACATCGGACCTTGAAGAGCGTGAAATTGATACACGTCCTATTGAAAAATATCTCAAAAATTTAGCAGTTTCAGAAGATTTGTTTAAAAAATTAAATCAGTCAATTGAATATGATGGAACAGTTAAGGATACAGCTTCTTCAAAATTGATGCAGCTTAGACATGATATTCAGAGTAATGAAACTGATATTAAGAACCACATGAATGACTATATTAGTGGCAAACATACGCAGTACTTGTCAGAAAATATTGTAACTATCAGAGATGGACGTTATGTTTTGCCAGTAAAACAAGAATATAAGAATAAATTTGGTGGAGTTGTTCATGATCAAAGCGCTAGTGGTCAAACTTTATTTGTTGAGCCACAAGCAGTCTTAGTACTTAATAATCGTCAGCAAAATTTGCTGGCTCAAGAACGACAAGAGATTCACCGTATTTTAATCGAGTTATCAGAACTTGCTGGTACTTATCAAAAAGAAATTAAGAATAACGCAGTAGCTTTAGCTCAATTAGACTTTTTAAGTGCTAAAAGTAAATTAGCAAAGAAAATGAAGGCTACAGAGCCTGTTCTAAATCAAGATCATGTTATCAAATTAAGAAAGGCACGACACCCTTTAATTGATCCAAAAAAAGTAGTACCCAATAATATTGAACTAGGAACTACTTTTGACACTATGTTAATTACAGGACCAAACACCGGTGGTAAAACGATCACGTTGAAGACTTTGGGATTACTTCAATTAATGGCACAAGCTGGCTTATTTATTACTGCAGAAGAGGGGAGTCAGTTAACGGTCTTTAATGAAATCTATGCAGATATTGGAGATGAACAATCGATTGAGCAATCTTTAAGTACATTTTCATCGCATATGGATCAAATTATTAAGATCATGAATAATGTTACTGAAGATGATTTGGTTTTAATTGATGAACTTGGTGCTGGAACTGATCCAGAAGAAGGTGCAAGTCTAGCAATCGCAATCTTAGATGATTTACGCCAAACACAAGCAAAGATTGCGATTACTACGCACTATCCAGAATTAAAACTGTATGGTTATAATCGCGAGCGAACTACCAACGCTTCAATGGAATTTGACTTAAAAAAATTGGCACCAACTTATCGCTTGAGAATTGGAATTCCTGGTCAAAGTAATGCCTTTGCGATTGCACATCAATTAGGGATGAATGAAGCTGTTGTAGATAAGGCTAGAAGTTTAATGAACGATGAAGACAGCGATATTAATAAAATGATTGAGCGTTTAACTGAACAAACTAAGGCTGCTGAACAACTTCATGAAACTTTGAAGCAAAATGTTGATCAAAGTATCACGCTTAAACGTCAACTTCAAAATGGACTTGATTGGTATAACCAACAAGTACAGAAACAACTTGAAAAGTCTCAGGAGAAGGCTGATGAAATGCTTGCTAAGAAACGTAAGCAAGCTGAAAAAATTATTAATGATCTTGAAGAGCAAAGAAGAGCTAGCGGACAAGTTAGAACAAATAAAGTAATTGAAGCTAAAGGCGCTTTGAATAAACTTGAGCGTGAAAATCAAAACTTAGCTAATAATAAGGTGCTACAGCGTGAAAAAAAGCGTCATGATGTAAGTGTAGGCGATAATGTTAAAGTCCTTTCATATGGCCAACAAGGTGTAATTACGAAGAAGTTAGGCGATCATGAATTTGAAGTCCAAATTGGTATTTTGAAAGTGAAGGTAACTGATCGTGATGTTGAAAAGATCGCTGCACAAGCCAGTCAAAAAAAGCCAGAAAAATCTGTTCGCTCTAGCCGCGGTCTTCGCTCTAGCCGTGCAAGCAGTGAACTTGATTTAAGAGGGCAGCGCTATGAAGAAGCTTTAACTAACTTAGATCGTTATCTTGATGCCTCGCTTTTAGCTGGTTTGAATACGGTGACCATCATTCATGGTATTGGTACAGGTGCAATTAGAAATGGTGTTCAACAGTATTTGAAACGTAATCGACATGTAAAGAGTTATAATTATGCTCCAGCCAATCAAGGTGGAACAGGGGCTACAATAGTTAATTTGCAATAAGCAATATACTTGCAAAAAGTAAGTAGTTCTACTAAACTATATTTATAATTTAAAGAATTTATTTTGTGAGGTAATAACTATGGTTGATGAAATTACAGATGCAACTTTTGAAGATGAAACTAGCGAAGGTGTTGTTTTAACTGATTTCTGGGCAACTTGGTGTGGTCCATGTAAAATGCAATCACCAGTAATTGACCAACTTTCAGAAGAAATGGACGATGTAAAGTTCACTAAGATGGATGTTGACCAAAATCAAGAAACAGCTCGAAACTTAGGAATCATGGCAATTCCAACTTTACTAATTAAAAAAGATGGTAAAATTGTTGACCGCCTAACTGGCTATACTCCTAAGGAAAAGCTTGAACAAATTTTAGATCAATACACTGATTAATTTACAGTCAAAAAGGGTACAAACTATGAATTTTAAATAGTTTGTACCCTTTTTAGTATTAATATTTTTTCTTCATTAAGAGTAATTAATCAGACTGAGCTGTGATTTGAACGACATGTTTTTTAGTAATCGTAGCTGAAGCCTCAGTAGGAGTACCATTTTGGCGTTCTAAACATTCTGCAATAATTCCACTTTCTAATGAAAACTCATCACTTTGACTATCTAGTCGATCAGTAACAACTTGTCCTGAAAGTTCGAAAACTGCAGTGTGTTTACGATCTTTGAGTACTTTTAAAGTTCCAAATTGAGCCATGTCAAAAAATTCGATTAAGTCATCGATATCTGATAAGTCATATTTACGACTGACATGTTTACCAGCCCAGTAAAGAATTTCTTTATCTTCGCTACCTAAGATAGTAGGCAAGATAAAGTCACGGTATAATGAATTTAAAAAATAAAGATGTTCGTTTGTATGTTCCATGCTTTCATTTCCTTTTGTCTTCTATAACATTTTAACTTAAAATAGGTGGAGGGGAAAAGAGATTTTAATCATCATTTGTTTAAAGGAGTTTTTTTAATGGATAATCGACCAATTGGAGTTTTAGATTCAGGCTTAGGTGGCTTAACTGTATTAAAAAAAGTAATTGAAAAAATGCCTAATGAATCAACTATTTTTATTGGTGATCAGGCTAATATGCCATATGGAGATCGCTCAAAAGAAGAAATTATTTCTTTAACTCGCGATAGTGTAAACTTCTTATTAAGTAAAGATGTAAAGATTATTATTTTTGGTTGCAACACAGCGACTGCAGTTGCAATGTCTACTATTCAAAAAGAAGTTCCTTTGCAAATAATTGGAGTGGTTCAATCTGGTGCCTTAGCTGCAGCTAGGACCACAGAAACAAAGAATGTTGCGGTAATTGGTACTAAGGCAACTGTTAATAGTCATTCTTATTCAAAAGAAATTCAATATCGTGATCCAGAAATTCAAGTAAGCGAATTTGCACAACCTAAATTAGCACCTCTTGCTGAGGAAGATCCTGCTGAAGAGATTAAACAGGCTGTTGTCAGCGAAAGTTTAGCGCCATTGAAAAATATTGATTACGATACTCTTGTTTTAGGCTGTACTCATTATCCATTATTAAGAGGTGAAATTGTTGCAGTGGTTGGTCAAGATAAAAAAATTGTTGATCCAGCTGATCAGGTGGCACAATATACCTATAACGTTTTACGGCGTGACGGCTTATTTGCTGCTGATGATTCTGATACAACACATGAGTACTATACGACAGGGGAAGCTAAGAAGTTCACTGAAATAACACGTCAATGGATGAATGATGAAACAATTGTTGGTCATCATGTAGATGCTGAGGATTAAAATGGATACTTTATTATTTGCAACTAACAACAAAAATAAGGCTAAGGAAGTTGAAGAGGCCTTACAAAAGAATAACTTTCCAATTCATGTGATTACTAATCAAGATTTAACTGATCCGCCACATGTTTTAGAAACTGGTACCACATTTTTAGCTAATGCCAAGCTAAAGGCTCATCAGATGGCAGAATTTAGCAATCTACCGACTTTAGCTGATGATTCAGGATTATCGGTCGATAAATTAAATGGCGCTCCTGGTGTCTATTCTGCGCGCTATGGCGGTGAAGCTCATAATGACGCTTTGAACAATGCTAAGTTATTAGCTGAATTAGGCGGCGTGCCAAAAGAAGAAAGAAAGGCTACTTTTCATACAACAATGGTTGTTTCCTGGCCAGGTAAATTTGAGGATGATTTAGTAACCGAAGGCGAAATTCGCGGTGAAATTTTAACTTATCCACAAGGTAAAGGCAATTTCGGTTATGATCCGCTTTTCTTTGTTCCTGATAAGGGCAAAACGTTTGCTGAAATGACAGTGGATGAAAAGAATGCAATTTCTCATCGAGGTCAAGCTTTGAGAAAATTACTTACTGAATTGCCAGCCTGGTGGAAAAAGATGGAAAATAAATAAATTTCGAAGAACTTATTCTGATTAATGGATAAGTTCTTTTATTTTCTACTTTTAATTGTTAAGATGAAAGCGCTATACTAAAATTGTGAGTTTACTTGATAAATGTAAGTTTAGTTGAAATTGAGGTTATAGCGTATGAAAAAAGTTTTAGCAATTAATTCAGGAAGCTCTTCCTTTAAATATAAATTATTTTCTTTCCCTGATGAAAAAGTCATTGCTTCAGGAATGGCTGATCGAGTGGGGATGGAAAATGCTGTCTTTAAAATCAAGCTAAGTAATGGCCGAGAATATATCAAAAATATGCCTATTCATGATCAAGAAGAGGCAGTGAAGCTTTTAATTGAGGATTTGAAAAAATTTCATGTAGTTGAAGACCTGAGAGAAATTACTGGAATTGGTCACCGAATTGTAAATGGCGGTGAAATATTTAAGGAATCTGTTCGTGTTGGTGACAAAGAGTTACAAGAAATATTTGATTTAGGTGAACTTGCACCTTTGCACAATATTCCTGAGGCAAATGGAATCAAGGCCTTTTTGAAAATTGTTCCTAATGTTCCACAGGTAGCGGTTTTTGATACTTCTTATCATCAAACTTTAGATCCAATCCACTATCTATATTCGATTCCTTATGAATATTATGAAGATTATGGCATCAGAAAATATGGTGCGCATGGAATTTCTATTTCTTATGTTGCACCGCGTGCAGCCAAGATGCTTAAGAAAAATCCTAACTTAGTTAACTTGATTGTTTGCCACTTAGGATCAGGTGCTTCAGTTACTGCGGTTAAACGTGGAAAGTCTTATGATACTTCAATGGGAATTAGCCCGTTAACTGGTGTAACAATGGGAACGAGAAGTGGAGATTTTGATCCTTCAGCGCTGCAACGTTTAATGCATAAGACCGGAATGAATATTGATGAAGCAATTGATGTTTTGAATTATAAGTCAGGATTATTAGGTATTTCAGGTGTATCTTCTGATATGCGTGATTTAATTGAAAGTAAAGATAAGCGTGCTAAGTTAGCACGTAAGATATTCATTAACCGAGTTGTTCGCTATGTAGGCGCCTATGCAGCAGAGTTAGGCAGAATTGATGCAGTTGTCTTTACTGCAGGAGTAGGTGAACATGATCCTGGCATTAGAGCTGGTATTATGTCTTCATTAAGATATTTGGGTTTAGAACCAGATTTTAAGGCTAATCGAACAGATGGCGAAAAGTTTATTTCTAAACCTAAGTCTAGAGTAAAGGCACTTATTGTCCCAACTAATGAAGAATTAATGATTGCTCGCGAAGTAGTTCGCGTTGTGCAATAAAAAAGGATTAAGCAATAGATAAAAGTCTAGTTGCTTAATCCTTTAAGATGCAGAACTATTTTCTTGTTTTGTTGGCATGGGACTGAATTTAAGCCCGCGTTGATTGAATTCTTTGATATAAGCACTGAGATAGGCATTTTTAATCGTACTTTGGCTATTTGCAATTACTTGAAAATGAATTTGATAGGTAATACTTGAGCCGGTTTGATTAATGATTCCAATAATTTGAGGGCCCTTTTTGATTTGTTTTTTAAACTTATCTTTTAAAGCGGCGTTTACCGTATCAACGGCATGATTAATTTCAGTAAGATTATTTTCTACTGAAAGATTTAAATTAATATCCATGCTCCAGCCAGAGTGTGAACCATGACTCAAATTTTCAACTACGGTAATGTTACGATTAGGAATATAGATTACAGCGCCATTAGTAGTTTTAAGGCGGGTATTACGCAAGGTAAAGGAGAGAACAGTTCCGGTGTAGTTGCCAATTTTGACAGTATCGCCTATATTGTATTCACCTTCGCTTAAGATGTTCATCCCAGTTATGACATCGCTAACTAAGCCCTGTGCGCCCATTCCTAAGGCTAGAGATACTAACCCTACACTAGCTAACAACGTTCCGACTGGGATTCCCATTAACGTTAAAACGCTATATAAATAAAATAAGAGAACAGTGTATTGAAAAAGAGCAATTCCTAATTGAGCTAGAGTTCTTTTCCTTCCAGTCATACGTTCTTGAAATTTAGGATTCTTTAATAAATATTTCGTTAATAAGCGTTTCCCTATATGCCAAATTAAAAAGAAAATAATTGTAGTAATAATAATTTGTATACCACGACTTAATAAAGTATGAAGTACATTGTCCCAATTAATTAAGGAATCAATGTTATTAGTTTTTTTAGTTGTAGAAGTTCCTTTTAGAAGAGTAGACCAGTTCAACTCATGCCCTCCTTATCTAATTTCTTTAAAAATAGTATATCAAAAACTTGGGTACTATTTCATTGCTTGAGGGGAGGAATAATGCTAGACTTTTTTATGAGAGGAATAATTAATGGAGGATAGATTATGTCAATTTCATATGGTGCATTAGCTGGCTTAATTGCAGCAGTTGCCTTTTTAATCTTGGTCTTATTTACTTTACCTTTAATTGTTAGAGTTACTAAGACAATGAAAAAAGTTGACGCAACTATGGACAGCGTTAATACAGCTGTTGATGATTTAACGAAACAAACTTCTGTATTAATGAAGCAAAGTGAAGATTTATTAGAAAAAAGTAATGCTCTTCTAGCTGACGTAAATGGAAAAGTAACAGAATTAGAACCAGTTGTAAAGGCGGCAGCAGATTTAGGTGAAAGCTTGTCAGACATCAATTCTTCATCAAGAAGAATGGTTGAACGCTTCTCTGGTATGGGTATTAGAGGAGCTGGAATTGGCATCTTTTCATCTCTAGTTAGTCGCATGTTTGCAAGACGTAAACGTCGTCGCGGTGAAGACTAATATTTATTAAAGGAGAACAATTATGCGTAAACTTGGTGGATTTTTATTAGGTAGCGTTGTTGGTTTAGGTGTTGGCTTAATTGCTGGCTCATTATTGTTGCCAGAAGACGCAACTGATGATGTAAAGAAAAAACTTGCTGAAAATGAAAAATTGCAAGATTTGAAAGAAAAGTATGATAAGGGAACTGAAGCAATTAAGAATCAATTAGCTTCTTTCCCTAAGTCAGTTGAAGATGATTCAGAATTAAGAGATTTTGATGATATCGTAATTGATGACACTAACAAAGATCTTGGCGAAGATGAAAAATCTGATAAGGATGCTGTTAGTGACTTAAACAATGCTGAAGATACTGAAAATAACTAAAATTAAATATTTATAAAGAGAATCAAGTTTTGCTTGATTCTTTTTTTTACAATCAAAAACCTGCTGATAAAGTTTATCAACAGGTTTTTTTGATTAGTCTTTAACTGGAATGTATTTTAATTCCTTACTTGTCTTAGTGAAGGTTTCAAAACCGTTTTTAGTGACTACACCACAATCTTCAATTCTAACGCCGGCTACGTTAGGAATGTAAATACCAGGTTCAATTGAGAAGCACATACCTTCTTCAAGAACTACGTCGTTTCCTTCCATGATTTGTGGAAATTCGTGAACGTTCATCCCAATACCATGACCAAGACGGTGAATAAAGTATTCTCCATAACCAGCTTTAGTAATAATATCTCTAGCAACAGCATCAAGTTCGCTGGCAGTAATACCTGGTTTCGCTGCTTCAATAGCTGCTTGTTGTGCTTCACGGTCGACTTCATAAATTTCTTTTTCTTTAGCAGTTGGTTCGCCGTAAGCGACAGTTCTACTTGAGTCAGAAGCATAGCCGTTGTGCATGGTTCCAAGATCGAATAAAACTAATTCGTTTGGTTCAATTTTGTTCATTGTTGGACCAAGGTGAGGGTTAGCTGCATTTGTACCTGCTTGGACGATCGTTTCAAAACTAGTATGCATTACACCTTTTTGAAGTTTTAGTTGGTAATCAATTTGTCCAGCAACATAACGTTCAGTTACGCCGTTTCTAAGAGCATTGAAACCAATTTGAAAAGCAAAGTCAGCTTCTGCACCGGCAGCTTTTAATTGTTTTACTTCTTCGGGGGTTTTACGTAAACGTGCTTCAGCTACGAATGGAGAAACGTTATTGGTAAATGAAGAATCAGGAAAGGCAATGCGTAATTGTTCTAAACGATCAACTGAGAGATGTGATTTTTCAATTGCGATATTATTAGGTTTACCGACACGTTGATTTACTAGATCAGCAATTTTTGCCCATGGATTTTCATGGTCAAGATAGCCATAAACATCACCATCCCAGGCAGAATTTTTAGCTTCTTCAACATTTAATTCAGGCGCAAAGATAAATGCAGGCTTGTCTTTAAAAGCAAGTAAAGCAAAAATTCTTTCATGTGGATCCATGCTATAGCCAGTGAAATAATTAATACTGATTGGATCAGAAATATAAGCAACGTCATTATTGGTTGAAATTAACCAATTTTGTAACTTGTCTAAATTCATAATTTTGGCTCCTTTTTTAATATATACTGGGAGTATACCATATAATATGGTAAAATAATGAGTTTTTAGTCGTAAACGGTTGCAATGTGTGAATATTCTTGATAAGTTATAAAAGAGTGTTTTTACAGGAGTGTGAGAAATTTATGCAAAAGCAAGAAGTAACTATTTATGATGTTGCTCGTGAAGCAAAAGTTTCTATGGCTACTGTTTCAAGAGTAGTAAATGGAAATAATAATGTACGTAAAGAAACACGTGAAAAAGTATTAGCTGTCATTGATCGCTTGCATTATCAACCTAATGCAGTTGCTCAGGGATTAGCTTCAAAGAGAACTACAACAGTTGGATTAATTGTTCCTGATTTGACAAACATGCACTTTGCTGAGTTATCTAAAGGAATTGACGATATTGCTACGATGTATAAGTACAATATCTTACTTTCCAGTGTTGGTAATACTTTGTTGAATGAAGATCAAGTAATCCAAAACTTACTTAATAAGCAAGTTGATGGTGTAATTTACATGTCAAACTTAATGAGTGAAAAGGCTCAAGAAATCTTCAAGCGTACAAATACACCAGTTGTTTTAGCTGGTACTGCTGATGCTAACCAAGACTTTCCAAGTGTAACAATTGACTATAAAGCCGCTGAAAAGGAAGCATTGAGTCTTCTTTTAGAAAACGGTAAGAAGAACTTAGCCTTAGTTGTAGGTGACGGAAAAGCTTATGTTAACAAGGACAACCGTTTCGTTGCTTATACGGATTTCATGGAAGAACATAATTTGAAGAATGTTCATATCTATGAAGATGCTAAAACTTATGAAGATGGCTATAAGTTATTTAAGCAAATTAAAGCTGATAAAGTAGATGGGATTATTGCTACTCGTGATGTAACAGCTGCAGGTATCGTTAATGCGGCTGTTCATGCAGGCGTAAAGATTCCAGAAGACTTAGAAATTATTTCTGCTGCATCAACTAATGTTGCTAAAATTGTTCGTCCTCAATTAACAACTGTTCAACAACCACTTTATGATATCGGTGCTGTTGCAATGAGAATGTTAACTAAGTTGATGGACGATGAAGAATTAGATGATGCTCATGTTATCTTGCCATATACTTTGAAGAAGTCTCGTTCTACTAAGTAGATAAGTTAATTAAAAAAAAGTACTGTTACTCTGCGGTTGAAAAAACGTCGATGTTAACAGTACTTTTTTGTATTGTGAATTTAAATGGTTTCACTAGCTGTATTTTTTATTTCATTTAAATTAACTACTTTGTTAGCTAATTGTTCGATTTCGTTCCTTAAGTGATGAGTTACCATAATCACTGTTTTATCCTGTTTAGTCAGAATCAAACGTTCGAGCTGTGTACTTGAGGCTTTATCTAATGCAGACGTTGCTTCATCTAGTAAGTAGATTGGAGTATCACGTAATATTTCTCTAGCAAATGCAATACGTTGCTTTTGACCGCCAGATAATTGCTTTCCTTGATCATCTAAAACTGTATCAATTCCATTAGGTAGTTTAGTAATTAAATCTTCTAGGCCACATTCTTTGATTACCTTATTAATTTTCTGAGTTGATATCTTTTTTCCTAAAGTTAAATTCCATTTTAGGGATGCTGAAAAAATATACGAATCTTGCTGTAAATAAGAAATTTTCTGATGTAGGTCATGATCTGAAATTTGATCGTAACTCATATTGCCAAGGTTAATTTCTCCTTTGTAGTCTCTTAGTAAGCCACCAATTAGATTTAAAATTGTAGATTTTCCAGCTGCAGAATCTCCTGTTAGAATATATTTATTTTGCAATATAAAATCTAAATTCAAATTATGGAAAATTGGTTCATCACTTTCAGCATAATGGTAGGAAACATTCTTTAGGTTAAGTTTTCCTAGTTGCCAATTAGAAATTGAATGAGTCTCACTTTCATTGTTAGATACAGATTTAAATTTTTCCATTATTGGTTTTATAGACTTAAATTCCTGCCAATTAAAACTAATACCACTTAATTCAGCGAAAATTGTACTAGCAAAGAATTGTGCACCACTAATCGTTCCTACTAGGGTGAGATGATGTAAGATTAGCCAACCAGTTTGTCCTAAAATAATGACTTGGCTAATAAATGCTAAGCCATTAGTTATTGCTTGAGTTATTCCAGCCGTTTTACTGTAGTTTAGTGTATGCTTTTTTACATCGTCTGAAGAACCCTCGATTTTTTTTACGATAGTCTGAGGGAGATTAGCTAAAAAGAGTGTATTGAAGCCATTTAATATATCATTAATTGTATTAACTAATCGTTCATTAGCATGAGTATATTCTAATGATCGTTTAGCTAAGATTTTAGAAAACATATTTGGCACGATTCCCATAATAACTGTTAAGACAACAACAGTTACTACCAAACTTATATTGAAATATGCTAGTGTAAGCATCCCAAAAACTATTTCACTAACTTGTCTGACAATCATTAAAAAGTCAGTAATTCCGAAATTATTAATAGTAGTAATATCATTAGTTAGCCAAGAACTGTATGTTGCTACAGTTTGTTTATGAAAAGTAGCATAATTTGCCTTGGATAAGTCTGTTGCAATACTATTTCTGATTAATTTGTCTACATTTTGAGATAAACGTGTCTGTTCTACGTTAACAAGGCAATTAACAATAGCATAAATGATATAGGCTCCGCCCATTATTGCAACCCACATAAAGAATTCAGCGGCACGTAATTTAGCAACCGAACTCAATGCATTAGCGCTAGAAATACCTGCTAGTGTTAAAAATCCAGCATTAACAACTATGAGAAAGACTACTAATAGAAATTCCCATTTTAACTTTTTCGTAAATTGCAATAATAAATTGAACACTTTTGGTTAAGCTGCTTGATAGATTCGATCTAATTCTCTTTCAAAGATTTCATCTGGTGTGTGATAAGCTAAAATTTTTCTTGGCAATGAGTTGCACCAGGTTTCAATGTCAATGATATTTTGTAAAGAATAGTTAGCTATTGCTTCTCCTTTAGGAATGAATCTGCGAATAAGACCATTGTGTCTTTCAACTGTTCCCTTATCACAAGAAGTGTAAGGATGGGCATAGTAAACCAGTGTATTGGATGCTTCTTCTAGGTTGGAAAGATCCGCAAATTCTGAACCATTATCAGTGGTAATAGTTTTAAAAATATCATTCCAGTGTTCACTGTATTGTCTTTGGAGTTCTTTAAAGGCCTGCATGACACTGATAGAAGTCTTGTCGGGAATACGAATAATTAAGAATTCACGACTCATGCGCTCAGATAAGGTTAACAGCACTTCATCATCTTTAGTCTTATGTCCAAGGACCAAATCGCATTCCCAATGACCGAATTCATTACGTTCACTAATTTCTTTTGGACGTTCTTCAATACTTCTGCCAAGCTTTTTCTTGTTTTTGCGAACACGATGAAGCTTGGTATTGCGTTTAAGCTTCTCAGGCAAGTCGTAATTATAAATGCCTAATAAGCCCTTATCAACGTAATTATAAAGAGTTTTGGTGCAGACAACATCGCTGCTAGAGAATTCGCCAGCAGCAGTGGCACGATTACTGCAAACATCAAGCGACCAACCGTCTTTAAAGAAATGTTTGTGGACATAGTGAATAAATTGATTTTTTTTGAGAAAGTCTGATTTACGCCCACAATTTTTACGATGAGCTTGATATACATCATGTCCTTGAGTAGCCTTGTATCTTTTGACTTTACCATGATACAGTTTTACAGTGCCACGTTTAACCTCATAACTGATAGTAGAAGGAGAACAGTTGAGTTCACGAGCAATTGCACGCAAAGAGCAGCCATCTTTCAAACGCAATTGAATAATAACTCGCTCTTCAAATGATAAATGCTTTCCTTTAACGTGCCGATTCATGGTAGAATGTAAAGAGTCCATTTTGACCTCCAATAGAAAGTTTTTGTGGTTATTAACATTCTATCAAACAGGTCCGAATGGACTTTTTATTTTTCTAAAGTGTTCAATTTGATTTTACAATCAACGATTTTAACTTTTTGAAATATTTTAGTAATTCCATTAATTCTCCTTTAAATATTAAAATTTGATTTAAATAATAATACTTTGATTAATTTTATTCAATATATTTTAATAATTAGTTTGAAAATTATAGTTTTAGTCAAACAAAAAACTGATAATCGTTAATTTTGATTATCAGTTTTTATTGATTTTAAAACTATATTTTTCTATGGAGCAGTTGGACCATTATTAGTGGCTGTACTGCCTTCAGTGGTCTCGCTGCTAGTATTTGTGTTAGCAGCTGAACCTTCATTAGAACTAATATTTGAATTTACATCATTTGCAGCATTGTTGCTCTCGGAATTACTACTTTCCGCGGAAGAAGATGATTCACCTGTGGAACTTGAACGATTTCGCCTAGTAGAAGTAGATGATGAAGAACCATTATTATTTCCTCCTTGACCAGTACTTCGAGCTTGTTGGTCATTTGCTCCGACATTTCGGTTAGTTGAAGACGAAGAATTATTATTTGATTCACGGTAAACTTCGTGGTTTTTGCCGTAATAATTTTTAGCATCTTCTGAAGTTGAACCATCAGCGACAGCAAATAGGCTGTTGATGTTTTTCTTCTTAGAAATTGTCTTGCCAGTATAGATTAAGACTTTGCCATAATCATTATTCTTGCCTTCTAAGTAATCATAGAAGAGGTTGTAGTCTTTAGTTGATCCACCGATACCAAATCTAGCAGTAGCAGCTGGAGCAGGGGACAAACTTAATGCAGTAGTCTTTTTGCCAGAAAGCTCAATATTATCGCCATCATAGCTTACAGTTCCTGGTAATGTTCCAGTTCTTGCTAAGACTCTATTTTTATAAACCGAGCTTGGACGACTTGGTGCATCATTTAATTTAAAGATCGATGGATCTTCTTCGTAAAGTGCATTAGCGATATTTGCCCAAAGATTTAAGTTGGTCTCACTAGAATTAGAATCTAGGTTGTATGAGTGACCATAGAAGTTGTCATAACCCATCCAACTAGAAATCGTGATTCCAGGGGTAGACCCATTGAACCAAATATCACGATAATCGTTACTGGTTCCAGTCTTACCAATTAAGTTCTTGTAGTTAAACTTCAAAGTACCTGTTAAACTTGATGCAGTACCCTTAGTTACTACTTGGTGAAGCATCTTCTGCATAATGTAAGAAGTACCAGTAGAGAAGACCTTTTGTGGATTTTGCTTATGCTTATAAATTACTCTACCTGATGGATCTTGAATTTCTTCAATGTAGTATGGATCAGCACGCTTACCATTGTTATAGAAGTTAGAGAAGGCACTAGCATTATCGGCAACTGAAAAACCATAATCTGTACCACCGAGGGCCAAACCTAGGTTTTCAAATTCGCTTTTACTCAAGTTTAAGCCGAGTTTTTTCATATCCTGACGCAAGTTAATGTTCTTATCGTTGACTAACTTACTGTATAAGTTTACGGCAGGTAAGTTGTAAGATTTACTTAGAGCTTCTTGAGCTAAGATAAACCGGTTTTCTACAGTTGAATTATAGTCAGTTGGAATATAGTTGCCAAATCTAGTAGGGAAATCTGCCAGCGCTGTTTGGCTAGAAATCAGCTTGTGTTCAATTGCTGGACCATAAACTAGATATGGCTTAATAGATGAACCAGGTGAACGATAAGTATCAAAGGCGTGGTTAATTTGAGAGTTCTTAAAGTCAACTCCGCCACTGAATGCTAATACCTTGCCAGTTGCGTTATCAATTACAACACTACCATTTTCCACATGTTCGGTAGTATTAACCCACTTGTTAGTAGATGAGTCAAAATCACGAGAAGTCTTATCTTGACCATATTTATTTTGCTTAACTATACGTTGCATGGTTTGATAAAGTGGCTGTCTAATCGTGGTCTTAATATGATAGCCCTTTTGATGAAGTAATTCAGTTGCACTAGTTAGGTATTGATTATAACGGTTAGTATCTTGTTTAACATCTGATACCTTTAAACCATCTTGCTCAATTAATTTTTCTGCTAAGAGACTGGTACTCTTATTCATTACTAAATTATATAAGTAGCCACTTTGCTTCTTTTGTTTGGATGCTTTTTCAGGAGCAAGAAAATCAGCACGTAAATCATATTTTTTAGCTGCAAGATAGTCTTTTTTACTAATATCGCCATTTCGATACATCCGAAATAGAACAATATCTTTTCTGCGCATTGCTAAATCAAGGTCTTTTTTAATTTTTCCGTTTAAACGATATGGGGTATAAATAGATGGACTTTGAGGTAAACCAGCAATGAAAGCAGCTTGTGGCAAGTTAAGTTCAGAAATAGACTTACCAAATATACCTTGTGCCGCAGTTTTAATACCCACAATGTTTTCTCCACGGTTGTTTTTACCATAAGGAGCAGCATTTAAATATGAACGGAGAATATCTTCTTTTGAGAAATGCTTTTCGATCTTATGAGCATAAAACATTTCGGTAACTTTTCTTCTCCAAGTGGTCTGACTAGTTAAAAACTGCATCTTAACCAATTGCTGAGTTAAAGTTGATCCACCAGTTTGTACACCAACACCAGTTAGTTCAGAAAGGACAGCTCTAACTAGGGATTTAGGTAAAACTCCCTTATGAATATAGAAATTTTCATCTTCAGTAGCTGTTACAGCATTCTTAACTAAAGGGGTTAGTTCGCTTTCACTTGCCTTTTTGGTGACTGTATCTGAGCGAACCGTAGCAATTTTTTTATTGCCAGCATAGTAAAGTGTGGCTGAATTTTGTGCATGGTTTATTTGCTGATTTAATTCGCTAATTGTTGGAATGGGCTGCTGGCGAACAATGCCAAGGGCGTAGCCACCACCAAAACCAATTAGGAGAAATAAACCAAAAACTGCAATTAAGATCAAATAATGGAAAACACGACGTAAAGTTAAATAAACGATGCCGCTGTAAAATTTCCATTGGCTTTCGTCTGATTCGCTTTGAAGTGTTTTAACTTCTGGCCCCGCAGTTAGGAACTCTATGATTTTTTCTTTTAAATTTTTCACAGATCAGGATCCTTTGTTAATTACTTTCCCCCTATTATAGCAAAAAAAGGACTAGCATTGACGTTGTCCTTTTTTACGAATTTATTAATATTTTGATTTATTTAGTTAATTCATAGATTGCTTCAGCATAAATAGCAATTGAATTAATCAAATCTTCAACCTTCATGTATTCATTTGGTTGGTGCATAACAAGTGGAGCACCTTCTGGTTGAGCACCAAAGGCTACACCATGTTTAAATAAACGACCATATGTACCGCCACCAATGATAACTTCATGTCCCTTCTTGCCAGTTTGCTTTTCATAAACTGACAGAAGAGTTTTAACGATTGGATCGTCTCCAGGAACATAATGAGGCGCTTCTGCTGAGCCATCAACTCTGGCGTCTAAGATATTGCCAAATTTTTCGTTGATTTTTTTAACCATTTCTTCTGGTTCAATACCTTGTGGGTAGCGAACGTTGTTTAGTAGGTATGCATTTTGACCTTCAAAGTTAAACATACTTGGTGAACTGGTTAAGTCGCCCATTAAGTCGTCATGATGGAAAATACCTAACTTCTTACCGTTAAAGTCTTTATGTTCAACAGTTGCAAGGAAGTGTAAGAAATTCTTGGCTTGACCATCAAAATTAAGACTATCAAGGAAAAGAGCAAGGTAAGTAGCAGCATTTCTACCAGTTTCAGGAGCTGAAGCATGAGCACCGTGACCGGTTAGAGTTAATGAAAGACGACCGCTAAGCATTTCTGCTTTTCCTTCAAGTTTATGTTCTTTAAGGAATAAGTTGAATTTTTCCTTGATGCCATCAATATCGCCTTCAAGTTGAGCATGAGCGGTTTGAGGGATGACATTAGTTGCAATTCCTGATTGGAATGTCCAAAGTTTAACGTCGCCTTGGTTTGGATTATCTTTAAAGTCAAGTTTTAAGGTAACAATGCCTTGTTCACCATTGATAATTGGAAATTCTGCGTCAGGTGAGAAAGCAACATCTGGGGCAGGTTGATGCTTTAAGTAGTAGTCAATTCCAACCCAGTTAGTTTCTTCATTAGTTCCAACTACGAAGTCAATTTTCTTTTTAGGTTTAAAGCCGTGTTCTTTTAAAATTAGCATCCCATAGTAAGCTGCTAATGATGGGCCTTTATCATCGGCACTACCACGTCCATAAATTTTGCCATCTTTGATAGTCATCTTAAATGGATCGGTCTTCCAGCCTTCACCAGCAGGAACGACATCCATGTGACCGATAATACCGACACGCTTGTCGCCAGAACCCATGTTGATTCGACCAGCATAGTTATCAAAGTTTTCAGTATCAAAGCCGTCACGTTTAGCAAATGATAAAAACTTTTTCATAGCCTTAACTGGTCCGGGACCTACAGGATATTCTTTGCTAGTATTATTTAAATCTTCAGAAGAATCAATTGCAATCAATTCTTTTAAATCATTTAAAATAGCATCCTTCTTTTCTTGTGCTAATTTTTTATAATCTAGTTCTTCCATAACATACTCCTTTATTTTTATCTCTGATTAAATATTACAGCATTTACATCTGAATAAGTCGACCAAAAGCTTTTATTTGGGACTTTTTCAACTGGTAAATAGGGAAATAGGGCAACGTTTGTTTGACGATAAGCAGGATCAAGTTTTTGATAATTCTTATAGGCAAATGTGTTTTTATTAAATAAGCCATAATATAAGACTTTAGAAGACTTAACCCAGCCATCATTAGTAAGAAGCCATAAATCTTTAACTCCGCCACTTACACCTAGTATTTTATAGTGTTTTCTTGGCATAAGTCGATTCTTTTTACCAGATTGCTTATCAGGTTTATTATAAGTGAAAATTGGATTTTGAGTAGGGTTAATAATGCTTAAATTCCAATATGGCAGAATCCATTCTGGCTGTAAGTCTAAACTAACCAGGTCGGCAGGAACAAATTCCTTATCGCCAATTTGATAAAAAGTTTGTCCTGAGGCGATAACAGCTGAAGAAACATGAACTGGGTCTAAAAAGTTAAGTTCTTTTGATGTTGTCACTTTTAGATATGGATTTTCACTAATTGCAGTAGGCATCCGACCAAAGTAAATTCCATCTTTATTGACGTCATATTTTTTAGTACCAGTTTTAGCTAATTTGTATTTATAGCCTCTTGCGGGGAAGTTAGTGACAACTCCATCAACATCATTGTTGATTAACCAGTTCCATAGCTTCGGCGTTTCATTCATTTCAGCCCAAACAAATACTTTTTGATGTAGTGCATGAAGCTGGCTAATTAGCTTGGGATTTTGAGTAATTAGATCAGATGAGATATTGATCCCGTTTACGTAACTTAATACTTCAAAATTAATTCTTTGCAAAGAACCAACAATAAAGATTCTTGGAACATCTGGTAGCAGTTGACTCATAGTTTTTAAGCTCGGTGCAGAAAAGCTGTGAATCATTACCCGATCTTGCATATGGTACTTTTTGATACTGGCAGCAAGTAGTTCTTCCATATTTTTAGGACTATTATGTTTAGTTTTTTTGGTTTCAAGTAGGAATTTAGTGTTAGGTTTATCTTTGTAGTAATCAAATAATTGATCTAAAGAGATAATTGATTCACCGTTAGCTTGTTTTAAGGTGTTTAAATAGGAGAAATTATTTTGTGATACAATAACCGATGATCCAACAACTCGGCTTAAATCGCGGTCATGAGAAACAACTAAGACGTTATCTTTGGAAACATGCAGGTCGAGTTCAACATAGTCCGCGCCATCCGCAAAAGCTGAGTTATCACTTTGAATTGTTTCTTCTGGATATTTACTGGGATTACCGCGGTGACCAATGACTAGGAATCCCGATTCAAAAATAAAAATCAAACTAAAAAAAAGGGCTAGGAAATAATGCCTGCTTGTTTTCATGTGTACACCTCTATTCTTTTTAACAATAGCATGGATGTATACTTTTTTCTATAATTAATATAGTAGTTAATAATCATTTTAAGAAAGTAGATGCTGAAATATGGCTTATGAGCAACTAGATTTAATCGAAGAAGTTACTCGCAATGACGGATCTAAATATTATGAAATTTCAAATATTGATCAAAATGGTATCGCTGAATTAGCCGTAGACCGTGGATTAATAAAGAAAGTACGGATACTTCAGCTAAATTTGGCTAGAACAAAGGCACTTCAATTATACGAAGAATATATTAATAAAACATATCAACTAGAAACTTTAACTAATGAGGATGATTGGAAAGATCCGCAGTGGGTTGAGTGGGAAAAACCTAAAGGAAAAGTTTTAGACGCCTTTAATACAGTATTAAAAGCCAATCATATTGGTTAGAAGAGAGTAAAGTATGGAAAAATTACGTATTGTTCATACCAATGACTTACATTCTCACTTTGAACAATTTCCTAAAATAAAAAGATATTTACATCAAGCGCAAAATGATAAAAGCGTTGATCAAACTTTTACCTTTGATGCTGGCGACTTTATGGATCGTTCTCATCCTTTATCAGATGCAACTGAGGGTCAAGCTAATATTAAATTAATGAATGAATTTAATTATGATGCGATCACAATTGGTAATAATGAAGGAATTTCTAATTCACATGCAGTTTTAGAAAAATTATTTGATCATGCGAATTTTCCAGTTATTTTGGCTAACTTACGTGAAGAAGATGAAAGTATGCCGAAATGGTGTACTTCATATAAAATTTTTGAAACTAAAAAGAAAACGAGGATTGCAGTTGTTGGTTTAACTGCCGCTTATCCAATGACGTATGGCCCTAACCATTGGCATGTAAAGTTGATTTCTGATACTTTAGATAGATTACTTCCTACAATTAAAGGAAAATATGATATGTTAATCATTGTTAGTCATATTGGCTTAAGGATGGATCGATATATTGCACATCATTATCCAGAAGTGAACTTGATTGTTGGTGGACATAGCCATGATTATTTGCCCAAGGGAGAGAAAGTAAACAAAACATGGATTACTCAGACTGGAAAATGGGGTCAGCATGTCGGCGATATTGCGATTCAATTAAATGATAACCACCAGATAGTGTCAATTGTGCCAAATACTGTCAAAACAGCTGATTTACCAAGTTTAGAATCGGACCAAGCTAAAATTGCTGCTTGGCGTAAGCAAGGTGAGCAGATGCTTCAATCACGTCAAATTGCAAAGTTACCTGCTAAATTTAACAATGATAAAATGGCGGCAATTCAAGTTTCTCTCGATGCAATTAGTAATTTCGCTGGAACTGATATTGCGGTTTTAAACAGTGGCTTGTTTTTAACGCCATTTCATCAGGGAATTTTAACAGAAGCTGATTTACAAGCTGCTTTGCCTCACCCAATGCATGTAGTGCAAACTAAATTGCTTGGAAGTGATGTTTGGCGCATGGTAATGGAGATGGAAAAGAATCGTCATTTTCTAAGTAAGTTTGCTCTTAAAGGAATGAGTTTTAGAGGAAAAATCTTTGGCGATCTTGTTTATAAAGGTATTCAAGTTGATCATGCAAGTAGAACAGTCTACATCAACGGAAAAGAGATTGATCCTGAAAAAGAGTATACGCTTGCCTTGCTTGATCATTATGTTTTAATTCCATTTTTCCCTACCATTTCAATTATGGGCAAAAACAAGTTTTTGTTCCCTGATTATTTACGGACTGTAATTGGAAACTATTTAAAAGAAAAATACCCGATAGATAAATAGAAAGAAAAATAATGGAGTATAAAGAAGCAGATAAAGAACAACCGCTTTATCATCCTTTGGCTCATGTAATTGTCAATGAAGACACGATAATGATTAATGGGCGAAAGTATGAAATTTTAGCTAATGTAAAAGATGCTCTAGATATTGAATTGCTAAAGGAAAAATATGATCCTTACCTTGATCAGTACGATTATTTAGTAGGGGATATTTCAAGTGAGCATTTAAGATTAAAGGGATTTTATGATGAAAAAGATCGCGTTGCAATTGATAAAAAAGCTAATGCGATTGTGGATTATTTAGAGGAATATTGTAATCCCGGCAGTGCGTATTTTGTTTTACGACTAGCTCAAGAAAATCAGATCAAGAAGGTTGCGTTTGGCAGACAAAATAAGAGAAAAAACATGTCTAATAATCGCTATCATTCTAAACGTCCCTACTTTAAAGAAAGACGTGTCCACAAAACAAGAATTGGTGGTCATAAAACAGCTGTAAAATTTCAACGTGGAAAGGGAAGTCATAAAAATAGGGGCTTCGTAATTAAGAAAAGAAAGGGCTAATTGTGGAACATAAAGATTATAAATGTTACTTAATTGATTTGGATGGAACTATCTATCGCGGTAGCGATACGATCGAAAGTGGCGTGAGATTCATTCATCGTTTGCAAGAAAAAAATATTCCCCACTTATTTTTAACTAACAATTCTACTCGTACGCCGCAAATGGTAGTTGATAAGTTGCGCGGACACGGAGTTAATACAGATATTTATCATATTTATACGCCTGTTTTAGCTACAGAGTCTTACTTACTAGCTCAAAATCCAGATACTGCTAAGATACCAGTTTATATCATTGGACAAACAGGATTAGTGCAAGGGCTATTAAAAAATGAACGTTTCTACTACGATGATCGAAATCCTAAATATGTGGTAGTTGGAATGGATACGGATTTAACTTATCATAAAATTCGCGTGGCTACTCGCTCGATTAGAAATGGTGCAACCTTCATTGGGACGAATGCTGATAAAAATTTACCTTCTGGAGATGAGCTATTGCCAGGTAACGGTGCACTTTGCACAATGCTAGAAGTAGCAACAGGTGTTAAGCCTATTTATATTGGTAAACCGTCATCAATTATTGTGGCTAGTGCTTTGAAGATGCTAAATGCTCAAGGCAAGGATGCAATTTTGGTTGGGGATAATTATGATACTGATATTATGGCAGGCGTTAACTGCAATATTGACTCTTTGTTAACTTTGACTGGTGTAACTACTAAGAAACAATTGGCAGAAAGGGATAAGCAGCCAACTTACGTTGTAGAAAATCTGGATGAATGGAAACTATGAAGAAAAAGCCAATCGTTGCAGTTGTTTACAATTGTTTGATGGCTCTTGCTACTGCTACTTTGGGAGCAGTAGTTTTAAGCTGGCCGTTATTAGCAGTTTTTGTAAAAATCCAAAAAACAAATTTAATAGTAAAAACAACCTTAGCAACAGTGATGGAGAACTATACACAGCTCTTAGATTATTTATTGTTGCCATTTAATGATAAACTTCAGATGTCTAATTTTCCGACTTCTTCAAGCGCAGCGCGTCATTTTTATGAGTGTAAGTTATTATTTGAATTAGCAATAATTGTTTTTGTAGTTGGATTACTTATTCTTATTTTCTTAAAAATGAGAAAGAGAATGAGTTATATTTATATTTCGAGAACAACAGCGCTAATTTTCATGATTTTACCTGTGATAATCTTACCGTTTGCTTTAATGAATTTTGATGAATTTTTTATAGCATTTCACCATCTCTTGTTCAACAATGGTGATTGGCTGTTCAATCCTGCAACTGATCCCATTATTAACGTATTAACTGAAGAATTTTTTGCTGGTTGTTTTGCAACTGGCGGAATAATTTATGAGTTATACTTTTCTTGCTTTATTTTGTCAAAAAAAAAGGAGCTTTAACGAAGCTCCTTTTTTAATACTAATTTTTTCTTTAACCAGATAATTAAGACTGGCAAAACCGAAATTAAAATGATTGCAATTACGATCAATGAGAAATGTTCCTGGACAACTGGAATGTTTCCAAAGAAGAATCCTAATGCAGAGAATAGAGTTACCCAGAGAAAACCACCAATAAAGTTATAAATGATGAAAGTTCGATAATGCATCTTACTTGCACCTGATACAAATGGAACAAATGTACGAATAAATGGAATAAATCTTCCAATTACAATAGTAATGCCGCCGTGTCGATCGAAAAAGTTTTCAGCGGCTTTTCGTTTATCTTGATTAATTAATTTGTTGAACCAACTATGTTTAGTTCCTTCAGCTTGCGACCAGTGTCCGATTTCATAGTTAATCGTATCACCTAAAACAGCAGCTGCTATGAAAATTAGATAGCAAACCCAGAAATGAAGATTATATTTAGGTGTGGCTGCCATAGCACAACATGCAAATATAAGTGAATCTCCAGGTAGAAATGGAAAGATAACCAGACCCGTTTCGATAAAGATAATTGCAAATAAGATTAAGTAAGTCCAGTTTCCAAACATATTCACAATGGTGACTAAATGGTCATCAATATGAAGAATAAAATCGATAAGTCCCATAAATAAAAATAGATTCCTTTCACAAATTAAATACTGGTAGAATGAAAAGTCATTGTTTTTTCTGGAAATAGGTCTTGCATAATATTGCTAATTGCAATTTGTGCTTCACCAAATCCTAAAGCAATCATTGGTACTCTTCCAGGATAAGTAATGGCATCGCCAATTGCATATACATGGGGAAGATTAGTATGCATTTGTTGAGAAACAGCGATTAGATTATGGTCTAATTTGATTCCCCATTTACGTAATTGTCGATTATCACTCTTGAAGCCATATGCAACTAGTATTTCATCAACATTTTTAGTAACAAAATCTTGACTTGCACCAACTTTATGCAAAACTAATTCCATTCTATTATTGTTTAACTGCACATCTTTTGGAAGATAAGGAGTTAAAAGTTCAACATTTTTTAAACTTTTAAGCTTGTTGACGGAGCTTTCAAGACCACGAAACTCATTTCTACGGTGAATTAAAAATATATCTGATGTGGTTGCTAACTCTAGCGCCCAGTCAAGTGCAGAATCTCCACCACCAAGAATAGCTACTTTTTTGTTAGCAAAGATTTCAGGATGCTGCATTGAGTAATGGATATGTTTTTGTATGTCTAAAGTAGTTGATAAAGGAAGTGTTTTAGGCTTAAATGCTCCAAGCCCTGTAGCAATTAATAAACTTTTAACTTCATATGTTTTATCGATTAGGATATTTTCGTTTTCTAAAAAAGAAATCTCTTTTACTTTATGAGAGAGTATGAATTTAGTATTACTGTTTTGCTCAAGTAATTGAGAAACTAGTTTTTCACCTTTAATAGAAGGAAAAGCGGGAATATCCTTAATATTTTTTTGTGGATAAAGCATATTAATTTGCCCGCCAACTTCGTCTAATGCATCAAAAGAAATTGTCTTTAATCCGTGTAAATTAGCGAAAGAGGCTGCAAAAAGTCCAATAGGACCTGCACCAATAATAGCTAAATCATATTTTTCCATCTTTATAAGAAATCCTCCGTAAAACTAAGCATAGAAGTCATGTCTTTAGCGTTAATTAAAAAGACAGTTATAATTAATATTAGTAAGGGATGAGATAGTATGCAAGTTAAAATTGGCGATATAGTTCATGGAAAAATTAGTGGGATACAACAATATGGAATTTTTGTAAGGCTAGATAGCAAGGTAGAAGGCTTGATCCATATCTCTGAAATACATGGTGGATATGTTAAAGATATCGGAAGAGAGTATCAAGTTGGCGAAACAATAAAGGTACAAGTTATTGATATAGATCCATACTCTAATCAGATTAGTTTATCAAGAAGAGCAGTCCTTCCAGAAGTAAAAGAAGCAAGAAAAAAGCGAGTCCATTTTTGGACTTCAAAACGAGTTAAAAAAGGTTTTACTCCTTTAAAAGAGGTCCTGAGTACCCAAATTAAAGAAGCAAAAAATAGATATTCGAAATAAAGAGCAAATAAACATGTTAAGTATTACTGCTTAACATGTTTATTTTTATATCCGAATTTTTAAAATAAAGATTGCTTTTAAGTTGGAAAAATAAAAGACGAAAATCAGACAATTGAAATCTATTAATAGTTAATATTCGGAATATATCTTTTTGTTAAAAACTATATTGACGAAAAGGAGAAAAGTCTGTAAAGTAATACATGCTGTTTGAGGCAAGCAAGAAGCAGAGCCAGGAGGCAAAGCGAGAAGCTTGTCAAGAGAGCAGAAAGATGATAATATTATAAAGCTGTCATTTGAGAGAGATGAGAAAGAGAAAAAAGCTTGTCAAAACTCAAGAGGCATGATATAATATAAAAGTTGTCACACGGCAACGGTAGTACCTTGAAAACTGAACAAAGTTTCGCTGAAAGTGTGCGGGATATAAAAATCCCAAACAAAAGCGAAGTCAATTCGCAAGCAATAAATTTGAGATAACTCAAAGAAAGTTTTAGAGCTAAACGATAAAAAGCTCATTTTCAAGAAGGAAAATGAGAGTTTGATCCTGGCTCAGGACGAACGCTGGCGGCGTGCCTAATACATGCAAGTCGAGCGAGCTTGCCTAGATGAATTTGGTGCTTGCACCAAATGAAACTAGATACAAGCGAGCGGCGGACGGGTGAGTAACACGTGGGTAACCTGCCCAAGAGACTGGGATAACACCTGGAAACAGATGCTAATACCGGATAACAACACTAGACGCATGTCTAGAGTTTAAAAGATGGTTCTGCTATCACTCTTGGATGGACCTGCGGTGCATTAGCTAGTTGGTAAGGTAACGGCTTACCAAGGCAATGATGCATAGCCGAGTTGAGAGACTGATCGGCCACATTGGGACTGAGACACGGCCCAAACTCCTACGGGAGGCAGCAGTAGGGAATCTTCCACAATGGACGCAAGTCTGATGGAGCAACGCCGCGTGAGTGAAGAAGGGTTTCGGCTCGTAAAGCTCTGTTGGTAGTGAAGAAAGATAGAGGTAGTAACTGGCCTTTATTTGACGGTAATTACTTAGAAAGTCACGGCTAACTACGTGCCAGCAGCCGCGGTAATACGTAGGTGGCAAGCGTTGTCCGGATTTATTGGGCGTAAAGCGAGTGCAGGCGGTTCAATAAGTCTGATGTGAAAGCCTTCGGCTCAACCGGAGAATTGCATCAGAAACTGTTGAACTTGAGTGCAGAAGAGGAGAGTGGAACTCCATGTGTAGCGGTGGAATGCGTAGATATATGGAAGAACACCAGTGGCGAAGGCGGCTCTCTGGTCTGCAACTGACGCTGAGGCTCGAAAGCATGGGTAGCGAACAGGATTAGATACCCTGGTAGTCCATGCCGTAAACGATGAGTGCTAAGTGTTGGGAGGTTTCCGCCTCTCAGTGCTGCAGCTAACGCATTAAGCACTCCGCCTGGGGAGTACGACCGCAAGGTTGAAACTCAAAGGAATTGACGGGGGCCCGCACAAGCGGTGGAGCATGTGGTTTAATTCGAAGCAACGCGAAGAACCTTACCAGGTCTTGACATCCAGTGCAAACCTAAGAGATTAGGAGTTCCCTTCGGGGACGCTGAGACAGGTGGTGCATGGCTGTCGTCAGCTCGTGTCGTGAGATGTTGGGTTAAGTCCCGCAACGAGCGCAACCCTTGTCATTAGTTGCCATCATTAAGTTGGGCACTCTAATGAGACTGCCGGTGACAAACCGGAGGAAGGTGGGGATGACGTCAAGTCATCATGCCCCTTATGACCTGGGCTACACACGTGCTACAATGGACGGTACAACGAGAAGCGAACCTGCGAAGGCAAGCGGATCTCTGAAAGCCGTTCTCAGTTCGGACTGTAGGCTGCAACTCGCCTACACGAAGCTGGAATCGCTAGTAATCGCGGATCAGCACGCCGCGGTGAATACGTTCCCGGGCCTTGTACACACCGCCCGTCACACCATGAGAGTCTGTAACACCCAAAGCCGGTGGGATAACCTTTATAGGAGTCAGCCGTCTAAGGTAGGACAGATGATTAGGGTGAAGTCGTAACAAGGTAGCCGTAGGAGAACCTGCGGCTGGATCACCTCCTTTCTAAGGAAGGCGAAAGATGATGGAGAGTGCGAGAGCACTAAAGAGAAGTCATCGAGAAAGCCAAGCGGAAGCACACTGAGAAACTTTGTTTAGTTTTGAGGGTAATACCTCAGAGAGCTAGTACATTGAAAACTGAATATAATCTAAAGCAAAAAACCGAGACAATCGAAAAAACAGATTGAAGAGCGACCGAGAAGAGAGAGAAACTCAACTTGAAATAGGTCAAGTAGAAAAGGGCGCATGGTGAATGCCTAGGCACTAGAAGCCGATGAAGGACGTGACGAACCACGAAAGGCTTCGGGGAGCAGTAAGTAAGCGATGATCCGGAGATATCCGAATGGGGGGAACCCAATACCGCGAGGTATTATCAAGAGCTGTTAAGGCTGTTGAAGGAAGACGCAGTGAACTGAAACATCTAAGTAGCTGCAGGAAGAGAAAGAAAAATCGATTTCCCAAGTAGCGGCGAGCGAACAGGAAAGAGCCCAAACCAGCTGGCTTGCCAGTTGGGGTAGTAGGACTGCAATAAAGTACTTGAAGCGATAGCAGAATTATCTGGAAAGATAAGCCAGAGAGGGTGAGAGCCCCGTAAGCGAAATTGCAGAGAGACTTAGCAGGATCCTGAGTAGGTCGGGACACGAGGAATCCCGATTGAAACCGCGAGGACCATCTCGCAAGGCTAAATACTAACTAGTGACCGATAGTGAACCAGTACCGTGAGGGAAAGGTGAAAAGAACCCCGGAAGGGGAGTGAAAGAGAACCTGAAACCGTGTGCCTACAAGTAGTCAAAGCACATTAAAGTGTAATGGCGTGCCTTTTGTAGAATGAACCGGCGAGTTACGTTATGGTGCAAGGTTAAGTCAGAAAAGACGGAGCCGGAGCGAAAGCGAGTCTGAAGAGGGCGAGAGAGTATCATGACGTAGACCCGAAACCAAGTGACCTACCCATGACCAGGTTGAAGGCGTGGTAAAACACGCTGGAGGACCGAACCCACGTGAGTTAAAAATCGCGGGGATGAGTTGTGGGTAGCGGTGAAATTCCAAACGAACTTGGAGATAGCTGGTTCTCTCCGAAATAGCTTTAGGGCTAGCCTCGTGTGAATGATAATGGAGGTAGAGCGCTGTTTGGACTAGGGGCCCGTCAGGGGTTACTGAATCCAGATAAACTCCGAATGCCAGATATCAATGCACGGGAGTCAGACTGCGAGTGATAAGATCCGTAGTCGAAAGGGAAACAGCCCAGATCACCAGTTAAGGTCCCCAAATCTATGCTAAGTGGAAAAGGATGTGGAGTTGCGTAGACAACTAGGATGTTGGCTTAGAAGCAGCCACCATTTAAAGAGTGCGTAATAGCTCACTAGTCGAGTGACGCTGCGCCGAAAATGTACCGGGGCTAAGCATAGTACCGAAACTGTGGATGCATATCAAAGGATATGCGTGGTAGGAGAGCGTTCTAAGAGCGGCGAAGTTAGATCGAGAGGACTAATGGAGCGCTTAGAAGTGAGAATGCCGGTATGAGTAGCGAAAGATAGGTGAGAATCCTATCCGCCGAAAGACTAAGGTTTCCTGGGGCAGGCTCGTCCGCCCAGGGTAAGTCGGGACCTAAGGTAAGGCCGAGAGGCGTAGCCGATGGACAACAGGTAGAGATTCCTGTACTGAAATTGTTCGATAAGAACAAAGGAGGGACGCAGGAGGCTAATGACGCATGTAGCTGGAAAAACATGTGCAAGCAGTAAGAAAAAAGATGAGTCAAATGCTTATGTTTAGATTTCAAGCTGTGACGCGGAGTGAAATCAAAGTAGCGAAGGTCATGATGTCACACTGCCAAGAAAAGCTTCTAGCCAGAGCAATTTTACCCGTACCGCAAACCGACACAGGTAGTCGAGTGGAGAACACTCAGGTGAGCGAGAGAACTCTCGTTAAGGAACTCGGCAAAATGACCCCGTAACTTCGGGAGAAGGGGTGCTGATGGTAAAAGATCAGCCGCAGTGAATAGGCCCAAACAACTGTTTATCAAAAACACAGGTATCTGCAAAATCGTAAGATGACGTATAGGTGCTGACACCTGCCCGGTGCTGGAAGGTTAAGAGGAGAGCTTAGCGCAAGCGAAGGTTTGAATTGAAGCCCCAGTAAACGGCGGCCGTAACTATAACGGTCCTAAGGTAGCGAAATTCCTTGTCGGGTAAGTTCCGACCTGCACGAAAGGTGTAATGATTTGGGCACTGTCTCAACGAGAGACTCGGTGAAATTATAATACCCGTGAAGATGCGGGTTACCCGCGACAGGACGGAAAGACCCCATGGAGCTTTACTGTAGCTTGATATTGAGTATTTGTTAAACATGTACAGGATAGGTAGGAGCCAGAGAAAGTAGGACGCTAGTCTTACTGGAGGCAATGTTGGGATACTACCCTTGTTTGATGGATCCTCTAACTCGCAGAGCTGAGCGTTCTGGAGGACAGTGTCAGGTGGGCAGTTTGACTGGGGCGGTCGCCTCCTAAAATGTAACGGAGGCGCCCAAAGGTTCCCTCAGAATGGTTGGAAATCATTCGCAGAGTGTAAAGGTATAAGGGAGCTTGACTGCGAGAGGTACACCTCGAGCAGGGACGAAAGTCGGGCTTAGTGATCTGGTGGTACTGCATGGAAAGGCCATCACTCAACGGATAAAAGCTACCCTGGGGATAACAGGCTTATCTCCCCCAAGAGTTCACATCGACGGGGAGGTTTGGCACCTCGATGTCGGCTCGTCGCATCCTGGGGCTGAAGTCGGTCCCAAGGGTTGGGCTGTTCGCCCATTAAAGCGGCACGCGAGCTGGGTTCAGAACGTCGTGAGACAGTTCGGTCCCTATCCGTCGTGGGCGTAGGAAATTTGAGAGGAGCTGTCCTTAGTACGAGAGGACCGGGATGGACATACCGCTGGTGTACCAGTTGTCTTGCCAAAGGCATCGCTGGGTAGCTATGTATGGAAGGGATAAGCGCTGAAAGCATCTAAGTGCGAAGCCCCCCTCAAGATGAGATTTCCGATGCGCAAGCAGTAAGACACCTTAAAGACGATGAGGTAGATAGGCTAGGAGTGGAAGCATAGCGATATGTGGAGCGGACTAGTACTAATCAGTCGAGCACTTGACCAAAGCTCAAAGGTTTAGAGCGGAAGATTATATTCAGTTTTGAGTGTAAAAGCTCAGAAAGAGTACGGTGGCGATGGCAAGAAGGATACACCTGTTCCCATGCCGAACACAGAAGTTAAGCTTCTTAACGCCGAGAGTAGTTGGTGGGAAACTGCCTGCGAGGGTAGGCAGTCGCCGTGCTCTTTTTTAATATTCCGGCTTAGCTCAGTTGGTAGAGCACCTGACTGTTAATCAGGTTGTCGTCAGTTCGAGTCTGACAGCCGGAGTTTATGGCAATAATAAAATGATGGAGTGTTGTCCGAGTGGCTGAAGGAGCATGATTGGAAATCATGTATACGGGCTTTACCTGTATCGAGAGTTCGAATCTCTCACACTCCGTTGGAGAATATTTTTCGCCATAATGTGTATTTCATTTATTGAGTATTTTTCAAAAAAAGTTCTTGATTTTTGAAAATCATCTGGTATAGTAATATATGTGCTCAATTGTGAGATCTGACCCGTTGGTCAAGTGGTTAAGACACCGCCCTTTCACGGCGGTAACATGAGTTCAAATCTCGTACGGGTCATTACCATATTAAATATGGTTGTTGGAGGATTAGCTCAGCTGGTAGAGCATCTGCCTTACAAGCAGGAGGTCACAGGTTCGAGCCCTGTATCCTCCATCGTTCATGGACTACCGAATATGGTAGTCTTTTTTTGTGTTTAAAAATTAATGAACGAAATTTTGTATATATTGTTATTCGGTTAAGGTCCCGAAAGGATTCGTTTTTTAGCGAAGATGCCTTGTAACCGAAAGATGGGGGACTCTATGAGAAAAGAAAAACGTTTATTTACTTCAGAATCAGTTTCGGAAGGACACCCTGATAAGGTTGCCGATCAAATCTCTGATGCAATTTTGGATGCTATTTTAGCTAAGGATCCAAATGGTCGTGTCGCATGTGAAACTACGGTTACTACTGGTCTTGTACTAGTAGTTGGTGAAATTTCTACTTCTGCTTATGTAGATATACAATCAGTAGTTCGAAAGACAATTTTAGAAATTGGTTATAATCGTCCTGAACTGGGTTTTGATGGTAATAATTGTGCCATTTTGGTTGATATTGATGAACAATCGAGTGATATTGCTGGCGGTGTTAATGAATCTCTAGAAACACGTGAGAATCATGAAGATAAAGATGATTTGGATAAGATTGGTGCTGGAGATCAAGGCTTAATGTTTGGGTTTGCGATTAAAGAAACACCTGAATTAATGCCACTTCCTATTTCTTTAGCACATTCATTGATGAGACGGGTTGCTAGTCTTCGCAAAGAAGGACGTCTTGATTGGCTAAGACCAGACGCAAAGGCACAAGTAACTGTGGAATATGATGATGACAATAAGCCAAAACGTGTAGACACAGTCGTTATTTCTACTCAAACTGATGCAACAGTAACTAATGATGAAATTCGTGAAGCAATGATTGATATGGTAATTAAGAAAGTTATTCCATCTCAATATCTTGATGAAAATACTAAGTTCTTAATTAATCCTTCTGGTCGCTTTGTCATTGGCGGACCTAAGGGAGATTCCGGTTTAACTGGTCGAAAGATTATTGTTGATACCTATGGTGGATATGCCCGTCACGGTGGTGGTGCATTTTCAGGCAAAGACTTAACAAAAGTTGACCGAAGCGCTAGTTATGCAGCTAGATATGTAGCTAAGAATATTGTAGCTGCTGATCTAGCTTACCAATGTGAAATTCAACTTGCTTATGCAATTGGAGTTGCTCATCCAGTTTCAATCATGGTAGATACTCATGGAACAAGTAAGGTAAGTGAAGATTTGCTAGTTGAAGCCGTTAGAAATGTCTTTGATTTAAGACCAGCTGGTATTATTGAGATGCTTAACTTAAGACGTCCTATTTACCGTCAAACAGCCGCTTACGGACATTTTGGAAGAACAGATATTGACTTACCTTGGGAACATACTGATAAAGTAGAAGCTTTGAAAAATTATGTGAGTGAGCATGCAAAATAGAAGTAATACTAAAATTGTTACAATTGCTATCTTTTTGACGACTTTTATGACTGCAATTGAAGGTACCATTGTTTCAACGGCGATGCCAACTATCGTTTCTGATCTAAATGGATTAGAAATCATGAATTGGGTAGTTTCAACTTTCTTATTGATGACTGCTGTTTCAACTCCAATTTATGGAAAATTAGCTGATAGTATTGGCAGAAAACCTGTTTTTCTGTTTGGAATTGCGGTTTTTGTAGTTGGTTCTGCGCTCTGCGGAATTGCTCAAAATATGGTAGAACTGATTCTCTTCCGTGTGATTCAAGGATTAGGTTCAGGTGCTGTTCAGCCGGTGGCAGTTACAATCATCGCTGATTTATATACACTAGAAAAAAGAGCAAAAATGTTAGGATTGAACTCCGGCTTTTGGGGAGTAGCTTCTGTTATTGCTCCTTTATTAGGTGGATTTATTGTACAGCATCTTTCATGGCACTGGATTTTTTATATTAATGTGCCGTTAGGAATCATAGCTTTTCTTTTGGTCGTTTTCTTCTTAAAGGAAAGGAAAACTAGCAGTAATTCTACTTTGGATTTAAAGGGAACAACTTGCTTGGTTATCTTTTTATTGGCTTTAATGGTATTTTTACAAGAGTTAGAAAATGGCTTAACTATTGTCTTATTAGGTTTAGTAGTTATTATTATTGTTTCGGCGATTATCTTTTTCAAAGCTGAAAAAAGAGCAAAAGATCCAATTATGCCACTGGATATGTTAAGCAGTAAAGAATTTACAATGATTAACTTGATTACGTTACTTATTTCTGGTGTGGTTATTGGCTTTGAATTTTATATTCCGACATGGATGCAAGGGATAAATGCCACAAGTGCGTCTATTGCTGGCTTTGCAGTAACACCAAGTTCTTTAATGTGGATCGTGGGTTCATTTTTAATTGGTGGTATGTTAGGTCGATGGGGGATAAAGAAAACATATGATTATATGTTGCTTATCTTGATAGTCGCTGATTTAGCATTAATTTTAGTTCCGATTTACACATCGTTTTGGATATTTTGCTTAATTGCGGCCTTTAACGGAACAGCTTTTGGGGCTATTACTACAGCTTCACAAGTTCGCTCTCAAGTACTTGTTGGACACGATAAGATTGGTGTTGCTACTAGTTTTAATACACTAATGAAATATTTAGGACAGACTATGATGGTATCGATCTATGGTATTACTTTTAATGTGGTCGTAGCTAAACAATTATCGCATCATCCAAATTTAACGCAAAAGATGATGAATGATATAGTTTCAGCTGATAAGGCTAAGCATTTGGCTGCTAATTTAATACCAAGTTTAAGACAAGTATTATTAAGCGGGTTAAAGTCTGTATATGTAGTTTCTTTAATTGTTATTGTTTTATCTTTAATTCTTAATCAACTTTATAAGCAAAAGAAAATTGCAAAATAAAAAGCGCTAACTGAGATTGATCTAGATTAGATCTCAGTTAGCGTTTTTTTAATTATGCTTTTTTAAGTAAGAATGGTACAGAACTGAAAAACCTAGTAAAACAAAAGTAGTACCTTCTAACCATCCACCGACTACATCGGAAGGATAATGAACATGACAGAAGATTCGAGTATAACCGATAAACAGTGGAAAAATAATCCAAATAATAATTAGCGTGGTGCGCCAAAATTTATTTTTAACTAATAAGATAGTTAAAATAATTAGAATTCCGAAGAAAGTTGCGCTGCCGACAGAGTGGCCTGATGGAAAGCTATAACCATCTGCAAAAACTAAATGATGAACTAAAGGACGATGGCGTTCAACTGCATGTTTAGTAATCCAATTGTAGCCATTGGCGCATATCATTAATCCCGCCGAAAAGAAAGCATAACTAAATTTTTTAGCGATAAGTAAACCGATGAATAAAACGATAGTTGCAATCGTTAAAGTACTAGTATTCCCGATCACAGTTAACTTAGTTGCAATTGCAATGTTGACTGGATTGTTATTAGAAATAAGATGAATAATTGTTTGGTCAAAAGAATGAATAAATGGATTTTTATATATGACCAAAAGGGCCCAGACTACATAGAGAATTAAAAAAATAAATCCTGGAACCAGTGTGTCATGAACGACTATATTGTTATCTTTCTTTTTCAAAAAAATTTCTCCCCTTGTAATTTCTAGTAGATGTGGTAAATTATAATCATTATCCATAAAAAAATAAAGACTAGGGAGTAGTAGCAAGTCATAATTGTTTTTAGAGATGAGCTGGTTAGGTGCAAAGCTTAACAGTTATGCTGTGAACTTACCCTTATGAGAAGTCTATCGTTTGCTTTCCGCGTTAAGGGGCATGAGTGTCGCACATAATCTGTGTGGAACTTAGGTGGTAACGCGAAAATGAAGTTCGTCCTATGATTTTTATCATAGGGCGTTTTTTAATTTTAAGGAGAGATTTAGGTGTACAATCACAAAACTGTAGAAAAAAAGTGGCAAAAATATTGGGCAGAGCATGATACTTTTAAGACAGGAAATGATCCTAAGAAGAAAAACTATTATGCTTTAGATATGTTTCCATTTCCATCTGGTAAGGGGCTTCATGTAGGACACCCAGAGGGCTATACCGCAACTGATATTATCTCTAGAATGAAGCGAGCACAAGGCTATAATGTGCTTCATCCGATGGGATGGGATGCATTTGGTCTGCCAACAGAGCAATATGCTTTAAAGACTGGTGAAGATCCAGAAAAAGTTACTAAAGAAAATATTGCTAACTTCAAAAAGCAGCTTAATAAGCTTGGCTTTTCATATGATTGGGATCGCGAAGTAACAACCTCTGATCCTAACTACTATAAGTGGACTCAATGGGTTTTTGAACAGATGTACAAGAAAGGTTTAGCTTATGAAGCTGAAGTTCCTGTTAACTGGTCACCAGATTTAGGGACAGTTGTTGCCAATGAAGAAATCGTTGATGGTAAGACTGAACGTGGTGGCTACCCAGTTTACCGCCGTAATATGCGTCAATGGATGCTTAAGATGACTGCTTATGCAGATCGTTTACTTGAAGATTTAGACGATTTAGATTGGCCAGAACCAGTTAAAGAAATGCAACGCAACTGGATTGGTCGTTCAGAAGGTGCACAAGTTACTTTTAAGGTTAAAGATAGTGATAAGACTTTTGATGTCTTTACTACTCGTCCAGATACTTTGTTTGGTGTTAGCTACACAGTACTTGCTCCAGAAAGTAAATTAGTCCAAGAAATCACTACCCCTGAACAAAAAGCAGCAGTTGATTCCTACATTAAGAAAATTGAATCTAAGTCTGATCTTGAAAGAACTGATCTAAATAAGGATAAGACTGGTGTATTTACAGGTGCTTATGCAATTAATCCTGTCAATGGTAAGGAAGTTCCAGTTTGGATTTCTGATTATGTCTTAGCAAGTTACGGTACTGGGGCAGTAATGGCAGTGCCGGCTCATGATGATCGTGATTATGCTTTTGCTACTAAATTTGGTTTACCAATTAACCGAGTTATTGAAGGCGGAGATTTAGAAAAAGAGGCCTTTACTGGCAATGGTAAGCATATTAATTCAGACTTCTTAGACGGCCTAGATAATGAAGAAGCTAAGAAGAGAATGATTGAATGGCTTGAAGATCACAATGCTGGTCAAAAGAAGGTCAACTATAAACTTCGTGACTGGGACTTTTCTCGTCAACGTTACTGGGGTGAACCAATTCCTGTTATTCACTGGGAAGATGGTACTACTTCATTAGTTCCTGAAGATGAATTACCACTTCGTTTACCACATGCAACTGACATTAAGCCATCTGGTACTCCAGAAAGTCCACTTGCTAACTTAACTGATTGGGTAAATGTTGTTGATGAAAATGGTCGAAAGGGTAAGCGTGAGACCAATACTATGCCTAACTGGGCTGGTTCTTCTTGGTACTACTTGCGTTATGTTGATCCACACAATGACAAAGAATTAGCTGATTACGATCTCTTAAAACAATGGCTTCCAGTTGACCTTTATATTGGTGGTGCAGAACACGCAGTTCGCCACCTGCTTTATGCTAGATTCTGGCACAAGGTACTTTACGACTTAGGTGTTGTACCAACCAAGGAACCATTCCAACGTTTGTATAACCAAGGCTTGATCTTGAAGAATCACGAAAAGATGTCTAAGTCTAAGGGTAACGTAGTTAACCCAGACGATGTGATCGATGAATATGGTGCTGACTCACTTAGAATGTATGAAATGTTCATGGGTCCACTTGATGCTTCAATTGACTGGGATGACAATGGCCCGGCTTCAACTAAGAAGTTCCTAGATCGTGTATGGCGTCTATTTGTTAACGACCTCGATTTAAAAGCAATTCCGCAAGAAAGAATTGTTGACAAAAATGACGGTGAACTTGATAAGGTTTATGCTGAAACCGTTAAGAAAGTTACGGAAGATTTTGATGCCTTACACTTCAACACAGCAATTAGTCAAATGATGGTATTTATAAATGCTGCTCAAAAGGCTAAAACTATTCCACGTGAATATGCTGAAGGTTTTGTTAAGTTACTTGCTCCAGTGGCACCACACATGATGGAAGAAATCTGGCAAGTCTTGGGTCATGATGAATCAATTACTTATGCTAAATGGCCAACTTATGATCCAGCTAAATTAGTTGAATCAACTGTTGAAATTATGGTTCAAGTTAACGGCAAACTTCGTGGTAAATTTAAGGCTGCTAAAGATTCTGATAAAGATACCTTAGAAAAAGAAGCTCTCTCGCTTGACCATGTTCAAAAATTCTTAGATGGAAAAGACGTTAAGAAAGTGATTGTTATTCCAAACAAGATCGTTAACATTGTTGCTAAGTAATTTAAGTTTTTCCTAAATAATTAATATTTGTAAATACTGTTTACATTAATGAGTAATATATAATTCAGACGCTTAACTGGATATAGGGAAAATTTATTTTTATGGAAAATAATACTAAAAATACTAAAGAGACAATGGTCAAGGGCTCCGCATGGATGACCTTTGGCTCTATTGTGTCACGAATTTTAGGTGCATTGTATATTATTCCTTGGTATGCCTGGATGGGAAGCCATGGAAATATTGCTAATGCCCTAACAGCGAAAAGTTATAATATTTATAGCTTATTTATCATTATTTCTACGGCTGGTATTCCGGGTGCAGTTGCTAAGCAAGTAGCGAAATATAATGCTCTAAATGAATATGACATTGGACGTAAGCTGTTTAGACGTGGCTTGATTTTGATGGCAATTTTTGGCGTAATTTGTGCTGCTATTATGTACTTCGGTGCTCCAATTTTAGCTACTGATAATATTATTGGCGCACTCTTACATGGGGCAGAAAGTGATCCACGACAAGTTGCTGTAATGAGAAGTTTATCTTATGCAGTTTTAATTATTCCAATTTTGAGTATAATGCGTGGATATTTCCAAGGTTATGCAGATATGATGCCTCCAGCTATGTCTCAATTTGTTGAACAATTAGCTCGTGTATTGTGGATGCTTTTAACGGCATATATCATCATGCAAGTTCAACATGGTTCCTATGTCCATGCCGTTGTTCAATCAAATTTAGCTGCAGCCATTGGTGCGGTATTTGGAATTTTGCTTTTAGTTTGGTTCTTATATCGTAGAAGAAATGAATTAAACGCATTGATGGAGCACTCAAATCATGCAATTAAAATTTCTACTGCTGGAATTTTTTGGGAAATTATTAATCAGTCGATTCCATTTATTATCATTGATTCAGGAATTACATTATTTCAATTAATTGACCAATACACTTTCCACCCAATGATTGCGATGTTTGTTCATGCAAGTTCTGATCAAATCGAGTCATGGTATGCTTTATTTGGATTAAATGCAAATAAATTAATTATGATTATCGTGTCTTTAGCTACTGCTATGTCAGTAACTGCCATTCCACTTTTGTCAGGTGCTCATGCAAGACGTGATTATGCTAGCATTTCTAGCCAAATTGAAAACACAATGGAACTATTCCTATTTGTTATGATTCCTGCTTCTTTAGGGATGGCTGCAATTGCAACACCAATTTATACGATTTTTTACGGCTATGATCCATTAGGCTCAAATGTCTTATACCTGTCGTCTTTTACAGCAATCAGTTTAGGACTTTTTACGGTTTTAATGGCAATTTTACAGGGACTATCAGAAAATGGACTAGCAATAAAATACTTAGTTTTGGGAATCATTATTAAATTTGCTGTTCAGTTACCAATGATTCAATTATTTAAGGTATATGGACCACTTTTAGCTACAAATATTGGATTAATTATTACTATTTGGCTTTCTTTGAAACATTTAAAGGTTAGATACAAATATAATAGTGGGCGTACATCCAGAAGATTCATTGGAATCGCAATTTTCTCAATGGCTATGTTTGTTGTAGTTACTGGAGTAGTTGATTTTGGTGGAAAACTCATTTCGCCTGAGCGTCGTCCAACTTCCTTTATTTTAGTTATACTTGCTGTTGCTGTTGGTGGCATTTTGTATGCATTCTTATCAGTGAAATTTGGCTTAGCGCAAAAGATTATTGGACCAAAGGTTAACCGAGTATTAGCAAGATTGCATATTAGAATTTAAGAATATAGAGAAAAAGGGAAACTTAGTGCCTATACCTAAGTTTCCCTTTTTTGCCCCTGCCAAGGAACTTCATTATATAATATTCTAGAGAAAGTGAGGAAGAAAAGATGAATAATATGCTTGTATATGCTGCGAAAGAAAGGAAAAGCTTTAGTGAAGCTTCTTTAAACGAGATAGACAGCATGATTTTTTCACAGTTAGCATATTGCAATTTTGATCTTCTTCCTCAAATCACTAAGTTGACCGATTTGGCTTCAGACGACGAAATTAAGACTTTAACACAAGGCAATCTTGGCGGAAAAAATACCGAAAAATTAATCAAGATTATGATTAAAAATCCACGTTTTAAAAATGTATCTTGGCATCAAGCCATTAGTAAGGTAGATGCAAAAACACAGATGCAGTTTAATGCTGTTACTTTTTATGTCGCTACGGGCGAGTATTATGTTGCTTATCGTGGAACAACAGCGACGACTATTGGATGGAAAGAAAACTTTAATATGTCTTTTAGAGATTGGGTGCCAGCTCACTATTTTGCCCGTTCATATTATCGAAAAGTAAGAAATAAATTTCCCGGGAAATTTTATATTGGAGGTCATTCGAAAGGTGGTAATTTAGCTTTTGCCGTTGCATTAGGCCTAAAAGAGGCCGATTTAGCTAATATTGTTAGAATAGACTGTTTTGATGGTCCCGGCTTTCATAATCAAGATCGATTAAAAAATAAATTTTTAAAATTAAAAGGGAAAATCCATAAATACATCCCACAAGGATCCTTAATTGGAATACTTCAAGATGATCTTATTGGAGAAAAAGATTATTGCACGATTGTAGCGGCTGCAGGTGTGAATATACTTCAGCATGACATGTTTAATTGGCGTGTAAAAAATGACAAGTTTGTGACTTTAAAACAATTAGATAGTACCTCTGAAATTTCCTGGAAGGCAATTGCTGAATGGCTAAAAAATACTACTGATGCTGAACGAAGAGATTTTATTGAAATGTTGTATTTAACTGTTAGCGATACTAATCAAATTTATTTTAGAAATCTATTAACGCCTAAAACAACGTATAAACTAGCCACTTGTTTAATTAAAAATAGTTCTGTTAAAAAAGAGGTATGGGAACCAATAATTAGAAAATTATTTCAAGCTTATGTTAACTCAGGTACAACAACGCTCAGTGATCAGAGAAGAAATAATTTAATGAGTTTTAAAAATATTTTAGATGAGCAACGCCGATAGTAATAAAAAATTTAAAATTTCCCGCTTATCAGGAAAAAGAGTAAAATAACGTTTGAAAGAGGTGGACAAAATTGAAAAAAGATACATATATGACTTTGCTAGGATTGCGTGATACTTGTTATAACAATTTCAATTTTGATATTGATGAAAAAGATTTCTACTTAGGAACCGATACATATAAAAAGATAGATAAGATCTTAAAAAACGCACAAGACGAGCAGCTTCTAATTCAGTTTGAAGAAGGTACTCACCTTTATCAAGATTATGATCCCGAATATTTGAGTGTAGCTCAAAAGAGAGAAGTGCAACATGATATTAACGCAGCTCGTGACTTTTTAGATAACTATGATGGTAACAGTGATGATAAGCATGATAATTATGCCGCTTACTTAGATGACAATTCATTAAGTTATTCTTTTGGTGCAGATAGTAGTTTAGATGAAGTGCAAAATAATTTAAACGATATTGAAACTGACGCAGTTATTGTTTGGCAAAGAAGAAAAGATGAATATATCTTACTCCCACATACTATTCACAGCCTTGAAAGAATTAAAAAGCAAATTTCATCGAATAAGCATGTTGATGATAAAAAACTTCGTTATGCAATGGAGCGTTTGTTTGATAATATAACTGATTTCCTTAAGCCATTTAGTGATAGCGAACTAGGAAAATATGAAAATACGATTTCTGAAGAGTTAAAGGACAATTTTGAGCATTATGCTTTAGGCGTTCAAACAGATGCACGAGAAACAGCAGCTGATAAATTGACAAAATATGCTGTTGAACTTGCAGAAAAGGAAAATAACGATAAATTATAAAGCTGAAGCTCATCGATTTGATGGGCTTTTTTGGATAAGATAAAAATGAAAAGTATTTCAAAAGAACTAATATCTGAGGTAATTAAAAAGCGTGAAAGTGCCACACATAAGGGTAATTATGGGCGAGTACTATTAATTGGTGGTAATAAAAAATATGGTGGTGCTCTCATTATGTCTGCAGAAGGTGCACTAAACAGTGGTGCTGGTTTGACTACGGTGGCGACAGATTCAGTAAATATTAGTGCCCTACATACCAGAGATCCTGAAATTATGGCTCTTGATTGGGATAAAAGAGATGAATTAAGAAATCTAATTGTGGGCTCTAATGTAGTAGTTTGTGGTATGGGACTTGGTTTAGATGACCAGGCACGAGATATTTTGGCTCTTATTAGAGATAGCATTAGCTTAAAGCAAGTATTGATTTTAGATGCAAGTGCACTTGATTTAATTAGCCAGCAAAAAGATTTATTGCCAGTAAACTCAAAATTAGTAATTTTTACACCTCACCAGATGGAGTGGCAAAGATTGAGCAAAATAAAAATTGCTGACCAAAATGATCAATCGAATCAAGCTTTTTTAAATGAATTAGTCCCCAGGAAAAATGCTATTTTAGTATTAAAATCTAATCATACTAAAGTTTATGATCAAGCAGGAAATATTTATCAGAATCCTTTTGGCAATCCAGGAATGGCGATTGGCGGAATGGGAGACACGTTAGCTGGAATCATTGGTGGTTTCTGCGGACAATTTCCACCTAATTTAAAGACTGTCGCAGGTGCTGTGGGAATTCATTCAATAACTGCTGATGAAATTGCGAAGAAAGACTATATTGTTCGACCGACACAACTGTCAGCCCTTATTCCTGCAATGATGAGAAAATATGAGAAGTGAATAAAATGAAAAAGATAAGTAAATATCAAAACTCTGTTTTAATTATTGGAACAATACTAACTATTTTAGTATTTGCAATTATTTTATTTCCTCATCGTAATGTATCGCTGGCAAGTCCAAATAAAATAGTAAACAGTAAAGTAACCAAAAAAGTAGCCCCAAAAGTAAAAAAAGTTACACATAAAGATTCTAATTTACCATATCCGGATCCCAAAGATTTACAGCCAGCTGGTAGCTGGAAAGTTAAAAGTGAAAGTAAGGCACATCCTGATCTGGTGAGCCTAAATAATTTGTGGATAAGAGTTTCAATTAAGGGAAATCGTGTTTATATTATGGATAGTAACAAACCAGTTTACACCATGCTTGCATCTTGCGGGGTGTATCATAATGGTAAATCTGCAACGCCAACTGGAACTTATGCTGTCGAAGCTGAAAGGGGAGCAACATTTTTTAACCAGAGTCTCCAGGTTGGCGCACGTACTTACATTAGCTGGCACGGCCATGGAACTTATCTCTTTCATTCGGTCCCAACAGATGGTAATAATAAAATCATGAAAAATGAAGCAAAGAAACTTGGTAAAACCCAAGCCTCGCATGGTTGCATTCGCTTGAGTATTCCTGATTCTAAATGGCTATATGAAAAATTACCTGTTGGCACTAAGGTTGTAGTAAAGGATGAGTAGACTAAATATGTGCAGCGAAAGAAATTAGGTGACGAAATGAGGCATGCAAAAAAGAAATCTAGAAAAAAATTTCTGTGGATAATAGGTATAGCAGTAATTATTATTTGCTTTTTTCTGTGGAAAAATGATCATGGTCCAAATGGGATGCCGTCTAATTATCATGCCGATCAAGTGAACTTAAATGTTAAAGCTGCCGTAGCAATTGATGCCAAAAATGAAAACGTCATTTATGCCAAAAATGCCAATCAAAGTTTGCCAATTGCTTCAATGACTAAGTTGTTAACTGCTTACTTAACTTTAAAAGCAATTAAAGAGAAGAAAATTTCTTGGGATACAACTGTTAGTCCTACTCAAGAAATCATTAATTTAAGTTCTAATCCTGATTATGCAGGTGTGCCACTTAGTTTAGGTCAAAAATACACTGTTAGAGAACTTTATGATGCGGCATTGATAAAGTCAGCTAATAATGCAGCTCGTATGCTGGCGATTGCAGTTAGCGGAAGTGAGACTAATTTTTTAAATCAAATGCGACAGCAAGCCAATAAATGGAAACTTCATAATGTTAAATTGGTGACAGTTGATGGGTTACCGGAGAAAAATAAAAACTTCTTAGGGATGACAACGACAATTGAAAATAAAATGAGTGCTAATGATATGGCAATTATTGCGAGAAAATTAGTTACAGATTATCCTGAAGTTTTAAGTACGACTAAAGTAGCAAAGTCCGATTTTAGAAATACATTAATGACTAATAGCAATAAAATGCTAAGTCGACTTTCAGACTACGATCCTAATTATCCTGTCGATGGGTTAAAAACAGGAACAACTGATGGAGCTGGCGCTTGCTTTACTTGTACAATGGATAAAAATAATAAGAGAGTAATTACAGTGATTTTGGGTGCTCAAAATGATAACGAGCGCTTTTCAGAAACAAAAAAGTTACTTAATTATTCTTTTAATTAAAATTTAGCTATGAATTCGTTTTAATATTGCACTTTGGCTAAGATTGCTGATATAATCTTCATGATAAAGAGTTAAAAGTAGTAATATTAATCTATTTTCAGCGAGTCTATGGTTGGTGGAAGTTAGGCAATAGAGTGATATGAAGGCGTGTTTAACTACAATTTTAAAATCAATTAATAAGCGGATACTTTGTATCAAGTAGAGTGGTACCGCGGGAAACTTTCTCGTCTCTTTCTAGATTAGCTAGGAAGAGACTTTTTTTATGCAAGAGGTGTTATCAGTGGATTTTAAACAAAAAGTCGTAGATTTAGTTAGTGAACAGGTAGATTTACCTAAAGAAAAAATTGCAATGTTAATTGAAAGACCAAAGAATGCTAAAATGGGAGATTATGCTTTTCCAGCATTTGCTTTGGCTAAAATTGAGCACAAGAATCCAGCTTTGATTGCAAAAGACATTGCAGAGAAAATTAGTGACGATAATTTCACTAGTATTCAGGCAGTTGGACCATATGTTAACTTTGCGATTGATCATGCTAAACTTGTTAATGCAACTTTAAATGATGTTTTGACAGAAAAAGACCATTTTGGTGATCAACAATTAGGCGAAGGTAATGTACCGATTGATATGTCTTCTCCTAACATTGCTAAGCCAATGTCAATGGGGCATTTACGTTCTACTGTTATTGGTAATTCAATTGCTAAAACTTTGGAAAAAGTTGGTTACACTCCAATTAAGATTAATTACCTTGGTGACTATGGTACACAATTTGGTAAGTTGATTACAGCGTATCGTTTATGGGGCAATGAAGAAGATGTTAAGAAAGATCCAATTACTAATCTTTTCCATTATTACGTTAAATTCCATGAAGAAGCTGAAAAAGATCCTAAATTAGATGATGAAGGACGTGCTGCATTTAAGAAACTTGAAAATGGTGACGAAGAAGAGATTAAATTGTGGAAATGGTTCCGCGAAGTTTCCTTGCAAGAATTTAACCGTATTTATAAAGAATTAGGTGTAACTTTTGATTCATACAACGGTGAAGCTTTCTTTAACGATAAGATGCAACCAGTAGTTGACGAATTAAGAGAAAAAGGATTACTAGAAGAATCTCGCGGAGCTCAAGTCGTTAACTTAGGTGAAGATGAGAATCCAGCATTAATCTTAAAATCTGATGGCTCTAGTCTTTATATGACTCGTGATTTAGCTGCTGCATTATATCGTAAAAAAGAGTATGACTTTGTTATGTCTCTTTATGTTGCTGGTGGTGAACAAAGCGGTCACTTTAAGCAATTAAAGCAAGTTTTGAAGAAAATGGGATATGACTGGGCTGATAATATTCACCACATTCCATTTGGTCTAATTACGCAGGGCGGTAAGAAGTTATCAACAAGAAAAGGTAATGTTGTCTTCTTAGATAAAGTATTGAAAGATGCGGTTTCTTTAGCAGAACAACAAATCGAAGAAAAGAATCCTAACTTAGCTAATAAAGACCAGGTAGCTCATGATGTTGGTGTGGGTGCAGTAGTATTCCACGACTTAAAGAATGATAGAATGGATAATTTTGACTTTGACTTAGAAGAAGTTGTTCGTTTCGAAGGGGATACTGGTCCATACGTTCAATATACTAATGCTAGAGCACAAAGTATCTTGCGTAAGGCAAATAAAGAAATCTCAATGGATAATTTGAGCTTAAATGATGATTGGTCATTTGCAGTTGCGAAAGCTTTAGCTGATTTCCCAGCTATTGTAGCAAAAGCTTCAGAAAAATTTGAACCATCAATCATTGCCAAATATGCGTTAGATTTAAGTAAGAAATTTAATAAATACTATGCAAATGTGAGAATTTTAGATGAAGACGATCAGTTAAATGCTCGTCTTGCACTAGTTCAAGCAACTTCAATTGTTTTAACTGAAGCTTTGAGACTTTTAGGCGTAAATGCACCTAAAGAAATGTAATATTTCTCAAAATAAAAATATTCACTGAATTTTTTTGAGCTAAAGTATGTTAATTTTTGCACTAATGGGTTAAACTAATGATGTGTTAAAAATTTAGGAGGTATTTTTTTAATGGCTTATTTAGTAAATGGTAATGACATTTTCAAAGCTGCTCGTGAAAACCACTACGCTGTAGGTGCATACAACACTAACAACCTTGAATGGACTCGCGCACTTTTAAGAGGTGCTAAGGAAACTAGAACTCCTTTATTGATTCAAGTTTCTACTGGTGCTGCTAAGTACATGGGTGGTTACAAGACTGTTAAGGATTTAGTTCTTAACGAAATGGACAACATGGATATCGATGTTCCAGTTATTTTGAACTTGGACCACGGTGACTATGAATCTGCTAAGGAATGTATCGCACTTGGTTACTCATCAGTTATGTTTGATGGTCACAACTTACCAACTGACGAAAACTTAGCTAAGACTAAGGAAATCGTTAAGTTAGCTCACGAAAGAGGTATCTCTGTTGAAGCTGAAATCGGTAAGATTGGTGAAAACCAAGGTGCCGATGGCGGTGAATTAGCATCTGTTGAAGACGCTAAGACTTTCGTTGCTGCTGGTGTTGACAAGCTTGCTTGTGGTATTGGTAACATCCACGGTGTTTACCCAGAAGGCTGGAAAGGCTTGAACTTCGATCGTTTGAAGGAAATCGCAGAAGCTGTACCAGGTGAACCACTTGTTCTTCACGGTGGTTCTGGTATTCCTCAAGACCAAATTGAAAAGGCAATTAAATTAGGTATTGCTAAGATCAACATTAATACTGAATTCCAATTAGCATTCCAAGCTGCAACTCGTAAGTACATCGAAGACAAGATGGACTTAGACAAGGGCAACAAGGGTTACGACCCACGTAAGCTTTTGAGAGCTGGTACTGACGCAATTACTGATTCTATGAAGGAAATGATTTCATGGATGGGTACTGCACCAATCGACTCAAAGGAATCATCAGTTAAGTTTGACGAAGCTTCATTAAACGAAGAATAATCAACTAATTCCATTAAAAAAGACCTCAGTTTTTCTGAGGTCTTTTTTGTTTAGGTGAGATAAAAGATAATGCATGTCGAATTTTACGAAAAGGGTTGTAAAAGTTTCTTTAAAAAATATAATAAGCAAAAAGATACCATTGTAGAATTGGTTGAAGCCGCAATTGACAAAGAAGTGGCTAGCGGGATGACAAAGGTTAAATTGGCAACCAGAAAAAGAATAAAGGGTAGAAATATTTATGAATTTCGTCTTAATGCTGGCACAATAGGTTCGATTCGAATTGCATTTTCAATTTTCGATAAAAAAACAATAGTTTACTTTATTAGCAAAAACCTTCAAAAATCAACGTTTAGTAAAGATTTTGATAAAATAATTGTTAAGCTATAATAAAATATTTTTAGTGCTATACATATTCAAAAAGTAAGAGTTTATTACTATGAAAATTTTGAAAATTAAAGCTCTTGATCAAGAAACAGAAAATAAATTATTAGTAATTTGGGAAAGCAGTGTCAGAGCTACGCACAATTTTTTATCAGATCCAGAAATTAATAATATTAAGAAATATGTTCCTCATGCTTTAAGAAGAGTATCGCATTTAATTGTTGCATATGATGAGAATGAACCAGTTGCTTTTATGGGAATCAATGATCTAAAGCTAGAGATGCTTTTTGTTGCTGCTAATCAGCGTGGAACTGGAATTGGAAAAGCCTTAATTACTTACGGCATCAATAATTTAGATATTAATGAGCTTTCCGTTAATGAGCAGAATCCAGGAGCTCGTAGTTTTTATGAACATATGGGATTTAAAGCAGTAGAAAGATCTGAGTTTGATGATCAGGGTAATCCTTACCCAATTTTAATTATGAAAAAGAATTTAGAAAGAAGGATTTAGATGTCTTTAACAGTTAACCTTTATTACACTGGAAAAAATGGAAGTGCCCGCAAGTTTGCTGAAGAAATGGAAAGTAGCGGTGTGGCTGATCGTATTAGACAAGAGCCAGGCAATGAAAAATACGATTATTTCATTCCTATGAATGACCCAGAAACAATACTTTTGATTGATAGCTGGAAGAACCAAAAATCTTTAGATGCTCATCATGCTTCGCCAATGATGAAAGAATTAGCAGATTTACGTGAAAAGTATGATCTACATATGCGTGTTGAACGTTATATTTCTGATGAGAATGGGATGCCAGATACGGATCAAAAGTTTATTAGAAAATAGTAACAGAAAAACTCGTTGATCTATCAATCAACGAGTTTTTGCGTTCAATACTAAAAATAGAGGAAAATGAAGAATAGAATTATAGATTTATTTCCGACGAACCTTTACAGGAACTGGAACTGGTTTATTTACAATAGCGGCATTTGCAGCAAGTACTGCCATAGCGCTAACTCCTAGAATTAATAATAATTTCATTAAACCATTCCTTTCTTTATTTGATTGATATCCATCTTAAAGTGAAGTTGTGAATTTTTTGTGACTTATATTTAAGAGAAAATCTAAAAAACTATAAATAATTTTATTCCCTTTATAAATACGAACGATTTTGCAATATTAAGTAAAAATAATTAATAAATAAGTGTAAAAAGACTAAAAAAATCTCTTTATTTATGTTAAAATTTCATCATTGACGATTTTAAGTAAAGAGGAATTACAGAATGAATAACGATATCGAACGTATATTGTATACTCAAAGCGACTTAGATAGTCGTATGGATGAAATGGCTGCGGAATTAAATGTGAAGTATAAGGACGAAGAGCCGATTGTCGTGCCCGTCTTAAATGGAGCCATGATTTTTGCTAGTGACATGATTAAGCGATTGAATTTTAAGTTGACTATTGATCCGATTAAGGCCTCTAGTTATGCTGGTACGCAATCAACTGGAGAAGTAAAGATTACGCAAGATATTAAGTCAGATGTAAAAGATCGTCCAGTAATTTTTATGGAAGATATTATTGATACCGGTCGGACTTTACAAGCACTCAGTGAAGTCATGAAAGGTCGTGGAGCTAAGAGCGTTGAAGTTGTTGCAATGCTTGATAAGCCTGAAACACGTGTAGTAGATTTTCATGCTGATTATTACGGTTTTAAGGCACCAGACGAGTTTTTAGTCGGCTATGGCTTAGATTATAATGGCCTATATAGAAACCTGCCTTATGTGGGAATTTTAAAGCATGAGGTTTATGCTAAATAAGGGGATAAGTAATGCGTGTAAATGTTTTACAACATACTCCAAATGAAGGACCTGGTTCAATTAAAACTTGGGCTGATCAACATCACTATGATTTCTATGTTTATCATCCTGAAACTTTTGGTAAACTGCCAACTGTGGAAGAAACGGATTTATTAATAATTCTTGGTGGACCAATGAGTCCAAACGATGATTTAATTTGGATTAAGCAAGAGAGAAAATTAATAAAAGAAATGCTTGATGCACATAAACCAATGTTTGGCGCATGTCTTGGTGGACAACAAATTGCAAAAACTGTGGGCGCTAAGATTTTAGATGCTCCCCATAAAGAAGTTGGATGGGCACCGGTTTACTTGAAGGATCAGACTATTTCTAACATCCCGGAAAAATTAATAGCTCTTCATTGGCACCAGCAAATGTTTGAAATTCCAGAAGGAGCTAAGTTATTGTTCTCAAGTGATTTAGTAAAGAATCAAGGCTTTTTACTTGGTGATAATGTGATTGGTTTACAATTTCATTTTGAACCAGAAGAAGATAATGTGAGAGAAATTGCAATTAATGATGTTGATTATCCGTTAGAGAATAATGATTTGCATCAAACTGGTAAAGAAATTATTGCTCACGGGGTACCGGAAGAAAATCAGAAAGTAATGTTTAAGTTACTCGATTTCATTACTAAGTAAAAATTTTAGACTACTAATAAAAAGTAAGCTAAAATAAAGCTGTAAGTTTTTCTAGGAGGAAAATTATTATGGCTAAGATTTTTATTTTTGGTGGTTCAGGAAGAGTTGCTACAGACTTAATTCAAGACTTAGTAGCAGATGGTAATACTGTGACGGCTGCTGCTCGTCATCCAGAAAATATTATTCAACTTGATGGCGTTACGGCTGATAAACTTGATTTACATGTTGACGTTGATGATATTTTAAACAAGTAAAAGGTTTTGACGCAATTTACTTTACTGCTGGTTCACGTGGTAAAGATCTGATTCAGACGGATGCAATGGGAGCAATTAAGACAATGATGGCTGCTGAAAAGGCGGGCGTTAAGCGTTACATTATGCTCAGTTCGATGCTTAGTTTAGATATTAATTCATGGAAGAAGATTCCAAGCTTAGAGGATTATTTGGCAGCTAAGTTCTTTGCAGATACTTATTTGATGGATTCTACAAATTTGGAATATACTATTTTACAACCAGGCAGTCTTATTGAAGAAGCTGGAACAGGTAAAATTCAACTTAATGTTGAAGCGACAGATTCGAATCCAATCCCTGATGTTGCCAAAACATTAGCAGCAATTCTGAAATATCCGAATACAATCGGCAAGGTTATTCCAATGAGTAGTGGTAAGACACCAATTGATGATGCTTTGAAAGAAATCTAATAAAGAGAAAAAAGACTCCATTATGGGAGTCTTTTTGTGTGTTAAGGAAATATGCTATTTAAAATTTAAAGACATTAGAAATTGCTTCCAAATATTTTTGATCTAACTCATCAAAATTAGCAATTTTAGTTGAGTCAAAATCAAAAACTCCCCATAAATCATGATTTCTCTTAAAAATAGGAATAACGATTTCAGAATTTGAATCACTATCACAAGCAATATGTCCTGCAAACTCATGTACATTTTTTACAATTTGAGTTTGCCTTTCTTTTGCAGTTGTTCCGCAAACTCCTTTACCAACAGCAATATGAACGCATGCTGGTTTTCCCTGAAATGGACCAAGGATTAATTCATTATTTTCATAGCGATAAACACCAGCGAAGTTAACGTTATCAAGTGAATTAAATAAGAGTGCAGAAATATTTGCAGTGTTAGCAATCCAATCACTTTCTCCGTCTACTAGAGCTTCAGCTTGTTTTACTAATAGTTGGTAATTGCTTTCTGTTGTTGCTGACATAAGTGGTACCTCAATTTTTAGTAAATTTATTTAATTTTAACACTTATAAAACATTTAATAGAGAAAATTATATTTTTAATTTAAACATTTGTCTTTCTTCACATCCTAATCAGATTTATGTTAGCAGTTTACTTTATTTGTTGTCTGGATTCAAATCGCTCATAATAAAATTGAGAGAAGGGTAAATGAAGAAAGGATTTGTCCAATTATGATTGGAAAAGAAACTCAAATACGTTTAGTAAATAAATTAGAAAATATACACCACGTTGTTGTTCAAGCTTCAGCACTCGATGGAAGTAATGTATTTGTCTTACAATTACTTCATAGACAGAGCGATGTTATTGTTTATCAAACTCCAAATGATAGCGAAACTGTGACCTTTAATGAGGATCATCCAATTTTATACTTGAAAGGACCCAATTCAGCTGGTACAGCGGGTGGACATACTCAAACTTGGGTACAAAGTGGAGAAGACAATAAATGGTTCGTTGGAACTAAACCTAAAAGGCATGGTAATACTTATTGGACAACGCAAATTGCGCGAGTAACAGTTCCTGGCTATCAAACTCAAATTTTTACCAGTAATACGGAGTTGCCAAGACTTTCTTATCTTAATCGCGCAGGTTCAGGCTATGACGATGGAAGTGTAGCTTATCCTGGCAAAGATTTAGTTAGAGTAGAAGCAGCTGTTTCACCGAATAAACAATATTTCTTAATTGCAAGTATTGACATCAATCACACAGGTCATTTTGCTATCTATAATCTTGATGAAGTTAATAAAAAACTAGATCAAGCAGAAGAAAAAGCTGAAGATGTTAATATTCAGAGCTTGAATTGTTTAGGTGCATTTAATATCCCACATTTTAATGATCAAAAGATTATTTCGATTCAAGGCTATGGAATTGATGATAATAAGGACATTTATATTTCCAGTCAGCCCAGCCCGCATACAACGTTCTTAGGATTTCCAAAACAAGGTAAACCACGTGAAATTGTAAAAATTCCCTGGGGAATATCCAATTCAAATAAATGGTCATCAGTCAATTTAGACAACAGTTTAAATTTAGATGCATTAGACTTTTGTACTGAATTTGAAGGAATACAAGTAACAAGTGATTGTCTTTACTTAACCGTTGCCTATCACCAACGAAACAGTGATTTGACTACTTTGATGAATCGAATATATCAGGTTGAAAAATTTTAGAAAATGGACAGACTATTGAGTCTGTCTATTTTGTTATAATTGATAAAAATGAGGTGTAAAAATTGAAACTAAGTCGTTGTAGTTGGGGAAACAGTAAAAATCTACTTTATCAAAAATATCATGATAAAGAGTGGGGAAAGCTTAATTTAGATTCAACTTATTTATATGAAATGCTAGTTTTAGAAAGTTTTCAGTCAGGATTATCATGGGAGACAATTTTAAATAAACGAGGAAATTTTAGAAAAGCTTTTGCAAATTTCGATTATCATAAAGTGGCTGAATTCAATCAGGATGATTTTGAACGATTGATGCAAGATAAAGGAATTGTACGCAATCGCTTAAAGATAAATGCAGCAATTAATAATGCAAAAATATTGGTTAAACTAGAAAAAGAAAATCGGACTTTTGAAGATTTTCTAACTGAATTTATTCCTAAGCCAATAATGCATTATCCACAAAAGATGGAAGATATTCCTGCTTCGGATGGTTTATCTACGCAAATTTCAAAAGAAATGAAAAAACTTGGCTTTAAATTTGTAGGACCAGTAACTGTGTACTCTTTCTTACAAGCGGTTGGATTAATTAATGATCACTTAGAAAATTGTAGTTTTAAGAACGGGGGACTTTGATGTCTTTATTACTGCCGACAAAACAAGTAGTAATCATGTTCATTTTGATGATTGTCGGCTGGATTTGTTATCAAGTTAAGTTTCTACATGAACAAACGGTTAAGGATCTAACTAAGATCCTTTTATATGTAGTATCTCCTTGTTTAATTATTAACTCATTTCGGCAGTCATTTTCGGCTGCTAGATTATTACAATTTGGGCTAGTGTTTTTACTAGTAATTGCTTTATTTATATTTAAAATTATTACTAGTGAGTTTATTTTTGGTAAAAATTTAGTCAAAGATCGTCAGAAAAGAACAGTATTGCGATATGCAGGCACCTATACTAATGCAGGCTTCATGGGAGTTCCATTAGTACAGGCAATTCTAGGAACTAAAGGAGTCTTTTTTGCAGTTCCTTATTTAATTGCTTATAACATTTTCATGTGGACACATGGAATTAGAATGTTCACACAGAAAAAACAGTCATTTAGAGAAAGTTTTCAGCAAGCCGTGATTAACCCTAATATTATTGCGGCGGTTATTGGGATGATTTTGTTTATAACGCAAGTTAAATTACCTGATGTAGTTTCAGATCCAATGAATTATATTGCTAATTTAAATACACCCTTAAGTATGATCGTAATCGGTACAAATCTTGGTTCCATTAATTTAAAAGCAGATTGGCAAGATAAGCTAGCTTGGAGCGGAGTGTTTGTTAGAAACCTATTTTTTCCAATAGTCATTTTAGGGATCTTATATGCCTTACCATTACCGGCAATTGCCAAAATGACTACGTTAATTATGGCTACTTGTCCAGTTGCAGGTGTTGTAGTTCTCTTTAGTTTACTTAGTAATTTTGATGTGAAATTTCCAACGAAATTAATGTGTTTATCGACTTTAGGAGCGATTATTACTATTCCTTTAGTGATTTGTTTAGCTACGTTTATAGGCTTATAAGCTAAAAGGCGAGGAAAGATAATGAAAAAAGATAATTATTTAGCAATCAGTGAAACAAACGCATCGATTAAATGGATGCTAATTGCTTCTATAATTTATCTGGTGGTTTATTCACTAGCAGGAAGATTGGAATTTCAGTCTCAATCGATTTGGATGCAAATTTTGTATTTAGGTATTGTCTGCGTTTTGGCAATAACTTTTAAAAAGTTCTATAAGACAGACAAAGTTTTTATTAAATTGCCTAAAGAAGGAAAAGTAAAGATTATCACAATTATTTTTTGTGCTCTGGTGATCTTACTCTATGCTCTATTGGGTAGCGTGGTAAGTTGGGCAGAAGTTTTTGAGTCAATGCCTGAAATGATGTGGGGATCCATTTGCGTTGCTTTGGCTGCAGGAATTGGCGAAGAAGTTTTATGCCGAGTTTTACTATTTAATTTGTTTGCTAAAATTTTTGAAAATAAAAAATATGTTTTAGTTTGGGCTTCTTTAGCTTCGTCAATCTTATTCGGATTATTTCATTTGATTAATTTAACGCATGGAGCAGCTATTAATGCTACTATGCAACAAGTATTTTACGCAACTGCTATTGGATTAATATTTTCATATATTCATATTTTTACTAATCGAATTTGGTTGTGTATTGTGATGCACTTTTTATTAGATTTACAGCCCAATATTGGAACGATGGAAGCACAGGCATCTCCATGGGGGCTAATTTTATTAATCTTTGGTACAGCAATGATTGTTTCTTTATTTTCTATTTATGTATTTAATAGAAGAGCTAATAAGGTGTTTGAATATTAAAAAAAGCAGATCAACTGATCTGCTTTTTTACATACTTAATTAATTTCCAAAAGGAATTTTGTAAAGAAAAATTCCGATAATTGCACCAAGAGTAGGAGCGATAACAGGAATCCAGCCATAACTCCAGTGTGCGCCACCCTTTTTATTAGGGATTGGCAAGAGTGAGTAAACAAGTCTTGGACCAAAATCACGTGCTGGGTTAAGAGCTGGACCAGTTGGACCACCAAGAGCCATAACTAATGCAGTAATTAAAAATCCAACACCTATGTTAGCAATATCGACAGCTTGTTTGAAAAACATACCCTTGTAAAGTCCGATTGCAACAAACATTAAAACTGCAGTACCAACAACTTCTGAAATAAAACCGTTCCATTTGCTGTTAGTACAGTCGCTAGTAGCAAAACAAGAAAATACAATGTCAGGATCAGTAGATTCTTTAAAGTGTGGCCAATACATTGCTAGAACAAGAAGCTGACCACAAATTGCACCTAGTAATTGGCAAATTATATAAGGAGCGACTTGTGACCATGGAAAGTTACCAGCAGCTGCTTGAGCAACAGTAACGGCCGGATTAATATGGTTACCAGAAATTGAACCAAATAGCATGGCAGGAAGCATAACACCAAAGCCAAAACTGAAGGCAACCAAAATCCAACCACCATTAGCCTTACCGTCAGGTGCATTACCAGTTGTTCCTTTTAAGAAAGAGTTGGCAACTGAACCATTACCAAATAATACTAAAATTAAAGTACCGAAAAATTCGGTAAAATACTTGAGCATCCAACTATGTTCCATAGATACTTTTTCCTCTCTTGAAAAAATAAGTGAAAAATAAACACAGCTACTGATTATACCTAAAGTTCTAGAAAAATCCTAGATATTTTTTTAAGATTCTTGCATTTTTGAGCAAAAAGTTTGCATAATATAAAGATAAATGTTTTAGCTCTAATTACTTGATGTAATAAGGGCTCTTTTTATTGTTGAGGAAGTGCTTTAATGAACAAGAAACAGATCAGGATGGTAACAGTGGCCTTGATGCTGGGAAACGTAATGGCCGGACTAGATGGAACAATCACTAATACTGCAATTCCAGCAATTGTATCGGCTTTACACGGAATTCAATTTATGGGCTGGATTGTAGCAATCTATCTTTTAGGAATGTCTGTTTCAATACCAATTTGGACCAAAATTGGTGAAAAAATCACTAATAAATTAGCTTTTGAAATTGCATTAGGTCTGTTTGTTTTAGGGTCAACTTTAGAAGGGTTAGCACCAAACATCTACTTTTTCTTAGTGGCAAGAATGATCATGGGCATTGGTGGCGGTGGCATGGGATCACTACCTTATATTATCGCTGGCTATGTTTTTCCAAATATTAAAAAGAGAACACAAATTTTAGGTTACTTGACTGCAAGTTTTAATGGTGCAGCAATTCTGGGACCTTTAGTGGGTGGCTGGCTAATTGATGCCTTATCTTGGCACTGGGTTTTCTATATTAATATTCCAATCGGATTAGTTGCTTTACTAATCGCCCTAGTTTACTACAAACCGGTGACACCCAAATCTGCACCAGTCTTTGACTTAAGAGGAGCATTTTTATTAGTTAGTGGTTTGATTATGTTTCTGATGGGGATTCAACTCTTAGGTTTAACTGCAACTTGGATTGTAGTCGGATTAATATTATTGAGCTTAGTTCTTTTAATTTTCTTCTTCTTACACGAAGCAAAGGCTGAAAATCCAATTATTCCATTATCAATCTTTAGAAACAGAGATTTAAATGGTGATCTAATTCTATTTGCAACTACCTGGGGTGCCTTTATTGCCGTTAACACTTATTTACCAATGTGGGCACAGGCACTTTTAGGGATGTCGGCGTTAATGGGTGGAATGACTTTAATTCCTAATTCAGTTGTTGAAATTATTGCTTCGCAAACTGTTGCTACAATTCAAGAAAAAATTAGAACTTTTACCTTAGTAATGATTGGAATTGTCACAATGATGATCTCTTCTGGTGGACTATTTTTAGCAAATAATCATACACCGCTATGGGTATTAATTGTAGTCGGTGCTTTTTCTGGAATTGGAGTTGGTTTTATCTTCGTGGCACTTCAAGTAAAAGTTCAGATTGATGCTGGAATGAAAGATATGGCGACTGCCACTTCGACATCGTACTTAATTAGAATTCTAGCTCAAACAGTAATGGCAGCAGTATATGGTGTAATTATGAATTTGGCTTTAGCTAGCGGAATCAATTCGCACAGTAATATCACGATGAAGATGATGAATGAATTAAGTGACGCTAAATCTGCTAAATTATTGCCACAGCAGCTTTTGCCAGAGATGCGTGAAATTTTTCATAGTGGTATCCACGAAATAATGGCAGTTTCCTTTATTTTATTATTAATTGCTACTATTTTTAATTTCTATTTCAACTTCAGACAGCCAAATAAAAAAATTCGAAATTATTCAAAATAGTTCTTGTTTTTAAGTAAGTGAGCAAGTATATTTTAGATAGATTATTAGCCTTGATTATTGCGAAATAATTGGGGCTTTTTATTTTTTAGAAAAGTAGGTGTAGATATGACGAAAAAGCAAGTAACGATGGTGACGTTTGCCATGGTTTTAGCAAATGTAATGGCAGGATTAGATAGTACGATTATTAATACCGCAATTCCCGCCATTATCGCGGACTTACATGGAATCCAATTCATGGGCTGGATTATTGCAATTATGCTCTTAGGGATGTCAGTTTCAACCCCAATTTGGACCAAAGTCGGTGAAAAAATTGGTAATAAAGCCACCTTTGAATTATCGTTACTCTTTTTTGTTTTAGGCTCTCTTTTTCAAGGCTTGGCTGATAATATGTATTTCTTTCTTTTGGCACGTGCTTTAATGGGGATTGGTGCTGGAGGTATGGGGTCGCTGCCTTATATTATGGCTGGCTTTATTTTTGATAATATTAAAGCAAGAACGAAGATTCTAGGATATTTAGGTGCTGCTTTTAGCGTAGCAGCGATTGTAGGACCATTAGTAGGTGGTTATTTAGTAGATTCTCTTTCCTGGCACTGGGTCTTTTATATTAATATTCCAATTGGTCTTTTAGCAATTTTATTATCGTTAATGTATTATCACGAAGGCAAGATCAGAAAAACGCCTAAGTTTGATATACTGGGTTCTTTTTTAATCATTGTTGGATTAACTTTGCTTTTATTAGGGATTCAGTTGCTTGGTCTAACTAAGCCATGGAGTGTAGCAAGTTTAATTATTGCTGGTTTAGTGTTATTAGTTTTATTCTTTATGCATGAAGGAGGGCACCCCAATCCTGTAGTACCGATTAGTATGTTTAAAAATCGAGCTTTAGTCGGTGATTTTTTACTCTTCATTTTTAGCTGGGGTGCATTTTTAGCAATTAATACATATTTACCGATGTGGGCGCAAGGTTTGCTTGGCACAACTGCGTTAATTGGTGGAATGACCTTAATTCCGAATTCCTTAGTTGATGTGGTAGGAACTTTAGTGGTTAATCCCTTAAAGGCGCGTTTTAATAATCGAACACTACTTTCGATGGGATTAATTTGTATTTTGATTTCGTCCTTAGGACTAGCACTGGCACCGCAAAGTACTAATATTTGGTGGTTGGCAATTATTGGAACTTTTTCTGGCTTTGGGGTGGGGTTTATTTTTGTATTGCTTCAAATTAAAGTTCAAGTTGATGCTAGTGAGAAAAACATGGCGCCGGCAACATCACTTTCATATTTAATTCGAATTCTGGCTCAAACTGTCATGGCTGCTGTTTATGGTGTGATTATGAATGTACAATTGGCCAAGGGAGTTGCTGAAAATTCAGGTATAACGATGGGGATGCTTAATAAGTTAAGCGATGCTTCATCTGCTAAAAGCTTGCCACAGAATTTATTACCGACAATGAGAAATATTTTTCATTTAGGATTGCAAGAAATTATGTGGTGTGCCACTGCTTTGCTTGTAATTGCGATTGGATTGAATTTTATTTTTAATAAAAATAGTAAATAAGAAAAAAGCTGGTAGACGAATCCTAAAATTGGAATTGTCTATCAGCTTTTTTTGTAGTATTAAATCGCTGTAGTCTAAACACTACTTAGTGCTGGCACTAATAAATTAAAGAAATATTGATATTTTAATAAAAAAATAATATTATTGAGGTAATTTCTAAATGGTTATCTCCAACTAACAGATATGTATATTTATCAGTTCCCTTAGAAAAAGCGGACGCTATTAAAAATAATTATAGGATCTAGATGATTAAAAATGAGTTTTCAAAAATTAATTAAAACTAATTTACTCTTATTCATTGTAATAATTGTTTTAGAGATTTTGTTTGCAGCAGGATCTGCAACAAGTTCGTATATTATACAATTCGCTTATAATCAACTAGTTAAAAATATTCTTCTAGGTTTTTTGCTAATTATTGCCAGTAGTGTCTTTCTTTCATTCGTTTCTTATATTTTGAGTTCGTTAGCTACATATCTTTTTAGTAAGCAAACGCAAAAATATATTCACAGTATTAGGCATAAATTAATAAGCAAATACTATCATGACAAGGCGCCTAAAGTAGCTGAAATGGAAAATGAATTAAATAGCAATTTACAAGTGCTGACTAAAAATTATGCCGATCAGTCTTTGAGTATTATCCAATCAGGTTTTTTATTGGTTACGTCAATTAGCAGCCTTCTTCTAATGAATTGGATGCTGACATTGTTAGCAATAATTCTATCAGTTATTACGCTTTATATTCCCCGCTTTACAAGACAGAAAGCTTCTAATGCAACGCAAAAAGTAGTTAGTAGAAATAGTAAATACTTGTTAGCTATTGAAGAATGGTTTAATGGTCTAGAAGAATTAAGAAAATATACTGCTTTTAATAAATTAGACTTAGTCATGCAAAAAGTTAGTCAGAATCTAGAAACAAGTTTCGTAAAAAGAAAAAAGGTAATTTCTGTTGCTGATTTCCTTAATGGATGTGCTAATTCTTTTTCTCAAATTGCGATTACTCTGTTAGCCGCAATTTTGTTTTTTAATCATCAAGTAACTTTTGGAGTAATAATAGCAGCAGGTAACTTCTCCTCTATGATTTTAAATTGTTTATTGACAATTACTACATCGCTAACAAGAATTCAGTCAGTTCAAGGTCTTAACAAACAAATTATTGAATCCCAGAAGTTAGCCTCTTCTCATAAAGAAACTAATACTGATGAAATATACTCAATTAGTACGCATAATTTAAGTATTTCATTTAAAAATGGAGAAACGATCTATTTCCCAGATATTCATATTGAAAGAGGAGAAAAAGTGTTGCTTAGTGGCGACAGTGGTACTGGTAAGTCTACGCTATTTAAGCTAATTCTTAATAAATTACAACCAACTAATGGACAAGTTGTTTTTGAAAATAAATATGGTAAAGAAGTTAGTCCTGATTATGCTTAGATAGGATATATTCCTCAAGATGGGAAGCTTTTTCCTACTTCTATTATCAACAATATTATTATGTTCGATAATAAATTGAAAAAACTGGTTAAAAAAGCAGTTGAAAATAATGATTTAAGTAAAGATATAGCTAGTATGCCAAATGGACTTGAAACGGGAATTGATTTAGATACGAATAATTTTTCTGGAGGTCAGCGACAAAAAATTGTGTTAGCTCGGGCTTGCGTTCACGATGACGATTTTATTTTGATTGATGAGGGTACTAGCGCTATAGATAAAAAAGCAACGCTTGATATCTTAAAGAAGTTATTAGATGGCCCATACACTGTGATCTTTATAGCTCATAATTTTAATGAAGAAATGAACAGTCTCTTTGATAGAGAAATACACTTAACTTAGATGCGTTTTTTGTATTATTAATTATTTGCTTTTTCTATTTTTCCAACTGCAATTGGAAGAGTAACATGTGGACCATATTTTACTACATTTATATTGAAAGGAACCATTGTTGTGCCTGACACTAGCTCAGTTTCTGGTAAATCAACAAATCCATCTCCATTTAAGTCATTGTCCATTGTTGCTTTACCATCAGGGAAACCATGGAAGTGTTGCTAGTGTTCGATATTTGCTGGAGTGTCGAACATTTCAATCATAATATGTAACGTATCTTGTTCCTCATCTTCAGTAAAAGTAGCAGTTCCGTGAGGAGAGCAGGCTATTTTTTCGGCATTAAGTGGTCCAATTTTAGCAATATATTTTTTCATTTTAATTTCCTTTCTAAAAAATTAAACTTTCAACTATATTATAGAAAGCAAAATTGAAATGAAGAAAATAATATGCTTAGAAATTAGTACTGGCTAATGATAACAGAATAGTTAGTTATTGATAACAATATGATTCTCAATATATGATAAGAGCTCATTAATTTGCTTTTGATAATCATGACCAACCCACCAAACCAAGAGCATGTAAATCCCACCTGACTGATAGCTAATTGCATAGGGAGGAAGTTTTAAATTAGGTTGAGAGTAATTAATTAACTCTTTCAAAAATTTGGTTTGCTGGTTAAGTAATTCTCCTTCTAAACCAGCATTAAGGAATAATTTCATTAGATCCGGATGATCCTTAAAAAATTTAAAATAGACTGCTAATTGATCCTTGAAGTCGGTTAGATGGCGATTTACTTCTTTTACCAAAGGCTGTTAAAGAAATCTTGAATTTAGTAATGACACCAGAAAAGGATTTGCAAGATAAGAAAATTAATGAAGTCTTTGACGATGAATTTTTTAAGTCAAACTTCTGGTTATATTGGCAAACAATGTTTGCATTTATGCCTTGGGCAAGTGCAATGGAAATGCGTCGTTACTTAATGCGGTTTGTTCAGCATGTAGCAACTTTGAAGAATCTGTCTTCACTTCGCTTTACTAAGTACAATCAATACGAAGATTTAATTATGCCTTTGATTAGTTACTTAAAGAAGCATGGAGTAAAATTCCACTATGACACAATTGTAGATAATATTATTGTTAATCGGACTGAGGATGAAAAAGTAGCTACTGAAATTAAGATGACTGAGAAGGGGGAGCAAAAAGTTATTAAGTTAACCCCTAACGACTTGGTCTTCGTAACTAATGGTTCAATTACTGAAAGTACAACTTATGGGGCCAACACGCACCCAGCTGAACAAAAACATGAGCTTGGACCAAGTTGGCAATTGTGGAAGAACTTAGCAGCGCAAGATGAAGACTTCGGTCATCCAGAAAAGTTCTGCGAAAATATTCCAGCTGCTAACTGGGTAATTTCAGCTACAGTTACTTTCACTAATGATGATATTGTGCCTTACATTGAAAAGGTTAATAAAAAGGATCCACATTCTGGTTCCATTGTAACTAGTGGTCCAACTACGCTTAAGGATTCTAACTGGTTACTTGGATATTCAATTAGTCGTCAACCACAATTCCATAAGCAAAAGCCAAATGAACTGATTGTTTGGTTATATGGCTTGTATTCAAATACTAAGGGTAACTATGTCAAAAAGACTATGCCTGAATGTGATGGTATTGAACTTTGCGAAGAATGGCTTTATCACATGGGTGTTCCTGAATCAGAAATTAAGAAGATGGCAATTGATGTAACTACAATTCCAAATCATATGCCATATATTACGTCTTACTTCATGCCACGTGCATTGGGGGATCGTCCAAAGGTAGTGCCAAAGAATTCCAAGAATTTAGCCTTCATTGGTAATTTTGCTGAAACTGAGAGAGACACTGTCTTTACTACTGAATATTCAGTACGTACTGCTATGGAAGCTGTCTACACTTTGCTTAACGTAGATCGCGGTGTTCCTGAAGTATTTGCATCTGCCTTTGATGTGAGAATGTTAATGAACGCAATGTATTACTTAAATGACAGAAAGAAGTTAACTGAACTAAATTTGCCTTTACCTGAAAAATTGATGGTTAAAGAAGGTTTGAAGAAAGTTAAGGGAACTTACGTTGAAGAATTACTTAAGAAGTATAAGTTGATATAGATAAAAATTTAATTATTTGACTAATAGGGATGAGTGGAATAGCTTGTCCCTATTTTGTATAGTATTAGAAATTTGCTTTTTATTGAAAAGTATTTTTTAATTAGAGAAGTAAATTATATTATTAGAAAAGAGAAGGATTTTTATTTTAGACGAACAACCCGCCCGATGGGGCTCTAAGAATTATCGTAAAGTTAAAGATTTATATTATAGTGCTTTTCCAGAATGGGAAAGATTTTCATGGATGTCAATGGTATTAATGAGTTTGCGCAAGAAGCTACAACTTAATGCCGTCTATGATGGAGAAGTATTTTGCGGGATGGTTTGTTACTACATTAGTGACAATACTGTTTATCTGGCTTACTTAGCTGTTGAATCCGAATTACGTGGTAATGGATATGGAAGCAAAATTTTACATATGCTTGAAGAAAAATATCCAGATCAGCAAATTGTGTTAGATATTGAACCGCTTGATCCTGATGCGGAGAATTATCATCAACGTGTAAGTCGTCTGCGCTTTTATCAAAAGAATGGGTGGCGTAGAACTCACCAGATGTTAGTTGACGCAGATGGTGAATTTGAAGCTTTAGTTGATCAAAATCATTTTGATAAAAAGGATTTTGCTAAGACCTTGAAACAAATGAGTTTAGGCTTTTATCGCTTTAGAATTGAAAAATAATATTTGCAGTCACTTAACTATTGAGTGACTGTTTTTTATGAAAGTATATTTAAAATATAAAGTTGAAGAATTTGGCGATATGTATTAGAAAAAGTAAAAAGGCTTGAAACAGAGAGGGGGATTGTTTCAAGCCTTTTTACTAGAGAATATTATTTTTAATGTAGGTGAGAACACCTTGTTCATTGTTTGATGTTGTTGTATGATTCGCGACCTTTAAAAGTATTGGAGCTGCATTTGACATAGCTACGCCATCGCCAACTTCTTTAACCATTTCTAAGTCATTTCCACCGTCACCGAAAGCAGTCATTTCAGTAAGAGAAATACCAAGTACTTTACCTAATTCTGCTAAGCCATGTGCCTTATGAATTCCTGGTAAGATAAGATCGATATCGCCGTGCCCACTACTTGTTACATTACAGTAATTGCCAAGGTTCTTTTTTAGAAAATGAATATAATAATCTGTCTTTTCATCAGGACAGGAAATAGAAAATTTCAGAACTTTGTCGTCAATTTCACTAAAGTCGTGTATTTTCTTTAAACGATAGTAATACTTAGTAGAGATTTCGTAATAAGCGTCCGTAAATTGAACTGGAAAATAGGCACACTCTACTCCTGATACTAAAAATTGTAATTCAGCTTGCTTTAAAAGAAAATCTTCAATCTTTTTAACGTTTTCTTCAGAGAAAGCATGCAGGGCTAGAATCTTTTCTTTGGTTCTAACTAAGGCACCATTTTCTGCAACATAAACTACAGCTGGAAATTTCTTAAAGAAAGTAGTAATTTGATAATATTGATTACCACTAGCAACTGTGAATATAATGTTTCTTTTTTCTAATTCCTGGTAGATTTTAGCAAATTTTTCTTCATCATAACTTTTATCGTCTCTTAAGAAAGTACCATCCATATCAACGGCAATTAGCTTTGTCATTTTGCAGTCTCCTTTTAATAATTTATTAAAAAACAAACTTATCTAAAGCCTTTGCGATGCCGTCATCATCGTTTGATGCAGTGATAAAGTCTGCGTGATCTTTAGCTTCTTGACTTCCATTACCCATAGCCACAGCAGTTCCTACGATATCAAACATAGAAATGTCATTTCTTTCATCCCCAAAAGCAATCATTTCGTTAGTGCTAATGCCAATCTTTTCACCTAATTCTTTCAAACCGTTTCCTTTGTTTACGTTTGGATGTAGACATTCTAAGAAATGGTCATCTGCACGAACAATATATAAATCTTGATCAAACTTTGTTCTTAATATTGGTTCAAATTGATCAAGAGGAGCTTTATCGCCAACAAAGCAGCCTTTAGAAATCTGAAAGTCGTTAGGCATTTCATCAGGAGTTCTAATGAACAGTGGAGCCGTATTCTCCCAGGCTTGCAGTAATTCAAAGTAATCTACGTCATGATCTGCAGTAATAATTCTCGAATCTGGATCAACAATATTGAAAGGAATTTTTTGCTCTTTAGCAAATTTAGTCAGCTCGCGGTAAAGCTTATTGCTGACAAGATCTTGCGTCATTATTTTTCCGTCTGCGGTTCTCGTAATTGCACCATTTAAAGTTACGGCATATTGATCACTGCCTTCAATTCCAAGTTCTTTCATGAAATGCGCAAGACCCGCGATTGGTCGACCAGAGCAAAGTACGACCTTGATTCCCTGATCTAAAGCTTTTTTAATTGCTGCTTTAGTAGAGGGAAGAATTTTATTTTTAGAGTTTAAAAGTGTACCGTCTGTATCTAAGGCGATTAATTTAATCATTTTTATTTCCTCCTCGTATTTTTTACACTATTAAGATACCATTTATAAATAGAAACTAAGTGTCATTTCTGTAACTAAGAAGTAATTATTTTGAAAGGGATTACAATGGTTGAGCATGAGGAAGTTCAAAATAATCAAAGACTACCATTTTATTTTTATCGTGATAATCAGGTAAATGAGCCAGAGCATTGGCATCAGGGAATTGAGCTTAACTATTTAATTAAAGGAAAAGATTTGCGTTTTGCACTTGAGGGTAAAACTTACCATTTCAATAGTGGCGATATCTGGCTAGTTAACCGCCGGCAAATTCATAGTGCTTCAGGTGAAAATGAAGACTGGAAGTATGAAGGTTTTATTATTGATGATGACTTTTTATTGAGCCAGTATCCAACGAGTATCAATTGGAATCTTGATTTATTAGGTAAAAATAGTACTAATAATCAAACTGCTTATAAGGAGTTAAAAAAAGAAGTTGTTGAACTTGGTGAATTGTGTCAAAAAAGCTTGACTGACGCTCGACGTTTTATGATTTTAAGTCATTTAATGAGAATTATTGTCTTACTTGATCAGAATTTTAATAAGAAAGAGCCAGTTACTAGAAATCCTAATCTTCCCTTGGGGGATGAAATAATTAAATATATTAATGATCATTTTCAAGAAGATATTCAGGTTAGTGATATTACAAATAAATTTAATATTTCGCATGTAACTCTGAATCGGCAACTTAAGCAGAGCAATAATATGAGCATGGGTAAATACTTAAAGCTGGTTCGTTTGATGCACGCTAGAGAAATGCTACTGAGCACAAATAAGCCAATTGAATTGGTGGCGTTTGAGAGTGGATTTTCGAATGCACGGGTGTTGAATAGAAATTTTAAAGAATGGAAACATAAGACGCCAACGGAATATCGAAATGAGTTTAGTAAATACTTTATTAGATGAATTATCAATATTTTTTAGCAATAAAAATATGAAGATACATAAAGATATACAAAAAAATATTTTATATGAAAAAAGCTAGAATCCACATTACATGGATTCTAGCTTTTCTCATATATTCAACTAATTAAAATATTTTTGTCCTTTTTCTTTCTTTTCAGCTTCTAATGCTTTTTCACTGGCTGCCTTCTTAGGTAAGATCCAGTTCATTAACATACCGAAGATTGTACATAAAGCGACTGAAGTTAATTGAAAATTACCAAGTTGGAGGTAGGCACCACCAATACCGATAACTAAAATAACTGAGGCAATTAACATATTACGTTTTTCACCAAAATCAATCTTGTCGTCAACTAAGATCTTAAGACCGTTAGATGCAATAGTTCCGAATAATAAGAAAGAAATACCACCAATAACTGGCATTGGAATTGATTCGATAACTGCAGCGACTTTACCAACAAAGCTAAAGATAATTGCAAATACAGCAGCTCCAGCTAATACCCAAACTGAGTGAACCTTAGTCATTGCCAAAACACCAATATTTTCACCATAAGAAGTGGTAGGTGGACCACCGATGAAACCAGCAATAATTGTTGAAAGACCATCACCCATCATAGTTCTGTGAAGACCAGGATTCTTAAAGAAGTTTCTCTTGGTTAAAGAGTTAAGAACCATAATATGTCCCATGTGTTCAGTCATAGTAACAAAGGCAATTGGAGCCATAGTTAAAATAGCTGCAGGATACCACTTAAAGTGGTAGCTGATTCCAGGTAGGTCTAAAGCAGGCATGGAGAACCAAGCGGCTTTTGCTACACCAGAGAAGTCAACAATTCCTAAGACGCAAGATAAGGCATAACCACAGACAATTCCAAGCATAATGGAAACTAGACTAGTAAAGCCTTTAAAGCACATTTGGAAAATTAGTGTCATAACTAATGTGAAGATTGCAACTCCAAAGTAGGTTAAGTTGTATTTAGTGCCTTTCATCATGGCGTCGTTAGCGGCAGTAGTTGCTAGAGATAAACCAATTACGATAATAATTGGACCGACTACAATAGGTGGCAAAACTTTATTAACCCAATCAGAACCAACTTTTGCAATGACTAAAGCTACAATTACATATACAAGACCAGCAGCAATCGCACCTTGAGCAATTGCTGGATAGCCATCTTGTCTCATTAAGGCTTGCATAGTAGCAACAAAGGCAAAACTTGAACCTAAGTATGCTGGAATCTTGAAGTGGGTAAGAAGCATGTGGACTAATGTACCTACACCAGATGAAAGCAAGGCAATACTTGGATTGATTCCGACTAAAATTGGAACTAAAACGGTTGAACCGAACATGGCAAACAAGTGCTGCATTGAAAGCAAAATTCCTTGTCCAAGTTCAGGCTTTTCATAAACGTCTAAGATCGCATCATCATTATGAAATGTGTCTTTAGGCATCTTTTTCATTTTTTCCTCCTTGAAAACGACATTTGGATGACCTAAAGAAAAAACGACTATCTAAAGAATTACCTCTAAGATAGTCGTTTCTGTTTAAAACTATGCAAAAATAGTTTACGCGCAGACTTCCTTGATAGCCTCACAGGACTAAATTAAAGGTCATCACTTATATTTCTTTTTTATTTAACTAAGTTATAGTAAAAAAGTCAAGTGTGAAATTTGAGCTGTTCTAACTTGTGAGTTTGAAAGTTCACAAAAAATTTAAATATTTTATTTGTAAGCGATATCGTTGCTATAATACGGCTTAGAAGGGCTATTTGGCAATTTTTGATGAAAATGAACATAAATTAACTTTGACAAACATAAATGAACATATATAATAAAGATGTAATGAGTTGGTTAGCCAAATAGAATTAAGGTGAACAATGCTAAAAAGAGAACGATTAAGAAATATTTTAGAAATTGTGACTGATAGAAAGTTTGTGACCGTTGATGAATTGGCTAAGGCGTTGCAAGTTTCAGATATGACAATTAGACGAGACCTCAATGAATTGAATACGACTGGTAAAGTGATGCGAATTCATGGGGGAGCGCAAGTGATTTCTCAGCAAGATTCAGTTGAAAAGAATTATATGCAAAAAAGAGAAATCAACATTTCTGAAAAAAAAGCAGCTGCTGAAGTTGCAAGTAAGATTGTTCAAGATGGCGAAACGATATATGTTGGACCAGGAACGACTCTAGAGTTTATGGTTGCTAAGTTAAATCAAAGGAAATTACGGATTGTTACTAATTCTTTGCCTGTTTTTGAAGCAGCTAAAAAGAATACAAATAATTATGAACTAATTTTAATTGGTGGAGCATATCGTCGAGTTAGCGGAGCTTTCATTGGGGCATTAGCAAATAATCAGTTAAGAGGAATATCTTTTGATCGTGGCTTTGTTGGCGTAAACGGAATCAAGGACACCTCAATGATGACTGCTAACTTAGAAGAAGGACAGACGCAAGGCTTGGGATTAAATCGCTCACGTAAAAAGTATGTTGTGGCTGATTATCACAAGATTAACCGCAATGACTTTTATGAGTTTTATCACTTATACGATGTTGATGGTTTGATTACAAGTCCTGGGCTTGATCCGGATATCGTAAAGCATTACAGCCAAATCACGACTTTATATCAGGGTAGTGAATAGCGAAAGGAGAACAACATGAAAGTTGTTATTGGTAGTGACAAAAAAGGTTTTGAATTAAAAGAAAAAGTTAAAAAGTATCTAGAAGATGGCGGCTATGAAGTATTAGATGTAACGCCAGAACCAGCAGAAGACTTTGTAGAATCTAGCTTAAAAGTTACGCATGAAGTCTTAGACCATGGTATTAAGAAGGCTATTATGTTTGATGAATATGGCGTTGGTTCAGCAATGGCATCAAACAAGGTTAAGGGCATGGTAACTGCTGATGTTAACGAAGAAAGAACTGGACACATGACTGCTATGCACAACGGGGCTAAAGCATTGGCAATTGGTAGTGGCATTGTTGGTGAAAAGCTTGCCGAATCAATCATTGATTACTACTTGCATACTGAATATGCAGGCGGACGTCACCAAGTTCGTTTAGACATGCTTGAAAAAATGATTTAGAGGAGGCTTGAAAATGTTTGATAATGATAGACCACAACCAGAATTTGTAGACCCAAAGATTGATAAACATACTGTTGTTGCATTAGGTAATGACCACATTGTTACGTCAATTAAGATGGCATTATCTGACCATTTGAAAGAAGAAGGATACCAAGTCTTAGACTTTGGTACTTATGACAACACTAGAACTCACTACCCAATGTATGGTAAGCGTGTTGCTGAAGCTGTTGCTGACGGCAGAGCTGATGTTGGTATTGTAATGTGTGGTACTGGTATTGGTATTTCAACTGCAGCTGATAAGAATGAAGGTATTCGTGCCGCAATGGTTGGCGATGTTGCTCAAGCTAAGTATGCTAAGCGTGAATTAAATGCTAACGTCTTAGGTATGGGCGGTATTGTTTTAGGAAGAGACTTTATTTTCTACATTGCTGATGCATTTTTGAATGAAAAGTATCAACCAACTGAAGAAAACAAGAAGTTAATCGAAAAGATCGATAGTATTGCTAAACCAAATCCTGACCAAAAGGACAATGAACACTTCTTTGACGAAGAAAACAAGAAGTGGGCTGAAGGTGTATATCACGATTAGTTAGAATGGGGTAATAACATGAGTAAATTAGAAGAATTTAGAAAAGCAAATCCCCAATATAAGATTTTAACTTTGGATGATCCATCTTTTAAAGAATACGGTGTACTCTACACTAATGACTTTAATTTAGATGATGTTTATAAGGTAATGGAGAAGGTTCCAATTCCCGAAACTGGCATGAAGTATATTGCTAACATTCCTGAACTAGCTGACACTTATACTATGCTTGCTGTAAAGCGTGATATTTTTGGTGAAATTCCAATTGATGCTGGTGTTACATTGGGTCACTCAGATACATTTACTGCATTTGAATATCACCAATGTTCAGAAGTAAACATTATGCTTGATGATGTCTTAATGGTGCTTGGTAAGCGTGAAACTTTGGAAGAGAAGCATTTTGTTGATCCAAATACTGAAGCTAGAATGTTCTACATGCCAAAAGGTACTATTGTAGAACTCTATAATGATACTCTTCACTATGCTCCAATTCAGATAACTAAGAAGGGCTACAAGGTAATTGTGGCTGTAATTCATGGTACTAACGCTGTTTTACCTGAAGGCGTTAAGAGTCTGAATCCACGCGTAGTTAAATGCGGAAAGTTCCAAGTCGTTCACCCTTCTCGTAAAGATAAGATTGAACAAGGTTATCAAGTCGGTTTAAGTGGGGATGTAATTAAAACAACTCCACTTGATGAATAAATAATAAGCGCAATAAACTACAATATTTATAAATTTCCCTCAACTTTTATTAATAGAAACTTATGGAGCATATAATTATATGCTCCATTTTTTTATGCAAAAATAAGTTCAAAATCATTTTTGAAAGCGCTTGTAATTTAACGAACAGTATTATATGATAATGGTGTAGTAAATGAACAATATCTAACATATAAAAAACAAAAGTAAAAGTTCATTTACAGATACTGGAAAGGTGGTTCATATGACAGTGGCAACTAGTTTATTTGCTCCTGACGCAGTTTTTACCAGCGACAAGACGAGTAAGGAAGAAGTCCTAAAAGAGGTCTATGGCAAATTATTAAAGGCTGGCTATGTAAAAGGAAATTTCCTTTCACATATTATTGAAAGAGAAGAGCATTATCCAACTGGAATTGACACTTCGCCAATTTCGAAAGAGTTGCCAAATGTCGCAATTCCTCATACAGAAGGCGAATTTGTAAATGCTCGTCTGATTGTTCCAATCGCTTTGAAACATCCAATTAAGTTTCAAAATATGATTGCTCCGGATGAAAGTTTAGAAGTTAAATTCTTATTTATGATTTTAAACAATGATCCGGAAGGACAGGCAAATGTCCTAGCACAGATTATGGGGTTCTTATCCACAACGCCAGTTGAAGATTTAATTAGGCTGTTTAATCTCACTTCAACTAAAGAAATATTTGATTTTATGAGTGAGAATTTTAAGCAAGAATAGGAAGATATTTTTTGGGAGGTATTTATTATGGCAAAGGAAGTTAAGTTATTAGCTGCATGTGGTGCAGGGGTTAACTCTTCTCACCAAATTAAGGATGCTGTTGAAGAAGAAATGAAGAAACGTGGACACAATGTTCATGTTGATGCTGTGATGATTAAGGATGTAAACGAAGATATGCTTAATCACTATGATGCATACTTGACTATTGCTAAAACTGATCTAGCATTTGAACCTAAAATTCCTTTAATTGAAGCAGGTCCAATTCTTTACAGAATTCCAGCAATGGCTCAACCTGTTTATGACAAGGTTGAAGAAGTAGTTAAAAAGGTAGAAAACGAATAGCAGTTATTCCTGGGGGAATAGAAAATGAACGCGATAATTGATTTTGCGAATGCTATCTTTAAGCCTTTAATTGATATGGGAGCACCAACAATCATGTTGGTTGTTCTTACTATTATTGCTCTATGTTTCAGAGTTAAATTTAGTAAGGCTCTTGAAGGTGGTATGAAATTAGCTATTGCCTTAACGGCGATCGGCGATGTTATGAACTTATTGACTACCAGTTTTGCACCAGCGATGAATCAATTCGTTAAGAATACTGGTATGCATAAAGATATCATGGATATGGGATGGGCACCACTTGCCACTATTACTTGGGGTTCTCCATATACCTTGTACTTCTTGTTAGTTTTAATTATCTTGAATGTTTTAATGTTGATCTTCAAGAGAACTAACACACTAGATGTTGATATCTTTGATGTTTGGCACTCAGCCTTTGTTGGTTTGTTTGCAGTATTCTGCGGCGCACCACTTTGGTTAGCAACTTTATTAATTTTACTTATTGGTTACTTGAAGATCGTCAACTCAGACTTAATGAAGCCAACATTTGACGACTTGCTAGATGCTCCATCAAGCAACCCTATGACTACTACTCACATGAACTATATGATGAACCCAGTAATCATGGTCTTCAATAAGTTCTTTGATAAGTGCTTACCATGGCTTGATAAATACGACTTTGACTCAGCTAAATTAAATGAAAAAATTGGTTTCTGGGGCAGTCGTTTCGCAATTGGTGTTTACTTAGGTATCTTTGTTTCATTACTTGCTGGCTACAACTTTACAACTGAACAAGGTTGGAAGACAATGTTTACTCTTTCCTTCACAGCCGGTGCATGTATTGAGTTGTTCTCAGTTATTGGTTCTTGGTTCATTGCTTCTGTTGAACCATTATCACAAGGTATTTCAAACTTCGCTACTTCAAAATTTAAGGGACGTACATTCAATGTTGGTCTTGACTGGCCATTCATCGCTGGACGTGCTGAAATTTGGGCAGCTGCCAATGTTTTAGCTCCAATTATGATGGTTGAAGCTATGGTTATTCCAGGCAACAGATTAATGCCTTTAGGTGGTATTATTGCCATGGGTGTTACTCCAGCCTTGTTAGTTGTAACTCGTGGTAAGATTATTAGAATGATTATCATTGGTACCATTGAATTACCAATCTTCCTTTGGGCAGGTACTTTAGTTGCTCCATTCGTAACTCAAGTAGCTCACCAAGTTGGTGCTAACATTCCTGCTCACACTTTAGTATCAGATACTACTATGGAAGGTCCTATTGAAAAATTCTTAGGTTACTTAGTAGGTAACGCTTGGAAGCATCAAGGAATGTTCATTGTTTATGCAATCTTAGCCATTGCTGCTTATATTTTAATCTTCTGGTGGTACTCAACAGAAATGAAGAAGCGTAATGCTAAATATGCAGCAGCTGCTAAAGAAGCATAGTTAATAATATTATTTAGAAACGGTAGAGATGATTTTTATGAAGACAAAGAAAGTTAGCCGCGAAGAAGAAGCACGACGTAAGCGAGTATTATATTGGACAATATTTGTAATTGCGATTAATATTCCACAACTTTTCTTTAAAAATATTTTTATTGAAGGCTTTGCAATGATTGGTACTATTTATGCCCTTTATCGCTTGGTGGTATTCGATAATAAAAAGAATCGTCTCAGCCGTAAATATTATGACTGGAAGGGCAGACCTTTAGACGCCAAGAATAAGAATTAAGACAGTTTAGAATAAGTTATTAAAAAAAGTTAAGATTTATATTTTTAGAAAAACCGCACGCAAAAAGAGATTGGAATTGAAACCAATCTCTTTTTATTTAGGGACAATAAATAATAAAATAAATAAATACTAATAAAAGCGTTTACATTAGACAGATTACATGCTAATATACATGTGTAAGCAAAAATAAATGTGGATTGTTACTAATACGATTAGGCAAAACCGCGAATTTTTAATACAGATGACTAACTGTAATCTCGTATTAAAATTCGTGGTTTTTTTATTTTTCCTGGAGGGGTGAGAGATGGAATACCGAATAGTTCAAATATTAAACAATAATGTTGCTATTGTTCATACCAGGAATAATAAACAAAACATTGTTATGGGAAGGGGTGTTGCTTTTCATAAGCAAAAAGGAGATTTAATCCAAGAAGAGAATGTCGACAAAATATTTGAGATAAGAGATAGAAATACCGTTAATGATTTAACAACTTTGTTATCAAACGTACCGCTAGATTTTGTAACTACAAGTTATGACTTAATTGATCAAGTGCAGGCAAAATATCATTTTGCTGCTGAACCTTACATCTACGTAACTTTAACAACACATTTATTTGGGGCGTATCAGCGCTTAATCAATGGCGATAATGATGTTAATTATTTACCAGATTTAAGTGATAACTATTCAGTTGCTTACAAAATTGCGGATGACGTAATTAAGGGATTTAAAAGTAGTTTAGATATTTCTTTTCCAGAGTCAGAACATAAGAGTATCGCCCTTCACTTTATCAATGCTCATACTAGTGGAAGTGTTGAAGAAGAGAAGAGTCAAACAGAAAATGAAGAAATCATAAAAGTTGTTCAAAATGAGCTTGAAAGAAATGGGATATATCGAACGCAAAAAAATGCCAACGATTATGACAGATTGTTAGTTCATTTGAAGTATTTTATTAATCGGCTTAATAATCACGAGCCAGATAGTTTACCAGTTTCTAAAGGAATGATTGGAGAAATAGAAGCTAGTTATTCGAAGGCTTGGAGAATAGTTCAGAGAATAAAAGAATTAATGCAAGAAAAATTAGAAATAAAGTTATCGTTAAGCGAACAAACATATTTAACAATTCATATTCAGAGATTGATCTAAGGAGAATAAAAATGGACGCAGAAAATCAAATTACTAAAGAAGATATTTCAATGACTGGTTTTTCAATTGTTGCATATTCAGGGGATGCAAGAACTTACTTAATGCAGGCAATGGATAAAGCTAGTGAAGGAAAGATTACTGAAGCAAAAGAACTTGTTAAGAAGGCGGAGGAATCAATCAACTTAGCTCACAATGAACAAACTAAGCTCTTGAGTAAAGAAGCTGGAGGAGATGATATGGATGTGACCTTCATTATGGTTCACGGTCAAGATACATTGATGACCACAATGCTTTTGAAGGACCAGATGAAGACAATTATTAATCTTTATGAACGAGTAAATAAGCTCGAAGGAAATAGTATTGAATAAGTAGTTTAAAAATAAATGATTTTTAAACTTAGGATGAGGAGGAAGAAAAGATGAATGGTTTTACCAAAGCAATGGATAAAATGAAGCCAAAATTCGAAAAAATAGCGGCTAATCCATATGTTTCAGCAATTCGTGACGGCTTTATTGCTGCCATGCCAATTATTTTGTTTTCAAGTTTGTTTACGCTGATTGCATATGTACCAAACGCATGGGGATTTTATTGGCCTAAGGCAGTAGAAAATGCATTGGTTTTGCCTTATAGCTATTCAATGGGCTTGCTTGCTTTATATGTAACTGCAACTTGTGCGAAGAATTTAACTGATTATAAGAACTTAAAGCTTCCTAAGACAAACCAGATTAATCCAATGAACGTTATCTTAGCTGCTGAAATTTCATTCATTATTATTGCTATTAAAGTTGGTAAAAATGGATTAGATTTAACTTACTTAGGTACGCAAGGATTAATCGCTTCATATATTGTTGGTTTGATCGTACCTAATATTTACTATGCATGTGTTAAGAACAATGTAACTATTAAAATGCCTGATGTTGTACCACAAAACATTGCTCAAACTTTTAAAGACATTTTTCCAATGACTTTTTCAGTAGCATTATTCTGGTTGGTACAAATTGTATTAAATCAATTCTTTGGTGCAAATTTATCAGAATGTGTAGTAAAGGTTCTTTCACCATTATTCCACGCAAGTGATACTTATGGTGGTTTAGCATTAGTTGCTGGTGCGATGGCATTCTTCTGGTTCGTTGGTGTACAAGGTCCTTCAATTGTTGCACCAGCCGTAGCTGCAATTGAGACTACTAACGTTGGTTTGAACCAACAATTAGTTCATGCAGGAATGCAAGCAAGCCATGCTTTAACTATTAACTGTCAAGACTACGTTATGAACATGGGTGGTACTGGATCAACTTTCGTAGTTCCATTCATCTTCTTACTTTTAGCTAAATCAGCTCAAAACAAGGCTGCTGGTAAAGCCGCAGTTATTCCTGGATGTTTCTCAGTTAACGAACCTATTTTGTTTGGTGCTCCAATTATCATGAACCCAGTATTCTTCATTCCATTTTTGGTAACACCAATGTTCAATGTCTGTGCTTATAAATTCTTTGTTCAAGTTCTTCACATGAACGCTTTATACAACACTTTACCTTGGACTGTTCCAGCTCCAATTGGTATTATCGTATCTTCTGGTTTTGCTGGTTTATCATTTGTTTATGTAATTTTAACTTTAGTTGTTGATACTTTAATTTGGATTCCATTCTTTAAGTTCTACGACAACGATTTGTACAAACAAGAACAAGCTAAGCTTGCTGCAGAACAAGCTTCTGGCGTAGCTACTGCTACTGATGATTCAACTGCTAGCCTTGCAGCTACTGACAAAGAAGCTAAAGAAGGTATTACCAAAGATACTAACGTAATGGTTATCTGTGCCGGTGGTGGTACTTCAGGTATCTTAGCTAAGGCCTTAAACAAGATGGCTAAAGAACGTAATTTGCCACTTCACGCAGCAGCTCGTGCTTATGGTCAACACATGGATATTATTCATGATATGGACTTAATTATTTTGGCTCCACAGATGGATAGTATGAAGGATAACTTGAAAGAAATTGCTGATCATGACGGTTCTAAATTAGTCACTACTACTGGACGTCAGTACATTGAATTAACTCAGAAACCTGATTTAGCATTTAAGTTTGTTGTTGATAGCCTTGAAGGCAAGAATGAAGATAAGTAATTGAGGTAAAAATTAATGAAAGAATTTAAATTTCCAAAAGGATTTTACTTTGGCGGTGCAACTGCTGCTTACCAATGTGAAGGCGCAACAAAAGAAGATGGTAAAGGTGAAGTAATCTGGGATAAGTACTTGCGTGAACAAGGAACAATTAATCCAGATCCAGCTTGTGATTTTTACCACCGTTATCCAGAAGACTTAGAATTATGTAAAAAGTTTCACATTAACGCAATTAGAGTTTCAATTGACTGGGCAAGAATTTTCCCTGAAGGTGAAGGAAGAATTGAGCCAAGAGGTGTTGAATACTACCACAAGTTATTTAAGAAATGTCATGAAGAAGGCGTAGAACCTTTCGTAACGCTTCATCACTTTGATACACCACAAGCCTTGCAAGACAAGGGTGGCTGGCTATCACAAGAAATGTTAGATGCTTTTGTTGAATATGCTAAGTTCTGCTTTAAGGAGTATGCTGGCGAAGTTAGATACTGGATTACCATTAACGAACCTACATCAATGGCTGGTCAACAATATGTTGGTGGAACATTCCCTCCTGCATACAAGGATCAATTTGATAAGTGTTTTAAAGCTGAATATAACCAGAATCTAGTTCATGCCCGGATTGTTAATGCTTATAAAGAAGCAGGCTATACTGGCCAAATTGGTATTGTTCATGCTCTTCAAACTGTTTATCCAGCAACAGACAGCGAAGGTGACAAGCATGCTGCTGAATTAAAAGATGTTTTAGAAAATAAGTTTTATCTTGATGGAACGTTAGCTGGTAAGTATTCTAAGCATACGCTTGCTTTAGTAAAAGAGATTATTGATGCTAATGGTCAACAAATGATTGACATCAAGCCAGAAGATGAAAAAGTACTTCTTAAAGCTGCAAAGCAATTAGACTTTGTGGGAGTTAACTATTACTTCTCGAAGTTTATGAAAGAATATCATGGTGACACCGAAATCATTCATAACGGTACTGGTGAAAAGGGAACTGATGTCAACCGTATGAAAGGCGTTGGTGAAGAAATTCACCCGAAGGACTTGCCAGCAACTGATTGGGATTGGATCATTTATCCACAAGGGATGTATGATCAATTGAAGCGTGTTTACGATGATTATCCTTTAGTTCATTCAATCTATATTACCGAAAACGGAATGGGTTATAAAGATAAGTTTGAAGGCGAAGATAAGATCATCGATGATACACCAAGAATTGATTATCTAAAGCAACATATGGAAGAAGTAGCTAAGGCAATTGAAGCTGGTATTCCAGTCAATGGTTACTTTGTATGGTCACTGCAAGATATGTTCTCTTGGACGAATGGTTATTCAAAGCGTTATGGCTTATTCTATGTCGATTTTAAGACGCAGAAGCGTTATGCCAAAAAGAGTGCATATTGGTATAAGAAATTAGCTGAAACTCGAGAAATTCCTTCTATTGATTAAAAAAATCATTTGTAAAAGCTAAGTACTAAATGAAAGTACTTATTTTTTTTGATGGAAAAGTTTAGAAGTATATATTAAGTTCAAGTAAACGTGCAGGTAAAAACCAGCCAAGCATTCAATGCTTAGCTGGTTTTGTTTAATTTAGATGGAACTTCCGAAGAATGTCAATTCCTTGTTTTTGATATTTATTGGGAATAAAACTTTTTCTCATTGCAATTTGCATGTATGCCCAGAGTTTTTGTCCTGAACGAAGACGAATTATGTGGAGATCCTTTTCCTCTTTAACGGAATTCTCCATTGCTAGAGCAATACCAACGTTTCTTTTAACTAAATCGATCATTAGCTTCATTGTTCGAGCCGTGTATAAAATGTTTGGAGTAAAATCGCCGAGCTTTGCCTCTTCTTCCAAACATTCTCTGGTTAAGTAACCTTTTTGTCTGGCCACAAACTTGCGGTTTCTTAATTCCTGGGCATCAATGACTTTTTTATTTTTCCAAGGATCATCTTTACCGGTAATGATAACTAACTCTGTTCTATCTAAATTACGGATAAAATAGGCAGGATCGTTGATTGGCACCATCCAAGAATAGATAGCAACGTCTACATCGCCATTATTTAAATCTTTAAATGCAGTCGCACTTCTTTCTAAGCGAGCATCTAACAGGTTAACAATGTCTTCTTTATAAAATTTTTCTATAATTTCAGGAATATAAATACTACCAGCAATCCCAGAAAAGGCTACTCTAATTTTTTTAATATTGGCGTGTTTAACGTCGTAATCGATACTTGCCATTTCTTTTAAAAGATATTTGGCTTTCTGATAAAGTAATTCACCTGCGGGTGAGAGTGTAATTCTACTTTTGCGATTCTTTTGAAAAATCAAGGGATCATCAAATCTATTTTGAAGTCGCTTAATCGCCATCGAAATTGTCGGTTGTGTAACGTTGAATGAATTAGCAGTCACGGTATAGTTCTGCGTTTCAACTAATTTGCAAAAATATAATAGATCCTTATCGTTCATATTATTATCTCTTTTATAAATATTTTTTATAAACTAATCTTTTTTAATTATAAGTTACATTTTTCACAATTGCAAGGAAGCTATGATATATGCGGTTTTATAGAGTTGAGTAGTTCAATTTTATTCACAATTACCCACTAGAAAAAGTTTATAAAGAGATATAAATTGCTATGTGTAAAGGATGAAACAAGTTTGTGAGGAGAAGAGCATATGGTGTATAAGACGAAAGTATCTTGGGATGCCACATATGATGTAATTGTAATTGGTTTTGGTGGCGCCGGAGCAGGTGCAGCGCGTTTTGCTGCTGATAATAATGCAAAAGTTCTTTTGATTGATGCTGCTCCTGAAGGAAGCGAAGGTGGTAATACTAGATATGCTGGCGGTGCTTTTGCTTGGGGATCAAATTTCGATCAACTGAAAGAATACTATAAGCAGACCTATTATCCATTTAAGTATGATGAAGAAGCTTTAGATACCTTTATCAAAAATGTAATGCAAATGAAGGAGTATTCAAAAAAGTATTTTGGAATTGAAGCTCAACCAACGGGTAGAAGACCAAATGGAGAATATCCAGAATATAAAGATGCAGCTTCTATGCAGTCTCAAAGTATGACTAAAGGGATGTACAATGGCGGATTTTGGAAATTGCTTCGTAAGCAAGTTTTTGATCGATTAGACAAAATTGATATTTGGTTTGAATCGCCAGCAGAGCACTTAATTCAAGATCCAGAAACTAATACAGTAATGGGTGCTGTTATTAAGCGAAATAATAGAGAAGTAAATGTTGCTGCTAAAAGAGGAGTTGTCTTAAGTCTAGGCGGTTTTGAAAATAATCAAAGTATGATTCAAGACTTTTTGGGTCAAGGTTCGCTTGCGCCAATTGGTACTTTGTATAACCGTGGTAAGGGAATTGATCTTGCTGTTGAAGCAGGTGCGCGATTATGGCATATGTCTAACTACGATTCACATGGCTTATCACTTAGACAAAATGAACCACGAGAAAAATTTGCTTACATGATTAATTGGAAGAGCTTATTTAATGGGTCAATTTTTGTGGCAGGGGATGATGGAACTCGTTACTTTAGAGAAGATGAAGAAGATCGTCATGGCTACAAGTACAATCATGGAAATTGGGTTATGATTCCTAATCAAAATCATCCACATATCATTATGGATCAAGCTCAATATGAGCAGCTTTCTAACGATCAGTCAGCTAAGGCAGATCAAATTAAAGAATTGATTTCATATGCAATTAAAGCTGATTCAATTGAAAAATTATCTAAAAAAATTGATGCGCCATATTTAAAGCAGGCAGTTGAAGACTTTAATTTCTTAACTGATGTGAAAAAACGAGATATGTTTTTGAACAGAAAAATTGAAACTATGAGATCTTTAAAAGAAGGCCCATACTATGCAATTCCTGTTCGTCATAATATTTTGCATACACATGGTGGTGCACAGAGAAATTCTAAATGTGAAGTAATTGGACTTGATGGAAAGGCAATTCCTAATTTATATGAAGCCGGAGAATTAGGAGACATTTTTGCCACTAAGTATTTAGGGGCCAATTCAATTGCTGATTTATTAATTTCAGGAAAGATTGCTGGAACTAATGCAGCAAAAATAAAGAATAACGTAGATCTTCCAGATGCTGTTACTAGCGCAAGTCAAGTTCATGAAGATTTAAAGAGTGATGCACATCAAGTTAAGATGCATTTTGAAGCTGGTAAAAATCAAGGAATTGGGTCAAGCGATCAAGGGATTAATGATCTTCCAATTGTTGTTCGTGTAACTTTAGATGAAAATCAAAACTTAAAGAATATCGAAACGCTTCAAGAAAAAGAATCTGGCGATTTGGGTGGTCAGGCAATACCAAAATTGACCCAAGAAATGCTCGACCATAATTCTGCTGACGTGGACTCAGTTTCTGGTGCAAGTACAACTAGTAGAGCATTTAAAGATGCTGTTAAACAAGCAATAGAGAATGCTCGTAAAAGCAAATAGCTTTGGTTAGGGGAGAAGATATACAAATGTTAGCAAAAGTAAATTGGAAGGGATTTATACTTCCAGTAATTATTGGATGTGTATTGTGGATCATTACACCTTTTAGACCGGCTGCAATAACACCAATTGCATGGCATTTATTTGCCTTATTTATTGCCACAATCGTGGCATGTATTACTAAACCATTACCGATGGTTGGTTCTACTTTGGTTGCTGTTACAATTGGTACGCTACTTCATATTTTTAATATTAAAGAAGTATCTGCATCTTTTGGGAATACGACTGTTTGGTTAATTGCAATGTGCTTGTTCATGTCTGCTGGATTTATTAGATCAGGATTGGGTAAACGTGTTGCTTATCTATTTATTAGGTCTTTTGGTAAAAGAACAATTGGCTTAGCTTATTCACTTTCAACGGTTGAAACCTTAATGGCGATTGCCATTCCAAGCAATATTGCACGTGTTAATGGTATTATGTATCCAATTATTGACGCCTTATCTAGACAAATGGGGTCAGATCCAAAAGAAGGTACACAAAGAAAGTTAGGATCGTATTTGATTTTTAACGAGTACGAGGTAAATATTGTAACTTCAACTATGTTTTTAACTGGACTAGCTGGAAATATGGTTGCTTTAGGTATTGCAAAAACGCAAGGAATTACTGTCTCATGGATGCAATGGTTTTTAGCAGCAATTGTTCCAGGTCTAATTTCTCTAATTTTAGTACCATTTATTTTATATAAAATTTATCCACCAGAAGTTAAAGAAACACCTAATGCTAATGCATGGGCAAGTAAAAAGCTTGAAGAAATGGGAAAAATGACGCCTGCTGAAAAGATTATGGCTTGCGTATTTGTTTTGGCATTACTTTTATGGTTATTAGGATCAAGTATTGGAATTGATGCAACTTTAGTTGGTTTTATCGCAGTTTCAATTTTGTTAATTTCAGGTGTCATTACTGTTAAAGATATGATGGATCAAAAGGGTGCTTGGAGCTTGATTGTATGGCTATCAATTGTAATGCTTATGTCACAGAAATTAATGAAATTAGGATTTTTCCCTTGGTTCTCAAAGGAATTAGGTCTAATGCTTCATGGCGTTAACTGGGTTTGGGTCTTAGTAATTCTATTCTTGGTTTACTTCTATATTCACTATATGTTCCCATCTATTACTACGCAAAGTTCAGCCGTTTTAGCAGGTTTTCTATCAATTGCACTTGGAGCTGGTGTTCCAAAGCTAATGGCGGGATTAATGCTAGGCTTTGCAGGGTCGATCTTTTGTTCAACGACTCCTTATTCAGCTGGACCAGCTGCACTTCTTTCAACTACAGGATATGTAAAATCATCAGATTGGTGGAAATTGTCCGCAATTTTCGGTGTCTCTTTGAATATTGTATGGCTTGGCGGCGGTCTGCTTTGGACTAAAATAATTGGTTTTTGGTAAAAAAATAAAATATCAGCGGTGCATGTTATCGCTGATATTTTATTTTGTAATCTCAAATATTTCACCTAATCAATTGAATCATCTATGCTTAAAGTGAGAGTGTGTTTTTCATAGAAAAGAAATAGCTATGATTCAATTAGAGCAATTAGTTCAGAAAAATTTAGCTAAGGAAAAAGAAGGTAAAGTTGCAAGTTATATTCCTGCCTTAGCAGAAGTTAACCCTAAGCAATTAGGAGTAGCGCTTTATGATTTAGATGATGGCGAAATTGGTGAAGCTGGGCAAAGTGAAGTTCGATTTGCAATCGAGAGTATTTCAAAAGTAATTACCTTGATGCTTGCTATAAAGAAGATGGGGATCCAAGAAGTATTTAAGCATGTTGGATCTCGTCAAACCAGTTTTGCCTTTAATTCAATTCTTAATATGGAGATTGAAAAGGCCAAATATCCACTGAATCCGTTTATTAACGCCGGTGCTATTGCTACAACATCGATGGTAGTAAGTAAGACCGGAGAAGGAGCATTTGAGGAAATCTTATCATTTGCCCGTGATATTTGTAATGATCCTAATCTTTATTTAGATCAAATTATTTATCATTCTGAAAGACGGACTGGTAATCTCGACCGGTCACTTGCATATTATATGGAATCTAAAAATATGATGCTTGGAGATGTGGTAACTAGCCTTAATACGTATTTTAAGCAGTGCTCAATGATGGTTACAGCTCATTCTTTGGCTAATTTAGGTGCCGTTTTGGCAAATGGTGGGGTGAAGCCATGGGATAACAAGCGGATTATTTCTGATGAAGAGGCTAGATGTGTTAAATCGCTGATGATGACAACGGGTCTTTATAATCAATCAGGAACCTATTCGCGTTTAATTGGCGTGCCAACTAGGAGTGGGGTTGGTGGTGGTTTAATGTCAGCTGCTCCTCATAAGTATGGCATTGGTATCTTTAGTCCGGCCCTTGATAAGGATGGTAATAGTGTTGCCGGCCTTGATCTATTAAGAGATATTGTCGAAGGATTAGAATTGGATATTTTTGATTAGTTAAAAATTGGATAGAAAAAAGCTAAGCTACTCGCTATTTTTTGCGGGATGCTTAGCTTTTTTTGCTATAGGATTAATCTCCAATGATTAATTTAACTGGAAGTTTAAAGTTTTCATTTTTTTCAGGTTTATATCCATTAATCTGTTTAAGAAGTAATTCAATTAGTAAACTACTAATTTCTTCTATTGGTTGTTGAATGGTCGATAACTGAGGAAAATAATTTCGTATCAAATTCGTACCATCATAACCTATTAAATCTAAGTCTTGTGGAATTTTAATTCCTACTTCTTGAGCTGCTTCATAAGCAAGGATAGCTGTTAAATCATCAGTACAAAAAAGGCCATCAATAGGTTCATTTTGAAGTATTTTCTTTATTAGTTCTTTTTTTATAGTTGGTGACATTGTAAAAGAAAATGCATGTTCATGTGGAATTAAATTACATTTTTTTAATGTTGTAAAAAAGCCCTCAACACGGGCATCGGTCGGATTATGAGATCTGACATGGCTGCTTATAATATGGATATGTTTTGCGCCTTGATTTATTAAATATTTAGTTGCTTTAATTCCACCTTTAAAATTGTCAGAACTCACTACTGGAATATATGGTGCCAGATTTCTATCAAAGGAGACAATTGGCGCCTGTATATTTTTATATTCTAGGATATCTAGGTTATGGGTTCCCGAAATAATTCCGTCTACTTTATTGGCAGCTAGCATATCTAGATATCTTTTTTCTTTATCAGGACTATTCGCGGAGTTACATAGAAAAACTCTGTATCCTTTTTCAAATAGCTTTGATTCTAATTTTGAAATTAATTCGCCAAAGAATGGGTGAGAAGTATCATAAAATATTAAGCCAATAATATGAGTTGCTTTTCCTCCAAGTGATCGAGCAATGTTGTTAGGCTGATAGTTTAATTCTTTGATGGCATTATTTACTTTTATTTTGGTTGCATTTGATATATATCCTCTATTATTAAGGACTCTAGAAACTGTTGTTGGAGATACACCAGCTTTTTTTGCAACATCAGTTAATTTAATCATAATGGGTTCCTCTCATAATTAAATATTGAACCAATTTTTACTCAAAAGCAAGCGCTTACTATAATGAATTTATGCTATCCGCATGCCAGTATACTGTTTTCTTAGGTTGATATACGTAACTAATTTAGGAATTTATAAGCGGCTTTTATGTGAAAGCGGTTGACATACTATGAAACAAGACTATGATTGTAGTTGTAGAAAGCGTTTACAGTATTAATGCTTAGGAGGAAAATAATGGATCATAAACAAGTAGCTAAACGTATTTTAAAATACGTTGGGCAAGATAATATTCAAGCAGCAGCGCATTGTGCTACGCGTTTAAGATTGGTTTTAAAGGATGATAAAAAGATAGATCAAAAGGGATTAGATAATGATCCAGATGTAAAAGGTACTTTTGAAACCGATGGTCAATATCAAATCATTATTGGTCCTGGGGATGTTAACAAAGTTTATGATGAAATGGTTAAGATAGCCAATTTGAAAACAGCAACTACTGATGATTTAAAGAAAGTTGCTGCGAATAAGAATCATAACGTTATATTGGACTTGTTTAAATTATTATCTGATATTTTTATTCCAATTATCCCAGCTTTAGTTGCTGGTGGTTTATTGATGGCTTTGAACAACGTTTTGACAGCACAACATTTATTTGCTGCAAAATCATTAGTTCAAATGAATCCTCAATTGAATGACTTTGCTAACTTTATTAATATGCTAGCATCAGCACCGTTCACTTTTTTACCAGTGTTAATTTGTATGTCAGCAACTAAACGCTTTGGTGGCTCAAGAATTTTAGGTGCTACTATGGGCTTTGCTATGGTAATGCCACAATTGATTAGTGGTTATGCTATTTCTACTACTCCGCATATTCCTACCTGGAACTTCTTTGGTTTGCATGTAATGCAGGCAGGTTATCAAGGTCAAGTTTTATCTGTCTTAGGTGTGGCATTTATTTTGGCGAGTGTTGAAAAGTTTTGTCATAAGCATTTGAAGTCAGCAATTGATTTTACTTTTACGCCAATGATTGCAATTATTGTAACTGGATTTTTAACTTTTGCAATAGTTGGTCCCGTTTTAAGAACTTGTAGCGACTGGATCACTAATGGAATTATTTGGTTCTACAACACGACTGGTTGGTTTGGAATGGGACTATTTGGTTTATTCTATTCAGCCATTGTTATTACTGGTTTACACCAAACTTTCCCAGCAATTGAAACTCAACTTTTAGCTAATATTTCAAAAACTGGTGGTTCATTCTTCCTACCTGTAGCAGCTATGGCTAATATTGGTCAAGGTGCCGCAACTGCTGCTGTATGGTTGACTTCAAAAAATAAAAAACAAAAATCATTAGCAGGCTCATCAGCATTTTCTGCAATGCTTGGTATTACAGAACCAGCTATCTTTGGTGTTAACTTAAAAATGAAGTATCCATTTATTTGTGGAGCCATTGCTTCTGGTATTAGTAGTGCAATATTAGGTTTATTCCATGTTCTTTCCATCTCAATGGGACCTTGTTCATTAATTAGTTTTATTTGTATTAAACCAGGCTTTATTCCTCAGTTTATGTTAGGGATGATTATTGACTTAATCGTGGGATTCTCAATAACATACATTTATGCCAAGAGATATAATGCAAAACATCCTGTTGAAGACGATACAGTTGAAGAAATTGATGTTAATGATGAAGTAATTACTGCACCCATCAGTGGTCAAGTTGAATCTTTAAGAGATACTAAAGACAAAGTCTTTTCATCAGAAATGATGGGAAAAGGAGCTGCTATTATTCCTGAATCTGAAAACGTGGTTGCCCCAGCAAGTGGTGAAATAACTGTAGCTTATCCTACTGGACATGCATATGGAATAAAAACTGATGACGGAGCTAATATTTTAATTCATTTAGGAATTGATACAGTAAATTTGAAAGGTAAAGGATTTTCTAGCAAGGTTAAACAAGGAGATAGAGTAAATAAAGGTGATCTTTTAGGAACGTATGATTTTAAGTTAGTTGAAAAAGAAGGTTATGATCCAACAGTAATGGTAGTTGTTACGAATACTGCAGATTATGCTGAAGTTAAGAGAGTTACTGGTAAAGAAGTAAAGGAAAATGATAATTTAATTGCTTTAACTGAACCTTCTAAAGGAAAAACATCAGTTGCAACAGCTGATCCAGTTTAGGAGAGAACAATGAAATGGTGGCAAAATTCAGTAATTTATGAAATTTATCCTAAAAGTTTTTATGATACAAACGGTGATGGTATCGGAGACTTAAAAGGTGTGGAGAAAAAATTACCATATCTTAAAGAACTGGGAATAGACGCAATTTGGCTAACACCTATTTATTTATCTCCACAAGTTGATAATGGGTATGATGTAGCTGACTATCGCAAAGTTGATCCAATGTTTGGAAGTAATGATGATTTGAAGGAACTTATTCGAAAATCCCATGATTTAAATATTAAGATCATTCTTGATATGGTTGCTAATCATACTTCAGATCAATGTGCTTGGTTTAAAGAAAGTAAGAAGTCAAGAAATAATTATTTTAGTGATTTCTATATTTGGAAAGATCCAAAGCCAGATGGAAGTGAACCCAATAATTGGGCAGCTAGTTTTGGAGGTTCTGCTTGGACTTATGTACCAGAAAGAAAACAATATTACCTTCACTATTACGCCTCTCAACAACCAGATTTAAATTGGGAAAATCCAATTGTACGTCAATATATATATGATGCAATGCGTTATTGGAAGGCTCAAGGAGTTGATGGTTGGCGCTTGGATGTAATTACACAAATTTCTAAAGACTTAACCTTTAAAGATGCACCAAGAGTTGTCGATAGAAAGTATGTTCCATTAAAAAATACCAGCGGACCGCATATGCATCAATATATTCACGAATTAAATCAAGAAGTATTAAAGCCATTTGAAATGATGAGCGTAGGCGAGGCACCGAATAGTAGTATCAAAGAAATTCTAGATTTAACAAGTCCTAAAAGGCAAGAGCTTGATATGGCATTTAGTTTTGAACATATGCGAATAGATAAAGCTGCTAAAGAAAATGGTGCTCTTGCCCTTAAACAACCAGATTTCTTACAATTAAAAAAAGTTTTATCTAAAATGCAATATGAGCTTAATAATAAAGCTTGGAATGCTTTATATTTTGAAAATCATGATCGTTCAAGAATACCTTCGCGTTGGGGAAATGATACAAAGTATCGTTATGAGAGCGCAACGGCATTTGCGACTATATTACATGGATTAAAAGGCACGCCATTTATTTTTCAGGGTGAAGAAATTGGAATGACCAATCCTAAGTATTCAGTGGAAGAATATGAAGATATTGATCTTAAAAATAAATACCAGGAACAAGTTAAAACAAAGCATTTATTAAATGCTAATGAATTTTTAGCAATAGAACATAAAATAGCATGTGATAATTCCCGTACTCCTATGCAATGGAATGGTGAGAAAAATGCAGGTTTTACAACAGGAATACCTTGGTATAAGATAAATCCAAATTATTTTAGGATAAATGTTGAATCAGATAAAGCTAGTGAAAAGTCGATTTTTAAGTATTATCAACGTCTCATAAAGTTACGTCATAATGAAGAAATATTAACAAAAGGTAATTATGAAGAATTACTTAGGGATGATAAAAATATTTTTGCGTATAAACGAAACTTGAATAGAAAAAGTTGGCTAATTATAGTCAATATGACGGATAATATTTTGTCATTAAAATCATTAGAAGCTGATTTGAAAAGGTATTCAAAAGTAATTTTGCATAATTATAAAGGCAAAATTACAAACAATGAATTTAAACCATATGAGGCATGTATCTTAGAAAAAAGGTTGTAAACTAAATTAAGAGTATGCAGGATCCGTAATGATCCTGCTTTTTTGGAGAAAAATGTTAAAGATAGATAATAATAAAAATCAAATATTATTTCATTTGTATAACACTCAAATTTCTTATGTGATAGAAATAATTGATGGAAAATTTGTGACAAATAGATATTTTGGCCCTAAGCTACCATATTTTTCTGGCAGTACTTCGTTAGATAATGGAAAGCATGCTTTTTCCATTTATCAGCAGGAAGATGCTTTTTCAGTTTCGAGTCTGCCATTAGAATATAGCGTTTCACAATCAGGTGACTATCGTGAAACTAGTGCTGAACTCAATGATAAGTTCAATCTGCCAATAATTGATATGAAATATGTGCGATATGATCAAGAAAAGGTTGAACTTTCAAGTTTACCCCACATAAGGCAAGCCAAAGGGAGTAGCTTAAATATACATTTGATAGGTAATAATGGTAGGTTGGCTATTACAATACATTATTTTTTACTGAATGATTTTCCAAGTATTATACGTTGGATATCGTATAAGAATATAGGCAAATCTCTGATACATATAAAAAAAGCTGATAGTTTACAACTAGATGTGCCTAATAGAGAATGGAAAACGTTAAGTTTTTATGGAACGCATGCAAGTGAATTCATACCATCAATAAAGCCAATTTTTGATGGAAAGGTTGAAATTAATAGTACAAGAGGTAGTAGTAGTCCGCAACATCAGCCTTTTATTGCATTGATCGACAAGAATTTTACATTAGATAGAGGTAAATTTATTAGTTGTAATCTTATTTGGAGTGGAAATTTTAGAATTAGTATTGAGAAAGAACAAGAAAACTATGTAAGATTAAACGCTGGTGTTAACAATAAATTATTTAATTATACTTTGAGACCTTCTGAACAGTTTATTACTCCGCAAGCAATTATAACAACTGGGCAAAATGGATTAGGAGAAATGAGTAGATTATCTCAAGAAATAATAAGTAATTACATTGTGAATTCGAGAATCCAACAACCATTAATAGCTCTTAATACTTGGGAAATGTCATATTTTGATGTTACAGAAAATAAGTGCATAAAAGCTTTAAATCAAGCCGAAAAGATTGGAGCTAATTTGTTAGTAATTGATGATGGTTGGTTTAATAATAGAAACTCAGAAAAAGGACAATTGGGGGACTGGATACCAGATTATAATAAATTCCCAAATGGTTTAAAATATATTGCTGAGCTAACCCATAAAAAAGAAATGAAATTTGGAATTTGGATTGAGCCCGAAATGGTTACTACATCAAGTGATTTATTTAAGAAGCATCCAGATTGGGTTTTAGGCTTAGATTCTGTTGAGAGAGCTTTATATAGTAGAAATCAGCTCGTTTTAGATTTAAGTAAGAAAGAAGTGCAGAATTACTTAATTAATATAATAAGCAACTTAATTATTGAGAACAGAATTGATTATTTAAAATGGGATTTCAATCGTCAACTAGCACCTATTTTTAGCCAAGGAAGAAGTGCATTAGATCAAGGAAAAGTTGGCTTTGATTATATTTTAGGCTTGTATCGTATATTAAGTTCTCTTAGAGAAAAATTTAAGAACTTAATTATAGAAAATTGTGCAGCTGGTGGCGGAAGAATGGACCTGGGGATGGTATACTTCACTGATCAAACTTGGATTAGTGATTTAACTGACGCTTTGGGTCGTTTTAGAATAATTACTAATATGGCTACAATTTATCCGATTAGAATTTTTTCATCCCATTTTTCAAAATCCCCTAACGAACAAGATGGAAGAATATTACCGATAGAAACTAGATTAGTTCTTTCTTCATTAGGATCCTTGGGTTTTGAATTAAATTTAGAATTAATGGGTGAAGATCAAATTGATAAAATTAAGTCTTACGTAAAAAAATATAAAGAAGAATATAGCTTAATGCATGATTCTGTATGTTTACCGTTAACGCCATTAAGAGAAAAAGCTACGATGCCAATGGCCATTATGTTAAAAGATGCCAAAAAGATTGGGGTTATATATTCGTACGGTGCAACAGATGCTGTTCATATCCCTCGATGGCTACCACTTATTTTTTTAGATAATAAGTGTGACTATAAGGTAAATGATGACTATTCTTGTTCAGGTGTTGAATTAAATAATGCAGGATTAACTATTTTCCCAGTTATAGGTGATTTTTGTGTTGATGTTGAATATTTAAAAAAAGAATAGGAATCTGACTAATAAATTTTCTAGAAATAGAAGATTATTAGTTTAAAAGTGATTTATAGAAAGAATATATTGATCTAAAAAAGCTAAGTATTATCTTAGGTGCTCTTGGTACATGTGCCATACGTATCGCAAAAGCTTACGCAATAATAAAAAAAGCTAATCACAATGATTAGCTAAACTCAAAAGTCATCTTAAGTTACGATTGGAGTTAGTGACTCGCACTCACTAGCTCCTTTTCTTTTAAAATTATACACTAAAAAGTTCATTTTTGGTATGAAAGTGTATGTAAAGCTCATTTTTGATCCTATTTAAGTGGTAAAATAATAAAAAACATTAATGGAAATAGGAGTAAAAATGAAAAAGTACGCAAAAGCAATATATTGGGGATTACCAATTAGTTTAATCCTTGCTATTTCAATTATTTTGCATTTAGGTTGGATCAATGCCTTTGATAATTTCTTTGAAGGATTAGTTCATATTGTGCCTAATTTAAAAGGTCTAATGCTAAAGATTACATTTTTAGCTGATACCAAGGTTGATTTAGTTTGGATGGTGCTGATTGCCGTAATTCTATGGTTTAGAAAACAACGTCCTCTTGCAACTAACTTGGTTTTAACAATGATTACTGGGGATGCAGTAGGTTGGGTAATTAAACACTTAATTCAAAGAGCACGTCCAGTACAACACTTAGCAGTTGATGACGGTTTTAGTTTTCCAAGTGGCCATACCTTAGGAATGGGAATGATTGTAATTTGGATTATTATGGTTCTCTTGCCAGTTGTCTTGAAGGATAGAACTAAACGTTTTTGGATTGATTTTCTTTTAATTGTTTGGTTAGTCATTGTAATGATTTCTAGAGTATATGTGTATGCTCACTATCCATCAGATGTTTGTGGCTCCGTTGCAATTGCCTTAACTTGGGTTGCTGTCATGCAATTTGTGTTTGAAAAGATTAAGCAAACGATAAATAAATAGTAAACAAAATAGGGTTAAGCGTAAATGCTTAACCCTATTTGTGTGAGTAGTTTTATAATTATATTTCTGATTAAGTTAATAGAAATTTATTTAGTCAAATAATGTCCAAGGTTGACTTGGTCTGTCATACAGATAACCTTTTTGCCAGTTCCATTCTGGATGCTGTTTCATAAAGTTTTTTGCATCAAATGGCTCGCCATCGGCTCTGCCAAAGATGCCCCACATATTCAAGCTTTGAATATCAGTAGCATCTGCGCATTTACCATCGCATGAGCCACCTGGGAAGAATGGAACATTCCATACACCATGTGGATCATCAGCATAATATTGTGGATCAACATCGTAGTGAGCACAAATATTACGTGAAGAAGGACATTGATAACCAAGATATGGGTCATATTTATCAGCTAAAATCTTTTTAGCTACTGAATCGTCAATTGTGCCTGATACTTCTGGCAATAATTGCTCAAAGCGAGCCAGGCGAGCACCAGTTTGCTGGCGAGTGTCATTATAGCCGTTGTCGACACACTCAAGATTGCGAATTCGAGGATTATGACAAGCATTGCAGCCATAGTAGAAACCATCAGTTGATTCTAGTAATTCTTGATTCTTTAATCCTTGCTCATAACGGGCAATTTCACCGGTATTAATATTGCAAAGAAGCCAAATATTAGCGTAGCCACCGTTATTCCCTTCATTGACTAGTTTTACCCATTGGTCAATATTATTAGCATATTGAGTAGCTTTACGAGCCCGGATAAATTCTGGCATCCCGTTTACATCATAACCAACAAATCCAGCAATAGTGGTTTCAGTAATGCCAAGACCTGCATCTGTTACGTAAAAGTCGGTCATTGAATCGATGTAGCCAGGAACGGTTTGCATCTTAAAGGCATGACCATTAGTTGGGTGAACTTCTTCGCAAACGTTGAAGTATTGTCCACTCCAAAAATCGTCAAAACTTTCGTGAGCAATGACAGGTTTTCCATCCCGCGTAGCAGATCCAGTTGCAACAAAACCAGAGCAGTGTGATCCGCGTGGACCTTGAGGTGGATTGTTTGAGTAGTTAGCTGCAACTTGTGGCCACCAATAGCCGGTTAACTCCATCCAATCGTTCCAGCTCCAGTTTTAGCACATGTTACTTGGTATTTAACTTTACTTGGGAAACCATCTTACTTTCAATCATTGTAGCAGCTGTAACTGCCATTCTTTATCTATTCTTGGGTAAAAAGAGATTGGCAAAGATTGGCGATATTCCTACTGCAATTAGGGAGCAGAAGAATCATCAAGACGCTAAGAAACAAAATTAATTTTTTTGAAGTATATTTCAATTTTTAGCAATTTATGTGCTGAAATGAAGTATACTTCATTTTTTTATGAATTTAAGGCAAATTTGAAGTATAATTCAAGAAAATAATTTAGAAACAAAAATACGCCATTTCTATCTAATTTAAATTAGGTAAGAAATGGCGTTTTTTGTTAGTTATTAGAATTTAAGAAAAAGCGACTATATAAGCATTATAATTTCTCAAATAAAGGTATTTTTTCCTGAGATTTTACATCGAACAATCCTTTATCAGAAATTTTTATTTGAGGAGAAACCAATAGAGACAGTGTTGAAAATGACATAATTTCGTTTGTATTTTTATATCCTAAGTCTTGCAGAGTATGTCTAATGTTACTAATTTTTTCTCCTAATTTTGTCATTGGTTCATCACTAACAACTCCGCCGATAGGTAATGGAGCATCTTCTATGATTTCGTCTCCTTTAGCAACCACATAACCACCTTGTTCATCTATTAATTGATGTTGTATTTTTAGCATAGCCTTAATGTTTGTTCCCATTATCATTATATTGTGGTGATCATGAGCCCAGGTGGCTCCAACAGCACCGTCTTTAGAAATTCCGCGATCTACTAGTCCTAAAGTGTAGTTACCATTGTTTTTGCCATAACGGTCTTGCACCATAATAAGATTTAAGTTTGCTTTTTTCCATTGCACTTCATGATTTTTAACTTCTAGTTTTACTTTAATATGATTGGTAAAAGTTCCAACAGGATTAATTTGGATTACATTGGCAACTACTTGACCATTGTTAATCAGATCAGTTTTTAATTTGAAATCATTGATTTCTAGTTTAGGAGCTTTAACTGATGATCTTAGAGAAGGCAAGAATTGATAATCAGATTTCTTAAATTTGTTTTCTATAGGAAGGCCATTTTTGTATACGGTATTAATAGATAATGTTCTAGGATTGTCTAGAATTATAAAATCAGCTATTCTTCCTGGTGCAATACTTCCGCGATCCCATAAACCCATATGTCTTGCAGGAGTATATGTTGAAATATAAATTGCTTGCTCTGGGGTCATTCCCATATCAATTGCTTTCTTTACTAAAGCATTTAAGTGGCTATGAAGAAGAGTATCAGGCATTGAGTCATCTGTTACAAGAGCAACATGTTCGAAAAAGTCATTTTTAATGATAGTGTCAATTACATCTTGATGCATAGACTTTAGTTGGACTTCTACAAACATTCCATTGCGAACTTTTTCTTCAACTAGTTCGGCAGTTTGTTGAGTATGATCAGTTGTAATGCCAGCATAAATGACCTTTGTTAAGTCTTCTCCAGTGTAAGCTGGAACGTGACCTTCAAGTGGCATTGTAGGGTGGATGTTTCTACACGTTTTTATTATTTTCTTGATTAAAGTATTATCAGGGGAAGTCATACCTTTAAAGTTCATTACTTCACCCAAACATATGAAGCGGGGATCCTTTAATAGCTCTTTAACTTCATCGGGCCCAATTTGACCACCAGTAGTTTCCATATGTGAATTAGTTGAAGGAACTGATGATGGTATTCCGAAATAGATGTCTATTGGAGAGGGCTGATTAATAAAATTTTTAAGACCTTTTATACCAGCGACGTTAGTAATTTCATGATCATCTGCAATAATTGTCGTTGTACCATATTTTCCAATTGTTTGTCCCATGATTTCTGGTGTTGTCATTGAACTATCAATATGCATATGAGCATCAACAAAGCCAGGAATAAGATATTTACCTTTCAGATCTATAACTTTTTTAGCTGTAACGTTAGCTAGATTATCGCTAATCCAATAAAATTTATCATCTTTTATAGTTACATCGCTGTGAATGAACTTTTTCAAGAAGACATTGAAAACTTGAGCGTTTTTAATTAATAAATCTACCTGTGTCATGTGTTGCTCCTTATAAATAAAAGAGTTGGTAATTCCAACTCTTTTATAATGTTTGCGTTAAAAACTAATTATTCATTATCTTGTTCCATTGGTTTATCCATTTGGAAATATGGCTGTTAACATAGAAGAAATCAATGGTTTTAGCACGTTTAGCTACATCACCGTAAGTTTTATTAGCTGCCTCTTTTTTGCTTAAATTAACTTGTTGATTAACAGGAGCGTTATTAAGTGATTTAGTATTAGCAACTTTCTTTTGCACTGATTCGCTTAAACGGTAATTAATATATTGATAAGCTGCATTCGTATTTTTACTATTTTTCAAAATAGAAACATTATCATAGTTAGCATAAGTGCCAGAAGCTGGTACGAAATATTTTAAATCAGGATTAGTTGCTTGAAGCATTCCGACAGCATAGTCACCTACAACTGCAGCACTAATTTCTCCAGTCTTAAACATATTACTTAAATCAGAACTTTGAGTATAAGTTTTTACGATGTTAGGTTTTAATTCCTTCATTGCTTTAAATGCGGCAGTACCATCATCTTTAGTAACTTGGGTACCAGCATGATCTCCAGCAATATATAGCATAGCAGGGCCAAATGTAGTAGTCATATCTGGAACGGATATTTTTTGCTTGAGCTTATCAGACCAAAGATCGTTCCAATCTTTAATGTTTACTTTTTTAGGATTATAAATAATTCCTACACTATTTACTGTATAGGGAACAGTATTGGTTTTCTTAGCTAATTGCTGTTGATCTTTAGATAGATACTTGAAATTTTTGATTTTTGAAAAGTTTAGTTTTTTAAATAATTTCTTTTTTGCTCCTGTAACAGCATTATTTTGAGCGAGTTCAATAACATCGACATTAGAGTTGGGATTATGTTCTATTTGAGTTAGTCGAGTTGAACTGTCTCCAAATTGAGTTGAGACTTTGACGTTATATTTTTTTGAGAAGGGATTTAAAACATCTGAGCGCATTTGCTTAGTAGATAAGCCAAAGGTTGAAACTACCAATTTCTCACTTGATTTTGATGAACAAGCAGAAGTACCGATTGCAATACCAGCAGTAATTAAGATAAGGGACCAAAGATAAAACTTTTTGAATTTCATGATATTCCTTTCTGAAAATAAAATTCAATTATTCTGATAGAGGATGAAGATGTTTAGCTGGGAGAGTGAGAGTTACTGTATCTCCTGAACTGCGCATCTTTGCTCTAGCTTCTTCAACTTGAAAAATTCCTAAATCACTTGTAATTGTGTATTTAAAACTTTGTCCCAGATATTCACGAGATGTAATAGTTCCTAAGAAAGAGTTTTCTGAATGATTATCTTGATCAAGAAGAATATTTTCTGGTCGAATGGTTAAAATTTTGGCATTGCTGTTTGATTCTTTTGTGGTTAGCAAAGTGTTTTTAACTAGAATATGATGGTCGTCGTTTCTTTCATTAGAATTTATAGAAATGAAGTTATCGTAACCTATAAAACGAGCTACATATTCTGTACGAGGGTGATGAAAAATATTTTGCGGAGTATCGTATTGCTCGATGTGACCATCTTTCATAATTAAAACTTTGTCAGAAATTGCGAAACATTCTTGCTGATCATGTGTAACGAAAAGAACAGTCATTTTTAACTTTTGCTGTAAATTACGAATTTCTTCTCTCATTTTTAAACGTAATTTTGCATCTAAGTTGCTTAGAGGTTCATCCATCAATAATAATTGTGGATTTGTAACTAAAGCACGTGCTAAAGAAACTCTTTGTTGCTGCCCTCCTGAAAGTTGAGCAGGGTATTTTTCCTTTAACTGATAGAGTCCTGTTGTGTTAAGGATTGAAGTAACTTTATCTTTTATTTCATCTTTAGAGACTTTATGCATTTTTAAACCAAAAGCAACATTATCAAAGACATTTAGATGAGGAAACAGAGCGTAGCTTTGAAAAACCATCCCAAAGTTTCGTTTATAGACTGGAATATTTGTAATTTGTTTACCATTGAGTAAAATTTGTCCCTTACTTTCTGGAATTAAGCCAGCAATAATTCGTAATGTTGTAGTTTTACCACATCCAGATGGTCCTAATATTGAAACTAAATCACCGTCTTTTATATTGAAAGAAATATTTTTTAAAATGTTGTTTTTTCCATCGTATGACTTAACTAAATTTTTAATTTCTAAATTTGCCAAAATAATACCTCTATTTAGTAAGACTATTAATCCCAATTGCTTTTTCGACTAAGACCATCATTAAAGCTGTAAAGATCATTAAAAGAACGGAGATAGCTGAAACTGTTGGATCATAATTGTTTTGCAGATAATTTAAAATTGCTGGCGGAAGCATTGTTAGAGAAGGACCATTCATAAACAATGAAATTGGAATGTTGTTGAATGAGTTAATAAAACACAGCATAAAAGCCGCAATAATACTGGATTTAATATTAGGTAAAACTATTAAGAAAAATCCTTTTCTTGGTGAGCATCCATATATCCAGCCCGCTTCTTCTATGTGTTTATCCATTAATAGCATGCTGGCTGTAACTAGGCGAATTACGTAAGGTAAACATAGTAAGAAATGACCTATAACTAGACCTATAAAGACTGGGATTCTTAGAGTAACAACTACGGCTTGATATAGGGCAAAACCAATAACAATTTCTGGGATTAATGTAGGGCTGAGGAAAAATGATTGAAACCAAGCGGCATGTTGAATATGAAATCGAGTTAGTGCATAAACAGCTGGAATACCAATTAACAAAGCTAAGCTACTAGCTAAAAGAGCCACTATTAAACTTGATTCAAAACCAGAAATAAAGTCAGGTTGCTGAAAAATATTCGCATACCAATTAAAAGTGAAACCTTTTATAGGTAAAGAAATTGAACTCTCAGTATTAAATGACGTAATAATAACTAGAATTAAAGGAATCAGTAATAACGCTAATATGATAAGTGAAATAGCAGTTAAAACTTTATTTTTTCGATCAAGCATGGCTAGGTCTCCTATCTAAAAAGTAATTTATTTTTTTCATAATCCACATAGATAGTGCAGAAATAATAATTAAAATTAGAGCAATTACGCTAGCTTTTTGCCAATTACCTAAAGTCATTGCTTGTTGGTAAATTAACGTAGACATAACCAAATGACGATTCCCTCCCAAAATTTGAGGAGTAGTATAAGCTGTCATTGTTCCTGCAAAAACCAAAATGCAGCCTGTGAAGATTCCTGTCGTTAACTGAGGGATTATTATTTTAAACAAAGTTTGTAATGGAGTAGAGCCAAGTACAGCAGCAGCTTCTTCCACTTCTAGATTGAGTTCAGAAATATTACTAGTTAATGTGATGATCATAATTGGTAAAAATAGATAAATGGATCCGATTATGATTGCTAGATTGGTATAAAGCAGTGACAAGGGATGATTAATTAAATGCAAATTTAATAAAAATTTGTTTACTATGCCATCTCGTCCTAGGATGATAATCCAAGCAAAGTTTCTGACAACTGCGTTAGTTAACATTGGAAATAAGATTAGGATCATTAAAATTTGTTTAATGGATTTTTTCTGACGAGCAATCCATAGAGAAATGGGTAACCCTAAAATTAAGACAAGGATAACTGTTACGATAGCTATAAAAAATGTTCTTCCAATTATTTGCCAATTATAAGTATTCCTTAGGAATGTAGAATATAGTCCCCAGAAACCATATCTAGTTTGAAATGTAGGAATAATGATTTGAATAATGGGAAAAAGTGCGAATAATAAAACTCCCATAAAAGCTGGAAGAAGTAACCAAATGACTGATTTTCGATTCATTTTTAACCTCCGATTTGTCTATTAGCTTAAATGATTGTAAGTCTAAAGTCAATGATAAATACGAATATTATTAAACATATGCTTGTCTAAAGATTGCATTTATGCATAAATAAAGCTGATAAAATTTTTTAATAATGAATAAGATAAATAAAAACACGAACATTAAAAAGGAATAATGTTTTTGTAAGATATAGCATTACTATAAATAATTGGATATAAAAAAACTGATATACCGGCGTTGTGATTATAACGTCTGCATATCAGTGCTGATTTTTTATTTTAGATTTTAATTTTGAAAATTATACACAAAAATATAAACGCATTAGTTTTTATGCGAATCATACATAGCAATAATTTTTTCTAATTCTTCATTGGGAATCAGTTTCAAATTTCTAACAAATTCTGTAGCTTGTTCCAAAGTACTGCCATTATTCAGTTGATTTTTGAGAATAATTTTGGCAGAATCTATTTTTCCTTGCTCTAATCCCTGTTTAATACCGTGCTGTATTCCTTGCTCATAGCCTGCTTTTCCTGCAGCTTGTTCTCGTTCTAGCATTCTTGTTTCGTAAAGCACGATCTTTTCCCTCATTTCCGGATCTTCGTTGATTTCTTTAATTCTTTTTTGCGCATAATCGAAATGTTTATTTAATTTAACTGGCTCATTATTCATCAGTTTAGCTAGAGCTTTTAAGTCTTCGCTCTGACCCTCAGCTGAAACTTGTGAATTAATGATAATCTTTGTCACGCCATCCTGCAATTGTTTCGACCTATCTTGATCTGAGTAAGTATGGTACGACTCGTAAAATTTATCATCTTTCTTAGGCTTAAAATTACAGAGAAAAATAATATAGGCGTCTTTTAAATTTCGATAGGTCTTGCCCTTATTTAAAGTATAGCGTAAATCAATCCTTGAAAGATAGTAACGCATCCGTCTACCAATATCATCTTGATCCGTTGTCTGCATTTCGATATTAAACACACGACCTTCATGGTCTGTGACTAAAACATCAAGTCTAACTTCTTTAGCCTCGTTTTTACGCTCAGAATTATTAATCTCAACTTGCTTATCTAACCAATCAATCTTCTTGATCTTTAGATCTGGAATGATGATTTCAAGCAAATATTTACAAAAATCCTTGTTTTCCATCACCATCCCAAAGACCTTATCTTCTGTGAACCCAAACCATGGTTTAGTCTTTTTAACCATATGAGCAGTCCTCTCTAAAGATATTTGAGGAAGTAATCCCATATGTTTATTACGCAAAGTGGTAAGATTTTTTATAATTAATTTAAAATTTATTCTAGCTAAAAAAGCATATCCCAATATAAAATCAGAATATACTTTTTCACTCTAATTAATAATGTACTTTAACAAATAATTATTAGGGCCTTTAATCTTCTTCAGCCTTAAAACCATTGGCTAGGTTAGGTTTTCTTCTACCAATTAGCCAAACAATCAGTAGACTAAATATACCTTCAACAGCAATGTAGATTCCACGTCCAGATAAGTGCTTTAATCCTCCTAGGTAAATTCCGAAGATAATTGAACACATAATGATTGCAATCATTGAAATCCATTGAACTTTATCAAAAGCAATACCGTATTCAACTTCTCGGTGTCTGATTCCAGGCAGAATTGCACCTAAACCAATTAAGACGATTACAGCAACAATATTAATAATTAATTCATACCACCAAATACTGCTTCCTTCTGGTACATCTTGTGGCGTAATTCCCATAATCGTGGCTATAGCAGTAACGAGAAGGAGAATTAATCCAACAGCATAGGCAATTTTGTCGTTTTTAATAAAGACATATTTTGAAGGGAATTTTTTCGAATCTTTTCTAACCCGCATAAATGAGTAGAAGATCCAGCAGGTAACACCTGGTGAAACGATTGCGTTTAAGTTAAGCAACCAGTTAAAAATATCGTTCATGTCAGGCAAAAAGATACCTAAGATCATAATGAATGATGACAAAGCTACAGTTAATATATATCCATTAATTGGTAAGCCATTCTTATCCTTTTTTCTAAGGAACTTAGGCATATAGCGACTACCAGTATCGGAAATTAACATTCTAGTCATTGCATCAAGTAAAACTGCTAGCAACGCACAGTTAAAGAAGAAAGATGTCCAAGCCCAGAGATAAAGAAGGAAATTGCCCCAACCATATTGGTGACCAATCATCTTAAAGGCATAGTAAGCACCGTTCATTTTTAAGTCGTTTGGCATATGATTAGCGTTAAAGTAGATTCCTAGAGCAAATGAGCCTAAAATTGTTAAAAATGCAGTCATTGCTGCTAAGGCAATCATTGCCTTAGGGAAGTCATATTGTGGCTTTTTCATTTTGGTTACATAAGGAGCCACTAGTTCAGCACCGTTCATTGCATAGATTAACATAGCAATCGTTGAGAAATAGTGCCAGTCAAATTTAGGAAAAATATCTTTCCAAGTAAAATTGGTTGTCGCCATATGACCGCCTGATTTTGCCAAGCCTACAAAGGCAAGAACAACAAAAAGAATGGTCATAATTACCATTAACCCACCACCAATTGTTGACAAGAATTCCATTGAATTTGAAAAATGGTGTTCAATAATAATGAATACAATAAAAGTTACAAAAGTTAATAGGGCAAATAAAGAATTGGGGATTTGATCTTGAAATTTTTCTGATCCAGTAAGGGCCCAACCTAAGTCAACGATAACTTCATTAGCTGAATCAACAGCATAAGGAATTGAAGCAGCCCAATAAGTCCAAGCAGTGAAATATCCTAAGAATTCACCATCAGTTCCGCGTACCCAGGAAGAAAGCCCTCCACCCTCTGTACTAAAGGCAGAGCCTAATTGGCCAACCATTAAAGAGTAAGGAATGACATAGAATAAAACCATTACAATCCATGAGAATATGACAGCCATTCCTTGGTTTTGAAAATTGAACATGATATCGTCTAAACCAATAACAGTACAGAGCGCCATCAAAAATAAAGTCTGCCAAGAAATAAATTTCTTATCTGGGTTTAATGCATTTAATTCATCCACGTTTAAATTTTCTCTCTTTTCTAGTAATAATTATTTATGCGTTATTACTAGGATTAACTCGGTGACTTATTTTTAAATTTAATATTCATAAATCTAAAATCGATCCTTATATATTTTTTCTTTATCTAGTATAGATTAAAATTGTCGTTAAAAATAGCACCTCTCAAATTTATGAGGGATGCTATTTTTGTTATTTGGCAAGATTTCTAACAACATTAAGATTAAACAAAATTAAATTTAAGACTACGATTGCTGCGGTGACAATAAATACCATGCTGTAGCTGGAAATTCCAGCGATAAAGGAACCAAGAAGAGGACCGACAATATTTCCAATATACATTGCACTTTGATTCCATGAGAAAATTCGACCGGTTACTGCTGCCGGGGAATTTTTAGTAAGCAAGGTTTGTACTTGAGGAAAAAGACAGGCATCAGTAAAACCAACAAAAAATCGTAGAATACCTAATTGAATTGTATTATGAACAAAAGCAGTTAAAAAGAAGAGAATTGTCGCTCCGATAAAACCACCAATAATAATCTTGTGTGTACCAATTCTGTCGCCTAACGCTCCAAAACGAGAAGCAGCTAAGAAAGTAGCAATTCCCGGAAGAGCCGCAATAATTCCTGAAACAAAGACGACATTGCCATTTCCATTCATTAATTGCTTAACATAAAGTGAAACAATCGGATTAATTGAATTATTGGCAGCCTGGATAATTAAGGTTGTTAAGAGCAAACCAAAGATTAAGGCAGGAGAGCGAAGAGTTGCAATGACGCCGCTTGCTTTATCAAGTTTCTTTTCAGTAATGGGCTTAAAGCCTTCTTCATGAACAAAGAATAATGAAAGAAGGAAAGAGATTAACAATAAACCGCCCGTGATAAAGAAAGTAACACGGTAACTAAAGGCAGAAGCTAGTGCACCTCCTAAAAATGGTCCCAGCAAGTTGCCGGCAGTAAAAGATGAAGCCATGGTTCCTAAAGCTTGACCAGATTTTTCCTTTGGCGTTTCTGTAGCAATTAGAGCATTTGAATTTGATACAAAACCCGCAAAAACTCCTTGTAGCATTCTTAGGAAAAATAGTTGCCAGACGTTAGCAACTAGTCCCATGCTTCCAAGAACAATTGCCATTCCTAGAGAAGCTCGCAAGATCATTAGTTTTCTACCTTTTTTGTCAGCTAATTTTCCCCACCAAGGCGAGATAATAGCGGAAACAAAGTATACTCCTGAAAAAATGAAGCCAGACCAGAAGTTTAATTGCTGGTGAGTAAAATGACCAAGAGTATCAATATACAGAGGCAAAAAAGGCATGATTTCTGAAAAAGCGATTCCCGCAATAAAAACGGCAATTGAAAGGACATAAAGGTTCTTTTTCCAAATAGGTTTATCAGATTTTTTTGTCATCCTATTCCTCCAACTTTTTAAAGTTTACGGTCTTATTTTTCAAGGAGATCTTTCCTACTTCAAATCCATAATCTTTGAGTTCTTTTTTATAAGTCAGAAAAGAATGGTCGATTGGCAGACCAGCAATCTCTTGAATTTGATCAAAGGATAACTGGAAATCACTATTTTTATTGTTTTTAATATATTCCCATAAGGGATTAAACTTACTCATCATTATGCCTTCTTTGAACTTGTTTTTCTAAATTATTTGATATTTCTTCTAGTTTAGTTAAAGTGTCAGAATTTACCGTGCCGACTAATTGATTAACTTCTTCAAAAGCTTGATTAACTTGATCAAGAACATCTTTGCCAGCTGGTAAAAGAAATAATTGCTTCTTTAAACCGTTCTTGGGATCAGGACGGCGTTCAATCATCTGCTTTTTTTCTAATAATTTAACTACATTGGTAAAGCTAGCAGGTTGATAAAAGAGATATTCAGCAACTTCTTTTTGGATACAACCGGGATGCTTTTGAATATAACGTAAGGCATGAGCATGCGTCATTCTTAAGTTAATTGAACTCAATCTTTGATTAATTAAAAGATTCTCTAGTTTACCAATATGATATAGAAGATTGGCTAGTGGTCGTTTTCTCATAGAATTCCTTCTTAAAAAGTTGTAATTACAACTAATGTCAAAAATAATTATAACGTAATTAATTGTAATTACAACTAGTCATTGATTAATTACTTGGATTAGTGACTTGTGAGAAATCATATTTACGATATTTTAAAGCAGCTTTTCGATCCTTAAAAATAGCACTGTGAATATCACCTGATGAATATGCTAAGTAGAGGCAGCGATGCCCTTTAAAAGTACCTGTAATATAAATAATATCAACAGTATCTAAGAAACCACGTGTCCGTAACCACTGAGAGCCGTTTTTGTCTTCAAAGGATACCATTGTTGCGTTTCCAGCATAGGTTTTATTGTCTTTTTCAGAACGATGGCTCAAATTTAAGTTGGGATCTGTTTTTTGATAGACCACAGAATCCATGATTGTATGTTTGGTAATGATAAATTTTCGAGCCTGGGTGCTATAGATATCAGTTTGGTACCAAGTACCTTGAAAGTTGTCTGGAATTGTAGCTAGTTTAAAGCCTGGATATTTTTTATTTAAGTTTGGCTTAGGCGTGGCGGTTTTACTCTTCTTTGAAGTAGTGATTGAAGATTTTGAACTGGAAGATTTATTTTCGGTATTATTAGACGAAGTATTGCTGCAAGCAGTGAGCAATATGGTTGAAAGAAGTACTAGGACTAGCTTTTTCATGTTTTTTACTTCCTTAAGATATGAATTTTTGCTATAAGTATAACAAAAGATAGGAAAATCTATGATATTTTTTAACCGCAAAACAAAAAGCAGACATCTGGGGGAATAGAAGTCTGCTTTTTTAATGTCGTATGTTATTCTGGGAGAATAAGTAAGGTGTAGAAGTTCCCTTACTTGTCTAATAGAATACCTTTAATTTTTTAAATAAAGCTAGGCATAAGATTTAAAATTTGCAAAGAATTTCTTTAAAAAGTTTAAAGAAGTAAAATATAATTAAAACAAAAGTATTTGCGAGAGGAAAAATCATGAAAAAAGAACAAGAAATTGAAATGCTAAAAGAATTCTCTGATGCAAATTCAACCTCTGGATTTGAAGAAGAATTTGTAAAATTATTTTCGACTTATGCTAAAAATACAGCAGATATTACAGTTGATGGCATGCTTAATGTGTATGCTGCAAAGAAGGAAAATAAGGGAGATCGTCCTGTAATTCAGATGGATGCACACTCAGATGCAGTGGGCTTCATCACTCAAGCGGTTAGACCAAATGGTTTAATAAAATTCGTGCCACTTGGTGGCTGGGGAAAATATAATATTCCTGCATTAAAAGTAAAAATTAGGAATCGTGATGGTGAGTATATTCCAGGTGTAGTTGCAACTAAGCCACCACATTTTATGACTGCAGCTGAAAGAAATTCGATTCCAGAAGTAGCTGACATGTCAATTGATGTTGGCTCATCAAGCAGAGAAGAAACAATAAAAGACTATAAGATCGATACCGGTTGTCCAATTTTTGTTGATGTGAAGTGTGAATATCATGAAAAATCAGGTCTTTTCTTTGGAAAAGATTTCGATGATCGATTTGGTGCTGGTGCAATGGTCGATGTTTTAGATAATTTAAAAGGTGAAGAAACTGATTTTGATGTTGTGGCTGCTTTATCAAGTCAAGAAGAAGTTGGTCTTCGCGGAGCTTATGTAACTGGTAGAAAGATTAAGCCAGACTTATGTATTGTGCTTGAGAGTTGTCCAGCAGACGATACTTTTGAGCCAGACTGGCTATCTCAAACTGGATTAAAACGTGGTCCAATGTTGAGAGATATGGATACTACATTTTTGCCAAACCCTAAATTTCAACAATATGCTTGTGATTTAGCTGATAAAAATGGAATACCATACACCCGATCAGTAAGAACTGGTGGAGGACAAGATGGAGCTGCAATTTACTACGAATATGGTGCACCAACAATTGTAATTGGTATTCCAGTACGTTATGAACATTCGCCATATTGCTTCTCTGCGTATAAGGACTTTAAGGCATCAGTTGATCTAGCAACTGCAATTATTCGCGATATGACGCAAGAAAAATTAGATAGTTTTAAAAAGGTGATTTAATGGACTGGAAAAGTTTCTTTAGAAAAATGACAATTATCATTTGGATGCTATGTTTGATTAATTTGTTGGTGTTAATAGTTCGCTACACTGCAAGTGATATTGGAACGTTTTTTTCGTGGGATTATCCGCTAATATGGGCTTTTATACTGGGATGTATTTTTTGTATTTTGGCGATTTTCTGGCCCAAGAAAAATAAATAAAAGTATGAAAAAAGTGAAGGTACATTGAAGTGCCTTCACTTTTTGTGTGATCTGATTTTATTCTACGCGTGCAATTTCATCATGAACCTTAATATTGTGTGAACCTAGACTTGGCTCTTGACCATGAAGATTAAATTTGACGTTAACACCAGGTCTAAATAGAAGTACATGAGTTGAACCACCAAAGTGGAAAATACCTAATTGATCACCTTTATTAATATGTTGACCAACTTTAACTGTTATTTCATTACCAGATACTTCTGCCATACCTACAGCAACAAAGCACATTAATCCAATCTTTGGATTATCAGCTTTGATGAAAATAACAGCACGTGATGCAGTTTCAGTAATATAAGCTTGAGAATCATTAGGTGCAGCTGGGTCAGGACCTTTAGGATTTTCAAAACCTTGTGGTAAAGTTTCAGAATAGTATGAACCATATAGGTTATAAGCTTTAACAACCGTACCACTAACAGGACTATTCCATCTGTGGTAACTTAGTGCACTAAGAAAGGCTTGATAGAGAGTACCACCAACAAATTCTGATGTTAATGAGTCATTGTGAAGCAAATCGATTAATGAATATGGTTGTCCCTTAATCCAGAATTTAGCTTTAAGTGGAAGGTTATGTGCAATACGATATGGTGCTGATTCACAAGCATTAGCAATTGAATCAGGGTCATCAGCATTAGCAACAGGACGAACGCCAGGATTAAAAGTTCTCGTGAAGAAATGATCCCAAGATTTAAATCCGTATTGCTGATCAATATCATTATTAGGACAGGCAAAAATGTCATGGAAGTTTTCGCCATAAGCAGCATTACACATACTCTTTAGTGCTTCGTCTCCAAGCCATCCTTCTTTAGAACGATTAAGAACATATGTAGAATCAGGAGATTGTAAAAATCTTCCCCAATAATCTAAAATATCACGTAATTTTTGATTAACACGTGGATCCATAAAAGCGACATAGCCAGCTTTGGTTGCCATTGGGTAATCTAAGATAGCATTGATTGGGAAGCCGACTAATCCAGTAGCATTAAATTCTGGAGCCCGGTGCATGACACGGTTAATAACTCTGAGCATTTGATGATAATTATGAACAGCTGGGGTGTCCATTAGTGTTTCGACATATTTAGCTGGAACTTCTTCAAACATCATATGGAATAAATTCCAAAGATACCGATCGGATTCAATTAGATCTTTCAAGGCTTGAACAGGTGGTAAAAGAGTTTGATCTTGTTCTGCTTCAGCTTCTTTTAACACCTTTTTTAGCCAATTATTGTAAAACTCTTGATCGCTAGGTAACCATTGTCCAACATTAAATTTTGCATCTTTTTTCATTTTCAACACCTTTTAATAGTAATAACTATAATGAAATCTTCTTTGTGACTAGAAGGTAGACAGAAACAACAGCCAAAATACAAATGATAATAGCCAATGCTAATTCCCATTTGTTAAATAGAGGGGTACCTTTTTTGTCGTATTCTTTTCTGGCAAAGTAGTAGAAGATTATACCTACAGCATAAATAATTGTTGAAATCAGTAGGTAATTAAGTCCTGCTGCATATAAGAGCCATAGACAATAGATGGTTGATAAAATACCTATGAATAAACTCTTATTACGTTTACGAGAATCATTAGCAAATATTTCACGTTTTTGAGCAATTTTCCATAAGTACATTGAACTTAATAAGTAACAAGGTAAAATTATTACCCCGGTAATGTCGATACATGCGAGATAAACATTATTAGCTGTTACTACTAAGATCATGAACAAGGACATCAAAATACTTGAAATGTATAAGGATACACTAGGTACCTTTTTCTTATTTTCATGAGCAAAGAATTTTGGCAATACATGTCCTTTAGCTGCAGCATATGGAAGTTGAGCCATCATAACGGTCCATGCAACCCATGAACCACCAACAGAGATAATTACGGAAATTGTGACGAAGTCTATGAACCATGGGCCTAATAAGTTTTTCATCAAGTAAGCTGTTGATGGATCAGTTAATTTAGAAAGAGTTGGTTGATGATAAATACCATAAGCAACAATACTAATTAGAACATAGGCGATTAATGAAATTAAATAGCCCATTACAGTTGCTTTACCAACATCTTTAGGATTTTTAGCATGGTTAGAAATAACAACCGCACCTTCAATACCGATAAAGCACCATAATGTTACTAACATAGGAGCTTTAATTTGGCTAACAAAGTTTCCTAAGTGAAGACCTTGTCCCCAGAATCCCCAGAAAAATGTTGGGAAGCGGAAGAAGATTAGCATACAAATTAGAATGATTCCTAAACTAATGAACTTGATGATAACTGTAATGTTGTTAAGAAATGAGGCTTCTTTAACACCATTAAGAACTAAAAAATTATAAATCCAAATTAAAACAATACCGAATATAACAGTTGGCCATTGGTGTTTAAGCAAGACCGGAAAGTAACGACCGAATGAGTCATTAAGCATAACGGCATAAGCTACATTACCTGTAATTGCTTCAATCCAATAACCCCATGCTGAATTGAACCCAACATATTTACCGAAACCAGCGCGTGCATACGAATAAATACCAATATTTAAATCTGGTCTTTCTTCAGCTAAGATTTTGAAAGTAAAAGCAAGTCCAAACATGCCAATACCGGTCAAGATCCAAGCAATAAGGACAGCACCAAGTGATGAAGAAGCGGCCATATTTTGAGGAATATCAAAAATTCCGCCACCAATCATGGCACCAACTACCATAGCTATTAAGCCAAAGAGACCAATTTTATGACTTTTAGTTTTAGTCATTTTGAAGTCTTCTTTCTTTTAATTAAAATCCAACTTATTTAACGCGAGCTATTTCTTCGCTAACTTTAATATTTGAGCTACCTAATCCAGGTTCTTGATCATGTAAATTAAATTCAACTTGAGTTTCAGGTCTAAATAGAAGTACATGAGTTGAACCACCGAAGTGGAACATTCCTAGTTGATCACCCTTATTAACGTGTTGACCAACACGTACAGTGATTTCATCACTTGAAACTTCAGACATACCTACAGCAACAAAACACATGAGACCAATCTTTGGATTATCGGCTTTGATGAAAATGACAGCACGAGTAGCTGTAGCAGTTAAGAAGGCTTGTGAATCATTTGCAGCAACTGGATCAGCACCACGTTCATTTGCGAATCCTTGATATAAACTTTCAGAGTAGTATGAACTTGGTAAATTATATGCTTTTACAATAGTTCCACTAACAGGACTATTCCATCTGTGATAACTTAAAGCACTTAAAAATGCTTGATATAAGGTTCCACCTTCAAATTTTGAGGTCCATGGGTCGTTATGAAGAAGATCCATTAATGAGTAAGGTTGTCCTTTAATCCAGAATTTAGCTTTCATTGGTAAATCACGAGCAATTCTAAATGGAGCAGATTCACATGCATTGGCGATTGAATTTGGATCTTCAGGATCTTGAACTGGACGAATGCCAGGATTAAATAAACGAGTAAAGAAATTGTCCCAGGAAGTAAAACCTAAATGTTTTTCACGGTCATCTGACTCACATTTAAAAATAGTTGTAAAATTATCGCCATCAGCTACTTTAGACATTTCATTTAATGCATAGTCACTTAACCAGCCATTTTTAGAAGTGTTAAGAACATAGGTAGATGCGGGAGTTTGCAAATATTTGCCCCAATAATTCAATATATCTCTTAATTTCTCATTGATTTTTGGATTCATGAAAAACACATATCCAGCCTTAGTAGCCATTGGATAATCCAAAATTGCATTGATTGGCGTTCCGACCAATCCAGTAGTATTAAATTCTGGAGCTCTTTGAATAATACGATTGAGCATTAAAAGCATTTGACGATAATTTCTTACTTGAGGAGTGCCCATCGGTGTGTCGACGTATTTTTCAGGAATTTCATCAAACATCATTTGAGTAATATTGTACAAGTATCTATTAGACTCAATTAAATTTTTCAAGGCTTGAACAGGAGGTAGTAACTTTTGATTTTCTTCACTTTCTGCTTCTTTTAAAACCTTTTTCAGCCATTTGTTGTAAAATTCTTGGTCACTTGGTAACCATTGTCCTACATTATATTGGATATTCTTTTTCATCTTATTTACCTCTTGTATTTATAAAAAATAACAAAAAAATATAATAAAGTGCACTTTCATCATCACTATAAGGCTAAATGTAAGTGAGATCAAAAAAAACGTATTTTTAAATAAAAAAACAGGTAGCGCTAAACTACCTGTCTTTGCATACATTTAATTTAAAAACTATTATTTAATTCTTTGCAGCTGTCACTGATAATTATGGTGAAAAGCTTGGAACAATTGTTGTTGAAAAGAAGATCAAAAGTTAAGTACAAATGACGGACAAATTAAGAATTAAAAGCAGTATGATTATCTTAAAGGAATAGCTACGTTTTCTGAAATTGCAGATAGAAAGAAACAAGGAATAAAGTCATGAAACGTATCTTAAATACTAACGAATTTCTACATGGCGGTGATTATAATCCTGAGCAGTGGTGGGATGAACCGGATGTGATCAATCAAGATTTTGCACTGTTTAAGCAAGCAAAGATAAATACAGTGACGGTAGGAATTTTTTCGTGGGCAAAATTAGAACCAGAAGAAGGTAATTATGATTTTTCTTGGCTAGATAGTATTTTTGACCGAGTTGAGGAGATGAATGGTCATGTTGTTCTTGCTACGCCTAGTGGCGCAAGACCTGCATGGCTTGCACAAAAATATCCTGAAGTTCTTCGAACAGATAATCTAGGAAATAAGCGTGGTTTTGGTGGTCGTCATAACCATTGTTTGACCTCACCTATTTATCGTGAAAAAGTGCGAGAGATTAATACGAAATTAGCGGAGCATTTTGGTCAAAGAAAGAGTCTAGTGCTTTGGCATATTTCTAATGAATATTCAGGCGAATGCTACTGCGAGTTATGCAAAAATGCTTTTAGAGAGTGGTTAAAAAATAAATATGGAAATTTAGATAATCTCAATCATGCTTGGTGGAATACTTTCTGGAGTCATACTTATAACGATTGGTCGCAGGTTAATCCACCAAGTCCTTTAAGTGAGATGGGTAATAAAGGGATGAATCTGGATTGGAAGAGATTTATTACTGATCAAACAATTTCGTTTATTGATAATGAAACTGCACCCTTGAAAAAGATAACGCCGAATATTCCAGTTACTACTAATATGATGGCTGGAAATCCTTTAATGGATCCATTTGCTGGTTTTGATTATCAAAAAGTTGCGAAGCATTTAGATTTTATTTCTTGGGATTCTTACCCTGCATGGGGAAATGATAATCAAACTACAGCAGAACTTGGAAGAAATGTTGGTCTAGTTCATGACTTCTTTAGAAGCTTGAAACATCAGAACTTTTTAGTCATGGAAAACACTCCGTCGCGTGTTAACTGGCATAGTGTTGATAGGGCAAAGAGACCCGGAATGCATGAATTAGCCAGCTTACAGGATATAGCACATGGCAGTCAAGGCGTGCTGTATTTTCAGTTAAGAGCGTCACGCGGATCATCTGAAATGTTTCATGGAGCGGTAATTGAGCACCGTCATCCTGAGCAAATGCGTGCCTTTAAAGATGTCACTAAGGTAGGCAAAGACTTAGAAAAAATTAGATCAATTATAGATACCAACTATCTTAAAGCTAAAGTTGCTATTGTTTTTAGTTATGATAGCTATTGGGCTTTGCAAGATGCTGAAAGCTATAGTAAAGATAAAAAGATTTGGCAAACAATTCAAAAACATTATCGTTATTTTTATGACCATGATATTCCAGTTGATTTTGTTAGTCCTGAAGATGATTTTTCAGAGTATACCTTATTGATCGATCCGATGCATTTTTTGATGAGTAAAGCATACATTGAAAAAATTGACAGCTATGTTAAAAATGGTGGTCAGATTGTTGGCACTTATATTAGCGGGGTTGTAGATGAAAATGATCTGGCTTATATGAATGAGTGGCCTAAGGAATTACAAGATATATATGGAATAGAGCCACTTGAGACGGATGTTTTGTATCCTGGACAAGCAAATACGATTATTTTTAAAGGAAAAGAATATAAGACACACGATTATTGTGAAACTTTAATAAATTGTACAGGAAAGGTGCTTGCAAAATATACTAGTGATTTCTATCAAGATACACCTGCTATTGTGGAACACGACGATGGGCTAGGAAAAGGATATTATCTTGCTTGCCGGACCGATTATGATTTGCTAGAAAAATTTTATGAAGAAATAGCCAGTGATTTAATTCCAGAACTGCCAATTTGTAAATCTAGCAGTAAAGTTTCGATTCAAGTGCGTGAAAATGAGAATACACAGTATTGGTTTGTTCAGAACTTTTCTGATAAAGAGGCAAAGATTAAATTAGATAAGGAACTTCTTGACCTCATAGGAGGTAAAAAGGATAAAGGAGAAGTTGTTTTAAAGCCATTTGAGAGTAAAGTTTATGGTGTTGAATAAATGAGTTTAAAATAAGCATTCTAAGATGGAAAGAGAATGCTTATTTCACATACTGCTCTACACCAATTTGACTACTTATTCTAAATAGGTATAAAATTAACCTTTCTGTGTGAATAAAACACAAAAGACGGAAAGGAATAATTTTTGATGAATAATTCGACAACAGAGAAGACTTTCTTTGGACAGCCACGTGGTTTGTCTACTTTGTTCTTCACTGAAATGTGGGAGAGATTTAGTTACTACGGTATGCGTGCTATCCTACTCTTCTACATGTACTATGCTGTAGAACGTGGCGGACTAGGCATGGATGAAACAACTGCTGCCTCAATCATGTCTATTTATGGTTCGCTAGTTTTTCTTTCTACAGTAGCTGGGGGCTGGCTAGCAGATAGAATCTGGGGAGCAAGGAGTACTGTCTTCTTTGGTGGTGTCCTAATTATGATTGGACACATTGTTTTAGCTTTGCCAATGGCAGAGTTAGGCTTATATATTTCAATTGCATTTATTGTAATTGGTACTGGATTGCTTAAACCAAATGTTTCTAACATGGTAGGTGGTCTTTACTCTTTAGATGATCGAAGAAGAGATGCAGGATTCAGTATTTTTGTTTTCGGCATTAACCTTGGATCTGCTTTGGCTCCCTGGCTTGTTCCTTGGGCAAGTGAAGGATTTGGTTTTAACTTATTTGGCAATCATCTTAATTTCCACGCTGGTTTTTCTTTAGCGGCAGTGGGAATGTTCTTTGCCTTGGTGCAATATGTGTGGGGAGGTAGAAAATACCTTTCTGATGATGGGATGCAGCCGACTGATCCAATTGATCCTGCAACTCGTAATAAGCTATTGAAGAGAGTTCTTTTAGGTGCTTTAGTTTTAGCAGCTGTTTTAGGTGTGATGGCTGCGTTAGATCAATTAAACGTCGAGAACATTATTACCCTAATTACTATTGTGGCTATTGCTTTGCCAATTTACTACTTTGTTTTAATGCTTAGAAGTCCTAAAGTAACTAAAGAAGAACGTTCGAAAGTATGGGCTTATATTCCATTATTTATTGCTGCTGCAATTTTCTGGGGAATTGAAGAATCTGGATCAGTTGTTTTAGCCTTGTTTGCTGCGCAAAGAACAGTTCTTCATATTGGAAACTGGCACTTTACTGCTGCTAACTTCCAAACTTTAAATCCATTATTTATTATGATTTTAACCCCATTTTTTGTTTGGCTATGGGATAACTGGAAGAAGCAACCGAGTGCTGCTGGTAAGTTTGCAGCTGGTTTAGTTTTCGCTGGACTTTCATACATGTGGATGGCACTACCAGGTATGCTCTATGGAACAAATGGACGGGTTAGCCCATTCTGGTTAGTTGGTTCCTGGTTCATTGTTGAAATTGCTGAGATGCTTATTTCGCCAATTGGATTATCCGTAACAACTCGTTTAGCTCCTAAGGCATTCCGCTCGCAATGATGAGTCTTTGGTTCTTAGCTGATGCAACTGGACAAGCTGTTAATTCGCAGATTGTTAAGTATTATTCAAGTAAAACTGAAGTAGCTTACTTCTTAGCTGTTGGTTTGGTAAGTGTGTTATTTGGTGTTGTAATGTTTTTCTTCACAAAGAAGATTCATAATTTGATGGCTGACGCTGAGTAATTAAGTAAAAAATTGAATATTTAAATTAAAAAGATTCAAGCTTTAGCTTGAGTCTTTTTTCTGTAGGCATTGTAAATTATTAAAAAACGAGTAGAATGAATTCTGAAGAAATAATTGGATGACAGAGAGCATTCGTTTTGGAGGAATTAAATATGGATACAATGGTTAAGCACAGACATAGTCTAAGCAAAAATCAGAAGTGGGTTATAGCATCTACTTCTTCAGGTTTTGCTCTTGAAAATATGGATGTGCTTTTTTTATCGTTTGCAATGAGTTCAATGATTGCTGATCTGCACTTATCAGGTGGAGCAGCAGGTTTTATTTCGACAATTACTAACCTTGGAATGTTAGTGGGTGGAATTGCTTTTGGAATTCTAGGAGATAAAATTGGCCGTGTTAAGACTTTTAGTCATACGGTAATTATTTTTGCGATTGCGACTGCTTTGATGGCTTTTGCTAATAATATTTATATGATCTATGGACTACGTTTCCTAGCAGGAATCGGAGCTGGTGGTGAATATGGTGTCGGAATTGCTTTAATTGCTGAAAACTTTCATAAAGAGCAAATCGGTAAGATGACATCAGTTGCAGCAATTGGTGGTCAAATTGGCGCAATTTTAGCAGCTTTGATTGCGGCTTGGATTATTCCAACGGCTGGTTGGCATATGCTATTTCTAGTAGGAATCATTCCAGTAGTTTTAACAATTTTTATTAGAAAGCATGTTCATGAAAGTGAACAATTTCTTGAGGCTAAAGCTAGTGAAAAGAATTCATTATTGTCAGATGTAGCTAAAAAGATGTTCTCTACGCCTCGTCTTGCTTGGCAAACACTGGGCTTGATGATTATGATGACTGTTCAAATTGCGGGCTACTTTGGCTTAATGAACTGGTTACCAACAATTGTTCAAAAGCAATTAAACTTAAATGTTTCAAATTCTAGTCTTTGGATGATTGCAACTATCATTGGGATGAGTATCGGAATGATGACCTTTGGTTCAATTTTTGACTACTTTGGTCCTAGAAGAGCCTTTGCAATTTTCTTAATTGGTTCTGCCTTGATGGTATATACTTTGAGCTTAGCTCAAAATATGGCTACTCTTTTAGTAATTGGTGCTGTTGTCGGTTTTTTCTCAAACGGGATGTTTGGCGGTTACGGTGCTGTGATCAGTAGATTGTACCCAACTGAGATTAGATCAAGTGCCAACAACATTATTGTTAATGTGGGTAGAGCAATTGGTGGTTTTTCATCAGTAGTAATCGGTATTTTAATGGATAGATATAATCTTGGTGTAGTAATGGGCTTTTTATCAGCCTTATACATTATTAGCTTCATTGTGATGATTACTTTACCAGGTTTAAAGGATTTATCAAAAGTAACAAAATAGTATAGCTTTTAGCAATAGTAAACTAGTGAGAATAAATATTTTTCAATTAATAATTGTCCTTGTATACTAGAGAAAAGTAAGTGTGAGGGGAAAGATTATGAAGAAGAGAAAAATTTATCTTGCTAGTTTTTTTGTTGCTTTATTTTTATTGGTTTTAACGGGATGTAGTCAAAAGTCGCAGGAAATTCCAACAAAAAAGGTTACAGTTTCATTGAGTAATACTAAAACAATTCCTACCTTTTTCTTCCACGGTTGGGGCTCTAGTGTAAATGCCGAAAAGCATATGGCAAATGCGGCTAAAAAGGCCGGTGCGACTAATACCATTGTTCAAGCTGACGTAAGTAAAAATGGTACTGTTAAGTTGAACGGAACTATTCTCAAAAGTGTCAAGAACCCAATTATTGAAGTTAATTTAGAAGACAATCAAAGTGGTAAGACGTCCTATGTGAAAGACGTGATTACTGCCGTTTCAAATAAATATCACTACGCTAAAATCAATTTAGTTGGACATTCGATGGGAAATTTGCAGATTGCTAATTATATTAATGAGAACTACAACAATAAAAAATTACCACAGATTAATAAAGTAGTTTCAATTGCTGGACATTACGATGGCTATTTAGGTGAAGAAGCCGGACAAAAAGCCAAGATCAAGAATAAAGAAACAGGGCAACCAGACATTTACAGTGATGGATTTAAGAAATTGTTGCCTTTGCGTAAACATTATCCAAAGCAGATCGAAGTTTTGAATATTTATGGTAATAAGAAAGATGGCTCGAATTCGGACGGGTCAGTTTCTGTAGCTTCTGCTCAAAGTTATAAATATTTAATTAATGGACGTGCAAAATCATATCGAGAAGTTGAAATAAAAGGAAAGAATGCGCAACACAGTAAATTGCATGAAAATAAAGAGGTTGATCGTCTTCTAATTGACTTTTTATGGAAATAAAAATAAAAAATATTGACAAATAGTCCTTGTAGATACTAATATAATTAAACGATTAGTATCTACAGGGACTATTTTTGCGAGGCAAAGCATGGAACTAAGTGAAACAGAAAAATTAAATTTTGCGATTATTCGTGGTAGTAAGGCTTATGAAGAATGGGATAGACAGCAAGGCATGCCTGCTTATTTAACGATTATCTTGTATGAATTACTATTACGCAAAAGATTGACACAAAAGGACTTAGTTTATCTAAGTGACTTACCTAAACAATCAATTAATAAAGGGATTCATCGTTTATTAGAAAAGGATTATTTGAAATTAACAATTGATCCGGATGACAATCGAGTAAAGTATTGTCAGTTGACTGAATCTGGTAAAAAATATGCCAAGGAAAAAATGACACCCTTATTTGAAATAGAAAATAAAGTAGCTCAAAAGATGGGTGCGCAAAAGATGAAACAATTGGTAGCTCTAAATGAAGAATGGAGTGAAACATTTTGGAAATTTTTAAGAAAGAAGGGAGAAAAATAAATGCAGATTTTGAAGCCGCATTTCAAAAATTATCGTAAAGAAATTATTTTGGCAGTTATCACCATTTTGGTTTCAGCTTTTGCAACCTTATGGCAACCGCGATTGTTAGAAAACATTCAAAAAGCAATTTTAGCTGATAATCATGATACTGTTTTAAGAGATGGGATTGGGTTAGTAGTACTTGGTTTATTAGCGATTATTGCCGGAATTTTTAATGTATATTATGCTGCAAAAATTGCCCAGGGAATAACTTCAGATTTACGAGAAGAAACTTATGCAAAAATTCAGAGCTTTTCATTTGGAAATATTGAGAAGTTTTCTAGTGGTTCTTTAGTAGTACGTTTAATTAACGATATGAACCAAGTTATGAATATGATGATGATCTTGTTCATGCAGCTGCTTAGAATGCCGATAATTTTGATTGGTTCATTTGTATTAAGTATTGTTACTATTCCTCATTATTGGTGGGCTCCAGTATTAATGCTTGCTTTAATGATGGGTGTTGGCTTTATTGTTATTCAAAATATGAACCAGCTGTTTGCCAAGTTTCAAAAATATATGGATAAAATTTCTACTCGTGTAAAGGAAAATTTACAGGGTGTTCGTGTAGTTAAATCTTTTAATCAAGGTGAAAATGAAATCAAGAGATTTAACAAGACTTCTGATAGTTTGAATGAGTTAAACATTAAAATTGGTTATTGGATTTCTACTATTATGCCAGCGTTTATGCTAATTGCTTATTTAGTAATTGCATTAGTAGTCTTTTTAGTAGGCCGCAGTGCTAATTTAAATCCAACTGATGTAGCTGTTGTATCACCATATGTTTCTTATATTTTAACTTTGCTCTTTGCAATTTTAATTGGGGGCTTTGTGATTATGAACTTCACCCGTGGGATGGTTTCTTTGAGAAGAATTAAGGAAGTTCTTGATACTGAGCCGGATGTTCAATTTAATCCCAATGCTTCAGCTGCACCAGAAAAAGGTAGTATTGAATTCGATAATGTTTCTTTTACTTATCCAGATGGGGAAAAGCCAACTCTGAAAAATATTTCCTTTAAAGTAAAGCCAGGAGAGATGGTTGGTATTGTTGGAGCAACTGGATCGGGTAAGAGTACGCTTGCTCAACTTATTCCGCGTCTTTATGATCCAACTGAAGGAATGATCAAAATTGGTGGCAAAGATTTAAAAACTATTGGTGAAAAAGCTCTTCGTAATACAGTTTCAATGGTTTTGCAAAAAGCAATTTTATTCTCTGGTACAATTGCATCTAACTTACGGCAAGGTAAAGAAGATGCAACCGATTATGAATTGAAGCGTGCTTCAGAAATTGCACAAGCGCAAGAATTTGTAGGTCAATATCCAGATGAATTCGATCATGAGGTTGAAGAGCGATCAGCCAATTTCTCCGGCGGTCAAAAGCAACGTTTATCTATTGCTCGCGGTGTAATCGGTCAACCACCTATTTTAATTTTGGATGATTCAACTTCAGCCTTAGATGCTAAATCTGAAAAATTGGTTCAAGAGGCTCTAGAACATGATCTAAAGGATACTACAACAGTAATTATTGCTGAAAAAATTGTGTCAGTAATGAATGCTGATAAAATTTTAGTTTTAGATGATGGAAAACTCGTCGCTGAAGGGACTCATGAAGAGCTATTAAAGACTTCTCCAATTTATCAAGATATTTATCGCACACAAAAAGCTAAAGAAAAGAGAGGCGAGATTGATGAGTAATACTAAAAAAGCCCTGAAATATTTTGCTAAGTATCTGAAGAATTACTGGAAAGGAGTTACGGTAGTTGTAGTCCTTTCCTTGGCTTCGACTTTAAGTCAAGTTTTAGGACCGCTTTTCCTGGGAAATGCTGTTCAAGAATTGACTAAAGCTGTCAGCAAAGTAGCTAGTCGCAGTCATGATTTAAGTAGTTTTTATCAGTCTCTTGGCTCAATGGTCAGCGTTTATGCAGCAGGAATTATTGCTTCGTTCATTGCTTGGATGGTAATGTCTAAATTTACTGCGAACGCTACAAATGACATGAGAGAGAACTTATTTGCCAAGTTTCAGAGGATGCTAATTCGTTATTTCGATACTCATCAAGATGGAAAGTTATTATCTTTGTTTAATTCAGATTTAGATAATATTTTTAACGCCTTAAATAATGCAATTTTTGAAATTATTTCTCAAGGTGCATTATTAATCGGAACAATTATTATGATGTTTATTGTTAATCCAGTGATGGCTTGTTTTACAATAGCTACAACCCCGTTTATTTTGATAATTAGTTTAGTCATTATGAAAAAGGCACGAATTTATTTAGACAAGCAGCAAGATAAAATCAGTGACCTTAACGGATATGTTAATGAACAGATTAATGGTGAAAAAGTTATTATTACTAATGGCTTACAAAAAGAATCTGTTCAAAACTTTAAAAAATATAATAACGATGTTCGTAGCGCTATGTTTAAGGGGCAATTTTATTCTGGAATGCTTTTCCCATTATTACAAGGAATTTCTTTATTGAACTTAGCTATTGTAATTGGTGGAGGTGCATGGCTAATTGTTAGCGGTCAGGTAAGTGGAGCAGTGGGTTTAGGATTAATTGTTGCTTTTGTTGAATATTCGCAAACATATTTCCAGCCTTTAACTCAATTAACTTCTATTTATTCTATGACTCAACTTGCTTTAACCGGTGCAAGAAGATTGGCTACTGTTGAAGAGCAAGATGAAGAAGATACTGTGCCAAATGGCAAAGTTTTACAAGGAATTGAAAAAGGCGTTAAGCTTGAAAATGTGCATTTTGGTTATAACGCTGATAAAGAAATTTTGCATGGTGTTTCAATTGACGTTGATAAGGGGAAATCTGTTGCCGTAGTTGGTCCAACTGGATCAGGGAAAACAACTATTATGAACTTGATTAATCGCTTCTACGATGTTAATAGTGGAAAAATAACCTTTGATGGCGTTGATGTACGTGATATTACGCTTGAATCTTTAAGAAATAATGTAGGTATTGTTTTACAAGATTCAGTACTGTTTACTGGAACAGTTGAAGAGAATATTAAGTATGGTAAGCCAACTGCAAGTCGAGAAGAAGTAATTGCAGCAGCAAAAGAAGCGAATATTCATGACTTTATCATGACGCTTCCTGAGGGTTATGATACTCAAGTTTCGGAAGAAAATTCGGTCTTTTCTACTGGCCAGAAACAATTAATTTCGATTGCTAGAACTATTTTGACTGATCCAGAATTTTTGATTTTAGATGAGGCCACTTCTAATGTTGATACAGTTACTGAGGCTAAAATTCAAAAGGCAATGGATGCTGTTATTGCAGGCAGAACGAGCTTTGTTATTGCTCACCGTTTGAAGACAATTCTAAATTCAGATAAAATAGTAGTATTGAAAGACGGAAATGTCATCGAAGAAGGAAACCACGACGAGCTGATTAAGAAGCGTGGATTTTACTACGGACTATATACTAACCAAATGGCATTTGAATAATTTAGAGGGATCTTTTCCCTCTAATTTTAGTTAGGGGGGGAAAACAAAAAAGTGAAAAGAAAGCTACGAATTTTTTCTTTATTTACTGTTTTATTGAGCGTTTTTCTACTATCAGCATGTCAAAAAAATACGCGGAATGTATATCAAGAAGTCAAAAAAAGCAATGAAATTACCTGGGGCGTTAAAGCTGATACCCGTTTATTCGGTTTAATGAGCATTAAAACTGGAAAGATTGAAGGCTTTGAGGTTGATTTAGCCAATGCATTGACCAAAGAAATTCTGGGAAAAAATGCTAAAGCCAGCTTTGTACAAACTACTGCTAAAACCAAAATTCCGCTGTTAAAGAATGGAAATATTGATGCAGTTTTAGCTGCAATGACAATTACACCAGAGCGTAAAAAACAAATTGATTTTAGTAATCCATACTTTTATGCTGGTCAATCTTTGCTAGTTAAGGAAGATTCATCAATTAGAAATGTTCAAGATTTAAATGGGAAAATAGCATTAGCTGTTAAAGGTACAACAGCTGTCGCTAATGTTAAAAAATTTGCTCCCAAAGCAAAGGTATTAGAATTTGACGATTATGGTCAAGCATTTACTGCACTAAAGGCAGGTCAAGGGCAAGCGATGACAACTGATAATGGTTTACTTGCCGGAATTGCTACTGAAAATAAAGGCTATAAGCTTGTTGGTGGTACATATACAAATGAACCATACGGTATTGCCGTGAATAAGGGACAGAAGCAAATGAAGAATGCAATTAATCGTGCTCTAAATAAATTAAAAAAAGATGGGACGTATAATGCCTTAGTAAAGAAGTGGTTTAGCGGTATTCCAGGCTTTAATATTAAAGAGGCTGAAGGTGAAAAATAAATTTTTTACTTGCCTTTTTTGAAAAAATATTATTAAATGTAATCAACATTTAAATTTAAAAAGCGATGAAAAGAAAAGTAAATAATTTATTTCTTTTAGTGAGTTAACGGTAGTGGAAAAGTTAGCAGACCCTGGATTATTGAAAGACACTTTTACAATGCTGCTGGCTGAAATCTTTAATGAGAGTAAGTTTAGCCGTAAGCGGTACGTTATCTAGCCGCTGGAGCATGTTTGTGCTCTAGTCAAGTTGGTCTTTAAGTAGACAATTTAGGTGGTACCGCGGAAAAAAGCCTTTCGTCCTGAGAAATCTAGGAGCGAGGGGCTTTTTTCTTTACTCCAAATTAAAAAAGGAGTTATGTCTGAGTAAGCAATAGCTAAGCTATATTAAAGTTAATTTTAATAATTTTAGAGTAGAATGGAAAAGTGAGTAAAAAAGAGAGGGGAAGCACAATGGCTGCAATTATTGATTTTAAGCATGTAAATAAGTACTATGGTAAATTCCATGCTTTAAAGGATATAAATTTAAGTATTGAAGAGGGTCAAGTTGTTTCAATTATTGGACCATCTGGTTCTGGTAAGAGTACTTTGATTCGAACAATGAATGGACTAGAGCGAATCAATTCTGGTACTTTAATGGTTACTGGCTATGATCTAGCAGATAAGCATACGGATTTAAACAAAATTCGTAAAAATGTGGGAATGGTTTTCCAGCATTTTAACTTGTATGACAACCATACTGTGCTTGAAAATATAACTTTAGCTCCTAAGATTGTTTTACACCGTCCAGAGAAGGAAAACCACGATATTGCAATGGATCTTTTGAAAAAAGTGGGTCTTGAAGAAAAGGCTAATATGTATCCAAGACAGTTATCTGGTGGGCAAAAGCAACGTGTTGCAATTGCTCGTTCATTAGCAATGAGACCAAAAGCTATTTTATTTGATGAACCAACTAGTGCGCTTGACCCAGAAATGATTCAAGATGTTTTAGATGTTATGAAGTATGTAGCAGATCAAGGAATTACAATGGTTGTTGTAACTCATGAAATGGGCTTTGCTCGTGAAGTTGGAGATAGACTTATTTTCTTTGATCAAGGAAGAATTTTAGAAGATGCTAAGCCAGAAGAGTTCTTTGAACATCCTAAGACTGAACGTGCACGTCAATTTTTAAGTAAGGTTATTACTGAAAAGCTAGGTGGCTAAAATGAAAAAATCAATTAAGATTTTTATTTTACCTTTGGTATTAGGTTTACTGATTACTTTAACTGGATGTGCCAAGAAGCAAAAATCAAGTAATGCTTATGAACAGGTTAAAGCAAGTAAAACCATTACTTGGGGCGTTAAGGCTGATACGCGATTATTTGGTTTAATGAGTATTAAAACTGGAAAAATCGAAGGTTTTGAAGTAGATTTAGCAAAGGCTTTAACTAAACAAATGTTAGGTAAAAATGCAAAAGCTGAATTTGTGCAAACTACGCCTAAGACGAGAATTCCGTTACTTAAAAATGGTAATATTGATGCAATTTTAGCAACAATGACAATTACACCCGATCGTAAAAAACAAGTAACTTTTAGTGAACCATATTTTACTGCAGGTCAATCTTTACTAGTTAAGGATAATTCAACTATTAAAAATGTTAAGGATCTTAATGGTAAAACGGCTCTAGCTGTTAAGGGAACAACAGCAGTTGATAATGTTAAAAAATTTGCACCAAAAGCAAAGGTTTTAGAGTATGACGATTATGGTCAAGCTTTTACGGCCTTAAAAGCAGGACAAGGTCAAGCAATGACTACTGATAATGGCTTGCTTGCCGGAATTGCTAGTGAAAATAAGGGGTATAAGTTGGTTGGTGGTACCTACACCAGTGAACCTTACGGAATTGCTGTAGAAAAGGGACAAACTGGTTTTGCTGATCGCATTAACAAAGCACTAAATGAATTAAAGAAAAACGGAACATATCATCGTTTGTTAGTTAAATGGTTCAATGGTATTCCAGGATTTAACATTAAGGAGGTTGAAAATTCGTGATAGGGATTTTAACAAATCACTGGTCTGAATTCTTATCAGGCTTTTGGAACACAATCTTATGTAGTCTAATTGCCCTGTTCTTTAGTTTAATTCTTGGGGTAGGCTTTGCTTTATTAGAAGTTGCACCGAATAAGTTTGGTAGAGCAGTGGCACATGTCTATATTGAAATTTTCCGTAACATTCCTTTGCTAGTTATTACAATGATTTTTTACCTTGTTGTACCGCAAATTTGGTTTAAGGTATCAGGTTTTGCAGCTGGAACAATTGGATTAACCTTGTATACTTCAGCTTTTATTGCAGAAACTGTTAGGGCAGGAATTAACTCAGTTGGAGATGGACAAATGGAAGGAGCTCGTTCAAATGGGATGACTTATACGCAAGCAATGCGATACGTTATTTTGCCACAGGCTCTAAAGATTGTAATTCCTCCATTGGGCAATCAATTTATTAACTTAATTAAAAACTCATCGGTATTAGCCTTTGTAGCCGGTTTTGACTTGATGTATCAAGCAGATGTCATAGCTTTTTCATCTTTTGAAACTATTAATACCTATGTTGTTGTAGGTTTATTTTACTTAATTTTAACCTTGCCATTAAGTTACTACATGCGTCACTTGGAAAAGAAATTAGCCTAGGGAGGAGAAAAAGATGGAAAACTTTATTCATGCATATTCTTGGATTAACATTCGCTTTCTCTTACAAGGTTTGTGGGTGACTATATATGTATCCTTAATATCAATTGCCTTGAGTTTTATTCTAGGATTAGTATGCGGCTTTATTCGATATGTGAAGATCAAATATCTTTCAACTATTGTTGGTTTTGTAATTGACATTATAAGAAATTTACCGCTATTGCTGATAATCTTCTTTACGTACTTTGGATTGCCAGAGTTAGGAATTGTTACTAATCCAACAGTAGCATCGATTATTGCTTTGGTAGTATTTGAAGGAGCAATGCTTGCTGAAATTGTTAGAAGTGGTATTGCTGCTGTGGATCCGGGACAAATGGAAGGAGCTCGTTCAAATGGGATGACCTATATGCAGGCGATGTATCATGTGATCATTCCGCAAGCTCTTAATAAGATGATCCCGTCCCTTCTGTCACAATTCGTTTCATTAGTTAAAGACACATCACTTGCAACAATTATTGTTTTGCCAGAGTTATTGTTTCATGCACAGATTATTTACAGTCAAAATACGACATATTTGATTCCAATGTATGTAATTATTGCAATTATGTATTTCATTGTTTGTTTCTCGCTTTCAATGATTGCTAAGCATTTGCAAAGTAAGTATTAATTATATGAAAAACCACGTGAGCTGAACTCACGTGGTTTTTTGTTGATTAATTATTTTTTATAAATTGTTTTAGTTCTTTTTGAGAGAAGTATGAACCATAATCTTCAGTTAATTGTTTTAAAATGAAGTCATTGCTAGCATTCAATTTTCTACTGAGCTTAATCATTTTCTTAATAGCGTCAATTCGTTCTTCTTCTTTTCCTGTTTTTTCTCCAACATATCGCATATCATCAAGTTTCATTTGGTAATCCATGAGCTCTTTCCTTCTTTCTGGATTAGTTTTATATTTCTCAACATCGCTTTGTAACTTTTGAATAAAGCTATCATTTGTATTAATTTTACCACGCATTAAATCAAAAAATCCTTGCAGACGGGGCGTGATTTTTCCTTTTGTTCCACTTGCATTAAGCAAAATCAGATTTTGACCAATATTTAATGGATCATGTCTAAATCCCTCAGTGCTCCAAGTAGTATCGTAACGATATTGGTCAAGCCCAAGCGGATCGGTTGGTAGAATTAAAATTAAATACGTAGTAGGCAAGTTGCGATAATTTTCACCTTGCATAAATAGACTTTGATCCATCATTGAAAAATAATACCGCATCCGCTTTCCTAAAAAATCAGGCAGGGTCATTTGTAGTTCAATATCAAAGACTCGGCCTTTGTCATCTGTAGCATAGATGTCGGGGATAATACCATGCATTGCAGGATGAAACTTCAATCTTTTCTGTGTTTCAAAACTAGCAGTTTGAATATGCAATTCAGGCGCAATTGCTTGTAAAAGGTCGCGGCAGTTAGTTCCTTGTTCCATAACCCAGCTAAAGATGGGATCAGCGGTGATATTAGCTTCATCAACCCGTTTTTCTAATTCTTTCCTATCCATAGAAAACTCCTTTAAGTGTATTAGAGAAAGATCTCCAATCTTAATTACGCAAAAGGGAGTTTTATTTTTTGAAAAGAAAAAGAAGATCAATCTGATCTTCTTAAATTAAAGTTTGATTGCTAAAGCTTCATAAGGCTTTAATTGCAAGACTGAAGGCAGAGAAACAAGATTTTTATCGTAATTTTGAATTAAAATCTGACCAACCTTATTTAAATATTCAGCAGGTATTTTAACTTCAGTTTCTTTGCCATAGAAGTTTGCAAATACTAAAAGTTTTTTATTAGAGTCATCTAAATAACGTTCATAGGCCATAACTTGTGGGTGTTCCATTAAAAATGGTTTGATGTGACCTTCAGAGATCAATTTTTCTGATTTTCTGAGTTTAATTAATTTTTGATAGAAATTAAAAATTTCACCATCCTGTAGTTCTTTTTCAACGTTAATTCTATCTTGGTCTGTTGGCATGAGCCAAGGTTTGTGGCCACTAAAACCAGCATATTGAGAATTATCCCAGTGCATTGGAACCCTTGAGTTATCGCGAGCTTTAGACTGAACAATTTCAAAAGCTTCTTTTTCATCAATACCTTTTTTGATTAATGCGTCATAGGCATTCAAAGCTTCGACGTCAACATAATCCTTCATGGAAGTATAGTGAGGATCCATCATACCAATTTCTTCGCCCATATAAATGTAAGGCGTTCCGCGTAGTAGATGAAGAGCAAGAGCTAACATCTCAGCAGATTTATTGTGATATTTTCCAGTATCACCGAATCGATTTAATGCCCAAGGCTGGTCGTGATTATTCCAGAATAGAGCTTGCCAGCCACCACCTTGATCAATCTTACTATTCCAGGTAAGCATAATATCTTTTAATTTCTTAAAGTCAAAAGGCATCTTAGACCATTTTTCACCGTTTTTATAGTCAACTTTGAGGTGATGAAAGGTAAAGACCATTGAAAGCTCATGATCTTCTGGACGAGTATAAGCAATTGAATTTTCAATTGTAGTTGATGACATTTCTCCAACAGTAACTGATTCTCGGTCTTGACCGAAGGATTTGGCATTTAATTCTTTTAAATATTGCTGCACCACTGGTGTATCAGTATAAAGGGATTTTTCTTGCACCGGATCTGTTGAGTTAACTAAGGTAGTATCTTTCCCTGTAACGTTGATTACGTCAAAGCGGAAGCCGTGAACTCCTTTATTACGCCAAAAGTTTACAACATCTATTAAGGCAGCACGAACTTCAGGATTATGCCAGTCAAGATCTGCTTGAGTTGGGTCATAGAGGTGGAGATAGTAGTAATCAGTGTCGCCAAATTTTGACCAAGCTGGACCACCAAATTTTGATTGCCAGTTATTAGGTAGTTGTCCGTCCTTACCTTTTCTAAGATAAAAGAATTTTTGATACTTTTTATCTCCAGCTAGAGCTTTTTTAAACCATTCATGTTCCGTTGAACAGTGATTTAAAACCATGTCGAGCATCACATTAACATTAATTGTTTTTAATTTAGCGACTAGTTCTTCGAAGTCGCTCATTGTTCCGAATCGAGGATCAATTTTTTTATAATCAGCAATGTCATAGCCGTTGTCATTTTGTGGAGAAACAAAAAATGGGTTAAACCAAATGAAGTCTACATTTAGCTTTTTGATATAGTCGATTTTTTCAATGATGCCACGTAAGTCGCTGATACCATCATTATTTGAGTCATAAAAAGATTTGGGGTAAATTTGATAAATTACTTTATTGCCTAAATTATTCATCGCTGAATCCTTTCTAAAATTTAATCTTTTTTCTGCGAGCAAAATCCACAAATTTGAATTTGTCAGGTCGATGATAGGACAGGGTTAATTCGAATTTAGTTGTGTCAGCTAAATAATTTCTACTTGCAACTAGCACTGCAAGTTTATTGTCTAATTGAAGTAAATCTTGAATTCTCTTGTCAACTTTACAAACAGAAATTTCTTTCGTTGCATAGGAAATTTCTAATTTTTCTTTATTTTCTAAATAATTATAAATAGAAGTTTCTGCGGCATCTTTTGGAAGTGAATTAATAGGAGGAGAAAGCAAATAGTCGCAATCTAAGACATCAGCTTGTCCTTCTATTAATCGCAAGCGTTCAAGATGAAAACCAGCACTGTTTTTTTCTTCAGGAAAATATTTGATAAAGCCAGTTGGCAAATGATCTTCTTTTTGTAAAAATAAAACTTTTGTTTCTGCTTTAAGTCCTAATTGATTATTCAATTCTGCAAAACTGCTAATTCCTGAAATGGGAAAAGTGTAGCGATCGAGATTTAAAACTATTGAACCTTTTCCACGAATCTTCTGAATTAAGCCTAGGTCGGTTAAGCTAGTAAGTGCTTTTCGAATTGTTTCTCTTGAAGCACCATATAAGTCCATTAATTGATGTTCACTAGGGAGATATTCGCCAGGTTTATATTGTTGATGCTTAATTTTATCAACTAAATCTTGAGCAATAGCACTAACTTTAGATTGAGCCATAAAAGATCCTCCTTTGTCTTTAATTATATACACTTGTTTAGACAAGTAAAGCAAAACTTTTTCATCTATAAAATACTTAATTTAAAAGAAAAGTAAGCTTTTTCATAAAATAGTATTGACAGCTTGTACAGACAAGTATAATATTTAAATCAAGATATGTGAAAGCGGATACTTCCAAAGAGGAGAATGAAATTATGGTACAAGATACTACTAATTTATTAGCTCCAGCTACTGGAGCGGTTATTGCTTTAGCTAAGACTTCAGATCCTATTTTTTCTCAAGGAACAATGGGAGATGGATTTGGTTTGACCCCAACTATTGGAAAGGTTGTAGCACCTGTTTCAGGAAAAATCAGTATGGTTGCCGATACTAAACATGCTGTCGGAATCGTTACTAACGAAGGGCTAGAAGTACTAGTCCACATGGGCGTTGATACAGTCGGCTTAAAGGGTGCACCATTCACGATTAAGATTGAAAATGGTCAAGAAGTTAAGGCCGGCGATGAAATTGCTGAAATGGATTTAGATGAAATCAAAGCTAAGGGATTAGATACAACAATCATGGTTTTGATTACTAATTCAGCTGACAAGATTTCAGGACTTGATGTAACTGAAGGTGAAGCAAAAGCTGGTGAAGCTGTAGCAACGGCTTACTTAAAGACGGCAGAAGCAGAGGACACTTCAAGCAAAAAATTATCTTATCCAGAGTTAGCTTCTTTTATTATTAAAAATGTCGGCGGTAAGGAGAATGTTAATAATGTAATTCACCGTATTACACGCTTACGTTTTTACTTAAAAGATGAAAGTAAAGCAAATGATGACGTTTTAAAAAATCAACGTGGAATTTTAGACGTGATGCATGCGTCAGGACAATATCAGGTTGTAATTGGTAATGAAGTAACTAATGTCTTTGATGAAGTAGTTAAGCAATTAGGACCTTTAGATAGTGAAGCAGCTCCTGCTCCAGAAGATGACGGTAAAAATCCAGTTTCAAAAGCTTTTGGTAATTTAATTGGATTTATCACTGGTTCAATGAGTCCAATTATCGGTGTAATTGCTGCAGCTGGTATTATTAAAGGTATTTTGGCATTGCTTACTCTGCCACAATTAGGTAGTTTACTTAGTGTCAAGAGTACAGCCTATATCACTACTAGCGCAATTGCTGATTCGGCTTTCTTCTTCTTGCCAGTTCTAGTTGGTTACTGCGCAGCTAAAAGATTGAATTCCGATCCAATCATCGCAGCAGTAATTGGTGGAGTATTAGTTTATCCGCAGTTAGTTGAATGGGGCAAAGCCTTTAAGACAATGTTTGAAGTTGGCGGAATTAAGTTTGAATTTTTGAACTATACTTACTCAATTTTCCCAATGATTTTAGCCGCATGGCTTGCTAAGAAGTGTGAAGATTGGCTTAAGAAATGGCTACCATCGTACTTACAAATGATTTTTATTCCATTAATTACTGTTTTAGTAGTTTCAGCATTGACTTTAATGGTAACCGGCCCAATTATTCAAGGTGTTGCTAATGGTATTGCAGCCTTTATCAACTGGTTAGTTCATGCATCTGGCTGGATTGGTGGATTTATTATTGGTGATTTCTACCAAGTATTGGTTATCTTTGGTTTGCACTGGGGTGTTGTGCCGCTTGTTGCCCAACAAATTGCTGGCACTGGTGAAAGTGCATTGAACGCAATTATTTGTTCATCAATGATTGCTCAAGGTGCTGCCGTATTATCGGTAGCTATTAAGTCTAAGAAAGAAGACTTAAAGGAATTAGGTTTTGCTTCAACTATTTCTGCAATGTGTGGTGTTACTGAACCAGCTGTTTATGGTATTAGTTTAAGATATAAGAAAGTATTTATTTCTGGTTGTATTGGTTCTGCATTTGGTGGTCTTGTTACTGGTTTAATGCACGGAACAATGTATGGCTTTACTGGTGGATTAATTGGATTTTCTTCATTCTTTAATCCTAAGCATCCTACTGATTTATCTAGCTTCTATACATTTTTGATTGCTAGTGCTGTAACAATTGTGGTTTCATTTATCGTAACTTGGGTTTGGGGCTACAATGATAGCATGGTTCAAGGAGCTAAGGTTGCAAAGAAAAAGAGACCTGGTAGTAAGTAAAAGAATTTATTTAAATTAGATAAAAAATAAAACAACGTTGAAAATTTCAGCGTTGTTTTTTGCGTTTAGGAGTTGCAAATATTAAATCATATTAATATAATTAATAATAATTTAATTAAGTCGTGGATTAGGGGGAAAGGCTATGATTTTTGAAAAGCTTTTTTCTAAAGAGAATAAAAAAGATGAGATAGTTGATGTAAAGTTAAGTGATAAAAAGTTCAATGAATTAAGAATAAAGCTAAGTATTGGAGACGTAACAGTTGAACAAGGCGAGAATTTTTCGGTTAATTTTACTGGGAAAAGACACTACTTACCGCTTATTCGCTTAGAAGATGGTAAACTACGACTTAAGCAAAAAATGAATTTGATTGAAAAGGGAGAAGCTCACTTAAAAGTTGTGATTCCTGCAAAGGCTACTTTGGATAGTCTTGATATTCAAACTAGTAGCGGTGATATTGAGATAGTTGATATTAAGACTGAAAAGGCATATCTTAAATCGACTGAAGGTAGAGTTAGAGTAAGACGAGTGGCGATAGCTGAGTCACTTCTTGAATCAACAGATGGAAATGTAACAGTACGAAATAGTGATCTGGCCGATGGCAAGTTAGCGACATATGATGGCGAAATCAAAGTATCGGGATCTATTTTATCTAAGATTTCTTTAAATGTAACAGATGGAGATATGAATCTAACTGATGTTACGATTGACGAAGGCAGCGCAAATTTAAAGGCTGGCAACTTTACGCTCGATCATGCTGTATTTAAGAGTGATTATGAAATAAAGAATATTGAAGGAAATAATACCGTTGATTGTAAAATCAAATTGAACACTTTAGAAAAATAAAAAGTCCATTCGGACCTGTTTGATAGAATGTTAATAACCACAAAAACTTTCTATTGGAGGTCAAAATGGACTCTTTACATTCTACCATGAACCAGCACGTTAAAGGAAAGCATTTATCATTTGAAGAGCGAGTTATTATTCAATTGCGTTTGAAAGATGGCTGCTCTTTGCGTGCAATTGCTCGTGAACTCAACTGTTCTCCTTCTACTATCAGTTATGAGATTAAACGTGGCACTGTAAAACTGTATCATGGTAAAGTCAAAAGATACAAGGCTACTCAAGGACATGATGTATATCAAGCTCATCGTAAAAATTGTGGGCGCAAATCAGACTTTCTCAAAAAAACTCAATTTATTCACTATGTCCACAAACATTTCTTTAAAGACGGTTGGTCGCTTGATGTTTGCAGTAATCGTGCCACTGCTGCTGGCGAATTCTCTAGCAGCGATGTTGTCTGCACCAAAACTCTTTATAATTACGTTGATAAGGGCTTATTAGGCATTTATAATTACGACTTGCCTGAGAAGCTTAAACGCAATACCAAGCTTCATCGTGTTCGCAAAAACAAGAAAAAGCTTGGCAGAAGTATTGAAGAACGTCCAAAAGAAATTAGTGAACGTAATGAATTCGGTCATTGGGAATGCGATTTGGTTCTTGGACATAAGACTAAAGATGATGAAGTGCTGTTAACCTTATCTGAGCGCATGAGTCGTGAATTCTTAATTATTCGTATTCCCGACAAGACTTCTATCAGTGTCATGCAAGCCTTTAAAGAACTCCAAAGACAATACAGTGAACACTGGAATGATATTTTTAAAACTATTACCACTGATAATGGTTCAGAATTTGCGGATCTGTCCAACCTAGAAGAAGCATCCAATACACTGGTTTACTATGCCCATCCTTACACTTCTTGTGATAAGGGAACAGTTGAAAGACACAATGGTCTTATTCGCAGATTCATTCCTAAAGGAGAAGCAATAGCTAACTATTCTTTACAAAATATCATTGATATTGAAACCTGGTGCAACTCATTGCCAAGAAAGATCTTAGCTTATCATACACCAGATGAAATCTTTGAAAGAGAATTAGATCGAATCTATCAAGCAGCTTAACCAAAAGTGTTCAATTTATTATTGCAATTTACGAAGGAAATAATACTGTTTGGAGTGCAAATTTAAAATATGCCCATGTAAGAACGGCAAATGGTTTAAATAATATTTCGTTTGATCCACAACCTTCAGGCGTTGTTTTAACAATGACAACGGTAGATGGAGATAATGTAGTTGAGTAGAAAAAATAAACCTCGTAGAATAACCTACGAGGTTTATTTCTATTTAACGTTACTTAAAACTGAACGAATTTTAGTAGTAAGCATATCAATTGCTACATCATTTTCGCCGCCTTCTGGAACGATGATGTCAGCGTAGCGTTTAGTTGGTTCAATGAATTGATTGTACATTGGTTTAACGGTCTTTAAGTATTGATCAATAACTGAATGAACTGAACGACCACGTTCTTGCGTGTCGCGCTCTAATCGTCTAATGAAGCGAATGTCATCATCAGTATCGACAAAGACCTTGATACTCATTAAGTTACGTAAGTTTTCTTCACCAAGGACGAGAATACCTTCTAGGATAATAATATCAGCTGGTTCGGTGTGAATCGTCTTTTCGCTTCGAGTATGAGCAGTAAAATCGTAAACTGGCATTTCAACTGCCTTATAGTCCATTAATTGACGAAGTTGGTCAACAAGTAGTGGCATGTCAAAGGCATCGGGATGATCGTAGTTAATCTTCTTACGCTCTGACATTGATAAGTCATCGTTATTTTTGTAATAAGAATCTTGCGTCATAATTAAAATATGGTCATCTTGTTGTAATTGGTCATAAATTTCATGGGCAATGGTCGTTTTACCACTACCTGAACCACCGGCAATTCCAATGATAATAGGGCGTTTACTTTGCACGATTAAAATCTCCTTTTTTAAACTATTACAATAATACCTTAAAATTACGCTCTGTGATAGATTTACAGGCAATAATATTGACAAATATGTGTTTTTTCTGAACATGTGAAGTAAAATAAAATTGAAAGTGTTATATATGGTTTTAAAAAGAAGGTTTTACTTTGACTGCTCAAGAAAAAGTCGCAATCAAGAATTGGAATCCCCGATATCGGAGAAATGTTTATTTATATCTATGGATTTACGGAATTTTAGGTGCGGTAACTGGAATTACTAATGATGCAGCTTTGTCATACTTTGATATAGTAGCACCAGGATTAATTTCAGGTCTGAATATCTTTAATGCGATTACTGCATTATTAATGTCGTTGATGATTGTTTGGGTGCATGAATTAGGTTATCGTAAAATTTTGTTGATTTTGCCGCCTTTAACTTCTATTTTCCTGGCGTTAACTACTATTACAACTAATCAAATAATTATTATGTTTGCCTACATTATTTCATGGACTGCAATTGGAGTTTATGACTTAATGTATCCTTTGATGTGGACTTCTTATGTACCTAAAGAAATCAGAACTAAGATGTTTACAGTAGTAATGGTTGTAAACTTAGTTGCTCAAACTATCTTAACTTTTATCGGTGGAAAAGCAGTAGTGTACTTCTTTAGTAAGATGCAGGGTATTTCTTATGATATTGCTTCTAATCTATCTGCTCATACCGCCCAATTAAGTGGGAGTTATCTAGCTAATTATACCAATGCCTTTAGAATAGTATTGATTTTGACTGCTTTAGTTAATGTAGTTGCTTTTGTATTAGCAATCTTTATTAAAGATGAGCCAAAGGACTATCGAACCGTGGGGATGAAGAAACCGCAAACGCCAGAAGAGAAGAAAAAAGCTTTTGAAGCTTTGATTAATAAAAAGACGATTATGTGGATCTTGTATATTGCAGGTATTCAACTAGGTGCTAGATTGGTTGTTCCTTATATTCCAATTTACTTGAATGAATATCTGCATATTCCCCGGGGAATTACTTCAACAATTAATACCTTTCAGACCGCAGCGATGTTTATTGGATATTTCTTTGCTCCATTCTTAGCCAAGAAGCTAGGTGCCATTGTTTCTATTGCTGCTGGAACCTTAACTTGTGCACCATTAATGTTTTTAATGGCTAACGGTCGACACTTCGGCACTGGAATTACTCTTTTTGTAATTGTAGGGGTTTTGCTATTCTTACGTAGTGGTTTAGCAAATGCAACAATGCCAATTCAGCAAGAAGTACAGATGATTATTGTTGATAAAGATATGCGTCCAGCCTTTACTGCTGTGGTTCAGATTGCATATGCGGTAATTGGAATAATTGATGGATTATTTACAGCCTTTTACTTACTTAAGACGCCAGCTGGGTATGCGAATGCATATTACATTGCGACTGCCCTATATGTAGTAGTAAGTATCTTATTAATTGCAATGTTTGCTAAACAATATAACTGGATCTTAGACGAGAAGAAGAGCACATCTAATGAAAAATAGTTAATTGATAACTTAAGAATAATAATAAAATACCGAATTAGTCGTAAAAGTGACTGATTCGGTATTTTTGGTATTTTCGAGGGATGAAAGATGGTAATATTTAAGACATAAAAATAATATTGATTATTTAAGGAGAAGAATAATGAAAGAAATTAGAAAAGAAAATATTGTTAAAACTACTACTTTGAGTGAAGAAGAAATGATTGAAGTTGTTGGTGGTACTAGAGTAAATGGTTTTGTTAATGGAAATTTTAGTAAAGGTATATTTTACTGGACGCGCAACATTTGGAAATAAAAATGTTGTTAGTTTATAGCTTTTTAATGCTTATTTCTGGAATAACTGATTTATGGATATTTTTTAGAGTTTCTCAAATTGCAGCTAGTAAAAAAAATATTTTGATTCTCGGTGGAGTGTTATTCTTACTTCCAATTTTATGTGGAGGAGTTGTTGAACTAGCCACTTTTTTGGAAATTTTATTTTTCATATTTTATTTTAGAAAGAGTAAAGAAAAAAATTTGGCTATTGGGGCAATTTTAATTGTAGGAGTTGTAGATTCCATAATAGATATACTAGGTAGTATCTTAATGGAGCTTTTACATATTGAGGATATAATTTATCTTAATTTATTAGTCCAAATTAGTATTATACTTCTTGCAGTTTTTATAATTGAGATCTTCTATAAGCATCTTCACTCATATTTAATGAATGAAAATCACAATGTGTTTATAGGACTGTTGATCTATCTATATGTTTCCACTACTTTAACAATGATTTTTTATGGACAAACCCAGAAAAATGCATCGTTAAGTATGTTTTTTACAATTTTTGTATTAATTCAAATAGTTTTTGCTATGGCGACTTACGTGGAACTAATAAATATTCAAAAGCATCTTTTAAAAAAATCACAACAAGATAAATTAATAAAAGAGCAAAAACAATTACAAGACTATGCGCAATATCTTGAAGAGAGCGAAGATGAGTTACGTGCTTTTCGGCATGATTATCGAAATATGTTTAACTCATTAAAAATCAGTGCACAAGAAGGAAATACTAAAGAAGTAATCCAAAAGCTTGATGAATATACTAAGGCCAATTTAAATGCAAAAGCATTTGAAAAATATAGAGATGTTAATCATATAAAAATAAAATCTCTCAAAAGTATCATTATTGCTAAGTTAACAGAAATGTATAGAGAACATATTCCATATAATTTTGAATGTAGCAGTGAAATTACGAAATTGCCTAAAAATATTAATGAAATAGATTTAGTCAGAATCGTCGGTATAAGTTGTGACAATGCGATTGAAGAAAGCAAAGTATTAATAGAGCAAAGTCAAGAAGCTCATATTGAAATTATGGCTTATTCAAACGAACGTGGTGAATTTGAATATGAAATACAAAATAAACGAGGTGATTCTGAAATTTCAATTAAACAAATACAACAAAACGGTTATTCAACAAAGAAAAGTCACTCTGGCTTGGGCTTAGCCAATATCAATAGTATTAAAAATAAATATGAAAATATGACTATTTCTTATGAAGTGCCTGAAGGATACTTTGATTTCTATCTCGTGATTGAACCAGAGGAGGAAAGTGAAGAATGAAATATTCCGTAATCGTTTGTGATGATGACGAAGTATTAGCAAAAAATTTAGCGAAAAATATTAAATATGCAGTTAGTAACTTTACCGATGATAATCCAGTCTACGAAAATATTGAAATCAATTTAGAGCTAGTTGCTAATACATTTGAGCAAGTTGTAAGTTATGTAGTTGCTAATGATATTCAAAATGCAATTTACTTTTTAGATATTGAATTAAGTCAAAATTCAAAAGCTAAAAACGGAGTAGACTTAGCAGAATTTATTAAAAAGCAAGATCCAAATGCACAAATAATTTTTGTTACTGCTTATGACAAATATGCTCCTTTAACTTATCGTAGAAGAATTGGTGCTATTGATTATATTAATAAGGCCTTAGATTCAAGAGAAATGATGCAGCGATTAGAAGAAACCTTGACTGGCGCCGTTCAAAGTATCAATAATCTTATGAAATCAGGAAGAAAAGAACTTATCTATAAAATTGGACGGAGAGTTAATAAAGTTGAAGACACGACTATTTATTATCTTGAAAATAGTACTTCACAACACAAAGTTAATTTGATAACTGAAACTGGTGTAGCTGAATTCAGAAGTAATATCTCCAAAATTAACGAAGAAAATGATTTTTTAGTTAAGGTATCTCAATCTTGTGTAGTAAATCCAAATAATATCAACAGCATCGACTTTTCAAAAAAGACAATAAAGTTTCCTAATGGAGATGAAGTAGTGTTCGCTCGTAGTTGCAGAAAAACTGTTGAGGATCTATTAAATAAATATCCAGAAATTAATGTTAAGTAAAAGGTAAGACTTATGTTATTCAAATATAAATCCGTATACGTGCCACAAGTGGATGAGATGGATTGCGGCGTTGCTTGTCTAGCAATGATCTTAAAGCAATATCATTCTCGCGTATCTTTAGCACATTTACGTCATGAAGCTCGTACTAATCTTGAAGGCACAACTGCTTTAGGACTAGTGAAGACAGCACAAAAATTTAATTTCAAAACAGAAGCCGTAAAAGCAGATATGTCTTTATTTGATGAGAATAGTATTCAATATCCTTTTATTGCCCACGTCCTAAAACAAGGAGAACTACTTCATTATTACGTAGTTCTTAAAAATGCTAAGAATTATTTAGTAATTGCAGATCCTGATCCATCAGTTGGTGTAGTAAAGATGCCAAAAGACAAATTTGCTCAAGAATGGACTGGTGTTGCACTCTTTATGGTTCCTAACGAAGACTTTGAACCAATCAAAGAAAAGAAGAATAATTTATGGTCTCTCTTTCCATATATGTTTAAACAAAAGCGGCTGATGATTAACATCATTTTAGCCGCTTTATTAATGACCATAATTAGTATCTGTAGTTCATATTTTGTTCAAGGAATAATTGATACTTACATTCCAGATGGAACCTATCAGACTCTTTCGATCTTAGCTGTTGGACTATTAATTGCTTATGTCTTTAATTCAATTTTTTCTTATGGACAGAATTTTTTATTAAATATTTTAGGTCAAAGATTAAGTATTGATCTAAATCTGCGATACATCAGGCATATTTTTGAATTACCAATGGAATTCTTTGTAACAAGAAGAACGGGTGAAATTACTTCGCGTTTTTCTGATGCAAGTAGAATTATTGACGCTTTGGCAAGTACAGTTATTTCGCTCTTCTTAGACCTCTCAATTGTGATTGTGATGGGATTAGTCTTAGCAGCACAAAATATGACATTATTTGGGATTACACTGTTAGCTTTGCCTATTTATGCAGTTGTAATTCTAGGTTTTACTAAAAAGTTTGAAAAACTAAATAACGAACAAATGGAAAGTAATGCTGTTTTGAGTTCTTCAGTTATTGAAGATATTCAAGGAATTGAAACTATTAAAGCTTTAAATAGTGAGAATACAAGATATAGAAGAATCGACAGTCAGTTTGTAGATTACTTAAAGAAGTCATTTAAATATAGTAAGACTGAGAGTTTACAGACAGCACTCAAGACATTTATTCAATTATCTCTTAATGTAATTGTTCTTTGGGTTGGTGCAAAGATTGTAATGCAAGGACAATTGAGCATTGGTCAGTTAATGACGTTCAATGCATTGCTGGCATATTTCATTGATCCCTTGCAAAGTATTATTAATTTACAACCGCGACTTCAATCAGCTAGTGTTGCTCAAAATCGATTAAATGAGGTCTATCAAGTAAAAAGTGAATTCAATCAGAAGGCTACTATTGAAGATCGTAAGCTCCTAGAAGGAAATATTGAATATAAGAATGTGGATTATAGCTATGGTTATGGCACAGATGTCTTAAAAGATATTAATCTCAAAATTAGCCAGGGCGAAAAATTAACGATTGTTGGAATGAGTGGTTCTGGAAAATCTACGATGGTTAAGTTGTTAGTAGATTTCTTTTCGCCAAGTAAAGGTCAGGTTACATTAAATGGACATGCAACAAGTGAGATTGATAAGCATACGTTGCGGTCATATGTAAATTATGTACCTCAAACTCCATATATCTTTTCTGGAACAGTTAAAGAGAATTTGTTGTTAGGTTGTAGGCCAGATATCACTGAAGAAGATGTAATAAAGGCTTGTCAAATTGCTGAGATTGACCAAGAAATAGCTAATCTACCTTTGCAATTTGAAACAAAATTAGATGAAAATGCCAAAATTTTATCTGGTGGACAAAAACAAAGGTTAACTATTGCCCGGGCATTACTATCTCCTGCAAAGGTATTTATTTTTGATGAAGTAACAAGTGGCTTAGATACAATTACTGAGAAGAAAGTGATTGATAATTTGATGAAGCTAAAGGATAAGACAATTATCTTTATTGCGCATCGACTAGCAATTGCAGAACGGGCAGACAAGGTAGTTGTAATTGATCATGGTCAAATAGTTGAAGAAGGCAGCCACAGCGAATTGATGAGTAAGCATGGTTTTTACTATGACTTAGTGAAGGGATAGGTGAGTACAGATGGATGCAAAAGAGTATGAAAGTACAGAATTCTATTCCTATAAGTTCAAGAATTTCTCGACAATGATTATTATTCCAGCCGCTATTTTTGTTCTACTTTTATTTATTGGATCTTTTTTTGCTGTTAGACAGAGTACAGTCTCTTCGGTTGGCGTTGTTGAACCAACGGTTGTAATTAATCAGAAAAATGTTAGCTATGATGAGGGACAAGTCGTTACAAAACATGGTCAAAAATGGGTAGCTCATGTTGATCAAGATAGTGGGATTAGTTTAATGCCTGTTATGAAAGCTAAAGGAAAAGTGAGGATTGTTACCTATGTGCCCACTAATAAAATCTCGTCTATTAAGAAGGGGCAGAAGTTAAACTTTTCTGTACCTACAGTAGACGGCTTGAATAGTAGATTAACTGGTAAGGTAAAGGAGATTGGTGTTTATCCAATAAATGTGAACAAGCAAAGTATGTATGAAGTTATTTCGATTGCCAAAGTTAGTGATATAAATGTTAAGTACGGAATGCAAGGTAATGCCACAATAGTGACAGGTCGTAGCACATATTTTAACTATTTTTTAGATAAGGTATTGAATAAAAGATAAATTTGATAGAATAAAAAATTAAAATTTTATTAATCTAAAGATAAAAATATAAGTGAATAAAAAAGAGATGTTAGATAAGAATATTGATTTGCAAAGAGCAATATTTCATATAAAGCAAGATATTAATTTGTATTCTGTAGTGTATGGATTTAAATTGCCTGAAACTTAATTTTGGGAACGAATTTGGATAAAATATACTGTTTTGGTTAGTAAGTAAGCAATATTAATCCATATAAAAAATAAATTGTTTTTTATAGTAGGCTAAATATATAAAGATTATTAATTATAGGAGGTCTTTATTATGAAAAATTTTAATACATTATCATTTGAAACATTGGCTAACATAGTTGGTGGGAGAAATAATTGGGCTGCTAATATAGGTGGAGTAGGTGGAGCGACAGTCGCTGGATGGGCTCTTGGAAATGCAGTTTGCGGTCCTGCTTGTGGCTTTGTTGGAGCACACTATGTTCCAATAGCATGGGCTGGCGTAACGGCAGCTACTGGTGGATTCGGAAAGATAAGAAAGTAGGGAATTAATATGGCTTTAAAAACATTAGAAAAACATGAATTAAGAAATGTAATGGGTGGAAACAAGTGGGGGAATGCTGTAATAGGAGCTGCTACGGGAGCTACTCGCGGAGTAAGTTGGTGCAGAGGATTCGGACCATGGGGAATGACTGCCTGTGGCTTAGGAGGTGCTGCAATTGGAGGATATCTGGGATATAAGAGTAATTAATTTATATAGAGATTTATGTTATTCTTTGTAACTATTATTAATGTAATACTTTTTTTAGGTAACTTGTATCAAACGGGCTTTAATTATTTTAACTTTAATCAATTGCAAGCACTTTTACTAACTATTTTTCTTATTGTTACTGTAATAGTTATCGCTATTAATAAAAAATTAGAAAGAGGTTATGATCTTTCTTTTTTTGCACTTTATTTGTATTGGCCAATTTATGTTTTTGAAGTTAAATTATATAATTCAACAAATTATAAAGATGGAATAGAATTTTGGGTTTATTTCGTACTAATTTTGGCCATATCGTTTGTAATAGGAAAAATATTAAAAAGAATCATAAGAAAGTAATAATAAAACTGAAAGTACTAAATTAGTTTTTGAATGACTGATTTAGTGCTTTTTCTACTTTCTCCTTTATTTAAGTAAATATGAAAATCTAATAGATTTACTTAATGTTAAGCTTATTTTATAAAATTTTGAAAGAGATGGGATTACATGGAATTAAATAAGAAAATCACTACATTAATGTATCTGGGAAAAACTCAGAAATTAAGAAATGCTATTAAATCTTGATATTAATAAACCTTGGTTTAATAACGTTTTTCTTTTGAGTAAAAATCCAGAATTAACTAAAAATAGACTTCTTTCCCAGACACTACTTATCGTTTTGTTTGCTAAGCCAGTAAATGCGCAAGAAGTATAAAATACACAACTTCAAGAAATAAAAATAGAAAAGTATGCTGATGTATCACCTCAGAAATATGAAAACAATGTTTGAGATCAAATATGACTCAAGTTAAGGATTTAATTAGTAAACGCGATAATAAAGAATATTTGCTTTATATTGGACGTCCAACTTGTTATTACTGTCGTGAATTTTTTCAGCATTAAAGGAATTTAATCGGGTAACAGGTGAAAGTCATTATATTTTGATATTTGATGCAAGGTAATGCCACAATAGTGACAGTACGCAGTACATATTTTGAATATTTTTTAGATAAGGTATTGAATAAGCGGTAAATTTGATAGAATAAAACGACATTAAATTATATTATGTGAGGATAAAAAGATGAACGAAACCAAATTAAAAGAGATGTTAGATAAGATTAAAGCAAACTCTGATATTGCAACTGATCCAGAAGCTCAAAAATTGATTGACACCGCTATTGAAAAATTGGATAAGGAAATTAATTTACAAAAGGTAGTATTTAATCTAAAGCAAGATATTAATTTGTATTCTGTAGCACATGGATTCAAATTGCCTGAAACTTTGACCAAGTTGCAACTTTTATTAGATAAAGATCTCGACAAGTGGGCTGGGGCTGGTGAAACTTTGTCATTGACTAATTTTTAGATAAATCAGTATTCAAGCACTAGGCACTATTGAACTTGGCACGTAGTAAATAAATACCAAATTTGTCATAAAAAAGACCAAATAGGTCTTTTTTATTTTTTGCCAATTTTTAAATGCTAAAATCATAGCAAGATCTTTACAGGAGAAGAAAGAAAATGAATGATAAACAGCTTATTTTTTATTCTATTCTTAGCGGAATTTTAATTAGTATTCTTGCTAGCTTGGGTGATCTTGCAGTTGGAAGTCAGCTAACTTTTTGCATAATTTTAGGGAATATCCTATGTGGAATAATCTTTGCCTATTTAGTATTTGAATTTATAAAAAGAATGAAAAATAAGAAATTAAAAGTATAAAGGAAGACTACCAATGAAATGGATTGAAACAATTAAAAATAAGGAAACAAATACGGAAGAATGGATAGTGGTTGTACTAAGCTTAATCTTTGCAATTTTTGTAAGAAAAATATTCTTCTATTTCGTAAATATTGATAGTGTAGTCCTAAACTTTGCAATCGGAATTACTAGTATGTGGATTTTCTCAATTACTTATTATTATATGAAAGACAAGTTGCAACAACGCTTAAAGAATAGAAAATAAGAAATATAGGTATGAGCAAAAGAAGAACTTATTAAAAAAAGTAAATAATTTATATATCTAAATACCAAATTGGTAATATATTAGGTCAAATCAGTCATTTTCAAGTTTTACAAAAAATGATAGTAAAATTAATGAATAAATGATAATATTTGGAAACAAAACTACTCTTTGGAGGACAGAAATATGAAAAATGAATTGAAACAAGTGTTGAATGACTTTATCGCACTTGCTAAGACTCATTATGATAGGAAAGGCAATGAATACTTACTAGAACAACTTGAAGTTGCTTTAGACAAGTTAGAACATAATGTTCAAGATGAAGTAGATGAAGCCCGTGCAACTTATCAAAATATAAATACTATTTGTCTTACTAACTATCTTTACTTGGAAACAGATGAAGAAGCATTACTTGAAAAGATTAAAAAAATTTCAATGAGTAAAGGCTGGCTTGGTGGCTTAAACAGCTGGAATACAACTAATACTTGGCCTGGAAGATAAGAAAAACATAAATATCAAAAGAAAAATTTAACAAAGAATGAAGAGTAGTCGAAGGCTACTCTTTTTTTAATATATTAACTTTATGTGCATATTTTTTAAAAGTGAACTAAAATGGATCTGTAAAAAGGAATAGAAGTGATAACTTTGACTAAAAATGATGAAAACGATGAGATAATTAAGGTTGCTCAATTATCTGTTGAAGATGCACTGAAGGAATTAAATACTAGTCAAAGCGGCTTAACAATTGATGAAGTTCATACATTGCAGCAAAAATATGGAAAGAATATTTTTGCCAAAGCAAAACAGGAGCCACTTTGGAAGAAATTTTTAACTAATTTTACTAATTTAATGGCGATTCTGCTTTGGGTAGCAGGTATTATTGCTTTTTGTGCTGATTTAGTGCAATTAGGAATTGCTATTTGGGCAGTAAATATCATTAATGGTATTTTTAGTTTTTGGCAAGAATTTCAAGCTGATAAGGCAACTGAGGCCTTAGCGAATATGCTCCCTTCTTATACTCGTGTTGTAAGAAATGGTAAGGAAGAGAAGATTTTAGCTAAAGACTTAGTGCCTGGCGATATCGTTAAGCTTGAAGAGGGAGACGATATTCCAGCTGACATTCGTGTAATTGCAGCTACAACGGCTCAAGCAGATCAGTCCTCACTGACTGGTGAAGTGAACCCAGTTCATAAGGGGGCACATGCTGTTGAAGACGTTAAGAAGAAAAATCACGCTGATCTTAATAACATGATTTTTTCTGGTACTAATATGATGAAGGGCAACATTACCGGTGTTGTTGTCAAAACGGGCATGAATACTGATTTTGGTAAGATTGCTGAATTAACTCAAAACGTTGCTCAACAAAAGAGTCCGCTTGAAAAGGAACTAGATACTTTAACTAAGCAGATTTCAATTTTGGCAATTTCAATTGGAATTATTTTCTTCCTAATTGCTACTTTCTTTGTTCACTATCCTTTAGTAAAGGGCTTTGTTTTTGCCCTGGGAATGATTGTAGCCTTTATTCCAGAAGGATTAGAGCCAACAGTTACTTTATCTTTAGCTGGTGCAGTACAACGAATGGCAAAAAAGCACGCTTTAATTAAGCGCTTGTCTAGTGTAGAAACGTTAGGTTCAACATCAGTGATTTGTTCTGATAAAACAGGAACTTTAACTAAGAACGAAATGACAGTTAAGGAACTTTGGACACTAGAAAAGAGTTATCATGTGTCAGGTGAAGGCTATGCTGTTCGTGGTCATATTAAAGAGGGACCAACGCATGTTTTTGCTAAAGATAACGATACTTTAAAAGAAGTATTACTTGGTGGCGTTTTTGCAGACAACGCAAGAATTCAAGCACCAGATAAAAAGCATGTCCGTTATCAAATCTTGGGCGATCCAACTGAAGCATGCCTTGAAGTGGTTGCTCGAAAAGGTAAAGTTGATGTTGAAGCTGAATTAAAAAATACGCCGCGAGTTAAAGAACTACCATTTGATTCAAGTAGAAAAATGATGACGGTAATTCAAAGCTTTGATGGCACACACCGTTTTAATACCTATACTAAGGGTGCTCCAAATTGTGTGGTTGATAAGTGTACTTCTTATTTAGAACACGGTGAGATAAAACCTATTACCCAGGAAATAAAAGATAAGATTATGCGAGCTAATGATGGCTATGCGAAGGATGGACTGCGTGTTTTAGCAGTTGCGGGACGTAATCTTGATCAAAAGATGATGAACAATTTAGACTCAGCAACGATTGAGACGGTTGAAGAAAATCTTACTTTCTTAGGTTTAACAGTCATGATGGATCCACCAAGAGCAGAAGTATATAAAGCTGCTCGTGAGTGTCGCAAAGCTGGAATTAAGGTAACGATGGTTACCGGTGATTATGGTTTAACTGCTAAAAGTATTGCGCGCCAGATTGGTTTGACCGATCCAGATAAGCCTTTAACTGTAATTACAGGGGATGCTTTAAAGACAATGCCAGATGATGAATTAAGACATTATCTTGAAGGTGAAGTTGTCTTTGCTAGAATGGCACCTGAGCAAAAATATCGTGTCGTTTCTATGTATGAAAAAATGGGCAAGATTGTTGCTGCTACCGGTGACGGTGTTAATGATGCTCCAGCCTTAAAGAAAGCCAATATTGGAATTGCCATGGGCGGTACTGGTACTGATGTTGCAAAAGAAGCAGCTGATATGATTTTAACTGATGATAACTTTGCTTCTATCGTTGGTGCAATTAAAGAAGGACGCGGTGTGTATAGCAATATTCGTAAGTTCTTAATTTATATTTTGAACTCAAACATGCCTGAAGCAGTTCCTTCAGTTTTGTTCTTGCTTTCAGGTGGCGCAATTCCGCTTGCTTTAACTGTAATGGAAATTCTATTTATTGACCTAGGAACAGATATGATTCCAGCACTCGGATTAGGACGTGAAGATCCTGAAAAAGGCATCATGGATCGACCTCCAAGGTCACCTAAAGATCACTTAATTAATAAGCATGTTTTAGCTAAAGCATTTTTATGGTACGGCTTAATTGCTTCAATTATTGCAACAGCAGCATTCTTTGGTGCTAACTTCTATCGTGGTCATATTTTTCCAAATTTACCAGTAGTAGGCTGGGATTATCGTCAAGCAACGACAGTAACTTTGGCTGCAATTATTTTTTGTCAGATTGCGGCAGTATTAAATATTCGTTATTCGAGACAATCAATGTTTAATAGGCATTTCTTCAAGAATTCCATGATCTTTATCGGAATTATTATGGAGATAGTTTTGTTACTATGTATTTCTTATGTGCCAGTTTTCCAGTCATTCTTTGGTACGGAGCCACTTAATGCACATGATTGGATTATGCTAGTATGTATTCCAATTCCGTTAATTTTAATTGATGAATTAAGAAAGTGGATTCTCAGGAAAAATTATAAAAAGTAAATAAACTTTAACTGCTAGTTTTAACTAGCAGTTTTTTCTTGCTAAAATATTAAAAATAAAGGTGGCGAAAGTATGAAAAAAGGATTGGTAATGGAAGGCGGAGCAATGCGCTGCATGTTTACCGCTGGTGTTATTGATACTTTAATGAAAGAAAAAATTAAGTTTGATGGAGCAATTGGTGTGTCAGCTGGGGCTGCATTTGGCTGTAATTATAAATCTGAACAAATAGGAAGAGTTTTACGTTATAACATTAAATATGCTCATGATCCTCGCTTATCAAGTTGGCAGTCGTGGCTAAAGACAGGAGATTTATATGGTGCTGATTTTTGCTACCGAGAGCTACCAGTTAAATTAGATATCTTTGATACAAATGCTTTTCAAAAAAATCCAATGGATTTTTGGTGTGTGGCAACTGACATTGATAATGGAGAAGCTGTATATCACAGGTTGTTGTCAGGTAAAGAGGCTGATTTAAAATGGATTCGTGCATCTTCTTCTATTCCAGTTTTTGCAAGGCCAGTAGAGATAGGTACTCGTAAATATTGGGATGGGGGAATTAGTGATTCAATCCCGATTAAATTTTTTGAAAAAATTGGCTATCAGAAGAATGTTGTAATTTTAACGCAGCCACTATCTTACCGAAAAGAAGCAAGTAAACTATACCCAGCGTTAGAGTTAGTATTACACAAGTATCCTGCTGTCTTAAAAAAATTGAAGACTAGGGCAACAGATTATAATGATGTCCTTAGTTACATTAGAAAAAAAGAAGTACAAGGCAAAATATTAGTTATCAGGCCTCCTTATCCTTTAGATATTGGTACGATGGAAAAAGATCCTAAGGAATTGAAACGAGTATACAATATTGGCGTAAAAGAAGCTCAAAATTGTCTAAAAGCAGTTCAATCTTATTTAAAAGAATAATATTTACTTGTCTTCATTGCGTTTCATTCGCTATAATTAACAAAAGCTTAAAATTTCAGTTTTTAATTTTTAATAGTAATAATATAGAGGGAATGAGCGTAATGAAGAAAACAAAACTATTTAGTTTTTTCTTTGCATTTTTACTCTTCTTCTCACTCGGTGCCACTTTTATTCAACCAGCTCAAGCAGCTAGTGAAAAGAAAGTAGCAGAAGGTAGTGTTTTAAAGAAGATTAAAAAGAGTGGAGAGCTAGTAGTAGGTACATCCGCCGACTATCCGCCATTAGAATTTACAGCAAGTGAAAATGGCAAGACTAAGTATGTTGGAGTCGATATTGAATTAGCTAAAGACATTGCCAAAGATTTAAACGTAAAGCTTGTTATTAAAAATATGTCTTTTGATTCACTGTTAGTTGCACTTGAAACAGGAAAGGTAGACATGGTTATTTCTGCTATGACGCCTACCCCTGAGAGAAAACAAAGTGTAGCTTTTTCAAAAATTTACTACAAGCCAAGTGGTGAATATTTTTTAGTAAACAAAAAAGATAAGGATAAGTATACAAGCATCCAAAGCCTTAAAGGCCAAACTATTGGTGCTCAAACAGGAGGTAACCAATATAATTTAGTTAAGTCGCAAATGAAAGATTCTAAGTTAAAAGGTCTTGGGAAAATTAATAACTTGGTCTTAGCTTTACAATCTGGTAAGGTTTCGGCAGTTGTCGTTGAAGAATTAATCGCTAAAGCTTATGCGGAAAATAATAATAGCTTAGCCGCAGTACGTTCAAACCTGAAAGAAACACAGTCTGGAAATGCAGTAGCAATTGCAAAGGGACAAGATGAATTAGTTGCTCAGGTGAATAAAACTATTGATCATGTTCAAAAGAAAGACTTAATTAATAAACAATACCTTCCAGCAACTGCCAAATATATGAAAACGGAAAAGAAAAGTAATACTTTTGCTAAATATATTCCATACTTCTTCAAGGGCATCTGGTACACGATTGTAATTACTGTCTTTTCTGTCATTATTGGTATTGTTTTAGGAATCATTTTAGCCTTGATGCGCCTGTCTAAGAATCCAATTTTACATTGGCTTGCTGTTTGTTATATTGAATTTATTCGCGGTACGCCTCAAATGGTTCAAATCTTGTTTGTATACTTTGGAATTGGATATTTGATTTCTAATCTTTCAGCCTTGGTTGCTGGTATTATTGCCATTGGGCTTAATTCTGGAGCCTATGTGGCTGAGGATATTAGGTCAGGAATTGATTCTTTGCCAAAAGGACAAATGGAAGCAGCACGTTCCCTAGGTTTAAGCCGTCAGAAGGCATTTAGATATGTAATTATTCCTCAGGCAATAAAGAATATTTGGCCAGCCTTAGGTAATGAGTTTATTACTTTATTAAAGGACAGTTCTTTGGTTTCAGTAATTGGGGTTGCTGAATTAATGTACCAAACACAATTAGTTCAGACTTCAACTTATAAGGGTGTATTGCCATTATTCATTGCCATGATTATTTACTTTGTTATGACTTTCTCATTGACGAGATTGTTGAATCACTTTGAAAAGAGGATGAAACGTAATGACAGCAATGATTAAGGTTGAACATTTAAAGAAAAGTTTTGGAAAAAAAGAAGTCCTCAAAGATATTTCAGCAAATGTTGATAAAGGAAAAGTTATCAGTATCATTGGCCCATCAGGTTCAGGAAAAAGTACATTTTTACGCTGTCTTAATGTACTTGAAAAGCCAAGTAGTGGTAAGATCGTTTTTGATGGACAAGATTTAACGCATATTAATGAAAAAGAGTTAGATGTTTTACGTGAAAAAATGGGAATGGTTTTTCAAAGTTTCAATCTTTTTCCTAATATGAATGTAGTTGAAAATATCAAACTTGCTCCAATGAAAGTTAAGGGCGTAAGTGAAGATGAGGCTGAGAAACAAGCTTTAGAATTACTGGCTAAAGTTGGTTTGAAAGATCGGGCTGAGCAATATCCTTCGAGTCTCTCTGGTGGTCAGCAGCAGCGTGTTGCCATTGCTCGGGCGTTAGCGATGGATCCAGAGGTAATGCTGTTTGATGAGCCAACAAGTGCATTAGACCCAGAGATGGTCGGAGAAGTTTTAAAGACAATGCAGGATTTAGCTGATTCGGGAATGACGATGGTTATCGTTACTCACGAAATGGGGTTTGCTCGTGAAGTTTCTGATGAAGTTTGGTTTATGGCGGATGGATATTTACAGGAACAGGGCAGTCCTGAGCAAATTTTTGAAAATCCGCAGAGCCCACGTGCACAAGATTTCCTTTCTAAAGTTTTATAAATATTAATATTTCTTTTAAATAAGCACTTTCTTTTTACAAGGAGAGTGCTTTTCTTTATAATGGTTTCTTGATAAAAAAGTTGGAAAGGGATGAGTTTAATGAAGATTAGACAAGCTACAATAAATGACTATGATCAAATCATGACAATTTTGAAGGATGGAGCAAACCAACTAGCAGAGCGCGGAGTTGATCAATGGCAAGGAGACTATCCTTCTCCAGATCAAATTAAAGATGATATTGAAAAAGGCTTTGCTTATCTTGCTGTTTCAGCTGATGGCGAAACTGTTGGAGCCATTTCAATTGTTGAAGCTCCAGATCATTCCTACGATAATTTAAAGGGTAAATGGCTTCGTAATACAGACAAGTATGTGGTAATACACCGTGTCGCAATTCATTCAAAGCATGCGGGCAATGGTTATGCTACTAAATTGTTGACTGAGGTAATTGATTATATCCGTGATAATCGTAAAGATATTGATAGTATTCGTATTGATACTCATGAAAATAATACTGCGATGCAGCATTTGATTGATAAAATGAACTTTACTAAAGTAGGAGAACTACATGGCGTTTATCGTCCCGATGAAATTTCATATGTTTATGAAAATGTCAGAGAATAGATAACTTTTTGGCTAGGTTGAAAAACCTAGCCTTTTGTTTAGTTTATGCGTTCTGTTGACAGAGGATATTATGATAAAATATTCTTGTTAAATACTGTAAATTACATGGAGAAATTGATGAGAACAAATTTTAAATTTAAAATAGCTGCTGTTTTAGGACTGCTAGCTATTTTAATCGGACTTACAGGCTGTGCTAACAATAATAGCAATAAGATTACTGTTGTTGGATCTAGTGCCATGCAGCTTTTGGCTGAGCAAGCTGGAAATGACTATCGTCTTTCTCATCCAGACAGTAATATTGTTGTTCAAGGTGGAGGTTCTGGGACTGGTCTTAGCCAAGTACAGGCTGGTGCTGTTGAAATCGGAACTTCTGATGTTTTTGCTGAAACACAAAAAGGAATTGACGCCACAAAATTGCAAAATCATCTAGTTGCAGTTGTAGGTATTGTACCAATTGTTAATAAGAGCGCTGGCGTGAAAAATTTAACCAGACAGCAATTGAGTGATATTTTTACTGGTAAGATTACCAACTGGAAACAAGTTGGCGGAAAAAATCAAAATATCACTGTAATTAATCGTTCTAAAGGTAGCGGTACTCGAGGAACTTTTGAAGGCTTAATTCTGAATGGAAAAAAGCCAATTCAAGCGCAAGAACAAGATTCTAACGGTACTGTGCGTAAGATCGTCAGCTCTACGCCAGGGACGATTTCTTATATTTCTTTCCCATATGCTAATGATGAAAATATTCAAAAACTGAGTATTGACAAAATAAAGCCTACGAATAAAAATGTGGAAACAAATCGTTGGCATCTTTGGTCTTACGAGCATATGTATACTAAGGGAAAGCCTAATAAAAATGTTCAAAAGTTTATTGATTATATGCTTGGTAGTAAAGTTCAAAATGACTTAGTGCCAAAGCTAGGCTACATTAGTATCAATAAGATGCAAGTTGAACGTGATAGTAATAATCATGTTGTTCAAAAATAAAGAATAGGACGTTTTGATGAATAACAAAGATCTAAAAAAAGTAGTTGAATCTGCTTTAGATAAGCAAAAGGTTCCTCATGTTAAATTAAAGAAGATTGGAGCTAGCAAGGTTGATGTTGCTAGTTTAACTGAACCCTCAAAAGAAACGCGACAAGAATATTGGGGTAAGGGGTTAACTTACTGTGCTATTATCTTAATTATTATTTTAGTTGCTTCAATTATTGGTTTTATTGGCTTTCATGGCTTAGAAACATTTACTAAAGACCACGTAAATGTATTTCAATTTTTGACTTCTAGTGACTGGGATCCAGGTGAAGGAAAGGGCCATGTTGGTGCGGCTGCAATGATTGTAACTTCTTTTTCAGTAACTTTATTAGCAGCTTTAGTAGCAACACCATTTGCAATTGCAGTAGCCTTGTTTATGACTGAATATTCTTCTAAAAAAGGCGCACGCTTTTTACAATCCGTAATTGAATTATTAGTTGGGATTCCATCTGTTGTTTACGGATTTTTGGGGTTAACAATTATTGTCCCATTTATTAGAAATATTTTTGGTGGCACAGGATTTGGTATTTTGTCTGCTACTTTGGTTTTATTTGTCATGGTCTTACCAACGATTACTTCTTTGACTGTTGACAGTTTAAAGGCTGTTCCTTCTGACTACCGAAAGGCTTCTTTTGCTTTGGGAGCAACTAAGTGGCAAACAATTTATAAGGTTATTTTGCGAGTTGCTTCTCCTAGAATTATGACTGCGGTAATTTTCGGAATGGCACGTGCTTTTGGGGAAGCATTAGCCGTACAAATGGTTATTGGTAATGCGGTCTTAATGCCAGCTAACTTAGTAAGTCCATCAGCTACTTTAACTAGTCAATTAACTAGTCAAATGGGAAATACCGTGATGGGAACTTTGCCTAATAATGCCCTTTGGTCCTTAGCCTTGTTATTATTAATTATGTCTTTAGTCTTTAACTTCTTAGTCCGCTTAATTGGAAAGAGAGGACAGAAATAATGAATGCAAAAACGCGTAATAAAATTGCTACGGCTGGTATTTATACCTTGGTGAGTATTGTCGTAATTATTCTTTTTGGAATTTTAGGCGATATTTTAGTTTCTGGTGTACCACATCTTTCATGGCATTTTTTATCTTCTGAAGCCTCTTCTTATCAAGCTGGTGGTGGAGTAAGAGATCAGCTTTTTAATTCTTTATATTTATTAGTCTTGACACTGATTATTTCTTTGCCAATTGCATTAGGGGCTGGGATTTATTTAGCAGAATATGCTAAGGATAATTGGTTTACAAACTTAATTAGAACAACCATTGAAATCCTGAGTTCTTTACCATCCATTGTTGTAGGTTTATTTGGTTACTTATTATTTGTAGTGCAATTTGGTTTTGGCTTTTCTATTATTTCTGGTGCATTAGCACTAACATTTTTTAATCTACCAACTTTGACTAGTAATATTGAACAAGCTATTGAAGGTGTTCCACAAGCCCAAAGAGACGCTGGACTTGCTTTAGGCTTATCGAACTGGAAGACAATTCGGGGGATTGTTTTACCTGCAGCTTTACCTGGAATTTTAACAGGTATTATTTTAAGTGCTGGTAGAATTTTTGGTGAAGCAGCAGCTTTAATTTATACTGCAGGTCAAAGTGGATCAACAATTGACTATAGTAATTGGAATCCGCTTAGTCCAACTAGTTTCTTAAATGTTATGCGCCCAGCAGAAACTTTAGCTGTTCATATTTGGAAAGTTAATACCGAAGGAATCATTCCTGATGCAACAATTGTTTCAGCTGCAACTTCTGCTTTATTAATCATTGTGGTTATTTTGTTTAACCTGGGTGCACGTGCCTTAGGTAACCATTTATACCGCAAGTTGACAGCTGCTAAGTCATAAGGAGAAATTTATGCAAAATGTAAATGAAGCACCTACTTTTATTCATCAATTCGATCAAGATGAACAAATTATTTCTACTAAGGACCTTAGTGTTTTTTACGGTGGGAGTATTCAAAAGCTTTTTGGAGCTAGTCTGCAATTTAAGAAAAAAACAATTACTGCCTTAATTGGTGGATCTGGATCAGGAAAGTCGACTTTTTTACGTTGCCTTAATAGAATGAATGATAAGGTTGCTCGAGTTGATGGTGAAATTTGGTATCACGGCTTAGATATTAATAAAAACAATATCAATGTTTACCAATTAAGAAAAAATATTGGCATGGTCTTTCAAAAGCCAAATCCATTTCCAAAATCAATTAGAGAAAATATTACGTATGCTCTAAAAGCAAATGGCGAAAAAGATAAGCAAAAGCTAGATCAAATTGTCGAAGAAAGTTTAAGAGCAGCTGCTTTGTGGGATGAGGTGAAGGATAAGCTAGATAAGAGTGCCTTAGCAATGTCAGGTGGACAACAGCAACGTTTATGTATTGCTCGAGCGCTTGCCTTGAAACCCGAAATTCTGCTTCTTGATGAACCGGCTAGTGCGCTTGATCCTGTTTCTACCTCTAAGCTTGAAGATACGCTCAAGCAATTGAGAACCGATTATACGATGATTATGGTTACTCATAATATGCAGCAAGCTAGTCGTATTAGTGACTATACAGCTTTCTTTCATTTAGGACATGTTCTAGAGTACGATAAAACAGAAAATATTTTCACTAATCCTAAGGGTGAAATTACGGAAGATTATATTCGCGGAAGTTTTGGATAAGGGGTTTACTGTGGAAAATATTATTACAAGTAGAGATGTTCATCTAAGTTATGGAAATGTTGAAGCTTTGCATGGGATTAACTTGGATTTTGAAGAAAAAGAATTAACTGCTTTAATTGGACCTTCGGGGTGTGGAAAGTCAACTTTCTTGCGCTGCTTAAATAGGATGAACGATGATATTCCAAACATTCATATTAGCGGTGATATTCAGTTCGAAGGACAAAACATTTATGGTTCTAAGATGGATCTGGTAGAATTGCGTAAGGAAGTTGGGATGGTTTTCCAGCAGCCGAGTCCTTTTCCATTTTCTGTTTATGACAATATTGCTTACGGATTAAAGATTGCTGGAATTAAGGATAAAGAGTTAATTGATCAGCGCGTTGAAGAAAGTCTTAAGCAGGCAGCAATTTGGAAAGAAACAAAAGATAATTTAGATCGCAATGCCCAAGCCTTTTCTGGTGGTCAGCAGCAAAGAATTTGTATTGCGCGTGCTTTAGCAGTTCGTCCGAAAGTAGTTTTGCTTGATGAACCCACGAGTGCGCTTGATCCAATTTCAAGTAGTGAAATTGAGGAAACCTTACTTGAATTAAAGCATGAATATACTTTTATCATGGTGACGCATAATTTGCAGCAGGCCAGTCGAATCAGCGATTATACTGCTTTCTTAATGAGTGGGGACTTAATTGAATATGGTAAAACAGCTGATATGTTCATGAATCCTAAGAAACAGATTACAAGTGATTATCTGAATGGACGTTTTGGTTAATAAGGAGAAGTTTTAAGATGCATGAAGTTTTTTTAGATGAATTACGTAAATTAAATACCCGCTTTATGGGGATGGGGATTGATGTTAGTGAGTCAATTGAGGAAGCTACGCAAGCCTTTGTTGATCATGATAAAAAATTAGCTCAAAGCCTAGTAAAAGATGATCAAAAAGTTTCTCGGGCTGCTACTAAAGTTGAGAAGAGAACCTTGAAGTTAATGGCTCTTCAGCAACCGGTTGCTAGTGACTTTAGAAATGTAATTAGTATCTTAAAGGCAACGGGAGATTTAGAACGAATTGGCGAAAATGCACTTTCAATTGCTTGGGAGACAATAAGAGTAAAGGGTAATCCACGTATTCCAGAAGTTGAAACAATTATTAAGTCAATGTCTAAGAAAGTTAACTTCATGCTTGATCAAGTTTTAAAAGCTTATGTTCAAGGTGATGAAAAATTAGCTCGTGAAGTTGCTAAAAAAGATGACGAAGTAGATGAAGATTATGTGAAGGCGCGTAAGTTGATTATTGCTGGGATTAAACAAGATCCAGAAGCTGCAGTTGCTTCTTCAAGTTACTTTATGGTAATTCGTTTACTAGAACGTATTGGTGACCACGTAGTTAATTTAGCACAGTGGGTTGTTTATAAGATGTCAGGTGAATTAGTTGACTTAAATACTAAAGATACTGATGAAATGACTGAACTATAGATGAAATGGCTGAACTATAATTGAAAATATTTAAATTAGAAGACTGCAATTTTGCAGTCTTTTTTGTGTAGATAAATGTAAGCGCGTGCAAATTTTCATAAAGAAATCTATAATAAAACTATAAATAAAACTGTAAATGTGATCGGGGGAAGTTATGAGTAATACAGTTCAAAAAAAGAAAAAGCATCAATTTCCAACAGCGTATACGGTTATTATTATCGTTCTGCTATTGGTGCAGATTTTAACATTTTTTATTCCATCGGGTAATTATGCAACGCTTGAGTATGATCAACCTAATAAGGAATTTGTGATTACTAAGCCAAATGGTAGTAAACATAAAGAGGCAGCAACCCAAAAAACTTTAGATAAGTATAAAGTTAAGATTGACGTGAAGAAGTTTACTAATGGTACCATTTATAAGCCTGTGGCAATTCCTGATTCTTATGAAAAGATCGATCAGAAAAAGCCAGGACTAGGTGGAGCAATTTATCAATTTTTATCTTCACAAGTAAATGGAATTGCGCAAAGTATTGATATTATTGCCTTTGTTTTAATTCTTGGTGGATGTATTGGTGTTGTTCACGCAAATGGTGCAATTGATGCCGGTATGCAGGCACTTTCTAAAAAGATTAAAGGTAAGCAAGTATTATTGATTGTTTTGGTAATGGGCTTGATTGCCATTGGTGGTACAACTTTTGGTTTAGCTGAAGAAACCATGGCCTTTTATCCAATTTTGATTCCAGTATTTTTACTGGCAGGATTTGACCGTATGACGGTTGTCGCGACGATCTTCTTAGGAACCAGCATTGGTACGATGGCGTCAACTATTAACCCATTTTCAACTGTAATTGCTTCTAATACTGCTGGTGTTAACTTTACAGAGGCATTGCCGTTAAGAATTTGCATGTGGGCAACTTGTGTTATTGTGGGGATGATTTATGTTATTGCATATGCTAAAAAGGTACAAAAGAACCCTAAGGCTTCATATGTTTATAATGATTTCGTTAAGGAAGATCAAGAATATCTGAATCAAGACCAAACAATACAAGAGCATGAATTTACTTGGCGCCAAAAATTAACATTACTTGTTTTCGCAATTGCATTTATTGTAATGATTTGGGGCGTTCAGCAAAAGAGCTGGTACTTCACTGAAATTGCAGTTGTCTTCTTAGCAACTGGATATATTTTTGCCTTTATTTCAGGCTTAAGTGAGCACAAGTTTGTTGAAAGCTTCGTAAATGGTGCAGGCGACTTATTAGGTGTAGCTTTAACAATTGGATTAGCGCGTGCCGTTTCAATTGTGATGGAAGAAAGTCATACTAGCGATACCATTATGAACTTCTTTAGCCAACAAGTTTCTGGTATGCCACCACTACTGTTCATTTGGTTTATGTTCTTGGTCTACATTGTTTTAGGATTCTTTATTCAATCATCTTCAGGTTTAGCTGTTCTTTCAATGCCAATTATGGCACCATTAGCTAACGTAGTTGGTATTGACCGAGCAAGTATTATTGATGCTTATAACTGGGGACAAGGCTTTATCAGCTTGGTAGCTCCAACTGGTTTGATCTTAATGAGCTTAATGATGGTGAATATCGGCTTTAATAAGTGGTTTAAGTTTTGCTGGAAATTATTAGTAATTGAATTTGGTATTTGTTTAGCATTTTTAGCAATTGGCTTAGTTGTTTACTGATAAGGCAGATAAATAGCTTTTATTAATTTTTATAGTTATGATTTAAATATAAATATTGTTTTATTCAAGGAGGCATTTTTATGGCTTATCCAAAAACTAAAAAAATTATGAATGAAATCGTTGCTGATTTAACTCAAGCGCATATGGTTGTTCATCAACATCATTGGTATATGCTCGGAAGAGGATTTTTGAAATTACACCCATATTTAGATGATGTAATGGATGAATTAGCTGAACAACAAGATGGAGTTGCAGAAAGATTAATTGAGATTAACGGTAGTCCAATTTCAACTTATGAAGAAGTATTAGAAGAAACTAACGTTCCAGATCAAGTTGGCAGCTGGGACTTATCCATGGAAGAAAGATTTCAATTAATTGTTAATGCATATAAGCAATTACGAGATGATTATGAACGTGGTATTAAGATTAGTGAAGATGAAGGCGACAATTCCACTAATGACTTATTAATTGCTTATCATACCGCCGTTGAAAAGAGAATCTGGATGATGTCAGCTGAACTTGGTAAGAGACCTGGCGAAGGTGAATAGATTTTAAAGAATAAAAAAGGAGCGAATGAATTTTTGCTCCTTTTTATCGTTTATTGTATGATTTAGAAAAATTATAAGTTAAATATATTCTTTTAAGTGAAATGGAAAATTTAGGTATAACAATGGATCTATTTAACAACCAACAAGCTCGAGATGCTGCAATTAAAGCCATGCATGAATATCATTTAGCCTATAAAGCAGGGCAAAGTATTGATACAACAGAAGTTAAACAATCGCTGAAAAAGTTATCTCAATCAGATAGAACTTTTATGTTTATTCTAGGAAATACAAGCAATCCATTAGTTGCAATTCCGTCAATCAATTATGATATAAAGAAAAACACTTTAAATAAATTAATTATGGCCTACTTTTATTTCAAAAAAGAAACCGAAAACAAAATGGACAGGCAAATATTAGTGGTGCAGGCAGATAACTTTTATAAATCAGTTGCCTTAAATAAATAATAAATGCTCCTTTTTGCTATAATTAAAAGAAAAAGATCGTGCATGAAAGGAAAAATTGATGAATAAAGTTACAATTGTTGGATCAATTAACGTTGACAACATTATGCATATCAAGAAACTTCCTCAACCAGGAGAAACAATAGCAATGTCCGAATTTTCAAAGGCAGCTGGTGGAAAAGGCGCAAATCAAGCAGTTGCAAGTAGTCGTGCCAAGAATGAAACAATATTTGTTGGCCGTGTTGGGGATGATGACAATGGCCGCTTTATGCTTGAACAATTTAAGGATAATGGAGTTAATGTTGATCATGTAACAGTAACGCCTAATGAACAAACTGGTCAAGCTTATATTTTGCTTCAAGAATCTGGTCAAAATTCGATTATTATTCAACATGGTGCCAACTTTGATGTAACTGCTGAAGATGTTAGAAATGCCAAGGATCAAATTGAAGATAGCGATTTTGTGATTGCACAATTTGAAACTCCACTTGAAGCAATTATTGAAGCCTTCAAGATTGCTAGAGCTGCAGGTAAAACTACTATTTTAAATCCTGCTCCTGCTCGTACTGACATTCCAAAAGAATTATTAGAGTTGACCGATTTAATTACTCCTAATGAAACTGAAGCTGAAAGTATTACCGGGATTAAGGTTGATAGTGAAGAATCAATGAAGAAAAGCAGTGAAGTCTTTCATCAGATGGGGATTAAAGGCGTAATTATCACTATTGGTGAACGTGGTTCTTATGTTTCCTATGAAGATATTGAAGAGATTATTCCAGCCTTTAAAGTCAAGGCCGTAGATACAACCGCCGCAGGTGACACTTTCTTAGGTGCTCTATCTAGTGAGTTAAAACCTGATTTAAGCAACTTAAAAGATAGTGTTGTTTATGCGTCTAAATCTTCGTCATTTACTGTACAAAAACTAGGTGCATTTCCATCCATTCCGACTAGAGATGTAGTTGAGCAAGCTTTAAAGGAGAACTAAATAATGGACAAGAGTGAACAAGATCAATTAAAAAAGGAAGCAGCCACTAAAGCTGCTATGATGGTAGAATCTGATTCTGTTTTAGGTGTTGGAACTGGGTCAACAGTTGCTTTCTTTATTGATGCATTAGGTGAACGCAAAGAAAAAGAGGGTTTTAGTCTTAAGCATATTGTTACTACTTCTAATCGTAGTAAAAAGCAACTTGAAGGTTTAGGCTTTAAAGTTGATGAGTTAGCAGATATTGACCAGGCAGATTTAACTGTAGATGGAGCAGATCGTGTTGATGATAATCTAGATGGAATCAAGGGTGGCGGTGGCGCTTTAACTTTAGAAAAGAATGTCGCTATTAACTCAAAGAAGATCATTTGGATTGTTGATGAATCTAAAATGGTTCACCACCTAAGTGGTTTTCCGCTTCCAGTTGAGGTTTTACCAGTTTCAGCTGAACAAAATTTTAAACGTTTTGAAGTAGAAGGCTTAAAACCGCAATGGCGTCTAGATGATAACGGCAAGCGTTATGTAACGCATTATGGAAATTATATTATTGACTTAGCTGCTGATCCAACTCCTGTACCATATGGCTTAGCAGATTACTTAGATCACACAGTTGGTGTTGTTGAACATGGATTGTTCTTAGATATGTGCGATGAAGTTATTATTGCTCATAGCGATGGTACGATTGAAGATAAGAAAAGAAAATAGATAGTTTTAAAGAAAATAATCTAACTTTTAAAGACTTGACTAGTTCAAGTCTTTTTTTGTAACAAATCTTAGTTCATAATAAATATGATACGTAGATTTAGAAAGAAGGACCTTTATGTCAAAAAAGCCCTTAATTATTAGTACAGATCCGGGAATTGATGATGTAGCTGCAATGACGATTAGTCTCTTTGCAGCTGATCTTGATGTTAAGATGATTGTTCCTACTTGGGGAAATGTATCCTTAGAACACACGCTTCAAAATACTCTTGATTTAGAAAAATTTTTACATACTAAGGTACCAGTAGTTAAAGGTGCTAATCAACCACTAGTACGTCCAGCAATTAGTGCTGCTTCAGTTCATGGCGAAACAGGAATTGCAGGTTTTGAATTTGAAAAAGCAAATAATGATTTATTAATGTCAGGTCTTGCTGCTACTAAAATGTGTGAAGCAATTAAAAGTAGTCCTGAAAAGGTAACTCTTTTAGGAATCGGCCCATTAACTGATTTTGCACTTTTATTTAAGCAGTATCCTGATGTAGTAGAGAATATTGCTAAAGTTTATATTATGGGCGGAAATATTGGTCATGGAAATCATAGTCCATTTGCGGAATATAATATTGCTGGAGATCCGGAAGCTGCTCAAATTGTCTTTCATTCTGGATTACCAGTCTATGTTGCTCCACTTGAAATTGGCGACAAGGCGCATTTGACACAAGATCAAATGGATAAGATTAAGGAATGCGGCGAAGTTGGAAAGATGCTATATTCGATGTTTTCACATATTCATGAGCCAGATGGTGATCTTAGAATTAAGATTTATGATCCAACTGCTGTAGGTATAATGCTTCATCCTGAATTCTTCACCTTGAAGCCTGCGAATGTTGAAATTGAATTAGCTGGACGTTATACTTATGGCGCTAGCGTGATGGACTTTTTAAGCAAAGAACATAACGCACAAATCGCAACCGACGTCGATACAGAGAGGTTTGCAACTTGGTTCGTTCAAAGTATCCAAGCTGCCAATAACGGGAGAAAATAATGACTGATTTAGTCTATCGCTCAGTAATGCGCGATATTAAACAAAAAATACTTAATAATGAATATGAAGATATGCGCTTACCAGATGAGCGGAGTTTAAGTGATTATTACCATGTAAGTCGTTCATCAATGAAGCGAGCTTTGGGATTACTTGCACAGCAAGGAATAGTCTTTAAAAAAAGGGGTAGTGGAACTTTTATTAATCCTCTTTACTTAAAGAATCAAGCTCTCTTTAAATATGAGGGATCAAATTTAGGTATTACGGATTCTTTTAGTGTTCCAGGTAAAAAGCAAAGTATTGAGTTACTAGACTATCAAGTAATTAAGGCTGATGAAGATTTAAGACAAGATCTATTTTTGAAAGAATCAGATTTTGTTTACCAAATTAAGCGATTGCGTTTATTAGATGATCAACCATTTTTGATTGAAACCGGCTTTATTCCAATTAAGATTACGCCAGAATTAAATCCAGATATTTTAAAAGGATCTCTGTTTAATTATTTAGAAGATACGCAAAATAAAACTGTAACGCGGTCATTCTTAACGATTACAGTTGAACCTTCAACATTAGAAGATCAATCTAAGTTAATGCTGGCTCCTAATGAACCAGTTGGCGTGATGGAAGGTATTTTCTTTTTAGATGACGGAACGCCATTTGAAGTTTCAAATATGCGAATTCACTATAAATATATGAAATACAATACTTTTGTTAACTTAAGTCAAGAATAAAAAAATAAGGCATCGTTTTTCTCGGGGGATGAGAGAAACGATGTCTTTTTTGATTGAGGGGATAGTTTAATCAAATTGCAAACTATCATTAATTGGTGCCAGATATACATAGTTTAAGTTAGTATTTTTGCATTGTTCACTGAGAGAATTAATTAAAGCATCTTGTTCCTTAGTGATTGGAATTTGTTTTAGCGCTATTTGAGATTGTAAAAACATAACTAACTTATTACTCCAAGCAGCTGCGTCATCATGATTTTCCGCTTTTGCTATAACCTTTAAAATTGCTTTTTCAAGAGGAAGATATGCGTTAATTTGTACTTTATTAAAACTAGCATATAAGTCCTTTAACGTTATGACAACTTCATTTTGTTTAGTAATAGTATTTTCTAACATGATAATGACCTCGCTTCGTAAATAACTAATTTATTTCTGGGCCCACTTAAATACTAGCATCTGCAATGTATGAAAAGGTGTTTTTACGCCCATATTGCAGCTTTTGTTAAGTGTTTGTCTTGATTTAAATAACATCATACTGAAATTTATCAGTGAATTGTTTCTTAAATACTGATAAATACTTAGAATAAAGCTGAAAATACAGAGAAACACGCAAATATGATAGGGCTTTCTGATAAGATTAGACTTGTGAGGTGAGAGAGATGCAATCGCAAGTTGAAAGATTAGATTTAATTAGACGTACATTAGATGAAAGAAAAACAATTAGTACGCGTGAAATTATGCAATTATGCCAGGTTTCCTTTGATACGGCTAGAAGGGATGTAATTAAATTAACCAATACTGGTCAAGCAATTCGAATTCATGGTGGACTGATGAAAATTAAACAAGGAACAGTGCCTGACTATAATTCTAGAGCACATGTTTTATCACCTATTAAGAATAAGATGGCTAAAATGACAGCAAAATATTTGACGGCTGATAAGTTAATATATTTGAATGCGTCAACTACGATTTCGCAGCTTTGCCATTATTTAACAGGTTTGAATGCCACAATTATGACAAATTCAATTGATAATGCAGGAGCCTTAATGATGGATAATTTGCCTAATGTGATTTTACTAGGTGGCTATTTGAATAAGGAAAACCACTATACATCTTCTTTAAATAGTTTGAAAGAAATTGATCAGTATGAGTTTGACGTTGCTGTGATTGGAACGTCATCGGTTAATAAGAATGGTGTATTTGTAGTTAATCATTCTGATGCTCAGATTGAAAGAGAAGTAGTTAATCGGACAAAGACAGTTATTTTGCTAGCAGAAGAGTATAAATTTAAAGAAGATCGATCATCCCCGTACAAGGTAATGGACTGTAAGCAGGCAGATATTTTAATTACGGATAATCGATTAGCTCCTCAGTATCGAAAATATTTCAAAAAGAATATCAAGATTCGCGAGGTATTAGCAGAAGAAAGTCAAAATTGAATTTACAAAATTGGACCGTCCCAATAATTTTAAAAGTTGAATTTTAATGCTTGATGAATTATGATTAATACTGTAATAAGCAATGAAAACTATTTCAAGGAGATACTTGCTATGGTAGTAAATTATGATTCTGAAGAATATTTAAAGAGCGTCGATGCATATTGGCGTGCAGCCAACTACTTATCAGTTGGTCAACTATTTTTAATGAATAATCCACTATTAAAAGGCGAATTAAAAGCTGAAGATGTAAAGCCCAAGCCAATTGGTCACTGGGGGACAATCGTTCCACAAAACTTTATTTATGCTCATTTAAATCGTGCAATTAAAAAGTATGATTTAAACATGTTCTATATTGAAGGATCCGGTCATGGTGGCCAAGTAATGGTATCTAATTCATACTTAGATGGTTCATATACTGAGCGCTATCCAGAAATTACTCAAGATGAAAAGGGAATGGCTAAGTTATTTAAGCAATTTAGTTTCCCAGGTGGAGTTGCTTCTCATGCTGCACCAGAAACACCAGGATCGATCCATGAGGGTGGCGAATTGGGCTATTCACTTTCTCATGGTGTAGGTGCAATTTTAGATAATCCGGATGTAATTGCAGCGGTTGAAATTGGTGACGGTGAATCAGAAACTGGTCCACTTGCTACTTCTTGGTTCTCAAGTAAATTTATTAATCCAATTAAAGACGGTGCTGTCATTCCAATTTTACAAATCAATGGCTTTAAGATCTCTAATCCAACTATCGTTTCCAGAATGAGCGATGAAGACCTAACTAAGTACTTTGAAGGAATGGGCTGGAAGCCATATTTTGTTTCTGCATATAAAGATGGCGAATTTAATGGTTACAAGGACCACATGGAAGTTCACCACGAGATGGCTAAGACAATGGATGAAGTTGTTGAAGAAATTAAGGCTATTCAAAAGCATGCCCGTGAAAATAACGATGATTCATTAGTTAAATGGCCAATGATTGTCTTTAGAGTGCCTAAGGGATGGACAGGTCCTAAATTTGACTTAGATGGTAATCCAATTGAAAATAGCTTCCGTGCTCACCAAATTCCGATTCCAGTTTCTCAAGGTGATATGAGTCATAAGGAAATGCTTACCGACTGGATGGAAAGCTATAAACCAGAAGAGCTATTTAATGAAGATGGGTCACCTAAGGAAATTGTTAAAGAAAACACCTTATCTGGCGACCAAAGAATGGCGATGAATCCAGTAACTAATGGCGGAATTAATCCTAAAGTGTTAAATATGCCAGATTACCGTGATTTTGCAGTGAAGTTTGATAAACCTGGTTCTGTTGAAAAGCAAGACATGGCTGAATGGGCAAAATACTTAGACAAGATGGCTGCCTTAAATCCAACTAATTTCCGTGGTTTTGGTCCAGATGAAACTAAATCTAACCGTTTATTCCAACTTTTAGATAATCAAAAACGTCAATGGATGGAAAATATTCATACTCCAAATGATGAAAACTTGGCTCGCGAAGGTCGCGTGATTGATTCGCAATTATCTGAACACCAAGATGAAGGATGGCTTGAAGGTTACGTTTTGACAGGCAGACATGGTTTCTTTGCTACATATGAAGCATTTGGCCGCGTAGTTGATTCAATGCTTACCCAACACATGAAGTGGTTAAGAAAGGCTAAAGAACAAACTTGGCGTCATGATTATCCAGCTTTGAACTTAGTTGATACTTCAACTGTTTTCCAACAAGATCATAACGGTTATACTCACCAAGATCCTGGTATGTTAACCCACCTTTATGAAAAGAACCGTCCAGATTTAATTCATGAATACTTACCAGCAGATACTAACTCACTTCTTGCTGTATCTGATAAGGCATTTAGAGATCGTGAATGCATTAACGTTTTAGTAACTTCCAAGCAACCTCGTCCGCAATGGTTCTCGATTGAAGAAGCTAAAAAGTTAGTTGATAAAGGTCTTGGCTACATTGACTGGGCATCAACTGATAAGGGTGCTAAGCCAGATGTTGTCTTTGCTTCCACTGGTACTGAACCAACGATTGAGTCGTTAGCTGCGATTGATTTATTGCATAAAAAGTTCCCAGACTTAAAGATTCGTTACATTAATGTTATTGATGTCATGAAATTAATGTCTCCAGAAAAGAATCCGAATGCAATCAGCAATGAAGAATTCGATCGTCTTTTCCCTAAAGACACACCAGTCATCTTTGCATGGCACGGCTTTAAACCAATGATGGAATCAATTTGGTTTGATCGTGGACGCGGAAAGAATGATGTTCATATTCATGGCTATGAAGAAAATGGTGATATTACTACGCCATTTGATATGCGAGTATTGAACCATATGGATCGCTATGATTTAGCAAAAGATGTTGTCGAAAGTGTTCCTGAACTAAGTGAAAAGAATGCTGACTTTATTGATGAAATGGATAGCTTGCTTGCTAAACACCATCAATATATTCGCGACAATGGTAAAGATATGCCTGAAGTTACAGAATGGCAATGGAATGGCTTAAAATAGAGTTTAATAAATAATTTTTATAGAAAGACCTAATAAATGTTAGGTCTTTTTTTTATGGCTAATTAGTTATTAAAATTAGCTCTATCCTAAGAGCAGCATAGCTGTTATAATGAGCTTATAGAATGTAAGTGTAATTTTATTGATAAAATATTGAAGGGATGATTGGATGGAATTTAAAGATGTCTTAGCACGTGAACATGCAACAAGAAAATTCACGGATCAAAGAGTAAGTGAAAAAACTGTACGTAAGGTTATCGAAGAAGCACAAAGAACACCATCTTTACTTAATTCGCAGCCTTGGCGCATTTATGTTGCTGAAGGTGAAGTAGCAAAAGCAATTAGAAAAGAACACGAAGAAAAGACTTTGGCTAATGAAGAACCTCACGAAGAATTTGATTCATTATTAAAAGTTGAATGGGATACGTTTCCAAGTAAGAACATGGCAACAATGAGTGAAACTTTAGATTATTTCTTACGAGGAGAAACAGATGATTTTGATCAAGCTCAACTAAAATTATTCAATGCTCCTGTAATTGTTTTTCTTACTATTCCTAAACAATCTCCAGCTTGGTCAATCTTTGACTTAGGTGGCTTTTCACAGACTTTAATGCTGGCTGCAAATAATCGTGGCTTAAGTACAATGCCAGCACATGCTTTTGTTAAGTATCCAGAAGTAATTAGAAAATATTTGAATATTCCAGAAGATGAAACAATTGGAATTGGGATTGGCTTAGGATATCCTAATAAAAAGGCAACGATTAATGATTATAAGTCTAAGCGTGTACCACTGGATGAAATTTTAAAAATTAAGAAAAATCTTTAACCATGATTTCCTGAAGAATTGAATGTAGATATTCTAGTTCTTCAGGATTTTTATATCCACTTATTTAAAATAAAATTAAAATATGGCATAATTATAAAAAACGGTAAAAGGGATGAAAATGATGACTTTATTAGTTTCTCCGCAGCAGTGGGCTAATTGGGATCAATGGTATAACTACACTTTGCTTGGCTATGTTTTAATTTTAGGAACTATCTTTTTATTTGTGGGCTTAATCCCATTTTTATGTGTAAAAAATAAATTAACGGCGATTTTATTTGGACTAACGACTACAACTCTATGCATTTTTTTAGGCCTATCGTATTTTAAAAATAAGGAATCAACAGAATATAGGAAGGAAAATCATTACTTAACTGCAATGGTAAGAGTATATGATGCTCAAATTTTTGCCAAAAAGTATTATGATCCAAATGAAATTGAAACATTTAAATATGTGGCAGATATTAATACACCTTCTCATTTGCCTTCGATTTATCAAAAAATTCCTGTTAAACAAGAAGTTACTTATCTTGGTAAAAATGATTATTATGCTTTTGTTAAACTAGATAATACAGTGATGAAATTTAGTTTAGCAGATTGTAAGAAGATTCCTGGTAATAAAGCCTATTTTACTGGTTATCATTTTAAGATACGAAATAAGAAATTTTTGAAATTAGGTTTTATTGATTTAAAACATGATTTACGCGATAAGATTGAGTTACCAGCAGATTCTTATAATAAGCAAGTATCAGAGAATATTGAAGAAAATTACAATCATCCAGGATTAGTTGCAAACTGGATCCCTGATTCGGAGAAATAATGCTAAAATAGAGATGTAATTATTTAATATATAAAAAAGGTGAAGATCACTTGTCTACAAGTACTATAACTACTAATTTAATTGTTATTTTCATAACGTTTTTAATTGCGATATTCTTTGTTGTTGCCGAATTTGCTTTAGTGCAAACTAGATCTAGTCAGCTAGAAGATATGCTAGCAAACGGTCAAGGTAGCCCTAAGAAATTAAAGCGAGCATTACACATGGTTCATAACTTAAATGAATCATTATCTACTACTCAAGTAGGTACGACCTTGGTCGGTGTTATTTTAGGTTGGATTGGTCAAGGAACGATCGAAGAGTTATTGACTGATGTATTTAAGATGACGCCCTGGTTTGGAGTAAAGACTAGCGGAGTATTAGGAGCAACTTTAGGTGTTGTACTATTAACATACTTAGAAGTTGTTGTAACTGAAATTGTCCCTAAAAATATTGCCATTGATATGCCTGTTAAGTGTTTGATGGCTGTTGTTACTCCTTTGACTGTATTTCATACGGTAGTATACCCATTTGTTTGGCTACTTAACCATAGCGCCAATGGCTTACTTCATTTGTTGGGAATGCAATCAGCTGATGAAGAAAGTGAAGTTTATTCACAATCTGAAATTCTCCGTTTATCGCGTAATGCTGTGACTGGCGGTTCACTTGATAAAGACGATTTGTTATATATGGAGCGTGCCTTTGAATTAAATGATAAGGTTGCTAAAGATATTATGACTGACCGTACTCAGCTTCAAGTTTTGAATGCCACTGATAATGTTAAGACGGCTTTAAAGAAATATATTGAGGATGGTTTCAGCCGTTTTCCAGTTGTTCGTGATAACGATAAAGATGATATTGTGGGGTATGTTTATGCATATGATATTGTAAGTCAAGATCAGGAGAATCCTGATGTTCCCATTACTAGAATTATTAGAGCGATTATTACTGTGCCTGAATCAATGTTAATTCAAGATATTTTGAAGTTAATGATCAAAAAACACACTCCAATTGTTCTAGTAGTAGATGAATATGGTGGTACCAGTGGTATCGTAACGGATAAAGATATTTATGAAGAACTCTTTGGTTCGATCAAAGATGAAATCGATGATGTTTCCGATGAATATATTGTTCGTGACGATCACGGCGACATTCATGTTTCAGGAAAGACTACTTTATACGATTTTGAACGTTACTTCCATACTAAGCTTAAGAGTTTTGAAGACAGCGATATAATTACTATCGGTGGCTATATGATGGAACATTACCCTAACCTAAAGAAGGGTGAATCTGTTGACTTAGAAGGTTTTAAGTTTAAGTTAGTAAATATTGAACAAGGTTTCATGCGTTGGTTCCTTGTTTCTAAGATAGCTAAGGATACTGACAAAAAAGCAGCAGATAGCGATCAAAATAGTGAAGAAAAAGCCAAATAATCGGCAAAAGCACCTTAAGATGGGTGCTTTTTTTGATAATTAAATGTTATAATTCTACTAATAACAAAGCATTTATAAAAAGATATAGAGGGTTAAGATGCAAAATAGTGATAATATTGACAACATTATTGATCGTGTTTTATTCAGCCAGGATGATATTGAAGAAATTTGCCAAAGACTGGGCAAACAATTGACTGAAGACTACGCTGGAAAATTTCCATTAGTCATTGGTGTATTAAAGGGTGCAGTTTATTTCATGACGGATTTAACTCGTCACATGAATGTAAAGATGCAAAATGATTTCATGGATGTTTCAAGTTATGGTGACGGTTTTGAGTCAAGCGGCAAAGTTAGACTAGATATTGACGTTCAAGCTGATGTCAAAGATAGAGACGTTTTACTTGTTGAAGATATTGTTGATACTGGTCATACTTTGAAGTTTATGAAGGATTTATTAACTAAGCGCGGTGCCAAGAGCGTAAAATGCTGTGCTTTGCTTAATAAAACTGAACGTCGTGAAGATGATGTAGTTGTAGATTACTTTGGATCAAAAGTTGAAAATGAATTTGTTGTTGGCTATGGTTTAGATTACTTAAATGCATATCGTAATTTACCTTATGTCGGTGTTTTAAAACCAGAAGTTATTCAGGCAAACTTAAATCGTTAATAATTAAAATATTACTTTAATAGACAATCATAAAAGGGTTGAAAGCTGCTCGTTAGAGATAGTTTCAACCCTTTATTTGTAAATTAATTCTGCTGATTGTGCTTCTTCATATAATAGTAAACTGGTAATCCCAAAGCCGTTAATCCAATTCCAGTTATTGAAAGCCAAAATTCATTAATTACGGTACTAATTACAATAAACAAACCGCCGCCGATTGAAATGATGGGGATAATTGGGTACCAAGGAACAACATATGGACGATCTAGCTTAGGTTCACGATAGCGTAGAACTACCACTGCGATTGAAATTAATGTTGTAAAGGTCCACATGACAAATACCAACATATTAGTTAAGAGATCAAAAGTTCCTAAAAAAATCATTATTAAGGAAACAGTCAAGATAATTAAAGCACTAATTGTCGGCACACCTGTATTAATGTTAGTACGGCCGATTTTATTTGAAAATGGCAACATTTTATCTTTTGCTAGAGTATATGGAATTCTCATTCCGGTAAGCATGAAGCCATTAATTGCTCCATAAACAGAGATTAAAATTCCAATTGTAATTAATTTGCCGCCCAGACTGCCAAAGAGCTTTAATGAGGCAAGATAAGCTGTATTTTGGTTGCCAATTATTTCTTTAAAGGGAATTGCAGTTAAGAAAGCATAATTTACTAACACATAAATCAAGGTAATTGCGGATAGTCCGATAATAATCGCTCTTGAAAGGTTCTTTTCTGGTTCCTTTACTTCACCAGCTAAATTGGTAACATTAATCCAGCCATCATATGCGAATAAAGCAGCTAATAAACCACCACTTAAACCAGCCCAAAAAGAAACATTATGGCCAGAACTTAAGGGAAGTAAGTTGACACTAATTTTAGCTGGATTAAAAAGACCAAAAATCACAATTAAAGCAATTGGAATTGCCTTCAGAATTGTCATCGCTGACTGCATTCTGGTTGAGAACTTGGTAGAAATAAAATTTAAACTCATTAAAAAAAGAGCGAGCAATAAAGCAATCAGGGTTGCATATTTAGTAGGGAAACCAAATAAGACAGCAAACTGTTGCCCAAATACCACGCTTAAAGCGGCGATATTGGCAGGAAAGTAGACCAGCATTTGTGCCCAGCCAAATAAAAAGCCCCAAACTTTCCCATAAGTATATTCAATATATTTAATTGATCCGCCAGTAACTGGGAGTGCAGCAGCAATTTCAGAAACTGTTAGACCAGAAGCAATAGAAACGATACCGGCTAGAATCCAAACAAAAAGAGTTAAAGATGGTGTACCTGTTTCATGACTAATGCTACCAATTTTAAAGAAGACACCCCCGCCAATTACAGTTCCCACCACGGTTGCCAGAGCTTGTCCAAAGCTAATTTGTCTTTTCAATATGTGCTTTCCTTTCAATTCATTTATAACTTTTAGTATTGATATCATTTTATACTAAATTTTAGTGAAAGTGGTATAGAAAGGAGAAGTTCGTTAAAATAACTAATGGAGGGATGATTGTGCATCGTTATCGACATAAATATACTTTTCCAAGTATTATTATTTTGCTCATTCTAGCCTTTTCTGGACTGGTGTGGGGATATTTCAACATGAAGCAAAATACAACTGTGCCACGTGGTTCAAATATGAGCGTGCTTGGAATTGAATTAGATCAAACTAAAGATTATATTGACCTTCATAAATTAGAAAAGAACGGTATTTCATTTGTTTATTTGCGTTCAACGCAGGGGAAGTCGTATTTTGACGACAATTATTTGCTTTACCGTGATCAACTTCAGGGGACTAATCTTAATTTTGGTACAATTATTGCCTATAGTGATGAAACCAGCAATCAGGATCAGTATCAATATTTTGTAAATAAAGTAGGAACTAATACTGGCAGTTTACCAGTTATGATTGTACCGGCTACAAATCACTTAACGAAATCATATTGGAAAAAAATGGGTGAATTTGCTCAGATGATAAATAATCTTGGCAAGAGAACGATGATAGCAGGTGACTATCATTATCATAATTACTTTCCAGAAGGAACAAGATTTTTATATACGGGAGCAAGTTTAAAAGACAGGCGACATTATGCCTTTTGGTGTTACACTCAAAATGGAAGAGTTAAAAATATTGATAATTTAGATCGAGATGTAACAATGTTTGCTTACATTGGTACTAATACGCAATATGCGCAATTATATAGTCAAGAAAAAACACAATAGAGGAAGTAAAATGTATTCACAAGCAGTTTCACAAGTTCTAGAAAGAGAACACAAGACTAAACCAACTTTAATTCAAGAGCGGACGTATGATGCAATACGCAATGGTGCAAGTCTGGTTGGACTAGCTAAGACTGGTACGGGAAAGACTTGGGCATATGGATTGCCAGTAATGGAGCGCGTTGCAGACATTGGCGGTCGAGGGGTAATTTTAGAGCCAACAACTGAACTAGCAATTCAAACGAGAAATAATCTTTTGCATTATGCCAAAGCTTTAGGACTTAAAACAATCGCACTAGTTGGGGCTGGTAATAGAAAAAGACAATTAGAGCGTTTAAAAAAAGAAAAGCCAGAGATAATTATTGCTACTCCAGGAAGATTTTTTGACTTTCTATCAGAGAATCGAATTAAGTATCAAGATATTAATGCTTTAGTAATTGATGAGGCAGATGATATTCTAGAATTTGCAAAATTAGATTTATTGAGTTCCTTAGGACAAAATTTATCTTCAACAGCTCAAATTTTACTTTTTGGTGCCTCAGAATCTGAAGTTACAAAAAATGCAGAAAATCTTTTTAATCATACTTTTTTATTAGTTGATGTACGCCCAGAGCAAAAGTCTGAAGTTAAACATTATTTCTTGCAAGTTTCAAATGAATATAAAATGCAGTTTCTACAACGCTTAGCAAAGTTAGATAAATTCAAAGGTATCCTGTTCTTTGACAGTAGCGAAACTGAAATGAGATTTGCGCGAATTTTTAATCGCAGCAAGACTAAATTTGCTGTTTTAAGTAATGAAACGAGCAAGCAAAACCGTGAAAAGTTGCTTAGTAATTTCAGAGCAGGTCGAATTAAGTTTTTATTTGCGACTGATTTAGCTGCGCGTGGCTTAGATTTACCTGATGTTAGTTATGTCATTAATTTTGAAATACCAAGTGAAGTTAATACATACTTGCATCGTAGTGGTAGAACTGGACGGATGAATAAGTCAGGAACAGTCGTTACTCTTGGGGATGACCATGATTTTAGAAATCTAAAGAAATTGCTGGCTGGTACGTATCAAATTGAAAGAGCATATTTTGCTGGCTATAGTTTAACCACTGAAAAACCTAAGCTTAAAAAAGAAGAGAATGCAGAAAAGAAAGAGCATAAAAAGGTGGAAAAAAATAAGCCAAAGCATAAAAAGAAACGTTGGCGTAATAAGAAAAATAAAGGATATCATCCTCGAAAGAGCAGAGGAGAGAAATAATGTCATCTTTAGTTAAATGGCTTGAAACTTACGTTTTACCTCCTGCATCTCGCTTAGCTCAAGTCCGCTGGCTAGTTGCAATGCGGGATACTTTTATTTCTTTACTACCAATTACAATGGCTGGTTCAATTGCAATGCTATTTAATAGCATCATTAGAGCCGCTAAAGTGCAAATGCATTGGGATACCTTTTATTCTTTGATGCAGCCGATTGTCGCAATTGATAATATTATTTGGGAAGGTACATTTGCACTTTTTGCAGTTTATTTTGCGATTTCTTGGGGCTATCACTTAGCTAAGACCTATGAAGTAAATCGTTTTGCTGGTTCAGTTGCTTCCTTAGTTGCTTTTGCAATGAGTATTAGCGATTCAGTGAAATTACGTATTGATGGAGATGTGGTTGATATTAAAAATGCTTTTGATATTAAGCAGTTTTCAACAATGGGATTATTTACAGCTATTATTTTTGGCTGTATTGGGACTGCCTTGTTTATTGTATTTTATAAGGCAAGAATTCGGCTTAAAGTTGATACCAGTATGCCCCATGCGGAATGGGTAGCATTTAGTACTTTAATTCCAATTCTACTTTCAGTATTTATTGTTGGCTTTGTTAATTACGCCTTTCAACGGCTTACTGGAACTTATTTTGGTAATTGGCTTCTTGCTACTATTCAGCGTCCCTTGGTTAATTTGGGGCAGGGTTTTGGAGTCGTCTTATTGGTTACCTTTCTAGTTCAAATCTTTTGGTTCTTTGGGATTAACGGCATTAGCGTTTTAACTCCAGTGATGGACTCTTTGTGGTTAACTCCAGAAAATATTAACGTTACAGCTGTTCGAAATAGTGAGCATGTTCCATATATTTGGGTTCGCGATTCATTTAATGTATTTGCTTGGTTTGGTGGAGCAGGAGGTACATTAGTATTAATTATTGCAATCTTGATGTTTTCTAAACGTAAAGATTATCGAACAATAGCGAAGATGGCTGTAGCACCTGGGGTATTTAATATTAATGAGCCTATTATTTTTGGCTTACCTGTAGTTTTTAATCCAGTTTATTTAATTCCATTTGTTGTTGCTCCGCTTGTAAATGTGTCACTAGCATATTGGGCTACAACGGCCGGCCTAGTTAATCCGGTTCAAATTTTTGTTCCAACAGTAATGCCGCCACTTATTGGACCATTTCTAGCATGTAATTATGACTGGCGTGCTATTGTTTTAGCGCTTATTAATATGGTAATTGCACTTCTTATCTGGATGCCGTTTGTTTTTGCAGCTGACAAGATTGCTAAACAAGATAATAATCAACGCAATTTCTATTTACCATAGTATTAAATTTTTAATAGTTAAAAGTCAGTTTTTATGTTAAAGTAGAAACTGATTCTGACCCCGTAGTTCATCTGGATAGAACAATGGTCTCCTAAACCGTAGAGGTGAGTTCGAATCTCACCGGGGTCATAATTAAAAAGGTATGTACTTCAATTATAAGGAGTACATACCTTTTTGAATATCAGACGTATTTTAATGGATTGATAAAAATTTTCAAAACAACCCAGAGAAAAATAATTAATAAGATGGCAATAATTCCAATTAAAAAATATTTAGTCCTTCGGGGATAGGAATTTCCTAAAAGAAAAACCAGACAGAACACTATAATGGTAATCAGAATTGCAGCCAGAGATAAAAAACTAAACATAATATATTTCACTTTCCTTATAATATATAAGTATAAATTAGTTCGGCTAATAGTACCAAAGAAAATTGAATTAGGCTATAGTATAAGAGATAAGCTATAAGGCGAGGAAATATTTATGAAGAAAATCGAAGTTATGACTGTTTTTGGAACTAGGCCAGAAGCTATTAAGATGGCCCCCTTAGTGTTAAAGCTAAAACAAGATGAGCGTTTTGAGGAAATAACGGTAGTAAGTGCGCAGCACCGTGAGATGCTTGATCAGGTGTTAGATATTTTTAAAATCAAACCTGATTATGATTTTAATATTATGCACAAAAATCAAACTTTGGAAGATATTACTTCAAAGGTATTGATTGATATGGCAAAAGTAATCAAAACAGAACGTCCAGATATCGTTTTGGTTCATGGTGATACAACCACTAGCTTTGCGGCTGGTCTTGCAACGTTTTATGAACAAACTACTTTAGGTCATGTTGAAGCAGGTCTTAGAACCTGGAATAAATATTCACCGTTTCCTGAAGAAATGAATCGGCAAATGACAGATGATTTAGCAGATTTGTATTTTGCACCAACTGAATTAAGTAAAAAGAATTTAATTAAAGAAAATCATCTAAGCGATAATATTTATGTTACTGGAAATACGGCAATTGATGCATTAGAGCAAACAGTAAAAAAAGATTATCACCATGACGTTCTTGATGAGATTAAACCTGGCAATAGAGCTATTTTAGTTACTATGCACCGCAGGGAAAATCAAGGTGAACCGATGAGACGCGTTTTTAAAGTAATGAAGCAGGTAGTTGATAGTTATGATGATGTAGAAATTATTTACCCGGTTCATCTTTCACCAAGAGTTCAAAAAGTTGCAAAGGAAGTACTGGGCGGGGACCCTCGAATTCACTTGATTAAACCACTTGATGTAGTTGATTTTCATAATTTGGCTAAAAGAAGTTACTTTATTATGACTGATTCAGGTGGGGTACAAGAAGAAGCACCTTCTCTTGGTAAACCGGTATTAGTTTTACGCGATACGACTGAACGCCCAGAGGGTGTTGAAGCAGGAACTTTGAAGCTTGTAGGCACTGAAGTAAATAAGGTTCATGATGAAATGATTCGCTTACTTGAAGACAAGAATGCCTATGATGAAATGGCTAATGCTAAGAATCCATATGGAGATGGCAAGGCTTCAGATCGAATTATGGATGCAATTGCTTATTATTTTGATAAAGAACATAATCAAAAACCAGCAGATTTTAGATAAAAATAAAGCTCCAGAAATTAATCTGGAGCTTTTTTCATTATTTCTTATTAAAATGATCTTTAAATCTTTTAGCAAACTTGTTACTAGTATTAAGGAAAATTGATTTAGTAGTTAAATAGTTAAAAATACCTACTAAAATTTGATCGACAATTTTTACAAAAAGAGCATTCCAGTGAAGCCAGGAAATACCAACTAACATAATCAAGTTATCAGGAATCAAACTGATAATTCGGTAAATAAAGAATAAGCATAATTGGTAAACAACGCCATGCTGCTTATCAACATTTTGAATGAAGACGCCATGTTTATTAAAAGAAAAAGAGGCTAAGTTAGAAATAATGAAAGCGACTGTGTTGGCATAAATTACTGGAATTTTCCAAACATTATGAAATAAAAGAAAGCAGGCAATATTAATGACTGCTGCTAAAAAGCCAAAGATAACGTAAACATAAAAGTTTCGGTGCCTGGCAACAAGCTTACTTCCAAGCTCTCGTAACTGGGCTTGGGTAATCTTTTGCCCCTTTCTTTTATGATGATTTTTAGTCATTAAATGCCTCGACTATTTCTTCGGTAGCTTGATCAATTAAATCAATATCTTCGTCATCAACAGCGTTTTCGATTTTTACTGGTTTTGCTACTTCAACTGCGCCGCACTTAATAAATGCCTTTTCAAAGTCATCTACGTTTTCACAATAATGATCTTTGTATGTTTTATCTCCAGACCCCATAACGGCGAATTTTTTACCCGATAAGTCAAGAGTAACTAATTGGTCATAAAAGTCTTTTAATTCATCAGTCATCACACCTTCGCCGTAAGTATAAGTAACCATTACGCAAAGATCAGCATCAAGATAAGAAGAAGCATCTGCAAAACTGACATCAATATTTTCTACGTCAAAACCTGCATCTTGTAAATTTTCTTCTAAAATTTCTGCCATATCTTCATCATTACCAGTCATACTGGCAAAGACAATCTGTGCTTTCATGTAAAAAACTTCTTTCTATAACGTTTTCTCCTATTATACTAAAGAAAGTTGGTGGTTTGTAATCTTAAGAGAAATTATTTAAGAAAAGCTTTATAATGAATGGTTGAGACTGTCTTAATGACTACTAAATTATGTTTATTTAAGGTATGCTAATAGTATATAAATATTAAAAAAGGAGATTTTTTAATGATAACAATTAAGTCAAAACGTGAACTTCAGGGTATGCAAAAATCAGGTCGCGTTTTAGCAGCAATGTTTGAAGGCTTACGTGATGTTATTAAGCCTGGAATTTCTACTTGGGAAATCGAAGAATTTGCTCAAGATTTTATGAAAAAACATGGTGGTCGTCTTTCAGAACAAGGTTTTGAAGGCTATAAATACGGCACTTGTATTAGTGTTAATGACGAAATTGCACATGCCATTCCTCGAAAAGATAAGATCTTAAAAGAAGGCGACTTAGTTAGTGTTGACGTAACTTGTAACGTCGATGGCTATGAAACTGACTCTTGCACTACTTACGGCGTTGGTGAAATTTCTGCTGAAGATCAAAAATTAATGGATGTTACCAAAAAGGCAATGTACATGGGAATTGATCAAGCTGTAGTTGGTAATCGTATTGGTGATATTGGTAGCGTTATTCAGAACTACGTTGAAAATGAAAATGGCTACGGAGACGTTCGTGAATTAGTTGGTCACGGAATTCAACCATCTATTCATGAAGATCCTGAAGTTCCTCACTGGGGTAAGGCTGGTCACGGCTTACGTTTACGTGAAGGTATGACAATTACTGTTGAACCAATGGTCGAAGCTGGTGGTGATTGGAGAATTGAACAAAAGACTGTTTCTGATCCAAACGATGACTGGGTTTACTACGCAACTCCAGATGGCTCAAAGTCAGCACAATTTGAGCATACTTTTGCGATCACTCCAGATGGTCCAAAGATTTTGACTTTGCAAAAGCCATATGATGGCTATGAAAAGTATCTTCCTCATTTTTTAGATGAAGATTAATAAGTAAAATATTTTATGAAATCTTTTCTCAATCAGACTAGGAACCGTACAGCAAATTTTATTCAATTACTATCAAAACATATTAGCCAGGGTGAAATAAACCAAAATTCCATTATTATTGCTTATTATGTATTGTTAAGTATTTTTCCAATCATAATTATTATTGGAAATGTTTTACCTTTATTTAGTATTGATACCAAGCCAATTGCTCGTTATTTAGAATTGATTTTTCCAAGTCAAGTTTCAAGCTTAATTATGCCGATTGTTAATGCTTTATTGAAAAAACATTCAAGTGGATTTATTTCTTTAGGTATTGTAGTTGCAATTTGGTCATTGAGTTGTTTGGTTAATTCGATTCGCTTGGGCGCAAATAAAATCTATGGCGTTGATAAGCAAGAAAAGGGAAAATCTTGGTGGAATTATTTACTAGCCAGAACTTTCACTTTTGCTTTATCAGTAATTTTAGTAGTTGGATTTTCAATAATAATTTTCATTTTCACTTTTGGTAGACAAATTATGGAATTTTTGGCCCCAATTTTTAACCTATCCTTATGGTGGGTTTATAAATTAGAAAATTATCGCTGGCCGATCATAATTTTAATGACAGTGATAGTGAATTTGTACATTAACTATGTAATTCCAAATATTCGAGTTCAAAAACGTGTGGTTTGGCCAGGAGTATGGTTTACTGTAATAAGCTGGAGTACCTTATCATATTTCTTTGGGTTATACCTAAGACAATTTGGGACACGCTGGCAAAATTACGGGATTGTAGGCTCATTTATTATCTTTATGCTTTGGCTTAATGTAGGTTCATTCTTATTATTGCTGGGTATTTGTATTAATGCAGCAGGAGATGAACTAAAAGGTAGAAAGATTGAATACAGTCAAAGCCCGATTTTGAGAATTTTTAGAAAAAACAAAGAATTACCTAAATAAGTTGACGTAAGTTTGGTAAAATCCATTATGGAAAGCTTATTTTTGTGAGGAGAATAAAATGAAAGTAAGAAAAGCAGTTATTCCAGCAGCTGGATTAGGAACTAGATTTTTACCTGCAACTAAGGCTATGCCTAAGGAAATGGTACCAATTGTTGATAAACCAACAATTCAATTTATCGTAGAGGAAGCAAAAAAATCAGGAATTGAAGATATCTTGATTGTTACTGGTAAGAACAAGCGCTCAATTGAAGATCACTTCGATGCTAACCCAGAACTAGAACAAGATTTGGAAGAAAAGGGTAAGACTGAACTTTTACACTTGACTCAATCAATTACTAATTTAGGTGTTAACCTTTACTACACTCGTCAACCACACCCAGCTGGTTTAGGAGATGCGATTTTAAGAGCTCGCAGCTTCGTTGGGGATGAACCATTTGCTGTTATGCTTGGTGACGATTTGATGGACGATAAAGTTCCACTAACTAAGCAATTGATTGATCGCTATGACAAAACACATGCTTCAACTATTGCTGTTATGCCTGTACCACACGAAGAAGTTTCTAAGTATGGTGTTATCGATCCAGATAACGAAATTGAACCAGGTTTGATTAACGTTAAAGCCTTTGTTGAAAAGCCAGATGTTGATAAGGCACCTAGTGATTACGCAATCATTGGTCGTTACTTATTGACTCCAGAAATTTTTGATATTTTAGCACATCAAAAACCTGGTCGTGGTGGTGAAATTCAATTAACTGATGCTATTGATACTATGAACAAGACTCAACGAGTATTTGCTCACGTATTTAACGGCGAACGTCATGATGTTGGTAACAAGGAAGGCTACCTTGAAACATCAATTGAATATGGTTTATCTCACCCACAAATTAAAGATGATTTACGTAAGTACATCATTGCAATGGGCCAAAAATTACAAAATGAAGATAAAAAGACTAATAAGAAAAAATAATAATTTTTATTAACATTTTAGAAAGAAACTATCGATCGATAGTTTCTTTTTTTGATAAAAAATATTTTTCATTTTTGCGTAATAGTAATTAGAAACTTTTCGTAAAAAAGGAGATGCCTATGCGCAAAAGTGAAAACGAGTTAGTAGCTAAGATCACTGATGATCCAGTATTCAGCTGGGTAATGGAACAGGATGATAATTGCTGCAAACTGTTGCAGGCAATTTTGCCTGAATTGAATATTACTCGAGTTGAGTTTGAAACACAGAAGAGATTGAAGTTTCATCCTGAAAAGCGAGGGACAATTCCGGATATTTTAGCTTATGATCAAGAAGGAAGAGTATATGACATTGAACTACAGGTATTACAGAATAAGTTTCTTGCTCAACGAATTCGATATTATTTTTCAATGATTGATCAGAATTTGTTGATGAGTGGTGGTAAGTATCGAGATTTACCAGAAACTTATGTGATTTTTATTTTGCCAAATGATCCATATGATCAAGATGAAAAATACTACGAATTTGCCTTTCAGCAGTTGAAACGAAAAAATCCATTGGTGCTTGATACTAAGCAACACGCAATTATCTTAAATGCGAGTGGGAGTATTGGTGAGGTTACACCGCGTCTACAAGGCTTTTTTGACTTGATTCATGATAAAATAAGTACAAAAGATGAGTTTATTGAAAAATTGAATCGAGAAGTTAAAAAGTTTGGTACTGATCCGGGAAGGAGAAAGGAACTTATGGATTATCAGATGCGACTAGATGATGAGAGAGAATTTGGAAAAGAACAGGGAAAACAAAAAGAGCAAATTTCTTCAATCAAGAGACTAATAAAAATGGCTCGGCAATTTAAAGCAAGCGATGATTTTATCTTAAAACAGCTTATGGAAGATTATGGCGATAATTTTTCAAAATCAGAATTGCAAGAGTTTATTAAAAAGAATAAATAAAATTAAAACAAGAATTATGTAAAAAAGAACATAATTCTTATTTTTTTAGTCAAAAAGTGTAATCTTTTTGCCAACTTCTTGTAAGTAGTGAGAAAATATAAGTAACACTTTTTATAAGGATTAAATGATGATTGAATATAAAAATATTTCGAAGAAATATCAGGATCAAGAAATCCTAAAAGATGTTTCTTTTACAGTGAAAAAAGGAGATATCTTCGTCTTAGTTGGACCTAGTGGTAGCGGCAAGACTACGCTACTAAAAATGTTTAATAGACTGATTGAACCAACAAAAGGTGAGATATTGTTAGATGATAAATCAATAAAAGACTACGATTTACGTAAATTAAGAGAAAAAACAGGCTACGTTTTGCAGACGGCCAGCTTGTTTCCAAATTTGACTGTTGGTGAGAACATTACCATTGTCTTAGAGCAAGAAGGCGTTAGTCGAAAAGAGCGACGCAAGAAACAAGAAGAATTACTAAAGTCAGTTGGTTTAGACCCAAAATTGTATTGCGATCGGATGCCAAATGAGCTTTCTGGTGGTGAGCAGCAAAGAGTGGGAATTATTCGTGCACTTGCTGCAAATCCTGAGGTAGTTCTTATGGATGAGCCTTTTTCTGCACTTGATCCAGTCGTGAGAAAGCAATTACAAGATTTATTGCTTAATCTCCATGATCAGCTCAATAAGACGGTGATATTTGTAACCCACGACATGCAGGAAGCAATTCGTTTAGGGAACACAATTGGTATCCTGCATAAAGGTGTTTTAGAGCAAGTTGGTAAACCAAGAGAAATTTTGCGTCATCCTGCCACCGAGTTTGTTCGAGAGTTTTTTGCCGGGAATCGAATTAATCAAAAACTTGATCTAGAAACCTTGCTCAAGAGCGAGTTGGGAGTAGATCCAAGATTTTATCCAAAGGTAGAGACTTTAGTTCGCTATCATGTCTACAGTGTGCAAGATTTGATTAAGGATTGTTCTAATCATCCTGATAGTTTATTTATTGCGGAAACGGAATTTGGCGAGTTTTTAATTGAACCAAAACGTGTTTGGAATTTCTTTTTAAAGTGGGTGGCTGGAAATGATTAAATCTTTGTGGCAAATGCTTTTAACAGAACATGATCAAATTTGGGCTACAACGCTTGTTCATATTAAAATTTCATTGATTGCGCTTCTTATCGCAATGGTCATTGCAATTCCGCTAGCTTTTATCTTAAAAGGACATAAAAAGGCAGCTGAATTCACACTGCAAATTGCTGGTATTATCCAAACTATTCCAAGTTTAGCAATTCTAGGTTTACTTCTACCATTTGTCGGCATTGGAACTACGCCTGCAATTATTGCCTTAGTTTTATATGCAATAATGCCAATTTTTCAGAATACTTATTCAGGTTTAACAGATATTCCTGATAACTTAGAAGAAGCAGCAACTGCTTTTGGTCTGACTAAATGGAAAAAGCTGCAGCGATTAGAAATTCCAATGGCAATGCCAATGATTTTTGCCGGAGTTAGAATTGCTTTAGTAATGATTATTGGTACCGCAACTCTTGCAGCCTTGATTGGTGGCGGAGGCTTGGGTACTTACATTTATGTCGGTATCAACTCAAACAACAATACAGAAGTTCTAATGGGTGCGATTTTATCTGCGCTGCTTGCTTTAGTATTTAGTGGCGTTTTAAAATTTATTGCTAAAAATAATAAGCGACTCAAGTGGGGAAGTATTATTATAGCTGTAATTTTGCTCATTTGGGGCGGAAGCAGTTTATATAGTCACTTTACCAGCACTTCAAAGAATGTCGCTGAACCTAAGCAAACAATTACAATTGCTGGGAAAATGGGCTCTGAGCCTGCTATTTTAATTAATATGTATAAGGATTTGATTGAGAAGAATGATCCAAATACAAAGGTAGTCTTAAAACCTAATTTTGGAGGAACAACTTTTTTGTTCAAGGCACTTCAAACAGATAAGGTTGATATTTATCCTGAATTTACAGGAACAGTCTTACAAACTTTAGTGAAAACGGGAAAAAAGACTGGTAATGATCCAAATCAAGTTTATGTTGAGGCTAGAAGCGATTTAAAGAAACAATTTGACATGGAATACTTGAAGCCAATGGCTTATCAAAACGGCTATGCCTTAGCAACAACGCAAAAATTTGCGAAAGATAACCATCTAACAAAGATGAGTGATTTAAATCGAGTTAATAAAAAAGTTCATGCGGCTTTTGATCCAGACTTTACTTCTTTAAAAGATGGATATCCTGGTTTAAAGAAAATTTACAAGTTAGATTTTGCTTCAATTAAAAGTACTGAATCAAGCATTCGATATCACGCTATTGCGAATAATCAAGCTAATATTGTTGATGGATACACTACTGATGCTGAGATTAAAAAGTATAACTTAGTGATGCTTGATGATGATAAAAAATTCTTTCCGCCTTATCAAGGTGCTCCGTTAATGAAGGCAAAGTTTGCAGAGAGAAATCCTCGAATTGTAAAGGCATTAAATAAATTAGCTGGTAAAATTACAACTCAAGAAATGCAGGAAATGAATTATCAGGTTAATGTTAAGCATGAAAAACCAGCTAAAGTAGCCCATGATTATTTGGTAAAACATGGATTAATTTAGAAAAGAGATAAGAATGACAAAGTATACAGTAAAAAGCGAGTTAACTGGGACTCCTTGGCAAATTGAAAATAGAACCAAAAAACATAAATTTATCGTAGATGAATCAGCAAGTGGTAAAAATGTTGCTCCTAATCCAGTAGAATATTTAGCTGGTGCAGTAAATTCCTGTATCTCAATTTCTGCGGGGATGATTGCTAACGTCCACCATCTAGACGTAAAGAACTTCAAGGTGACAAATCAAGCAATTACTACTAAGTTAGGCCATGGAAAATCAGTTGTCAGTGAAATGTTAATTACAGTTTCCTTTGATAGCTCCATGTCTAAAGAAGAAAAGCAGGACTTTTTAGCACATACCTTGCATGTTTCAACGGTTTATCAAACAGTCTCTCAAAGCATTAAAATTTATGTAGAATTAGAAGATTAATTTATAAAATACTCTTAGTTACTCGGACTAAGAGTATTTTTGCTTTTTTAGGAAAGATAGGGCAAGATATAAATTAATTAAGTTTTAGGGGGATTTAAGTTAAAAAAATAATTGCTAAACCAGTTGGAATGTTTGAATTATTCTATGATCTAGTTTTTGTCTATGCAATTTCTCGTATTCCAGCAATGATTCATCATCCTGTCAATGGTAGCATTCCTCTAATTACATTTTTGCAATTTTTATTAGTTGTCATTGTGGTAATGCAAATTTGGTTTTACCAGGTTATTTACTTTAATCGCTATAGTAAAAATAAAATTGGCGATCTGAGTGGTTTAGTATTAAATATGTTTGTTGCAGTGTATTTAGCCAATAATATTAATATTGAATGGCGGGTCACATTTCATTACTTTAATACGGCAATGGTTGTAATGGTTGCAACGCTTTTTTGCCAGTATTTGTTTACAAAAGTTGAAGAAAATAATGATAAAAAAGTTTTTCTAATCATTTTGGAACTCGAATTCTTACTAATAGTTTTAGGCCTTTTGGTTGGTTATCCAGCAGGAATTTATTTTTGTATTGCGGGCTATATCATCGGCTTTATTTTGCCAATCTTTTTATGGCATATGTTTAAAGAAGAGCACGTAAATTTTCCACATTTGGTTGAAAGAGTAAGTTTAATTGTCATCATTGCCTTTGGTGAAGCGATTGTTAACTTGGCAACTTACTTTAATAACAAAACACCGCTAGTTTACGCTGCACTTTTGTTTTTGTCTTTAGTTTTGATGTTTGCGAGCTATGCAATTTTATCAGATAAGTTAATCAACCATCATCAAATTAGTAAGGGCTTCGTGCTGATGTATAGTCATATCGCAATTGTAGTTTCGATTTTATTATCGACAGTATCTTTGCTTTATTTACAAATAAAAAATGTAAATAAATCATTTCTATTTTTCTTAATTATTGGCTCACTAAGTTTGTACTATTTTTCCTTAACTATTAATCAAATATATAACGAAAATACGTGCAAATTTGCCATTCGTGATTTTCTTACATTAATAACTATTTTCTCGTTGGGAGCAGTTTACTTATGGTTGGTAATAAGTTCTGAATTAGGTATTGCAATCTGCTTATTAATTTGGAACCTGGTATTTTTCTTAGATTTTCTAATGAAAAGCAAGAATTCTTTAAAATAGTGTAAGTGTGATTATTAAAAAATCTTTGACTGCTATAATATTAGTAAATCAATAAAGAAGGTTTAATATGGACATTTATGGTGGCTACGCCCCAGTTTTAGATAAACTACTTAATCAAATGCTGGAATATTTTAGAAAAGAAAATAAAATTCACCAAGAGCAAACCGGGGACAGTCTTTATGAACACTTAATTGGTCGAGTAAAAAGACCCGAAAGCATGATTGAAAAATGTCAGCGAAAAGAGCTGCCAGTAACTCCAGAATCAGCAATGAAAAAAATTCGAGACAGCGTTGGAATTCGGGTTGTCTGCAATTTTATTGACGATATTTATACTTGTATTGACTTGATTCAGGATTGGGATGATGTGGTAATTGTTAAGCAAAAAGACTACATTACCAATGCCAAGCCCAACGGTTACCGTTCTTACCACATGATTTTAGATGTTGAAAGACCTGAAAAAGACATTGAGGGCAATACTCCAGGACACTATTACGTTGAAGTACAGCTTAGAACAATTGCAATGGATACTTGGGCAAGTTTAGAGCATGAAATGAAGTATAAGCATAAGATAAAGAATCCTGAAATGATTGGTAAAGAGTTGAAGAGAGTTGCGGATGAATTGGCGTCTTGCGATGTAAGCATGCAGACCTTGCGTCATTTGATTAGAGAGGAAGACTAACTTAATGAAAATTTTACTGGCAGAGGACGAAGAACAGTTATCTCGTGTTTTGGTAGCAGCAATGAAAAGCGTTAATTATGATGTCGATGCTGTTTTTAATGGCAGAGATGCGGTAGAACTTGCTAAAAAGAATTCATATGATGTAATTATCTTAGATATCATGATGCCAATTATGGATGGCATTACTGCGCTGAAGCAAATTCGTAAAAGTGGCGACAAGACCTATGTATTAATGCTTACTGCAAAAGCAGAAATTGATGATCGCGTAACTGGTTTAGATAGCGGGGCAGATGATTATCTGACTAAACCATTTTCATTAAAAGAGTTGCTCGCTCGTTTACGTTCAAAAGAAAGACGAGATGATCAATATACTCCTAATGAGGTTGAGGTTGGCGATCTAGCCTTGAATGTATCTGAGCAAGAGCTAGTAAGTCATAATTCAATTCGCTTAGGAAGTAAAGAGACGCAACTTTTGAATTATTTGATGCTCAATGAAGGTAAAGAATTTTCAACTTCAGACCTATTAGCGCATGTTTGGAAAGATGAAGATGATGCTAATGAAGAGGTAGTCTGGATTTATATTTCTTATTTAAGACAAAAACTACAATCGATTCGAAGTTCAGTTCAGATTGTAGGTGAAAAAGGCGGTAGTTTTTCATTAATTAGGTAGGTGAGATTAATGATTCAAAAATTTCGCTGGAAATTTATTGGAATGTCGATTATGGCGCTGTTCGTAGTTCTAGTTATTACGTTAGGTACATTACTTGGAATTAGCTACACTCAGAGCCATAATGAAGTCGATCGAGTATTGACAACCTTAGTCAATAACCAAGGTCAATTAACACCGCGTAACGCTAAACCAGTTTTTGGTAATCAAAAAGATCCAATTAATAAAAATTTCTTAGCTGGTGAGTATAATCCAGAAGCTATTTTTCAGTATCGCTATTTTACGGTTGCAAGTACCAAGAATAATACACCTAAAATAATAAACGACGCTAACGTGTACGATGTAGCGCAAAAGAAAATTATTAATACGAGTAAGCAGGTTTTTAAGGATAAAGTAACTAGTGGATCAGTCAGTATTGGCAATAATCAATATGCTTATCGAGTAGGTAAGGACCAAAAAGGTAATCAGTTTATTGTCTATTTGAACGAATCGCTGATCTATCATCGATTTTCTCTCTTATTTAGAGTTTCAGTGGTGCTGGGATTAATTGCTTTAATTGTTTTTGCACTGATTCTAATCTTAGTATCAAAAAAGGCAATTGGACCAATAATTACTACTTATCATAAGCAGCGCGAATTTATTACTAATGCAGGACATGAATTAAAGACGCCTTTAGCAATTATTTCGGCTAATACTGAAATGGAAGAAATGCTGGGGAATAATTCAGAATGGAATAAAAGTACAAAAGAGCAGGTTGATCGCTTAACTCGGTTAATTAATCGTTTAATTGCTTTAGCTAGAACCGGTGAAACTGGAGAAGTAGTTTTAAATAAGGTTAACTTTTCTGAGATTGTTAAAAAGAATGTTACTAACTTTAAGTCGGTCATGCAGAAGAATGATTTGAAGTATAATGCGATAATTATGCCAGATTTGTATGTAAAGGCCGAAAGAAATATTTTAAGTGAATTGACTAATATTTTATTAGATAATGCACGAAAATATTGTGATAAAGATGGTGAAGTTAAGGTAAGTTTGACTAAGGGCAGACTTGGTACAAATGCAATTTTAAAGGTTGCAAATACTTATAAAGAAGGAAAGGGGAAAGATTATTCTCACTTCTTTGAAAGATTTTATCGTGAAGATGAATCTCACAATTCAAAAAAATCTGGTTTTGGTATTGGACTAGCAATGGCGCAAGAAATTGTGCAAACTTTCCATGGTAAGATTCATGTTAATCATAAAGACGAGATGATTGTTTTTACAGTGATTTTAAGATTAGCAAAATAAAAGCAGTTAGTTTTCAGTTTTGAAGACTAACTGCTTTTTTGCATATATTATATTTTTTTTATTATCATCTTAAAAATGAATCCAATACATAGTCGAACTTGAAGTTTCCATCTAAAACATCTCCGTTTCTTACATTTCATGAAAGATCAATTGAGTCTTATCTAAGTCAATTGTATAAGTCTCATCTTCAAGTGGGCGCTTAGTCATTCCCTGATCGGTTGAATAGATAATCAAACCTAATCTTGCACCAGCTGGTAATCGATAGAAAGTAGGTTGCAATTCAAACTCCAAGTCATAGAATTTACCTGCTTCAATCTTTTCAGCGTGTTTCATATCAGCGTAGTTTTGGACGTTCATATGCCCCTTAGTAATCAACTTAGCCTTTGTTTCTTTATCAGGAACAAATTCTTTCATTACTTCAGTTCCGAAACGGTAACCTAATTCCTGAATTTGATCGTTAAAGGACTTAGGAATTGGAGTAAGACGTTTTCTTGATCCTAAATCAACCAAAGCTACTGAAATTTGTCCTTTTGGAAGAGAAGTAGCAAGGCTCATCTTAATCTTAGGACGACCGACTAAAGTTACAGTATGAATGAACTCGTCAGTTACAAAGCGTAATTGCTGATCAAGCCACTTTTCTTCACCAGAGATAAAGTCATATTGCCATTTACCTTCGGAAATTTTAGCTTCTTTGAAGACTTTACCGCCTTGGTCGGTGAATGAAAGTTTATCATTGTCTTCGCCGCCATCTTTTAAGAGCTTACCTTTTTTATCAGGGAAGTAAATTTCTTTTTTACCTAATTCATTATTCCAAGTTGGTTCTTCATGCCAGATGTCTGGTTGTAAGTTGTCTTGGATTAATACATCTTCCCATTGCTTGTAGGCATTATTCTTAACACCTAATAATTCATGACAGAACCATAAATTCATTAAGTCTGAGAAGTCGATTGAAAGTAAGTTGTTCATGTTGTAGTGCGGACCTTGGTGCAAGAATAATTTATGCGCAATTGGTAATTTAGAAACTTTTTGCCAAACTTTGTAAACATTCTTTGGTTTAACATTCCAGTCGTTTAAACCATGAACTGAGATCCAAGAACATTTGATATTATCAGTATGATGACGGTAATTTCTAGCTTCCCAGAAATCAGAATATTGACCAGTTTCACGATCTGATTTTTCTAAGAGACGTTTTTGCATAGCATCAAACTTTGGCTTGATCTTAAGATAGTCGCCAGCATCCCAAAGGTTAGACTGACAAGTTTCGGCAAGCATGTCTAAATCTTCACCTTGACAAGCTTCTGGAGCAATTACTAATCCATGTTCACGGTAGTAATCATACCAGGAAGAAATAGCTGCTTCTGAAACAACCGTTTTAAGTCCAGCAACGCCAGTAGTTGCAATTGCAATTTGAAGCGTACCTAAGTATGAACGACCTGTCATTCCAATATTACCATTACACCAAGATGCTTTGGTTTCATGTTTTCTAGTACGATCAGTATAAGCAATTCGGTCGCCATGAAGCCATTCGATAATTTCTTTAGCAGATTCAGTTTCTTCTGGAGCGCCAGTAATTCTTAAACCATCTGAACCACGGGTTCCGATTGCACCTGCATAGACATTAGCAAAACCGCGTGCAAGTAAGTATTCATTTAAAGAATAAGCTGCTTTGTGGACTGCTTCTTCAGTTGCCGCTTGATCTTCGCTAGCTGGCTTTTTAGCTTTAGCAGTCGGCATTGCTTCATATTTAGGATAAGGACTCTTACTTGCATCTTCTAAGTTGACATCTACATTGTGATTACGTTTTTCATTAGCGATAATTCCACCAAAATAGGGGTCAGCTGTATAAAGGGCAGGGAACTTGAAGTTGTTTGATTGATATGGTCGAAAGACAGTTACTTGAAGTAAATCGGGTTTGCCATCTTCATCAGTATCAAGATCGCTTTCGACATAAACAACTTCACGAATTACCTTACTCATATCAAAAACAGGTAAAGATTTTCCATTAAAGTACATAAACTTATTATTACCGTAAAATTGAGTGAAATAGCCCTTACCAGCCATATTATCAATGAAGGTTTGACCGTTTTTGGCACGAGTATTAAGTAAACGATAGAAGACCTTAATTAATTCATCACGATCAATCTCTTCTTTTTCGGTATATGGAAGGGCATTAGCCTTCATGCGAGCTAGGGGATCTTTTAAATCATAGTCATATTCCACATGATACCCCAGCAACTGCAAGGCAATATTATAGAAACTATTGCGTGAAATTGAAGCAGGATCTTTAGCTAAAAAGTCTTTTAAAGTTTCATTTTCACTAACTGCGAACTCTGCAAGTTTAGCTTCTTTTGCGCCATAAGTTTTTGCTTCCGCAACTGAATTTTCGACTAACGTAGCTAAAAGATCAGAAAAGCTGTTTTCTTTCCAATTATCAGGCAAGAAATTGATGGATTCTAATTCTTTGATCATTTGGTCAAAATCAGTTTGAAGATAACCATATTGATTGTATTTCATTAAATATACGCTCCCTTTTATATAATCTCTTACTCATAATTTTACTAGTTTTACCTCAATAAAAGAAGAAATAAAAATGCTGCAAATTTTGCGACATTTTTGTTGAAATTAAGAGGTTAGTTTTAATTAATTTTGTTCTCAGTGTATTCATTACCAGATTGATAATCATTGAAATCTTCACCATTAAGATGGAAGTGTTCGCCGTAAACTAAGTTAATGATTTTTGGATTTCGATTATCTTCTAGACCGAAGAGGACATAATCCGTCCATTTATTTCTACTAAAACTAGCATCAAAGTCTTGATTAAATTGAATTTCTTTATCTTTGCCCAATACAGTTAATTTAGCAAGGAGCAAACTTTTATCTAGATGAGCTACTTCTTCAAAAATTACAGAATCGATGACTGTTTCATCAACTGTTCCGGCGTTTCTCTTAAGTTCAATTTCTTTAACCATTGCCTTGTAGTAATTTCGATCAAGATACTGCTTTAGACTTTTAACTTGGTACTTAGAATTAACATACTTCTCTCTTAACAACTGACTATATAGGAACTGTGCTTGAATATAGACTTCTTTATAAGCCGTGAAGTCATCTTTAGGATCCGGCTTAGTGAATTTGATATGGAGACGATGCAATAGTTTTTGGTATTTATCGAATCTTTGATTAGGATAGAAAAGTTTATAATTATTATCGCCAGAGTTCTTAATGAGGTAATTAGAATCATATTCAAAACGTAGCCGTACTTTAAATATGAAATCAAAAAGAGCAGCAATAATATAAAAACTGAAAAAGATAAGTACTAAAATGGCGAAGCCACCTACTATACCGCCAATAGAAGAATTGTTACTATCGCTACTATCAGATGAAGTGTAACTAGTTCCTCCGCCTGAAGAGCCACCAGTACTGTGACCACCACCGGTTGATCCCATGGAAGCAAAGGCTGGTTGAGAAAAATTGGTATTAGTCGTAGTGACGCTTACACCTAAGAATAGAAGACAAACTAAGATAAATATTTTAACTTTCTTTTTCATAAAATTACCCAATAAATAAAATACGTTATTTATATTTTAATTAAATAAGAAGAAAAAAAGCAAATTAAGATTTAAAGATATTTTTTAGATTTTAATGAATATAACTAAATTATTTTTAATTCAAAAACTGGTAAGTAAGATTTTTATTTCTTATAATAAATAATTGAGAAGCTATAAATATTGGAGGTCAAAATATGGCAGAAGTTAAACGTTTTTATGAAACTTTTCACCCAGATCATTATGATATCTATTTAGATATTAGCCGTGAAAAAAAGAGCTTCCACGGTAAAACTATTGTAGTTGGGGATGCTCAAGAAGAATTAGTTAAATTAAATCAAAAGTACTTAAAGATTACCTCAGTTAGAGTAGATCAAAAGAAAGCTGATTTTGATTATAACGATAAAGAAGAAGTCGTTAATATTAAAGCTGGCAAAGTTGGTAAGATGAAAATTGAGGTTGACTTTGAAGGCAAGTTAACTGATTCAATGATGGGTATTTATCCTTCTTACTATGAAGTGGATGGCGAAAAGAAGCAATTAGTTGGTACTCAATTTGAAACTACTTTTGCTCGTCAAGCCTTCCCATGTGTTGACGAACCAGAAGCTAAGGCTACTTTTGCACTAGCGATTAAGTTTGATGAAAAGCCTGGTGAAACAATTATTTCTAACCAACCAGAAGAGAAATTTAAAGATGGGGTTCACTACTTTAAGCCAACTGTACGTATGTCTAGCTATTTAGTTGCCTTTGTCTTTGGCGATATGCAAAAGAAATTGACTAAGACTAAGTCTGGTGTTGAAATTGGTGTATTTGCAACAAAGGCACATAAAGCAAAAGAATTAGATTTCGCTTTGGATATTGCTAAGCGTTCAATTGAATTTTATGAAGATTTCTATGAAACTCCATATCCATTAGAGCATTCATACCAAGTAGCACTTCCTGACTTTTCAGCAGGTGCAATGGAAAACTGGGGCTGTGTAACTTACCGTGAAGCATATTTATTGCTTGACCCTAATAATACTTCACTAGATATGAAGCAATTGGTTGCAACTGTTATTGCTCACGAATTAGCTCACCAATGGTTTGGTGATTTAGTAACTATGAAGTGGTGGGACAACTTATGGCTTAACGAAAGCTTTGCTAACATGATGGAATATGTAGCAATTGATGCCTTAGAGCCAAATTGGAAGATTTGGGAAATGTTCCAAACTTCTGAAGTTCCTGCCGCTCTTCAAAGGGATGCTACTGATGGTGTGCAATCAGTTCACGTTATGGTAAATGACCCAGCTGAAATTGATGCTTTGTTTGATTCAGCTATTGTCTATGCTAAGGGTTCAAGAATGTTAGTCATGGTACGTGCTTTATTAGGTGATAAAGCACTTCGTGAAGGATTGAAGAATTACTTTGCAGCTCATAAATATAGTAATGCCACAGGTGACGATTTATGGAATGCACTTGGTAAAGCAAGTGGCTTAGATATTGGTGCAATTATGCATTCTTGGTTAGAGCAACCAGGTTATCCAGTCGTTAATGCCAAAGTTGAAGATGGCAAGTTAGTCTTAACTCAAAAACAATTCTTCATTGGTAAAGGTAAAGAAGTTGGCCGTAAGTGGCAAATTCCATTAAATGCTAATTATGCAGCTGTACCTAAGATTATGAAGGATGAAGAATTAGTTGTTGGTGACTACAAAGATTTACTTGCTAATAATGGTACTCCTTTCCGCTTAAATGTTGGTAATAATTCTGACTTTATTGTTAAGTATGATCAAACACTTCTTGATGATATCTTAAGTCATGTTGATGAGTTAGACGCAGTTGATAAGTTACAATTGCTCCAAGACTTCAGATTGTTAGCTGAAGGTGGTCAAATGTCTTATGCAGATATTGTGCCACTTCTTCCTAAGTTTGCAGATTCAACTTCACCAATTGTTAATAATGCTTTGTACAGAATTATGACTACTTTACGTAATTTTGTAACACCTGGCTCAGATGAAGAAAAGCAATTGAAGAAACTCTATGATTTGCTTTCTGAAAAACAAGTTAAGCGTTTAGGCTTACTTCCTAAGGTTGGCGAGTCTAACGATGATAACTTAACTAGACCATACGTTGTTTCAGATTCTCTATATGCTGATAATGATGATACTATTAATGGTCTTCACGCTATTTATTCAGAAAACTCCGATAACTTAGAGGGTATTTCAGCTGATATCAGAAGTGCTGTTTTAGTTAACGAAGTTAAAAACTTTGGTAATATGACCTTGTTTGATAAGTTGCTTAAGAAGTACCAAGAAACTTCTGACGCTAGTCTCAAACAAGACTTATGTGCTGGTATTACTTCAACTAAAATGCCTGAAATTATTGACGCAATTGTTGATGATTTTGAAAATGCACAAGTTGTTAAACCACAAGACCTACGTGCTTGGTACCGCAATGTTTTAGCTAACCCATTTGGTCAAGAACAAGCTTGGAATTGGATTAGATTAGAGTGGCCATGGCTTGAAGCAACTGTTGGTGGTGATATGGAATTTGCTACTTTCATTACTGTGACAGCAAATATTTTCCATACTGAAGAAAGATTGAAACAATTCAAAGACTTCTTTGAACCAAAGATCAATACTCCAGGATTAACTCGTGAGATTAAGATGGATACTAAAGTAATCGAAACTAAGGTCAACTTAGTTAAGAAAGAACAAGCTGCTGTTAATGCTGCAATTGCTAAAGCAGTTGCTTAAAAATAAAGATTAAATAAATAAAAAAGATGCGCTTTCAGTTTTGAAAGCGCATTTTTGATATAATCTATAAAATAGGAGTGACTTAATTTGATAAAAACAATCTTTTTTGATGTTGACGGAACATTAGTTTCGCATAAAACAGATAGTGTGCCTAAAAGTACTAGAAAGGCACTTAAGCTTTTACGTGAAAATGGAATCAAGCTTGTGTTAGCTACTGGGCGTGATATGAGCCAATTAAAAAAATTACCGGTTAAAGATATAAAGTTTGACGGTTATTTGACGATGAATGGACAACTCTGTCTAGATGAAAATGGTAATGAACTTTTTGGTAATCCAATTGATAAAGAAGATACTGAAAAGATGATTGAATTAATTAAAGAGGAGGCTGTCCCGATTACTACGATTGGTAAAGAAGGACCATACATTAATTTTGTGACAGATCAAGTAGTTGCTGCTCAAAAAGCTGTTTCTAGTAAAGTTGCACCAGTTGGTAAATATCACGGTGAAAAGGTCTATCAATTTATTGCATATGGAAAGCGCGATGACTTAAAGAAATTAGTCAATAATCTTCCAAATTGCAAGTTAAGTTGGTGGAATGAGTATGCAGTCGACATTATTTCAAAAGATGGTGGTAAACTAGCTGGCGTTGAGAAGTATCTTAAATTGCAGGGACAAACTTTAACAGATACCATGGCTTTTGGCGATGGCGAGAATGATTTAGACATGCTAAAAGCTGTTCAACTTGGTATTGCTATGGGCAATGGAGAAGAGCAGGTGAAACAGATTGCTGATTATGTGACTAGCGATATTAATGAAGATGGAATCTATAATGCCTGTAAGCACTATAAGCTGATTTAAAATAGCACTATAATAAAAGCAAAGATTAAGTTGGGGAGAAATTTGATGAAAATAATTAAGTGTGTATTCAAATGGTTAGGGATCGCCATTTGCCTATTTCTTATTTTTGCTTTTATGCAAGTGCCAATTTTGGAAAGTACACCTGTATATTCAATCGATAGTCAGCAACAATTTATTGAAGCTTTTAAGCATGTGAATATGTTTCATAATATATTTATGATAATTATCTTTACAATTATCACATTTATTATGGAATGGTATGTTTGTAAATGGCTAAATAATAAATTGGATTTTTCAAAAAAATTAAGTCGAAAAAATCTGATTTTATCATTAGGAGCAGGTGTATTTTGTTTTATTCTTCAGTTATTAACAATGTTTTCTGTCTTTGTTAATGCCAAACCGGATGTATTTACAGAAACATTGAAAACTGGATTAGCTGTACCTTTAATCTTATCCCTAACTTTAATCGGCCCCACTTTAGAAGAATTATTATTTCAAGCTGGAATTCAAAAGGGTATTTTCAAAAGGTTAAATCCATGGATAGCGATTATTTTGACGGCAATTATTTTTGCTGGTGCTCATAATGTAACTCTGAATTGGTCATTTTTGAATAGATTTTTATCCGGAGTAGCTTTTGGATATGTTTACCAGAAGACGGATGATATAAAAATGGCAATTTTGAGTCATAGTATATCTAATCTTTTACCACTGATAATCTGCTGCATGCAGGCTTGGAGTTGAAAAATCAATTTAAATAAATTTCTTCAAAAAATAATTGACATCCAACTTCCTTTTCCCTATACTAGAATATGTTCTGTTAAGGAACTGGTTTGGTAGCTCAGCTGGATAGAGCAACGGTCTTCTAAACCGTGGGTCGTGAGTTCGAATCTCACCCAAATCACTGATATGACGCTCCGTATGGGGCGTCTTTTTTTTATGCAATTTTTCTTCTTTTTGATATAGACCAATTACAAATAAAACTTCTTGACCAATTTTTAATATAGGGTTATTATTGCTCATATGACAACAAATAAAAGATAGTCCATTTATTTCAAATGAACTATACCAAAGGAGAAAAATGTATGTGTGGAATTGTTGGTGTTGTTGGAAAACCTGCAAGAGATATTATTTTAAATGGTCTAACTAACTTAGAGTACCGTGGTTACGATTCAGCAGGTATGTATTTAAATGATCTTAATGGCAATGAATATTTAACTAAGGCAGTTGGTAGAATTTCTAACTTAAAAGAAAAGTTAACTCCAGATGAACAAGGCTTAGTTGGAATTGGTCATACTCGCTGGGCAACTCATGGTAAGCCAACAGTTGATAATGCTCACCCTCATTTTGATGAAACTAAGCGTTTTTACTTGGTTCATAATGGTGTAATTGAAAATTATGTGGAGTTAAAAGAAAAATATTTACAAGGTGTTAAGTTCCATTCAAATACTGATACTGAAGTGGTTGTTCAATTAATTGGTAAAATTGCACGTGAAAAGAATTTAGACGGTTTTTCTGCATTTAAAGAAGCTTTGAAGTTAGTTAAGGGCTCATATGCTTTTCTTTTGGTTGATAATACTGAACCAGACCATGTTTTTATTGCAAAAAATAAGTCACCAATGATGCTCGGTCTTGGAGATGGATTTAATATTATTGCTTCTGATGCAATCTCTGTTTTAGATCAAACTAAGACTTTTGTTGATTTACAAGATGGTGACGTAGGTGACATTACCAAGGATTCTTACACAATTGAAACTGTTGACGGTAAAAAAGTTGAACGTAAACCTCACGTATTAGATATTGATCCAAATGCTGCTTCAAAAGGCACCTATGAATTCTATATGCTAAAAGAAATCGATGAGCAACCAAGCGTTATGCGTAAAATTTCTCAAACTTATTTTGATGAAAATGGTGACGTTAAGGTTGAGCCTCAAATCATTGATGCTCTTTCTAAAGCAGATCGAATTTACATTTATGCAGCAGGTACTAGTTACCATGCTGGATTAGTAGGAAAGATGCTTTTAGAACACTACACAGGTATTCCAACAGAGGTTGGTTTAGCTTCAGAAGCTGGCTATCATTTCCCAATGCTGAGTAAAAAGCCATTCTTTATTTTTCTAACTCAATCTGGTGAAACTGCTGATTCACGCGTTGTTTTAAAAGAAGTTAATAAGCGTAATATTCCAAGTTTAACCATTACTAACGTAGAGGGTTCAACTTTATCAAGAGAAGCAGACTACACTATGCTGCTCGAAGCAGGTCCTGAAATTGCCGTTGCATCTACTAAAGCTTATACTGCTCAAATTGCTGTTCAAGCAGTGCTTGCTAAAGCTTTGGGTGAAGTACTTAATAATCAAGATGCAAAAGACTGGAACTTAAAGCATGATTTAGCCATTGCAGCTGAAGGGATGCAACAGCTTGTTGACAGCAAGGAAAGTTTAAAAGAAATTGCTGACAAGTACTTAATTAAGTCACGCAATGCCTTCTATATTGGACGCGGAATTGACTATGCTGTTGCCTTAGAAGGAGCATTGAAGCTTAAGGAAGTTTCATACATTCAAACTGAAGGTTTTGCTGCAGCTGAATTAAAGCATGGAAATATTTCTCTTATAGAAAAAGGCACTCCAGTTATTGCTTTAATTAATGATCCAGCAACTGCCGATTTAACTCGTGGTAACATTCAAGAAGTTGTTTCTCGCGGAGCTAATATTATTACAATTGTTGGTAAGGACTTCGCTAGAGAGGGCGACGATGTAGTATTACCAGAAATTAACTACTATATGTCTGCGCTTTTAACTGTTGTACCGGCGCAGCTGCTTGCATATTATGCTTCTAAAGATAAGGGATTAGACGTTGATAAGCCACGTAACTTAGCTAAGAGTGTGACTGTTGAATAAAATTTAAATAAGTTAGTAAAATAGCGAATTAGTGATCTTGAAAGTGACTAATTTGCTATTTTTAATTGAATGTTTTTTCGAAAATATGAGCTTTTGATTTAAAATAAGGATAGTTAATAATCAGTGAGGATTCTTATGCTATCAAAAATATCAATTTTACTTACAAATCACCAGCTTACATTAAAAGATATTTCTCAAAATCAACATTTGGCAGAACAAGATTTAAGAAAAGCACTCGACGAAAATCCTGATAATTGGTCCAGTTCGGTCTTATCAGCTTTGTCGTCATCTTTGAATATGCGACCTGGAGATTTATTAGAATTACTTGATCCGGTTTATTCTTTAAAGATTAATGATCATAGCCAAATGATTCAAGGAATCTATATTGAAGATCCTGAAATTTATGAACAAATTCGCTTTGTGGTAGAAAGTGAGCATTTAGAAGGTTGGCAACCTGATGAAGAGGATATTTTAAGATTGCTTGATGAAGCACTTAATCCATCTCCTACATTCCAAACTGAAATAGGTAAGATCTGGGGTGGGGAAGATGATTGAGGAGAGAAAAGATACAGAATGGTATCGCAGAAAATGTCTTTATCCCAATGGAACACTTAAAAATAAACTCAATATTAAGGATGCAGCAGAATTAGCGCAAAAAGAATACTTAGGTTCAGCTGTGCGCGCGTTAGCTTTTTTGAGGAAGAATAAAAAGATTACTAGCGTTGAAGACTTGAAGAAAATTCATAAAATTATGTTTGGTTGGCTTTATGATTGGGCAGGACAAATTCGAGATTATGAGCTGATTAAAGGAGATACTGAGTTTTTAGAATATACTCGAATTAAGTTTGGAATTGAAGAGATAGATGAGAAAATGAGGCAATTGGCTAGTCAAAAAGAACTTGCCAACACCGATTATGCCTTTCTGCTTGATCGCTTAAATTATCTCCATCCCTTTAGGGAAGGAAATGGTAGGAGTAGCAAGTTGTTTTTACAAGCTTTTGCTGCAAATCATGGTCAAGTTATTGATTATCCGCGGTCAAATAAAGAATTGATTATTGCTCAAAATAATGCAGATATTAACCAAATTGCTAGATTAATTAAGGTCAAGTCCAAATCCAAGAGAATTAAGTGTTAAATAAAAAGGCATCCCAATGATGGTTTTTCGTCATTAGAATGCCTTTTTAATTGAACAGAAAACTAATTCTCGATAATTTATTTTCCTTAACCCAACTCCAGCAAAGATGTAATAAGTAAGCAGAAGCAAAAGATAGACACCAAGTAAAAATCCATGTTCCAAAGAAAGTTAAAAAGGGATGATAGTGAGCATGAAGCGACATGTTTAGACCGCGCCAAACTAATTGGTTCCAGAATACATTAGAAAGATACGCACGGTAGGCGTAAATAGCTAGAAAATGAAAAACTTTTAAACTAGTTTGGGAATTTTTCTTTACTTGATGTAAGCAAAATGCAGCAATAAGAGCAATTACTGCTAAAGAGTATGGTGTCATGGAAGGTTTATAATATGGAGCATTATTAAAATTAATGGGGTGGCCAAAACCTTGCAGTTCAATATTGGTCCAAATAAAGCAAATAATAAAAATAATACTAAGTAGCCACCAAAAATTAGTTAAAAATGCGTTGACATAATCGCGTAATTGCCAGGCCAAAACTCCGTAGACGCCATAGATAAAGAAAGAGATAAAAACTCTATCCAGTAAATACCAGTCATTTTGATGGATGCCATGAAAGACATAGGTATCGTAAAACCCAAGCCAAGTGAAATAAAGGATAAATGTGACAATTGCAATTATTATTCCACGTTTAGTATTCGTCCCTACATAGCGACTAATCGCCCAAAAGAGTGGCATTAGGATGATAAATTGTAGCATCATCGTGTTATACCAAAGGTGCGGTGCCGCAGTTCCGTTAATGAATTGCCAACAAAAAGTTGGAAAATTATAGTATTTATTTACTTGTTGTTCCCAGGGCATTCCTAGTAAATAGATTGAAGTCCACCAAATGGTCGGTACAAATAAATTAGACCAATTACTGCGAAAATATTTCTGATAAGAAAAATGTTTTTTTAAATCATAAGTTCTAATAGTTGTATATAAGATTCCAAAAATAAAAGCAGGGGCGGTATATTTTATTAGGTTATATAGAAAGCCAAAAACATCTTGAGTATGTGTTGGTTGCTTAATATCCATAACTAAGGCCATAATTGGTTGCGCCATAACTGCAGTACATGCAAAGACCTTAAGATAGTCGCCAATATCAGCTATTCTAAATGATAAAAATTGATATTTTTTCATAAATTAGTCCTCTCATGAGTAGAGTCTAAAAGCTAATTCCTAATATATGCATCTTTTTGAAAAAAGACAAGATGTCTATAATTAGGCGCTTAACAATTATTAAAATTTGAACTAGGATATAGATGACTGATCGAAACTTCTCATCCTAAGAAGTGTAGGATAATAAAGAAAGCCCCGTAGCAGTAGTGCTATAGGGCTTTTATGTGTGGTTATTAAACTTAAAAAGGGACAGAAAAGGGACAGTTTTATTCAAAATTTTGTATAGCTTCATCGAATTCTAAGTGTTGTTTATGGGTAACGTGTAAATAAATTTTTCTTGTAATATCAGAATTGGCATGACCAACTCTATCGGTAATTAAACTTAATGGATATCCTTCCTCTGCAAGTTTGGAAACGTGAGTGTGTCGGAAGATATGCGAGGTAGCTTTCTTCTTCCACTTCTGTTCATTTACAAACTCTCTTAGAAATCTACTTACAGCTGATGTATTTATCGGTCCATTAGTATTACTGTATTTATTATGAAATAGGAAATCATTAGAGTTTTGTCCCTTAGAAAACTCTTTATATATCACAACTGCTTCTTTAGGCAAAACAATAGTTCGTTGGCTAGAGGATGTTTTGGTAAACTCTTGTCTTTCATTCCGATGTCCTTCAGTACTAATTAAAGTGCCTGAAATATTAACATACCATAGCTTTGTTTCTTTATCTTGAAATATATTCTTTACGAGCAACCCACATCCTTCTCCTACACGCATACCAGTAAGGTATAGCATTTTGAATAAAGCATAAAAATCAGTTCTCTTTTTTTCTAAACAATGGTTAAATAATTTGCTCAGTTCTTTATCGGTAAGATACCAGTTTTCTACTCGATCTTGCTTCTTAGCACGTTCATTTTTAAAATTAATTTTTACTTTTAAAGCTGGATTCTTTTTTGCATACCCAAATTGAATTGCAAAATCAAAAAGTTTTGTAAAAACCACATGATATTTATGTGCAGTAGCATTAGATAATTCATCTTTATAAAGAAGATTATTAATGTATGTATTAAGTTCAATAGTAGTAATAGAATCAGCCGATCTTTTTCCGAAAGTCCTAGAAATTTTACTAAGGCAAGCAAAGTAAGTATCTAAAGTTTTAGGTGCTAAGCCCTGATTAGACATATTAGTTTGTAAATCTTCAATAAGTTTATCCATCGTAATTTGTTTAATAGATTGAATATTTAACTTATCTTGGATCATCTTTTTGACTTTCACATCAGCTAAATTTCGAGCCTTAGCAGTGTTTTTAGTAATTGTGGTAGAACTCTTATGTACACCCAGGAAAGAGGGATCAGTATACCTAATTGAGTATTTAAATTTGCCATTTTTCAAAGGCTCTACTTGAGGAGTATAATATTTAACCATTTGATTTTTACCTCCATTTTGCTAAAATAGGGTAGACGAAAGGCGTTGAGTTACCAGCTCAACTTTTCATCTAGCATATATATGTGTTTGCTTTGAACATTGGTCAGAGTGATGACCGACCCGTGAAGTGTTATCAGCGCTTTGCGGGTCTTTTTTTATTGCTTGGCTTGGTGGATATTAGACTGTAGCATATAATTTTGAATAGCGGTACGGTAATTAAAATTCTGCTAGAATATGAGTTAGGATCACGTGTGCCCAATTTTGGGCTAGGCTTGTAAGATAATTAATATCTTGCGAGTCTTTTTTATTATTAAGCTGCGCGATCGGAACGAGCGCGCAGCTAGGGCGCCCGCGGTCAGATTCAGATTATCTCTTGTTGATTTTCGTGAATCAAAAGAAGTAAGATGATTAATGTAATGATTGTTTGGTTCATGTTTGTCACCTCCGAGTGACATGGGCACAGCTTGCTGTGCTAAACTCAGGAGAGTGACATAACATGAAAGAGCGGGCGCCCTAAGAGCTTTTAACTTCTAGGGATGTTATTTCAGCTTTTATAGTCGCCAGCCGTTTAGACTAAGTTTAATTTATTTACTTAAAAAATCAGCATTGAGTTCTGCTTGATTACAAATAAACTCTTTTTCATCAGGATAAAGTTCAAGATATCTTTTAATGTAAAAACTAATACCACCACTTAGCTCATTGTATGCGGTTCGATCTTGTGAAAATTCTAATGTATTAATTAATGTACCTAGACGACTTTGACCTTTACCATTTCTATAATCAGCTGGTGAAATTTTAAGAAGACCATGGATTATAGGATTATATGGAATTGCATGCTTTTTAGAAAAATGATTATAGATTCGTCCACCATGTGCTGATGTGTTTCTATAGTCTAAGTATAAAGATAGCAAGTTAACATATCCTTGTTCAAAAGCATTAATCTGCTGTAACAATGCCTCATCTAATCCTGTCATACGAGAAGTTACACTTCTTTTTTGTGGAGTTTTAAGAAGTCTGTACCACCAAATTAAATTTCCAAAGTTAAGTTTCTTAACAATTATCCAAGGTGGAATGTTATGGTGATCATTTCGGTAGTGGCTATATGGTTCAGACTTAGCATGCGTAATACCTTTTAGAATACTTAGCAGAGCATCAATAGGATAAACCATTTTATGAAGGGATTTATTGTATTGCTTTTTACCTGTAACGTAATTTTTTCGGTTTAAATATATTGTTTGGTCTTCAGATATTTGTTCTGCTACTGTATATGCTAATGCTTGTCTTAGGTTAGCTTCAAAAATTTCGATAGCAGACATAACCTCAGATCTTATTTTTCTATCTAAAGTAAATAATTGAAAAATATGTTCAAAAGTAATTCCAGCCTTGAATTTGTCTTCTGAATCTAATGGATTAGCTAAAAAACAATCTTTATAGCCATTAATAATTTCATAATAGCCGTAACTCAATAAATCTTTTTTGGCTGCTTCTTTATTTTGAAATAACAGACCACGTTGTTCTAGTAATTCTATTTGTTTATCAATAGTTAAAAAAGGTTTGGTATTCATTTTAATTCTCCAACACAAAAAGGACATGTATCAAAACACATGTCCTTTTTGGTACGACCGCACAGCGGTCACTTAAATTGATTAACTAAATCTTATCAGGTAAAAGGGCAATGTGTCAATCAAAAATGTATTTTTTTATACATTTTTGTAACTAGTAAGTTGAATTGTATTCTTTTTATACAATTTCCTAATAGTCTAAAAAGAAAATAATTTTTCTTTTCATTTTCATTCTCCATGACCGTCCGAAAGGGCGGCTTTTATTTTGCAGATAAATATGTATCAATAAGGTAGTAATGCTTTTTAGGGATGCTTGCTTTTTATTTTATATACGAAAAACACCTCATGGAATATCTACCATGAGGTGTTTTAACGACCTGTGTACTTTACAGGCATTTTAGCTATATCCTAATGATAAATATAAAAACATAAATTTTCAATAATAATTACTTGGTTTTCCTATGTCATCGTCAACTTGAACGGCAGCAATTTCATCATTTTAACAGTGTCACCTGATATAATTTTCTTGAGGTGAACAACATGAAAGAGACAATATATTTTACAAAAGAGGATGGCAATAATAGATTGCTCTTTACTTCTGATAATGGAAACACTAATTGGCGAGGTGCTATTAGTGAACTTGGTTTAAAAAAGGCAGAAAAGCAGTTGGGACACAAACCAACAAATATATACATGTTAGTTGATGGTTGTGAAATAAAGCTAATTTAATCCAAGTTTATTTTTTATATAACTTTCTGCTACTGCTGCAATAATAGTTATAGAAGCATTGCCAACTTTTTCTTTATCATAAATTTGTTTTAAAAATTTATATTTATCCATAGTACCTTTTACTACATATCAAACCCAACGTGAATAGCTTTACCCAGAATACGGCCTGGATTATCTTCGTTTAAGATGATCGGGTCGTATTTTGTGTTTATAGGATAGGGCGGTTTTTATTTTGGTTAGAGAATTCATATTAGAGAGCCTTTTTGTAATAAAAAAAGCCCTCTATTCAATTAGAATAGAAGGCTAAAGGGACTATATCCCACGTAAAAATGTTTAAGGAGCTTAATCTCCAAGTACCTATATTATTACATATTCTTTCCTTCTATTCAAGTTATTTGGAAATGTATAATTTCATTAGTTCATCACTTATTGATTTCATGAATCAAAAGAAGTAAGATGATTAATGTAATGATTATTTGGTTCATGTTTGTCACCTCCGAGTGACACAGGCACAGCTTGCTGTGTTAAACTCAGGAGAGTGACATAACATGAAGAGAGCGGGCGCCCTAAGAGCTTTGTGCTTAAGGGATGCCTGTTTCTTATTTTATATACGAAAAACACCTCATGGAATATCTACCATGAGGTGTTTTAACGACCCGTGTACTTTACAGGCATTTCAGCTATATCCTAATGGTAAACATAAAAATATTGGTTTTCAACAATAATTACTTGGTTTTACTAGTCATCGTCAGTCTGAATAGTTGCAATTTCATCATTTTAACAGTGCCACCTGATATAATTAGTCTTGAGGTGAGAAAATGATTAATAAAAGTACTACACCTAAAATATCTGAATTACTTTCGAAAAATGTAGACTTGAAACGTCAATTAAGAATAGCGAAAGAATTACAGCAAAATAAAGTAATAGACTTGAATGTTCAAAAAGTGATAAAAGTTACTTATCGAGTCGGATTAGGAACACCAGATGATCCAGTAAGAGAAATCAATTCTTATTGGGATGAAAATGGATCTCATTTATTTGATTTGTGATTTCTGCTTACGGGTGGATTTTTAATCATTAATTTAACATTTATTTGACTAATGAATATATCCAAATAAGCCTTCAGCTCTTGCAGTTTCTGATTAGTATCAAAATTTTGTGGTCGATTCCAATGCGCATAATCATTTCCATTAATTCTTACGACATCGGCTGATACACCTAAAGCGTCAGAATCTTTAAAGTAATGACCAATTGCACTATTTAATGTATATTTACTTACTTTTTCAACATCGTCACTTGAAAATTTAACTGCAAAGTCCTTAATTAGTATTTCTTCAGCTGCACGATATCCAATACCAGCAAGTTCTATATTTCCGTTATTTTCAGCTTGTTCTGCTTGATGATACATATCGACAAAACGTGGTGAAAAATCACTTATTCGTTTTTCAAACTGTCTTAAGCTGCTAGATGGAGTATACGTAAGCAATTGGGGATCAGAATCATCACTATCTGGAAATACTTTTTGAATTGACCAATGGTCTTTTTGACAACTAGGACAGTGATGACGCATGTAAATAATTTTAAAGCCACTGTAATGAGTGTGTCCTTCAATAGAGGATTGAGGATTATTAATTTTTCCGCAATTAGGACATATATCTGGAATTAAAAATTTAGTACGACGATAATTAGGAATTTGTTGATCAATCTGATAAATTCTATATTGCATAAAAATCTCCTATAATTTTACATATCAAACCCAACATGAATAGCTTTACCTAAGATACGGCCTGGATTATCTTCGTTTAAGATGATCGGGTCGTATTTTGTTGTGTTGATAGGATAGAGAAATACATCTTTGCCGACGTGCTTAACCTTCTTTAAGGTAGCTCTGGTGTCATCGTCAACTTGAACGGCAGCAATTTCATCGTCTTCAACAGTAGGTTGCTTATGGATAAGAACAAGAGCACCGTCTGGAATAAGTGGTTCCATCGAATCACCTTGGCATCTTAGTGCAAAAAGTTCATCTTTTTTCGGTTCTTCTTCAAATAATTCATAAGTGTAGCCCTCAATGTTCTGTTCGGCCAAGATAGGTTCACCGCATGCGATTGTTCCTATAATAGGAACTCGAACGTAATGCATCCCTGATGTGTCGATAGAATTGGAGGGAGTAGGTTCTGAATCTAGTTCAAAAGAATATCTTGGATCTATATCACTTTTTTTAACATTTAATGCTAAAGCGAGTTTTTCCAAGTTTCCAGCATTAGGAGTAGATTTTTCTCGAAGATAACCGGATAACGTTGTAAGAGGTATACCAGCTTTTCTGGCTAATTCAGATTGTGTCATTCCATGCATATATTCTTTTAAATTAGCAGATATTAACTTTCGAGCGGCTTGTTCGAAAGCTGATAATTTATTTCTCGGCATTATTTAGCCTCCTTTCTCTAACTGATCTTAAAACTAAACTTTTAAGATTAATTGAGTTTATGCCTATATTATAATAGAAATTCCGTAGTTGTGTTCATTTTTATACAAAAATACTAGTTTATTAGTTGGCATTACTAATAAACTAGTATAATATAAAATCGAACTTGAACGAGAGGAGGAAATATATGAGTCAAAAAGATGTGAAACTTACGCTCGAAGCGGCTCGAATAAATGCAGGATATACACAGGCTCAAGCTGCGAATGCACTAGGACTAAAGTCGACAACACTTGCAGGTTGGGAAAAGGATAGCACTAGATTGTCATATATAGAAGCACATAGATTAGCTAAGTTATATGGAATAACTCCTGATTTGCTTTTTTTTGGCAAAAAATACGACTTTATTAGTAGAATGAAGAAAGAGAGAAAGTAATGAATAATCAATTGAAAGTTCTAGGTACAAAACATATCGGTAAGATTACATTCACTGGAATTGAGGGTGGATTTGGACCAGGTAAGAAAGCAATTTTAGCAAAAGACACTGCTAGAATTCATAATCAGCCAGTTGGAGAAATCAATAGAAGAATCAATAACAATCGTAAGTGGTTTAAAGACGGTGTCGATATTATTGACCTGAAATCCGTTATGGCTCAAAACCATAACGAAATTGGATTTACCCAAAATGCTTGGAATCGTGCTAAGAACATCTATCTCTTATCTGAGCGTGGATATGCCAAGCTTTTAAAAATCCTAGACGACGATAAAGCTTGGGAAATTTATGACGAATTAGTAGATAACTACTTCAACATGCGAGTAGCAGTTAAGGAAAATAAGCCAGCGATTGTTAATCAAGAGCGTTTAGCAATTATGAAAGATAATTCAGCTACTAGAAAAGCCAATATTCTTTACAAAATTGCAATGCACACTAAGTCCGATTCTTCTAAGGAAATGTTATTGGCAAAAGCAGCAAGCTTAATTACTGGAGAGATGACAATTCCAGTAATGGAGAAGAAGACCTATACGGCTACTGATATTGCTAATGAATGTGGAATTAAAGCTCAAGCAGTTGGGAAAATTGCTAATCGTCTTGGCTTAAAAGCTGAACAGCCTGGTCAAAACAAATATGGTCGCTGGGCAAACAGTAAGTCACAATATTCAGATAAAGAAGTTCCACAGTGGCTCTACTTTGAAGAAGGCAGAGAAGCAATTAAGAAGGAATTGGAGGAATAATTATGAACTACGAAAATGTTAAAGATGCACTTAAAGAATTAGTTGCTTTGAATAGTCCTGGTACAACTACACAATACTTGTTCTATCTGTCACGTAAAGATAAATAAGCAGGAAGGAGTGTTCGATATGGATGAAACAATGATTGAAATTAATGCCGTGATTGATCAATTAGCATCTAAATTAATTCAAAAAGATGAATTTGATTACGACATTAAAGATGCACTTATTTCAATGCTAGAAGCAAAGGAAAATTATTCACTAGCATTAAAAAAAGCCAAAACTAGAAAATAATCTAGTTTTGACTAGTCAAGATTAATGATTAGATGATTTCACCTGGCTTAAAACACGCTTATAAATTCTAAAATACTCAGTTACCGCAGACAACGAAGTATTAGAAGTATTTTTCTTTTGAGCACTTGCTACAGCCAAGGCAACAGTTATATCATGAGCGATTTGTTCATCTGTCATAAAATTCACCTCCATTTACAGGATGAATTAATTATATCTCATAGAAAGGAATGCTTATTATGGTAAATAATCTTCAATTATTTAAGTTTGAAGGGAAAGAAGTTAGAACTTTAAAAATTAATGATGAACCATATTTTGTAGGGAAAGATGTGGCAACCATTCTTGGATATGCAAAGGCGGCTAATGCAATTAGTCAACATGTAGATGATGAAGATAAAGGGGTCACTAAAATGATGACCCCTGGGGGAAATCAAAATATTCAAATTATTAACGAATCAGGGATGTACAGTCTCATCTTAAGTAGCAAACTTCCAAATGCTAAGAAGTTTAAGCACTGGGTAACAAGCGAAGTTCTTCCAGCTATTCGAAAGAATGGATCATATCAATTACCGCAAACACCAGAAGAACGTTTGAAACTAGCAATGGAAGCTACCATTCATTTGGACGAGCGAATGACTAACGTAGAAAAAGATGTTGATTTTATTAAAAATACGTCTGAAATTGACTTAAACCAACGATTTAAACTGCGAAAAGCAAGAGATAGAAAATCGGTAGAAGTTTGCGGTGGTAAGAAGAGCAATTTTTACAAAGATAAAAATAAAAGACGCAAAGTTTTTCGTCAGTTAGAGCATGATTTCAAAGATTCGTTTGTAATTTCAAGATATGAGGATTTATCAAAGAAAGACTTTGATAGAGCAATTAATTTCATCAGTAATTGGTATCCATCATATCCGCTACAACAAGATATTCAACGAATGAATGCACAGACTGATTTAGGTCTATAAGCGATGTAAGAATTGGAGAAATAATGATGAACTACGAAAATGTTAAAGATGCACTTAAAGAATTAGTTGCTTTGAATAACCCTGGTACAACCTTTGGCAAAGTTTCAACAATTATTGATTCAGGGGTAAAGACTGGAGAACGAAAGTTTGAAGTAAAGGATCTTCAAGAATCTAATTATGAATTGTTGGCTAATGTATGTGACTTACTTGGTTTGAGTGACATTTATCTTGATGAGGAGGAAGAGTAAATGAAAAGATACACAGTGACATCTAAGCCTATTGAAGCAACTGAAACGCTTAAACAAATTCCAATAGCTAAAGAAATCATTGCTGTTTTAAGAAGCCATGATCTTAATTATGAAGATGCAAAAAAAGCACTTGATTGTGCAAACCAAGTACTTTTGAATTATTTGCTTGACAAAAAGATTTAGTTGTTATTAAGCCAATCTTTTACGTTTTGTCCAGCATTTTTAGTTTTCTCTTGTTCTTTTTGATACTCAGCATATTGTTCAGCATTAGCACCGACTACATAGCTTGTTTCGTAGTCAGCTGGTTCACCTGAATTTACTAATTTAGTACCTACATGAAGAAGCTTCCAACCCTTTTGCAAATACTTATTAGCACGTTCATTTGAATAAATGTCATCAAATTCAAGAGTAAAAACAATGTCTTTCACGAGTAAATCATCTCCTTATTTTCAGATCATCAATGGGCAACTAAAAATATTATAACACAGTATATTGTGGGAACATAAGTGCGAGGCACAAAATATGTGGAACAAAATTGAAAAAATCTTAAAAGAAAAACATATGTCAATATATCGTTTAGCTAAGGAAAGCGGAGTTAACGAGAACACATTACGCAATTATAAAAAGAATTATTCGAATCCTGACGGTGTTGATCCGAGTTTTAAAAATGTATGCAAAATTGCTGATGCTTTGAATGTTTCTCTTGATGATTTAAGAGACAAAGAAAAGTAACCGACAAAGGTCAGCAATACTTTATTAATAAGTTTTTGAGGGATGAGGAAGAGTAAATGGAAGAAAAAGATGACATTTCGATTTTAAACTTAATCGAAAAAAATATAAGCAAAATAAAAGTTTCACATAATTTTCAAGCAAAAAGTTTCTACATTTCTACAATTGAAAAGTTATGTGAAGCGTACGATCAACAGATTAGTGCTGAACTAATTAATTTTCGAGAAGAAAAGCCATCGGTTAGGAAACCAATGACTAAAGAACAGTATGATGAATTCTTTAAAAATGCTGGGATTTTACCCAATCAAGAATTTTTGGACAAAAAGGAAAGTAAAGAATGATTGAACTAGCTGTAGTAGCAATGTGGGTATTTGGATTAATAATTGTAACTTTGATGAGTTATGAAAAAACAAAAAACACCACATTGAATGTAGTGTCAGTAATCTTAATTCTCATAATTACAACAATTATTGTTGCTTCTTTAAGTCATAGTTAAATGCTTTCAAGGTAGCAAGAACAGATTCATTAGCTGTATCAAAATCGTTTTGATCAGCCCCATATTCACCAGCTTTAGCGATTTTTGACAAAGTATCGTTAACTAATTTTTTCTCTTCTGAATTACAAATTGGTAATACTTGACCAGCTGATTTTTGCGCTTGTCTTAGATTGTTTATGTCACCAAATTGGTTAAGGCAAGAAGCTAAATCGCCTAGAAAATTAGAAATTAAATTATTTTTGAAATCTTGCATAGCTTGATTTCTCTTAAGTTTTTCATTTTCTTGCGCAAACTTTTGCTTGGTCAATTCTAATTCTTTAACAGTTTTGTTATTGCTTCGATTATTCAGAAAAGTAACAACAGAGGCTACTACAGCAACAATGATGCTACCAATTTGACTAATTAATGCCCAGTTCATTTAACTATGTACTCCTTATTAATTCTATTGAAATTATAGCAGAAAACGAGATGAGTAGGGATGGAGGAAAAGAAAATTAGCATAGATAAAGAAATACTAAAAACGATAGAACATACTGCTAACATTGCTGCAATGACTGGTAGCAGGAAGAATTATGGAATTTATATTAGTACGATTTCAAGCTTATCAAATGTACTTACTGTTTTAGGTAATTTAGAAAAAGAGCCGCCGAATAAAATTAAAGTTTATGGTAGCGGTCAAATAGCAGCTGAAATTGAAGATAAATAAATCACAATCGGAGGTAATAAAAGAGGTATCCAGATATGAATTTATCAGAAGAAGATATTAAACGAATTGCTAATGAAGTATATGAACTTCAAAAGCGAGATAAACAATTTACTGTCAAAAAACCAGTATATAGCAAAGAATGGATCAAGTTGAGCAAAGAGATTGATGCTTGGTGCCATGAAAATAAAGATGGTTATGGTGCTGGATATCAAACGTTGCACGATCAAATTTATGGAGCAATTAGATTCGTCACTGGTTGTAGTTGGATTAAAAGTTTAACTAAATATGATATACCGCCGGCTAGATTTATCTTTGAGCAAATGACATCTGAATTTAAGAAAAATAGAGGTAAATAAAAATGGACGAAGAATTTATCAATGCATTACGTGATTACACATTAAAAGTAATGAAAAAAGAACAGTCTCCAGAATTAGTTAGCAAGTTAGTTGCTGAACTTATGGAGTTGCAAAGGTAGGTGAGCAGAGATGTCTATAAAAGGTGCAATAAAAGATGTGTCTAAAATGGACGATATTTTAACGCCTAAGGAAGTTGAAAAGAAGTATAGCTGGTCATACTCAACGTGGCGAAGAAGACGCGAGGAGTGCTTAGTTTCTCCATATAAAGATGCAATTGTAATGGAGAGCCAACGAAGATGTCATGTTAAGGCTAAGAGGTTTGAAGAGTTTCTAGATTGGAAGTCACAACAAATCTATGATGAGCAGTTTGGGTTAGTTTAGGAGTTTAAAAATGTATAAAACAGATATTTTAATTTCAAAATGGTTTAACAAGAAGGTTAATGATTTCTTCGAAACAAATTTGAGTACAAGAGAAAGTGATATCTTCATGTTCACTGGAATCTTTTCAGCATTAGTAATTTTCGTGATTCTCTTCTATTGCGTAATCATGCCGAACATATAGGAGGGATGAAATGCTTAGTATTAAAACGATGCATAAGTTAGTTTTAAACTCTAATGTTTATCAACTAAAACAACCAATTCAAAAAGATAGATATACAGTGCTATTTGAAAAAGAGCTAGAAAAAAGCCCATCGCTAACGGTAATTAGTGATGGACTGTTAAAAAATAAAAACCATATTGATTATAGCATGTGCACTATCAGGCGGTGAACAAGATGGTACGGATTAAAAAGGTCTACGACAAGAATTATACCGTTATTGGAAATACTTCTATAAATGATAGCGGGTTGTATTTAGCAGATAAGGGAATGCTTGAATATTTGTGGTCAAAGCCTGACGATTGGGATTTCTATGCAAGAGAAGTAGCAAAGCATCAGAAGGACGGAATAGATGGAGTAAATTCTGCATTACGTCACTTAGAAGAAAATGGTTATTTATGTAGAGGTCGAGTTAGAAATGAAAAAGGACAGCTTAAAGGAAGCAAGTGGCTTTTATCAGAAACTCCAAAAAAAGAATGGAGTGAATATTATCAAAAGAAATGCGAAAAAAGAAAGAAAAAGCCTAAAGTGGAAAAACCAATACAGGCTAAGCCTAAACAGGCTGAACCTAAACAGGAAAATCCAGGACTACTAAATACTAACCAAACTAAATACTCACCTAACAAAATAAAGAACTTTACTAAATCTCTCTCTAAAGAAGAGAGGGAGAGAGATAAAAATCTAATTGATATATTAATCAATCATTTAAATAATACTGCTGAATTGTGGCACAGAGAACCAATTATTTTTTCTGAGAATGAATACAGTAGGTTAATTAAAGCAGTACATGGTAAAGATCCAAGATTATTAAAAGAAATTGCTGAGAAAACAGTAGTTAACAGTGAACAATATCCGCAAGGCTATTTGCTGAACTGTATCAAGAATTTACCAGATGTGAAAGAAGAGAGTGCATGATGGATAAATACATTTATAGCAAATCATGGTATGGACGTCGAATAGTTGTTAAACAGTTAGCGTATGAGGATATAGGTCCATACTTTGCAGGATACATCGAATTAAAGAAAGATGATCCTAAGGATTGGTTGAGACATGCTGGAGTGGGAGATCAGGATTATTTTTATGGAGTTGATCCTTTTACTTCGTTTCCAGGATGCCCTACATTTGCTGGATATCTATTAGATGATGAACATCATATCTACGTTGGCTTTGATACGCAAGAATTTGCAGCTGCATACAACAGGGATGATTGCATTGAAATTTTAAAAGAGGTAGCCAAAAAATTAGCATCCCACAATAAATAGAAATTAAGAAAGGCAAGAAGAAAAAATGGGAAGATACAATTTTAAAAACTATGAGTACAGCAAAAAAGATAATTTAAACAGTAATTTGGATATTAATAAGCTTTCTAAGGAACTAGTTAACAGGCCATTAAACTCATCATATCGAAAGAATGATTCTTACAAAGTGGGAGTTGTCTTATATTTTATGAGTGGCCAAACATATAAGACACCAGAATTTACAGTTGACGATATTTATGATGCACTGCAACGAAATAAACGCTGGCTTGATCAAGAAAATGGCGGAGCAATTAATCTAGGCTATGTTGTAAGATACAGTACTTATAAGTTTTATGAAAGGTCAGAACATGGTAGAGCTTAAGTTTGCATGGAGAAAAGAAAAGCGTGAGGGTTTACCTAAAGAAGATCAGGAAGATCTTAGTTTAGATCATCAGAATATAAAGGTAGCACGCAACGAGTTATTTTTTATCATACTAAATGTGGAAAAGAATGGGCACCAATTGCAGGAGAGGTTATGTATAAAAATTCTCACTGTCCTTGTACTTCTAAATTTAGAAATCATGATTATGGGTGTAATAGAGTTGATAAATTTCTTGAATCTCATAATTGTAAAAGAATTGGTGAATATAAAGATATGAAACACCCCATTAAAATATTTTCTGAAAAATGTAAACATACTTTTCTTAGAACACCAGATATTCTTCTTAATCAAAAAGCTGGAGCTAAATGCCCAATTTGTAGGAAAAAGCCTGCCAGATTTCAAATTAGCAACTTTATGAAAGAAGAAATTAAATGGAGAAAATCTAAAGGATTTACTCAGAAAGATGTTGGGGATCTTATACATTGTTGCGATCATCTAATATCAGATTTTGAAAATGGGCATAAAAGACCATCAAAGAAGCAAATTGCTGAAATTAAAAATTATATGGAAGCTTTGACTATTGGGGATGATGACGTGATTAGAGAGGCAGTTGACGATAAGCAATGAAAGTAATAGATAAGCGAGGAAAAAAGCAAGCTAATGACTGGCAAGTTGGTGATGTAGTTTGTTTTTGGGAAGATGTCGAAAATAAAAAATATGCGATTATTACACATATTAGTCAAGAAGATGGATATGGATTGACCAACTTAGGTGCAAATGCGGGTACTGAGCACGTTCTATTTGCAGATACACCGTCTTCAGTAATTGATATTTTAATTGACCGTGGCTTTCACTTTGAAAAGGTAAACGCAAAGCTGGTGATTGAATGATGCTTTGCAGTGCAGTTGCCTTTGTAGAAGGCTATGATCCTAAAATTAAACTAAGTCAAAAACAGTTACTTAATATGGTGCATCAAATTAAGCCTAATGAGCCTTTACCAAAAGAAATAGATGGCTATAAGGTTAAACCTTGCGATGATTATTCGAAAAGATATTTAATTTATATTTTTTACAGATTGGAGAACTAAATATAGAATGCTAGCAACAGATAATAAATGTAAATACTGTCAAGGTAATGAACCGCTGGTAAGTTTTGATGATACTCCAATACAAATTTACATGGGTTTCAATGAAGATTCAGCTTTATCGGTTGATGTGGATTCTGCAATTTACAATTTAACTTTTGAAATTCAAGCAATTTATTGCCCAATGTGCGGGAGGAGACTATGAAAATTAGAGTTTCGTGGGATTCGCCAGATTATTATCAACCCACAGAAGATACTTATGAAGATATTGAAGTAGATGATAATGCTACCGAAGAAGAGATTGAAAATGTTGTAAAGGAAACGGCATTTGAACATTTTGAATATGGCTATGAAATTTTAACTACTAAGGAGAAAAAATAATGTTTTTAAATGGTAAAGACTGGAAATGTCCTAAATGTAAAACTGAAAATTATATTGGAGATAGTGTAAATGATGTAGCAGCATTAAAAAGTTTAGATTATCTTGAAAATAATAATATTGAAGTACCATTTATTTGTGATAAGTGTGGTTTTAAAGAAGTATTACTAGTTGCGTATGACTTGGCTAAAAATCGTTACGAAGTGGATTATGAAGATACAGCATTTTGTAATAAAGACAAAAAATGGAGAGATAAGTTATTACAGGATGCTAATTTGATTTAAGGAGACAAAATTTATGAAGCGATTCAAAATACCAGAGACTGGGGACAATGTCATTTTAAAAAGTAAAAAGACAACTGATTATAAAGAAGTCAAAATAGTGGAAGTTGAAGCTGAATTTTATGCTATTGAACTTGCTACAGGTAAATCTTTAAAAGATAAGTCAGAGACTTTTATAGGTGAATCAATTCCAGATTTGCTTGGCTGTTTACAAGATAGATATGAAATTTACTTAGACGATGAATTTGTAGAAGTGAGTGGTTTTGATTATGTGCCAAAATAAATGTATTTACTGCACTTTCAATCCTATAACTCATATGGGTGCAGATTTCATAAGTGGTAAACCAATTGACAAGAAGTTTAAAAAGAAAATTGATTTATGGGATGGAATGGATTGGAAATATGCAACGTATATCTATACCGATAAAGAATCATTTACTTTAGAAACAGATGAGCCAGATAGTGAATGCTATGAACGTCAATATACGCATACTCTTATTGATTACTGCCCGAAATGTGGGAGAAGGTTAACTGATGAATGAAATGATAATTAAGTATCAACTTATTAAAGTTAGGCAAAAGCAATTAGAAGAAAATGGCCTACTAAAACTAACAGATTACTTAGTAACTAATGATTATAAAGGCTTTGAAAAGTATCTTTCATTGTGGGCTAAAAAACATCATATGCCTGTTCTCAAAGCAGCATTTATTTTTACGAAATTTGAAGATGATTTTATAGATTTACAAACTCAATTAATGGAGAAACATTATGAACAAAATTAACTCAATTATTACTTTAAGACATTTTGAAAAAGATGAACCGTTAATTATTTATAGTCCTGAGATTGCTGACAACGTAAGTCTGCAAATGGTTAATACAATTGCAGACATTAGCGCTTATGTTTATGATGATGAATCTTTCTATGATTTAGACCGAGAAATAACTTATGGATCTAACTCTTACGTTATTAATCGAAAACCAAGCAGACAGCGTGAAGTTTTTGTAAATGCCAAAGATATTGTTATGGTTCAGGAGGCTGACATTGATTTGGACGATCGTTAACACAATTGGACCTTTGATGGTCATTGTACTTTGTATTTATAACAATCATTTACAGAAAGAATCGCAACGTCTCAGTAAGCAAGCTTTGAAAGAAATTGATGAGTATTATAAAACGATTTCCAAAGCTTTTGATGCACAAACAAAATTTAATGATTCAACAGTTGATAATATTGAACGTCATGAGGAAGCTATGCGAATTATTGTTAATTATATTAAAGCAGGTGAAAATAATGTCTGAATCTGAGCATAGTATTCAATCTAAGATACAAATTGAATTATCTAAGCATGGTTGTACAGTATTCCGTGCTAACGTTGGAAAGATGAGAACACCAGATGGGCGTTTCTTTTCTACTGGATTACCTTCTGGCTTTCCCGACTTGTCCGGTTTTAGATGGATTGATGGCAAAGCTTTCTATATTGAAGTTAAGAATGCAACTGGCAAACCAAGAGAAGATCAGATACGTTTTCATCACATGCTTACATCACATGGTATTATTCACGGCATTGCTCGCAGTGTAGATGATGCTCGAATGATAGTCGAAGGTGCACTTATAGGCTATGGTTTTGATGATTATGAAGGAGGAATTGCATGACACTTTCTACTGAGTTTTATGATTATTTACACCAATTAGAAAAGGACGGATCAATTAATCGTTTTGATATGGATAGCCCACAGCTTACTAAGCTTCATGAGCTGGCTTCTGGAACGTTTGAAGATAGACGAGCTAATTGTATTAAGCTTCTTGAACGAGGATTTGATAAGTGGGAAATCTCTGCTGAAACAGAGTTTGCAGCGTCAGTTATTGAAATTTTTCGTAGAGAAGCAAGAATTCCGATTGTACCTCACTATAACTATTTAATTGATGGCAAGTTCTATACAGATTTAAATGCACTACGTAAGGCTTTTAAAATACCTACTACTGCTGGTGCAATTGATTATCTTTGTGATAGACGCCATAAAGCTTATCATCTCAAAAAATTCCATTGGGAACAGATACCATTAGGTTCGCACATGATCGATGGGCACGGTACAGAACGAGTTAAAGATTCTTATGATATCAGGACTTACAAGCAATTTTAGTCTACTTATACCCATACCTTTTAACTGTTATATGTATTAAAATATAGAAATGAGGTATTGAAAATAACAGTAAATTTGAGGAGTGGGAATGTGAGTTTATTATTTAGAGAATTAGATTGCGATAAGACGTGCGATAGAGTTGATGAATTCTTAACTGATGATTTAGAAAGATTAATTCTAATGGCTGGTCGTAATCTTACTGACTTACGTTCTCCTAGCTTATCTCTAGCACCTGGTCATTCCAGTGGAACTAATCATGCAGAAGTAAATATCATTCATGGTCTTAACGCTGAGGCAGAGGTAAGAGCAATCCATCACACCATTTACCATCTACCTGAAATGTCAAAAATAATAATGCGCGATCTCTACATTTATCAAATGGAGAGTTGGCAAGTAGCCGATGCAATTAGATATGGTCACACTCAATACAATGCGTTAAGACGGCGAGCACAATTATTCTTTGCTGATAGTTTTGATCATTGGCAAAGGTATATGAATTGTGAACCAATCATTGATTTACATCGATATAAAAAAGACCGGAATCATACCGGTAATTTAGCGGAATAATAGTGATGGTCGAACGGCTAGAATATAAGCTATAGTAGTACTGTGAGTTAAATCGGAATACATAATGCTCACACCACTCCTTAAATATAAATATGTAAGGCTGGTAATGGTTCGACTCCATTATCAGTCATCAGATATCGCAAGCATCAATTTTAATTGTTATATTTTTATTTAGGTCATTTACAATTTACATGCTTTATCTGCTTACGATATCGCTGGAGAGTTTGCTTATGGAAACAGCAAGCTCTCTTTTATTTTGCTCTAAGAATTATGTGGAGATGATAAAATGCCAAGAGTTAGACGGTGTAAGTATAAGGGATGTCATGGGTTTGCCATGATGCCTAATTACTACTGCACCAAACATATTAAGTATGAAGTAGAGTATAGAGCGGAACGTGAGAAGTATCGCAAGCGTCAAGCTTCACGCTCTACTACTTGGCATTACAATCATGTCACTCGCTATCGTAACTCCGTTAAGTCAGAGCAGAATAAGTTCTATCACTCTCGTGAGTGGCAGTCACTTCGTGCTCTCGCTCTTCAACGTGACTTTAACTTGTGCAAATATTGTCGGATAAATCCTGGAAACATTGTCGATCACATTGTTCCTATTGAATGGGATCAAAACAGAATGAAGAATGCAGATAATTTGGTAACGTGTTGTAGGGACTGTCATGCCAAGAAGACACGCTGGGAGCAGAAGTATTATGGTACTGGTCTACATAATTCTTTAAAAGATGTACCAGCCATTACGGATATTGAAATAATTAATAAATTGATGAATGCACGAGATGACAAATAACTGCGATCTAAGACGATTTAATTTTTAATGAGCGATCATCATACTCAAATGAAAATTAAATCAATTTTATCCCCCGCCTAGTGGCGAAAATGGAAGAGCCGCACCATAGCCGTCATCTTGCGTGAAATATTAAATTTTGAAACTTTTTGAAAGCGGGGTGAAACCTAATGAACGTTGACTTAACTAAACCAAAAGTTCCAACGCAAGCGCCGAAATGGCTGGGAACTTACGGCAAATATTTGTGGCCCAAATTGACCGCATATTTGAATAAAAGCAATAAGATTATTCGTGCAGACGAGTATTTAATTCAGCAATATTGTTCTGCATATGATATTTACAGACAGGCTTATGAAGATTTACAAAAAAATGGCATTCAGCAAAAGGTTTATAAAACTTCTCTCTCTCCTGTAGATGGTTCAGTGGTCAGTCGTGATTTTCAGGGTTTCAAGAAAAATCCTGCTTACAATATGATGTCTGATTCTTTAGGAAGACTTAATACAATTGGTAAACAACTGGGCCTAAGTCCACAAGCTAGAAATAAGCTTATGGAACTTTCAGGGCCAGACACAGAAAAGAAATCAGTTGCTGAATCAATGAAGGAGTTCTTTAAATCATGAAAATTGATCTAACACAAACTCATGACGTAATCGGTGCTTTTAAAAGCATTGATTGGTCAGATATTAAATCAAAATATACTGATCCCGCAACTTTATACGCTTTTTCTGTTTTAAATGGCACAAAAATAGCTGGATATAGGATAAAACTTGCATGCTTTCGGCATTTAATGGATCTCAAAAGACAAGGACAACCAGATTTTCCTTATCACTATGATGTAGAAGAAGCTAATAGACTTCTAACTTTCGCTAAAATTTGTCCTAATGTTGATACTGGAGAGCCAACTAAGTTAATGGAATGGCAAGAGTTCACTTTTGCTCTTATGTTTGGCTGGCGTGATGAGGATAGCAACAAACGATTTACTCGTGTAATAGACTCTGTATCGCGTGGTCAAGGTAAGACGTATCAAATGGCTATCTTAGTTTGCTACTCATTTCTAATTGAAAGCATTGGGTTATCAAATCAAGATTATTTAGTGGCTTCTATTAACTTCAAACAAACTATGAAGTTATTTGGCTATGTCGCTTCAATGATGAGAAAAATTATTCAAAGTGAACCTTTTAAAAGCTACGCAAGTGAAGTAAATCTTTATATTCAGTCAGACCAAATTATTATGAAGAAAAATAATAATGTTTTACGTGCCATTAGTCTTGAAGCTGGACAATATGACTCTTATCACTTTAGAACAGCTATATTTGATGAAATCGGAGAAGTTAAATCACGGGAAACTGTGAGCAAGATCATTTCTGGCCAGGTTAAAGTTCCAAATCATCAATTTATCCAAATTTCTACTTCTTATCCTGATCCCACAGTTCCATTCCATCAAGATCAAAAAATGGTTATTCAAGCAATGGAGCAGGATTGGAAAAGGGATGCAGATAGCTATCTAGGATTAATTTGGTCACAAGATAGCTTAGATGAAACTTACAAGCCTGAAACATGGGTTAAGTCCAATCCCCTCTTAGATTTACCGGATCAACACGACGGCTTGATGAAAGGCTTAAAAGACAAGCGTGATAGCGATTTGCTAACTGGTAATATTTCAGACTTTCAAACTAAAAACCTCAATTTATGGCTAAAACAATCAACTGATAGCTATTTAAATTTAAGAGACGTTGAGGACGCTGTAGATAATGATTTTAAGATTGATGGTCGAGAAGTATTTATCGGCTTTGACTACTCTATGTTTTCAGATAACACAGCACTAGGTTTTGTTTATCCTTATGGAGATAGAAAATTCCATTTAGAACAGCATAGTTTTATCCCTTGGCAACATGCAGGATCAATTGAAGCTAAAGAAAAGCAAGATGGACTTGCCTACCGTAATTATCCTGAATATTGCACGATTACAGCACATCAACAAGGCATTATTAATCCAGAACAGATTTATAGATGGTTGCTAAGCTATGTTGAAGAACACCAATTGAAAGTTAAATTCTTTGGCTATGACCGCTTTGGATCATATCAAGTCAAGAACATAACAGAATCTCTTAATGTAAATACCGACTGGTACATTATGGACATTCAGCAAAGAACGTCAGCTCTTGCAAATCCTACTAAGTTTTTACAGGAACTTTTTGTTACTCATAAAGTATCTATTCCTAATGATCCAATCATGCAAAAGGCTTTACTTAATGCGATAGTTAAGGCTGATAAAATTGGTATTCAAATTGACAAGGATAAAGCCACTTTAAAGATTGATGTTGTCGATGCTTTAATTGATGCACTATTTCAAGGAATGTACTACTTCGATGAAAATGCTGATTTAAATAATAAAGACACTGAAATTGATAGAATGACAGAACAACAAGTCCTTGATTGGTTTAAGAATCCTAAGTCAGGACTACTAGGAGGTGAGACCACTGATAACTAAGTTAAAAGAACAGCTATGGAAATACATTGATGTGATTTTCTATTTTGCAGGACTTATAGCAATTACTTTTGGTGCTTTCAAAATTAATGAACCATTGGGTTACATCGTTGGCGGTGTAGCCCTTTTAATTTCTGGTTATTTAGTAGAACTTATCGCATCTGGCGGTGAGAAAGGAGGTGGTAATTAATGCCTCTGCTTAAACTAAATAGATCTCACTCTCAGGGGTTTTCTTTAAATGATCCTGATTGGGTAACTTTTCTAACAGGCGGAGAAGCACAGAAATATGTTTCTGCTGATACCGCATTAAAGAACTCTGATATTTTTTCTCTGATTATGCAACTATCAGGAGATTTAGCAATGGTTCGTTATACTGCTGATTCTGATAGATCTCAATCAATTATTAGCAATCCGAGCGTAACCACTAATGGCTATAGCTTTTGGCAAGGAATGTTTGCCCAGTTATTGCTAGATGGGAATTGTTACGCATATAGGCATAAAAATGCTAATGGAGTTGATTTATCTTGGGAGTATTTAAGACCCTCACAAGTTCAACCAATGCTATTACAAGACGGTTCAGGATTAATCTACAACATTAATTTTGATGAACCAGCAATTGGGTATATGGAAAATGTACCGACTTCCGATGTCATTCATATTAGGTTATTGTCAAAGAATGGCGGTAAAACTGGCGTATCTCCACTTTCTGCACTAATAAATGAGCAGCAAATCAAAGACGCTTCTAATGCCTTAACTTTAAAAGCATTAAAGCAGTCTGTTACTGCTAGTGCAGTATTAAGTATTCAACATGGTGGTTTACTTGACGCTAAGACAAGAATTGCAAGATCAAAGGAAATTTCAAAACAGATTCATGAGTCAGATGGTCCAGTAGTAATTGATGCGCTTGAAGAGTACAAACCGTTAGAAATGAAAGGCAATATTGCAAGTCTTCTAAATCAAGTTGATTGGACTAGAGATCAAATTGCAAAGGTTTATGGTGTACCCGACAGTTATTTAAACGGTCAAGGCGACCAGCAATCTTCTATTACTCAAATTGGTGGTCAATATGCTAAATCATTAAATCGTTATGTACAAGCAATTATCAGCGAGTTAAATGATAAATTGCATGCTAATATTTCAGCCGATATTCGCTTTGCTATTGACGCAATGGGAGACCAATATGCAAGTACTATTTCAGGCTTAGCCAAAGATGGCACAATTGCTGGTAATCAGGCTCGATTTATTTTACAAAATTCTGGCTATCTCCCTAGCGATTTGCCTGATCCAGAAAAGAAACCACAACAAGCAATTCAATTAATTCAGCAACAAGAGGGAGGTGATGACGATGGTAACAATTCAGATGAACGGGGAAGTAATTCCGAGTGATTATGCTGACGTCTATGATTATTTAGGCTATGAAAGCATTAATCCTAAGACTGTTAAGCAGGCTTTGAATGACGCAGATGGATCAGACGTAACGCTTGAGATTAACTCTCCTGGTGGTTATGTGGACGCAGGAAGCGAAATCTATACAGCACTTAAAGAGTATCAGGGCAATATTACAGCTAAGATTACTGGTCAAGCTTGTTCTGCTGCTTCATGGATTGCCCTTGCAGCAGATAAGGTTGAAATGTCGCCAACTGCTCAAATGATGATCCATAGAGCTTCTACAATTTCAATGGGTAATAGCGATGACTTATCTAGTGCGTTAAATGCTTTGGATTCACTTGATAAGTCGTTTGTTGATCTATATAGTCAACGCACTGGCTTAGACAAGCAAGAAGTTTACAGATTAATGTGTAATACTACTTGGATGAATGCTAAACAAGCAGTAGATAAAGGATTTGCAGACGAAATTATGTTTCAAGATAGTAAACAGCCTGCATTAGTAAATGCAGATGGTTCTCTATCAGTTAAACCAGATATGATTAATAAGATTAAGAACTTACTTCATAACCAATCGACCGAGAATGTCGTTAAACCTCTACCAAAAGAAAATAAAAAGAATGATGGCCAACTTCAAAAGAAGCTGGTTATTTTATTTGGAAAGGAAAATTAAGATTAATGAATATCAATCAATTAAAAGACGCGTTTGATATGGCTGGTCAAAAAGTACAAGACTTAGAAGATAAACGCGCACAAATTGTTGTTGATCTTGGTAAAGATGAATCTTCTCACTCTGTAGATGAAGTTACCAAGTTAAATGAAAGTTTAAAGAATGCCAAGATGAATCAAGAATTAGCTAAAGCAGCTTATGAAGACGCTAGAGCTGATTTGAATGCTGAACCAATTAATAAGAAACCATTACCAGTTAAACAAGACGGTAAAGCTGATATTAAGGCTATTAAGAACCAATTTGTTTCTGATTTTAAGAACTTGGTAACTTCTGGAACTACTGGTGCTGGAAATGCAGGTTTAACTATTCCAGAAGATATTCAATTACAAATTAGAACTTTAACACGTTCATTTGTATCTCTTGAAAGCTTAGTTAATGTTGAAAATGTTTCTACTTCTCATGGCTCACGAGTTTACGAAAAGTTGAACGATATTACACCATTGAAAGACTTAGATGACGAAACAGCCATTATTGGTAATAATGACGACCCAGAATTAACAGTAATTAAGTACTTAATTCACCGTTACGCTGGAATTACTACTGTAACTAATACTTTATTAAAGGATACTGTAGACAACATCATCCAATGGTTAGTTAACTGGGTAGCTAGAAAAGATGTTATTACTCGTAATGCTAAGATTCTCGAAGTCATGGGGAAAGCTCCTAAAAAGCCAACTATTTCTAAGTTTGATGATATTAAGGACTTAGAAAACAACACTCTTGATCCAGCAATTGAAGCAAGCTCAAGTTTTATCACTAACCAATCTGGGTATAACATTTTAAGTAAATTAAAAGATGCAGAAGGTCGCTACTTAATGCAACCAGATGTAACTAATCCAGATAAGTACATGATTGATGGTAAACCTGTAGTTCGTATTGCTGATAAGTGGTTACCAGATGTATCAGGTTCACACCCTCTATACTTCGGAGACTTAAAGCAAGGCATTACTTTATTTGACCGTCAACAAATGCAAATTGACACTACTAATACTGGCGCTGGTTCATTTGAAAGCGACAGTACTAAGCTTCGTTTCATTGACCGATTCGATGTTGAATTAATTGATGATGGAGCTTTTGCAGCTGCTTCATTTAAGACTGTTGCAGATCAGTCTAAAGGAACGGCTGATACTGATAAGCAAACCTCTCAAAACTAGAGGTGATTCTTAATGACCGCTTATCTTAAGATCACTGATGGCCTTAAGAGGTCATTAGGATATCTTGATGAAGACGATTCTTTAGATGAAGGTTTAAAGAAACGTATGACTGGTGCTTTAATTGCAGCTGAAAGCTATGTTCAGGGTGCAATTGGCACTGACTTAGATGATTTCTATACTTCTGAGGAGAATAAGCCACTGTATACCTTAGTGTGCAATGCTTTAGCAGCTTCTTATGTTCAAAATCCAGTGAGCATTACTTCTGGTGCAGTAGTAACGGTGGATGCTGTAACAAATGCAGTAATTGGCCAGCTTAGAGGGCGTTATGCCAAGGAATTGGAGGATCACGATGGTAAGGATATTGAATCCGAGCAGACAAAATCAGAAGATTGAGTTTGGAAAAGAATCTGATGAACCTGAGTACGACCAAAATGATAATCCAATTCCTTCAATTACAGTCTTATGGACGACTCTAGCAATTCCTTATAGTTTGAACACGACTCAGATCATTCAAGCTCAGGGGCTTAATTTAGCTGACCAGCGAATGTATGCTGTAAGACATCGGTTAGATAGTTTCTGGGATCAAATCTCAAGAGCTAGAGTTAATGGCGAGATGTATGAGGTTGTTCATATAAATCCAGATGAAAAGAACTCTCCCACAAGCTATGATTTAGTGACTGTTAAGAAGGTTGAAGATCATGGCTAAAGATATGGGAGAGTTTTTAGATAGTTGGGTTGATTCCGTTGAGCAGAGCATGAAATTGACACCTGAAGACAAGGCAAGAATTACCGGCGCAGGTGCCGAAGCTTTTAGTCAGGTATTGCATGATCGCACGCCACGAAGCAATGAAATCTATCGAAGAGGGCGCTCTGCTGGTCATGCGAATGCTAAGCATGGTAATTCGCACCGAAAGACTAAGCACCTGCAGGATAGCATTACGTATAAGGCTGGTTATACAGCTGATAAAACTCATACTGGAGATACAGATGTTGGCTTTGAAGGAAAGTACTATGATTTTTTAGCTAAGATTGTAAATAATGGTCAGCACCATATGTCTGAGAAAAGATATGCCAACATGCATTTTTATGATAAAGCCCAACAAGAAGCTAAGAAATCAGTTAAGGAAGCTGAATTAAAGGCATTTAAGGAAGTGATGAACCATGACAGCGATAAATGACGCATATCAAGCTATTTTAAATAAAGTGCCCGGAGTCGATCGCTATTATAAAAAGCGAATAACAGGGAAAATTGATAATACTAAAACTGATTTGCTGATTACTCCAGTTATTGGAAGTTATGCCGGTTATGGCTCAAATATTCCCACTGTAGAAGTTCAAGAAGTAGAAATTCAAGTTTTTATTGGTATAGAAAATAAAACAGCTAATTTAGACACGATCAAGAATTCGATTGTGTCTTTTTTAGTGCCTGAATGGCAAGTAAGCTATGGACCAGATGAAGGAACTGATCCTGAAACAGATGAAACTATGCTTACTTTCCATTTCACACGCAATTATGAAAGGAAGTTAAATTAATGGAATTAAATGGTTTTGCGAGAGCATTAATTGCTCCTGAAGATGATAATGCAAAATTGAAAACTCTTGATGAATTCAAAAAGTATGGTCAATACAAAGCACAAGGTGTTTTTCAAGCTGATTTACAAACTGCTAGAGGTACTACCCAAAGCAATATTACTGGTTTGAACCCAACAGTAACTAAAGTTTATGGTTCTAACACTACTGCTGAAAGTGAAGTTGGTGTTGAGAATATTTCATGTACTTTTGCAGCGAATGATATGCCTTTTGATATTGCCTCTCTTATGCAAGGTTTGTTTAAGGATAAAGAACATGGTGGGTATAAACGTGCGGATAAGCGCTTGTTCAAGGGGGCTTATATTGCAGTTTCTGAAAATCATGGCTTTCCAGTTTACTATGCTTTCCCATACTGTACTTTTACTCCAGGTACGGGTGTAAACATGCAAACTGATGCAGCTAGTCCAGTGACTGTGCATGACACATTTACAGTTACTCCACAAGCTCGTCCAACTGATAATTTACTCTATCAAATCTTTGTTGGTGATCCTGATCGTGATCCAGCTTGGAAAAATGAGGAAGCAATGTTGGCTTATATCATTGATGGTTTCCAACAAACATCAGCCCCAACTCCAGCACCTTCTAAGTAGTTAAAGCAGGGAGGGAGGGGTAGGAACAAATAAAGCAGGTTCGAATCCTGCTTTTTTTATATGAAAGGAAAATAAATAAATGACTCAAATTACTGTAGAAGCAAAAGAATTAGGTTTAAAGCCTATTGAAGTGGATCATAGCTTCAGAATGAAAAGAAAAGCTGGTCAGCTTAATCAAGATATTTCTCAAATTCAATTAGAAAAACAAAGAGGCTTTTCTAGTGCAGTACGAGATCTGAATGTTTTGCAAAAGCTTGATAAGTCTAAAGCAGAAGATGAGCGTACCTTAGAGCGTTTAGAAGACAAGTATGGAACTGGGTTCGGCTCAACTGATCCGGATTACTGGGATATGAGGGTTGAATCAGTTGCTTTAGCAATTTCACCGCAAGTAAATCAGGTCACTCTGACTTCTGAGACTGAACTGAAAATTACGGAAAAATATTTAGCTTTTATTGAGGATTTAGCAGGTATCAATACAAAAGCCAGAAAGCAAAAATTTGAAAACCAAGATTTAAATACTGATGATATTGCTAAAGTTGCGAAAAAGCTTGTGTTTGCAATTTTAGATATTAAAGAAGATTCGGAGGCTTCTGAATCAGATAAGAAAAGTAACTCTTTGGGAGATAAATAAGTTCTGGTCAGAATTTGTTGAAGATATTGATTACACCGAACAAGATGCAATCGTTAATGGTCATGTTTCACCTAATGAAATAGAAGCATTTGACACAGATCGCTGGGCACAAATTATGGAAGCTCAAAGCCGTAAAGATCGCCCAATAGATGCTAGTGAATATGCTTTAAGCCAATTAGCACAAGGAAAAACTAGAAAGGAGGTTAAATAATGGCAGGAAAAATACCAGTTGGAGATTTTAATACACGAATATCATTAGATGGCGAACAGCCAATTCAAACGCTTAAATCTTTAAAAAGTGAGGTATCTTCTGCTACTAGTGCATGGAAAGCACAAGTTGCCGAACTAAAATCAGCTGGAGATCAACTGGGAGCTGCAAAAGCTAAGTATGAAGGACTAGGAGATACTTTAAAGAAGCAACAATCTTTATTGGAGCGTAATAAGTCTGAATTAAATAGCTTAAAAGAGGCGCAAGCTAAAGTTGATACAACGACAGAAAAAGGTCGCAATGAGTACGAAAGATATTCAAAAGAAATTGCTACTGCTGAACGCAATGTTGCTAACGCTACTACTAAAATTGCTAAATTAAGTCAGCAACAAGAAAAGGCTCGTAACTCGCTTGATTACTACAAGTCAGGATTAGCAAGCGCGCAAAGCGAACTTAGAAAAATTACTGAGTCAAGTAATGCTTATGTTGGAAGACTTGAAGCAGAAGGTAAGCATGAAGAGGCCAATAAGGCTAAATTGTCGGGCTTATCACGTGAATACGACAAACTAAATCAAGTTTATAAGATCCAATCTAATGAATTATCTAAGATTGCTTCTGAAGCTGGTAAATCTAGTGAAGCATATAGACGTCAGAAAGTACGTGTAGATGAGACGGCCACAAGTTTAGCTAAGACTAAATCTGAAATGTCAGGTTTATCTTCAGAAATGAAGAAAGCTAATCCATCAATTTTTGATCGTTTTAAATCTAAAATTACTGGAGTTAATGGAGAAGCTAAACAGACTCATTCTTTGTTTAAAAAGATTTTTAGTGCAAATCTTTTAAGTAATGCTGTTTCTTCAGGGTTTAGTTCATTAACTTCTGGACTAAAGTCAACTATTACATCAGGTATGCAGCTTGATGGTGTAATTGGTAAAGTTCGAGCACAGTGGGCTGGATTAGGTAAAAATAAAAATGATACTCAGATCTTAGTAGATCAAATGGGCTACTTGAAGTCTAATACTGCAATGACTGGGGACGAAGTTCATCAGCTACAGTTAAATATGAATCGTTTAACTAATGGTAATTTATCGCATACGTTAGCTTTGTCTAAAAGTATTGCAACCATTGGGGATGCGACTAAGATGACTTCCGGCGAAATGGTTGGTCTATCAAGTGCAATGGCTAGGGCTCTTAGTGGCTCTAAAGTTTCAGCAATGCAATGGCAAAGAATGAGTAAGCAAGCGCCTGGATTAGGTGCGGCTTTGTCTAAAGTGGCTGGAATGTCAGAAGAAGCATTTGGCAAGATGGTCACTTCTGGCAAAATGTCGACTAAACAATTTGAAGAATTAGTTGAAAAAGCCGGCCAAGATGGTGGTAAAGCCTTTGCTAACTTTAAAAAGACCCAAGGTGGTGCTGCAAAATCAATGCAGGACTCTTGGAATTCATTAAAAGCTAAAATGGCACAACCATTATTTGATGTGAAGACATCAGGAATGCAACAATTGGCTGACTTAATGCAGTCAAAGCCAGTACAAGATGGTGCTGAAATGCTTGGTGTAGCAATTCAAAAAGTTGCTAAACTTGGAATGCAAGCATTAGGCTACATTGCCAAGCATAAAGGCGATATTGTAGGTATTGGGTCTGATCTTATGTCCATTACCAAAGATATTGCAATAGATACTTGGAAGACTCTTTCTAAAATAATTGTTGATATTGCTGAAGCCTTTGGTTTAACTAGTAAGAATGCTTTAAAGTCAAAAGACCCTCTGAAACAATTAAGAGTGGTATTAGATAATTTAGCTAAAAATAAAAAAGCGATTCAATGGATTTCTAAGGCAATTATTGCTATTGCAGCCATTAAGACTTTAAAACCAGTTGCAAGTGGATTGTTTTCAATTGCAAGTGGTAGTGTCAAAGCCTATAAAGGCGTTAAAGCACTTCATGATGGTTTTAAAGGACTTGATTCTGTTAAAGATCTCAAAGGGCCAGAAGGGGCACTTGCCAAGATAGGCTCGGGCGTTAAAACAGCATTTTCTAAAATTAGCTCTGGGTTTAAAACGATTGCAAGTGTTGCAAAATCCACAGCTTCAAAAATGTGGTCCTCGTTCAAAGATGTTTTCGCCAAGATAGGCTCGGGCGCTAAAAACGCACTATCTGGTAAATCTTTTGGAGGTGCATTTCAATCTTTAAAATCTGCTGGTGGATTTAGCAACTTAACAACAGCTGGTAAAGTTGCTACTGGTGCAGCAGGTGTGGGCGTTGCTTTAGATGCTGGTTCATCTATCCTATCAGCATTCAAAGATAAGAAAGGATCAATGAAACAGTACCAAGATGCAGGAAAAGGAATAGGTTCTGCAATTGGTGGCGGTATTGGTCTTTTCTTTGGTGGTCCTGCTGGTGCAGCGATCGGTTCTCAGATTGGTAAGATAGCTGGTGGCTGGGGTGGTAAAGCAACCAAAGAATTTCTAAATGGCTGGAAGTCTAAGAAGCCACCTAAGAATTTCTGGTCAATGGAAAACTTAGGCTGGTCCACAAAGGATGCTTTTGGCAAGATGAGCAAGGGCATTGATTCTTGGTGGAAAGGCATTAAAAAGTCTAACCAAAAATCTCAAAAAGAATGGCAAAAAATTGATAAGCTTAGAGAACAAAACCAAAAGAAACAGCAAAAAGCTTGGAATGATTATTGGAAAAAAGTTGGTAAAGGTTTTGAGAAATTTGGTAAGGATTCTAAGAAAAATCTAGATAAAACAGTTAAAAACTCACAGAATTTTGTAAAGAAACTGGGACCTAATATTAAGAAGGGTTACGATACTTTTCTGAAAAATGGTCACAACTTCTTTAAGAAATTTAATTCAAACCTAGGTGATTTCTTCAAATCTATTCCTAAAAATAGATATGTAAAGGCATTTCAAAAGGGAAAACTATTTCAAACTGCTTATAAGGATATTTCTAAGCAAACTAAGAAATGGACTAGAGATTTTAGTAGATCTTGGAATAATCATTGGAAGAATACTCAAAAAGCTGTTTCCCAATGGTCTAAGAACACTAAGAAAAATTATGATAAAGGGACTAAGTCTTTACAAAAAAGCTTTAAATCCTGGTCTAAGAATGCAAAAAAGACATGGGATTCTCATTGGAAAACTTTAAATAAGTCAGTAGGTACTTTCTGGAATAAAGCGAAGAAAAGCAGTGCTGATGGTACTAAGAAATTACTTGAAGAAACCAAAGGATATGCAAAAGAATCAGGCAAAGAATGGCTTAAACATCATAGCTATGTAACTGATATTTCTAATGATTTCCAAAAAAACTTAAAGAAGAATCATGGCAATATGCTAGATGCTTTAAAACAGACTACTGGAGATCAACTACATAAAATAGCCCATAATTTTGCTGATAAATGGGATTCAATTAAGCGTGATACAGCTAAAAAATGGTCAGATATGAAGTCAAATGCTTCAAAGTGGGGAAGTAATATGCATTCCTGGTTTGATGGCTTTAATAGAAAATGGCAAAATGGCTGGTCCAATTTAGGTAAAGGTATTCAGAATATTTTTTCTGATATGTGGAAGTCAATGCAAAAGCTCGGCAAAAATGCCATGACTGGTTTGATCGATATTGTTAATGGTGGTATTGGTGCTGTTAATGATGTCATTTATTTCTTTGGTGGTGGTCACTCTACTGTTAAAAAGTTATCTCATTTTGCAACTGGTACTGGATACTTTGGCTCTCAAAGACGTGCGATTACTGAACCAACATTAGCAATGGTTAATGATGGCAATGATTCACCAGAAACTGGCAATAAGGAAGCTCTTTACCGTCCTACAACTGGAGAATTTGGTATTTTCCAAGGTCGAAATACTACCACAATGCTTTTACCAGGGGATGAAATTCTTAATGCCTCAGATACCAAGAATTTAATGAGTGCAATGGGAGTTGCTCATTTTGCAAACGGCGGTATTGGTGGATTCTTCAGTAATATTGGCAAGAATGTAGGTAATTTCTTTGGTGGTATCGGTTCATGGGCTAAGAACACTATGGACGGTATGAAGAAGTTCTTTGACTTAGCTAAAAAGATTGTCTCTGGTCCACAAAAATACTTGGATGGTATTTTTAAATGGACTGGTGTTAAAGGCTTATCTCGTGGCGCATTTCATACGATGATTACCAAAGGATTTGATAAAGGTAAGAAACAAGTAAGTGCCTTTTGGAAAACTCTTTGGAATATGGTATCCAGTTCTCTTGATGGAGAAGCAGAAGGAGGATTGCTAGGTGCTGTTGAAAAATATGGTAAAGACAAACCTTATGTATGGGGTGCCGAAGGCCCAGATTCATTTGATTGTTCTGGATTGGTTAAGTATGCCTTAGAGAAAGCATTTGGTAAAAGCTTTCCTCACTATTCAGGCGATCAATATTCTGCTTCACGTGGGGTTAAAGATCCACAAATTGGCGACTTAGTATTCTTTGGACCTGGTGGTCGAAACCACGTTGGTGTTTATGCAGGCAACGGTAAAATATGGTCGGCTATGAATCCAAGTTCTGGAATAGGAATGGCCAATGTCTCAGACTTTCACGAGGGAGAAGTAAGCTATCGTCGTGTTCCAGGATTAAAGAACGAGGGCGGAGAAAGCAACGTCAAAGCAAACTCTAATTTGGAAAAATTTATTAAAGGGCTACCTGGAATGGGTGGCTTTTTTAAGTTCATTAGTAAAATTGGAGATTTATTTGGTATTGCAGCTGATGCAAAGGATCCTGCTGGTACAGGAGCTGATCGTTGGGGCGAAGACATTAAAAAGGCTGCTGAAACAATGCATACCTCAGTTACTCCAACAGAAATCAGAAAAATTATCTCTATGATTGCTGGTGAATCTAGAGGCAATCCTAGCGCTGTACAGCCAGGAGCTGATCCAGATGGTGACGGTTCTGGTCCAGCACGAGGATTATTGCAGTACAAAACTAGTACTTTTAATGCATATAAAGTTAAAGGACATGGCAATATTTACCATGGCTGGGATCAATTGCTTGCTTTATTTAATGATTCTAACTGGCGTAATGATATTCACTTTGGAGCAGGTTGGGGACCCACAGGACACAAACGTTATGCAAATGGCGGTCTTGCTAACCAGCCTTCTATTTTTGGCGAAGCTGGCTTAGAAATGGCTATTCCACTATCAGCGGTTAAATCTAGTCGTTCTTATGAATTGCTTGGCAAGACTGCTGCGATTGTTGCCGCTAGAGATAATATTCAACCAACCTCTGCTAATGCTGGTGGTTTAGGCGAAAAATTAGATAAAGTAATTGATCTGCTTACTGCTATTCTTACTGCACCAGCAACGGTTGAAACTAGTATTAATGTAGATAAACAGTCTCTGGGGAATTCAATTACTGAGGTTGTAAATGCAAGAATGCGTTTGAATTCAATTAATAGAAAGAAGGGTATAAGTGTCATACGGTAGATTAATTTATCACAATAAAAGCTCCACTTATTTTGGAGCGCGTGTAGTTTTTCCATTAGTGCAGGCCACAACCAAAAGAAACGTTTCTCTCACTCAAGTTGTGGGTGTAAATGGTTCTTACATTAATGATAATTTGAACTATACAGATATCACGCAACAAATAACTTTTATTGTCGAGCGTCCAATTTTCTATAAAGATTGGTTTACGTGGGGGATGGATTTTGGTGATTGGTTAACATGTAAAGATAAATTTGTTAAGTATGAGCCTTTTTATTTTGATCATTTTAGAGGTTGGCATTGGGAAGCTTATGTAAGCGAAAGTCCTACTGTAACACCACAAAGTAGCAATATTGCTAACGTAACAATGAGCTTAGCCTGCAAGCCGTTTCTAATTGATGATGAATCAATTAAATACCAGCCAGTCTCCACCTTACCTATCTATAATCCAACGCAATATAATTCCTTGCCTTTATTTCATATTGTTGGCAATGGCGATTTTACGATGACTGTTAATGGTTTAGATTATCAGTTTAAAGATACTGATGACGAACTGTTTATAGATAGTGAAAAATGTTTGGTTTATAAGTCACTGACAGAAAGACGGACAAGCAGGGCAATTTTGCCTAATCATGAATATCCGGAATTAATACCAGGTAAAAATAGTATTACATTAAAAGGTAACTATTCTAAGTTTGAATACCAACCAAGATGGGGGCGAGCAATTGTATGATTCCTCGACTTTATGAAACATATATTTCTGACTTTAATACTGAAGGTCTAGGATCACTTAAGGATTTACTTACTATTTCAATTACTAAAAATAGGAATCAGATACCTACTTTAGCAATGACTTATCCGATTAATGCATCTTTAAGCAAAGACATAACTGAGGGCATGGTAATTGTGGCTGATATGGGACTAGAAGATGATGAAAGAAATCAACAATTTAGAATTGTAGACGTATCTAAGAGTATGACTTCAATTTCAATTACTGCTAATCATGTCTGGTCTGATTTATCGAATATTCCTCTCAAAAAGGATATCAGTGAAGCACATGCTGGGCCGAATAGAGCATTTGATTTAATTAGCGATGCTTTGGCATGGCCTGTTTCAGGGTTAGGTTTTGCTAGTGATATTCCTACCGTTGCAAACTTAGGCTGGAACTTTAAAGAGTTAGGTAATGCTAATGCTGCTATTTTTGGAGCTGACCAAGCTGGGGATCAAACCACTAACACAATGGAAGCTTTATACAATGGAGAATTTAGATTCAATAATTATTACCTAACTATGCTGAAACATGCTGGTCAAGATAATGGGGTAGTGATTAAATACGGGCGAAATATGCAGTCCATTACTAGGGATGAGACCACTAGTGGAACATATAATGCGATTATGCCGTATGTAACCTATTCTCCCGAAGAACAACCACAGCCAGACGGAGAACCATTTGATGGAAAAGCCACAGTTCAATATTTGGCTAACGGTACAATTAACCTTTTTAGTACCCCATATAAAGGACACACCCCTGTAAACAGTATCAGGAATGGCGAATACTTAAAGTTTGTTGCGAAGACTGATAAGCAAACGCTCAATAATGATATCTGGTATAAGACTGATACAGGTGGTTGGGTTGAAGCCAGTTTGATTACATTTGACAAGTCAGGTAACTATGTAGTTAATAAGATCACTGCTCAGGGAACTCTTGAAGTGGGTGATGATATTCAAGGCATAATTGTTAAGAATGACGGTGTTGGTACGGTTTCATACGCAGGCCCTGGTCAAGTGCCACTTTATACTTCACCTTTTGGAGGTCATAAGAGCGGACAATACTTGAATAATGGCTCTAGCTATAAGATTTATTGGAAGGCTAAAGATATCGATGGAACTGTTTGGTACAATTTAGGCAATCGAGATACGCAATGGATTTCATCTCAATATTTTGTCTTATCAAAGACTGGGGACTATGCAACGCAAAAAGCCTATGGCCGTTTAAGCATTAATGGTAATGTAACAGTGATGTCGGGTCCTGGTGGGACAGGAAACGTAATTAGCTGGAATAATAAAGGTCAATATCCGATTTATGATATTTCAACTGACTCTGAAGGCACTAAGTGGTATCACATTGGTCAGCAGAATGGCCATCAGCTTTGGGTTAAATCTGGCGATAATGTTAGCTTTAAAGAACCTGGAACAGTTGAATATAAAGAAGATGATGCAGAAAAAGCTAATATTCAGCAAACTGCACAAGTTCCTGTATATAGTGATCCAAGTGGTATAAGTCCAACCGGAAAATACTATAGCTTAGGTAGTTTACTAAGAATTACAGCGCAGTCAACTAGTCAAGGTAAAACCTTTTATGAAGTTGGAACTAATCAATGGATTAATTCAGATTTCTTCAGTTTCGCTCATGCCACAGATGTAGCACCAGGTGAAGATGATTCGGATGCTGAGCCTGAGGTATCAGAACAAACTTTAGAATTAGACGAAACAGTGCTAGTTTCTGAATATGCACGGATAACTAACGCACCTTTGAGAGTGCAAGCAGTAGATTTATCTTCTTATGGAATTGGTAATGATAAGAACAAGTTGCTAGCAGTTGCTAAAGCTTATATGAAAGAATACAGGATCGGTTACCCAAATATTTCGCTTACTGTTTCATATGAGCAAATGCAAGGCGAGTATCAAAAATTAACTCAAGTTGACTTATATGATTATGTGAGTGTGTTATTCGATGAGGTAGGAATTTTTGAAAAAGCTCAATGCACTTCCATAACTTGGGATCCTGTTAGAGAAATTGCTACCAGCATTACAATAGGTCAGTTGCCTATTAGTTATGACCATGCTTTAAATAATTTTGTAACTAATATGGTTGCAAAAAATACAACTATGGCTACTAAACGCGCAACTCACTTGTTTGGGGAATTAAAGCAAGTTATGGAAGAAAATGATCAAGATCAAAAGGCTGGATTGCTTAAATTAACTAGGCAGCTTGGTATTGACGATCAAGCTTGGAGAGATAGCTATGACCGATTACAAAGTATGATTACTTCCATAAATACGACTGTACAAGACGTACACAACTGGATTGCCAGTGGTGGCGGGGGAGAAATTACCGCTTATCCTAACTGGCAAAAGCCAACTGAATTAAGAGCTTTAAGTAATGGTGGCGGATATCTCCGTTTTAATGCTGAAGGCTTAGAATACGTTGGACGCGATGGGGTTGCTAGAAGTGCCATAGACAGTCAAGGCCGGCTAATTGCTGAAAGAATTACTGGTGGTACGATCACAGGAGTTAAACTTGAAGGTATTACTGTTGATGGTGATTCTTACATACGTTCAATTGGTGGCGATGGAAAAGTTGCAGTTATGTCGGGCGACCATGGCTTTTCTTGCACAGCACCTGGCAAAGAAAAAGTTGCTCTTGATTGGGATCAAAATTGGGGAGTGCTCAGGATTGGAAATCAATACTTATATGCTTCTGACATTGCTTGGATACGTCAACAGCGTGGCGGCCGAATTCATTAGATTGAGGTGAAATAATTGAATAATGATGCTGTTTTAGCAAAAGCTCTAAACGAAATTGCACGTTTAGAGCTTTTAAATTTTAGGAAAGACGTTGTAATCGAACAATTACAAAACGAGATTAGAATGAGAGATCAATTGAAAGGAGGCGAAAAGAATGCTCCAAGCAGTGACACTAAGCACGAACAAACAAACGACCAATCTAAGTCGAGTGGAGGTAAGAGATAGTGATAAAGGTGAAATACTAGAATCGTTTATTCTCAATCCTGATGGAACGCCATACGATTTAACAAATAAATCTCTCGTCTTTAATGAAAATAAAGATGGCAATAAGTTTGTTTCAGATGATAACGTCGAAATCGTGGATGAAAGAATAGGGCATATTACTTATCAGTTACACGATCAAGTTCATTCTGCAAGAGGTACGGCTTGGTTTGACATTATTGATAAATCTAATGGGTCGAAGATTGATTCAACTACTGACTTCTATATTGAAGTTAGAGACAGCTTAAAGTGTACGGTTTACAACACAACGTATATTTCAGATCTGGAAAAATTAAAGCAACAGATGGAAACCTTGCTTAAACAAGCTGATGGTGAACTTCAGGCTGAATTGCAAAAAGCGGAACAGCAACTTGATCAAGAGTTGCAGAACTTCCGTAATCAATACAATTCTTTAAGTGCTGATTTTCAAAATCAATTTAATGCTGCACAAAATGCTCGTCAGCAAGACTACACAAATCAAAAGAATGCTATTAACCAGGACTGGACTAATAATAAAAATCAGATCTGGGGTCAATGGAATACTGACAAATCTAGCATTGACAAGCAAGCTAAAGATACCATTCAAGCAATTAAAGACAATGCTAAGCAAGTGCTAGATAAAGACCAAGCAGACTGGAATGCAAAACAGCATTCTTGGGATGACACATTTAGCCGAATTGTTAAAGAGTGGCAAGTTAAGACTAACAGTTTAAATAGCACCGTTCAGGATTTAACAACTAAATTTGGCAATATTATCAATGAAGTGACTGACTTGATGAATAACAAATTGCCAGATATGAATGCTAAAACTGACGCTGTTCAAAAGAAGGTTGACCAATTAAGAACAAGTCTTGGTCAGATTGATTGGACTACTTTTTCCAGAAGAACAGACAACAGTGGTGGTGTAAACTTGCTTCCTAATACAGCTACTTTGAAGGATTTTAGTACAGGACATTATGGCGACAGTGATGCGCACAATGGAATATCTATAGATCCTAAAAGTCAGTGGTCCTCTGACACAAATATAAATTTAGTTAAAACAAAAATAGCTTATGTATGGGGCGATAAAGCTAAAAATGCTCCACTTGTTATTCCGGGTGGCGTGTATTTACCGGCAGGGACATACACATTAAGTTTTCTAGCTCGAACAAATGGTATAGATGATTCCCCAATATTCCATTTTGGATTATATAGTGATTGGACTAATAATCATGGTGGAGCTCCGCTTGCTACATCTGACGCTGTAAACAATAAATGGGGAAGACATCAGATAACTTTTAGCATTCCAGAAAGCTACTATCATACTACATTGCGGATACAGCAGAATGATGATGCCGCTATTCCGGGAGGTTCTATTTATTTTGCTAATTTAAAGCTTGAATCAGGCTCAATCGCTACTGATTGGTGCCCAAGCTATCTTGACTTTGATAGGCTAGATGGTCGTCATGATATGGTAGATTCTCCTGATTTCAATACTTTAACAAGTACAGGAATATACTTTATTACACAGCCCGATCATGGCCGTAATTATCCTGTTGCAAATGGGGGTATCTTAAAAGTCGATAATGCTCATGATTCACGTATTGAACAGACCTATTATGAAGATACAAATGACGCACGAATCTGGCATCGTCAATACGTGGAGAGTACATGGAAGCCGTGGAAACAAATACCGAATAGCGATGAAGTATTGCCTGTATCTGGCGGTAGTATGCAGAAGGGAAGCTGGATTAATTGGGATGCACAAAGTCCTTATAATGCTCATGAGGGCAATATTGGTGGAATTCAATGGAATGGCGCTTCTGATAGTATTAAAATTTTTGGAGATAACAACGCCAGCGACAATCTAGATCTAGCTATTCAATTAGGTGATGATGATTCTAATCACATTTCTTTTAGAAGAGCAGATGGCGACGAAGTAGCTGCAATTAATATGGATGGATACTATACGGGATCAGTAGGTTGGAATAATATTAGAAGTAAGCCTGATGTAGCGCAAAAAAGCGATCTAAATGTGAATGTTATTAGAGGCTATAATATTGAAACCGATCAGCCAGGTCCTACGACAGTAGAACAGGCTGGAAAGCCTGTGCTAGTAGATCAAGCAACATTAGCTACTTTTGCCAGAGCTTATCGAGATGTTCGAAACCATACCGATTATCGCTATCCAACAGATCAAGCATTGAATACAGCTATCAATTTAAATAGTGATCCTTATCTGGATACAGGAATTTATAAGATCGTTAATTGTGCCACTATCAATGGACCATGGCCTGATACTACAAGACGATGGTACTATTTAACTGTGATTAAATATGATGACAACACCATTTATCAGACTGTTGACCAGGGACCTGAACGTTTTGTAAGAACTGTTTCTAAAACTACTAATTCATATCCGCAATGGAATCAATTCGCTATGATGAATAGAGTTACGGATCTATCTGATAGATTGCAAGGCTTTACCATGCAACAAACTATGTTCCAACACCGCGTTGACTATGAGAGCCCATCAGGAACTATCAGTAATCAAACCGTAGACTTCAATGCTTATAAAGAAACAGGAATTTTAAAGGTTGTTAACTGTTTAGTCCAAAACGGACCATATAAGAGTGATAATCGTCATAGTGTTTTCTTGAAAATTACTAATCTTGATGGTCAAACTCAATATCAAACTGTGTACGAGGGAGACAACCTTTATGGCCGTAAGCTTTATAATGGGTCCGGTCAATGGCATAAGTACACTAACACACCGATTTAATATTTTTAATCCTTAACCAAATGGTTAGGGATTTTTTTATGGAGGAATTTAACTATGACAGAAGAAACTAATCAAAATGCAGAACAAGCAAAAGCAGCTGGTACAGCTACAACTATGAAGACTTATTATTGGTCAAACGATGATGTGCCTTTTAGGGTAATTTCATCAGTTGATGTAATTACAGCTAATCAATATCCTTTAGTAGTAACTCCACCTGATCCAAACTTGAAATCTCCAAAATATGATTGGATGAAAGGCGAATGGTACGACGTTAGCGAAGAATCTTACGGACAACGTTTGACAGCAGTTACCGAAAGCTTGAAGACCCTTGAAGGAAGTATTACTAGCTTGCAAGAAGCCCACAAAGGCACTCTGCAAAGTGCGGAAGCCAGCGATAAGGTTATGGAGCAACTTCAAGCCTCCGTTCAACAAACTAACAGAATGGTGGCTAGCTTAAGTGCAATGATGGTTGCCTTGGGTAAAAGATCTCAATCCAGCAATACTGAAGTATCAAAATAGGAGGATTTTAAAATGGATTTACAAGCAATGATCGCAGAAGTTCAAAGAGAACTAATTGAATCATGGAAGAACCAATATAATTGGGGCTGGTTTGGCGAAAAGAAAGAAGCCAACTTAACTTTCCGAAGTTATGTTCAGCAAGGCATTCTTAGCAAAGAAGGATATAAAGAAATCACAGGTGAGGACTATGACCAAGCTGAAACGGTACTTAGTCAACCTTAAGCTTAATGACCTTCAGGTAATTATTGCAATAACTATGATCGCTATTGGCGGCTCACTTTGGTACGATCGTCATTATTTCTTTTGGCCGCCTAATTTGCAAAGCGCGCTCAATGACTGGCGAATAGATATTTTTATTTTGCTAGTTGGCATAGTGCTATTTTTTGCTACTGCATTTAGACCTGACGATACCTTATTAATTCGTACGCTTTTAGTAGTATGTGGAGGTATTGTATTAGGCTTGGCATTCTTGCAATTAGGACACATTATCTTTACATCTGAATTCAGAATGGGACACACCGTCATTGGCGATGTAGTCCTTTTTCTTTTGATTTTGCATGTAGCTCATGATCGCTAGGAGGTGCTTCGCTTGCATGTAGACCTAATTATCGGTGCTCTTGGAACATTCTTAGGAGTGCTAATAACTGCATATAACGCATATCATAAAAACAAGCGAGATACTTTCCAAGATATTGTCGAAGAATTAAAAAGCGAACGTGACGATTACAAGAAACAGGTTAAGCATCTACAAGAAGAGAATGAAAAATTGAGAGAGGAATTACGAAAATGAGATTAGATATTAATTTAATTTGGGCAATTGTAGTTTTATTAGTAGCTGGAATGGCTACTGCTTACAGCATGAATAAGCAGAAATTGGAAAAATTAAAGCTCACTCACCCTAAGCTTGCGACAGTTTTAGAAACAGCAGGCGAGTTAGCTTTAAAGGCAACTACTTATCAAGCATCCCTTGACGATAAAGAGGGATCGAAGAAACTTTATGATGCAACAGATGAGGTCTTTTACCAATTGCAAAAACTCTATCCGAATCTTCCAATTGATAGAGCAACTGTAAGAAACATTGTTCAACATGAGTATGAAAAGCTTGTAGCTGATTCAAAGAAAGAGGCTTAATAAATGACGCAAACAATTGAAAATCGAGCTTATGGTGTTGATGTATCTAGTTTTAATAATGCAAATGTGACTGAATATACAAACGCTGGGGCTAATTTTGTTCTTGTAAAAGTATCTGAAGGCTTAGACTATCGTAACCCTAAAGCTAAAGCGCAAGTAGATAGTACTAAGCAAAATAATGTGGTACCAATGGGTTACCACTATGCTCACTTTGGTGCTGATAGCAACAGAGCTGTTCAAGAAGGAAACTATGCTATTAGTTCTGCTAAGCTAGCAGGTGTAGTTGTAGGATCTTTTTTAGCTTGTGACTATGAGCAAGGCAGTGGAAACGAAACTGGAGGAGATCGTGAAGCTAATACGACGGCAATTCTAACTTTCTTGGATACTATTGTGAGTGCTGGATATAAGCCTTTACTATATTCAGGCGCTTATCTTATGAAAAATAAAATTAATACTTCTAGAATTCTAGCCAAGTATCCTGATTGTTTATGGGTAGCAGCATATAATGGTAAAATAGCGAATGACGCGAATTTTGGCTACTTCCCATCAATGGACGGAGTAGCGATCTGGCAATTTACTGACAATTGGAAAGGCCTGAGTGTGGACAGTAATATTGCAGTTAAGTCTTTAAAAATTGATGCTAATGTAAACAAACCAGTATCACAACCAGTTAATACTTCCACACAGCCTAAGACATGGACCGATGTACAAGGAATGACTTGGCATGAAGAACATGGTACTTTTATTACTGGCGGAGCAATCAACCTTAGATGGGGTGCTAATACACAAAGCACACTAATTGCTACTTTACCAGCAGGCTCAGAAGTTAAATATAATGCTTGGGCTAGAGATAATGCTGGACGTGTATGGTTACAACAACCACGCGAGAACGGGCATGATGGATACTTAGTTGGTCGAGTTGGTACAGAAGCATGGGGAACATTTAAATAATTTGATATAATGGATTTGACCAAGCTAAGGAACTCTACGTGAGCTTAGCTAACGTAATCTAGTTTAGTAGGACTGGCTAGGTGCGTTCTAAATCCTACACTAATAGCCACTCTGGAGATTTCTCTGGAGTGGCTATTTTTTTGTATTATTTTTTATGATTTTTATTGACAATGTACGCTAAAGCATGTATTATAATAATTGAAAGGAGGAAAACGATACAGGATAGAAAGGAGAATTTAAGATGAAGAAAAAAAGGCATAAGAAAAAACCAAGAATAAAGATGCACTTCAAAATCAATCTTTGGTTCTTGGTTTACGAAATCTCCATTGAATGGAGCTAATAATTGAAGAGGGAGGGAACGGAACTCCCTTCCTTTTCTATATCTTCATTTTACTAAGCAAAAAGGAATTTTACAAATGAAAAATCTAAAAATTCAGAAGAAATATAACAATAAAGAGATGAAATTTGAATTTTATCCAAGAAGGTTTTTAATTGTTTTAGGTACAATAATAACTTTACTGGTTCTCTGGAAGGTGGTATTTTAAATGGCTAAAATTACAGAAGCAAGAGCTAAAGCTAATAAAAAATGGGATGAAAAAAATAAAGCTAGAAAATTATACATCAATAAACGTTCAACTGCTAAAAGCTTCATATTGAATTTAGCGACTGAAGAAGATTTAGCTAATATTGAAGAGTATGTAGCAGAAAGAAGAAAGCAATTAGGTCTTTAAAAAGGGACAGAAAAGGGACAAACTAGTGGCAATAATTGACATTTAGTGGCATTTGATGGCAACTAGTCAACATCTAAAATTATTGATTTATCAATGGTTTTGCTTTAATATCAATATTGGTGTGATTTCGTCACATTGAACCTCCTAAGAAGTGTAACAATTTATTTTCTTCATTAGGTCATGTTAAGCTGTAATCAGAAGTGGTTGCAGCTTTTTTTTATAGTCATAAAAGGGTTAAAATATAAGATATTAATACAATAAAGAAGGAATATATGATGAACGTAGAAGAAGCAATTTTAACTCGGCATGCAGTTCGTTTATTTAACCCAGATGATAAAATTTCAAGAGAAAGTTTAGAAAAAATTGTTGAGTTAGCGCAACATGCACCTTCATGGGTAGATTCACAACCCTGGAAGGTATATATTGCAACCGGTAATACACTAGCAGCAGTTAAAAAGCGCCATGCTGAAAATGTTAAGAATGGTGTTAAGGCAAATCCGGATTGGCCAACTACTCACCGAGAAGATTGGGCTAAGTTTCCCAGAGAAAATATGCTAAAGCACAATGAAGCAACTGCACATTTTTGGGAAAATCCAGAGTTGTCTAATATGACACGTCAAGATTTACAGATACGTCTTTACGATACGCCAGCAATTTGTTACTTAACCATTCCTAAAGATTCAAATCAATGGTCAGATTATGACTTGGGTGCTTTTGGTCAAACTTTGATGTTAGCAGCTAGAGGAATGGGGATTGACTCAATGCCAGCTTATGAAATTGTAAAATTCCCTGAATCAGTTAAAGAAATTATGAATATCCCTGATTCTGAATGGCTTGCCATGGGTATAGCATTAGGATATGCCGATATGGCAACAAGAGTTAATGAATATCGAGCTCCACGTGTACCACTAGATGAAATGCTAAAAATAAAAGACTAGAAAAGACGCCGCTCAGGACGTCTTTTCTGAAGAAAATATAATTAATGAAGGGATGCAGCTTTTTGAGACTGCATTTTTTCTTGCATTTGTTTTTGTAATTTCTGCATATCTTTTGTCGAGATAACCTTCCAGTTTGAAGGAAGGGTAAAAATATACTCTCTATGTTTTAACTCGTTATTATGACTAAACGCACTAAACATAATCCGGCTAAAATTATCTTTGTAAATATATCGAGTAGTTCTTATCTTAAGACTAGCTTCTTTACCTTGCTTAACTTTGGTTGAAACCTTATCTAGTTTAATTGCTTTGGGCTTCTTTTGATTGTTATTAGTCTTATATAAATATACTTTTTCTGTTCCATTACCCAGAGATTGATAAAGTAAAATTGGTAGGTTAGGGTTAACGCTTGAAGTTAAATTTTGTGTGCTAGTCTGTGTTTCTGTCTTCAGTCCCCAGTGATTGTAGTCATGTTCGACGATACCCAGCACGCAAAGCAAAGTAATGATTAAAGAAATCCATGAAACTAGAGTATGACCTTTCCCAGGGATGACATTAAAGTATATAAATAAAATTACTGCCAAAATTAAAATTATAATTATCATTATCCGTTCACCTCTTCTTGATTTTCACGTGCACGGTTGCCTTTCTTTAAGAAGAAAGAAAGAACTAAAGCAACTAAGGCAAAAAGAATACTCATTGCAAATGAAGCACGGAATCCATCTAAAGTTGCATTGATTGCTTGATTCTTATATTGAAGTGGAAGGGTATGAAGCAGTTCTTTTGCTGGCATATGGTTGTTGGTTGTAGTAGTTAAAATTGAAACGAGAATAGCAGTACCAATTGAACTTAAAACTTGTCGAAAAGTATTGTTCACTGCTGTTCCGTGGGAGATTTTGTTTAAAGGCAATGAGTTCATTCCTGAAGTGGTAACGTTCATCATAACTAAAGCAACACCGACCATTCTAATTGCGTACAAAACAATAATCATAGTATATGAGCTTTCTGCAGTTAAGAATACAAATGGAATAGTGCCAAGTGTTAAGAGGGTCATTCCAGTAATTGCCATTTTTCGTGCACCATATTTATCGAATAAACGTCCCGTAATTGGTGACATAATTCCGATCATCAAGGCACCAGGTAATAGCATTAATCCTGAATGAAATGCTGATACACCACGTAAATTTTGAATATATAATGGCAAAACCATTTCAATACCAACCATTGCTAAATTGGTAATACCACTTAAAGCAGCTGCTAGAGAAAATTCGAAATGTTTGAAGACGGTAATATCTAAAAATGGATCTGCCATCTTTAATTGCCGCATGCCAAAAAGAATAACAAATATAATTCCTACGCCAATAAATCCTAGAATTTCAGGGTTAGTCCATCCTTTATTACCAGCTTCTGAAAAGCCGTAAAGTAAACTACCAAAACCAATAGTTGAAGTTGTCACTGACCAAACGTCAATTTTTTCTTTCTTAGTTGGAAGAACGTCTTTAATTAGGAAAAACGCTAAAATAATAACAATTCCAGCAATTGGAGCAATAATACTGAATAAGTAACGCCAGGAAAGATTATCAACAATCCACCCAGATAAGGTTGGACCAATAGCTGGTGCGAGACCAATAACAATACCAACTGTTCCCATCGCAGCACCGCGTTTATTAGCGGGAAAGATTGAAAGCATGATGGTTTGAAGAAGCGGCATAGTAACACCCACGCCGAGTCCTTGAATAATTCTTCCAGTTAATAAAGTCCCAAAATTTGGCGCAACTGCAGCAGTCACTGTTCCAATAAAGAAAACTGACATTGCTGTCAAATACATTTTTCTTGAGCCAAAACGATTAATTAGCCAAGCTGAAACTGGAATCATGACTCCATTAACTAATAAAAATGCAGTTGAAAGCCATTCAGCAGTTGCTGTACTGATATGAAAGGAACGCATAATTGAGGGAAGAGCTGTTGCAAGCAAGGTTCCATTTAACACAGTACAGAAAGATCCAATAATTAAAACTAGAACAAGCAAGTTTCGATTATAGGCTTTTCCGTGAATATCGGTTGGTTGATGATCCATTTGAATTTTCCTTTCTATTGTTAAAAAATCTTACAAACTATAAAAACTATATTCTTAAATAATTCCCTTGTCAAATTATCTTACATAAAAGTCATGATATTTAACATATATGTTGTCAAAATTAACATAAGCTATTAAACTATAAATAAGATTACGAGGTAAGGAATTTATAATGGAATCAAAAAAGATACTTCATAATGTTTTTCAAAATATTGAAGTAGGAATTGGAGAAGTTAGCAAAGTAGTTGGTGTATCTCAAAGACAATTACGCTATTGGGAAGAAAAGGGCTATATTAAGCCTGTTTCTGATGATAATAGCGGTGTTAGAAGATATAATTTATCGACGCTTTACTTAATTGTTTTTATTAAAGAACAACTTGATAAGGGATTTACATTAGCAGCAGCTTTTGAGCGTTCAAAAGATATTAGGGTAAAGAGTAAAATTGTACGTACCTTTTTTGAACATACTTTTAATGATGTAAAAATTACCAATCCTGATAAAGGATATGGTGAAATTGACCTAGGTGAATTACGAACTGACGATGGTAAAATGTATCATTTCAAGGGTGTTGTTGATGAACGTGGTCGCTATGTAAAAATTGATGAATAAAAAGGAAGCACCAACAAGTAAGTTATGCTTCCTTTTTTAGGACAAGTCGATATTGTTTTTATTTTTATAAGTATATTAATAATATTTATTTACTAAAACCAGCTTCATACCAAACGTTGGCAGAAGGTTTCAGTGACCAGCCAGTTACTTTGCTATTAACTGCCGTCACTGAGTAAGCACCGCTAGTTGGGACTACATAAGCTTTGTTGTACATCCATCTTTGCCATTCGTGGAATTTTTGCACCCGATATTTTTTATCAAAAGATTTGGCAGAATCGATTTCATTCAATAATTTAGTATTAGTCGGAGAGACAAAACGGGCAAAATTATAAGGCATCTTTTCACCGTAGAACACGCTTGGAGAAGGATCACCTGCTGCACCCCAAGCTCCTTCAAGAACATCAATTTTAGGATCACTTGCTTTAACTGCAGCTACCCAGCGGTTAAATTCCATCGGACGGCCGCCTAAGAATTTAACGTTTAAACCGGCTTTTTTCCATTGTTGAATGTAGTTACGCCAGATGGCCTCGCTGTTTTCGCCAGAACCACGTACTGCTAGATTGATAACTAAGGGCTTACCATTTGGTTGACTCCGATAGAGTGCGCCAGGTGCTTTTTTATAGCCAGCTTTATCTAGTAATTTATTGGCTTTATCTAGATTATAAGAATAGGTTGGAATATTTTTGTCATAATATGGAGTAAATTGTGAGGGAATCAAAGAATTAATTCTGAATTCTAAACCACGGTAGAACCGTTTATTAATGACATCAACATTCATTGCATAGGCCATTGCTTTTCGTAAAGCGGGATTATTCATCTTAGCATGAGGATTTTCAACATTTTTACCAAGTTTTGCATCCCATTTTCCAACTTTAAAGGCTAAGTAATCGTAGCTAAGTGTTTTTTTACCAACAAAATTAACTCCCTTAGTGTTTTTTACCTGTTCCCATTGTGAGCTTAGAACATTTGCAACGTCGAATTTTTTGCTCTTAATTGCTTGTGAGACATTAGAATTAGTAATATTTGACATGTAAATATGTTCAAAGTTAGGTTTACCGCGCCAGTAATATGGATTTCTTGACCAACTAGTAGATTGTCCTTGAACGGTTTTATCCATTTTATATGGACCAAAGTAGAGTGGGTGCTTTCTTACTTGCGGACTAGAAACAAGCTTGTCAAAGGGAACGTGCTTCAAATAATGGTAAGGAGCAGCGTGTTCCCAGAAGAAGCCATTAGCGGAGTTCATCATTGCTGGTTTTAATTCTTTAAAGTGAAGGATTAATTTCTTTCCATTTGGTCCATCTGGCATTTCAAGACCAGAAATATTATTAGCTTTTCCCCGATGGTATTCAGCCATTCCTTTAATATTTTCAAGCGAAGAGGTATATTGAGTAGTTTGAACTTTAGGATTAGCTAAAATTTCGTATGCATACTCCAAATCCTTAGCGGTTACTGGCTTGCCATCAGACCAACGAACTTTCTTTTTCACTTCGATTTCAGCAGTATTGTTACTATGATTTAGTTTTAAACTGGCAGCTCCTTTATTGGTGAATTGATAATGATCATTAATATCAAAAAGTGCTTCGTCTCCTGGAGCAGCTGCTTCAGAATCGGGACTAGTATCAGCAATTTCAGCTGAAAAAATTCCAGTAAATGGTGATTCATTTTCTAAAGCATAGGTCAAGGTTCCTCCTTTTTTAATGGTTTTATGAGGAACGGCCTGGGAAAACTTGATGGGCTGGTTGCTCGAATCAGTTTTCTTGGCACCACAAGCAGTTGATAAAATCGCTAGTGAGCTCGCTAGTGTTACATACAGCAGTTTGGACTTTGACATCTTCATATAAAATTCTCATTTCGTCAAAAATCCAATAACAGCATGATTAAGAAAACAAAAAGACGCTCTATTAGATCGTAATGATCCAATAGGGCGTCTTGTCGCTGTACCACCTATTTTTACTAGAAAAACTAGTCTTTAATAACGTACGGTTCAATACAAGAGAACGATACGCCGTCGCTATAAAGGGCTGTCCCTTAAACTACTTTAAATCGTAGTTTACGCTCAAAGGTGATTTTCATTAAGACTCTATCTATTTCTTCACACCAACCAGAAATTCTCTGAGAGACGAGCACTTAATTACTTTTCCTTATCAAAGCTGTTTGATAATAATGTTTGTGCTCATAATAATACGCCGATTTGAAAATATGTCAACATAAAATTATATTTTTCTTATTTTAATTATAAATTTATTTTTATATTGATATGATATGCCTCACTGTAAGTTTCATACAAAAAAATTGCAAATAATCTTTAGAAGATAGACAAATTTAAGGCCACTGATTTAAAGCAAATGTTATTGATTAAAAATATGAACGGGAGGGTAAAGCAAATAATTTATATATTTATTGATTGAAAGATAACTGTCAATTGTTATTTAATATAATAAAAATATTATAAAAACTTGAGCAAAAAAGAAGATTTTTTCTCTTAAGAGGCCTATACTTGTAATTGATAAGTGATAGAAAGGAACTGTATACTATGAAAAAATTAGATACAAATAAATTAACTGAAAAACAAGCAGATCTTTTTAAGAACAATTTAGTTTATATTGCTACTGTTGACGAAAATGGTAATCCACAAGTTGGTCCTAAAGGTTCAATGACTGTATTAGATCCAAGTCATATGCAATATCTTGAAAAGACTAAAGGTGCAGCTTATGAAAACATTAAGCGTGGCTCTAAAGTTGCACTAGTTGCAGCAGACGTTCCTTCTCATACTGCTGTTCAAGTTTTAGCAACTGCACATGTTCATGAAGATGATGAATATGCAAAAAAAGTCGTATCTGGTACTGATACTCCTAATGCATTTGTAGTAGTACTTGATATTGATGAAATTTTTGAATAATTTATATAAATTCAAAGATTTTATTCTGTCTGCATTTTAAATAATTTAAGAGAGACTAAGTATTCAAAAATACTTGGTCTTTTTTGCTAGATAACTTGCTTATTTTTTATATTAAGGTAAGATTAAAACTAATTAAATGAATCTAATGAAGTTAAAAGGAGAGATAAAAATGGGTGCTTTATCAGAACAAGAACTAGCAGCTTTTTCTGCAGATTTTAATAAAAATGATAAAAATAAAGTAGCATCTCGTGCTGCTCGTCGAAATGGATTATTTGAAGCGTCATTTAATGATGAAGTTTCAAAACGGTTAAATCACACTTTTTCTACCGAACTTGATATTGGTGGAGTAACTGACCAAAAGCATTCTGGTCGTTGCTGGGAATTTGCAACTTTGAATGTTTTGCGTCATCATTTTGGTAAAAAATATCATGTTAAGGACTTTACTTTCTCACAAGCTTATAATTTCTTCTGGGATAAGATTGAAAGAGCTAACGCTTTTTATGATAGTATGATTCGCTTAGCTGATAAGCCAGTTGATGATCGTGAAGTTGAAACCTGGTTTGATTTTGCAGGTCAAGATGGTGGTTTGTGGCAAATGGCAATTAATCTGGTAAAAAAATATGGTGTAGTTCCATCATACGCAATGCCAGAAAATGCAACTTCAAATAATACAACTGCATTAATTGATTCCTTAGCTCGTAAGGAAAGAAAAGATGCGCTAGTATTACGTAAATTAGTTCAAGAAGGTAAGCTTGAAGAAGCTGAAAAAGCTAAGAAAGAATTCTTAAATGAAGTTTACCGCATGGCTGCAGTAGCGTTGGGTGAACCACCAAAGAAGTTTGATTTGGAATATCGTGATGACGATAAAAAGTATCATTTAGAAAAAGATTTAACTCCACGTCAATTTGCAGAAAAATATTTAAAAGATTTTAATTGGGATGATTATGTTGTCTTATTAAACTCACCTAATTATGATTACAACAAGCGCTACCACCAAGGTTTATATGATAATGTTGCTGGCGGTCAACCAATTACTGGTTTAAATGTGCCGATTGAAGTTTTGGCACGAGCAGCTGCAGCTCAATTGAAAGATGGAAGAGCAGTTATTTTTGGAAATGACGTTTTAAAACAAATGGAACGTAAAACTGGTTTCCTTGATACCGATTTATACAAGACTGATGACTTGTTTAGTGTTGATACTCAAATGAGTAAGGCTGATCGTTTAGCTACTGGTGAAGGATCTGCAACACATGATATGACTTTAGTCGGCGTTGACGAAGACAATGGTGAGATTCGTAAGTGGAAGGTTGAAAATTCTTGGGGCGATAAGTATGGTCACAAGGGCTTCTACGAAATGAGTCAAAAGTGGTTTGAAGAGTATGTTTATGACGTAGTTGTTGATAAGAAGTACTTATCTGAAGACTTAGTTAAACTTTGGGAAGAGCCAGCTGTTGACTTGAAGCCTTGGGCACATATTGGCTTATAAAAATGAGAAGAGATCGAAAGATCTCTTTTTTTAATGTCAATTTTTAAACTAAAAAATGTCAATCTGTGACTTGTTTTGAAAATGAATGCACCATAAAATATCATTTGTAAGCGCTAAACATTAGAAGAGGGGATAATAATGAAAAAGAATTATTTAAGCATTGATATTGGAGGAACAAACGTAAAATATGCTGAACTTAATAATGCGGGGAATATTATCGAACAAGGTAAGATTAAGACATCACATGATAAAGAACAATTTTTAAAAAATATTGATCAAATTGTAGAGAAATATGTAAAAAAGGAAATTAAAGGGATAGCTTTTTGTGCTCCAGGAAAAATTGCGCATACTAAAATTCACTTTGGCGGAGCTTTACCTTTTCTTGATGGCATCGATTTTGCAGTAAGGTATAAAAAATATGATATTCCAGTTACGGTGATTAATGATGGTAAAGCCAGCGTTTTAGCTGAGAATTGGCTTGGCAGTCTAAAAGATATGCAAAATTGTGCTGCTATCACTTTAGGTACGGGCGTTGGTGGAGGAATAATTGTTAATGGGAAGCTGTTAAATGGGGCGCATTTTCAAGCAGGTGAATTAAGTTTTTTGCAGCTTAATATGAAAGAGCCTGGATTTGATGGCTTTGCTGGTGGTTATGCTTCTGCTGTTCAAATGATCAGAAATGTTAACGAAGCCATCGAAAATGATGATGAGACTGATGGTTTAGCTGCTTTTGAAGCAATTAATAATGGAAATGAGAAGGCAAAGAAAATTTTTGATGAGTATTGCAAGCGAATTGCTGCTATTATTATCGATATTCAAGCTGTAGTGGACTTAGATGCAATTGCAATTGGTGGCGGAATTTCTGCACAGCCAATTGTGGTTCAAGGAATTAATCAAGCTTATGATAAAGTTTTAGCTGATAATGAATTGATTAGAAAAACTTTCACTCGCCCAAAGATAGTTGAAGCTAAGTTTAAGAATGGGGCGAACCTCTATGGTGCTCTATACAATCTCTTTATTCATGTAAATGGTGAAAAACTATAATGACATATGGCAAGAAAATAAAGCAGCATGAAATAGTAATTCCTACTGATCCGCTGCCTGTATGGTATTTTATTTTTCACGTAAATTGCAATAATAAATTGAACACTTTTGGTTAAGCTGCTTGATAGATTCGATCTAATTCTCTTTCAAAGATTTCATCTGGTGTATGATAAGCTAAGATCTTTCTTGGCAATGAGTTGCACCAGGTTTCAATATCAATGATATTTTGTAAAGAATAGTTAGCTATTGCTTCTCCTTTAGGAATGAATCTGCGAATAAGACCATTGTGTCTTTCAACTGTTCCCTTATCACAAGAAGTGTAAGGATGGGCATAGTAAACCAGTGTATTGGATGCTTCTTCTAGGTTGGACAGATCCGCAAATTCTGAACCATTATCAGTGGTAATAGTTTTAAAAATATCATTCCAGTGTTCACTGTATTGTCTTTGGAGTTCTTTAAAGGCTTGCATGACACTGATAGAAGTCTTGTCGGGAATACGAATAATTAAGAATTCACGACTCATGCGCTCAGATAAGGTTAACAGCACTTCATCATCTTTAGTCTTATGTCCAAGAACCAAATCGCATTCCCAATGACCGAATTCATTACGTTCACTAATTTCTTTTGGACGTTCTTCAATACTTCTGCCAAGCTTTTTCTTGTTTTTGCGAACACGATGAAGCTTGGTATTGCGTTTAAGCTTCTCAGGCAAGTCGTAATTATAAATGCCTAATAAGCCCTTATCAACGTAATTATAAAGAGTTTTGGTGCAGACAACATCGCTGCTAGAGAATTCGCCAGCAGCAGTGGCACGATTACTGCAAACATCAAGCGACCAACCGTCTTTAAAGAAATGTTTGTGGACATAGTGAATAAATTGAGTTTTTTTGAGAAAGTCTGATTTGCGCCCACAATTTTTACGATGAGCTTGATATACATCATGTCCTTGAGTAGCCTTGTATCTTTTGACTTTACCATGATACAGTTTTACAGTGCCACGTTTAATCTCATAACTGATAGTAGAAGGAGAACAGTTGAGTTCACGAGCAATTGCACGCAAAGAGCAGCCATCTTTCAAACGCAATTGAATAATAACTCGCTCTTCAAATGATAAATGCTTTCCTTTAACGTGCTGGTTCATGGTAGAATGTAAAGAGTCCATTTTGACCTCCAATAGAAAGTTTTTGTGGTTATTAACATTCTATCAAACAGGTCCGAATGGACTTTTTATTTTTCTAAAGTGTTCAATTTGATTTTACAATCAACGATTTTATTTTTCATGATCATAATTCTGAAAAATACATTGCTCCGCATTGGCATCGGGGAATTGAATTAAGTTATGTTGAAAATGGTAGAATAGATGATTTTTTGATTAATAAAAAGCACTATTCTTCTAAGTCAGGCACTATTTTGGTAGTAAATACGCAAGAGATTCACAGTATTCATGACTTTAAAAACACTAATTCACTTGCATTATCAATAATTTTTCCATATGACTATATTACTAACCTATATCCTGATATTGCCCATCAAGTCATTAAAATTAATGATCCTGCTACTTTTACCGATAAACAAAAACTTGCCTATCTTCACTTGCAGGGGTTACTAAGTCAATTTATTAAAGTATATTTTCTCAAAATTCCAACTAAACACTTAGAGCAGCAACGCTTAATTGATGAAATTTTATGTCTATTATTAGCTAATTTTACTGAAGATAAGAAGGATCAGGAACAAATTAGTGAGCGTAAGATATATACTATTAATCGTTTGCAATACATTACGCAATATGTAAATAATCATTATCAAGAAGAGTTGAATTTAGCTTTACTTGCTGAAAAGTGTAATATTTCAAAAGAATATTTAGCACGCTTTTTTAAGAAAGAAATGGAACTTACGGTTGAAACATATATCAATAATGTCAGAGCTGAACATGCTTATGGCGAATTAAAGAATTCCAAAAAGAATTTGACTCAAATTGCCATTAGCTGTGGCTTTTCTAGTATTAGGACGATGAATAGAGCTTTTAAAAAACTATATGGCAAAAGTGCATCTGAAATGAAGAAGAAATTAATAAAATAGGTCAATTTGCGCCAATAACTGGTTAAGATTGACCTATTTTTTAGATTCATTTTTAGTTATTATGAAAGCGAATTCAATGAGAGAGGGAAATATGATGAAAGATCAAGAGATTCTAAATGCAGTTAAAGAAATGCGTATTAGCTGGAAAGAGAATGATGATAAGAGAGATAGCGGTTTGCCACACGATATTCCTGAAGTAACACGTATAGATGATCTTCAATATGGTGAAGATCCCAAATGGAATTTATTAGACTTATATTTACCTAAGAACGTTAAAGGTAAGATTCCAGTGATTATTAATATTCACGGTGGCGGCTGGGTTTATGGAACAAAAGAAACCTATCAATTTTATGGCTTAGGGATGGCGAAGAGAGGATTTGCATTTGTTAATCCAAACTATAAATTAGGTCCAGAAGTAAAATTTCCTAAGGAACTTGACCAAGTAAATGAATATATTCATTGGGTAGCAGATCACGCTGATGAATATAATCTTGATAAAAATAATGTCTTCTTAATTGGAGATTCAGCTGGTGGTCAAATGCTGAACAATATACAGCTATTTTGACTAATCCTGAATACCGTGAAAAATTTGGCTATACACTGACAGATTTGAAATTTAGAGCAGTTGCTTTAAACTCACCAGCTACTTTTATTAAAGATCCAGGCATGATTGGAGACGGTACTTTAGCATATTTTGATCCAGAAGTAATGAAGAGCGCGAAGAATCAAGATTTAATTGATGTTGAAAAGTATATTACTGAAGACTTTCTGCCAACCTTTATTTCGACTGCTAATGAAGATTTCATTCATGATTGCGCTGTTAGATTAGATGGATTTTTAAGAGCTAAGGGAATTGAAGTTATTCAAAAGTCTTGGGGCGATGAAAAGCACCCTGAGCCACACGTCTTCTTAATTAATCAAAAAGATGAGTTAGCAAAAGAAGCTAATGACGAAGAAGCTGAATTCTTCAGAAAACACCTTGTCAAAGATTAGCAGAAATGAAGTGGGAGGAAAATAAAATGAAAGAAAAGAATCCGCAAGATCATGTGATCTTTAAGATATCATTATTATCGATTTCAATCTTTTTAATGATGGCACCAGCCATTGCGCCTGCTTTACCGCTAATGTATCATGCTTTTCCAGGAATAGATAAAGCTGGGGTTGAAATGTTATCGACGATCCCTAATATCGGAATTGTAATTGGTTTATTAATTAGCCCATTTTTAATTAAGTTAATGGGAGAAAAGCCAACCATTATTACAGGGTTGGTAATAACCTTATTAGCTGGTACTTTTCCAATGTATGCCACTGCTTATACACCTATTTTAATTTCTAGATTTTTGATCGGTGCTGGAATTGGTTTATTTAACTCACTTGCGGTTAGTTTGATTCCACAGTTTTATAGTAGTAATGAAGAAAAATTAGCTACAATGGTAGGTTATCAAAATGTAATGGGTAGTTTGGGTGCAGCTCTTGCATCATTTCTGATTAGTTGGCTTTTAACTATTTCATGGCATGCAGCATTTGCAATTTATTTCTTAGTAATTCCAGTTTTGATCTTGTTTATCTTATTTGTTCCGCTTCCTTCTTCAAGACAAAAGAAGACTGACAAGGCAAGAAAGACAAAAGAAAAACAAACTATTAATGGTAAAGTGATTTTAATCGCCATTTTAATGTTCTTTATTTTTCTATTTTATATGCCAATGAGCTTTAAGATTCCAGCTTTAGTTGTTCAAGAAAAGCTAGGAACAGTTAGTGAAGTTTCAGCTTTAACTGGGGTTTTGAATTTAGTAGGCATTCCAATAGGTGCATCATTTGGGTTCTTCTTTAAGAAACTACACGATAAGATCTTTCCGTTAGGATTTGGTTTAGTAGCAATCGGTTTCTTTATAATTGCTTTAGCAAGTAATTTCGTTATGTTAAGTCTTGGTTGCTTGATTTTAGGAATTGGCTTTGGCTTGGGCGTTCCATATATGTACAATTGGCTTGACTGGTCAGCTCCAGCAAATTCAGTTAACTTAGCAACAACCATTGTTTTGGTACTAGTTAATGTAGGATGTGCAATTTCACCAATGATTATTAATGCAGTTACATCAAGTGCTAAAATGGGATTATTGATTTCGGCTATTTTCTTTGCTTGCTTTTCAATATATGCGATTATTCACTATCTCAGAGTTCACAAAAAGCAAAGTGCAACTGCTTAAAACTAAATAATTTACTAATTAAGCGTTAGAATATTATCTAGCGCTTTTTTTGTGTATTAAGTTATAATTAAGCCACAGCTCACTTTTTCTTACGAGGGACCTATGAAAAAACTTTTTCACTTAATAATTGGGATGATAATGCTTGTAACTTTGACTATCATCTTCACAAAACCAGCTTTAGCTGATGTAGATTATGATATTACTAACGTTGATGTTACTGCCCATGTAAATGCAAATGGATCATTGTTGATGGAGAGAAGAATCACTTATAAGTTTGACGATGATGCCCATGGCGTTTTTTATCAACAAAATCTTACTGATAATCAAGAATTAAAAAATCAGCAGGTTAGAGTAATATCTGGTAAAAATTCACAGCCAGTCGTACAAAGTGATAGTCACGCCAATAATACTTATGAATTGAGTCACAGCGATCATGGCTATCGCTTTAAGGTATGGCATAACGTAACTGATGGTGATAAATTCACGATAATTTATACTTATGAAATTACGAATGCCATTATTAACTGGAAAGATACGGCCGAGCTTAATTTTAAAATTATTGGTGATGGCTGGGATACAGACCTTGATAACGTTCGAGTAGGGATCTTTTTCCCAAGTTCAGTTAAGGATCTTAAGGCTTGGGCTCATGGAGATTTGTCGGGCCAGATTACAGTTAATTCTGAAAAAGGCAGTATTATTATGACAGCTGCAAATGTAAGCGGAAATGAGGGAATAGAGGTTCATAGCCTTTTTCCTACGGTAGTGACAAGTCAAAATAAAAATATTAGAGACCAAAATCATAAAAAATATGTCTTAAATCAGGAAGCAAAATTTGCTCATGAAGCCAACGAACGTCGTCAAAGAAGCAGAATGCTTGGCTTAGGTGCTTTGGTACTATCAGGATTATTTTCTTTATCCATAATAATTAGAAGTTTTACTTTGAAGAAATCTGGAGTTAAACCTAAAAAAGAAAAGCAATTACCTAGAAATTATGATGTCCCTACAGTTTCACCAGTAATGGCTGAAATTTTGGATCTGGACGATAAGCCAAGTTCTAGATCATTAACTGCTTATTTAATGGAATTAGCTGTAAAAAAGAGGATAGAAATTGAACCTATTAAGGTAAGAAGAAAAACATACTATAAAATTTCTTTAATTGATAAAGATTTAATGGGCGAAGTTACTTTGATGAAATACTTATTTAATAAGGTTGGCGATGGGAAAAGTTTTACAACTTATGAACTTAAAAAACAACGATCTTCTAAGCTAAGTAAACTCTTTGCTAATTGGCAAAAAAAGGAAAAACAAGCAGCAATTAATGCTGGCTTTTTTGATAAAAAGGTTGAACATAAGAAGGAAACTAATTTAGTCTTAATGATCATCTTATTAGTATTAAGTGGTGCTGGAATAATTGCTGCTTTCTTTTCTAGTGAGGGAACAGCAGGTCTATTTATAGTGGCCACAATTATGATAGGATTAGCAATTCTAGCAACTATTTATAGTAATAAAAAGTTATCGCCATATACTGCTAAGGGAGCAGAATCAACTAATCAAGTACGTGGTTTTAAGAAAATGCTAGATGAGATTGGTAATTTTAAAATGCGCGAAGTCGGAGAATTGCCTCTGTGGGAAGAAATTATGCCATATGCGGTTGCTTTGGGTGTATCTAAAAAGGTGTTGAAACAACTTAAAATAGAATTTGCAGATGAAATTGATGATACAAATATTTTGTTCTGGGGTCCATTTTATAGCTCAGGACGGGATGGATTTGCAAATAATTTTAATTCAAGCTTTAATTCAGGCGCAAACTTAAATTCATCAGCTTCTGGTGGATCGGGTGGATTTTCCGGTGGTTCATCAGGTGGCTTTGGTGGCGGTAGCGGAGGAGGTGCCTTTTAAATATTATGAATAAAATCAAAATTAGAGAATTTCAAAAAAAAGACTTTAATGATTTATGTGTAATACATGATCAAGCAAGAAAACAAGAACTAAAAGCGGCTAATTTAGAAGCGGCCTTTAAACCGCTGAAAATTGCAGCAATTGAAGAAGATTTATTTTCATATAATATTTATGTAGCAACAATAGATGAAAAGATTGTCGCTTTTGTTGCATTTAGCGATGATGAACTCGCCTGGCTTTACGTAGATCCTAGTTTTCAAAAGCAAGGAATTGGCAGTAAGCTGATTGAGTTTTCATTAACTAAGATGAAACGACCAACCTATTTAGAAGTATTAACTGGTAATCCTGCTAAAAGTTTGTATTTACATAAAGGTTTTAAATTTCTGAAGCACGAATCAGGAAAAATGCCAGGAAATGAGATATTTCACGTTGAAGTTGACTTATTGATTTATAAGTAGGAAATTGATATTTTTAGCTAATAAAAAAAGTTGGGGAAAATTTGCGAAAAAGACGAGAATACATTTGGTGTTTAATTGAGCTATCAGACGGTAATAAGGAGTGGTATTGCTTAAGTAAGGTGCTAAGACGGGCACTTTTTATTGAAAAGAAAAACAATCAATTTTGGAAACAAACCATGATTGGCAATTATATTACTGTTGCAAGAAGTAAGTACATTAAAGGGCGAGCACGGTTAACAGTTGGTCGAATTGAAAAAATCAGGATTCGTAAAAACAGTGCTGCTGATTGGCACTGGAGCCGTAATCAATTCATTACAACAGAACATCTGCTCAACCTTAAAGATTCATATAATTATTTAAGGCATGATTATTGTTGGTATAATCGTTTAGCGATCAAAATGGCCTTAATTTATTGGCATAACAAGTTGCTACAAATTAAACTGAATTCTAAAAGATATGCAGTTAAGAAGAAACGGTTAAAATTAGAAAGAACATTAAAATGAAAGAAAAACTTTTGATTAGTCAAGATCTCTCCTGCCTAGGTCAAGTTTCATTAAGTGTTGCTTTACCAATTTTAGGAGCGTGTGGCTATCAACCAGATGTATTGCCGACGGCGATTTTGTCTACCCATACTGGTGGCTTTGGCGATAACACTTTCTTAAATTTAAGTAGCGAAATGAGTAAAATTATTGCTCATTGGCAGGACCAAAAGATTGATTTTGAAAATTTATACTTAGGTTATTTAGGCAAAGAAGCCATTGATTTTTGGATAGATCATATTTCTAATTTTAAAGTCAGTAAAGTCCTGCTTGATCCTGCTATGGCAGATTCAGGTAAATTATATCGCGGTTTAAACTTAGATTATGTGGCAAAAATGCGCGTGCTTGCTAATTTTGCAACAATTTTAACACCAAATTTAACTGAAGCTTGCTTATTATTAGATAAAAAATATCGAAGTTTTTCAATTGATGAGATTGAAGAGCTGGCTTTAGAATTAAAGAAAAAGTTTAATGTGAATGAGGTATTGATTACTGGAATTCAAATGCAGGATAAAATTAAGATTGCTGGAGTGTCAGCCAGGGATACAGCTTTTGTAATAGAAACTGATAAGGTGAAACGTTCATTTTTTGGTACAGGCGATATGTTTGCAAGTAGTTTATTAGCGGCAATTTTAGCAGGTTATTCGCTAAAGGAGAGTTCGCAGATAGCAGCAATTTTTGTTAAAATGACAATTAAAGCAACTGATTCAACTCGAGATAAACGGTTAGGACCTAATTATGCAGGTGCTTTATCTTGGTTAATGAAGAAAGTAGAGGAGAAAAAAGGTTAGGAAATGCGAACAAGGGAAAATTCGTTAGTTTCAATAATTATGACCGGTTTATTTGCGGCGATAATTTATCTAGGAGTCTGGGTTTTACGAATTCCAGTTCCTGCTTTAGTTGGTCGTCCCTTTATCCATTTTGGTAATACCTTAACTGCTGTTGCAATTTTGTATCTGGGATATCGGAATGGAATGCTTGCAGGGATTATTGGGTTAGGCGGCTTTGACTTACTTAATGGCTATGCAGCCACTTCTTGGTTGACAATGCTTGAAGTGGTGGTAGTTGCAAGTGTTTTAACGGCAGTATATAAAGGAATGCACTATCAAGATAGCAAGAAAAATATTATTATTTTGGGAATTATCGCTGGGGTAACTAAAATTTTTACAACTTACTGTGTTTCAATTGTTGAAGCATTGATGGTTGGAACTAGTTTAAATGTAGCCTTAGTGAGTTCTTTTGTGAGTTTACCAGCAACGGTCATTAATTCGATTTCAACTGCAATTTGTACGCCAATTTTATATTTTGCAGTGCGAGATGGTGCAAGAAGAGTTTTAAGAAAGAGTGTATAGCTTAAAATAAGTCTGCTATAATTTTGGTTAAAAAAAGGAGAAATTTAAAATGCCATTTGTACATGTAGAATTAATTAAGGGTAGAAGTGATGAGCAATTAACTCAAATGATGAAAGATATCACTGAAGCTGTTCATAAGAATACTGGTGCACCGAAGGAACATATCCATGTAATTATTAATGAACTTGATAAACATACTTACGGCCAAGGCGGCGAATGGAGAGCTTAGTTAAATTTAAGTATTCTTATTGGGCTACTGTTCTTTAGTCAAAAATATTTAAATAATAAATAAAAAACTCGTGATTAGTGTAAACATCTAATCACGAGTTTTATTTTGGTAAAAATTGTAAGAAACTAATCTTCTTTTTTAGCTTCTTCTAACGCCTTCATAATTGAAGGGTTCTTTGAGTGACAATCTTTTAACATTTGGTAATCTTCTTCAGATAATTTAACAGTGTATTTAGTCATAATTTTCCCTCACTTTTTATATTTACCTTTAATATATCACTTTCTTGAAAGATTGATAGAGAAATTTTGAATTGAAGCAGGTTAAATCGATATAATAGATAAAAAGTAAGTAAGAAAGTGATTAAAATGTTTGATTATCGAAATAATTTAAAAAGAATTTTAAATAATACTGCAGGCGATGACAAAAGTCTTCAAAATAGCTTAAATGCAATTAAGGTAGTATTGGGTATTACAGGCGAAGCAGAGTCTACCTCAGCAAATAATAAAATGGATGACAAAGTTATTGCACAAATAAATACTTTTCTTCAGGGAATAACTACATTAATTGAACGCCCAGGTGACAAAAATGCTAAAAAAATTGCCTTAGGAGCTCTACATAAGTTAACCTTTGATCACAATATTGCCACAAATTTTGGAAAGAAATTAGGATTATTAGACCAAGCTATTCAAGCTTCAGAAGAAACTAGTACTGCAGTAAATCGAAAAATTTTTGAGGATGCGGTAAAGCCTAAAAAAGAAAAAAATCGCGATTATCGAAAGGGTAGAAGATATACTGTCATTCGTGCATTAAAGGGTGCGGATTTGATCAATAATAATGGTGAAGTTGTCTTTGAAGTAAATGAGGGGCAAATTCATGATTTGAATTTAAAGAGTGGTGATATTGTTGAAGCTTTGCCTTTAGCAAATAGTTTAAATAAAGCTGAAGTTTTGCGAGTAGTTGGTTATCGAAAATTGCGCAGCCGTGATTATGACAAAATAGCAGACTTTAAATATGGAGTAGTACAAGGAAGTCTAGGCAATTTAAGTGTTTCACGAAATATCCATGGAGAAAAGCTGGTTATTAATCATAAGCCAGTAATTGTTGCGCTTGATTCTAGCTATTATCAAAATGGCAATATTCATTTAGAAGACGGCGCAATTGTTGATTTAGCTTGGTATACAGGCGATGTTAGATTAAAAAAAGATCCAGCAAGCGCAGTTCAGGTTCGCTGGATTTATGAAACAGAGCAACCTAAGCGAGTTTCTAAAACAAAAAAAGCAAAGACAAAGGTAGTAGCAAGTACCCAAGTATTAGCTAAGTTAGATATGAACTTACATTATCAACGAGTAGGGATTGCTGTTGGCGATAATCAAAATGAAGCGATTTTAGAAGGGATTGTTAACCGCTACAATGGCATTCCAATTCCGATTGATGCATTTGAAGGCAAGAAAAAGGTAATTGAAAGTCAAATTAAAGATTTAGACATTGTAATTTTGGTTACTGCATTTGCTGCCCATGATAGTACTTGGAATATTAGCGAATTTGCAAGTAAATATCACGTTAAATTTGCTGTTAGTTCTAGCAAGGGATATCAAGCATTTGAGCGTGCACTATATCGAGCAGAAAATGGGATGCCAGCTTATGAAGGTAACCAACAATTAGAATACAAAATGTTAAAGAATAATTAGGAATAAGCAGTGTAGCTGACAAGATGCATGAAAATTAGATAAAATATTAATAACTTATTTTTAGGAAGGACGATGAAATGACAAAAAATATTAAAAAGAAATCTTGGATGCGTTGGCTAGTATTTTTAGCCGGCTTAGAAATTATCGCCATTTCTATTAATTTCTTCTATGGTCCAATTAATATTGCAGCGGGTGGCTCAACTGGTATTTCAATCTTAGTTGATGCAGTATGGGGTATTAATCGGTCAATTACTGTTTTAGTTGTTAATATTTTAATGCTTATTCTAGCAGCGATCTTTTTAGGAAAAAAGACAACGAAAAACGTTGCCTTAGGTAGTTTATTACTTCCAGTGTTAATGGGACTTACGCCTAGTTTTAAAATTACTAATAATCAATTACTAGCAGTAATCTATGGTGGTGCTTTGATGGGACTAGGTGTTTCTTTACTATACCGCGTTAATGCATCAAGTGGTGGAACAACAATTCCGCCAATGATTTTAAAGAAATATTTTTACATTAATCCAGCAATTGGATTACTTGCAATTGATATGGTAATTATTTTTCTTAACATTTTCGTTGATGGCTGGAATGCATTTTTATTAGCCGCCTTGTCACAAGTAGTGACAGCCATGACTATGAACTATGCAGAAGCTGGCTTTGACCGTAAATATCAGGTGCGTGTGATGAGTAACGAGCATTTTGAAGAACTAAAGACAATGCTACTTGATAACTATAACGGTTTAACAATTTACGATGTTGTTGGTGGCTACAGTGATGATGACAAAAAGCAGCTACTATTAGTAGTTGATACCCGTGAATATGGTCCTTTAATCAATAAAATTCATGAGATTGATTCAGATGCTTTTATTATCACTGACACAGTTGCGCGTGTTCATGGCGGACAATGGGGACTATAACCAAGTTTTTTCGTATATGTCTTCTTTAAAGCCGCAAGTTAATTTTTTACCGTCAGTAACTAAGGGTCTTTTAATTAATTTTCCGTTTTGTGAAAGTAATTTTGCTGCTTCTTCAAGCGTCATCTTGTTTATTTGATCTTTTAAGTGCATTTGGCGGTAAACTTGGCCAGACGTATTGAAAAAATATCTTAATCCGCGATCTTGAAAATCAGTTAGCCATTTAAGTAGATCTTGTTGCTTAGGTGGTTTTTCTACTAAGTCTTGATATTGATAAACAACTTGATGATCATCAAGCCATTTTTGAGCTTTTTTAGAAGTTGAACAATGTTTATAACCATAAAATTTAAGCATATTCTTTCCCCTTATTATAAATACTTGTAAATTTATTTTAGTATTTTTTTAGAAATTTTGATATTGAATTGCTTTAAAAGAGGGATGAGAGTATACTGTAAGAGTTGTATTTGTGGAAACCTCACATCTGCAACCGCACGTTTATGGGGTAAGAAGAGAATTAACGTTAATTCCACCTCATACGGCGAGTCTAAGTATTTTTTCGGAGGTGTACAAATGTACGCAGTTATTAAAACCGGTGGTAAGCAATACAAGGTTGCTAAGGGCGATAGCGTTTTTGTTGAAAAACTTGAAGTTAAGCCTGGCGACGAAGTAACTTTTGATGAAGTTATTCTTGTAAATGATGGTAAGTCAACTAAGATTGGTACTCCTGTAGTTGAAGGTGCTAAAGTTGTTGCTAAAGTTGAAAAGCAAGGCAAAGAAAAGAAAGTTGTTACTTTCAAATACAAGCCTAAGAAGCACTCACACACTAAGTACGGTCACCGTCAACCTTACACTAAGGTAACTATCGAAAGCATTGAAGCTTAATTAAGGGGTGAAACAAATTATGATGATTAATAATCTTGAAGCACTTAAATTATTTGCCCACCACAAGGGTGGTGGTTCAACTGCTAACGGTCGTAACTCAGCTGGTCGTCGTTTAGGCGCAAAGCGTGCTGATGGTCAAAAGATCAACGCAGGTTCAATCATTTTCCGTCAACGCGGTACTAAGATCCACCCAGGTAAGAACGTTGGTATCGGTGGCGACGACACTTTGTTTGCTTTAACTAGTGGCGTTGTTAAATTCGAACGTTTGGGCAGAGATCGTAAACAAGTTTCTGTTTACCCAGTTGAAGAAGCAAAATAATTATTTCTTTTGCAGACTGGACGTCCCTAAGGAACGTTCGGTCTTTTTTTATCTACTCAGGAGGTAGGTCATATGTCTTCAAATCAAGAGTTGCTAACTTTAATTAATAATCGAATTGATAAAACTACTAAATTGATCAAAGAAGAACAAGCAGATGCTTTAATTATTTTTAATCAAGCAAATTATCGTTTCTTAACTAATTTTTCTGGTGAAGAAGCTGAGCTTATTTTGACTGCTGAAGGGGATCGTGTTTTGTTGTCTGATTCACGCTTTAAGGATCAAATTCGTCATCAAGCTCCTGGTGAAATGAAGGTCGTAATGCAGACAATGGATGTGGTTAAAGAAATTGCTAAGCAATTAAAACAATTAGATGTAAAAAATGTTTTAGTTGAAGGAGAATTTATTTCTGCAACTCAATTTGAAGCTTTGAAAGAGGCCTGTCCCGATCTTAATTTTGTCTTAAGTGCTGAATTAGTTGAAAAAGTTCGCAATGTGAAAGACGACTTAGAATTGGCTACTTTACAAAAAGCGATTGATATTTCTGCTCAAAGTTTTAAAGAGATCTTGCCTTTAATTAAACCAGGAGTTAGCGAAAGAGCCATCGGAGCTAAATTAGACTATTTGTTTAAAATGAATGGCGGAGATGGTCCTTCTTTTGAAACGATTATTGCTTCTGGATATCGTGGTAGCTGGGCACATGGCGTTGCTAGTGATAAAAAAATTCAACAAGGTGAATTGATTGTAATTGATTTTGGAAGCTTTTATCATGGTTACACTGCGGATATCACAAGAACAGTAGCTTTAGGACAAGTAGAACCAGAATTAGAAAAAATATACTATATTGTATTAGAAGCCCAAAAGCGCGGAATTGCTGCAGCAATTGCTGGAAATACTGGAAAAGATATCGATCAAGCTGCTAGAAACTATATTAAAGAGCAAGGCTATGGGGAATACTTCGGTCATGGGATTGGCCATGGAATTGGACTAGAAGTACACGAACTCTGTACGCCAGCAATGCCATATGGAAAAGAAGTTATGAAGAATAATATGGCAATTACTGTTGAGCCTGGGATTTATTTACCAGATCGCGGCGGTGTTAGAATTGAAGATGATGTGTTGATTAAGGACGATCATCCTTATGTAATGTCACAATTGCCAAAAGATGAGCTTTTAATTCTATAATTTTATCTAATTATGTGGTTAATGTTGCGAAACAATGGATAAGATTGGTAAGATAAGTAAGTGTAGAAATGAGGTAATTTTACTATGACAATGATCTCAGTTAATGAATTTAAAAATGGATTAACTATTGAATATAACAACGATTTATGGCGTATTGTTGAATTCCAACATGTTAAGCCAGGTAAAGGTAGTGCTTTTGTTCGTTCAAAGCTTAAGAGCTTAAGAACTGGTGCAGTACAAGAATATACTTTCCGTTCAACTGCTAAAGTTAATACTGCTGACATTCAAACTAAAGCTATGCAATACTTATACAATGACGGTACAAGTTTTGTATTTATGGATACTACTACTTATGAACAACTTGAAATTCCAGAAGCTCAAGTTGAAAGAGAATCTAAGTTCTTAAAAGAAAACATGGTAGTTAATGTCATTATGCACGACGGTGAAACTTTAGGTGTTGACTTACCAAACACAGTTGATCTTGAAGTTGCTGAAACTGAACCTAACATTAAAGGCGATACTTCTTCTGGTGGTGGTAAGCCTGCAACTATGGAAACAGGTTTAGTAGTTAATGTTCCATTCTTTATTAATCAAGGTGATGTATTAACTATTAATACTGCTGATGGTACTTACGTTTCTCGTGCAAATAAATAATTTTTGAGGTAAAAAATATGGCTGATAATTCAACGATTCTTTTATCAAGCAATGACAAAGGCGATGAAACCCGAGTTGATCTTGGTGTTTTAGAAGTTATTCTAGGAATTGCTGCCAGAAAAGTCGATGGCGTCAGCGAAATGCGTGGGACGCTGAAGACTGGCATTAATACTCTTTTTGGTCGTTCTAACCAAGGTAAAGGCGTTTCCTTAAGTGTTGAAGACGATAAGTTAACTGCTGATGTTTATGCTTATCTTGACTATGGCGTAAATGTGCCAAAAGTATGCGTCGAACTGCAGAAAAACTTGACTTTGCAATTGAAGCAAATGACGGATTTAGATTTAACTCAAATTAATGTTCATGTAGTTGGCCTAGTTTCAGAAACAGAAGAGACTGAATCTGAAGTAAAAGCTGACACAGAAGCACTTTTCCCAGATGATAAAGAGGACGAGGCTAAAGACTAAATGACACAGCATGAGATGAGAAGAATTGCAATGCAAGCAATTTATTTAGCTAACCAAGGAAATTTAACTGATGCGGAAGAAGTTTGTCAAAAAGCACTAAAAGCTTTAGAGCTAAAGAGCTTTCCGGATTATTCTGCAGAAATAGTAAATGGTGTCTTGGCTAATAAAAAAGAGCTTGATGAGCAATTAAGTAAATACTTAAAAAAGGGTTGGCGTCTTAATAGGATTAACGAAATTGACTTGGCCATCCTTGAAGTGGCTCTTTATGAAATGCAAAATAGTAGGGCAATTGAGCCAGTAGCTGCTTTAAATGAAGCGTTAAATTTATGTGATGAATTTAGCTCTAAAGAATCCAAAAAATTTATTAATGGTCTCTTGGCCAATTTCATTAAGAAAGACTAACTAATGAGTCGGCTCGTTGAGCCGACTTTTTTTGATGAGGTGATTAGGTGAAAAAATTACTAGAAGGAAAAACTCCTGCAAATGAAATTACAGAAAATTTGAAAAAAGAAATAAAAAATTTAAAAAATGACGGAATAAATCCAACTTTATGCGTAATAGAAGTTGGAGACGATCCTGCAAGTAAAATTTATTTGCGAGTTAAAAGAAATTTAGCAAAAAAAGTAGGTATCAATGAAGTTGGATTGCATTTTCCAGCTGATACTTCTCAAGCTGAACTTCTAGGAAAGATTAAGGAACTTAATCAAGATCCAAATATTAATGGGATTATGGTTCAATTACCAGTTCCACCTCAAATTAATCCAAGAGCCATTTTTGAAACTATTGCTCCTGAAAAAGATGCTGATGGATTTTCTCCACTTAACTTAGGTCGTCTTTGGGAAGGACAGAGTGATATTATTCCAGCGACAGTTCGTAGTATTTTAACATTGATTGATTATTACGGAATTAAGATGGCCGGAAAGAACACAGTGATTATTGGTCGGAGCGTGATTGTTGGTAAGCCTTTGGCTGCAGTTTTACTTGAACGAGATGCAACTGTAACCATTGCTCATTCAAAGACTAATAATCTGGCAGACTTGACAAGAAACGCTGATGTAATCATTTCTGATGTAGGTAAAGCTCATTTAGTAACTGAAGATATGGTAAAAGACGGTGCAGTTTTGATTGATGTTGGGATGAACCGTGAAAATGGCAAATTAATGGGTGATGTAGATTTCGATACAGTAGCCCCTAAGGCTGAAGCAATTACACCGGTTCCTGGAGGAGTTGGTCCGTTGACAGTTGCTAGTTTAATGAAACAAGCAGTAATTTTAACGAGGAAGCAGCATGGCAGATAATCCAGTTTATCTTTCTGTGAGTGATTTAAATTTTTATATTTCACAAAAATTTAAAAATGATCCTTATCTACATAAGGTTTTTTTACAGGGAGAGTTATCTAATTTTAGATTCAGGATGCATTCCCATCAATATTTTTCATTAAAGGACGATAAGTCTAAAATTAACGTAGTTATGTTTCGCTCCTTTTTTGAAAAATTAAAGTTTAAGCCTGAAGAGGGAATGAAAGTTTATGTAAGTGGTTATGTGGATGTTTATGGTCCGCAAGGCTCATACCAGTTTTACGCTCAAACGATGGAACCAGCCGGGTTAGGTGGTCTTTATGAACAACTAAGACAGCTACAAGAAAAACTTGAAAAAGAAGGCTTATTTAATGAAGATCATAAAAAGCGTTTGCCACTGTTTCCAGATCGTATTGCAGTTGTAACTAGTGCCTCTGGGGCAGTTATTCACGATATTATGGTTACAGCTAACCGAAGGTTTCCGCATGCTGAAATTGATCTCTATCCAGCTAAAGTTCAAGGAGATGAAGCAGCTGATACTATTGTTGCTTCTCTAAAGCAGATTCAAGCGCAGGGCGATAAGTATGATGTAGTTATTATTGGACGCGGTGGAGGATCATTAGAGGATCTGTGGCCTTTTAACGAAGAAAAGGTTGTACGTCAAATTTATGCAATGCAAATGCCAGTTATCAGTTCTGTGGGACATGAAACTGATACTACTTTAGCTGACCTAGTTGCAGATGCTCGTGCAGCAACTCCGACAGCTGCTGCAGAATATGCAACGCCAAATTTAGCTGATGTATTAACTAAAATTGTACAATTACGCGCTCGGCTTTATGCAGCAATGCAGGCTAATATTCGTGCTAAACGTCAGATTTTAGATCGTCTGAGGAACGCTCCAGTTCTACAAGAGCCAACTAGAATTTATGATAAACAAATTCAACAAGTTGATATGCTTACTCATCGACTCAATCAAGCAATGTCTAACCAGCTTCAGCATGATCGTTCAGGTGTACGTTTGCTTCAGGAACGGTTAAAGGCGCTTAATCCTGGTCGAAGACTAGAACAGCTAGAACGTGAACGAACTTTTATAGTTGCTAATTTATTTTCAACAATGACAACTTATCTAAAAGATCAAAGAAATAAATTAAATCGAATCATGCAGCAGTTAGATGACATTAGCCCTTTGAAGACAATTAGTCGGGGCTACGTTTATACAACGGATCAGGAGGGAAATACAGTTACTTCTGTTGATAAGTTAGAAATTGATGAAAAATTAAAGTTACATTTCAAAGATGGTCAAGTACAAGTAAATGTAGAAAATATTCGGAGAGAAAAAGATGGCAACCAAGAAAAATAATTTTGAAGAACAATTAAATGAATTACAAGAAATTGTCAATAAGCTTGAAAGTGGCAACGTTCCTCTTGAAGACGCTTTAAATGAATTTCAAGCTGGAGTTAAGTTGAGTCGTGAACTGGAAAAGAAACTTAATGATGCCGAGCAAACAGTTGCTAAGTTAGTTGATAAAGATGGAAACGAGAAGACGCTCGATCCCCAAAATGCGTCAGCTCCTGAGGAAGAATAAATGAATTTAAAAGATTTTCAAAAAATATATACACCTCAAATTGATAAATTTTTAGAGGATCACTTAGCAAGTGAAGTTGATAATCCAATTTTTAGTAAAATTATGTTATATTCAGTCATGGCTGGTGGTAAGAGATTACGACCGCTTCTTTTCTTAGCAACACTTGAAACATTAAACTATAAAATTAGTGAATCAGAATTAAGAATCGCATGCGGAATTGAATTAATACATACTTATTCACTAATTCATGATGATTTACCAGCAATGGACAATGATGATTATCGCCGCGGAAAGCTTACCTCTCATAAGAAATGGGGAGAGGCTGAAGCTATTTTAGCTGGGGATGCCTTGCTTCCATTAGGAATTCAATGGATTACAGAAGGTAGTAATTCAGCGGCCTTGGCTATTATAATCTCACAAGCTGTTGGTCCAAACGGAATGGTAGGCGGACAATATCTTGATATTGATTCAACTAATAATGATTTAGTTAAAGAAAACGTCAAAGTTATTGATCAAATGGAGTGGTTAAAGACAGGTTGCTTAATTGAAGCTAGTGTTAAAATGGCAGCTGTTTATGCTGGTGCAAGCACTGATCAAGTTGATCGCCTAGATAATTTTAGTAAACAGTTTGGTAGATCTTATCAAATTTATGATGATTTAGTTGACGTAGTTGAAACAGAGCAAGAAGCAGGTAAAGCTACGCACAAAGATGCAGATGAAGGTAAAAATAATACCTTAACTTTACTTGGAATTGAAGCTAGTCGTAAGCAGCTTTTAAAAATGATTGAAACGGGAAAAGAAGCTGTAAAAATCTTTAAGCAGCCTTTGTTAGGCGATTTTTTTAATTTATATCAGAAGGTATTATAGTAAATGGCTAAAAAGCGTGCAGATGTTTTATTATTTGAACAAGGCCTTTTTAATTCTCGCAGTCAAGCGCAACGAGCTATTATGGCGGGCTTAGTTAATGACCATAATCATCAAAGAATTGACAAAAGTGGTGAAAAATTTCCTGAAGGTGAGATTTTTCATATTAAAGATGATGGCAAAAAATATGTTTCTCGTGGCGGATTTAAATTAGAAAAGGCGTTGCAAGTATTTAATATTAACTTGAAAGATAAGATTTGTCTTGATATTGGTGCTTCAACGGGTGGATTTACTGATGTTGCCTTGCAAAATGGTGCTAAGTTAGTTTATGCCCTTGATGTTGGTTATAATCAACTTGCTTGGAAATTACGCGACAACCCGCAAGTTATAGTTATGGAAAAACAAAATTTCCGCTATAGTAAGCCTGCTGATTTTACTGATGGGCTTCCTGATTTTGCAATGACAGATGTGTCATTTATATCGTTAGATTTAATCATGCCGCCAATGTATGAAATTTTAAAAGATCAGTGTGATGCTGTTTGCTTAATTAAACCCCAATTTGAAGCTGGTCCTGAAAATGTTGGCAAACATGGAATTGTTCATGATCATGATGTTCATGCTAATGTCATTAAGCATACAATGCAAATGGCTCAAAAGATTGGATTTAATATTCTTGGAGTAGATTATTCACCAATTAAGGGTGGCAAGGGAAATATTGAGTTTTTGATCCATTTAGGTAAAGATTTAGCAAATCCTGGACAAGATTTGTGGCAAGGAAATCCAGCTGATGTGGTTCAACGTGCAGTTAGTGGCCTTTAGGTGAAAAAAATGTTAGTTGAATTAGATATTAAAAACTTTGCGATTATTAAGACGCTTAAAGTTCGTTTTCAAGAAAAAATGACTGTTTTAATTGGAGAAACAGGTGCAGGAAAGTCAATTATTATTGATGCAGTTTCTCTTTTACTAGGAAGTCGAGCACAAAATGAAATGATTCGCTCTGGTGAAAAAAAAGCAGTCATCACGGGCTTATTTGTGCTGAGCGAGCAAAAAGAGTTAATTGAGAAATTATGTGAAAAATATGGTCTTCCATTTGAAGATGATCAATTAATAATTAGTCGAGAGTTAACGCATAAGGGTAGAAATGTAGTTAGAATTAATGGTCAGCTAACAACAATTAATGTACTACGAGAAATCGGTAGAAATCTGGTTGATATTCATGGCCAAAATGATCAACAAATTTTAATGGATCCAGATCGGCAAATTGACTTAATTGATAATTATGCCAAACCTAAGTTTAAGGATGAATTAGAAGATTATGCGGCTGATTTTGAAAGATGGCGTCATCTTACTTCACAATTGCGTAAATTAAGAGAAGATGCGCAAGAAATTGCTCAGAAGCAAGATATTTTAGAATTTCAAAATAATGAACTTGAGAGTGCTGATTTAACTGATCCAGATGAGGACGAAAAGTTAGAAGAAGAATTTAATGAATTAAATAATTATCAAAAAATTGCTGATACAGCCAATTATTTTATGCAATTATATGACGATGACGAGCATGGTCTAGCTACTTTACTTGGGGATGCACAAAATGCAGCAGAAGATTTAAGCAATTATGGTAAAAAATTTGAAAATTTTGCTACTAGTTTTAATGATGGCGTTTATTCGTTAAATGACGCTCGTAGTGAATTGTCTTCTCTAATGGATCAGATGGATTTTGATGAAGAGCGCTATCAATATGTTTCTAGCCGCTTAGATACTCTAAATACTCTTAAGAAAAAATATGGACCAACTCTAGAAGATGTTTTTAAATTTGCCCAGAAGGTTAAGAACGAACTTGGTAAATTTGAAACTGGAGATTTGGACGAAGAAAAAATTCAAAAACAATTAGCTGATGTTGAAAATAAACTCAGCAGGAAGGCAAAAAGACTACATAAGCAAAGAGAACAAACTGCTCGTGAGCTGGAGGAAAAGATAAAAAAAGAATTAGCTGATCTTTATATGGAAAAAGCTCGTTTTTCTATTCGAATTAATGAGACTGATTCTTTTACAAAATTAGGAACAGATCAAGTGATTTTTATGATTGCGCCAAACCCTGGTGAGTCCTTGATGCCTTTAGTCAAGATAGTATCTGGCGGGGAGCAGTCACGCTTAATTTTAGCTTTAAAAGCAATCTTTAGTCGCGTAGAACCAGTTGGAACGATGATTTTTGACGAAATTGATACTGGTGTTTCTGGACGTGTTTCAGCAGCTATTGGTAAAAAAATGCATGCAATTGGTCAAGAAAAACAAGTTATTACGATAACTCACTCACCGCAAGTTGCTGCTGCTGGTGATCAACGATATTCTGTTGTAAAACAAGTTAAAGATGGAGCTACCTATACTCAAGTTGGACCTCTTACTCAAGAAGAAGCAATTACGGCAATTGCTCAAATGATGGCAGGCTCTGATGTAACCGATGCTGCTAAAAGAAATGCTGCTGATTTGATGGAAAGCTTTAAAAAATAAAATAAAGGACTTCTTGTAATGATGATTAAAAATTGCATCACTTTAAGAAGTCCTTTATTTTTATGCTGTTTCAACATTAAAGATATCATTTAAGTCAATAATTCTAATTATATTATTATCATAACTATCTAGTACAAAACGTCCAGCTGATGTTCGTTTAATTAGCTGTCCAATTTCCGTTTTTCCATTTTGGTAGGTGAGTAAGATGTATTCTTTATGAAAGAGCGCATGCTCTAAAATTCTAATAATTTTACCTGGATCTTGTGCAAAAGTAGTAAGCTTATTAATATTATAGGTAAATAAGTAATTATATATTTTTTTGCTATAATTATTAAGTGATTTCAATAAATTCATATCTCATTCCTCGTATATCCCGAACTTGTGTTTGCACTATGTATTATACGAACAAATGTTTTTAATTGCAAGCAGAATTTATATCTCTTTGCGAAACTCTTGAAATTGTTCGCTTTTTAGTGCAATATATTCTTGTTACTATAATTTTTAGGAGCAAAAATGGCACATCAAGGTTTATTATTAGTTCTATCTGGTCCTTCAGGTGTTGGTAAGGGGACCGTTAAAAGTGCAATGGTTAAGCAAAAAGCTTTTTCATTTGAATATTCTGTTTCAATGACGACTCGTAAGCCTCGTCCAGGTGAAGTTGATGGCAAGGATTACTATTTTGTTTCGGAAGATCGTTTTCAAGAGGCGATTAGAGATAACGAACTTTTGGAATATAATGAATATGTAGGTAATCACTATGGCACTCCTCTTGCACCTGTTCAAAAGATGCTTAAAGAAGGCAAAGATGTTTTACTCGAAATTGATGTTAATGGAGCAAAACAAGTGCGTAAGTTGATGCCCGATGGTGTTTTTATCTTTTTAACACCACCAGATTTGCACGAATTAAAGCATCGAATTGTTAACCGCGGAACCGATTCTGATAAGGTAATTGCAATGAGAATGAAGCAGGCACGTAAAGAGATCTTAATGATGGAAGACTATGATTATGCTGTAGTTAATGATACTGTGGCTAATGCAGTTGATCATATTAAATCTATTGTTGAAGCAGAACACGTGCGTGTACCGCGAGTAATTAATGATTATAGAAATATGGTTAAGGAGGATTAACAGATGAAAATTACATATCCATCTATTGATAAATTGCTGTCACGAGTAAATTCTCGTTATTCTCTTTCAGTTTTAGCTGCTAAAAGAGCTCACGAAATTCAAGCCGGAGCACCGTTAGCTTTAAAGCATTATAAGTCTGACAAAGCAGTTGGCAAGGCGCTTGAAGAAATTGCTGCTGGTAAAGTTACAATTGATCCTGAGCATCGTGAAGATATTGGCTAGAATTTTTTCCTTCATTGTTAAGCAATGAAGGTTTTTTAGTAGGTGATAAGTTAGATGATTGCACAAGTTATTGTAGATGTGGCTGCTAAGCAAACTGATCGCGTATTTGAATATCATATTCCTCGAGAACTAACTGATGTGGCTGTTGGCTCGAGAGTGGTCGTTCCCTTTGGGAGGCGAAAAGTACAAGGCTTTGTTGTTGGTATCAGTAAAACAACTTCTTATTCAGGAAAATTGAAAGATTTACTTGTTGTTGTTGATGAATTGCCACCTCTTACTCCAGAATTAGTTGCTTTGTCTAAAACTTTAGCCGATAAAATTTTTGCCTACCGAATTACAATCTTGCAGTCGATGTTGCCAAGGGTAATGAGGGCAAATTATCGAAAAATTTTAGTTCCAATTACTGAAGAAGCAAAAAAGCTTAAAATTTTTAAAGGTGAGCCACTTGATTTAAATGAAGTTTCAAATCTTAATACTATTGTAGAAATTAGAAAGTTAATTAAAAATAATCAGGCTAAGATTGAATACCTAGTTGAAAACAAAGCCAAGAAAAAACAGGCTGCAATCTATCTTTTAACGAAAACTAAAGTTAAATACCAAGAGATTTTAAAAGGATTAAGAAAAACCGCTAAAAATCAGCAAGCTTTATTGGATAATATCGTAAAAAAATATCATGAATATCCAAAATTAGGTTCAAAAATAGTGTCTGAACTGGATGTGTCAAGTTCTGTTCTAAGAACTGCTGTAAAAAAAGGCTGGCTTGTAAAAAAAGAGCAAGAAATATATCGTGATCCGTTAAAAGACTTTGAGTCTAGGAAACAGAAAAATCAAATTAAGTTAAATTCAGAACAAACTCATGCTTTAAATTCAATTGGAAAAAGTATTCAAAAAAAAGAAGCGAAAACTTTTCTTCTTGAAGGAATTACTGGTAGTGGTAAGACAGAAGTATACCTTCATGCAATTAGTATCGCACTTGAGCAGAAAAGAAATGCTTTAATGTTAGTTCCAGAAATTTCTTTGACACCGCAAATGGTTAAGCAAGTAAAAGAACGTTTTGGAGATAATGTTGCAGTTTTGCATAGTGGCTTATCTGAAGGAGAAAAATATGATGAGTGGCGCAGAATTCGTCGCGGAGAAGCTCAAGTTGTAGTCGGAGCAAGAAGCGCGATTTTTGCTCCTTTAAAAAATATTGGCTTAATAGTAATTGATGAAGAACATGAATCTTCCTATAAACAAAATGATACTCCTCGTTATCATGCCAGAGATGTTGCTTTATTGAGAAGTAAATTTCATAAATGTCCAGTTGTTTTAGGGAGTGCTACGCCTTCTTTGGCAAGTCGTGCAAGAGCTCAAAAAGGAAGATATGAATTATTGCTTTTAACTAAACGCGCTAATCAAAAATCTTTGCCTAAAGTTGATTTAATTGATTTAAAAACAGTCGAATTTGCTGGAGCTCAGTTTGATTTATCGATTCCTTTAGTGGATGCAATCAAAGAAAAAATAGCTAAAAAAGAACAGGTAATTTTACTTCTTAATCGTCGAGGTTTCGCTAGTTTTATGCTTTGTCGCAATTGTGGCTTTGTCCTAAAATGCCCAAACTGTGACATTTCATTAACGCTTCATAAAGATACCCAACAGATGCAGTGTCATTATTGCGGGCATAAAGAACCGATTCCAAGAAAATGTCCAAAGTGTCAAGGTGAAAAAATAAGATTTTTAGGTACTGGAACACAAAAAGTACAAGAAGAACTTGAAAAATTACTACCCGAAGCAAAAATTTTAAGAATGGATGTTGATACGACTAGACGTAAGGGAAGTTATAAAAAAATCTTAGATAGTTTTGGCGATCATAAAGCTGATATTTTATTAGGGACGCAGATGATCGCAAAGGGATTGGATTTTCCAAATGTAACTTTAGTTGGTGTAATTAATGCTGATACTGCCCTCTCACTGCCAGATTTTAATTCTGCAGAAAAAACTTTTGATCTGCTAACGCAAGTATCAGGAAGAGCTGGAAGAGCAGAAAAAACTGGCAGGGTAATGATTCAAACTTATAATCCTGATAATTATGCGATAAAATTAGCACAAAGTCAGGATTATGAGAGTTTTTACCAAAAAGAAATGCAGGTTAGATTTCAAGGCAACTATCCGCCTTTCTTCTATACCACACTAATTACGACTACATCAAAAAATGAGCAATCGGCTGCTAAAGAAGCATTTGTGATTAAAAGAAAGTTGATGCGGCATCTACATGCCCCAACAATTATTCTGGGACCGACTCCAAGCAGCGTAGCAAAAATTAAAAATCAATATTATTACCAAATCTTGGTAAAATATAAATATGAGCCTAAATTGCATGATTTGCTTCATCAAATTCAGGATGATGCACAATTAGCGCAAAAACGTGGTTTAAATATATATATTGATAATGAGCCAGAAAGAATAATGTAGTTAAGAAGGAAGTTGAATCTATGTCATCAGTTATTTTTTTAGGAACGCCAAATTTTGGTAGTGTTGTTTTGCAAGGTTTAATTGATCAAGGATATGATGTTAAGGCTGTAGTTACTCAGCCTGATAAACGAGTAGGACGTAAGCAAGTAGTTCATCAATCTGCTGTTAAGCAAACTGCGCTAAAACATAATCTTCCTGTTTATCAGCCAGCTAAGTTATCTGGATCAGATGAGCTTGCAGAATTAATGAAGATTGAACCAGACTTTATTGTAACTGCAGCTTATGGACAATTTTTACCAACTAAATTTTTGAAGTCTGCTAAGATTGCACCGGTTAATGTCCATGGTTCACTCTTGCCAAAATATCGTGGTGGTGCACCGATTCAGTACTCCGTTTTAAATGGAGATAAGGAAACCGGAATTACCATAATGGAAATGGTTAAGAAAATGGATGCAGGAGATATTTTCTCTCAAAAAGCTTTACCAATTGAAGCTGACGATACCAGTGGTACTTTATTTGATAAGTTAAGTATTTTAGGTAGAGATTTACTGCTAGAAACCCTGCCGAAATTTATTGATGGAACAATTACACGGACTCCTCAAAATGAAGCTAAGGTAGTTTTTTCACCAAATATTTCTAAAGAACAAGAGCAAATTAAATTATCAATGACGGCTGAGCAAGCTAATAATTTGATTCGCGCCCTTAATCCTGATCCAGGCGCATACTTAATGCTTGATGGCAAGAGATTTAAGATTTGGAAGGCAAAACCTTTAGCTGAGAAAACAAGTTTTACTGCTGGAACTTTAGTTACTAATAAAAAGAAATTTGTAATTAGCATGGCTAATGGAAGTGAATTAGAACTACTTGAAGTTCAACCAACTGGTAAGAAAAAAATGAATATTAAGGACTACTTAAACGGTCAAGGCAGTCATTTTACAAGTGGAGAAAAGATAATTGATGAGTAATGCGAGAACAGTTGCTTTAGAAACTTTGATTAAGGTTTTTAATCAAAAGAGCTATTCTAATATTGCTTTAAATAATGAACTAGTAAAATATGAGTTAAAGCCAGCTGATAAGGCTTTAGCAACAAGAATTGTTTATGGAACTATTCAATATAAAATATTTTTAGAATATCAATTAAAACCGCTGATTAAGACCAAATTACGCGATAAATTTTTAATGCCATTACTTTTAATGTCTGCATACCAATATTTTTTCCTAGAAAAAGTACCAGCAAATGCAATCTTTGATGAAGCAAATAAATTAGCTAAAAAATTTAGTAAGAAAAATAGTGGTAGCTATAAACTAGTTAATGGAATTTTACGTGCTTTAGAGCGCCAAGGAAAAGTTTTACCATCGTCTGATAATTTAGTTGATTATTTGAGTATCAAAGAAAGCTTTCCTAAGTGGTTGGTAGAATATTTATTGGATCATTTTGGTGAAGATCAGACTAAAGAAATTTTGGTGCGAAGTAATCAACCAGCAGCTAACTCAATCAGAATGGCTGCAGTGAAAGGAAAGTTCGAAGAAATTAAAACCGCATTGAGAAAAGACGGTTTTGATTTTAAAGAATCTTGTTTAACAGGGCATAATTTGAACCTAAGTAAAGGCGGAGTAGCACAAACCAGCTTGTTTAAGGACGGAAAAATTACTATTCAAGATGCGGCAGCTTCACTTGCTGTAGATGCTTTTAATTTTACTGGGAATGAACAGGTTTTAGATGCATGTAGTGCCCCTGGAGGAAAGACTGTTCAAATTGCAGAAAAATTAACAAATGGTAGCGTAATTGCTTTAGATATTCATGAAAATAAACTAAGGCTTGTCAAAAATGCTGCCAAAAGACTTCATGTTAGTGATAAAGTAAAAACAAAGGCTTTGGATGCCAGAAAAGCTCAAGAATATTTTACTGCAGGACAATTTGATAAAATCTTAGTAGATGCTCCATGTTCTGGTCTCGGTTTAATAAGACGTAAGCCAGAGATTAGATATGAAAAGTCACTAGATGATATTAAAAATTTAGCTAGAATTCAGCTGTCTATCTTAGAAAATATTAGTGGGCTTTTAGCTCCAAGTGGAGAGTTGGTTTATTCAACTTGCACGATTAGCCTCGAAGAAGATGAGGGAGTAGTTAATCAATTTTTGAAACTGCACCCTGAATTTGATTTAGTTCCAGTTCAGGTAGGAAAGCTTCCAAAACAGAACATGGTAAGAATTTTTCCTAGTGTAGATGGCAGTGATGGATTTTTTATTGCAAAATTAAAAAAACGAGGGTAAATAATTTTGATTAAAACAGCGTTTGCTTCAAGCATTGGTAGAGTCCGAGAGACTAATCAGGACTTCGTAAAAGTATTTAAAAATCAAAATAATATCATTATGGGGATCGTTTGTGACGGAATGGGTGGCCATCAGGGCGGCGATGTTGCTTCAACAATGGCCGTTAGCCATTTAGGTCACAATTTTGAAAAGACAGATTTTACTGATCCTGATTTAGCTCAAAAATGGCTAACTGTACAATTGCGATTAGAAAATGAAACTATTTTAAATACAGCAGACCGTTTTGCTGATTTAAATGGGATGGGTACTACAGTTGTTTTGGCAATTGCTTTTACCGAAAAAATCTTAATTGCTCATTTAGGGGATTCACGCTGCTATTTGTATGGCGGAAATGAGTTTAAGCAAATCACTGAGGATCATTCCTTAGTACATGAATTAGTTAAGATGGGACAAATAACTGAGCAACAAGCTAGAAATCATCCTCAAAAAAATATCATTACTGAAACATTAGGTGTTTCAAGTACTGTGAATCCAGAATTTGATGTACTTGAAGTACATGCAGGTGATATTTTTCTTCTTTGTACAGATGGCCTAACAAACTCTTTAACAGATCCCCAGATTCAACAAATTCTCGCCACTAAGAACTTAAATTTAAAAGAACGTTGCAATAAATTGATTAATGAAGCAAATCGTTTAGGTGGCGGAGATAATATTACTGTTTGTTTACTTGCCTATGTAGAAAAGGATGGTGACAAATAGCGATGGAAAAGGGCCATTTACTTGGTGGTCGCTATAAAATCATTTCTGTTCTAGGCGAAGGTGGAATGGCTAATGTTTATTTAGCTGAGGATATCATTTTGCAAAGAAAAGTTGCTGTTAAAGTATTACGGCTTAATTTGCAAAAAGATCCTCAAACTATTCAACGCTTTCAAAGAGAAGCACTTTCAACTAGTGAATTAAGTCATCCTCATATTGTTTCTATTCTTGATGTAGGAACGGAAGGAGATTGCCATTATTTGGTAATGGATTATGTTGATGGACCCGATTTAGAGGAATACATTCAACGCAATAATCCAATTCCTTTGCCTAAAGTGATTGATATCATGGATCAAATTTTGAGTGCTGTAGCTTTAGCACATAAACACAATGTGATCCATCGCGATCTAAAACCACAAAATATTTTAATGGATAAAAAGGGTAATATTAAGATTGTTGATTTTGGTATTGCGATTGCACTAAATCAAAGTACCGTGACGCAAACTAATACTGCTATGGGATCAGTACATTATATGTCTCCTGAACAAGCACGTGGCAGTATGGCTACAAAGCAATCAGATATTTATTCTTTGGGGATCATTTTATATAAATTATTGACTGGAACGGTTCCTTTTACGGGAGAAAATGCGGTTGCAGTTGCCTTGAAACATTTTCAAGAAAAAACGCCGTCTTTAAGAGCTAAAAATCCGTCAATTCCCCAAGCACTAGAAAATGTTGTCTTTAAAGCTACCGCTAAAGATCCGAGAGATCGATATAAGTCTGTTTTAGATATGAAAAAAGATTTAGATACTTGTTTGGATCCAAAGCGTAAGGATGAACCTGTCTATAAGCCCCAACATGATCCCGCAGCAGATGAAACTATCGTTATTCCTCCGCTAGAAGGAAGCGTTCATAATAAAGATCATGAAACACAGGAAAAGTCAGAGCCAAAAGAAGAAAAAAAGAATTTCCTAGATAACCTAAAAGGCCATAAGTGGTGGTGGATAGGTGCTTTAATTGCATTTTGCGTGATTATGGTAATTCTCTTTTTTGCTCTTGGTAGAAAAGATATGGTAGATATTCCTAATCTTAATAAAATGACGCAGACAGAAGCTAAAAATTCTTTGAATTCTTCTGGTTTAGAACTTGGAAAAATTAGTTATGAGTACTCTGATACTGTACCTAAAGGAAAGGTAATCAGAACTAAGCCTCCAATTGGTTCGCAAATAAAAGATGGACAAAAGGTAAATCTGATTATTTCTAAAGGGCCTCATCTTGTCGAAATGCCTAATGTGATTGGTGAATCATATACTGTTGCTAAGAAACAGTTAGTTAAATTAGGCTTTTCGGTTGCTAAAACTGAAGAATATTCTAGCAACCCTGAGAATCAGGTTAATGCTCAAGATGTTGAGCCTGGCCAGCAAATTAATCCTGATAAGGCAACTGTAACTTTATTAGTTTCTAAAGGACCTTCTTCGGCGAGTAGTACCCGATCTAGAAGACATACAATAAAATTAAGGGATATTGTAGGCTATTCTTTAAAGGGCGCTCAAGATTATGCTCGTGAGAATCATTTAACACTTAAAGTTGAAGAAGAAGATTCAGATGATAAGAATGATGGAACTGTCTTGCGTCAATCGCCAGAATCGGGTACTGACGTAAGTTCAGGTTCTACCTTAACTGTTATAGTAGCTAAGTCTAAAAAGACAGATGCAAATAGTAGTTCAAACAGCTCTACTACGACTACCACGGTTACTAAGTCATATACAATAAATTATCCAGCAGATTCTAGTCAAAGTAATTCACAAAAGACACCTGATCATATTCAGGTTTATGTTTCGGATGATGATCATTCGATTAATAATATTTATCGTGATATGAATATTACTTATGAGCAAAGTTTTACTGTTCCTTTTAAATTAACTAAGAAAAATGGCCATATAAAGATATTAAGAAATGGCAATACTATTTTAGATGAGGACGTTAATAAATAATGAATAAAGCACAAGGGACTATCGTTAGCGCTATTTCCGGTTATTACGACGTTGAAATTGAGAACAAGGTAGTTAGAACTAGAGCACGTGGAGTTTTTAGAGATCGTAAGCAAAAGCCATTAGTAGGTGATAGAGTAGTTGTTCAATTAGACGATCAAGGGATGAATTACTTGATAGAAATATTACCTCGAACTAATGAAATTGGACGTCCTGCAGTAGCCAATGTATCAAGAGTATTATTAGTCATTTCAGCGGTTGAACCGGATTTTTCACTTGAATTGCTAGATAGATATCTGACCTTTTTTGCTTGGAAAAATGTGGGAGTAGTTATTTATTTATCAAAATCTGATATTACGCCTAATGAAAAATTAAAAGCAATTAAATGTAAGTTAGATTATTATCAAAAAATTGGTTATTCTGTTTTTGAAGATGCGGAAGAATTAGAACGGCAATTGCCTACTATGATTCAGAAAGATCAAATCTGGACTTTAGCAGGTCAATCTGGAGCGGGAAAGTCAACTTTGCTAAATAAGCTGGAAGGAGAAGCAAATCAAGCGACAGGTGCAATTTCAACAGCTTTAAATCGTGGTAAGCATACAACAAGACAAGTTAAGCTTTTTAAATATGCATCTGGTTTTATTGCAGACACTCCAGGTTTTTCAGCAATTGACTTATTTAAAATTAAAGTTGATGAGCTTGGAAATTATTTTTATGATTTAAAAGATGCAAGCGTTAAGTGCAAGTTTAGACGATGCCAGCATATAAAAGAGCCTGGTTGTGAGGTTAAGAAACTAATTGAAGAGGGAAAAATAGCTAAAAGCCGCTATGATTCTTATTTAAAGATTAGACAGGAAATTTCTGAAAACAGAATGCCTGAGTATTTAAAGAAATAGGTGAAGAAATGATAGCACCATCAATCTTGAATGCAGATAACATGCATTTAAGCCGTGATATTAAAGCAGCCATTGAGAGTGGCATTGAAAGGTTTCATATTGATATAATGGATGGCCATTTTGTTCCTAATTTATCCTATGGACCAGAATTGGTAAAAGATTTTAAACGCTCATTTCCTTTTACTAAGGCGGAAATTCATTTAATGAGTAATAATTTGGATACTACTTTGCCACTTTTTGTTGAAGCTGGGTGTGATATTTTAGAATTTCATTATGAAGCTACAGATAAGCCAGATTACTGGTTAAATTATTTGAAAGACCATAATGTTCGTTGCGGAATGGCAATTAATCCTTCGACGCCGATTAATAAATTAAAGCCTTTTTTAAATAAATTAGATCAAGTGCTATTAATGACTGTCAAACCAGGTTTTGGTGGTCAAAAATTCGAAGAAGTATCGGTTGATCGTTTGACTGAACTTCAAGATATGATTAAAAATGAAAATCTGGATTTGCCGATTGAGGTAGATGGCGGAATAGATCGTGAAACTTTAAAATTAACTCGCGATGCTGGAGCTAAGATTTTTGTTGCTGGATCGTATATTTTTAAAAATGGCAGTATTGAAGACCAAGTAATGAAGTTGAAAAAAGAAGATAAATGAAAGCAATTGCATTATTAGGCGGTCCAAAAGAAGAATGGCCACAAAATTTATCAGATAAAATTAAATTAGCACAAAAAAAGGGCGCCCTAATTATGGCTAGTGACCGGGGCAGCCTTTTTTTATTAGAACTAGGAATAGTTCCTGATGTTGCATTAGGAGATTATGACTCATTAACTAATCATGAAAGACAATTAGTTGAACGTAAAGTTAAAGATATGCGTTACTCAAATCCTATCAAAGATTTTACAGATTCAGAAATGTTGTATTATGTAGCATTTATTGACTATAAGGTTGATGATTTGACTGTATATGGTGCAACAGGGGGAAGATTAGATCATTTTTTTGTTAATATGTACGCTGTATTAAAAACACCTTTTGCCAGTTTTAAAGAGCAAATTAAGTTCGTTGATAAACAGAATATTGTGCGCTTTTTTGGCAAAGGAAGACACTTAATTTCTTATAATTCTGACTACAAATATTTAGGGATTGGTGCTTTAACCGAGGTGAAAGATTTTAGTATTAAAAATGCTAAATATGATTTAGCCCCAGTTGATTTGAAAGTGCCAGCTATGTATTCTTCAAATGAATATTTGCGTCAGCAAGCAGTAAAAATTTCTTGTAAATTTGGTGTTTTAATTGTAATTAATAGCCGAGATAAAAAATAAAAGGGATCAAGTTTTATACTTGATCCCTTTTATTTTTTTTACTTCTTAATTAGGCACGTTTAACCTTACCGGATTTCAAAGCGCGAGCAGATACCCAAACACGCTTTGGCTTACCGTCAACAAGGATGCGAACTTTTTGAAGGTTTGGCTTCCATGAACGCCGCACGGAGTTCAAAGCCTTTGAACGCTTGTTACCAAAGACCGTCTTGCGGCCAGTAATAATGCCTTTTGCCATTTGTGCTAAACCCTCCTTTATTTGTGTTGTAGTACTTATCTAATTTATCACAGCTTTTAGTTTTGTGCAATATTGTCTTTTCATTTTCTTAAAACTAACATTGTTGATATAAGAGCTTGCTGTGTTAAAATAAATTGAGAAAAAATTGTTCTTCGTTAATGGAGGAATACGATGGCTGTTAAAATTAAAACAAAGTATGGCTTAATTGATATTTCAAATAGTGTGATCGCTACTGTCGTTGGTGGCGCAGCAACTTCTAACTATGGTGTAGTTGGAATGGCTTCAAAGAACGCCTTGCGGGATGGAGCTTACACTATTTTAAATCGCGAGAATTATCGACGCGGTGTAGTAATTAAAACTAATGATAATCAAATAGTCGTTGATGTATATATTATTGTGGGTTATGGTCTAAAAATTTCAGAAGTAAGTCACAATGTACAAGATAGTGTAAAATACAATCTTGAAAATCTTTTAGGCATTAAAACAAAATCTGTTAACGTCATTGTTCAAGGCGTAAAGATTTTAGACGATTAATGCAATCTGGAGGAGCTAATTGTGGTTTTAACTGAAATTAATAATGATCAATTCAGAGATATGGTTCGTGCAGCAACTCATCGCATGGGCAAAAATGCTGAATTTGTAAATAAATTAAATGTTTTCCCAGTACCTGATGGTGATACTGGAACTAATATGAACTTAACCATCGAAAGCGGAGCTAAGGCAGTTAATGAAAACCTCAGTGAATCTGTTGGCGATTTAACAGAGAGTCTATCAAAAGGTATGCTAATGGGAGCTCGTGGTAACAGTGGTGTTATTACTTCCCAACTCTTTAGAGGCTTTTATAAAGCTACAGAAGGTAAAAAGGCCTTAACTGCACAAGACTTAGCAGATGCTTTTGCAAATGGTGTTTCAACTGCTTATAAGGCAGTTATGAAGCCGGTTGAGGGAACCATCTTAACTGTTGCTCGCGTTGCGGCTGAAGAAGGTAAGAACAAGGCTAATGAAACTGATGATGTCAGTGAAGTAATGAGAGCAGTAGTTGACGGTGCTAAGAAAGCTTTAAAGACTACACCAGATTTATTGCCAGTTTTAAAGCAAGTTGGAGTAGTTGACTCAGGTGGTCAAGGACTCGTATTTATTTATCAAGGTTTTTTAGAAGGAATACTTGGTGAAAAAGATAATGATGATTATCAACTTGATGAAGGTGAAATGGATGAGTTAATTAATGCAGCTCACCATCAAGCTGAATCTGCGCAAGTTCAATTATCAACGAGTGATATTAAGAATGGCTACTGTACTGAAATAATGGTTGACTTGACTGCAGATGTTCCAAACAAAGAGAAGTTTGACCTTGACCAATTCAGGGAGCATCTTTCTAACTTAGGTGATTCATTATTAGCAGTTTCTGATGGTGAAGTTGCTAAAGTTCACGTTCATACGGAGCATCCTGGAGATGTCTTTACTTATGGTAAAAAATTTGGTCAATTAGGCAAAATTAAGATTGATAATATGCGAATTCAACACGAAACTATCTTAGAAAATAACGAAGAACAAGAAGAAAGTGTTGATTTTGCAGTTATTGCAGTTGCTTCAGGTCACGGAATTCGTGAACTCTTTAAGAGTGAAGGCGTAAATAGAATCATTTCTGGTGGACAAACTATGAATCCATCTACTAAGGATATTATGGACGCAATCACTAAATCAGGTGCTAAGAAAGCCATTATTTTGCCAAATAACGGTAATATCATTATGGCAGCTAAACAAGCTGCTGAAGTTAGTGATATTCCAGTTGGAATTGTGCCAACTAAGACAATTTCTCAAGGTTTAACCGCTATGCTTTCATTTGATCCTGATGCTTCAGTAGAAGAAAACGTTGAAGCAATGTCTGAAGATTTAGATACTGTTAAATCTGGTGAAGTTACAAAAGCAATTCGTGATACTAAGATCGATGATATCCAAGTTAAAAAGGATGATTATCTTGGAATTGTTGACGGTACAATTAAGGTTGATAATCCAGATTTAGTTGATACCACTGTATCTATGATTGAAAAGATGTTAGATGAAGATAGTGAAATTATTACTATTATGTACGGTAGCGATGCTACTAGAGAAGAAGCTGATGCAGTAGTTAAAAAACTTGAAGCAAGCCACGATGATTTAGAATTTGAAATTCATGATGGTGGTCAGCCGGTTTACTACTTCTTGGTATCCGTGGAATAAAATATGAATAATAAGCAGAGTAAGTTATTTGAACCAGTAACTGAGCTAAAAGGCGTAGGAGCTAAAACTGCTACGGCTTTAGCTGGTCTTGGCATCAATACAATTTATGATTTACTATTTTATTTTCCTTTTAGATATGATGACTTAGAGACAATCCCTCTTGATCAAATCGAAGATGGACAAAAAGTTTTATTAAAGGGAATAGTGGTAACAGATCCATTTGTTAGCCGATTTGGTTATCGAAAAACAAGACTCAGCTTTAAAATGAAAATTGATCATGACATAATCATGGTCAATTTTTTTAATCAGCCTTGGTTAAAAGATAAGGTTGAATCAGGTAAGGAAGTTGCCGTTTACGGTAAATATCAGGTGGCTAGACAATCACTAAGTGGCTTTAAATTAGTAGCAGAAAAGAAAGACTCAGGCTTTGCGCCAATTTATTCTGTTAACCGTCATTTGAAGCAAAATAAGTTACAAAAACTAATTGATCTGGCTCTAGAGGAAGTCTTGCCTGAAGTTGGGGAAACAATTCCAGCAGTCTTACGAGAAAAGTATCGCCTACTTTCTGATCAAACCTTAGTAGAAAAAATGCATCATCCTAAAAATGGTAATGAAGCCAAAATAGCGCGTAGAAGTGCTATTTTTAGGGAATTTTTTCTCTTTCAAGTGCAACTAGCTCAGCTTCTTTCTCAAAGGGATGAAGATGTGCCTGGTGTAGAAAAAAGATATGATTTAGTTGCCGTGAAAGAATTAATTCAAGCGATTCCTTTTGAACTATCAGATGATCAAAAAAAAGTAGTTAATGAAATTTTTGCCGATCTTCATTCTCCAAGACAAATGAGAAGACTACTTCAAGGAGATGTTGGTAGCGGCAAAACAGTTGTAGCAGTTTTTGCTATTTATGCCGCAATTACTGCCGGTTTTCAGGCAGCCTTGATGGTTCCTACGGAAATTTTGGCTCAGCAGCATTTTACTAAAGTAGACGAATTATTAAGACCTTTGGGAGTTAGAGTCGCCTTATTAACTGGTGATACCAAGGAATTAGAAAAGAGAGAAATTTATCGCGAATTAGCTGACGGAACAATCAATGTAGTGATTGGAACACATGCTTTAATTCAAAAGGATGTTCATTTTAAGAATCTCGGTCTTGTAATTATTGATGAACAGCACCGCTTTGGTGTCAATCAAAGAAATACATTAATTAAAAAAGGAATTGCTCCAGACGTTTTAGCAATGACAGCAACGCCGATTCCACGTACTTTAGCTTTAACAGTATATGGCGATATGGCTGTTTCAGAGATTCGTCATTTACCTAAAGGACGTAAGCCAGTGGTTTCTTCATGGGCAACATCAAGCAAGTTAAAAGAAGTTCTTGAATTAATGCGTTCACAGCTTGATAAAGGTTTTCAAATTTATGTTGTAACTCCCTTGATTAGCGAATCAGAAAAAAGTGATTTAAAAAACGCTGAAGATCTGCAAGCTAGACTTGCTCACTACTTTAAAAATGAAAATGTGGTTTTGCTTCATGGTCAAATGAAAGGCAACCAAAAGAATGAAATCATGGACAGCTTTGCTGCTGGCAAGATTGATATCCTTGTTACAACTAGTGTGATTGAAGTTGGAGTCGATGTTCCAAACGCAAATATGATGGTAATTTTTAACGCTGATCGCTTTGGTTTAAGTCAGTTGCATCAGTTGCGCGGACGAATTGGGCGTGGACAGACGCAAAGTTTCTGCGTTTTTGTGAGTGATCCTAAAACTGAAATCGGTAAAAAGCGGATGAATATAATTACCTCTACCAGCAATGGTTTTAAACTAGCAGAAGAAGATCTGAAGCTGCGAGGTGAAGGAGACGTTTTTGGTAAAGCACAGTCTGGCTTACCACAGTTTCAGGTTGGAGATGTGGTAAATGACTATAATACTTTGGTTACGGCTCAAAAAGAAGCTCGTGCCCTAATTAAAGCTGATCCTAATTTGACTAGCTCAGAAAATAAATTCTTACTAGAAGTGCTAAAATATAAGAAAGATTTAAATAATAATTAAACGGAGTAAGTATGAAAAAAATTGCAATTGATGCGATGGGCGGAGAGAATGCCCCTCAGGCTATTATTGATGCTGTTTTAAAGGTAAAACCTAAACTAAAAGATACAAAATTTATTTTATTTGGGGACGTAGAGAAAATTAATCAATTGATCCCTGATGAGCAAAAAGAAAGAATTGAAGTTATTGCTACGAGTGAGGTTATTGTCGATAGCGACGAGCCTGTAAGAGCGATTAGATGTAAAAAAGACTCCTCGATGGTAGTTGCTGCTAACTATGTTAAAGCAGGAAAAGCAGACGCATTATTTTCATTAGGAAATACTGGAGCACTGCTTGCTTGCGGAATTTTTATTATTGGCAGAATTAAGGGCGTTGAACGTCCAGCCCTAATGCCAACGCTGCCTAGTGCTAAGAGTGAACAAGGCTTTAATATTATTGACGTTGGTGCTAACGCGCAGAGTAAGCCTGAATACTTAGTTCAGTGGGCTCAAATGGCTAACTTCTATGCTCAAAAAATTAGAAATATTCAAAATCCTACTGTTGCTTTACTAAACAATGGTGCAGAAGATGATAAGGGAGATCCACTTCATCAAGAAGCTTATAAACTTTTAAAAGAAACTAAGCTTAACTTTATTGGTAATGTTGAAGGAAATGATTTGATGGAAGGTAAGGCTGATGTAATTGTGACTGACGGCTTTACTGGAAATGCTACTCTTAAAGCTATTGAGGGAACTGCTAGTGTGATTCTACGTTTACTTAAAGATTCGCTCTTAAATAATGGTTTACGCCCTAAAGTTGGCGCCTTGCTGGCTAAACCAGGATTAACTGCTTTAAAGAAAAGATTTGATACAGCAAGATACGGCGGTGCAGTTTTATTGGGCGTTAATGCGCCTGTTGTTAAAACACACGGAAGATCTAATATTCGACCAATTTACTACACTTTGTTGCAAATTGATAGGATGCTTAGTCAGGATTTAGTTGGTGAATATAAAAAATACTTTAGTGAATCTCGCTAGACTTTAATAAAAAAATGCCTTAGAATTAAACTAAACTTTTTTGGAGGTTAAAGAAATGACCGAAGAGGAAATTTTTAACAAAATTGCTGATATGATTTCAGAACGTTTTAGTATTGATCGTGATAAGATCACTAAAGATTTAAATTTTCAGAATGATTTAGATGCAGATTCAATTGATTTCGTTGAGTTAGTAATGGATCTTGAAGATACATTTGGAGCAGAAATTCCAGATGATGACGCAGAAAAATTACAAACTGTTGGTGAAGCAGTAGAGTATATTAAGAATCACCAAAATTAAAATTTTAATCATTGAAATTTCAGAAGATACTGTCATTTTTCATTTACTTTTATAAAAGTTATTGAAATAGCAGTATCTTTTGTTTATAATAATGACATTAAATTGAAAATCTAATTGACTTTTAATAATGTCGTAAGGTTTGAGAGGAGAATGGCCTTTGGAAAAGCAAAGTGATCTTTTATTAGATATCGAACACTTGCATACCGCATATCGTTTGCACGGTAAGTTTTATGATGCCGCTGATGACATTAACTTGACCTTGAAACGAAATGAAATTTTGGCAGTTGTTGGTGAATCTGGTTGTGGTAAAAGTACAATTGCTTCAAGTATTATTGGTTTGTACGATCACAAAAATACGAGAGTAACCGGAGATATCTTGTACAATGAATTAAACTTAGTTAACTTAAATGAATCATTGTTTAACAAAATTCGTGGAAACAATATTGGAATGATTTTCCAGGATCCATTGGCATCTCTTAATCCATTAATGAAGGTTGGAGATCAAGTTGCTGAGACACTTTACTACCATACTGATATGGGCGAGAAAGCTCGTCATGCACGTGTAATTGAGCTCTTTAACCAAGTTGGTATGCCACGTCCTGAAGAAATGTATGAGATGTACCCACATGAATTATCTGGTGGATTGCGTCAACGTGTCGTAATTGCGATCGCAATTGCATGTAAACCAGAAATCATTATTGCTGATGAACCGACTACAGCATTGGATGTTACTATTCAGGCACAAATTTTGGATTTACTTAAGGAAATTCAAAAAGAATCACATTCAGGAATTATTTTGATTACTCACGACTTAGGTGTTGTTGCTGAAACCGCTGATCAAGTGGCAGTTATGTATGCTGGACAAATTGTTGAAAAAGCTGATGTTAAAACAATTTTTGAAAATCCACTTCATCCATATACACGTTCACTTCTTCATTCAATGCCGCAAACGGATGATGAAAGCCAAGATCTTCACGTGATTCATGGAACAGTTCCTTCGCTAGTTAATATGCCTAGAACTGGTGACAGATTTGCTGCAAGAATTCCTTGGATCCCAGCCAGTGCTCATGAAGAGAACCCTAAGATTCATGAAGTGGAACCAGGGCATTTTGTAAGATGTACTTGCTGGCAAAGCTTCCATTTCCAAGATGAAGAAAAGAAAGGATAGGAAATTATGGCCGATGAAATAATCGAAATAAAAAATTTAAAAGTTCACTATCCAATTCGTTCTGGCTTCTGGAATAGAGTTACTGGATATGTTAAAGCCGTAGATGGAATTAATCTTTCTATCAAAGAAGGAGAAACTTACGGCTTAATTGGTGAATCAGGTTCAGGTAAATCAACAACTGGTAAAGCAATTGTCGGAGTTGAAAAAGTAACCAGCGGACAAATTTTATACAAGGGCGTTGATGTAACTAAAGCCTCAAACCGTAAGAGACTCAACTATAACAAAGATGTTCAAATGATTTTCCAGGATTCTATGTCTAGTTTGAACCCTAGAAAACGTATTGAAGACATTATTGCTGAGCCAATTAGAAACTTCGAAAATTTAACTACTGATGAAGAAAGAAAGAGAGTTCAAGAACTCTTAGATATCGTTGGGATGCCTAGTGATGCAATTTACAAGTATCCACACGAGTTCTCTGGTGGGCAACGTCAAAGAATTGGTGTAGCACGTGCTGTTGCTACTCACCCAAAGCTTATTGTGGCCGATGAACCGACATCAGCCTTGGACTTATCAGTGCAAGCTCAGGTTTTGAACTTCATGAAGCATATTCAACAAGAATACAATATTGCTTATCTCTTCATTTCACACGATCTGGGTGTTGTAAAGCACATGTCAGAAGACATTGCGATTATGCACCGTGGACGTTTTGTTGAAATTGGTAAACGTGATCAAATTTATAAGAATCCAATGCATATTTATACTAAACGTTTACTTTCAGCAATTCCTGTTGTTGACGTTGAGCATAGAGAACAACATAAGGAAGAGCGTCAACGTGTAGAAAAAGAATTCTTGCAAGATCAAGACAAGTGGTATGAAAAAGATGGTCGTGTCTTGCCACTTCAAAAAGTTGGCGATCGTCATTTCGTTGCATTACCTAAAGAAATGATTAGGCAAGAATTGAAGGAGGGAGAATAGGTATGTGGAAAACGGTTTTACGTAGAATCCTGATTATGATCCCCCAGTTACTTATCTTGAGTTTGCTAGTCTTTATTTTGGCTAAAATGATGCCTGGTGACCCATTTACTGGAATGATTAATCCGAATTCAGACCCTAAGGAAATTGCAAGATTAAGACAAGAATATGGTTTAAATGATCCAGTTTGGGTGCAATATACTCGTTGGCTGGGAAATATGTTCCATGGTGATTTAGGTCAATCATATATTCAGAAGGTTCCAGTTACTTCTTTGATTTGGGATCGTGCAGTTAATACTTTCTGGTTGTCTTTAATGACTGTTGTTTTAACTTACTTAATCGCAATTCCATTAGGTGTTACAGCAGGCCGTCACCAAGATGAATGGCAAGATCACGGAGTACAAATATTTAACTACATTACTTATGCTGTGCCTCCGTTTGTTTTCTACATTTTAGGTATCTGGCTATTTGGATTTACACTAGGTTGGTTCCCAATTTCTGGGTCCGTTAGTGCAGATGTCAACCCAGGAACTTTTGCTTACTTCTGGAGTAGGTTCTATCACTTGATTTTACCTTCAATTCTTTGTGCTTTAATTTCTACTACAGCAATTGTTCAATATTTAAGAACTGGTATTGTTGATAACAAAGTTGAAGATTACGTAAGAACAGCTCGTAGTAAGGGTGTTCCAGAAAATGTTGTCTTTAATAAACATATTTTGAGAAACTCACTTTTACCAATCGCTGCTTTCTTCGGTAACACTATTACTGGTTTATTATCAGGTTCAATGGTTATTGAATCAGTCTTTAGTTACCCTGGTATGGGTAAGTTGTTCCTAGATTCTATTGGACAACGTGACTATACAACTTTGACAGCCCTAATTTTATTATTTGGTGTGTTAACTTTAATTGGTAACTTATTATCTGATATTATCATGAGTATCATTGACCCAAGAATTCGGATCAAGTAGGGAGGAGTAGAAAATTATGGCTAAAGATAAAAATACATCAAAAAAAGATCAAAATGCTAAAACCTCTCTACCACCGTCTGGATTTAAGATTATCGTTCGCGAGGTTTGGCGCGATAAGGTAGCATTTGCTTCATTTTGTATTATTGTTGCTATCTTACTATTTACTTTTGTCGGCTCATTGTTCTTAAACAAGGGTCAAGTAACAGAAATTAATATCGCTGAAGCATATTATGGATGGGGTGAATCAGGTCACGTCTTCGGTACTGATGACGGTGGTCGTGACATCTTGAAGTTATTGATGATGGGTGGACGTAACTCTATATTAATTGGTCTATCTGTTACTGTACTTTGTGAAGGTGTTGGACTTTTAGTTGGTTTATTCTCTGGTTACTTTGGTGGAGTTACTGACGCAGTTATTATGCGTATCGTAGACTTTATCCAGATTTTGCCACAGTTCCCAATTATCATTGTTTTGACTACTGTTATTCCTAACTACAATGCTGGAACTTTAGTATTGTTGATTTCTATGTTTGGATGGACATCGACTGCTCGATACTTCCGTGCCTTTGTTCTTTCACAAAGAGAGCGTGAATATGTTTTAGCTTCAAAGACTTCGGGTTCATCTAATTTAACAATTATTTTCCGTGAAGTTTTGCCAAACATTACTTCAGCTTTAGTTATTGATGTCGTATTAATGATCGCTGGTAACATTGGTATTGAAACTACTTTATCTTTCTTAGGATATGGGCTACCAACTACTACACCATCACTTGGTACTTTAATTGGATTTGCTAACGACCCAGTTAACGTTACTACTCGTCCATGGTTATGGATGCCAGCAACAATATTATTGTTAATCATCTCATTGAGTATTAACTACGTTGGTCGTGCTCTTCAAAGAGCTGGAGACGCTCGTCAACGTGAAAATTAAATTTAATTGTATTAACATTAAAAAGCAACTCATAATTGAGTTGCTTTTTTTGATATATAGCTAAAAATACAGCTAATATACTAATTTATTTATTTAAATAATGGGCATAAGCTTAATTTTTGACTTTAAAAATAAAAATTTTATGGAACTGAAAGTAGTTGCTTAACGTTGATATATCAAGATATCTGGCTAAAACGAATAAATTAAAATGAAAAAATATTAAAATCAATTGAGCAAAAGCGTTGTTTTATGAGTTTGATGATGATACTATTAAATCATCAACTTGTCCCAAATAGATGGAGGAATATAACTATGAAGAAAGCCAAACTATTTGGAAGTTTAACTTTACTTTCTGGTGTTGCTTTAACATTAGCAGCATGTGGTAATAATTCAAATTCAAAAGTAGATAACCCAACTAAGAGTTTTAAAGAAGCTACTCCTAAGAAGGCCGTTAAGAAGGGCGGTACTGTAAGTGTAGCTCTTGAAACTGATACTCCAATTACCGGCGTCTTTTTAAATGAACTTTCAGATACTCAAAACGACTCTGATGCAATGGCTCCTGGTAATGAAGCTTTATTTGATACAAATGATACTTATCAAATTAATGATAAGGGACCTGCTACCTTAAAATTAGATAATAAAAATAAAACTGCTACTATCACCGTTAAAAAAGGTGTAAAGTGGTCAGATGGCAAGCAAGTAACTGCTAAGGATATTGAATATTCTTATGAAATTATTGCTAATAAAGCAACAAAATCTTCTCGTTATACTGAATCACTTCAAAATATTGTTGGTTTAAGTGAATATCACGATGGAAAATCTAACACTATTTCGGGTATTGAAATGCCAGATGGTGAAAATGGTAGAACTGTAGTACTCCACTTTAAGGAAATGAAACCTGGTATGAAGTTTAGTGGTAATGGTTACTTCTGGGAAGCTGCAGCACCATATCATTACTTAAAAGATGTTCCATTTAATAAGTTACAATCCTCTGATCAAGTAAGAAAGAACCCATTATTCTTTGGTCCATATAAGATGAGTAAAGTAGTTCGTGGTCAGGCCGTAACCTTTGTACCTAATAAATATTACTGGAGAGGTACGCCAAAATTAGATAAGGTTACTATTCAAGTTTTGAACCCTAACTCAGCTTCTCAAGCTATTAAGAGTCACAAGTATGATATTGCGGGTGTTGTTAACTCACAATGGAAAAACGTAGCTAATACCAATAACGTTAACTGGATTGCAAATATTCCATTAGCTTACAGTTACTTAGGCTTTAAAGTAGGTAAGTGGGACGGAGCTAAAGGCGAAAACGTAATGAATAAGGATGCTAAGATGAATAATAAAGCATTACGTCAAGCTATTGCTTATGGTATGAATGTTTCTGCTGTAACAAAACGTTATACTAATGGCTTAACTTTCCATATTCCAACTTTAATTCCAAAACAATTTGGTAAATATTACGATAAGAATGTTAAAGGCTACGATTACAATATCAAGAAAGGTAATGAAATTCTTGATAAGGCAGGATACAAGAAGAAGGGTAAATATCGTGTACAACCAAATGGCAAACCTTTAACTATTCGTTTAGCCGCTATGACTGGTAACTCTACTCAAGAGCCAATCATTCAAAACTACATCCAACAATGGAAGAAGTTAGGCTTGAATGTTAAGTTAACTGGTGGTCGTTTGATGGAAATGAATTCCTTCTATAACAAGGTTCAAAATGATTCTAAAGACGTTGATATGTTTATGGGTGCATGGTCATTATCTTCAGAACCATCACCAAATGACTTGTACAGTGTAAAGGCTCCTTACAACTTTACTCGTTTCGTAACTGCTAAGAATACTAAGTTACTTCAGGAAATGGATTCTGAAAAGTCATTTAACACAAACTATCGTGTCAAGAAGTTCCATGAATGGCAAAAGTACATGAATGATGAAGCTTATGTTGTTCCAGTATCTAACAGTTACAATGTAAATGCTGTTAACAGCAAGATTACTGGTTACTCATTGAAACCTTCAGCTGCCAATAGTCTTTGGTACAATGTTGGAATTGCAAAATAACAATTTAAAAAAGATTTTCAAAAGGTCGTCAAATTTGACGACCTTTTTTTGTAATTTGTTAAAAATTTTTTCAGTGCTAAAATTAAATATATCAACTTGTCCAATATTATTGGAGGAAAATTTAATGAAGAAAGGCAAATTAATCAGCACATTAACTTTGCTTTCAGGTGTTGCCTTAACTTTAGCAGCCTGTGGTAATAACAATAAAGATACGAGTCACCCTAACTTTAAGGAGTATACTCCTAAAAAAGCAATAAAAAATGGTGGTAGCGTTAGCGTTGCCGTAGTTACTGATACACCTTTTACTGGTATTTTTAACGATGAGCTATCAACTAACAATACTGACTCAGAAGTTATGCAATATGGTGATGAGTCATTGTTTGCAACTAACGACACCTATAAATTTGTTAAAGGCGGAGCTGCTGATATTAAGATTAATAAGAATGCAAAAACTGCAACTATTACAATTAATCCTAAAGTTAAATGGTCAGATGGTCAGCCATTAGTTGCTAAAGACTATGAATATGCTTATGAAATTATTGCTAATAAGGCAACGCATTCTCAACGTTATACTTCAAGTTTAGCTGACCTTGAAGGGTTAGAAGAATATCATGAAGGAAAATCTGATACTATTTCTGGTATTGAAATGCCAGAGGGTGAAAATGGTCGTACAGTAGTACTTCATTTTAAAGAAATGAAGCCTGGCATGAACCAAAGTGGTAATGGTTATATTTGGGAGGCAGCTGCCCCTTACCATTATTTAAAAGATGTTCCATTTGATAAGCTGATTTCAAGTAATAAGGTTCGTAAAAATCCATTATTCTATGGTCCTTACAAGGTAAGCAAGGTGGTTCGTGGACAATCAGTATCATGGGTTCCGAATGAACATTATTACAAGGGTAAGCCACACTTAAATAAAATTACAGCTTCGGTAATTACACCAGCTTCAGTTGCTCAATCCATTAAGAGTAATAAGTTTGATGTAACTCAAGTAAGTAATTCACAGTGGCCTAATATTAAAGGAACTAAAGGAGTAAACTTTATTGCAAATATTCCACTTTCATATTCTTACCTAGGCTTTAAAGTGGGTAAGTGGGATTCAGCTAAGGGCGAAAACGTGATGAATAAAGATGCTAAGATGAACAACAGAGCATTACGTCAAGCTATTGCCTATGGTATGAATGTTGATCAAGTTTACAAGAGATATTCATATGGTCTTTCATTTAGAATTCCTACTTTAATTCCAAAACAATTCGGTGATTACTTCGATAAAGATGTTAAGGGCTATACTTATAACATTAAAAAGGGTAACGAATTACTTGATAAGGCAGGCTACAAGAAGAAGGGTACTTACCGTGTACAACCAAATGGCAAGCCTTTGACTATTCGTTTAGCTGCGATGACTGGTAGCAAGGTTCAAGAACCAATTATTCAAAATTACATCCAGCAATGGAAGAAATTGGGCTTGAATGTTAAGTTAACTAGTGGCCGCTTGATGGAAATGAATTCCTTCTACGATAAAGTTCAAAATGATTCTAAAGATGTTGATATGTTTATTGGTGCATGGTCACTTTCTTCAGAACCTTCACCTCAAGACTTGTACGGTGCTAAGGCTCCATTTAACTACAGTAGATTTGTTACTAAAGAAAATACTGATTTGTTGAACGATATTGATTCTCAAAAAGCCTTTAATAACAGCTACAGAGTTAAGAAATTCCACCAATGGCAAGCATATATGGACAAGGAAGCTTACGTTGTTCCAGTTTCAAATAGTTACAGTATTTATGCTGTTAACAACAAGTTGACCGGTTACTCATTGGCTCCATCTAAGAGTATGGGTGGCGGATTCCCTAATTGGTACTATGTTGGTTATGCTAAATAAATCAAATAAACAAAAGGTGCGACTGATGGCCGCGCCTTTTTCTTTAGCTTTTTTTAATAGCAGAAAATAGGTATAATTAAAGGGTTAAAGAAAGGAAGCAACTATGGTTTCAGTAGCTTTTAAAAATAATTTAAAAGAAAAATACGGAATAAAGTTTAATAACGAAAATTTACTTGAAGATGCATTCACTCATTCTTCTTATGCAAATGAACATCCCGGGAGAAAAGATTATGAAAAGTTAGAGTTTCTAGGGGATGCTGTTCTTGAACTAGCTGTATCCGATTATCTATATCGGCATTTTCCAAGATTAAATGAAGGTGAATTAACGCGAATGCGTTCTAATATTGTTAGAACTGAAGGATTTTCTGAATTTGCGATTGAATGTGGTTTTCCAGCAGAAATTAATCTTGGTAAGGGAGAAGAAAAGGCTGGGGCAAGAAAGCGCAAGACACTTCTTGAAGATGTCTTTGAGGCATTTAATGGAGCATTGTTCTTAGATCAAGGAATGCCAGCTGTACAACATTTCTTGCATTTGACAGTTTATCCATTGATTGCTGAAGGTGATTTTAACGCTTCAAGAGATTATAAGACTGAGCTTCAAGAACGTCTACAAGTAAATGGGCCAGTTAAGATTGAATATCAAGTAATTGCCGAAGATGAATCAAAGCCATCCTTTAAAGTACAATTACTTGTAAATGATAAAAAGATTTCTGAAGGACAAGGCCGCAATAAAAAAGCTGCTGAACAGCAAGCGGCTCAAGCTGCATTAGATAAAAATAAATAAGAAAAGGTGAGTCTGTGCCACTACAACAATTAGTTTTAAATGGTTTTAAGTCTTTTGCTGATAAGACGACAATTAGATTTAATAATGGTATTACGGGAATCGTTGGTCCAAATGGTAGTGGAAAAAGTAACATTACTGAAGCAATTCGCTGGGTAATGGGTGAAGGTTCTGCCAAGTCTTTACGTGGTGAAAATATGAAAGATGTTATTTTCGCTGGTAGTCAAATGCGTGCTCCAATGAATCATGCTGAAGTGGAGTTGATTTTCGATAATCGTGATCATCAACTTGCTTCTGATGAAAAAGAAGTTATCGTGACCAGAAAAATTTTGCGTAACGGCGAAAGTGATTATCTTTTGAATCATCATCCCGTAAGATTAAAAGATGTTAGAACACTTTTTATTGAGTCTGGTATGTCTTCTGACAGTTTGGGCATCATTTCTCAAGGAAAAGTTGATGAAATTCTTAATTCTAAACCGCAGCAGCGTCGCGGGATCTTTGAAGAAGCAGCTGGTGTGCTTCATTTTAAACAACAAAAAGAAACTGCTTTAAAGCAATTAGATAAGACTAATGCTAATTTAATTAGAATTAATGACTTAGTTAAAGAATTAGAAGGCAGAATTGAGCCACTTCATGAACAAAGTTCTTTAGCAAAAGAATATAAGTTTCAAAAAGAACAGCTAGACCATAAGTTAAAGCAACTTTTAGGTTTAGAAATTGAAAGCTTAAATGAAGAGAAAAAAGATGTTGCTAAGAAAGCAAATGCTAATCAAGAGATACTTGATAAGTTAGATAATGAAGTTAAGCAATCACAGGCTGATTTAGAAGAAAAACGCAAACAATCAAATAAACGTCACGCTGAAAAAGATGAAAAACAACAAGAGCTGTTATCTTTGACGCAAAAACTTGCTGCTCTTAATACTGATCTTCAGATGCACCAACAATCAAGAGAATATGATGTTGCGACACAAAAAGAATATAATGCTCAGGCTGAAGAATTAAAAGAACGACAAAAACATTTATCTAAGCAGCTGACGGCTAATGAAGAAGATCTAAAGAGTCAGAATCAAGTTCTTGCAGAATTTTTAAAGAAACAAAAGGAATTAAAGCAGGAACTTAAGCAAGGACCAGAACAATTAAATAATCAGTTAGAGAAAGTTCGATCCGATTATATTCAAACTTTACAAGATCAAACTAGCAATAATAACGAGATTGTTTACCTAAAAAATGAATTGACGCGAAGCCAAAAATCAAGCAATAATCGTCAACAAGAGGTTGAAGAGCAATTAGCAGCAGCGCAAAAAGTTCTTGCAGAACTAAAGAAACAAGGCCATGATCTTGTTTTAAAACGACAACAATTAAACGAAACTATTTCGTCTCTTGATCAAAAGATTACTCAAAAAAGTAAGCTTAAAGATCAAAATGAACAAACTTATTTGAGTGTCAGAGATAAATTACAACAGATTTCTGCGCAAGTAGAGGGGCTAAAGCGAATTAGAGATCGCCATGAAGGTTATTATTATGGAGTTAAATACGTTTTAAACCATCAAAGTGATTTTCATGGAATTGTTGGTGTTATTGGCGAGCTGATTTCTTTCCCAGCTGAATTAGAAGCAGCCTTATCAACTGCTTTAGGTGGCGGAGTACAAGATTTAGTAACTATTGACCAGAATAGTGCAAGAGATGCAATTAATTTGTTAAAACAAACTCGAAGCGGGAGAGCTACCTTTTTACCATTAGATGGCTTGCGTCATAATGAAATTGCAACTTCTACATTAAATTCTCTTCAAAGCATCGAAGGATTTAAGGGCGTAGCGGCAGATTTAGTAACTGCTAAAACTAAAGTTAATATTTCAAATGCAATTTCTTATCTTTTAGGAAATGTTTTAGTAGTTGATACTATTGATACAGCTTTACGTGTTCAACGCAGAATTGGTCGTTACTATCGTATTGTTACTTTAGACGGAGATATTATTAGCCCTGGCGGAAGTATGACGGGGGGAACCAGAAATACCAGAAATAATTCTCCACTTGCAACGAATGCGGAAATTGATAAATTAACAAATCAAATTAAAGTTGGTAAAGAAAAATTTGCTAAATTAGAAGCGACTTTGAATGATCTAAATCATAAGTTATCTGACTTACAAACTGACTTAGAAACCAAAAATACTGAATTGAATTCTTTAAATCAAAAGATTAGTGAACAAGCAATTAAGTACGAAAATGAAGAAAAAGAAGTAAAGCGACTAAATCAGTTAAACGATCTACAACAAAAAGCTGAGCTTGAGAAAAAGCAAGAAGAAGCAGAACTTACCAGTCGCCTTGAAAAGGCACAAGTTAAAAAAGATCAACTTGAGAAGCTAGCTCAAACACAAAGGTCAAAAATGGATCAGTTAAAGAGTGATCTAAATGATTTTGATGAGGCTTATCAAAAACTTCAGACTAAATTAAGTAACTTAAATTCTGATTTGGCTGTAGTAAAGAATAAGCTTGAAAACCTTAATGCTAAAAAAGCAGAATTAGAAGAGCAATTGGTAAATACTAATTCTAGACTTAAAGACATTGATGAAAAAATCAAGGCACTTGCTTTATCTCAAAATGGTCAAAGCGAAACTGAAATAGAAGAGCAAGTCGCTGAATTAAGTAAAAAGAAAAAGCAGATGCAACAAGCTTTAGCTGAAATAAACCAAGATTTAGGTAAATTTGATGCTCAGATAAATAATCTTGACCAAGTAGCAACCAGAAATTATAACTTACGTAAAAACACAGCTGCCGAACAGGAAGAATATTCTGCAAAACTTGGAGAATTAAAATCTCAAATTAATCAAAAACTTGGTACTTTGAGTGAGGAATATTCTTTGACTTTTGAAGCTGCGTTGCAATTGTCTAAAGGACAAAATACAGCAGAGTTGCGTAAAAAGTTAGAACGTGAGGTTCATTTGCATAAGATGTCTTTAGCAGATATTGGCGAAGTAAATCTGAATGCGATTGAAGAATACGAAGATGTTAAAACTCGTTATGATTTCTTAAATGGCCAGCAGACTGATTTACTAAAGGCTAGAAAAGATATTGAAGAGTCTATGTCTAAACTTGACGACGAAGTAAAGAACCGCTTTAGTACAACCTTCCATCAAATAGAAAAGAGTTTTGCAAAGATCTTTCCAATTATGTTTGACGGAGGACATGCAAGATTAGAGCTAACTGATCCCAAGAACTTGCTTGAAACGGGAATTGAGATTATTGCCCAGCCGCCTGGCAAAAAGTCTCAAAAATTAACGCTTTTGTCTGGTGGCGAAAGAGCTTTAACTGCAATTACCTTGCTATTCGCAATGCTACAAGTTAATCCCGTACCATTCTGTATTTTAGATGAGGTAGAAGCAGCTTTAGATGAAACTAATGTTGATCGCTTTGCTCAGTTCTTGAATCACTATGACATGAAGACTCAGTTTATTGTAATTACTCACCGTCGCGGTACAATGCAAAAAGCAGATAATTTATATGGAATTGTAATGCAGGAATCTGGTATTTCCAAGGTTTTATCGGTATCGTTAAACGAAATTAAGAAAGAAGTGAATTAGCAGTGGGGTTATTTGATAAGATCAAAAAATCTCTTTTTGGTCATAAAGATGAAGATCAAGAAGAAAAAGAAGAACATAAAGTAGATGAGGAAACGACTGAAGAAGCTCAAGATTCTGAAGTGAATACTGAGGCTGAAGAACCTGAAAACGAGTCAGACCTAGCTTTAAAAGAAACTGACAAACATGATGAAGAAACCGAAGACTCTGACGAAACTCCTGGCTGGAGTGATGCTGGTAGTGCCTTTGAAGAAAGTCAAAACGAAGTAGAAGAAAAGACAACTAAAGCTGAAGATACTTCCTCAGAAGGATCAAAATCTGAGGAATATGAAGATAAGATTTCAGAGCCTGAGTCAGAGATTGAAGTAGCTGAAAATACTGAAGAAGAATCAGCTGAAAAAGAAGATGAACAAGAGCGATATGATAAAGGATTGGAAAAGACAAATCATTCCTTTGGTGCTCGTCTGAATGCATTTTTTGCTAAGTTTAGAACAGTTGATGAAGACTTCTTTGATGACCTTGAAGACTTATTAATTGAATCAGATGTCGGTTTTGAAACTGCTGAAGAATTAACCGATTCTTTAAGGGATGAAGCAAAACTTCAAAATGCCAAAAGTCACGACGACTTAAAACAAGTCATTGTCGAAAAATTAGTTGATATTTATGACAAAGGCGGCGAAGGCAAAGATTCAAAACTAGCTGATGATCCAGAAGCAAAGCCAAATGTATATTTGTTTGTTGGTGTTAATGGAGCTGGTAAAACAACGACGATTGGTAAATTGGCCAAGAGAATCAAAGATTCAGGCAAGTCTGTCATGATGGTAGCAGCTGATACTTTTAGAGCTGGAGCTGTAGAGCAATTAGTTGAATGGGGACGACGTGATGGCGTTGAAGTAGTCACTGGACCTGAAAAAGCTGATCCTGCTTCTGTAGTTTATGATGGTGTTAAAAAAGCTAAGGACAGAGGAATAGATTTCCTATTAGTTGATACGGCTGGTCGTCTTCAAAATAAAGTAAACTTAATGAGTGAGCTGGATAAAATCAAGCGAACAATAAAGAAAATCTTACCTGATCAACCTAATGAAGTTCTTTTAGTTCTTGATGGTTCAACTGGCCAAAACGCATTGCTTCAAGCAAAAGATTTTGATAAGACTACAAAACTTACAGGTTTAGTTTTAACCAAGCTTGATGGCTCATCTAAGGGTGGAGTAGTTTTAGCAATTAGAAATGAAATGGATTTACCAGTTAAATTAGTTGGTTTGGGAGAAAAGGTTGATGATTTAGCAAACTTTGACGCAGAAAAATTTGCAATCGGTCTCTTCCAAGGATTAATCTAATCATAGATGAAGCTATAAGTAATATAAAAGGAGTAAATAATGAAGCATTTAAGTGCATGTACAACTATCTTAGTTGGTAAAAAAGCCTCAATTGATGGCTCAGTGATGATTTCACGTAATGATGATACAGCAGGTGCAATTACACCACAAAAGTTTATTATTGAACCAGCTGCTCATGGTGAAAAGGGACGTAAAATTAAGTCTTGGCTTAATAAATTTGAAATGGATCTTCCAGAAGATGCTCAAAGAGTACCAGCTGTTCCAAACGTTGACTATAAAAAATTAGGTTACTATGACGAAAGCGGTATTAATCAAAAGAATGTTGCAATGTCATGTACTGAATCAACCTATGGTAATGAAAGAACTTTGGCATTTGATCCATTAGTTGAAGATGGCTTAGATGAAGATTGTATGCAAACTGTAGTTTTACCATACATTGACTCCGCTAGAGCTGGTGTTAAGCGTCTGGGTTCATTGATCAAGAAGTATGGATCTCCTGCTGGAAACTCAGTTTTATTTGGTGATAAAGATGAAGTTTGGTACATGGAAATTGTTACTGGTCACCACTGGGTTGCTCAACGTATTCCAGATGATTGTTATGCAGCAACAGGTAACCGTGTAGCTATCCAACAGGTTAATTTTGATGATCCTGATAACTTTATGTGGAGTGAAGGAATTCAAGAATTTGTTGAAAAGAACCATTTAAATCCTGATCACGAAGGTTGGAATTTCCGTCATATTTTTGGAACTTATACTGAACAAGACCGTCACTACAATACTAGTCGTCAATGGTATATTCAAAAACTTTTCAACCCAGAAATTGAACAAGATCCTGAAGATCCAGATATTCCATTCATTAGAAAAGCTTCTAAGAAATTAGCTAAAGAAGATATTGAATTTGCACTAGGTTCTCATTATCAAGATACGCCATTTGATCCATTTGGCCATGGAACGGAAGAGGAAAAACACCGCTACCGTCCAATTGGATTGAACAGAACTCAAAACTCACATATCTTGCAAATTAGAAGTGATGTTCCTGAAGAAATGGCTGGTATTATGTGGTTATGTATTGGTGGTCCAACATTTACTCCATATATTCCATTCTTTGCTAATATGAATGAAACTGATCCATCATTTAACAACACTTCAATGACTTACAACAAAGAAGATGCTTGGTGGTATTACAAGTCCCTTGCTGCTTTGGTTGAAAGTCACTATCCTCAATTTGTTCAACTTGATACTAAGTACCTTGAAGAACTTAACCGCTATTACCGTGGTAGAGTTGAAGAAATTATTGAAAATGCTAAAGATTTGAGTGGCGAAGAATTAACTAACTACTTGACTCGTGAAAATCAAAAGACTGTTACTCATACTAAGAAAGACAGTGAAGAATTGATGGGTCAAATGTTCACGGATGCCATTAAGATGTCTAAGTTAACATTTAAGATGGATCCAAATCTATAATTAAAAGCTTTAATAGAAAGAAGGTTAAGCGTTCAGTTGCTTAACCTTCTTTTTGATAAACTAAAAAGTTGATTTAAAAGTATATGGCTATTATTTTAGAAAAACGTTTTTTTTGCTATACTGGTTCAAGGTGAGACAAATGGATGAACTAGAAAAAAATGAAAGACTAGGTGACTTGTTTGCCTATTATGGTCCACTCTTAACCAAGGGGCAGCAAGATTATTTTGAAGATTATTATTATAATGACCTGTCTTTAGGTGAAATTGCTGATAATCACCACGTATCTCGTCAAGCTGTTTATGATAATTTAAAACGAAGCAGTAAGGCTTTAGAAAAGTATGAAGATAAACTTCATATGAAGCGTGATTATATAAGAATAGAAGAAAAAATAACTGAAGCAGTTTATGCCCTTGAACATGGCAAAATTAATCGTGCTCAGATTGAACTTTTAAAATTATTGAAACAAATGGGAGTAGAATAGCATGGCTTTTGAAAATTTAAGTGAAAGACTTCAAAAAGCATTAAAAAATTTAACAGGTAAAGGAAAAATTTCTGAAGCTGATATTAACGATGCAAGTCGTGAAATTCGGTTAGCTTTACTAGAAGCTGATGTTAACTTTAAAGTTGTAAAAGACTTTATTAAGAAGATTAAGAAAGAAGCCTTAGGTAAAGAAGTTCAAGAGAGCTTAAATCCAGGACAACAAATTATCAAAATCGTTGATGACGAGTTAACTAAGATGATGGGAGAAGAGGCTGTTTCTATTAATAAGTCTCAACATATTCCCACCATTATTATGATGGTCGGTTTGCAAGGTACTGGTAAAACTACTACCGTTGGTAAACTTGCAAATTATCTAATGAAAAATGAAAAAGCACGACCTTTATTAATTGCAGGCGATATTTATCGTCCAGCTGCGATTGATCAGTTAAAGCAAATTGGTCAGCAGTTAAATGTACCAGTTTATAGTGAAGACAATCAAGATGTAGCAGAGATTGTAAAGCATGGTCTTGAAGAAGCAGATAAGAATAAAAATGATTATGTTTTAATCGATACAGCTGGTCGTCTTGAAATTGATGAACAGTTAATGGATGAATTAAAACGTGTAACAGCTGTTGCTCATCCAGACAATACTTTGCTTGTTGTTGATGCAATGACCGGTCAAGCAGCTACTCAAGTTGCTGAAGGATTTAATAATGATTTAGATTTAACGGGTATTATCTTAACTAAGCTTGATGGTGATACTCGTGGTGGTGCAGCTCTTTCAATTCGTGCTGTTACTGGTCTGCCAATTATCTTTACTGGACAAGGTGAAAAATTAACTGATCTTTCAACTTTCCATCCTGATCGAATGGCGTCACGTATCTTAGGTATGGGCGATATGTTGACCTTAATTGAAAAGGCTCAACAAGATTATGACGCTAAAGAAGCCGAAAAAATGGCTGAGAAGATGCGTGAAAATACATTTGATTTTAATGACTTCATTGATCAAATGGATCAAGTACAAAAGATGGGACCGTTGGATCAAATTATAAAAATGATTCCTGGTTTAGGAAATAACCCTGCTTTAAAGAATATCCAAATTCCAGAAAAACAAATTTCTCATATCAAAGCTATCGTTTACTCAATGACACCTGAAGAGCGTGAAAATCCTGATATTCTTAATCCATCAAGAAGACGCAGAATTGCTGCTGGTTCTGGTAGATCAATTGCCGAAGTCAATCGCATGATTAAACAATTTAAGCAATCAAAAGAAATGATGCAAAAGATGACTAAGGGAGATATGGGCGAATTCGCCAATCTGCCAGGTATGAATTCACCAATGGGTAAGATGGCGATGAGATCAATGAATAAGCGCTTCAAGAAAAATAAAAAGAAGCGCATGAAGAAGATTAAACGATATCGCTCAAAATAATTTTTAACTGTTAAGGAAAAGCACTTTACACACATTTAGCTTTATGCTATATTATTTAAGTCAAGAAATTTAGGAGGAATTAATTAATGTCTGTTAAGATTCGTATGCGCCGTATGGGCTCAAAGAGAAAACCTTTTTATCGTATCGTAGTTGCTGACTCACGTATGCCACGTGATGGTCGTTTTATCGAAGAAGTTGGTTACTACAACCCACTTACTAACCCTGATGAAGTTAAGCTTGAAGAAGATAAGATTTTTGAATGGCTTGAAAAGGGTGCTCAACCATCAGATACTGTGAGAAGCTTGCTTTCAAAAGCTGGTTTGATGACTAGATACCACGACGCAAAGTACGGTAAGTAATTTACTATTGCAATTAGAAGTTTGGGAAAGCTTTTCCCAAACTTTTTTTATTAGAAAGAATAAGTATAATGACTGAGTATTTTGAAGTTGGAAAGATATTATCTCCTCATGGTTTGACGGGGGAAGTTAAGGTAAATGCAACTACTGATTTTCCTGAGGAAAGATTAGCTAATGGAAGCAGATTATTCATTAAGAATAGTGATCAGTACCAAGAATTAATTGTAGAAGCTACACGTCGTCATAAACAATTCTACTTGGTTAAATTTGAAGGAATAGATGATATTGATCAAGCTGAAAAAGTTCGTGGTAAAGAATTATATGTAGCAGAAGCAGATCAGCAAGAATTACCTGAGGGCAGCTACTATTTCAAAGATATTTTGAATTGCCCAGTCTATGATGCTAAAACTGGTGAAAAACTTGGAGTTTTGGCAAATATTGAAACTCCTGGTGCTAACGATATTTGGGAGATAAAACCAGAGCATGGCAAAAGTTTCTGGATTCCAAATATTGAATCAGTCGTTAACAACGTTGATCTAGCTAATAAGAGAATAGAAGTAACTTTACTTGAAGGATTACGAGATGAAAATTAATGTTTTAACCCTATTTCCAGATATGTTTACCCCTTTACAAGTATCAATGTTAGGAAGAGGATTAGAAGATAAAAAATGGGAGTTAAATTTAGTTAATTTCCGTGATTTTACTACAGATGTCCACCATCATGTTGATGACACTCCATATGGAGGAGGAGCTGGCATGGTGTTACAAATTATGCCGATAAAAAAAGCTTTGGATTCTTTAACTAATAAAGGAAAGGTAATTATTACAGCCCCTCAAGGAAAGACTTTTAATGAAAAGATGGCGCAAAATTGGGCTAAAGAAGAAAATTTGACCTTTATTTGTGGCCACTATGAGGGATTCGATCAAAGAGTCTATGATTTAGCGGATGAAACAGTTTCAATCGGTGATTATGTCCTTACGGGTGGAGAATTGCCGACGATGAGTATGATTGATGCAACTGTACGTTTATTGCCTGGAATTTTAGGAAATGCTGCTTCTCCAGTTGAGGAAAGTTTTTCTCATGGACTTTTAGAATATCCTCAATATACTCGTCCAGCTGATTTTGAAGGAGAAAAGGTACCTGAAGTATTAACATCTGGAAATCATCAAAAAATTGCCGAATGGCGCCACAAAGAAGCGTTGCGAACAACTTATCTTCATCGCCCAGATATGTTAGCTGAACGAGAACTAACAAATGAAGAAAAGAAGATGCTTGAAGAAATTAAACTTGAAAAAGAAAATTAGTATTTACAAGCTTTTTTCTATTTGGTAAACTAGTCGTTGTGGCATAAGCCACTTATTTATGGGTATTCCGCTGGCACTAAGTGTTGATGAATGCCGTAGAAGGAGAGAAAATAATGGATCCATTAATTCAAGAATTAACTAAAGAACAATTACGTGATGACATGCCTGACTTCCGTGCAGGTGATACTGTTCGTGTTCACGTACGTGTTGTTGAAGGTACTCACGAACGTATCCAGATGTTCGAAGGTGTTGTAATCAAGCGTAAGGGTGCTGGTATTAGCGCAACTTACACTGTACGTAAGATGTCATCTGGTATTGGTGTTGAACGTACTTTCCCAGTAAACGACCCACGTGTTGCTAAGGTTGAAGTTCTTCGTCACGGTCGTGTACGTCGTGCTAAGCTTTACTACTTACGTGACCGTCATGGTAAGGCAGCTAGAATTGCTGAAAAGCGTCGCGGTTAATTCAATTAATCAAGACAATATTAGAAGCTATCTCGAAAGAGATAGCTTTTTTTATACAAAAAATAAGAGTTTCAAAAGCGAAACTCTTAATTATTAATAAAATGTAATATGATTTAATGGCCAGTATCTCATTTTTACCACGCCAACAATTTTACTTCGTGGAATTGTTCCAATGTAACGACTATCCTTTGAAACACTTCTATGATCTCCCATTACAAAGTAGGTATTAGCGGGAACTTTGTTAGTTTTCTGCATTTCTTTTAGTTGCGTAGCAGTGTAGAATTGGCGGTAATTTTGTGTTTTAGCTAAAGAACTTAAAGTAAAGTTTTGAGTATTGGTATATTTAGTACCAGAAACACCATCTTCACCATTGTCAATTAACTTTTGACCAGCCTTCAACCAAGGCTGATTAATTTTTTTACCATTGATATAGATCTGATTATTTTTACTTACAACGGTATCACCTGGTAGCCCAATAACTCTTTTAATATAAAGAGCTCCAGGCTCATCAGGAGCATCAACAATTACAATATCGCCTTGTTTAATCTTTGCATGGCGAAGTGCAATAACACGATCATTATTTTCAAAAGTTGGCTGCATTGAAATTCCAGATACTGTTAAATTAGCAAAAACAAATTTATTTAGTACAAAGAATATACCAAAAAATATCGCTACTAAAATTAGTACTTGGAGAATCCACTGTCCCCAGCTTTCAGTTTGTTCTTGTTTTTTCAATTTCTTCACCTTATTTAATCTATTTCATCATAAAGTGTAACCTTAAATTTGAATTTTGTCGATTAAACTAAAAATAAGAGAGAAAAATAGAAAAGTAACAAATCTCAAAAAGGTTTAAAATGATAATTTAGCTTATAATGAAGTAAACTGTAAATTAAGAGGAGGGCGCATAATGAAGACAGTGCATGAGTATTCAGCGGGCAGTATCATTTATAGAATTAATAAAAATGAAATAGAGTTTTTATTAGTTCAAAATATGCTTAATCGTACATGGGGTTTTCCTAAAGGACATCTTGAAGCTGGAGAAAATAATGTACAAGCGGCAAAAAGAGAAGTTTACGAAGAAGTGGGATTAAGACCAAACTATGATTTTAATTTTAAAGAAAGTCTCACTTATAAAATTACTCGTGATCGTTTGAAGACAGTAACTTTGTTTTTAAGTGAATTCATTCCAACTCAAAAAATTAAATTACAAAAAAGTGAAATTGGCGCTTCTAAATGGGTGAATTTAGAAGAGGCCAGTAAATGCTTGCATTATGAAGAATTGAATGAGCTCTTAAAAAAGGCACAGGACTACATTAAAAATGAGATATCCAGATAAGTTATTAGTTGAAGTTAAGGAAAGATCAAGAGGGATGAAATTAGAAGGGATCAATTTTGGAGCTGGTCCAGTTCATCCTAAACTAATGATTATTGGCGAAGCACCAGGAAGAGAAGAAATAGAGTCGCTGATTCCTTTTCATGGTGCTTCAGGAAAAGAATTGATGAAGTCATTAGCTTCAATTGGCTTAAAGCGAGAAGATGTTTACATTACAAGCGCAGTAAGAAGTCGACCTTATAGTGTTAAGAGGGTATTTAGTAAAAAAGAAAATAAAGAAGTAATAAAATACCCTAACCGAAAACCAACTAAAAAAGAAATTCTAGCGCATGCTCCTTTGTTAGATTTCGAGCTTCAATATGCTCAACCTAAAATTATCGTAACTGTGGGCACGACTGCTTTGAGCCGCTTACTTGATCATAAATATGAGATTAGTAAAGTGCATGGTAAGATTATTAAAAATACCTCGATTTTGGAATTAAATAGTAAAAAAGATGGCTACGTTTGGTCTAAAGAAAAATATACGGTAATACCACAATATCACCCAGCCGCGGTTTTTTATAACCGAAAACTGACAGATACAATTGCTCAAGATTGGTTAAATATAAAACCTTTAATTAAATTAGTGAAAAAATAAAAACTGGTAGGAATTAATTTCCTAACCAGTTTTTTAATCAATGTTATTACGGTATAGACCGACAACTTTGCCTAAAATTTGAACCACAGGTAAAATAATTGGATCCATAGTATCATTCTCAGGTTGTAAACGATAATATCCATCTTCTTTAAAGAATCTCTTAACTGTTGCTTCATTGTCTTCAGTCATTGCAACAACGATCTCGCCATTATTTGCACTAGATTGTTTGCGCACAATCACGTGATCACCGTTTAAAATTCCAGCATTAATCATTGATTCACCATGAACGCGTAACATGAAAAGTTCGCCAGCATCATTTTCAAGATCAGGTGGAAGAGGAAAGTATTCATCGATATCCTGAACCGCTAAAATTGGTTGACCAGCAGTCACTACACCAACAATTGGAATATCTTTAGGCTTAATTCCTAAAGCTTCTCGTCCTTTTTCAGTTACTTCAATTGCTCTTGGCTTAGTGGCATCTTTTAAAATATACCCTTTCTTTTCAAGTCGAGCTAAGTGACCATGAACGGTTGAAGTTGATGAAAGGTCAACTGCACTACAGATTTCTCTAACTGTAGGTGGAAAAGCTCGTTCTTCAACGGTATCGTAAATAAAACGTAAAATTTCTAATTGTTTATTTGCATGTGGTTCAGTCATAATTTTTTCTCCATCTAGTTACTTACTAGTATTTTAACAAAAAAACTTTATCTCAGCAAACAGGCGTTCTTAGTAGATGAGTCTTTTTTTATTGCTATAATTAGGGTAAACTAACATTGTTTAGTGAGGTGTTTACTTATGGATAAAAAAGAAGAAGAAAAGCTAATTAAAAGAATTAATGAGCTAACTAAAATTAGTAGAGAACGCGAATTAACTCCCGATGAAGTTGAAGAACGCAAGAAATTAAGATCCGCTTTTCTAGAAAACTTCCGTGCAGGCTTTAGGCAGCAATTAGAAGATACTGTAGTTATTGATGAAAATGGTAAAGAAGTAACTTCAGAAAAAGCAAAAGAGGCACAACGTCGTAAAGGATTAAGAAAAGATTAATCTTTTACTTTAAAAATAGCTGTTTTTTTGGTATGCTGAAAAAGTACATTAATTTTCGGAGGTTTTTGGGAAATGAATTTAGGTTTAGCAATTTTTCTTATTATTATCGCATTATTAATCGGTCTTGTCGGCGGATTTTACGGTGCTCGTGCATACATGAAGAAGTATTTCCAAGACAATCCTCCTATTAGTGAAGATATGATTGCAGCTATGATGGCGCAAATGGGACAAAAACCATCCGCTAAGAAGCTTAATCAAGTTATGAATATGATGAAGCATCAACAACAAAAGTAGTAGCTTACTTTACTAATATTTGGTAATAGACAGAGGACCGGATTCCTCTGTCTATTTGTATATTGTGAGGTGAAAAAATGAATATTTTCAGCAAATTGGGCTGGTTTTTCAAGCAAGAAAAAAAGAGATATATTATTGGAATTAGTTTTCTGGTTTTAACTTCGATTGCAAATTTAGTACCTCCTAGAATTTTAGGATTGATGGCTGATCAATTAGATAAGGGATCAATTAGTTGGAGTGAATATGCAGCTTTGATTTTAGCGGTTGTTGCTGCTGCGATTGTTTTGTATTTATTACGCTACTTTTGGCGTAAGCAGATTTGGGGTGGTGCGGCTGAATTAGAAAGACAAATGCGGTCACGCTTGTTTAAGCACTTTATGGTAATGGATCGCACTTTTTATCAAAGACACCGGACTGGTGACTTAATGGCGCATGCAACAAACGACATCAATTCTATTCAAAATGTTGCGGGAGACGGCGTTTTAACTTTAGTAGACTCATTAGTCACTGGTGGAACAACGATGATAGCAATGATTATCTTTACAGACTTTCGCTTAACTGTTATTGCACTTTTGCCACTTCCGTTTTTGGCTTTAGGGGCCTGGAAATTAGGAGATAAACTTCATTATAGCTTTGATAAGTCACAAGCGGCATTTTCTCGTTTAAATAATAAAACTCAAGAATCTGTTTCTGGAATTAAAGTATTAAAGGCTTTTGGCGAAAGCAAGCAAGATTCTGCTGCCTTTAATAAAATGGTAGATGAAACTATTCAGATTAATAAGAAGGTTTTTAAGTGGGATTCAATGTTTGATCCACTAGGAACTTTAATTATTGGTGCTACTTATGTAATCACAATTATTTATGGTGGTTTATTAGTAACAAATCATACTTTGTCAGTAGGGCAATTAGTTTCATTTATTGCTTATATTTCTAATATGGTCTGGCCAATGTTTGCGATTGGTTATTTATTTAATATTTTAGAAAGAGGATCAGCTTCTTATGATCGTGTTGAGTGTCTTTTATATGAAAGACCACAAATTACAGATGAGAATGCTGATCAAAGTTTAACAGTTAAAGATATTCAAGGTGATCTGAAATATGATATTGGATCTTTTGCTTACCCTGATGAAAAGGAAATTCCGGTTTTACAAAATATTGAGTTCACGTTAAAGCCAGGACAAACATTAGGTTTAGTTGGAAAAGTTGGAGCTGGAAAAACTACAATTATTGAGCTTTTACTTAGAGAATTTGATCACTATCAAGGCAAAATAACTTTAGGCGGACATGATATTCGAAATATTCCGTTAAAACTACTTTTAAATGAAATTTCCTATGTACCGCAGAATAACTTTTTGTTCTCTACTTCAATTGAGAAGAATATTGCATTTTCTGATCAAGATGCAACTAAGAATAAAATAGAATCTGCAGCTCAAAAGAGTGATTTACATGATGATATTATGCAGATGCCAGCGGGCTATCAAACTTTAGTTGGAGAAAATGGTGTTTCATTGTCTGGTGGACAAAAGCAACGATTATCAATTGCTAGAGCATTATTAAAAGAAAGTCCGATTTTAATTTTAGACGATGCTCTTTCAGCAGTTGATGCAAAGACAGAAACTGCTATTTTGAATTCGCTTCGATCTGAAAGAAAAGGCAAAAAGACGCTGATTGCCGCACACCGTTTAACCTCGGTAATGGATGCTGATTTAATTCTAGTTTTGAAAAATGGAAAGATTGTTGAAAGAGGAAAACATGCTGACTTATTGGCGCAAGATGGTTGGTATGCTGAAATGTGGCGTAAACAAGAACTACAAGCAAAGGTGGGTGAAATAGATGGACAATAATGAAGAAACTAAATCAGTTTGGTCAAAGGCAATCCCGCTTAAAGAACAAATCCATATTTTTAAACGTGTTTTAAAATATGTTAAGCCTTTTAAAGTAGAGATGGGGATCGCCGTTTTTGGAGCTTTCTTAGTAAGTGTAATCAACATGCTTTTGCCGAGAGGACTGCAATTTTTCTTAGATAATTATTTGATTAAACAAAAAGCAACAGTTCAAATTATTATCTGGGCTGGCTTGTTGTATGGGCTGGGAACGATTATTAAGGCAGTTCTTCAGTTTGTTTACCAGTATTTATATGCACTTGGTGCTGAAAAAACGCTTGAGAGTGTCAGAAAGGATTTGTATCGTAAGCTTCATAGTTTGGGGATGCGATATTTTGATCAGACTCCAGCTGGTTCAATTGTTTCAAGAGTTACTAATGATACGATGACTTTGAGCGATTTCTTGGGAGTACTTTGTCAGGTAGTTATTGGAGTTTTCTCATTAGTAACTGCTTTTGTAGCAATGTATGTGACCAATAAAGTTGCTGCTTTAATTGTGCTATTATTTTTGCCAATTTTAGGTTTTGTCTTTTGGATTTATACGCAGAAAAGTTCAAAATTGTATCGTGGTTTTCGTGAACGTCTAAGTAGGATTAATACAAATTTAAATGAGTCAATAGAAGGTGTTTCCTTAATTCAGCAATTTAAGCAAGAAAAGAGAATGACTAATCATTTTGAAAATGAAAATGGCACATTGATGAAGACTCGCTTTAATATGATTAGGGTCAACTCATTGCTTTTATCTCCGATGACTAGTTTGCTTTATTCTTTAGCATTAGCCTTAGTTTTGATGTATTTTGGCTTTCCGCTTCAAAAGACATTTGTTCCAGCAGGGATTGTTTATGCATTTTCTCAATATGTACAGCAGTTCTTTAATCCAATTTCTACTATGATGGATCGAATGACTTTCTTTCAAGATGGAATTGTAGCTGGAAAACGTATCTTTCGAATTATGGATGAAACAGAATATGAGCCTAAGCAAGAAGATGATAAAAATGCAGTAATCTCTAAAGGAAAAATTGAATTTAAGAATGTTAGTTTTTCTTATGATGGCAAACATGAGATTCTTCATAATGTATCTTTTGTAGTCAACCCTGGTGAGACTCTAGGAATTGTTGGTCATACTGGATCAGGAAAAAGCTCAATTATCAACGTGATGATGAGATTTTATGAATTTGGTAGTGGAGAAGTCCTAATTGATGATATTGATATTAGAAAGTTTTCGAAAAAAGAGTTACGTAAGAAATTAGGCTTGGTTTTACAGGAACCATTCATGTTTTATGGTGACATTTCTTCAAATATTCGTTTATATAATAATCAAATTACTGATCAACAAATTAAAAAAGCTGCTCAAGCAGTACAGGCTGATTCTTTTATCGAAAAGATGCCTGGTAAGTATCATGCTAAAGTGATCGAAGGCGGATCAGAACTTAGCCAAGGCCAAAGACAGTTAATTTCTTTTGCTAGAACCTTAGTAACAGATCCTAAAATTTTAGTTTTGGATGAGGCAACAGCGAATGTTGATACTGAAACAGAAAACTTGATTCAAGAAGGGTTGAAGAAGCTTCGTCAAGGTAGAACAACACTAGCAATTGCTCACCGTCTTTCTACAATTGCTGATGCTGATCAAATTATTGTTTTAGATAAAGGACGAATTGTTGAACGAGGAACACATACAGAATTATTAGAAAAGAAAGGTTACTACTACAATCTTTACAAGCTCCAACAAAATAGCGATAAATAAAATGCTCGGTCAGTCGACCGAGCATTTTTACTGCTTAAATTATTTTTAAGTTATTATCTATCGTTTAACATGTACTGACGAGTCATTGGCAAGCTTTTACCTGATGGACCTTTGGTTAATAGATATTGAATAACGTCAATGTTTCCTGATTCAAAAGATGCTGCACAGGCTTGGAGGTACATATCCCACATTCTTGCAAATCGTTCCCCCATCATGCCTTCAACTTCTGAGCGATGGTCATTAAAGTTCTTATCCCAGATTTCAAGAGTTCTTTGATAGTGACGACGAAGCATTTCCATATCAGCGATTTGCAAGTCAGCTTCTTCAATTCTTGAAACAATTTCTACTAAACCAGGAATGTAGCCACCGGGGAAGATATATTTATTAATCCAAGCATTAGTAGCGCCGCCTTGTTGACGAGTAATTCCATGAATTAAAGCAATACCGTGTGGCTTTAAATATTTAGCAACATCCTTGAAATATTCACCTAGATTTTCAGAACCAACGTGTTCGAACATTCCTACGGAAGTTACATAGTCAAAGTCACGATTACCTAATTCGCGATAATCTTCAAGTAAAACCTCTGCTTGATCTTCGAGCCCCATATCTTTAATTTTTTTGTTAACTAAATCAAATTGTTCTTGACTCAAGGTAACACCAGTAACTTTTAATCCATATTCTTTAGCTGCGGTTAACATTAGTGTCCCCCAACCACAGCCAATATCTAACAAGGTTTTACCTGGCTTTGGATCTAGCTTTTGAAGAATATGATGCACTTTTGCAATTTGAGCTGCTTCAAGATCATCTGTATTTCCGTTAGTGAAGTAGGCACATGAATAAGTCATAGTTGGATCAAGCCATAATTTGTAGAAGTCATTTCCGATATCATAGTGACTCTGAATATCTTCTTGACTTTGTTTTTCAGTATGCTTTTGCTTAGGTAAAAATTTTCTGAATTTTGAAGCACGCATGAAAGATTGGCTACTTTCATAAGCTGCTTCGATTAACTGTTGAATACTTCCCTTGATTTCAAGGTCCTTATTCATATATGCTTCACCTAAAGCTAAAGATGCATTACTTGTAATATCTTTAAAAGGAATCTTTTTGTTAAAAATAACCTCCACTTCCGGTGTGCCATTTCCATAAACTTCTGATTTTCCATCCCAGTAGGTAACTTTTACTGGAATATTGAATGAATGACTAAGCATCATTTTATATAAAGGTTTTTCTAACATTACTGATTCTCCTTTTCTACATTAGACTATGTTATTCTAACACTAAAAAACTAAAATACTAAAAAATTATTTTGCAATATAGTGGAGACTAGGGTTCTGTTCCTTATCTAGTTTATCCCATGCCTCTTCTAATTGATGGTACAAGGCGGGCGTAGTTTCTTTGTTGACTTTTTCTTTGCGCGGAATATAAATAGGGTCGCCAAAACAAACCTCTAATGGTTGTCTCTTAAGTAATCCTTTAAAAGTAAGAGGCCCTTGATAGACAACAGGAACTAAAGGCTTATTGGCCATTTTAGCGATTACAAAGGCGCCACTTTTAAGTTCTTCAGAATGACGAGTTCCAGATGGAAAAATAATTAAAGAGAGGTCACTCTTTCGTAATCCTTTAACTGGAATTTTAATTGCAGAAGGTCCAGGATTATCTCTATCTACTGAAAAAGCATGTGCATGCACTAAAATAAAGCGCAGTACAGGGTTTTTAAAAAGTTCTTTTTTTGCCATAAACATAAATTCCATTGGGCTAGCGGCTAAGGCAAAAAGAATTGGCTCCCACCAAGTTCTGTGCGGTGCTACTAAAATATAGTTTCCCTTTGGAATCCGATCTTTGTGATGAACATGCAGATGTCCATTAAGTACCCATACAATAAAACGTGCAATTGGGCGAATAATTTTATAAAACATATTGTTTCCTCCAATTTTATGTATAGTATTATACAATACAGCAAAGAATTTTTAGAAGGGTATAGAAAATGGATCTATTAAAACCTAATGAACGAATTGACTATATGTATAATGATGATTTACGCATTATTCAAGAAAAAGATGCTTTTTCTTTTTCTTTAGATACACTTCTTCTCGGCTACTTTGCACAGATAAAAATACATGATAACTATAAAGTTGTAGATTTATGTAGTGGAAACGCCGCAGCTAGTATTTATATGTCATATTTTAATCGAGCTCATTATGATGCTGTCGAAATCCAAGCAGATATGGCTGATCAAGCAAGACGTAGCATTGAACTAAACAAGTTGGAAAATCGAATCGAAGTACACTGCTTAAATGCTTTAGAGGCACCCAAGAAGTTAGGCAAAGATAAATATGACATGGTTATTGTCAACCCACCTTATTTTAAAGTTCCAAAGGGACATGTTATTAACCCAGATGAAAAAAAGGCTTTAGCAAGACATGAATTAGCAATTAATCTTGAACAAATAATAAAAGTTTCAAGCGATATGTTAAAGATGAAAGGAAAAATGTTTATGGTTCATCGCCCAGAACGTTTGGGCGAGATCATGCATTATTGTTTAGAAAACCATTTAAGTGTGAAATGGGTACAGCCATTTGTTTCAAAGAGAAACGCAGATGCAAATTTAGTGGTGGTTGAGGCAATTAGAAATACAGCTAGCGATGGCTTAACTTTAAGGGATGCAATTGTGGTTCACAACCCAGATGGATCATTTACACCTGAGATAGAGCAAATTATTTCTGAAAATAAAAAGCAAGGGAAAGAATCTAAGAAAGAAAGCTACTACTTTTATTGTTTATTATGTAATGATGGAAGTTTTTATGGCGGTTTTACAAACGATTTAAAACATCGATTAAAAATGCATAATGAAGGAAAGGGAGCTAAGTATACGAAGTCACGGCGACCAGTAAAGATGATCTATCATGAAGAGTTTGATGATAAAAGGCTGGCTTTAAAAAGAGAGTATTGGTTTAAACATCACTCAAGAAAATGGAAAGAAGATTTTCTAAAAGAACATAATGTGAAATTTTAATTGCATTTAAGAACTTTATTCGTTACAATATTTGAGTATGCATTTTGCATATTTAATTTATATCACATCAAGAGCGATTAAATTCCTAGGTGCCAATTTTTGGTCAGAATTTAATACGACCTCTTGAGAGGAATTAACCAGGAGGAATTTTTTATGACAGTTGTTACTATGAAGCAATTGCTTGAAGCAGGTGTCCACTTTGGTCACCAAACTAGAAGATGGGATCCAAAGATGGCTCCTTACATTTTTACTCAAAGAAACGGAATCTACATCATTGATTTACAAAAGACTATCAAGATGTTAGATGATGCTTACAACTATGTTAAGGCAGTTGCTCAAGACGGTGGTGTATTCTTGTTTGTTGGTACTAAGAAACAAGCACAAGACGCCGTTAAAGAAGAAGCTACACGTGCAGGTCAATACTATGTTAACCAACGTTGGTTAGGTGGTACTTTGACTAACTGGACTACTATCCAAAGCCGTGTTAAGAGATTAAAGCAATTAAAAGAAATGTCAGAAGACGGCACTTTCGATGTATTACCAAAGAAGGAAGTTGCACTTTTGACTAAGGAAATGGAAAAACTTGAAAGATTCTTAGGTGGTATCGAAGATATGCCTAGAATTCCAGATGTTATGTTTGTTGTTGATCCTAAGAAAGAAAAGATCGCTGTTCACGAAGCAAACATTTTAGGTATTCCTGTAGTAGCTATGGTTGATACTAACACTGATCCAGATCCAATCGACGTTGTTATTCCAGCAAACGACGATGCAATTCGTGCAATTCGTTTAATTTCAGGTGCTATGGCTGACGCAATTATCGAAGGTAAGCAAGGTCAAGACGATAGCGAAGACGTTGAAAAGGAAATGGCTGATAAAGCTGCAGCTGAAAACGGTGACGAAGAATCTATCGAAGAAGTTGTAGAAAAATCAGAAGACTAATTTGTTTTTACTGTTAGTTCTGTAGGAGGACATATTAATGGCAAAAATTACTGCTCAATTAGTTAAAGAATTACGTGAACGTACTGGTGCTGGCGTTATGGACGCTAAGAAAGCATTAGTAGAAGTTGACGGTGACATGGACAAGGCAGTTCAATATCTTCGTGATAAGGGTATGGCTAAGGCTGCTAAGAAAGCTGATCGTGTTGCAGCTGAAGGTTTAACTGGTGTTTACGTTGATGGTAATGTTGCAGCTATTACTGAGGTTAACTCAGAAACTGACTTCGTTTCTTCAAACGATAAGTTTGTTAAATTGGTAAATGCAGCTACTAAGACTATTGCTGAAGGTAAACCTGCCAACATGGAAGCAGCTGAAGAATTAAAGATGGCTGATGGTACTACCTTAGCTCAATCTTTTGTAGACGCAACTGCTACAATTGGTGAAAAGATTGTTTTGCGTCGTTTCGCTTTGGAAGAAAAGACTGATGACCAAGAATTTGGTGCTTACCAACATAATGGTGGTCAAATTGGAGTTATCACTGTTTTAGAAGGTGCTGACGCTGCTACTGCTAAACATTTAGCAATGCATATTGCGGCTATGAGTCCTAAGGTTATTTCACCTGAAGAATTAGATGACGAATTCATTACTGATCAATTAGCTGTGATGAACCACAAGATTGATCAAGATAATGAAAGTCGTGCTTTGGTAAACAAAAAACCATTGCCACACCTTGTTTATGGTTCAGAAAAGCAATTAAGTGATGAGATTTTAGCTAAGGCTAAGGAAGATATTAAGGCTGAACTTAAAGAAGAAGGTAAGCCTGAAAAGATTTGGGATAAGATTATTCCTGGTAAGATGCAACGCTTTATTGACGATAATACTCAAGTTGATAAGCAATTCGCAGTCTTATCACAAAACTACATTATGGACGACAGCAAGACTGTTGGTGAATTCTTGAAGGAAAAGGGAGCTAAGTTAGTTGCTTTCCAACGTTATGAAGTTGGCGAAGGTATTGAAAAGAAGCAAGAAGACTTTGCTGCTGAAGTACGTGAACAAATGAAGTAATTATTTACTTAAAAGGGAGTAACGCTAAAGCGCTGCTCCCTTTTTTTCTGTATAATATATTACAGTGATTTTATGGTAAAATGATAAAAGCATATGAGGAGGTAAATTTATGAGTCAAATTAAGTACAAACGTATCATTTTAAAAGTTTCAGGAGAAGCTCTTGCTGGTGAAAAAGGTACTGGTATTAATCCAGAAGTTATTAAGCACTTAGCTGAGGAAATAAAGTCTGTACATGATATGGGCGTTGAAATCGGAATTGTTTGTGGCGGTGGAAACATGTGGCGTGGTGAAACTGGTGCAAACTTAGGGATGGAAAGAGCTCAAGCTGACTATATGGGTACGCTAGCTACAATTATGAACGGATTAGCTTTGCAAGATGGTTTAGAAAATTTAGGTGTTCCAACTCGTGTTCAAACATCAATTGAAATGCGCCAAATTGCAGAGCCTTATATTCGTCGTAAAGCTATGCGCCACTTGGAAAAAGGACGTGTAGTTATTTTCGGTGGTGGTACTGGTAATCCTTACTTCTCAACTGATACTACTGCTGCCTTGAGAGCAGCCGAAATTGACGCTGACGTTATTTTAATGGCTAAAAATGGAGTTGACGGAGTTTACTCAGCTGATCCTAAGGTCGATCCAAAAGCTAAAAAGTATTCTGAATTAACTCAACTTGATTTGATTTCAAAGAATTTAAAGGTAATGGATAGTACAGCCAGTTCGCTATCTATGGATAATAATATTCCTTTAGTTGTCTTTAATGTTAATAAGCCTGGTAACATTAAGAAAGTTGTTATGGGCGAAAATATTGGTACTGTAATTAAGGGTGATAAATAATGGCTAATGAAGTAATTGAAAAAGCAAAAGATAATATGAAAAAGTCTATCGCTGTCTTTCAAAAAGAATTAGGCGGTATTCGTGCCGGCGTTGCAAATGCAAGCCTACTAGAAGGAATTAAGGTTGATTACTATGGTGTACCAACACCTCTTACACAAATGTCTAGTGTAAGTATTCCAGAAGCACGTGTATTAATGGTAACTCCTTATGACAAGTCAAGTTTAGATGATATTGAACATGCTATTTTGGCTTCTGATCTTGGTATTACACCAGCTAACGATGGAACTGTAATTAGAATTGTTATTCCACAATTGACTGGTGAACGTCGTCAAGAAATTGCTAAGCAAGTAGGTAAACTTGCTGAAAAAGGAAAGATTGCAGTACGTAATGTTCGTCGTGATGCAATGGATACTTTAAAGCGTCAAGAAAAAAATGGCGACATTACTGAAGACGAACAACGTAATTTAGAAAAACAGGTTCAAAAGGTAACTGATGATGCTACTAAAGAAATTGACAAATTAGCAGATCAAAAGAGTCAAGAAATTACTCAAGGTTAATCTAGGACTTGATAAACTATGTCAGAATCGAAAAAATCACTTAATCATTTAGCCATAATTATGGACGGAAATGGCAGATGGGCAAAAAAAAGACATTTACCTCGTTTTGTTGGTCATCGACATGGAATGGACAATATACGAAATATTGCGCTTGCGGCAAATGAGATGGGGATCAAAGTTTTAACGCTCTATGCCTTTTCAACTGAAAACTGGGCAAGACCTACGGATGAAGTAAATTATTTGATGCGTTTGCCAATTGACTTTTTTGATAAGTTTATGCCTGAATTAATGGAAAATAATGTCCGGGTAAATATCATGGGATTTTTAGATGAATTACCTGAGAAGACTTATTTGGTAACACAAAAGGCAATGTCAGATACGGCTAATAATACCGGAATGATCTTAAATTTTGCCTTTAATTATGGATCTCGCCGAGAGATAACTGCTGGTGTTCAAAAAATTGCTCATCAGGTAAAAGCAGGAGAAATAAATCCTAATGATATTGATGAAAAGATGGTTTCTGATCATTTATTAACTCATTCTTTAACTCCATATGATGATCCCGATTTATTGATTAGAACCTCAGGAGAAGAACGCCTATCAAATTTCTTGTTGTGGCAGATGGCCTATACTGAATTTAGTTTTTCAAATAAATTATGGCCAGATTTTGATAAAAATGATTTAGAAAAATTAGTTAAAGATTACTACGGACGTAATCGTCGATTTGGAAAATTGTAAAATTATTAGAACTGTAGATTTTTAAATGAAACAACGTGTAATAACAGCTATTGTAGCTTTAATTTTATTTATTCCGATTGTTTTAATGGGAGGCATCTGGATTGATGTCCTTGCTTGTGCCTTTGCAGCAGTTGGAATTAGCGAAATTTTTATCATGAAGAAACAGATTATTGTTTCTTGGGATTTTATCTTGGCATTATTGGCCACTTTGACTATGGCAGTGCCTGACTCATTCTTTAAGTTTTTACCAGCTTTTTTGAATAAGTATGATGTTTTTTATATTTTTGTAATGTTAATGCTGGTAAGAACAGTTTTATCTAAGAATAGAGTAACTTTTGATGACGCTGGCGTTTATACTATTGCAGCATTATATATTGGTACTGGATTCCACTTTATGGCAGCTATTAGAAATGCTCATCTTGGATTAGCAATCTTAGGTTATGTTTTTGCTGTAGTTTGGTCCACAGATATTGCGGCTTATATGGTCGGTCGTAAGATCGGAAAACATAAGTTATGGCCAGTAATTAGTCCAAATAAAACTTGGGAAGGCTCTATTGGCGCAGTTATCTGTGCAGTAATTGTTGCAGCAGTTTATGTTGCGTTAGTTCCTACTGGTAGAAATAATGTTTTAATGATTATTTTAGCCTTTTTCTTGTCAATTATTGGACAAATGGGAGATTTAGTTGAGTCTGCTTACAAGCGCTTTTATGGTGTAAAAGACTCAGGAAAAATCTTACCTGGTCATGGCGGAATCTTAGATCGTTTTGATAGCATGCTTTTCGTTTTACCTGTTGTTGCATTTATGGGTATTTTATAGGAGAACTGCTAAATGAAAGGTATTTTAATCTTTCTAGTTGTTTTTGGGATACTTGTTTTTGTTCATGAATTTGGACATTTTATTGTTGCAAAAAAATGCGGTATTCTGGTTCGTGAATTTTCAATTGGTATGGGACCAAAACTATTTCAAAAAATGCGCGCCAAGACCACTTATACGATAAGATGGCTTCCATTAGGAGGTTATGTGCGTTTAGCTGGTCCTGATGATGCTGCTAAGATTGATCCAGGTACTACTGTAGTTTTGCAGTTAGATAAGCAAAATAAGGTAAAGCGAATCGATGCTTCTGGATCTCAAATGCCAATTGAAGGTATTCCTGTGCAGGTTAATTTAGCGGATTTGGTAGATGGTCTAATTATTCAAGGCTATGAAAATGGAAATGAAGATCAGCTTAAAACATATGCCGTTGATCATGATGTAACGATTATCGAACAAAATGGAACTGAATTATTAATTGCGCCACGTGATACACAATTTCAAGAAGCAAGTGTTGGAAAAAAACTAGCAACTAATTTTGCTGGCCCTTTTATGAATATTTTATTGGGTTTTATTGTATTTATTATTTGGTCTTTAGCAGCTCCTGGTGCTCCGACTACAACAGTAGGAAGTACAATTGCTAATCAACCAGCTCAGGTTGCTGGTATTAAAGCTAATGATCAAATTATTGCAATTAATGACAAGAAGATTAGTAATTTCAATCAAATTGCTTCTGAACTTGCAAAAAGCAAGGGAAAGACTGTTGAAGTGACAGTAAAGAGAGAAAACAAAGTTAAAGATTTCTCAGTAAAACCCAAAGCTAGAAAAATAGACGGTCAAAGAATTTATCAATTAGGATTTTATGGCAAACCTGACAATAGCCTTGGAGCTAAGCTAAAACGGGGCTGGGATACAAGTATTAGTACTACTGGTTTAATATTTAATGCAGTCGGAAATTTATTTAGACATTTTAGTTTGAATAAGCTTTCTGGCCCAGTTGGTATTTACTCGCAAACAGTTCAAGTTTCAAATATGGGCTTTACGTATTTGCTAGCTTTTTTAGCAATGATTTCTATCAATTTAGGAATTGTAAACTTAATCCCAATTCCAGGATTAGATGGTGGTAAGTTGTTACTTAACCTAATTCAGCTAATTATTGGAAAGCCAATTCCTGAAGATAAGGAAGCTATTGTAGATGTAATTGGTTTTGTCATTCTATTACTATTAATCGTTGCTGTAACTGGAAACGATATTTATCGATATTTTATTAAGTAAATTTTTGGAGGAATAAATGCGTCAATCAAAATTTTTTATGCCAACATTAAAAGAGGCACCTTCTGATGCTGTAGCAAAAAGTCATCAATTAATGCTTAGAGGTGGTTATATTCGTCAGGTAACCGCTGGAGTATATGCATACTTACCATTAGGTTATCGCGTATTACGTAAGGCAGAAAATATTATTGAAGAAGAAATGAACAATATTAATGTGCCTGAAATGATTATGCCTCATCTATTGCCTGCTACTCTTTGGCAGGAATCTGGTCGTTATAAAAAATATGGCGCAGAAATGTTTAAACTTCAAGATCGTCATGGCCGTGAAAGTTTGCTTGGACCTACACATGAAGAAACTTTTACTGAAATTGTTGCCAAGAATTTGAAGAGCTATAAGCAAATGCCACTTGCTTTGTATCAAATTCAGACAAAATTCCGTGATGAAAATCGTCCTCGCTTTGGTCTTCTTCGCGGCAGAGAATTCGTTATGCTTGATGGATATAGTTTTGCTGCAACTCGTGAACAACTAGATGAACAGTTTGATGATCAAAAGGGTGCATATTTAAAGATCTTTAATCGTGCTGGTGTGACTGTTCACCCAGTTATTGCTGACTCTGGTACAATGGGCGGAAAGAACTCAACTGAGTTTCAAGCTCCAGCTGCAATTGGTGAAGATACAATTGCTACAAATGAAAAGGGAACTTATGCTGCAAACCTTGAAATGGCTAAAAGTATTGATACCTTTAAGCAGGAACCAGAAGACGCAAAGAAATTAACTAAAGTAGCTACTCCAGGTATGGACACAATTGATAAATTGGCTGAGTTTCTTAAAGTACCAGCTACTAGAATTGTTAAAAGTGTTTTATATATTGCCGATGATCAAAAAGTCTTAGTTTTGATTCGTGGTGATAAAGAAATTAACGAAGTTAAATTAGGTCATGTCTTAGATGCTGACGAAGTAAGAACTGCCAATGCTGATGAACTAGTAGAAATTACTGGTTCGGAAAAAGGCGGTGTAGGACCAATTGGTGCCGACTGGGCTGACAAGATTGTTGCTGATGAAACGGTTAAAGACCTTTATAATGTAGTTGTTGGTGCAAATGAAACTGATTATCAATATCAAAACGCTAATCTAAATCGTGACTTTAAAGTTGATGAATTTGCTGATATTCGTACAGCAAATGAAGGCGAACCAGATCCAGTTGATCATTTACCTTTGAAATTTACTACTAGTATTGAAGTAGGTCATATTTTTAAATTAGGTACTTACTATACAAAGACGATGGGTGCTGATTTCTTAGATAACAATGGTAAGGCAAAGCCTGTAATCATGGGCTCTTACGGAATTGGTGTTACAAGAATGCTTTCCGCAGCAGTTGAACAGCATTTAACTAAGAACGGAATTGCTTGGCCAAAAGAAATTGCTCCGTTTGCGATTCATTTAATTCAAATGAAGATGAAAGATGAAACTCAAACAGAATTGGCTGAAAAACTTGAAAAAGAACTTTCAACTAAGTATGATGTTTTATACGATGATAGAAATGAACGTCCAGGTGTTAAGTTTAATGATGCAGATTTAGTCGGTGCACCATTAAGAATTACAATTGGTCGAAAAGCAAAAGATGGAATTGTAGAAGTTAAGCGTCCAACTGATGAAAAGGCTACGGAAATTAGCATTTCTGATTTGGATGCAATGATTACCAAAGAGTTAGGATAATTTTTGTGGCAAATAAAAACGAACTTTTCAAAAAACTATTAGATCAAATCAAGTTTCCTGATAAGTTTGAAGATAACGATATTGTCCAAAATGGTGAAATTGAAAACGTGGATGTATACGCTAATGAAAGAAAGTGGCAAATCCACGTTTTTTTTGATACACCACTAGATTTTGAAACTTATCGTTCTCTTAATGAACTTATTCATCAAACATTTGAACCGTTTGTAAATGTTGAATTATTAGTCCGGACCAAGGATGGAAATAGTAAAAATTTACCTGAATACTGGACATATGCAATTCACAATTCAACTAATTTGAAACCTGCGGTTCGAGAATTTTTACAAGGACAAGCCCCACATTTAGAAAAAGAAAAATGGTTGATTCCAACCCAAAATAATGTTGTAAACGGGCTTCTTTCTGAACAAGTTTTAGCAGAACTTAATAGCGAATTTAGAAGATATGGCTTTTTTAATATTAAGTTTACTACCAAGGTTGATGAAACTAATATTGATGAGAATCTAAAAAGTTTAGAACAAGTGCAGGCTCAACATGAATCTGCAATGCAGGAATTCTATGAAAAGCAACCAGCTGAACCTAAGAAAAAGATGCCCATTAAAAGTACGAGAATGGGCAGTAATAAGGTTGATAAAAAGGCTAAATTTATTCAGATTCAAGATTTGGAAGATGGAAGCGGTAATGTAGCTATCGAAGGTCACATTTTTAATACCGATATTCATGAATTAAAATCTGGAAGCGTAATTTTTACTGGTGAAATAACTGACTATACTGATTCAATTAGTTTTAAGAAATTCGTTTCTGATAAGGATCAAATTGATTATCTAAAAGGAATTAAGCCTGGTGTTTGGGCTCGTATGCAAGGTTATGCAGCTGACGATCAATATCAGCATGATGTTGTTTTCAATATTCGAAACTTGGAATTAATTGAACATAAGGGTCGAGAAGAAAAGTATGAGGGAGAAGAAAAACGAGTTGAACTGCACCTTCATACAAATATGAGTCAGTTAGATGCAACTAGTACTGCTAGCGATTTTATCAAAACTGCCAAAAAGTTTGGTCAAAAAGCAATCGCAATTACTGACCACGCTGACGTTCAAGCATTCCCAGAAGCATATCATACTGGTGCGAGTGAGAAGATGAAGATCCTGTATGGATATGAAGCTAATATGATTGATGACCATGCTTTGCTCGTGCTTAATCCTACTGAAATGGATTATCGTGATCGTGAATATGTGATTTTTGACGTTGAAACAACAGGTCTTTCTTCAGTGTATGATACTATTATCGAAATTGGTGCTGTTAAGATGAAAAATGGTGAGGTGCTTGAAAGATTTGATGAATTTATTAATCCTCATCATCCTTTAAGTGATACTACTATTAATTTGACATCAATTACTGATGAAATGGTTGGAGCAGCTGATGATGAAAAGGATGTAATTAAGAAATTTAAAGATTTCTATGGAGATCGTCCTTTATGTGGACATAATGTTCAGTTTGATGTAGGTTTTGTAAACGCTGCTTTACGTCGTGCGGGCTTAGATGAAATTTCTCAACCTGTTGTTGATACTCTTGAAGTTTCAAGATTGCTGCATCCTGAACAGACTCGACATACTCTTGATTCGCTAGCCAAAAAATATAATGTTGTTTTGGAGCATCACCACCGAGCTAACCAAGATGCTGAAGCTACAGGATATTTAATGTTTAAGCTACTTGATGCTTTTAATGCTCGTTTCCATGAAGCTGATTTAGGTAAGATGAATGACTATGCAAAGTATGGTCAAGTATATAAAAGAGCTAAGCCTAGCCATATGAGTGTTCTTGCTTTAAACCAAGAGGGCTTAAAGAATATGTACAAGCTTGTTTCACTAGCAAGCACTAAATACTTCTATCGGATACCTAGAACGCCTAAGTCCGAACTAAGAAAATATCATAAGGGTTTATTGTTTGGTAGTGGTTGCTGGCAAGGTGATGTGTTCATTTCAATGATGCAAAAGGGATATGATGAGGCGCGCGAAAAGGCTCGCTTTTACGACTATCTTGAGGTACAACCACCTGCATCTTACCAGACGCTAATTGACGATGATTTAATTAAAGATGAAGCTGAATTGCATGAAATTATTCAAAATATCTACAAATTAGGTAAAGAATTGAATAAACCAGTTGTTGCAACTGGTGACTCGCATTATGTTGAGCCCCATGAAGCTATTTATCGCAAAATTTTATTAGCTGCCCAAAAATCAAATCCTAATCGTAATAAGAATTTACCTGATTTACATTTTTATTCTACTCAAGAAATGCTGGATGCTTTTAGCTTTTTAGGAGAAGATGTTGCTAAAGAAATTGTAATTGAGAATACAAATAAGTTAGCAGATCAAATTGAAGAAATTGCTCCTATTAAGAGTGGCTTATATCCGCCACATATTGAAAATGCAGATCAAGAAATGAAAGATCTGACTTACAACAAGGCTTATGAGTTGTATGGAAAACCGTTACCTAAGATTGTAGAGGACAGAATTGAACTTGAATTAAATTCGATTATTTCTAACGGATATGCTGTTATTTATCTTATTTCTCAGCGTCTTGTTGCCAAATCAAATAAAGATGGATATTTGGTAGGCTCTCGTGGATCGGTTGGTTCTAGTTTGGTAGCGACGATGTCTGGAATTACTGAAGTTAATCCTTTAGCTCCACATTATCGTTGTCCTAAATGTAAATATTCTAAATTTTTTGAAAATGGGGAATATGGATCTGGTTACGACTTACCTGATAAAGATTGCCCTAAGTGCGGAACTCCCTTAGTAAAAGATGGACAGGATATCCCATTTGCTACTTTCTTAGGTTTCCACGGAGATAAGGTTCCTGATATCGATTTGAACTTTTCTGGAGACTATCAGCCAGTTGCTCATAATTATATTCGTGTGATGTTTGGTCCAGATAATTCGTTTAGAGCGGGTACTATTGCGACTGTTGCTGATAAGACGGCATATGGATATGTGAAGCATTATGAAGATGAAAATGAATTGCATCTAAGAAATGCTGAGCTTGACCGTTTAGCTGCTGGTGCTTCCGGCGTAAAGAGAACAACTGGGCAGCACCCAGCCGGTATTGTTGTTGTGCCAGATAATATGGATATTTATGACTTTACTCCTGTGCAGTATCCTGCTGATGATTTAAATGCGGCTTGGCTTACAACGCACTTTGACTTCCACTCTATTCACGATAATATTTTGAAATTCGATATTCTAGGGCATGATGACCCAACTATGATCAGAATGCTGCAAGATTTATCAGGAATTGACCCATTAACTATTCCACCTGATGATCCAGGAGTAATGTCCTTATTTTCAAGTCCAGAAATTTTAGGTGTTACCCCTGAGCAAATTCAGTCAAAGACTGGTACTTTGGGCGTGCCAGAATTTGGAACAAAATTTGTTCGCGGAATGCTTGAAGAAACAAAGCCAACAACTTTTTCAGAATTATTGCAGATTTCGGGTTTGTCTCACGGGACTGATGTATGGTTAGGAAATGCAGAAGATTTAATTAATAACGGCACTTGCAAGCTAAAGAACGTAATTGGTTGTCGTGATAACATCATGATGGACTTAATTCACTGGGGAGTAAAACCAGAAGTTGCTTTCTTTACCATGGAATCTGTACGTCACGGTAAGGGAATCAGTGATGAAAACATGGAAATTTTGAAGAAAAATGATAAGATTCCTGACTGGTACATTCCTTCTTGTTTGAAGATTAAGTATATGTTTCCGAAGGCTCATGCTACGGCTTATATTTTAATGGCACTTAGAATTGCCTGGTTTAAGGTATATTATCCAGTGATTTATTATGCTTCTTATTTCTCAGTTCGTGCTGATTTGTTTGATTTAGTCGCAATGAGCCATGGAAAAAATACAGTAAAGGCTGCAATGAAGGAAATCCAAGATAAAGGAATGGATGTTTCTGCTAAGGATAAGTCGTTACTTACTGTTCTTGAAATTGCAAACGAATGTTTAGAACGTGGTATAAAAATTAAGATGGTCGATGTAAATGAATCTGAAGCAATGGACTTTAAGATTATTGATGATCATACTATTCTAGCTCCGTTTAATGCAGTTCCAGGTTTAGGTGATAATGCTGCTAAGCAAATTGTTGCTGCCCGTGCAGAGCAAAAGTTTCTTTCAAAAGAAGATCTTGCAACACGCGGAAAAGTATCACAAACAATTATGGAATATTTTGAGAATAATGGAGTTCTTGAAGGAATGCCAGATCAAAATCAATTGTCACTATTTTAGCGTGTTAATTTACAAATATTAGTAAATATGCTATTCTAAGAACGAAGTTCGAATAGCAAATTCGAGTGAGCAGCAATGCTCACTCTTTTTATTACGGAGGAAGAGATTTGACAAAAGTTACCGAATTGGTGGCAGACGTAGTTACGCCTTTAGCTGAAGCAAGAGGCGATGAACTGGTCGATGTTGAATATGTAAAGGAAAAAAAGCAATATTATCTTCGCATTTATGTTGATCGTCGCCCAGGCGGAATCGATATTGAAGAGATCGCAAATTTGAGTGAATTGGTATCAGAAAAGTTAGATGAATTAGATCCTGATCCTTTTCCTGAGCCGTATATTTTAGAGCTTTCATCTCCTGGTTTAGAGCGTCCAATCAAAAATGAAAAAGATTGGGAGCGCGCCAAAGGATCATACATTCATGTTAGTCTTTATCAAAAAATTGATGGGGAAAAGACTTATGAAGGTACTTTAAAAGATCTCAATCAAGATCAGATCGTCTTAGAAGTAAAGATCAAAACACGACGCAAAGAAATAACAATCCCTCGAAAGACGATTGCCTCTAGTCGCTTTGCAGTTGAATTTTAGAAAGGATGATCAAAAACTTATGTCTAAAGAAATGGTGGAAGCTTTTGCAACCTTAGAAAAAGAAAAAGGCATCAAGCAAGAAATTATTGTTGATGCAATCAAGGCTGCTTTAGTAGCTGCATATAAGAAAAATTATAATCAAGCTCAAAATGTAGAAGTTGTTTTTGATGAAAAGAAAGGCAATTTCAAGGTTAATGCAATTAAGACAGTTGTCGATGAAGTTCAAGATAGTCGTCTTGAAGTGAGTCTTAAAGATGCACTTGAAATTAATCGTGCGTATGAAGTTGGCGATGAAATCCGCTTTGAAGTAACTCCTAAAGATTTCGGCCGTTTAGCTGCACAAACCGCTAAACAAGTTATCATGCAACGTTTACGTGAGGCTGAAAGAGAACATATCATTAGTGAGTATTCTCAATATAAGGATGAAATTGTTACTGGTACAGTTGAAAGACGTGATAATCGCTTTGTTTACGTAAAGATTGGTAACGTTGAAGCTGTAATGCCACATAATGATCAATTACCAGGTGAGAATTATAATCCTCAAGATAAAGTTCGCGTTTTAGTAACTAGAGTAGGGTCCGATTCAAAAGGAGCTCAAATTACTGTTTCAAGAACTGCACCTGATTTAGTAAAACGTCTCTTTGAACAAGAAGTTCCAGAAGTTTATGATGGGACTGTAGAGATTGTATCAATTGCTCGTGAAGCGGGTGACAGGACTAAGATTGCTGTTAAGAGTAATGATCCTGATATTGATCCAGTTGGTACCTTAGTGGGACCAAAAGGAGCTCGGGTTCAAAATATTGTTAACGAATTAGGCGGAGAAAATATCGACGTTGTAAAATACGAAGAAAATCCATCTGATTTTATTGCCAATGCTTTGAATCCTGCAGAAGTAATCGCAGTTCAATTTAGTGGTGATGATGATGACAAGAATGCGCTAGTAATTGTTCCTGATTATCAATTGTCTTTAGCTATCGGAAAGCGTGGACAAAATGTTCGCCTTGCAGCCCGTTTGACAGGTTATAAGATTGACATTAAGCCTGAATCTCAAGTCGAATTTGTCGATTCAGAAGGCGATGACGTTGAAACAGATCAAGATATCGATGATAGTAATGAATCATCAAATGAAGAAACTACAGAATCTACTGCTGAACAACTAGAAGAAGATTCAAGCGATGATTTTCCAAATGGGGAAGATGTTGATTCAGCACTAGATGATGATGCAGATAAAGATGAGGAATAGGTGACTTTCTTTGAAAAAAAGAAAAATTCCAATGCGTAAGGATCTATTGACTAATACTATGCAACCTAAAAAAGAATTAGTTCGCGTAGTTGTTGACAAGGATAAAAATATTTCAGTAGATCCAACTGGAAAGAAGTCAGGTCGAGGAGCCTATGTATCTTTAGAACCTGATAAGATTGCTGAAGCGCAAAAAAATCGGGTTTTAGAAAAAAGCCTTGGTGTTAAAGTTTCAGCTGATTTTTATGATGATCTTTATGCATATGTTGATCATCAAAAAGCAAGAAAAGAATTGTTTGGTGATAAATAATTTTGCAAAACAAACAAAAAACTTTGAATTTACTTGGATTAGCGCAAAAAGCTGGAAAGCTAGCGACAGGATTTGATGCAGTAAAAATATCTTTAAGCAAAAATCAAGCAAAGTTAATTTTTATTGGTAGCGATGTGAGTCAGAATACTAAAGATAAGCTTGCTTTTTTGATGCGTAAAAAAGATGTTAAATTAGTTGATGTATTTTCTAGCGCTGAAATAACACACGCACTTGGAAAAGAAAGAAAATTAGTTTCTGTTACAGATTCAGGTTTCAGCAAAGCAATGATAAAGAATTTAAACGAAGGAGTGTGATTTGATGGCTAAAAAACGTATTTATGAAGTAGCGAAAGAATTAGGCATTGAAAACAAAATTGTTGTAAAAAAGGCACAAGATTTGGGTTTTGATGTAAAGAGCCACATGTCCTCCCTAGATGATAAGCAAGTTTCTAAGTTAGTAGATAGTTTTAAGTCTGCTAATACTACTAAGCCATCTACTGAAAAGGATTCTAAAAATTCAAGTCGTAAAGAAAAAACAAAAATAAAAGTTTCTGTAGGTGCAATTCGTCGTCGTGATAATAGAAATGATCATGATAATCGCCATAGTAATAATAAACGCAGAAACAATAAGATTAAAAAGCAGCAAAATGATCGTCGTGCCGAACGAAATAAACCACAAGCAGAGGCTAAATCGGCAGCACGCGATTTATTGAATAAATTTAAGAAGAAGCAACGAGCTGAAGCTAGTGAATTAAATGCTCAGACTGAAGCTTCCCGCCGTAAATGGCATCAAGAACAAAATCCTCAAAGATCAAAGGTTAAAAAAGTGGAAAATACTCGTAAGCCAAAAGAAGAAAAACTCGAAGGAGCTGCAGCTGTAAAAGCTCGTGTACAAGCATCACAAAAACCAGTTGGTCCAAAGATTATAAAACCATCGCCGGCAAGAAACAAGGCAAAGAGACCTACTGTGAAGAAGGTTGAACCGATTGCTCCAGTTGTACCTGCTCCTCAAAAAGAAGAAGCAAAGCCAACTCGCAAAAAGGACTTTACTCGCAAGAAACGTGAAGTACCAGATTATGAACGTGAAAGAAGCGAACATTCTGATAAGGCACGTCGCCGTAGAAATAAGAAAAATAAGCGTATTAATCAAAGTAAAGAAGTTAAGAAGCAGCCAACCCAAAGAAAGGAACGTCCATTGCCAGAAACATTAGTTTATGAAGAAGGCATGAATGCTCAAGATTTAGGAAAACTTCTCCATAGAGAGCCTGCAGAAATTGTTAAAAAGCTCTTTATGCTTGGTGTCATGACTAACCAAAATCAGTCTTTAGACAAAGACACTATTGAACTCTTAGCAGCTGAATATGGTATTGAAGCACAAGAAAAAGTGCATGAAGATATTTCAGATATCGATACTTTGTATACTAAAGAAATGGAAGAATCCAAAGCTTCTAAGCATCAAGAAAAACGTCCTCCAGTTGTTACAATTATGGGACACGTTGACCATGGTAAGACTACTTTACTTGATAGATTGCGTCATACTAACGTTTCTGAACATGAAGCAGGTGGTATTACCCAAAAGATTGGTGCTTACCAAGTACGAATCGATGATCGTTTGATTACTTTCTTAGATACTCCAGGACACGCAGCCTTTTCTAACATGCGTGCTCGTGGTGCTGAAATTACTGATATTGTTGTTTTAGTAGTTGCAGCTGATGATGGTGTAATGCCACAAACAATTGAAGCCATTGATCATGCTAAAAGTGCCGGTGTACCAATTATCGTTGCTGTTAACAAGATTGATAAGCCAGGTGCAAATCCAGATCACGTCATGGAACAACTTATGAAATATGGTTTAGTTCCTGAAGACTGGGGTGGCGATACAATCTTTGTTAAGATTTCTGCTAAGACAGGTAAAAATGTTGAAGAACTCTTGCAAATGATCTTGCTTCAAGCTGATGTTATGGAACTTAAAGCTGATCCTGATCAAAAGGCGATTGGTACTGTAATTGAAGCTCGTCTTGACAAAGGCCGTGGTTCAGTTGCCGACGTATTAGTTCAACAAGGTACTTTAAAGGTTGGAGATCCAATTGTTGTTGGCGATACGTTTGGTCGTGTTCGTGTTATGACTAACGATAAGGGACGTAGAGTTAAAAAGGCAACTCCATCTGCTCCTGTTGAAATTACCGGTTTAAACGATGTTCCAGAAGCAGCCGATAAGTTAGTGGTCTTTGAAGATGAAAAGACGGCTAGAAGTGTTGGTGAACAACGTGCTAAGAATGCTTTAGAGAAACAACGTGAAAATGTCCAACATATTACTTTGGATAATTTGTTTGACACAATGAAGAAAGAAAATATGAAGGAAGTTGACATCGTTCTAAAGGCCGATGTTCAAGGTTCAGCTGAAGCATTGCAACAATCTCTTGAAAAGATTGAAGTTGAGGGCGTAAGAGTTAACATTATTCACTCTGGTGTTGGTGCAATCAATGAATCTGATGTTACATTAGCTGGTGCTTCAAATGCATTTATCGTTGGATTTAATGTTAGACCAACTAATACCGCTAAGAGTCAAGCAGATGCTGAAGGTGTAGATATTCGTCTTTATAACATTATTTACAAGGTTATGGATGATGTTGAAGCTGCTATGAAGGGTATGCTTGAACCTACATACGAAGAAAAGGTCACTGGAAACTTAACTGTTCGTGAAACTTGGAAGGTATCTAAGATTGGTACAATTGCTGGTGCTTTTGTTGATAATGGATATGTTACTAGAGATTCCGGTATTCGTGTAATTCGTGACGGTATTGTGAAATACGATGGAAAAGTTGCATCTCTTAAGCGTTTCAAGGATGATGTCAAGGAAGTTAAGCAAGGATTCGATTGTGGTATCACAATTGAAAACTTTAACGATATTAAGGTTGACGATCAACTTGAAGCCTACGAAATGCAAGAGGTACCTGTAAAATAGGCATCTTTTTTCACAAAAAGGAGCTTAATTATGAAACATAGAATTGGTCGTGTAGAAGGCGAGATCCTACGTGAACTAACAAAAATTTTACGTAAAGATATTCGTGACCCACGTTTAAGTGATATTACAATTACAGCTGTAGAATGCACAAATGATTTGTCATATGCAACTATTTACTACAGCTTGTTAACAGAAGACCCAGCAAAGGAAAAAGAAGTAGCTGAAGGACTTGATAAAGCAAAAGGAATGATGCGTCACTTGCTTGGTCAAACCTTGACTGTTTATAAAGTTCCTGAGTTGATTTTTAAACGTGATACTTCTGTTGCTTATGGTTCAAAAATTGATAATTTAATTAACCAAGTAAAGAAGCAAGATCAAGAACGTGAAAATAAGAATAAGTAAAAAGGCGCCGAAAGGCGTCTTTTATTTTGGAGATTAAGATATGCTGAATGGAATTGTAGTAGTAAATAAGCCACGTGGGGTAACAAGCAGTGATTGTGTTTATAAGTTAAGAAAGATACTTCAAATTAGAAAAATTGGACATGCTGGCACGCTTGATCCTGAAGTAAATGGCGTATTACCAATTGCTATTGGACAAGCCACGAAATTGATCGAACTGATGCATGAAAAGCCCAAATCTTATATTGGAAGTGGAATGTTTGGACGGTCAACTGATAGCTATGATTTAGATGGTAAAACTATTGCTGAAGAAAAAATAATTACACCATTTACAAAAAGTGAGATTATTGCTGGAATGAAACAGTTAACAGGGAAGCTTGAACAGGTCCCTCCAATTTATTCAGCTGTAAGAGTAAATGGTAAAAGACTTTATGAATATGCTCGAGAAAATATTCCAGTTGAACGTCCCAAGAGAAAAGTCAATGTTTATAGTTATGAATTAACAAAAGATCCTGAGTACGATCCACTGGAAAAAACGGAAAGCTTTGATTTTGCAATTCGTTGCTCTAAAGGAACCTATGTCAGGTCATTAGTAAATGATCTGGGTGAAAAATTAGGTGTTCCTGCTGTAATGACTAGTCTTACCCGAACTAGTAGTTCAGGCTATGACTTAAATCAAGCTGTAGATTTAGAAACAATTGAAGCAGAAGTAGATACTCCTGAAAAATGGCTTCAGCCAATTGATAGTTTTTTTGCTGAATTACCTCAACTTCAACTTTCGCCGGATCAATTTAAGCGGGTCTCAAACGGTGCAAGTATCAATTTAAATACCAGTTATGCTAAGGTCGCTTTGGTTTATAATGGTCATATAAAAGCTATTTATCAGCGACAAGGAAAAATCTATCGCCCTGAGATGATGCTTTTAAAAAATGAATAGCGAGAGTAAAAAATGAAAGTAATAACCTTAGATTATCCGATCTCTGCACCTATTACAAATCAAAAGGTAATCTTAACGTTAGGTTTTTTTGATGGGGTGCATATTGGTCATCAGAAACTTATTAAAGATGCAAAATTAATAGCCGAGGAGAAGAAGTTGCCATTAATGGTGATGACTTTTGATAAGCATCCTAAAGAGATATACAAAAATGATCATAAATTTGTTTATTTAGAAACGGCCCATGAAAAAGAACAAAAAATGGAAAAGCTGGGAGTAGATTATTTAGTGATTATTAAATTTACTAAAGAATTTAGTCAGCTTAAACCGCAGGATTTTGTAGATCAAGTAATTATGAAACTTAAAGCAGATACAGTTGTGGTAGGTTTTGATTATACTTATGGTCCAAAAGATATTGCTAATGTAGAAAATCTTCCCAAGTTTGCGCGAGGTAGGTTTCAAATTGTAGTGGAGCCTAGACAATCTATTGATAAAATTAAAGTTGGTTCCACCTACATTAGAAAGGCAATCCAAGGTGGAAATGTTGAATTAGCGGCTGCCTTACTAGGACAACCATATGAAACTTCAGGTATTATTGTTCATGGGTTTAGAAGAGGACATAAAATAGGCTTCCCGACTGCTAATCTTGATATTTCTGATGCTAAAGTTTTACCAGCTGAGGGAGTTTATGCAACCAGGGCTAAAATAAATGGAAAATGGCATGATGCTATGACTAGTGTTGGTTACAACGAAACTTTTAAAACAAACCACGGTTTAACAATTGAAACGAATATTTTTAATTTCGATGAGGAAGCATATGGTGAACCATTAACTTTAGCGTGGTACAAGTTTATACGTTCAAATAAAAAATTTTCTGGAATTGAAGAATTATCACGTCAACTAGACCAAGATAAACGAAATATAAAGCAATATTTCTATGATTTAGAAAAATAATTATTTAGATCTATCTTTTTATAATTAATGTGATAAAATGTCTTTATCAATTGAAATCTAATATTGAAAGAAGGTTACGCCATTGCGTTTTTAATCTTGCAAAATAGCATAGTTGAATTTTAATAATTATTTTCTCTTTTAGAGGGGACAACTGTGCACTTTTGACAAGATTGAACGTAGATGGAATATCTTCTTTTTTGCTTAATAAGGAGAAAGTCTGCACTTGTCAAAAGTGTAGGCTTTTTTCGTGAGGTGATTATATGAGCAATATTAAGATTTCAAACCTTTCTTTTAAATATTCCGACAGTAGTGAAAATATTTTTAATAATTTAAATTTAGATTTGGATAGTAGTTGGCAATTAGGACTTGTAGGCAGAAATGGTAGAGGAAAGACAACATTCTTGAATCTGTTACGTGGAAAATTGCAAGGAACAGGAGCCATCAAAGCTAACCTTGAATTTAATTACTTTCCTCTTTATGTAGAAAATGAAGAACAATTAACTCTCTATGCTTTAGAAGAACAAGTTCAATTTGACCGGTGGGAACTTGAACGTGAATTGAATTTAATGCAAGTAGACGCTAATCTTATTTGGCAACCTTTTAATACTTTAAGTGGAGGGGAGCAAACTAAGATATTATTAGCTCTATCTTTTATTAATAAGGATGCTTTTCCATTAATTGACGAACCAACGAATCATTTAGATGAAGAGTCGCGAAAACAAGTGGTTAGATATTTGCAAAAACATTCGCAAGGTTATATTGTTGTGAGTCGTGATCGAGATTTTTTAAATCAGGTAACTAATCATGTTCTTGCAATTGAAAATACAGAGATTCATTTATATCAGGGAAATTATGCAAGCTATGAAGATACTAAAGAGAAGCGTGATAAGTTTAACCAGGAGAAAAATGAAAAACTCCGTGGTCAAATTAAAACTTTAAATGCAAGTAGACAACGTATTAAAGGATATTCACTTCAATCAGAAAATAATAAAAAAGCTAGTGCACATAAGAATGAAATTCATGCAGATATTAATAAGGGATTTTTTGGTCATAAGGCTGCTAAGATAATGAAAAGATCAAAAAATATTGAAAGAAGGATGAATAAAGATATCCAAGATAGAAAAGGTTTAATAAGGAATGTTGAATCTGTGCCAGAATTAGAGATGAATTTTCAACCAAACTATCACTCGACTTTATTAGAAACTCGGCATTTAGATTTGAAAGTTCAAGATAAAAAGTTATTTAAAGACCTAAATTTAATTGTTAAAAAACGAGGAATTGTTTCCCTTGAAGGAAAAAATGGATCGGGAAAATCTACTTTTTTGAAAAGTGTTTTAAATAAAAATATAGATGTAACTTATCAAGGAATTTTAAGTTTAACTAATGGTTTAAAAATTTCCTATTTACCACAAAATTTTGTAGAATATTCAGGCACTTTGGCAGAATTTGTTCAAAAGGAACATTTGTCTTATGAGAAAATGCTTAATATGCTTAGAAAAATGGGTTTTCCTAGAACAAGTTTTGAGACGAGAATTGAAGAAATGAGCATGGGGCAGCAAAAAAGAGTGGCCATTGCTAAGTCATTAGTTGAAGAGGCTGACCTTTATCTGTGGGATGAGCCAGCAAATTACCTAGATGTGTTTAACCAAGATCAATTAATTGATGTTTTAAAGAAGGTCAAACCAGCGATGCTTTTAGTTGAGCATGATGAGTATTTTATTAGTCAAGTAGCAAGTAAACGGATAAAATTAAAGGTAGATGACTAGCAGATTGTATAGAAAGAATAAAAATGGCATTTGATTATAAAAAAGAATATAAAAATTTGTATCATCCAAAAAAGCAACCTGAAATTATTAAGATTCCTAAAATGAATTACATCGCAGTTTCAGGAAGTGGAGATCCTAATCAGGAAGATGGGACTTATCACAAGGCGTTAGAATTACTTTATGGGCTTGCCTATACTATCAAGATGAGCAAAAAAAATGAGCATAAAATTCCAGGATATTTTGATTATGTAGTGCCACCACTTGAAGGACTATGGTGGTCAAAAGATAAGCAAAAAATTGATTATGCTCACAAGGAGAACTTCGCCTGGATATCGATGATTCGACTGCCTGATTTTGTTACAGAAAAAGAATTTAATTGGGCAGTTAAGACAGCTACTGAGAAGAAAAAGCAAGATTTTTCTCAAGTTAAATTCTTTACTTATGATGAAGGACTTTGCGCTCAGGTAATGCACATTGGTAGTTATGATGATGAGCCAGCGACAATTGAAGAGATACATCGATTTGTAAAAAAAGAAAATTATCAGATAGATATTCAAAATCCACGCTATCATCATGAAATATATTTAAGTGATCCAAGGAGAACTAAGACTGAAAGGCGTAAAACTGTAATTAGACTACCAATTAAATGATTAAGGTAAGCACTTGTTGCTTACCTTTTTTTATAAAAAACAAATTTAATTAGCACTCTGCTTGCACAATTGCTAAGTTATGGTATCATATTAATTGTTAGCACAAGAGGAAGAAGAGTGCTAATGATGGGGGCGAGAAAATGTTGACTGAACGGCAAGAACTTATTTTAAAGACTATTATTATGGACTTTACTCAGTCTCATGAGCCAGTAGGTTCTAAGACCGTGATGAATCAACTGCCTGTCAAGGTTTCAAGTGCTACAGTTCGAAATGAAATGGCGGCACTCGAAGAAAAGGGACTACTTGAGAAGACTCATTCTTCAAGTGGTAGAATTCCTTCAACTGCTGGTTATCGGTATTACTTAGATCATTTGATTAATCCCGTAAAAATACCAGCATCCGTCTATAATCGAATTATTTATCAATTAGACCAACCCTTTCAACAAGTTAATGAAATCGTACAAGAAGCTGCAAAAATTCTGTCTGATTTAACTAACTACACTGCTTTTGCAGCGGGTCCTGAAACTCGCTCGGTTAAAGTAACTGGTTTTAGGATCGTTCCCCTTTCAAGCCATCAAGTGATGGCAATATTAGTTACGGATGACGGTAATGTAAAGAATCAAATCTACACGTTACCTCATCATACAAATGGGGAAGAGATTGAAAAAGCAGTTCGACTAATTAATGATCAATTAGTTGGAAAGCCACTTAGTTCAGTTAATGAAGTGTTACTTAAGAGAATTGCAGACCATCTAGTTGCTGGTGGATCAGCAACTGAAATTTTGGATTTGCTTCAAGATGTTATTAAGGATGCTGCTAGTGAGCAAATGTATGTGGATGGTCAGATTAATCTTTTGAGTAATTATGAAAGTGATGATTTAGCTAAAGTTAAATCTCTCTACAAATTAATTGATCAAAATGATGCTATTTCAAGCTTGATTGGTTTTAATCCTAAAGATGAAATTAAGAATGATTCAAAGTCGAAAGTTCAAGTTAAGTTAGGTTCTGAATTACAATCAGATCTACTTGAAGATTATAGTTTGTTGACTGCACAATATAGCGTTGGTAAATATGGTAAAGGAACAATAGCATTACTTGGACCAACTAACATGCCATACTCGCAGATGATCGGATTACTCGAGTATTTTAGGAATGAACTAGCAAAGAAATTGTTAGATTATTATGGTAGATTTAAGTAAGGAGGTTAGCTGTGAGTAAAGAAGAGTTTCCGCATGAAAAAGATTTAAAAGACGAGGTGACCCCAGATAAGGCACCAAAGAAAGATCCAAAAGTAACTCCGAAAGAGGAAGTTAAGGAAAATCCAGCAAAAGATTATGAAAAAGAAATCGCTGAATTGAGAGCTAAGAATAAGGATCTTGAAGATAAATATCTACGTAGTGAAGCTGAGATTCAGAATATGCAAGCACGTTATGCAAAAGAGCGTGCGCAATTGATTAAATATGAATCTCAAAGCCTCGCTAAAGAAGTTTTGCCAGCAATGGATAACTTAGAACGCGCGTTAGCTGTTAAAGCAGATGATGAGGCAGCTAAGCAACTCCAAAAGGGTGTTCAGATGACACTTGACTCATTAGTTAAATCAATGAAAGATCAAGGAATCACTGAAATCAAAGCCGAAGGTGAAACTTTTGACCCTGCACTACATCAAGCTGTTCAAACTGTTGCAGCAGAAAATGATGATCAAAAGGATCACGTAGTTAAAGTTTTACAAAAAGGATATCAATATAAAGATAGAACATTAAGACCAGCAATGGTTGTAGTGGCTCAATAAGAAAGGAAGTTACATATATGTCAAAAGTTATTGGTATTGACTTAGGTACGACTAACTCAGCTGTTGCCGTACTTGAAGGAAAAGAACCTAAGATTATTACTAACCCAGAAGGTAACCGTACGACTCCTTCTGTAGTTGCCTTTAAGAATGGTGAAATTCAAGTTGGGGAAGTTGCTAAGCGTCAAGCTATTACTAACCCTAACACTATTGTTTCAATTAAGAGCCATATGGGTGAAGAAGGTTACAAGGTTAAGGTTGGCGACAAGGAATATACTCCACAAGAAATTTCAGCCTTTATTTTGCAATACATTAAAAAGTTTTCTGAAGATTACTTAGGTGAAAAGGTAACTGATGCAGTTATCACTGTTCCTGCTTATTTCAATGACGCACAACGTCAAGCTACTAAAGATGCCGGAAAGATTGCTGGTTTAAATGTTCAAAGAATTATCAACGAACCAACAGCTTCTGCTTTAGCATATGGTCTTGATAAAGATGAAAATGATGAAAAAGTTTTAGTATATGACCTTGGTGGTGGGACTTTTGATGTTTCCATCTTGCAACTAGGTGATGGTGTCTTCCAAGTATTATCAACTAATGGTGATACTCACCTTGGTGGTGATGACTTCGATAAGAGAATTATGGATTGGTTAATCCAAAACTTTAAGGAAGAAAATGGTGTTGACTTATCTAATGATAAGATGGCATTACAACGTTTAAAGGATGCTGCTGAAAAGGCTAAGAAAGACTTATCTGGCGTTTCATCAACTCACATTTCACTTCCATTCATTTCTGCTGGAGAAGCTGGTCCTCTTCACCTTGAAGCTGATTTAACTCGTGCTAAGTTTGATGAATTAACTGATGACTTAGTTCAAAAGACTAAGATTGCTTTTGACAATGCATTAAGTGATGCTGGCTTGAGCGTAAGTGATATTGACAAAGTTATTTTGAATGGTGGTTCAACTCGTATTCCTGCAGTTCAAAAAGCTGTTAAGGAATGGGCTGGAAAAGAACCTGATCACTCAATTAACCCTGATGAAGCTGTTGCTTTAGGTGCAGCAATTCAAGGTGGTGTTATTTCTGGTGATGTTAAGGATATCGTTTTACTTGATGTCACTCCATTATCACTTGGTATTGAAACTATGGGTGGTGTCTTCACTAAGTTAATTGATAGAAACACTACTATCCCAACTTCAAAGAGCCAAATCTTCTCAACTGCAGCAGATAATCAACCAGCTGTTGATGTTCACGTTCTTCAAGGTGAACGTCCAATGGCAGCAGATGATAAGACTTTAGGACGTTTTGAATTAACTGATATTCCACCAGCACCACGTGGTGTTCCACAAATTCAAGTTACTTTCGATATCGACAAGAATGGTATTGTAAATGTTTCTGCTAAGGATATGGGTACTGGTAAGGAACAAAAGATTACCATTAAGAGTTCTTCTGGTCTATCAGACGAAGAAATTAAGAAGATGCAAAAAGATGCTGAAGAGCATGCTGAAGAAGATAAGAAGCGTAAGGAAGAAGTTGATTTACGTAATGAAGTAGATCAATTAATCTTTACTACTGAAAAGACTTTGAAAGAAACTAAGGGTAAAGTTCCTGAAGCTGAAACCAAGAATGTTCAAGATGCTTTGGATGCTTTGAAGAAAGCTCAAAAAGATAACAACTTGGATGAAATGAAAGAAAAGAAGGAAGCTTTATCAAAGGCTGCTCAAGATTTAGCTGTTAAACTTTACCAACAAAACGGTGGTGCTCAAGGTGCTGCTGGTCAAGCTGGACCTCAAGGAGCGCAAGGTGGTCAACCAAATAATGATAATGGCTCAAGCAACGGTCAAGGTGGTTCAACTGTTGATGGAGACTTTCACAAGGTAGACCCTGACAAGTAAAAAGATTTATAATTAAATCAAACAAGAAAAGAACTGCGTGATTGTAGTTCTTTTCTTTTATGAATGAAGGAGTTTTCAGATGGCACAACGTGATTATTATGATGTGCTGGGTGTTGATAAGAATGCTAGTGAAAGCGACATTAACAAGGCTTACCGCAGGCTGGCAAAAAAATATCACCCAGACTTAAACCATGAACCTGGCGCTGAAGAAAAATACAAAGAAGTAAATGAAGCATACGAGGTTCTGCATGATAAGCAAAAAAGGGCTCAATATGATCAATTTGGTCAAGCCGGTGTAAACGGTCAAGCTGGTTTTGGCGGTCAAGGTTATGGTGGCTTTGGTGGCCAAGGTGGTTATTCATCTCAAGGCTTTGGTGATTTTGGTGATATTTTTGGTGATATCTTTGGTTCAGCTTTTGGTGGTGGACGAAGTCGAGTAGATCCAACTGCTCCTCAAAAGGGTCAAGACTTGGATTATACAATGACAATTGACTTCATGGATGCGATCAAAGGCAAGAAGACAGATATTACTTACACAAGAAGTGAAGTTTGCCCAACTTGTGATGGTTCAGGTGCTGAAAAGGGAACTCACCCAATTACCTGTGACAAGTGTCACGGAACTGGTGTCATGACTGTAACTCGTCAAACGCCACTTGGAGTTATCCAGCAGCAAACTACATGTGATAAATGTGGTGGACGTGGTACGATCATTAAACATCCATGTCAAACTTGCCATGGTAAAGGAACTGTTGATAAAAAGCAAACACTTGAAGTTAAAGTCCCAGCTGGTATTGACAATGGTCAACAAATTCGCTTAAGTGGTCAAGGCGAAGCAGGTAAGAATGGTGGCCCTTACGGAGATTTATACATTGTCTTTAGAGTTAAACCAAGTAAAGAGTTTAGAAGAAATGGTACAACTATTTATAGTGAAGCACCGATTTCTTTTGCTCAAGCAGCTCTAGGTGATAAAATTCGCGTAAACACTGTTCATGGACCAGTTGATTTGACTATTCCAGCCGGGACTCAACCTAACACTAACTTCAAGTTACGTGGTCAAGGCGTTCCTAAGATTAACGGTACTGGCAATGGAGATCAAGAAGTAACGGTTAAGGTTGTTATTCCAAAGAAAATTAACGATAAACAAAAAGAAGCTTTAGTTGATTATGTTAAAGCTGGTGGAGGAAATATTTCACCTCAAGAAAAGAACTTTTTTGAACGTTTAAAAGATAAATTAAACGGAGAATAAAAGTTAAAAGCGTATATCTCTATGAAGAATGAGATATACGCTTTATTTTTAGTAAAAATTATCTTTGAAAATATTACATTAAGAATTTTATCTAAGTATCAGCCTTTGATATAATTAATAGAGCCGTAAATTGCAATAATAAATTGAACACTTTTGGTTAAGCTGCTTGATAGATTCGATCTAATTCTCTTTCAAAGATTTCATCTGGTGTATGATAAGCTAAGATCTTTCTTGGCAATGAGTTGCACCAGGTTTCAATGTCAATGATATTTTGTAAAGAATAGTTAGCTATTGCTTCTCCTTTAGGAATGAATCTGCGAATAAGACCATTGTGTCTTTCAACTGTTCCCTTATCACAAGAAGTGTAAGGATGGGCATAGTAAACCAGTGTATTGGATGCTTCTTCTAGGTTGGAAAGATCCGCAAATTCTGAACCATTATCAGTGGTAATAGTTTTAAAAATATCATTCCAGTGTTCACTGTATTGTCTTTGGAGTTCTTTAAAGGCCTGCATGACACTGATAGAAGTCTTGTCGGGAATACGAATAATTAAGAATTCACGACTCATGCGCTCAGATAAGGTTAACAGCACTTCATCATCTTTAGTCTTATGTCCAAGGACCAAATCGCATTCCCAATGACCGAATTCATTACGTTCACTAATTTCTTTTGGACGTTCTTCAATACTTCTGCCAAGCTTTTTCTTGTTTTTGCGAACACGATGAAGCTTGGTATTGCGTTTAAGCTTCTCAGGCAAGTCGTAATTATAAATGCCTAATAAGCCCTTATCAACGTAATTATAAAGAGTTTTGGTGCAGACAACATCGCTGCTAGAGAATTCGCCAGCAGCAGTGGCACGATTACTGCAAACATCAAGCGACCAACCGTCTTTAAAGAAATGTTTGTGGACATAGTGAATAAATTGAGTTTTTTTGAGAAAGTCTGATTTGCGCCCACAATTTTTACGATGAGCTTGATATACATCATGTCCTTGAGTAGCCTTGTATCTTTTGACTTTACCATGATACAGTTTTACAGTGCCACGTTTAATCTCATAACTGATAGTAGAAGGAGAACAGTTGAGTTCACGAGCAATTGCACGCAAAGAGCAGCCATCTTTCAAACGCAATTGAATAATAACTCGCTCTTCAAATGATAAATGCTTTCCTTTAACGTGCTGGTTCATGGTAGAATGTAAAGAGTCCATTTTGACCTCCAATAGAAAGTTTTTGTGGTTATTAACATTCTATCAAACAGGTCCGAATGGACTTTTTATTTTTCTAAAGTGTTCAATTTGATTTTACAATCAACGTAATTAATAGAGCGAAAAAGGTGAGAACATGGATATTAAAAAATTACAAGACTATCAAAAACATATTCGGAATTTTTCGATCGTTGCTCATATTGATCATGGTAAGTCAACGATTGCAGATCGTATTTTAGAATTAACCGATACTGTATCTGAACGTCAAATGAAAAATCAATTACTTGATGATATGCCATTAGAGCGTCAACGCGGTATTACCATTAAACTTAATTCGGTAGAAGTAAAATATCATGCTAAAGATGGAGAAACATATATTTTTCACTTAATTGATACTCCGGGACATGTAGACTTTTCTTATGAAGTTTCGCGTTCTTTGGCAGCCTGTGAAGGAGCACTTTTAGTAGTAGATGCAACCCAAGGTGTTCAAGCGCAAACTTTAGCTAATACTTATCTAGCAATTGACGATGATTTGGAAATTTTGCCAGTCATTAATAAGATTGATTTGCCTTCAGCTGATCCTGAAATGTGCAAAAACGAAATTGAAGAGATGATTGGACTCGATGCCTCTGATGCTGTTGAAGTGTCCGGTAAGACAGGTCAAGGAATTCCCGAACTACTTGAGGAAATTGTTAAAAAGGTACCAGCACCAACTGGTGATTTGAATGCTCCTTTGAAGGCCTTAATTTTTGATTCAAAATATGATGATTATCGCGGGGTCGTTTTATCGGTTCGAATTGAAGAAGGAACTGTAAAACCTGGTGATAAGATTCGAATTATGAATACTGGGAAAGAATTTGAAGTGACAGAGGTTGATGTTTCAAGTCCTCATCCTGTTAAAAAAGATATGCTTATTGCAGGGGACGTAGGATACTTGACTGCGAATATCAAGTCTGTTCGTGAAACTCGTGTAGGTGATACGATTACTAGCGCTGAAAATCCAACTGAGAAACCACTTCCCGGTTATCGCCAAATTCCACCAATGGTTTACTCTGGTATGTATCCAGTTGATAATCAAAAATATGATGATTTAAAAGAAGCACTGCAAAAATTGCAGTTAAATGATGCTGCCTTAGAGTTTGAACCTGAAACTTCTCAAGCATTAGGTTTTGGCTTCCGTTGTGGCTTTTTGGGATTGCTTCATATGGATGTGGTACAAGAAAGACTTGAGCAAGAATTTGGTATGGATTTAATTATGACTGCACCAAGTGTAGACTACCATGCAATTATGAATGATGGTTCAACTAAATTAATTGATAATCCTGCTGATTTACCAGATGATGGTGAATATAAAGAAGTTCAAGAACCTTATGTTAAGGCAGAAGTGATGGTGCCAAATGACTTTGTAGGTCCAGTAATGGAGCTATGTCAGCGAAAACGCGGAGAATTTGTAACTATGGATTATTTAGACAAATACCGTGTTAATGTTATTTACAATATGCCCCTAGCTGAAATTATTTATGATTTCTTTGACGAACTAAAGTCTTCAACTAAAGGTTATGCTTCTCTTGATTACGAAATAACAGGTTATCGTGCAACAGACTTAGTTAAGATTGATATGTTGCTTAATAAAGAGCCAATTGATGCTCTTAGTTTCATTGCACACCGTGAAGAGGCTCAAAATCGTGCTCGTCAAATGACAACAATGCTTAAGAAGTTAATTCCACGTCAAAACTTTGAAGTTGATATTCAAGGTGCAATTGGTGCTAAAATTATTTCTCGTGCGACAATTAAACCATATCGTAAGGATGTTACTTGGAAAATTCATACTGGTGACCCAGATAGACGTGCTAAATTACTTGAAAAGCAGCGTCGTGGTAAGAAGAGAATGAAGGCAGTCGGAAAGGTAGAAGTACCCCAAGACGCATTTATGGCTGTTCTAAAAATGAATGATGACGATATTAAAGGTAAATAATTGTAACTTTCTTGACGTACTAAGCTTTTTGGTACGTCTTTTTTGATTTTTAAAAATATATAATAGTCTTTCAGCAAGTTATAGCTAACTTGATTTAGTATGTTTTTTTGAAAAATGTGTTAGAATTTATAACAGCATTAATAAAATTGAGGATAAAAAACGTATGGCAAAAAAAACAAGAAATACTTCTAAAAAAGCTTGGATAGTTAGAATTGCTGCGATTATTTTATTAATCATCGGTTTAGGGATGATTTTTAATAGTCAAATCCGAGATTTCATGGTTCGACAAAATCAGACTACTGCTTTGAAGAAATTAAACAAAGATACTGTTAAAAAAAATCAAGCAAAACAAGGAATGTTCGATTTCTCAAAAGTTGAAGAAATTGATTTTGGAAAGGTGACTAAATCAAGGGTTAATAATACTGCTGATGCAATTGGCGCGATCGCAATCCCAAGTGTAAAAATGTATCTTCCAATTATGAAGGGGTTAAGTAATGATGCCATGTCGACTGGTGGTGGAACAATGCGTCCAGACCAAGTTATGGGGAAGGGAAACTATCCTTTAGCAGGTCACTATATGACAGCCAAGGGTGTTTTATTTTCACCACTTGAAGACACTAAATTGGGCGAAAAAGTATACTTAACTAATCTTGATAAAATTTATATTTATCGAATTTATATGAAAAAGGTTGTAGACCCAACTGCTGTTTGGTTAGTCGATAATACTAAGCAAAATATTGTTACTTTAATTACATGTGCTGATGGTGGTGTTAATCGCTGGGCGATTAGGGGAAAATTAATTGCTGAAAAGCCAGCGACAGATAAGAATTTACAAGTTTTCAAACTTAAATAAAGAGGATTTGCTTTTGTTGGAGAAGTAAATCCTCTTTAACTTTTGTTATAATAGAAACTTAGATGTTATAAATGATTTAGGTGAACTAAAAATAATGAAATGGCAACAAAGACAAGCAAGTAGTTTAGATCAAGAATTAATTGAAGATTATGGATTAACAGATATTCAAGCTAAGCTTTTCGCATTAAGAGGTATTAATACCGCGGAAAAGTTGGATTTTTGGCTAAATGCAGATGAAAATGATTTGGCCGATCCGTTTTTAATGCACGATATGGAAAAGTCTATTAACCGCATTAATCAGGCAATTGATAATGGTGAAAAAATAACTATCTATGGTGATTATGATGCTGATGGAATCACGGCAACTAGCATCATGATGGATACCTTAGAAATTTTAGGTGCCGATGTTCACTTTTTTATTCCGGATCGTTTTAAAGATGGATACGGTCCAAGTATGAGCCGTTACAAAGAGATAGTAGAGGATGGGACTAAATTAATCATTACGGTTGATAATGGGGTAACCGGTGTTGAAGAAGTTAAATATGCCCAGGAACATGGCGTTGACGTAATATTAACTGACCACCACACCTTTCAGGATCAAAAACCAGCTGCTTTTAGTACAGTTCACTGTAACTATCCTGGTCAAAAATATCCATTTGATGATTATTGCGGAGCCGGTGTTGCTTATACAATGTGCCGAGCACTAATGCAGGATACAATGCCAGAACTATTAGATTTAGCCATGATTGGAACTATAGGCGATATGGTTAAAGTAACAGGTGAAGGACATATTATCGTTAAGCGTGGCTTAGATATTTTGAACCAAACAGAGCGTCCAGGATTACGAGCTTTAATTAAGCAAGCTGGTTTAACTATGGGACAGATTACAGCCACTGATGTTGGCTTTAATATCGCTCCTAGATTAAATGCTGTGGGTCGTCTGGCAGACGCGAGTTTAGCGGTTGAACTACTTTTGAGTGATGATGAAGAACAGGCTGAAGAAATAGCAGCGAAAATAGAAGAATTAAATAATGAAAGAAAAGAGCTTACAGCTGAAGTTTATGAAAAATGTTTGGCTCAAGTTGAAGAAAAAGGGTGGCAACATCGAAATACATTAGTATTATATGATCCTGACTTTCATGAGGGCGTGTTAGGCTTAGTAGCCAATAAAGTTGTCGAGAAGCTTCATAAACCCACGCTTGTTCTTACCAAGGATGAAAATGGTGAATTAAAAGGCTCAGGTCGGTCAAGCGAAGGCTTTAATTTATTTGATGCTTTAGAACCAATGAAAGATGATTTTTTAGATAAATTTGGCGGACATGATTTTGCCTGTGGCTTATCTTTAAAGGTTGATAAACTTGAAGAGTTGCGTTCACGTTTTGAAAAAAGTTTTAAGCCAAGTACGGATCTTGAAGTAAAAGATTTTGATTTTGAATTAAATTTGAGAGAAGTTACACCAGATACATTAACAGAAATTAATTTGGTTGGTCCCTTTGGAACTGGAAATCCTGAGCCCGTATTTAGTATCAGCGAACCGCACATCAAGAGCCTATTTAAGATGGGAAAAGATAAGAACCATGTTAAGTTTACTGCAGAAAAAAATAATGGCAAGCTAACAATTGTTGGCTTTAATAAAGGATTTTTGAATCAGAACTTGCTTCCTTTTATCAAAGAATTATATGTAACTTTAGCGCTCAATAGCTGGAAGAATATTTCGACTGTTCAAGGAATGTTAGCCGGCATTGAATATGGAGCACCCAAACTAGCTGTTTTTGATCAAGTGATAGACATGAGGCAAGAAGATTATGTGATGGGATTTGCGGATAAGTATTTGATTTTTGATAAAAATACTATTTCTTGGGCTAGAAATGGTTTAGGAATTCCAGAAGAAAAGCTTAGTCTTGCTAGAGATTATCATGGAAATTCTGAAGTTGTAGCTTTATTAGATACTCCGCGTAATCAGATTGAATTAAATACCGCTTTAGAAAATAAATATCATCAGCTCTATCTGCGTTTTTTATTTGATAGATTGCCAATTACTAATTTGCCTAGTAGGGATGCTTTTGGCAAAACATTAAAATATATTTATGCTCACCCCAATTTAACTATTGAAGATTATCAGGTGGTATCTGCTTATCTCGGCTTAGATTATCAAGCTGTTTTGTTTATTTTAAGAGTGTTCTTTGAATTGCGCTTTGTTTCATTTATTGATGGAAAAATTATTGGCAATAAACGTCCTGAAAGTAAAAAACTAACTGCTTCAAAGTATTTTACCAGTGTAGCATCACAGATTAAATTTAAAAATCAGCTAAAGACAATGCCTAGTGATCAACTAATTAGTTACGTTAAACAATATTTAAAGTGATCATTACTAGTTATAAATCAATAAAAAGTTCGATATAAAACTGATTTTAATCTAAAAATTTGGTAAAATATACAGGTCAAAGGCCGTTAGGTCTGATTTTTCAATGAAAGTCTAAAATGGAGGTTTCTCTTTAAATGGCAATTGATTTTAAAGAACACATTGCAAGTGTAAAAGATTTCCCAAATAAGGGAATTATCTTTCGCGATATTACCCCAATTTTGCAAGATGGGAAGCTATATCGAGCTGCTACTCATGAATTAGCTGAATACGCTAAGAGTCGTGGAGCAGAAGTAATTGTTGGTCCTGAAGCTCGTGGATTTATTGTCGGCTGCTCTGTTGCAACAGAATTAGGAATTGGTTTTGTACCGGCTCGTAAGCCTCATAAGTTGCCACGCGAAGTAGAAAGTGCTTCTTATGATTTAGAATATGGTTCAAATGTCTTAGAAATGCATAAAGATGCAATTAAGCCAGGGCAAAAAGTTGTTATTTGCGATGATTTGATGGCTACCGCAGGCACCTTGCACGCAACTAAGGAATTAGTTGAAAACTTGGGCGGAGAAGTAGTTGGTGCAGCATTTTATATTGAATTAACTGACTTGAAGGGAAGAGAACAATTCCCTGATTTAGATATTTATTCTCTTGTTAAGTACCACGGTGCTTAACAAGAGAATAAAACCCTAGAGCGAGAAAGCTTTAGGTTTTTTACATGCAATATTTAAATACAAAAAGGGACAGAAAAGGGACAAATTTATTTAAAATCTTGTATAGCTTTATCAAACTTCAAATGTTGTTTGTGTGTGATATGAAGATATATTTTTCTAGTAATATCTGAATCACCATGACCAACTCTGTCAGTAATTAGGCTTAATGGATATCCTTCTTCTGCAAGTTTAGAAACATGAGTGTGGCGAAAAATATGCGAAGTGATCTGTTTTTTCCATTTTTGACTAGTAACAAATTTTCTTAAGAATCTGCTTACGGTTAATATGCTTATCGGCCCATGGCTATATTTATTGTGAAATAGAAAATCATCGGCATTTTGGTCTTTAGCAAGCTTTCGATAAATTGAAACTGCTTCTTTAGGTAGGACAATTGTACGATGACTTGCTGTAGTTTTAGTAAACTCTTGTCTTTCATTTCTATGACCATCTGTATTGATTAAAGTTCCTGAAATATTAACGTACCACATATGTGTTTCTGGATCTTGAAAAATGTTTTTTACTAGCAATGCACACCCTTCACCCACACGCATTCCTGTTAAGTAAAGTATTTTAAATAGAGCATATAAATCAGTTCTGTTTTTATCCAAGCAATAATCAAGAACTTCTTTTAGCTCTTTATCAGTTAGATACCAGTTTTCAATTCTTTCTTGTTTTTTAGCACGATCATTTTTAAAGTTAATTTTAACTTTAAGAGCAGGATTTTCTTTTGCGTAGCCAAATTGTATTGCAAAATCAAATAACTTTAAAAATATCACATGATAATGGTGTGCTGATCCATTTGATAGTTTATTTTTATAAAGAATATCATTTATATACGCATTAAGCTCAGTAGTGGTAATAGAGGTAACTGATCTATCTTTAAATTGCTTAGATAGTTTATTAAGATAAGCAAAATAGGTGTCTAAGGTTTTAGGGGCTAATCCTTGCTGGTCTAAGTTATCCTTGAGTTTATCTATTAATTTATCCATTGTGATTTGTTTAACAGATCGAATGCTTAGCTTTTCTTTAATAGCATTTTTAACCTTAATTTCAGCCAAATTTCGGGCGTGTGCGGTGTTTTTAGTAATTGTGGTAGAACTCTTATGCACACCCACAAAAGAGGGATCGGTATATCTAATTGAATATTTAAACTTACCATTCTTTAATGGCTCAACTTGAGGAGTATAATATTTGACCATTTTAAAATTACCTCTATTTCTGATAGAATAGGGTAGACAAAAGGCGTTGAGTTACCAGCTCAACCTTTCATCTATCATATATATGTGATTCATGTAGAATTTGCCTAGTTTGAGGCTACGGACCCGTGAAGTGTTACCAGCGCTTTGCGGGTCTTTTTTGTTTAAGATTTATACTTAAACGTTTTACCACAATCCATACAAATCATATCGATTTTTTTACTATTTTTGCCTGCAAATCCAGCTAAGCTACCAACTCCACCGACTAAAACTGTTCCAGTAACAGCTTTACCTACAGAAAAGGCTTTTTTCTTGCGACCAATTGGCTCTACATTAGTTGATTTGCATTTAGGGCATCGTGGTGCTTTATGAAATAATCCCATTTTAATCCTCCACATATATGCCTCAGGTTTTTCGTCTCTGGCAGTGTGGACGATAAATTATTTAGTCAATAAATTAGAAATAATTGTTGTAATTACGGAAATAACAATGCCGCCAACAGCAGTATACAGTAACCAATTAATCTTTTCTTTATTATTATTTGCTGTATTTTTAACATCATTAACTTTTAATTCAATATCGTTAAAATGTTTATCTACTTCGTTTAATCTTTTATCCATTTGATTTTGCATTTCTGCAAAGTGATTATCCATTTTATGAAGTAACTTTTCTGTAGAAAGATCTATTTTACTACTTATATTATCAATAGCATGATCTAGTTCTTCATGAGTTACATACTTATCTTTATCCATAGGTGGTTCACCTCCACCACTATTATCTCTTCTTTTATTAGATACTTATACAAGTTGACCCTGAGCACCAGTGGTTTTAGCATCTTCAAGTAAATGTAATTGTTGTTTGTTATCCATTTTTTGGCTCCTGGAAATATACTGATGTAGTAAAGAATGTACCTTCATCAATAGATGAGTTTGCTTCAGGATATTTTGGCTCTTGGAACGTCATAGAAAGTTTGAAATTTAATTGTTTAAATGAATACAGTTTACCTTCAATTACTACATCTGATTGCACATTGGTGTTAAATTTAACTTGTGTAAGAATGTTAGATCCCTTTCTAACAAAATCAGTTAAAGGAACTTTTATATATTGTTGTGAAATATACGAAGCTGGGACCGGTTCAATATCTTGAGCACCCTCAATAAAATCTGGCGTTTCAACGGTAAGAACGATATATGAATTAAAATGAGAAGGATGAGTATACGTACTAATTACTTCTAAGGAAAAGAAATAACCATGTTCATAGAAATTGTTCCTTTATTTTCTTCATTTAGCTTTATTTCATAAATTTTGTTGTTATTACTATCTGTAAAATCGAGGGATAGTAAATTAGGTAAAAACTTTCTCATGATTATCATGCTTTCTAATTAAAATTATTCAGACTCATTCTTAAACTCTTGTGCTCTCTGATCTTTTGCTTTTTGGGTAAGGGTGCCATCAGGATTTGTTAACCCATTTTGTCTAAGCCATTCACTTTGACCTTTAACCCACGAATCAGCTGAACCGTCAGGATTAGAACCAGGAGCGTGATCTTGACCTGGCATTACAGGATTGCCCTTAGGATCATAACCGCGCTCTTTGTTGATTTCGCCTTGTGTCTTTTGTGGCTGTTGTTGAGTAGCAGTATTTTGCGTTTGATTTTGGCTATTAGCAGTAGAAGATGATTGTTTAGATTGTTGAACATCCACATTAGTTGTTTGTTTAGGTTGTGATTGTGAATTTTCCTTTGGTTTAGTAGCATTTACAGATTTCTTACTACTTTTCTTGCGTGGTTTATTTTTATTGACTTTAGTTGTTGCTTCATCTGCTTGCTTTGCATTACTTGAGTGATGATTAGAAAAACCTAATGCACCAATTGTTACTCCAACTAAAGCAATAACACAGAGGGAAATAATTTCTCTTTTCATTTTAATTCTCCATGACCGTCCGAGAGGGCGGTTTTTATTTTGCAGCTAAATACGTAAAGCAATGGTTAACACTTCACGGGGGCCGGTTTGTGTCTTATAGATTTAATAATTGCTTTTTCTTAGCATCAAATTCCTCTTGAGTAAGAATACCGTCATCGAGTAAAGATTTTAATTTTCTTAATTCTTCGTCTATATCATTTGTTGACATAGGCTGACTAATTTTAGAAGCATTTTTATGATACTCTTCAATTTTTTCTTGAATTAAGTTTTTTAATTGTTCCACTTCTTTATTTTTATTAGGTCTAAAAGGAATTGCAGTATTTCGACCATACGCTGAAAAGGCAAAAGTTGGATCTAAGCCACCTAATCCACCATTATGCTGAGAGCCAGCTATAGTATTAAGTTCAAATTTACCACCAAGAAAAAGGGTAGCTTTTCTAAATGAAACTGAGGCAATTGCCCAATAAGGAATTTCAGTTTCACCTAATGTTCCTCTATTAGCTAAATTTCTAAGTCCCTTTCGAGAGATAATGACACCTGTATCATTTGCTGTAATTATAGTATGTTCTGGAATTTTTATTTCAACAATCATAATATTCTCCTTTATTTAACAGCTAAGTATGTATCTATAAGGTAGTAATGCTTTTTAGGGATGCAGAAAGCATTGGCAAACTGATAATAAGTATCGAAGTGCATATCGGTTTCTCGAGCACACTGTAGAAGTAATTTAATTGCTCCTAGGTTTGCATCACTCTCACCAGATTCCACACCTCTACGAGCCAAATGAAAATATTCGGCAGATCCATATAACACATGACAAATTTCATGCGCTGTAATGAATGGTAATTCGTTTTTGTTATGCCAATTAGTGTTGATTATAGCCATTGGAGGAAACTCCCACGAATCGGAAGGAGCATCCGGTGGTAAATTCTTATCGAAAATTATGCCTATGCCATGATCCATTGCATAATTACTTAGCCATGCCAATACATTATCCATTAATTATCATCTCGTTTTTTTAAAATTTCTGGGTGTTGCTTAATGTATTGTTCGGCTAACGCTTTATAGTAGTCCTTCAATTCATCTGGCACAGATCCACCATACGGCATATCCAAGTCTAACCAGGTAAGGGTGTCATCAGATAAGGTAGAAGAATCTGGAATTGATGGATTATTAGTGCGACCTAGCAGATAGTCTGTGGTTGTATGAAGAATATTTGCAACTTTTGCTAAGTCTGTTCCTTTAGGATCGTAGTTTTTCCATTTATAAATAGTATTGATCCCAATTTCAGCCTTTTCTGCTACATCTTGAAGACTTAAATTGAGTTTTTTAGATAATTTTTTTATCCGCTCAAATGTTGTCATATCAGGGTTCTCCAAAAAACGGCAAAAATAATTTACCCAATTCTACTAAAAATATATTGCATAAATTACCGAATCGGGTTATTATAATTGCGTAAGTTAAATCAATAGAAAAAAACGTGTATCTAATAAATGCAATTTAATTGAATGGGGATTCGCTTAATCGCTTTATTTAGTACGCCTATAGTTTACCCTATTTGGTAAAATATGCAACACTTTTTCTATGTTTTTTACTTACATGAATAAATAAGCAGGAAGTGAGTAGAGATGAAAAATGATCCGAATATTGGAGAGGGTTGTGAAATTAAGCAGACACCACAAGGTGTATACGTTGATGGAGTTAAGCAAAAGGGTGCAATTGATGTGCAAATAAAAAAGAACTCCCGTCAATGGACAGAAGTTCAAATAACCTATCGAGCACATTCGTTTTTTAAAGAAAGATTTTAGCGATTGTTCGCGTGATTGAAGGGACAGTTATAGGGATTCCTTCCTCTTTTAAAACTTTTTTGACTTTATTCCAATAAGTGTCTTCAAGGATTGAGTCAATAAATTGGTGCCCGGCAGGTGTTATGTCATGAAGATCAAAGTAATAAGTATTTGAAAAATCTGCTTCAACCGACCCATCAATCAGTCCACCATCAATAGCTTGTTTTAGCGAATAAATTGCATCTGACCGTGAAAAGCCTTTTTTAACTACATTATTCACAATAGTTGATTGTTTAGGACGGAGAGGTTGATTTTGCATTTCAATCATTACTTGTCTTAGGGCTTCGTAATTTAATTTCATAAAATTCACCTCCTCTCATAAGGTGATAGAAAAATTATAGCAAAGGAAAGATTGAAAAGAATAAGGAGGTAAAAAACAATGAAAGATCCATTTAAAGGGATGACTTTCAGTGAGCCAATATCATTTAAAGAGTTTGTAAAATCCTATGATAACTATTTAGATCATTGTTCAGGCGTGTCTAGGAACATTGATAATACAATCCAAAAAATCAGTTCTCAAAGATTACTTCAAGAACTGATTAATAGAAAAGTCTTAACTGAAATTCCAGTAGGTCCATATAAAGAGTTCGAGCTTAGACGAAAATATCAAAATCGAGATAAGCCTATTACTTACGATAGTGTGTATCTGCTAAATAGTTCTGAAAAAGATTTTTAATTACCTGATAATCTCAGTTTACAGAAGACGAGGTGAGAATAATTGCCGAGCAAAGTAAGGCACATCAAGTTTTATAAATACTTCAAAGAATGGGTAGATACATACAAAGTAGGCCAAGTTCGACCAGTAACTCTAAACAAATATTATTTAGTTGAAAAACGCTTGAAGGAACTTGTGCCTGATTTAGATCTTGGAGACATGACTAGAGCAGATGTTCAAAGATTAATCAATGAGTATGGTAAAACGCATGAATATTCAACTGTTTTAGATTTCTTGCATCATATTCAAGCTCCATTAAGGGATGCAGTTTATGAAGGCTGGATTGCAAAAGATCCTACTTATAAAGTACATGCTACTTCGCAAGTTAAACATAAAGAAACTAGGTTTAAGTATCTTGAATCAGATCAAGTATCAAAACTTGTAAAGGTGCTTGAAAAAGATGATTCACCTGAAGCTCTAATGTTTCTATTTGATTTAAAAACAGGCTTGAGATTTGCAGAAATTTTTGGATTGACTCCAAAAGATATCGACTTAAAGAACTTAACACTCTATGTAAATAAAACTTGGAATTATAAAGAAAAGGTCGGAGAATTTCAGCCCACCAAGAATAAATATTCTAATCGGGTTATCTCTATTGACTGGCAAACAGCCAATATTCTCCAACGTATGATGCAAGGTTATGAAGAAAATGAACCATTTTGGTTGAATAAACTGCAGAGTAAAAATGGCCGAATTTACAATTCAACTTTAAATCAAAAGCTTACCAAGTTTTGCAAAGAAGCAGCTGTTCCTAGAATTTCAATTCACGGTCTAAGGCATACGCATGCATCACTTTTAATTTCAGCTGGTGTATCTATTCAATCGGTAGCCAAGAGGTTAGGGCATGGCAACACGGAAACGACTCAACGAGTTTACATCCACTTGCTTGACGACCTTCAAGAGCGTGATAACAACAAAATGATGACAATTTTGACAGGGTTAGGTGCTTAATATGCAGTTTGACGTTAAAACAGTTAATCAAATCTTAGGTATTGATGATGCCTACAAAGCTCCTGAGAAACTACTTAACTTAATGCTCGATGATAACAAGAGAGTAGCAATTTTTAAAGAGTTTCTAAAAGTATCAACTGATCTAAGTTTTGATTGGTTTCATGAATACTTTGAAGACGAGCAAGCTGAACGCAAAACTAAGAAACAAGATTTTACTCCTGATGGTATTGCTTTATTGCTGAATAAATTAACTTCTAAGACTAATGGTTATTACTATGAGCCGGCAGCCGGAACAGGTGGAATTTTAATAACTAGATGGTGGCAAGATTGCCGAACTGATCCAGTACATCTACATGATGGGAAACTTAGTGAATTAGCTTGGATTACCTATGATCCACGAAATTACTGGTATCAGGTTGAAGAGCTAAGTGATCGAGCAATTCCATTTCTGCTCTTTAACATGGCAATCAGAGGAATGAATGGAGTAGCAGTTCAATGTGACTCGCTCAGTCGAGAAGCAAAAGAAGCTTACTTCATTAGGAATGATACGGATAACCTGTTAGGTTTTAGTGAAGTCATTAAAGTTCCTAAAACAAGTGATTTTGAAAAAGAGCTGAATATCAAATGGAATTAGGCAAGAGAGAAATTCACGATCATGAGCGATTTATAAATTATGGTCGAGAACATAGATATTCCAATGATTGGTTCCTTAGAAAGGCTTCTTATTTAGGTGAAGACTATGAATTACTAACTGATTACAAGGGCTGTAAATATAAGGTAACTTTTTATCACAAGAAATGTGGCAAATTGTGGACCGTTAGAGCTGGTGGCGTAGTTTTAGATCATTATCATTGTGTTCACTGTTTCAGAAGTAGAGGAGAAAGAAGATTAATTAAATTTTGCAAAGATAATAATATTGAAATTTTATCCGAATACGCTGGCATGAAAGCAAAAGTTAAGTTTAAGCCTAAAAGTTGTAACCATGAATTTTATAGATCACCTTCTGACTTAATTTGGGGAACTAAAGAATGCCCATATTGCAATGGACTTAGGCCTAAGGAAAACGTTAACAGTTTCATTCTTGAATTTATTAAATGGAGAAAAATACATGGCTGGACGCAAGCTGATATAGCTTATCAGTTGAAAATGTCTAACCATACCATCTCAGACCTTGAGCGTGGATATAAAGAGCCAAACAAGGAGCAAATTTCTCTTTTTAAATATTACATGGATTTTTATAAATAAGAAATGGCAGGTGAAACGACTTTGAACAATTTAGTAATTATGAAAGATCGTCAAGCTGTTACAGATAGTTTGAAAGTGGCTGAATCATTCGAAAAAGAGCATAGAAATGTATTAAAACGAGCTAGAAATTTGACTGCTCAAAATGGAGCAGTCGAAAAAATGTTCTTCGAAAGCACTTATATAAATCAACAATGTCATGAACAGCCAATGATCTACATGAACCGAGATGGGTTCACATTATTGGCTATGAGTTTTACAGGTAAGAAAGCTTTAGATTTTAAGCTTAAGTACATTCAAGCTTTCAACAAAATGGAACAACAAATTAGAAATCAAAGCGAACGTCCAAAACTAATGCAGAAAGAACGCATTGAAATTTCTAGACAAAATGCTGAGACCAGAAAAGCAAGCTTACTTTATCGAGTTGCTAAATCAATGAAAGATACCAAAAAGCAGCAAGAGTTACTAACTCAAATTGCAAATGACTTGATTGGCGAACCAGTTAAGGAAAAACAGCCTGAACCCAAGAACTTCCACACAGCAAATGAATTAGGCAAAATGTTTGGAACTAATGGCTGGGGAGTGGAGCAGATGGCGCAAAAGTTAAAGTTGCAGGCTCCAGTTCCAGAAAGCAATAGGTTTGGCAAGTGGATTCAAAACGGTGATTTTCCAGAATGGCTTTACACTGATGCAGCAATTCAACAGATTGAACAATATGGATTTTTGGTTAAGTAATGGAATTTAGAGAGCTATTATTTCACGATGCAAGATTAACACTAGATAAGTTAGAGCAAAGTGGAAATAAAGATGAATTAAAAAGATATGCACGTTTAATGCATACCTTAATAAATGCAATTGAAAAATTTAATAGTAAGAAACTTTAAAGAGTGAGGTGAATAGAATGCCATCAACAATGCCGGGACGAGAATTAGTAAAAAAATACATTAAAGAAAATTCTATTAGTATTGCTGACTTAGCAAAGGTATATGGCTTGAGTCGACAAGAAGCAACAGATTACATTTCAGGACGAATTCAAAGTCCAAAGAGTAATCAATTTATTTTAAGTATTATCAAGGATTTCAAGATTTAGAGGTGCTTAAAATGAGCGAAATTTTAACGCCAAAAGAAGTTCAAAAGAAATATGACTGGTCATACATGACTTGGTACAGAAAACGTGAGGAGTGCTTAGTGTCTCCGTATAAAGATGCAATTGTAATGGAGAGCCAGCGAAGATGTCATGTTAAGGCTAAAAGATTTGAAGAGTTCCTAGAGTGGAAATCGCAACAAATTTATAATGAACAGTTTGGTTTAGTTTAGGAGTTAATTATGAGTAAGTGGATTAACAGCAAGATTAACGAATTTATGGGCACTGATTTCACTATTAGAGAAACAGAACTAGCAACTATGTTTACTGCAATTCTAGCATTAGTTTCATTTACATTCGTTATGTATAATGCAATTTTTCCAAATATTTAAGAGGATCTTTATGAAAGAAAGTATATAACAACTTGGTCTGTAGTTATCACAATAATTTTAGGTGTAATAAGTCGAATGTTAGACATACCATTAGATATTTTTACCCTGACTTTAGTTGTATGGCTAATGTGTGATACCGAATGGAGATACAGGAAAAATGAAAAAAAATAAGTAATTTACTACAAGGGATTAAGCATACCAATCCTTTGAAAGAAAGTAATGAAGCAAAACTGCTGTGTAGTAACGCATTTTATAAATACAGAGAGGTGGTAGAACCGTGGAAGCAAAAACAGGCAAAGAGTTATTAGGCGCAATTCACGATAACGAAAACATGGAACGTCTTAATCGGCTAAAGGGTACTGACTCATTAGCGGTATGGTGCAGCGACAATCTGTACATCATTAGTAATTCAGAAATGGAATCTGATTTTCATACACCAGCCGAATTTTTAAAGTATCGTTTGAATTTACTAGGAACATCTGATTTTTGTGACGAGATAGATACAACCGAAAAAAATTTCTTTGAAGAAGTCCTAGATGCAATCGACAATGAGTGGACGGATGACTACATCAAAGAAATCCTGACAGGTTGCTATCACATGGAGGATTTAAGCATATGTTAGATGAATTTCAAGAATGGCAATATGAAATCAAAGAAGAGATTGAGACTTGGACGGATAGTTTGGTTAATGAGGCTCTTAAGCAGGGCAACGGCAAGAAAGCCGAAAGGTGGCTAAAAAGCAAGCGTCCAGATTATCCAGATAGCTATAATGGCAAGCCCAAAGAATACTTTACAGTCATTATTAAAGGAATCTATGATGAAGCAATTCATAAAGTACGTGATATAGCAATGGAACAGGAGTTTAGCGATGCCAGCATTTAAATGGGACGAAGATAAAGGTACAAAGTATCGTTGGTTAGTCTATGGTGTTCCAGGCGTAGGTAAAACTACTTTGAGTAAATACTTAAAAGGCAAAACTTATCTGCTTAGTCTTGATGATAGCTTCCACAGAATTGAGTTCTGGAGAGGTAAACCACTATGGCATATTGATCCAGAAAAGCCAATTGAAGATCTAGCCGACTTTGTAAAAGATTTTAAGCCAGATAAATACGATAACTTGGTTATTGATAACGTTAGCAATTTGCAAAAGCTTTTCTTTATTGAAAAAGCTAGAGAGACCAGAACCGGCTTAGATAATAAAATATCTGACTACAACGAATGGACCACACTCATTACCAGATTTATTGCTAAGTGCTTTAGCTGGAATATCAATATCCTAGTCACTGCATGGGAAGCACAAACTAAAGTAACTGATCCTAGTGGTCAAGAATTTATGCAGTATGGTCCGGATATTCGACCTAATCCCAGAGATTATTTGATGGGCAACAGTGATTTAGTTGGACGAATGATTCAAAAACCGCAGTCAGGAGAACGGGGAGTCATTTTGCAAGGTTCTATTGATACTTATGCTAAGAATCGCTTAGATGAGAGACAAGGTTGTAAAGCTGATGAATTATTTGAGGTGTCTGAAAAATGAGTTACTGGATAGGCTTGGTTGAACCTGACAGAAAATACAGAGAAATTGACGAGTTTGGCGTTCACTGCTCGTGGAATTTTAAAAACATGATGACACATCTGCCCTGCGGTTGGGTTAGAGATTGGCAAGGCAAACAGGCTAGAGACATGATAGTTTTGGCATTTCACAGTGCTCGACTATTAGTATCACGCCCAGAGCTATATCAGAAATATGAATTAGATCCCAATCGTAATCTAGGCACAGTGGATAATTGCTATGATATCTTAACTAGATGTTATTTCGGGTTTATCAAATATCCAGACGGAATTATCACAATTGATTAGGAGAACAAAATGGAAAACAACAAGGATGTAATTAAAATGCTTGAATATCTTGAAGAAATCAAAAATGCAGTTAGAGAGGGTCAAGTAGATACGTTGCTTGTTTCAGCTTGTGGAGACGATAAAGCGATCTTCCATGCATCGGGTAGTGCAGTTACTTTATTTGGCTTAAACGAGTTGCAATATAAGAGACTTAATAAAGAATATGAAAGCAAAGAACAAGAACGTAGAATCGCCAAACTTATGGCTTCAATTGCAGATAGTGATGACTAATGTATCAACTATTCGATTATCAACAAAAGCTCGTTGATGGAGCACGTAATGCACTAGCAGAAGGTCATCAGGGTGTTCTAATTGTGAGCCCTCCCGGTAGCGGAAAATCAGTAGTAATTGCCGAAATAGCTCGACTGACAACTGAAAAGGGTGGAGAGGTTCTGTTCTTCGTTCATAGAAAAGAGTTAGTAAATCAGATTAAGGACAGCTTTATTAAACAGGGCGTTAACTTGAATAACTGCACAATTATGACGGTTGGTAAGGTGGCTAACAGGTTAAACTACCTACCAAAGCCCAATTTAATCATCGTAGACGAGTCTCAACACTCACGAACTAAAACTTATCTAAAGATATTCAATTACTACTCAGATGTGCCCAGATTGGGCTTTACGGGTAGCCCCTGGCGGTTATCTGGTAAAGGATTTAAAGATATCTATTCAGCAATGATTGAAGGGCCAAAAGTTAAATGGCTAATTAAAAACCATAAACTTGCACCGTTTACTATGTATGGTTACCGATTAGGCGATGATAGCAAATTAAAGCGTGGTTCAGGTGGAGATTATACCAGTAAATCACTCGATGATTTTGGTAAAACAATTATCCGAGGAGACATTATAAAAAGCTGGCAGAAATTTGCTAATGGACGCAAGACGATTGTTTATTGCCACTCAGTACAATTTGCCAAGGAAGTAGCAAAAGCTTTCAGAGAAGCCAATATTAGCGCCTATGAAGCAGATAGTAAAACGCCTGCAAATGAACGTGACAGAATAATGAATGATTTTCGTGAAGGTAAGATTAAAGTTCTTTGCAATTGTGATCTTATTAGTGAGGGGTTCAACGTTCCAGATTGTTCATGCGTGGTATTACTTCGACCGACAGAGAGCTTAGTAGTGTACTTGCAACAATCTATGAGATGCATGAGATACCAGCCTGATAAAGATGCAATTATTATTGACCAAGTTGGAAACTTTACTCGGTTTGGCTTACCCAATGCTGACAGAGATTGGACGTTAGAAGATCGGGCTAAACATCCACAGAGAGAGGGCGGTAGTGATGGACCAGCTATTAAGACTTGCCCAGAATGTTTCGGAGTAATTTTAGCTAGCTGTCATGAATGTCCGCTATGTGGTCACAGCTTTGAAGCCGAATTTAGAAAGCTTGCACAAGATCGACGAGCTGAATTAGAAAAGATCAATCTTAATGCAAAAGAATTGCGAGAGCGTAAAAAGAAGGAACAGAAGCTATTGCTTCGTGATCCCAGCACGTTTACAAGTTTAAAAGAATTTGCAATTTATGGAAAAGCCACAGGTCATAAGCCAGGTTGGGCGTGGCACAGAGCTAAAGCGAAAGGATTAGTTAAGTAATGTTTGTAATTTTTGATAAAAATAAAAATTCCTTTGTAAAGGAAATTAATGAAAGAATCGTTAGTCGAGATTATTACGTTGATACGACTAACAATGTTAAAAACGCATTTAAGTTTACTAGTAATAATGAAGAGCGCTTAAGACACTTTGAAGAGCTTTTAAAGTATGAGCCATATACTTTGGAATTTAGAGAGATTTAACAAATGACCAAAATAAAAAATAAAGTTTATAAGTTCGATGACGAGCATACAGACCAAATTAATGATTTTATTGCGAATCACAACGTCATTCGAACTCACGGATACAGTAAAAATTATGAAGCATATTTAAAGATTTATTACAAAGAAGATAAGGAGAAATAAACAATGGCAGGATTTTTAGATTTTAACCCAGATAACGTAAATTACGAAACTGAAAATAAGCCACTTCCAGCAGGAACCTATGAAATGATTATCAAGTCAGTGGAGGTTAAAGCTACTAAAGGTACTAATCCTCACGAATACTTAAACTTTGATTTAGTGGTTCGAAAAGACCTAGATCAAGTAGCTGAGCTTTCTAAAACTAATGCTAAACAGCACGGGCGTCATATCTTTGTATCTGTTTGGACTTTAAAAGATAGCTCTGGCAATGATAGTGGCAAGTATGATCCTAAAGTACTTAATCATATTGCAAAAGTTGCAGGTGTTCCAGCAACAAACTTTAAGTCAATCGAGGAGTACATGAATGCTTTATTCAATAAACCAGTCCGTACATCTGTTACTGTTCGCGAAGATGAATATCAAGGTAAAAAAACAAAGCGTAACGAATCAACACCAATTTATTTTAAACCGGGGAATGACCAACCTTCATACATTGGCTGGTATAAGACTAAGTACAAGCTTCAAGCAGGGATTGCTCAGCAATTAGCAGATAGCAATCCAGCAACTAAGAATGGGCAAGATCCGTTTCCTGAAACCAATGGCAAGACCTTAACAGATAACGATTTACCATTTTAGGAGTTAAAAAATGATAAAAGTAATGTTGATACTTTGGTATCTATTTGTTGGAGGATTGTGGCTATTACTTTTAGCGATGATATTTAGCGATGCATTTGAAACACCATTCAAAAAAATCCAAAAACAAACAGTGATAGAAGGCATAATCCCAGCGCTTTTCATCACAATAATTTTCTGGATGATTGCTTTAATAGCAAACTTTATTGGAGCAGTAATCCAATGGATCGTCAGCTTGTTTCATTAAGTAGGTGATGCAGATGGAGAAATTTACTTATAACAATATCCCTGAAGAATTACGTAGTTTAAAGCAATGGGGATTGTTTGAACTTAAGTGGATTCCTGAAAGAAATAAAAATACTAAAATTCCAATCAACCCTTATGATGGATCAGCTGGAAAATCTAATGATCCAAGTACATGGTCAGACTTTGATACAGCAGTTCGGGCACTAGAGGAGGTAGAACGAGCGTCCGGGCTCGCCTTCTACTTTGCTAATGGATATGTCGGATTAGATATTGACCATATTGACAGTAATTTAGAAGACTGGAGACAGGGGGACAATGATCCAAATAATTTAGTTAATAAATTTCAAACTTTAACTAATAAAACGTATATGGAAGTTAGCCAATCTGGTACGGGAATACATGCGATCTTTAAAGGCAAAATTCCTGGCAAGAGAAGACGCAAGGGTAACTATGAAATGTATCAAACAGGGCGCTTCTTCGCTCTTACTGGTAACACGATCATCCCTGATCCTGAAATTCAATCTTTATCAAAAGATCAAATGAAGAAACTGTATGAGTTCTTGTTTGGTAAAGACAAAGTTATCCAATTGCATCCAACTGCGGACAATATCACGCCAGTGGACTTATCGGTTACAGAAATCATTAAAAAAGCTGAAAATTCAACCAAGACTGGAAAAAGGTTCACTATGTTCATGCAAGGCGGTTGGGAGCAGTTTTATGATTCTCATTCAGAAGCTGATTTAGCATTTGCTAATGATTTGGCATTCTGGTGCGGTCGAGACTTCCACAAGATGGATACGATCTTTAGAAATTCCAGCTTGATGCGTGAAAAGTACGATGAAAAACATGGTGCAGTAACCTATGGAACTTCACTTTTAAATAAGGCTATCAATGACACACAGAACATCTACAGTCCTGAAAGTGACAATCAGGATTCTGAGTCTTCCTATCAATTTTCTTTTAATGAAGACAAAACTAAGAAGTTTATACCTCGTTCTTGGGACGACCAAGGGAGAGGGCTTAGAATGCGCGATCAGTTTTCTACAGTACTTAAGTACAATGCAGTCGATAAGAAGTGGTTTTTCTTTAACGGCTCTTACTGGCAAGAAGATGTAGGAAATCAAAAAACAGAGCTTGCAGCTGAGCGCGTAGTTAACTCTATTAAAACTGAAAAGCCTGAATTAAGTTTCTCAACTAAAACCGAAGAGGACAAGATGATAAACGAATGGTACAGGTTCCAAAAGGATTCACGTTCTCATATGGCTAAAATGCACATGATTGACGAATTTAAGAAGTACGTGATTATCAATCATGGAGACTTTGATAAGGACGATATGCTGCTTAACACAGAATCTGGGTATGTTGATTTAACTTCTGGAGAACTCAAAGACCATGACATTGATAAAAACTTTAGCCATCAAACTGTATGCGAATACTCTGACAATGTGGACGCTCCACTATGGAATAAGTTTTTAAATCAGATCTTTAATAAAGATGAAGAATTAATTCATTACGTACAGAAAGCCATTGGTTACAGTTTTACCGGATCAACCGCTGAGCAATGTCTTTTCATTTTGAATGGCCGAGGACGCAATGGTAAATCGGTTTTCTCGAATGTCATTAGTGACTTAGCCGGTAATTATGCTAAGCAGATGAATGTTCAAACACTTGTTGCTAAGAAAATGCAGAGTGGGTCGGCTAACTCAGACGTAGCTCGACTTGAAGGTGCGAGAGTGGTCACTAGTTCTGAAATGAATGAGGGAGACAGATTTGATGAATCACTAGTTAAGCAGTTAACCGGTGGTGACAAGATCCTAGCTAGATTCCTTTATGGTTCTGAATTTGAGTACAAGCCTAAATTTAAGATCTGGATGGCAACTAACCACTTGCCAATTATCAGAGGATTAGATGATGGTATTTGGAGAAGAATTAAGATTATTCCTTTTAACGTTCAGATTCCTAAAAACAAGGTTGATAAGAACTTAGAAAGCAAGCTTAAGTCTGAATATACTGGCATACTCAATTGGGTTGTACAAGGTAGCTTAATGTGGCAACAAGAAGGCTTAGAAGATCCAGATGCAGTTCATAAAGTGGTTGAAGCTTATAGAGAACAAATGGATCCACTAGAAGCATTTTTAGGCGAACAATGTGTCACCGGTCCTGCTTTTGAAGTTAAGGCTAGAGAACTTTATGATGCTTATCATACTTGGGCTAGAAACTCTGAAGAGTACAGAATGAGTTCAACTAAGTTCGGGAGAGAAATAGGCAAGAAATTAATTAAAGTGCATAAAAGAGATGGCTGGTACTATGTTGGACTTAAATTGATAGATGAAAATTCAACGTTTGCTTTCAATTAAGAATGTGTGACAGGTTTGACGAGTTGTGTCGGGTTTGTGACAGGTTGTGAGGTGTCACGAACCCTAGAGCCACAAGGAATGTGACAAGATTGCCAAGTATGACGGGTTTAAAAAGACCTTTTATTATATTTATTTTTTATATTTTATAATTTGATTTTTTAGTAAATAAACTAGTCATACTCGTCACAACCATACAGGCTGTAAGGCTAAAACCCGTCACAAACTTGTCACGAACTAGTCACTTTTTTAGCCAACCCGTCACATTTTTGCAAAAAAATAAACGTTTGAAGTTAATAAGTAAACGCTAGAGGTTAACAATGAAAAACAGATTGAAACAGCTAAGAAAACAAAAAAATCTTACTCAAAATGATGTAGCTGAATTATTAAGTATAACGAACCAAGCGATTTGTTTGTTTGAAAAAGGTGAACGAACACTTAAACAAGAAAACTTGCAAAAACTAGCCGACTTCTTCGAAGTTTCAGTTCCATATTTACAAGGCGAGTTAGCTTACGATGACTTAATGCCAGAAGGAAAGAAATTGTGTAGTGATTTAGTTGGACGCATCAATGATGTAATCAATGATGAACTTAAATACTCAGAATTATCGAGTGAAGAAAATAAGCGTGCAATAAAACTAGCTTTGCAATCTGCTTTAGAGTATTACGCATAGAACTGTGGAGGTAATTATTTTATGGTTGATATTCTTGAATTTAAACCTGGAATCGATGATGGAAAATATAAATTTTATATTGTAAAAACAGGTTGGAGAGATCTGGCAGACTGTGTTGTAAGTGACTACGACTTAGTTTTATCTAACTCACCTAAGATTATTTTGCCCACTTTAATTCATAAATACTTACATTTACCTTGGACTACTAGCGATCATGGATATTGGAAGCATCCGACTCCAGGTTTTGAAGTTACGGAACTTGATTTATCTTCTGATGATAGTAAGTTTTCTAATAAATATAGAAATCTAGAAGATTTTTTAGAACCTTATCACGATGGTAATTGTAAAAGTATCCGATCCATCCATACTTTGGCTTATGATATTGAATCTAATGGCGTAAATGAAGAGTGTGCAAAGCATGAAGTTATAGAGTTTAGCTTTAAAATCCTTGATGAATTGATTAAGGCAGAAGATGAAACAATATCTAAGCGTAAAAAAGAAGCTCGTCAAAAACAAGCTGATGCAAAATTTAATCAATTAATTGACGACATTAGCAAATTATCAATTGCAAATAAGCAAAAGATTTTAGCAAAGTTAGTTAAATAGAAAGAATGGCAACGAGGACTAACAGATGGTAAGCAAAGATGTATACGTAGTAGAAATTATTGAGCAATACAATGTCGATGATCCAAGTAGTTGGACTGATTTTGATGTACAAACGGTGGTGTTTAAAAAACTATATGATGCAAGGATCTATCTAAAATTAGTTAAAAGAACTTGGTTAGAAGACGAAAGTATCGATCTTAAAGATATTTATGAAAATATAGATGATGGAATTGGAATTAAACCAGGCAAAGTATTTAAATACGGATTTAACTTACAGGCTAGCATTCGAGAAAAGGAGCTTAACTAATGAAAATTATTGATAAGACAAACGATACTTGGAAAATCGGAGATACAGTGATTGATAATGATGGAAGATTAGGAATGATTAAAAAGGATAAAGACGATGATTTCGTCATTATCCGTATAGACGATGCACATGTAGGAACTTACTGTAACGGACTGGCTTATGAATTTGGATGTAGTATGCAGCGATTACAAAATAATGCTTCTAAATTTCATAAAGTCAACAATAATAACGATGATGAGGACTGGCAACCTGGAGATTTTGTTAAAGATGATAAAGGCAATGTGGGATTAATTATGCAGAATGAAGATTTTGATTGGCAAATTGTATTCATTAAATCGTGTTCTAGTGGTGCAACTTTTAAAACATGGTCAACTGCTAACAGAGCAAAATATTTATTAAAAGATTTAAAGGAAGCTAACCCAGAGTTTCATAAAGTACCTTCGAAAGTTATTTTAGGAGAATAATAATGTTTTTAAATGGTGAAGATTGGAAATGTCCTAAATGTAAAACTGAAAATTATATTGGAGATAGTGTAAATGATGTAGCTGCATCAAAAAGTTTAGATTTTCTTGAAAATAATAATATTGAAGTACCATTTATTTGCGATAAGTGTGGTTTTAAAGAAGTATTACTAGTTGCGTATGACTTAGCTAAAAATCGTTATGAAGTGGACTATGAAGATACGGTGTTTTGTAATAAAGACACAAAATGGAGAGATAAGTTACTCAAAGAAGCTGGGTTAATCACGGGGAGTGAATAATGAAAACGCAGAAAACTAAAGATATGGAAAAAGCATTAATTAATGATGCTTTGCGTAAAGGTAAGCATCCTGCACTTGAAGTGCCGTATTACCATACGACAAACATAGGTGGAGATATTTATAGACCAGTAGGTAAGTATGAATACATAGATGCAGTAATTGAAAAACAGGGATATTTTACTTGTTTGGAACTAAAAGTATCTATTACAGACCTACATTCAAATGCTGCTCAAACTTATGTTGAAAATAAAAACTATATGGTCTGTCCTATCTCAATGGCTCGTAAGATAAAGCAAAATAATGATCCATGGCTTACCAATAACCCCACTATTGGAATTATTGGCTGGGATGGAGAAAATACTTTTAAAATAATTAGACGTTGCAAAATAAATTATTCGTTGTCTAAACAAGATTGGATAGTTTTAGCAAAGGGAATGATTTTAAGATTATCAAATTGCCTAAAAGAAAATCTAATTTCATAGTGAGAGGAGATTAGCAATTGACTAGAAAACAGCAACAATGTCCGTACTGCCATTTTAATAGACATCAGCAACCTATACTTAATAGCGATTTATCTACTAAATATATTAATTTGGCAGTAGAAATTGATGAGCCCTGTAAAATAATGACTTTTATTATAAATGATGAATATGGAATCAAGGGAGATAAAGTTTTTATCAATTATTGTCCAATGTGCGGGAGGAAACTATGAAAGTTAGAGTTTCGTGGGATTCGCCAGATTATTATCAACCCACAGAAGATACTTATGAAGATATTGAAGTAGATGATAATGCTACCGAAGAAGAGATTGAAAATGTTGTAAAGGAAACGGCATTTGAGCATTTTGAATATAGCTATGATATTTTACCTGCAAAAAGCAACCCGGACAAAAAAACGTTTAAAGATTTAATTGACAGCTGGCGCAAGGATATTAAGAGGAGACAAAATTTATGAAGCGATTCAAAATACCAGAGACTGGGGACAATGCAATTTTAAAAAGTAAAAAGACGGCTGACTATAAAGAAGTCAAAATAGTGGAAGTTGAAGATGAATTTTATGCTATTGAACTTGCTACAGGTAAAGCTTTAAAAGATAAGTCAGAGACTTTTATAGGTGAATCAATTCCAGATTTGCTAAGCTGCTTACAAGATAGATATGAAATTTACTTAGAAGATGAATTGGTAGAAGTGAGCTGTATTGATTATGAACCAAAATAAATGTATTTACTGCACTTTCGATCCCGTAACTCATATGGGTGCAGATTTCATAAGTGGTAAACCAATTAATAAGAAATTTAAAAAGAAAATTGATTCATGGGATGGAATGGATTGGGAATATGCAACGTATATCTATACTGATAAAAAATCGTTTACTTTAGAAACAGATGAGCCAGATAGTGAATGCTATGAACGTCAATATACGCATACTCTTATTGATTACTGTCCGAAATGTGGGAGAAGGTTAACTGATGAATGAAATGATAGTTAGGTATCAGTTGATGCATGTTAGACGAAAGCAGCTTGAAGAAAATGGCTTATTAAAATTGACAGATTATCTCGTTACTGATGATTATGTGGGCTTTGAAAAGTATCTTCAAATCTGGGCTGAAAAACATCATATGCCTGTTTCTAAAGCAGCATTTATTTTTATGAAATTTGAAGATGATTTTATAGATTTACAAACTCAATTAATGGAGAAACATCATGAAAGACTTACCTAACATTTATGACTGGAATAAGCCATACGATATTTTAGATGTGTTTGATACAAACATTTATAAAGATAAATTTGGAGTTAAATATGTGACCTCAGCAAGTGAACAAATGCTTTTATTTAAAATTAATGGACATTATGTACTTCCCAATAGAAATGATCTGGTTAAGTACATTGGCAACGGAAAATGGGAGATGGGCTGGAATAATGAAAGTTAAAACAATTGCAAACATGCGCGAAGATTGGTTTGATGATGAAATTAATGAATTTATTCAACATAAACATATTGTTGATATAAAATTCAGTGTTTTATTTGATTCGAATGACGATAGTTATATATTCAGTGCTCTAATCACATATGAAGAAGTAGGCATTTAACTATGCCCGATTGGATTTCTGTAGCAGCATTCTTAATTCTGCTAGCAATAATAATTTTAATAGTAGGGAGTATATGAAAATGACAGACAACACAAATAAGCAGCTAAAAGGCAATCAATTATCATTTGATGCAGGTATTAAAAATTTTAAAGCAGATGGTAGTGATGTAGTGATTACACTTGTTGCTGATTCTAAGAAAATGAATTTGAACACGCTTAACGAGATTGCACAAAATAAATTAACAGTTGACTTTACTAGTGTTCAAACTGAACTATTACCAAAGAAGATTGAGGAAAAATAATGGAAGATTTGAATTTAAATAAAGAAGAAAAATTGAAACACGAATTGAGAACTACTTTAGAAAAGGTTTATCCTGGTTTGGATTTTGTGATTAATGGTTTACAGCTTGAACCTGATTCTTTCCATCATGGTGACGCTATTTTTTATCTTGCAATTGATACTCATCTCTCTGAGCGTGTAGATGTTATTAATTTAACAAATATGCCTATTAAGCAATCAACCGTTAAGCAACTAAAGAAAGATCAACAAAAGCATGGCTATAAAGAATTAACCACTATGGTAGCAGACGTATTGGAGAAGCACTATGAAAATGAAACCAACATCTGAATCAGAGCATAGTATTCAATCTAAGATACAAATTGAGCTATCCAAACATGGTTGTACAGTCTTTAGAGTTAATGTTGGAAAGATGAGAACACCAGATGGGCGTTTCTTTTCTACAGGATTGCCTTCTGGCTTTCCCGATTTGTCAGGCTTTAGATGGATTGATGGCAAAGCTTTCTATATTGAAGTTAAGAATGCAACTGGTAAACCAAGAGAAGATCAGATACGTTTTCATCACATGCTTACATCTCATAACATAATTCATGGTATTGCACGAAGTGTTGATGACGCACGAATGATTGTGGAGGGAGGTTTAGTAGGTTATGGCTTTGACAGCTGAATTTTATGATTATTTACATGAATTAGAAAGAGATGGATCAATTAATCGTTTTGATATGGATAGCCCAGAACTTAATAAACTTCATGTTTTGGCTTCTGGAACTTTTGAAGATAGACGAGCTAATTGTATTAAGCTTCTTGAACGAGGATTTGATAAGTGGGAAATCTCTGCTGAAACAGAGTTTGCAGCGTCAGTTATTGAAAACTTTAGACGTGAAGCAAGAATTCCGATTGTACCTCACTATAACTATTTAATTGATGGTAAGTTTTATACAGATTTAAATGCACTACGTAAGGCTTTTAAAATACCTACTACTGCTGGTGCAATTGACTATCTTTGTGACAGACGTCATAAAGCTTACCATTTAAAAAAGTTTCATTGGGAACAGATACCATTAGGTTCGCACATGATCGATGGGCACGGTACAGAACGAGTTAAAGATTCTTATGATATCAGGACTTACAAGCAATTTTAGTCTACTTATTACCATACCTTTTAACTATTGTATGTATTAAAATATAGGAATGAGGTATCAAAAATAACAGCTAAATTGAGGAGTGGAACTGTGAGCTTACTATTTAAAGAATTAGACTGCAATAAAACATGTGACAAAGTTGATGAATTTTTAACTGACGATTTAGAAAAGCTAATTCTGATGGCCGGCCGTAATCTAACCGATTTGCGGTCTCCAAGCTTATCGCTTGCACCTGGTCATTCTAGTGGAGCTAATCATGCTGAAGCGAGCATAATTCGTGGACTTAATGCAGAAGCTGAAATAAGAGCAATTCATCACACTATTTACCACCTGCCTGAAATGTCAAAGATAATCATGCGCGATCTTTATATTTATCAGATGGAGAACTGGCAAATAGCTGAAGCTATTCAATATAGTCATACACAGTACAATGTTTTTAAAAGAAGGGCACAATTGTTTTTTGCGGATAGTTTCGATCACTGGCAAAGATACATGTCTTGTGAGCCGATTATTGATTTGCATCAATATAAATAAACTTGCAAGATCGCTGAAAGATACTTATTTTTTAGCGATAGTTATATTGCCACGTTAAAGGCTATAGTAGTATTGTGAGTTAATTCGGAATACGTAATACTTACACAAAACTCCTATAAAACAGGCTGGTAGTGGTGCAACTCCGCTATCAGTCATCAGATATCGCAAGTATCAGCGTTAATTGTTTTATTATTTAAGTCATTTGATTTTTACATGTTTTTGTTCGCTTGCGATATCGCTAAAGAGTTTGCTTATTGAAATAGCAAGCTCTTTCTATTTTGTACAAATTAAGGTGGTGGTGAATATGCGATGAGTAAGATGGAAGATGCAAAAGCAGATTATCTAGCTGGTATGAAGTATAAAGATATTGCTGCTAAGTATGGCGTTGCTCTTAGTACAGTCAAGTCGTGGAAGACAAGGAATAAGTGGCAACGGAATAATGCAACCAAAAAAAGTATGCATACAAAGTCGAAAAGTACGCGTACAAAGACTGAAAAGGTTGCACCATCATTGCCATCACCCGAATTGCCAGATAGTAATGAATTGAATGATAAGCAGAAAGCCTTTTGTCTGTACTATTTACAGCGATACAATGCCACCTGGGCTTATCAAAAAGCTTATGGTGGAAGCTACGATACAGCTCATACCAATGGACCTCGATTGCTTGCTAATGCTTGTATAAAAAAATATCTTACTAGTCTAAAAAAACAGCAATCTCAACAGCTATTCGCCACTGCTAATGACATTCTATTGCGTTATTTACACCAAGCTACTAGTAATATATCTGATGTTCTTTCATTTAGAACTAAGAAGCATTTAGTCTTTTATAAAGTACGCGATAAGAATGGTCCTTATGAGGATTCAAATGGCAAGTTTAGATATGAGCCAAAGATTAATCCTGAAACCGGTAAGCAAGATTTTTACTATGAAAATATTGTTAAGTTAAAAGATAGCAAGGATATTGATACATCTAATATTAAGAGCATTCGAATCGATAAAGGTGAAGCAGTTGTTGAAATGGAAGATCGTCAGAAAGCAATGCAGATCCTTCTTGATCGCTTGCCTGAGCCTGAAGTTAACGATGGTAGCACAACTTCACTACTCAATGCTTTAACTGGCGGAATGGCTAAGATATGGAGTAAAGATAACGATGAAAACAGTTAGATTTAATTTCACTCCATTTTCAAAAAAACAACTGCAAGTTTTAAGTTGGTGGGCTAACCCAGATTTAAAGGATTATGAGGCTATTATCTGCGACGGATCGGTTCGTGCCGGCAAGACCGTAGTAATGTCCCTCTCTTATATATTGTGGTCAATGACTAATTTTACTGGTCAGCAATTTGGTATGGCTGGTAAGACTATTGGATCTTTTAGACGTAATGTGTTGCGTCCATTAAGAAGTATGTTAGAGAGTGAAGGATACATAATACATGATTCTCGCTCTGAAAATATGATAACCATCAGCAAAAATGGGCATACGAATTACTACTTCATTTTCGGCGGTAAAGATGAAGCCTCACAGGACCTGGTACAAGGTATTACCTTAGCTGGGTTCTTTTTTGATGAAGTTGCACTTATGCCGGAATCCTTTGTTAATCAGGCTACTGCAAGATGTTCAGTCAGTGGGTCAAAGATGTGGTTTAACTGCAACCCCGCAGGACCCTATCATTGGTTCAAGCTTGACTGGATTGACCAGATGAAAGATAAACGTGCATTGCGACTTCACTTTACAATGCACGATAATCCATCCCTAGATAGCGTAACAATATGCAGATATGAGCGTATGTATTCAGGCGTATTTTATCAACGCTACATTCAAGGTTTGTGGGTTATGTCAGAAGGCGTTATCTATGACAACTTTGATAAAGATACTATGGTTGTCAAAGAATTACCTAATCATTTTGAAAAGTACTATGTTTCATGTGACTACGGAACACTTAACCCAACGGCCTTTCTATTGTGGGGGTTAAATCATGGTACCTGGTACTTAATTAAAGAATATTACTATTCTGGTAGAACTACGTCACGGCAGAAAACAGATGAAGAATATTGTGAAGACTTAAAGAAATTTCTTGGCAATATTAAAGCGGAAATGATTATTGACCCCTCAGCTGCATCATTTAGTGCAACCTTAAGACAAAATGGCTTTAGGGTTAGGAAAGCCAAGAATGATGTGTTAGATGGTATTAGAGTTACCCAGACAGCCATGAACGAAGGGAAGATAAAATTTAGCATGAATTGCCCTAATTTGTTCAAAGAATTAGCCAGCTATGTTTGGGATGACAAAGCAGCAGAACATGGTGAAGATAAGCCGGTTAAACAGCATGACCATGCATGTGATGCAATGAGATATTTCGTATACACAATTATTTACAAGAAAGTTACTGCAAAGGTTACTGTACGTCCTAGAGTACGTGGCTTATAGAAGGAAGGTGTAAAAGTGGCTGTTGTAATTGATAAAGATTTACTTGGTGATGTTAATGAGCCGAATATTAAGGCAATTAACTATGCGATTAGAGAATTGCAAAATCGCAAAAAACGGTTAGATAAACTATCTGATTATTACAATGGTAAGCAAGAAATTGAAAAGCATGAATTTGATAATGCTACCGTTGAAGCAGCTAATGTGATGGTTAATCATGCTAAATACATTACTGATATGAATGTGGGTTTTATGACCGGTAACCCTGTAAAGTATGTTGCTGAAAAGGGTAAGAATATTGATGATATCCTAGAAGTATTTAATCAAATTGATATTCATAAACATGATATTGAGCTAGAGAAAGACTTGTCAGTATTTGGCTATGGCTATGAGTTGCTTTACCTAAAAAAGACTGATCCAATATCTGTTAGGGATGAATTAGGAAACGAGAAACTTACTCCAAATACTGAATTAAAAATTGAAGTAATTGACCCACGGGCAACTGTTGTGGTTTGTGATGATACAGTTGAGCATGAGCCTTTATTTGCTGTATTTACACAGGAAAAGAAAGATCTAGCTGGTAATACTAATGGCTATAGTATTACTGTTTACATGCCTCAGCGAATTGTAGAGTATCGTACAAAAACAACTATGGAAGTTTCAGCAGATGATCCGATTGTTTATGATGGCGAGAATTTATTTGGTGCAGTTCCAATAATTGAATTCAGAAACAACGAAGAAAGACAGGGAGATTTTGAACAGCTCATCTCTTTGATTGATGCCTATAACTTATTACAAACGGATCGAATTTCGGATAAGGAAGCATTTGTTGATGCAATACTTGTTACCTTTGGTTTTGGTTTGGATGATAACGAAGATATTAAACGTTTGAATCGTGGCGCTATTGAAGCTCCTCCGCGTGAAGAGGGGGCTGATATTGAATGGCTAACTAAGAGCTTTGATGAAACTCAAGTCAACTTGCTTAGTCAATCCATTGAAAACGACATCCACAAGATTTCATATGTGCCAAATATGAATGATGAGAAGTTCATGGGTAATGTGTCTGGAGAAGCGATGAAGTTTAAGTTGTTTGGTTTAGAGAACTTATTATCAATTAAACAGCGATACTTTTTTGATGGCTTACGTCGAAGATTGAAACTGATTCAAACAATTGTAAACATTAAAGGTGCTAATGATGATGCTAGTGGATGTAAGATCTCACTTGCAGCTAATATTCCTTCTAATTTATCTGATGTAGTTAATAACGTTAAAAATGCGGATGGAATAATTCCTAGAAAATATACTTATAGTTGGCTTCCTGACGTTGATAATCCTCAAGATGTCATTGATGAAATGAATCAGCAAGATGCTGAAACAATTAAAAAGAATCAAGAAGCATTATGTGGGCAAGATCCAGATCGTTTAGAATTGGAGGATAAGCAAGATGATTCGAGTGAGAATGATAAAGAAACCGGATCAAACAATAATCAGAGTCACCGGACACGCGCAGTATAGTGTTAAGGGTTCGGATATTGTTTGTGCTTCATTTTCTACGCTTATTACTCATACCGTAAATAATTGCACTAAAGTAACTGTAACTGATAAAGATGGTTTGCTAACTGCTGTATTTTTAGATCCCAAAAGCGTTGAAAATAAGATACTGTTAAGTGCATTTGAAAATACAGTAAACCAATTAATTGACCAATATGGGCAATATATTTCTTGGTGTTGATTCTCTATGAAAGTTAATAAGAAGAAGTTTACTTATTGGCAATTACGTGATTTACAAGATGAGCAAAGAAATCAAGATGAAGCAACTAAGAGATTAAGAATAATTAATAATGCATATCAAAAAGCACAATCATACTTGAGCGACGAGGTTAAAAAGATCTATCGTCGCTATTTTTATGCAGATATTTCAAAAGAAGAAGTTGCAACTATCATGTCTTCGCACATTTCTCCTTCTGAATTGGTTACTCTTAAAGCCTTATCGTCTAGTATTACTGATAAGAAAAGTAGACAAGCAGTTGACAATTACTTAGGTAGGCTTGCAGCTAAAAGCAGAATTACACGACTTGAGGAAATGCAACTTAAAGCATACATTGCTGCAAAATCAGCTGGTGCAACTGAACTAGATCAAAATGTCAAATTGCATACTGACATAATGAAGCGTGCCTGGTCAGAAGCAGAGAAACAAAGTGCTATTTATGACACTACTAAGGATTACACTATACACTCTCCACACTCTGTAGAAGTTAAACAGGATAAAATAGTCATTAAAAATCCTGATACTGGTAAAAAAGTGGCTACTGTTCCAATGGATAAGGATGTTCCCAAGAGTAAAATCACGGAAATACCTAATCGCTATGTTGAAAAAGCACTAGAAACTCGCTGGAAAGGGAAGAACTTTTCATCACGTATCTGGGGTAATACAGATAAATTAGCCGAAAGATTGCAAGAATTATTTACAGTTAAAGAATTGAGTAATCTTCCTGAACGTGAAATGATTAAGCGAATTGAACAAGAATTCAATGTTGGCAAGTTCTATGCTAGTCGCTTGATTAGAACTGAAGCTAATTTCTTTTATTCTAAAATTAAGCTAGATAATTGGCGTAAACGTGGAGTTAAGCAATATCAACTGCTAGCAGTTATTGATAGTCGTACCAGTAAAATATGTAGGTCCATAAATGGAAATGTCTACAATGTTAAAGATGCAGTATTTGGTAAGAACGTTCCGCCATTGCATCCCTTTTGCCGTACAGTTCCAGTAATTTATTTAGGTAATGCTAGAAGTGCTAGTAATAAACCGGTAAAAAAGTAATTCGTAGACCTAGGCAAGTCATAAAACTGCCTTGAAAATAAAAATACGTATGTGGATTTGCTACTGCATATCTAAAAGTCACCGTGTAGAAATATGGGGTGGCTTTTTTCATGTTGTTTTTTTGCAAATGTGCATGGGTAGAAAGGACTAATTATGAAAAATAAATTTTATAAAGGTTTATTAAAACTTAATTTACAAAGATTTGCTGATGAAGGACAAGGTGAGGGAGGTGATGACAGTGACAATGCGCAAGATGAAGTAAAAGATAATGGTTCAACTGATGAGCAGCCTTTTAAAACCTTTAATACCCAATCAGAGTTGGATTCTTTTGTAGATAAGAAATTGGCTAAGGCTTTAGATACAGCTCGCTCTAAGTGGGAAAAAGAGCAAAATGATAAAGCTCAAAAAGCTAAAGATCTTAAGAATATGTCTCCAGAGGAACGACAAGAGTATGAATTTAAGCAAAGGGAGAAAGCCTTGCTTGATAGAGAAGCTGATGTAACTAAGCGTGAAAACAAGAGTAAATTGGCAACTCAGCTAATTACCGATGGCTTGCCAGCAGAGCTAGTAGATGTTTTCGATGATGTTCTAACTGATGAGGATAAAATGACAGCTACTTATCAAAAAGTTAGTGACGTTTTTAGAAGTGCTGTTCATGATGCTGTTGAAACTCGATTAGCTCAAGGTGCAAAACCACCAAAGATCTCAGATAATACTCAAACTAACAAAACTACTGGAGAAATCTTTGCTGAAAGAGCTAATGAATCTCAAAATGTAAAAAATGATTTTTGGAATTAGAAAGGAATAAATATGTACACACAATTTCAAAATGGTAAGCAATTAAATTTTCTTGCTTCTGAAAAATTTACTGCTTTTCCAGAAACAGTTAACAAAGATAATTACAATGTAAAAACTGACGATCTAGGTCGAAAATATATTCCAGCTGGTACTGTATACCCAACTAATGATGCTAAAGCTATTGGCATTACTGTTAATGACGTTTATGTGACAGATGATACTAATCAAATGGTTGCAGTAATGCGTGAAGGTTGGGTCTTAAATCAACGTCTTGATCCAGTACCAACAGCTGAAGCAATTAAAGCAATGACTGCAATTCATTTTAAGGACCTAGAAACAGAAACAACCTCATCAACTGATGATACACATAGGGGTTAATAATTCAATAAAGGAGAAAATAGTAAATGAAAGATAAAAAGTTAAAATTAAATTTACAACGATTTGCTACACCAATTCTTGATATGTTTAGTCAAAGCACTGTTCTTGACTATACTCGCAATCGTCAATATCCAGATATGTTAGGTGATACTTTATTTCCAGCTGTTAAAGTACCAACTCTTGAAGTAGATATTTTAAAGGCAGGCAGTCGAGTACCAACTATTGCTAATATTTCAGCATTTGATAGTGAAGCTGAAATTGGTAGTCGTGATGCAAGCAAGATGACTGCTGAGTTGGCATATGTAAAGCGTAAAATGCAACTTACTGAAGAAATGTTGATTAAGCTTCAAGCACCACGCAATACTGCTGAAGAAAATTACTTAAAGCAATACGTTTTTGATGACATTGATGCTATGGTTCAAGCTGTAAAAGCTCGTGGCGAAAAGATGACAATGGAAATGTTTGCCACTGGTAAGATTACTGATAACGCAAATGGTATCTCTATTGATTATGGTGTACCTAAAGCACATCAAACATCATTAACAGGCACTAGTACTTGGGACAAGGATAGTGCTTCGATCATTGAAAACTTGCAAGATTGGTCTGATAAATTAGACATTACTCCTACAAGAGCCTTGACTTCTAAGAAGGTACTTCGAGTATTAATGCGCAGCACCGAAATCAAGGAAGCAATCTTTGGCAAAGATACGGGCCGTGTTGTCGGTCAATCAGATTTAGACCAATGGATGACTGCACAAGGATTGCCAGTTATCCGTGCTTATGATGGAAAATATCGTACAGAAGATGCTAAGGGCAACCTTACAACTCAATCTTACTTCCCAGAAGATAGAATTGTGCTATTTAATGATGAAGTACCAGGTCAAAAGATCTACGGCCCAACACCAGAAGAAAACCGCTTAGTTTCAAGCAATGCACAAGTTTCTAATGTAGGCAATGTAATGGCTAAAGTATATGAAACAAGTGAAGACCCAATTGGTACTTGGATTCTTGCAGCTGCGACTATGCTTCCATCATTTGCCAGTGCAGATGATGTTTTCCAAGCTAAAGTACTCTAATTGTGGAGGTGCTTAATGTGGAGCAAATGGCAGAACTGGTTTCATCCCTAAGCACTAGATTACAGATTTCCGATAATGACTTAGTAACAGACTTAATTAAAGAAGCAATTGCTCAAGTGCTAGATTACACTGGTCAAAAGAAGTTAGTCGGCAACATGGATATTTATGTTAAAAAGCTAGCGACGATTAATTACAATCGACTAGGTATAGAAGGCGAAACCCAACGAACAGAAGGTGGAGTTACTAATTACCTTGAAGTCGGCATTCCTAAGGATATTCGATTGGGACTAAATCATTATCGAATAGCAAAGGTGACTAGGCTATGAGACTAAAAGAAAGTGACTTAACGACTGTCTATCTTAGAAAGCCTGCGGATATTCAAGATGATGAGGGGTACACAACTAAAGGTTGGGGTGATCCTCAGCAAATAAAACTGAATGTTCAATCTGCTGGTGGTTCTGTTAATGCTCAACTCTATGGCAAAGATATCAAGTACATTAAAATATGCAAATATCAAGGGAATTTGCTTTCAGAAGGACATGGAGAAGGATATGGAATTTGCTTGAAAGTTCCAAGCACGAGTGATCCAGATTATAAGATTACAGCTATTCAGGAGTTCTCTACTCATAAGAATGTCACTTTAGAGCGAATAAAAAGGGATGAGCAAAATGATTAATGTAGAGCTTAAGGGACTTGATGAACTAAAAACAAAACTCAAAAAGCTCCCTAGCGTAGTTGCTAGTGCTACAGCTAACGGACAAGAAACTGCCATAGAACAAGCAGAAGCCTATGCAGTGGATGAATTGCAATCTAGCATAAAGTATTCTACTGGCGAACTTGCACGGAGCTTTAAGCATGAAGTTAAAATTGATAACGATGAAGTTATTGGTCGCTGGTGGAACTCGTCTATGGTTGCAGTGTTTCGTGAATTTGGTACTGGTTTGGTTGGAGAAATGTCCGATAAACAACTTCCACAAGGTGTTGCAATTACTTATCGACAAACACCGTGGTTCTTTCCAGTGGATGCAGTTGATTTGGATTTAACTAAGATTTATGGCATCCCTAAGATTAAAATCAACGGTAAATATTTCTATAGAACTGCTGGACAACCAGCTAGACAGTTTATGACTCCTGCTGCTAATCGAATTGAAAAAGAAGCACCAGAAATTATAAAAAAATCTGTAGATCAAGAATTGCGTGATAAGTTAGGTGATTAGATGGAAATTTACAATGTTAAAGCACTTGTCTTTAAGACGCTTAAATCTATTCCAGAATTAAAAATAGTTTCACCTTCTTATCCTGATAAATTCACAGTATTTCCGACTGCGATTTATTCAACTAGTCAGTCTTCTTATATACGCAATGCCTATCAGGAAGAAACTGATACAGAATGGAAGATAACAATTGATTTATATAATGACAAAGGATCACTAACACAAATAAAAAATAAGCTCATTGCTAAGTTTTCAGCAATGGGTTTTTCTAATAGTATTGGCGATCAAGATTTGAATGGAGTAGCGCGAGTGGTACTTGTATTTACAGGAATTGTAGACAACACAAGTAAACGTGCATATCAGAAAGGATAAAAAATGAAAAACGTAAAATTATATAGCAACTTATTGAAATTAGATATTCAACGATTTGCAGTTGATAGTTCCGAAGGACTTGTAGGAACAGGAACTAAGTTAGAAAGATCAGAAGATGGATCTACCTGGGAAGAAATTGCAGATATTAAAACTATTCCTGAATTAGGTGGAGATACTGAAAAAATTGACGTTACTACCTTAGCAGATGATAGACGTAAGCAAGTGGAAGGTATCCAAAATGCGTCTAACGTACAATTCCAAGCTGTATATAAGGGCGCTAGTTTTGCTAAGGCATTAAGAGAAGCTGGTAACCGTAAGCAATATAACTGGAAAGTCACTTACCCAGATAGTATGACTGCAACAATGCGTGGATCTTACAACATTAAGTTTGGTGCCGTAGCTGTTAACGGGGCATTAGGTTACACAATTACTATTACTGTATCTGATGGTCCTCACTTTACTGCTGCTGGATCAACTCAAGCTACAAGTAGATAATAGCCAATGATAGACGTGGGTTCGATTCCCACGTCTATTTTTATAGAAATATTAAAAAGGAGAAATTAAATTATGGCAACAACAATTAAGAAAGCAACTAAGACAGTACAACTGGGTGATCTTGAACTTGATTTAAAACTTGGTGGTCGTGAAATTTTTAAGATTGAACGACGCTTAGGTAAATCAATGCTCTCCCTCTTCATGGATTCGCAAGGTGGCAACAAATTGCCACCAGTCAATGAAATTTTGATTGTTCTACAAGGCGCAAATCAAAGTCACGGTGTAACGGATAAGCGCGTTATTGAAGCATTTGAACAATACTTAGATGATGGTCACACTACCATGGATTTATTTAATGAGTTGATGGAACTATTTGATGAATCTGGTTTTTTCGGCAAGAAAAAGAAGAAGGGTACCAAGACCAATACGGAATCGGAAGAAGTAACTCTCGATTCAGTGGAAACCACCGAAGACGCATTGATGTAAACGAAGATCATTTTGATACAGTCTCTGACTTATTCAAACATCTATATCCAATTGCGGTTGAATCAGGAATAGACGCAGATCACTTTTGGGATATGGATTTTGGCGAAATCATGACGCAAATAAATGCCAATGAAAAACGTAGATTAGAAGATTTGCGTGCTAAGGCATACATGGATCATCGTTTAAGTGAAATGGTGGCATTTGCCTTTAATGATCCTGCTAAAATGCCAAAAGTTGAAGAGGCTTATCCATTTGTCAAAGATCCTGTGGAAGAGACTACCGAGCCAGATGAACCTGATTGGAAACAAGATCAGGCTCTATTAATGCAACAAGCTCAACGAATTAGACAGTTCAATAAAGATAAAGGAGGTGGAAGTTAATGGATTTAGAAGAACTTGAATTAAGGTTTACTGCCAATTATGGGGATGTAATGCGAAAGCTTGATGAATTCACTAATATCATTAGCCAAAAAACTAATGATATGCAATATAAGATTCAAGATGGCTTAGGCAAAATTAATCAGTCAATGAATGACAATGTTTCAAAAGCTAATGAATCTGCTAAGGAAGAAGTTCGTCAGCGTACTGAGGCAGAACAAGCCAAACAAAAACTGCTTGAACAGACTCTTAATACTCAAAATGATGTTACAGATAAAGTCATTCAAGGGAATAAAGAACAGGCTGAAAGTTCTAAAGAAGCTGTTAATCAATCAGAAAAAAGTTTAGATAGTTTGACAGCTCGTTTGCAAGAAGCATCTAATATGCAACAACGAATTGCACAACAAACTAGTGCAGCACGTGAAGCCGTATCTGATATTGCTAAGCCTAAAGAGCAGTCACAAAGACGAGAAAGAGCAACAACACGTCCACAATTTCTAAATTCAAGTTTTGATGATTACCAAGAAAAACGGATTCAAAGCTATATGCCTAAGCGTCCCGTTGATTTAGGTATTGATGATGAAATCCAAGCTGAAGCCTCTCGTGCTAAAAAAGAAGTTGATGGGCTGGTCACTCACATCAATGAAAAGATGGAACAGGCTCGGTCTATGCAACGTAGAATCGCTACTTTAACTGCTAACCGAGATAATCTTGATATGAGTAAGCAAGGAAGTAAAGTTAAGTCAATGAGACTAGACGATCAAATTGCTGATGCTCAAATTAAGATGGCGAGATACCAGAACCAAGCCAAAGCTCTTGCGCAAGAAATGTCGCAGGAACTTAATTCAATTCCATCATCCCTTAAGCGAATTGAAACCGAAATGGATCAAACAGAAGGTAAGATTGAACGAATTAGACGCTCAATTGCTGAAATGAGAGATAATGATGCCACTCTTGGAAGATCCGCGGGTAACGATAAGGAACTTAAGCAAGCAGAAGCTGAATATAAACGTTTGGTAGCTAGAAGTGATGAACTTGCTAAAGCTTATAGTTATGTAAGTTCTCGTGGAGATGAATTAAAGGCGAGTTCTTCTAGAATTAATACTGAGTTATCTGAGGAAATCAAAAATGTTTCAGGGCTTAGCTCCAAATTTAGCAGACTCCGAAATACTATCTCTAATGTTAACTCATCTTTAAAACGCTTTGGCAATAGTGGAAGTTCTTCTATGCGTCGAGCTAGTGGTGGTGCGTCAATGTTAAGCGAACGTCTTAAGGGCGTTCGGATGGCAATGCGTATGCTAGCTAGTCAATTAATTGTCTTTACGTTGCTCTACCAAGGAATCATGATGCTAGCCCAAGGCATGGGTGCAGCACTAATGACTAATAAGCAATTTGCAAGTAGTTTTAATGCAATTAAGGTGAATCTGCTTACTGCTTTTTATCCTATTTATAGCTATGTTTTGCCAGCTGTGAATGCTTTGATGAATTCACTAAGGAAAGCAACAGCATGGATTGCTCAATTTAGTTCTGCTTTGACAGGGATGAGTTTATCTAGTGCCAGAAGTGGCGCGCATGGTTTGTACGATCAGGTGCAAGCAATGAATGATACTTCTAAGGCGGCAAGTAAAGCTAATGAAGCTGTTAAGAAACAACAGCAAGAACAAGCTAAAGCTGTACAACGTGCTAATCAACAAATTGCTCAAGCTAATCGTCAAGGTGCGGCAGCAGTTGCAGCCGAAAATGAACGAATCAAGGCGTCTAATGAACAAGCTAAAAAAGCGTTCGAAGATACTAAGAAAGCTAATGAGGACTTGCAAGCTTCCTTGATGGGCTTCGATGAGCTTAATGTTCTTGATAACAGTAAAAATAATCAAGATAATGGTTCATTTGAGGCACAACCATTAGAGAAGTTTACTCCGCAACAAAAGCAAGACAGTCCTATTTTTGATGATGCTGGATTAGATGATAGTGATACAGGAGACGGCAACCAAGGACTTGACTGGAATGTTCCATTAGAAGCTTCACAGAATGCTATTGATGCAGCTAACAAGGTCAAAAAAGTTCTAGGTGAGATCTTTGACCCAATGAAGAAAGCTTGGGATGAAAAAGGTCAAACTGTTGTGGATGCTGCTAAATACTCATGGCAAGAAATCAAACGCTTGTTAGGTGATGTAGGTAATTCATTCTTACATGTCTGGGACAATGGTACCGGACAAAAAGTAATTGAGAACTTACTTCAATTGTTAGCTGATATGCTGAATATCATTGGCGATATTTCAAGGGCGTTTGCCGAGGCATGGGAAGAAAGTGGCCGAGGGACTAGATTTATTCAAGCCATCTTTGATTCGCTTAATAATGTTCTAGTCGCGATTCATCACATAGCTGAGTCATTCCGAGAAGCGTGGAATACTGGTGATCTTGGTAAGAGAATTTTTGCTAATCTCTTAGATTTAGCTACTAAACTAGTCGAATTCATTGGAGATATTGCAAAATCATTCGATGAGGCTTGGCAACACGGTAATGCTGGTACAAAGTTATGGCAAGCATGGCTAAATGCATTGAACAATATTTTAGATATCTATAAGAATATTGTTACTTCAATTGATGAAGCGTGGAAGCATTCAAATCTAGGTGTTTCAATCTGGAGTCATTTAATTCAAATTGTTATTGGTGTAGGCAATACAATTGGTAACTTAGCTGGTCAATTCGATAAAGCATGGCAACATGGTAATGTTGGTACATCAATTTTTAAGACTCTTCTAGGCATGGTTGATGATATGCTTGGTGCTCTAGGAGATATGGCGACATATACTTCAAATTGGGCTAAAAAGCTTGATTTCACTCCACTATTGAAGTCAATTGATAACTTGCTAAAATCCATTCGACCTGTAACAAAAGATGTTTGGGATGGCTTATCTTGGGCTTATAAAAACGTCTTACTTCCACTTGCGGGATTCACAATTACTCAAGTAATTCCTGAATTCTTTAATGCATTAGCTGCTGCACTTAAGGTTGTTCATAGTGTAGTCAAAGCGGCTAAACCAGTTTTTGAATGGTTCTATGATAGTTTTATCAAGCCATTAGCTAAAATAGCTGGATTTGCAATTGTGGAAGCTTTAAAGCTTTTAACTAAAGCACTTGAAGGATTATCTGATTGGATAGACCATCATCAAACAGCAGTTAAGATTATGACTGCAACATTGCTTACACTCTTAGGTATAAAAGTTGCTAGAGCTACTATTGCAGGCATTCAAAGCTTTACTGACACCCTTAAGATTCTGGCAATGCTTAAGTTCGATAAGCTAAAAGCTGGTGTTAAGTATGCGGATGATATGCTTGGTGTTGTAATTGAATTTGCCAAACATCCAATTCTTAACATCAAGGAACTTGCAAAATTAAGCTTTGAAAATATTAAAGGCGGTTATGCCCACATAAAAGATCTTTGGAGTGAAGTAAACCAAGGCTGGCAAGACAGTAACTTAGCTAAGACTGACTTCCTTAAATCAGCTCGCTCCTCTATTCAATCTGGCGAACCAATGAAGTTAGGTCAAAAATTGGGTACTGGATTATCAGGCGCAATGATTGCCGTAACTTCTGGAATTGATATCTACAAGGGAATCAAAGCTAAAAACAAAGAAGAAAAGTTCGCTGATTTTGGTTCTGGAATTGGTGGAGCAGTCGGAGGCGCAATTGGTCTTTGGTTTGGTGGTCCATTAGGTGCAGCGGTTGGTCAACAAGTCGGCTCATTTATTGGTAAATGGGGCGGTGTTGGTGCTTCTAAGTTTGGCGATGGCTGGGCTAAATATGGCAAAGGTAAAAAGCCTAAAGACTGGGTTGAAGCAATTGGCTTTAAGTCTCACGAAATATTAGACAACTTTACTTCTTGGGCTAAGTCTGTTGGTAAAGACATTAATACCAACATTACTAAGGGCAAGAAGGAAGTTCAAACTGCTAGCTCTAATATTCATAAGTGGTCCACTAATTTTATTTCTAGCGCTAAAAAAGATATTAAGAGTTGGGCACAAAATGTTGGCTCTAACATCAACAAAGATATAGACAAAGGTAAGAAACTTGCTAAACAAGCAGGTACTAAAGTTAAAGAATGGTCCACTGATTTTATTAGTGATGCTAAAAAGAAAGTTCATGACTGGTCTTCAAAAATTGGTTCTGACGTAAATAACAGCGTTGAAAATGGTCAAGCCATGGCTAAGAATGCTGGAACTAAAATTAAGAACTGGACTACAGGCTTTAGAGAGTCGGCAAGTGGACTGGTAAGGTCTTGGGCTGAAAGACTAGGCGACCACATTAATAATGGTTCTGAATCTTCACGCTCAGGAGCTACTAATGCGGGTAGCAAACTATCTAGTTGGACGCGTAGTTTCTTTGGAAATGCTAACCAAAGTATTTCTAGTTGGGCTGGTGGTTTAGGTGGTCATGTCGATAATGGAATTGGCAATGCTTATAATTCGGCTAGGAATGCCGGTGAACGATTAGGAAGTTGGGTATCTAGTTTCAGACATAACACTTCAAGAACCTTGGGATCCTGGGCTGGTACTCTTGGTAGCACAATTGGAAATGGTATAAGGGACGGCATCTACAACATTAGTAGTGCTGTTCGAAAAGTTGTGGATGCAATTGTTGAGCCAGTTCAAAATGCTACTAATAAAATTAAGGAAGGTATTGACTGGGTACTTAATAAATTAGGTGGCGGTTCAATGAACTGGGGGTTCTTCAACTGGAATTCCTATGCAACCGGTACAGATAATCACCCAGGTGGTTTAGCACTGGTTAATGACCAAGAAGGAGACATCTACAGAGAAAGTTATGAATTGCCAAATGGTGAGCAAGGATTATTCCCTGCTAAGCGTAATTTCTTAACGTACTTGCCAGCCGGTACCAAAGTTAAAACTGCTACAAGTACAGCTAATGAATTAGCCGGTATGGTTCCTAAGTATGCCGGTGGTATTGGTAACTTTAATTTCGATTTTAGTGGTATTTTTAGTGGAATTAGTTCAGCCTTAGGTAATTTGGATTTTGGCAATATTTTTGATGGAGTTGGTAGTTTTGTAGATGGTGTGATGGAAGAACTTGAAAAAGTTACTGATGATATCGCTCATCCAGAAAGACTGGTTAACTACATTGTCGATAAGTTTGTTACTTATGATTGGAGCTTAGGAGATGCCTCGCTTAAGTTTGCTAAAGGTGCTGTTAACCAAGAAAAGAAAGGTATGATGAACTGGGCTAAAAAGGTTATTAATCAATTTGGTGGCTCAACTCATCAAACTGGACCAGGAGCAGAAGGTTGGCGTAGTGCTGTTAAGAAAGCTTTACGTAAAAACGGATTGCCAGCAACTCCAGCATATGTAAATGCTTGGGTGCGTCAAATTCAGACCGAATCTGGTGGTAATGAACATGCCGTTCAAGGCGGATATACTGATATCAATACTCTTACAGGTGACTTAGCTAAAGGGTTACTACAAACTATTTCAGCAACTTTCAATGCTTATAAGTTTCCTGGTCACGGTAATATCTTTAATGGCTACGACAACATGCTTGCAGCAATTAACTATGCTAAGCACCGCTACGGTTCAGACATGCTGGCTGTTATCGGTCACGGACATGGCTATGAAGATGGCGGTTTAATTGCTAAACATGGTTTTTATGAGATTAGCGAAAACGACAAGCCAGAAATGGTTGTTCCTTTGACTAATCGTGAGTTAGGTATGCGAAGAATTAATGAAGCTATTGCATTTATGAATCAGAATTTTGGTGGTGGTTTGCAAATGCCATCTTCCTTAAACAGACGAACTGCTATTGATAGTTCAATTTATTCTGATACTCAATCTAATGATTCTACGTCTGTACAGCGTGGGGGATTTAAGGAAATGAGCACAGAATTAGTAAATGCAATAATTCAAGCAATTCAAATGCAAAACTTTAATAGTAATAACGGAAAACCTATTGATTTACACTTATCTGTCAAAATTGGTGATGAATCATTTGGAGAACATGCCATTAAGGGTATTAATACCATTAACCAAAAGAATGGTAGAAATATGTTAAATCTTTAGAAGGAGGAAATGAGTGATTGTATTCTTTAAAAATTTCTGGGACAGTGGTTAATCCTGCCCCGCAAACTATGCAGGTAACAATTCAAGATATTGACGCAAAAGCAACGCGTGATGCACAAGGGTTACTACATCGAGATCGAGTAGCTACTAAAAGAAAAATCACGTTAGCATTTGGTGCACTAACAGTTCCAGAATGTGCAAAGATTTTAGGAGCAGTTAAAAGTGAATTTTTTAGAGTAGATTACTTAGATCCACAAGATGGAAATATGCGGTCAGGAACATTTTATGTAGGAGATCGAACAACACCTGTTTACTCTTTTATAGATTCAGTACCTGTCTGGAAAGGCTTATCCTTTGATTTGATAGAACAGTAGGAGGTGAGAAATATTGCTAACACAGACAAAAGAAGTTAGAGATGCTTGGCGAGCATCACAGAGAATATTAGACATTAAGGTAGTGGTTAATGGAAAAACGTATAGTGCTACTGATATTAACAGCTTGAAATACGATTCAGGAGCTTATACTGGTGATACATTTGCTATCGGTTCAACTTATTCAAATAGTGTTCAAATTGAGTTTTCACATTTAATAGAAAATCTAAAACTTGGTATGGAAGTTTTACCAAGCATTGGAATTAAAACGTCTAAAGGTTACATTTACGAACCATTAGGCGTTTTTATTATCTCTAGTGAAATCAAGATGGATCGCAATAACAATCTTACTTCCATTAGTGCAAGTGATAGATTTTGCGGGTTAGAGGGATCCTATAAATCTAAATTGGCTTATCCAGCAAAAGTTTTAGATGTAATTGCTGAAATCTGTGCACAATCAGGAGTCGAGACTAATGTGGATGACTTAGCTAGACTTCCACATCAAGCTGACTTAGCCAGTCCCATTACAGGGCAGACTTATAGAAAAGCTTTAGGTTGGATTGCACAATTGTATGCTGGGTATGCTACCTTTGATCGCCATGGCTTATTTACAATTAGAACTATTGCAGAACCTAACTATGAGCTGGATCCCAGTCAGTATGAACAAGCTGGTTTAACTAAAAATGAAGCTCCATATAGAATTAGCGGTATTCAGTGCCAAACTACAATTACTACTAAAACTAGAGATGGCGAAGATACTGATGAAACTAAAACTTATCAAGTTGGAGATTCAAATGGATCTCAAATTAAGCTTGAAAATAATATTATGACGCCTGATAGGTTAACTAATATTTGGGAGCAGATTAAAGATGTTAATTTCTATCCATTTAGTTTGAACTGGTTTGGAAATCCTGCTGTTGAAGCTGGTGATTGGTTAAAACTGCAAGACAAGCAAGGTAATAAGTTTATTGTTCCCAACAATAGCTACACGCTTGATTTTAATGGAGGTTTGTCAGCAACTTCTAAGGCAGATCAAACTTCTTCCACAGACTCTGTAATAGCTTGGGAGGGAACATTCTCTCAAACCATTAGAGAACTTCAAGGTCGTAAAGCACCAGATGGAACAGTGATTTTTCCACCTAGTGTAACTGAACTACCTACGAATGCCAAGCCTAACGATGTTTGGTTCAAGCAAAATGGTAATTCAACAGAATTGTGGGTGTTTACTGAACAAGAAGATGGGATTAGAAAGTGGGTTAGGAGGGATTTAACTCCTGACGAGATTAAGAAGCAAGTCCAAGAAGCACAAGCCGGCTTGAAAGGTGCCAAGAAAGAAATAGCTGATAATCGCGTTAAGGCTGATAAAGATATTGCGGAGCTTAATGCAAGTATAGCTGGGCAAAATTCAAAGATTGATGGATTGAGTACTAGTGTAAATACCGTTGTGATTCCTAAAGTCACTGATATTACTAATCAGATGTCTGATGTTGTTACTAAAGTAAATGAACAAAAAAATATTGTTACCGGTTTGCAAAATCAAGCTACTCAGCAAGGTAAGGATATATCTAAGATCACTACTGATGTTCACGGTGTTACGGTTGATTTAGCTAACCTTAATGGAGATGTAAGTCAAACCAAGGCTACTGTGCAAGGCCTGCAGACTACATTAGGGAATGCTCAAGGGGATATAACACAAATAAAGGTAGATGCCAAAAAGCTTTCTACTATCTTATCTGGCAAGGTTGATAATTCCACGTATGCAAATTTTGTTAATGCTACTAATAGTGCATTGAATGCTAAGTTAGTGGCGAGTGACTTAAAAGGCTATGCAAAGACCACTGATGTTCAAGCTACAGCTGATGGCTTGCAAGTAAATATTAATAGTTTAAGCGGTAAGCTAGACAATTTAGTTATAGGTAATAGGAATTTAGTACGTAATTCTGGTTTTCCAAAAAATACTGATTATTGGAGTGGGCCAGCTACAACAAGGCATGATTTCTATTATTCTAGTAAACAAACTTTATTTGTTCTTAATAATTCTAATTCTAGTGAAAATTTTGCTGAATCTGCTTATTTTCCATTAGAGAGAAATACCGACTATGTGGTCAGTTTTAAAGGCTTTGCTTCAACGAATGTATCAAGTTATAATGCTTTTATTCTCGCCAGAAAATACGGTGAAAATACTAAATATACAACTGTAAAGCACCTAGTGGATGCTAAAAGGTTATCTCCAAGTAAAGTAGATTACATTAAAGATTTAATTTTTAATTCTGGAGAAAACGATGAGGCATATATCAGATTTGACAACAACGGATCATCTGATGGTAAACAAAGTGGTTTGTATTTTACAGAAGTAAAAGTTGAGCAAGGAAACAAGTCGACAGCTTGGACACCAGCTCCTGAAGACGAACAGGAGCGTATAAATGGAATAACTTCACAGTTATCTGCTCGAATAACAGCTAATAGCCAGCAATTTAGTTCTTATTATTCTAAGACTGATGTTGACCACAAAGTAAGCGGAGTGCAGAGTCAAATTACTCAGAACGCGACAGGATTACAGACTGTGGTTGCTAAAGTGGACAATATTAGAATAGGCGGAACTAATCTCATTAGAGATTCTGCTATGCGTGCTGACTCTCACACAGCTTGGCAAGAAGCGGGGGCAGTTACTTGGCATGACAGTAGTGTAGAAATAAGAAAAGGCGACTTAATACAAAATATACCTGCTAAGCCAAATACTACCTATACTTTTAGTTTTGATTTGTATTATCAAGATTTTAGTAATGCATGGGCTAATCAATTTTTCTTTGTGGAATATACAGATACGAATTTCAATAAAACTACACCTAAGTATGTAGACCATCGCTGGGCAGGTAATCAATTTCCTAATACAGCTGGTCGAAAAGACAAGAAGCTAACTTTTACTACTCAAGGTGATTGTAATGGGTTGAAAATGTATATCCGTCAAGAAGCTAATCAAAATCCTTTTCACATTTACAATCTTAAATTAGAAGAAGGAAACCAAGCTACTGATTGGAGTCCAGCGCCAGAGGATAAAGCTAATCAGTCTGATTACTCTGCTTTATCTCAAACAGTACGAACTATACGAAGCGAAGTTACTAATAACATTAATGGTTTGCAATCCCAAATTACCCAGAATGCAAATAACATCAACTTAAAGGTAAACGCTGTAGGGGATTTATCTAATATTTGTTTAAATCCTAATTTTATGGATGGTAGTACATTAGGTTGGGAAAACATATCTAGTTCTACTGGAAATGGAGGAAGTCCGTCTAAATTTTATGGAGGAATTAGTATACGAGATGGATTTTATGGAAATATGTTTTCAGTATCAGCGGGAGATAAATATTATTTTTCTGTTTTTGCATGGCAAGATCAATCTTCGCATAATTTTAGTATCGGTTTAACTTATTTACAAAAAGATGGTAGCTGGAACTGGCAATATGCTATAACATTTGCACCAAGTGAAGGCGGAAGAGAAAAAACAGGAACCATTACTATTCCTTCAAATGCAGTTAAAGCCAGAATATGGGTTCAAATTGATGCTTACTCTGATTACGGTCATTGGTGGTTCACTAATGTCAATGTGAGAAAAAATGATACTCTTGCACAAATCAACATGTCCGCCGGCACCACACTGATTCAGAATGACAAAATCTACATGGATGCAAGTTCTACTGTGTTCAGTGGTAAGGCGTTTATCCCTAACGCTGCAATCACTAATATCTCAGCAGACAAGATTAACACAGGTACTTTAGACGCGGGTAAGATTAACGTAATCAACTTAAATGCCAACAACATCACCACCGGTACTATTAATGGTGCTAACTTGAAGATTAATCTTAATAGTGGAGATGTAAATTTTCAACATGGACGTATCCATAATTGGAGCAATACATTAGATATAAATATTGATCAGAATTATATTTCTACTGCAAATAATGATACTAAAGCAATATTAAAAAATGGTGAACTTCAATTAACTCAACCACAATTGTTTGATTTAAGTCCTGATCCTTATTTAAGGCTTTGGAATAATGGAACAGCAGGAGATTTTTCAGTTGCAAGTCTAGATGTAAGAAATGGAATTGCTATTCAACCCAAAGATTATAGGGGAAATTCTATTTATGCCCTATTAGGACTTCTTGCAAATAACTCATGGGCCGGATTTTATACTGGTAAATGGGGCGGTATAGATAATAAGCTTTTAACGGCAATTGGTGGAGCTGATCAGGGAATTACTATTCATGGCGGTGCTCATTTCCAAGATACTAGTAGTTTGGGAAATGAGTCTTTTCCAATGATCACAGTTGGAAGCGATCGCTTGGGAACTACTTTTGGCAATACTAAAATAGTAATTAATGCTGAGTATACTTATTTTCCAATGAGTTATACCAAAACAACTGGCTCTGCTCCAAACGCTTTTATTGCAAGCGATGGTGCTCTAGTTCGTTCAACATCAGCATCGAAATATAAAACTGACATTCAACGTAGTTATTCAACAGAGTATGGTGACAAGCTTTTAAACCTACCAACAGCCATCTGGACTGATAAAGGTCAAAAGGAAAGATATGAAGCAGGTAAACGTCATATTAAACCTGAAAAATACTTCGGTATGATTGCAGAAGATTTAGCTGATGCTGGCTTAGATCTCTTAGTTAGTCGGAATCCAGAAACACATGAAATCGAAGGTATTCAATATGAAAGAATAGCGCCTGCGCTTTTACCAGTAATTAAAAAATTAAAAGATAAAGTAAATAGATTGGAGAAACAAATAAATGAATAATGATAACGCAATTTCGCAAAAATTAATTAACAAGTTAGCAACTAGTGAGTATAACAACGCAATTTTACAAGTAAGAATTGACGAATTAACTCAAGAAGTAAATCAATTAAAGTCAGAAAAGGAGAACAATAAAGATGTTAAAAACAAGTAAGTCAATTGCAATTTCAGGAAGATCAATGGTGGAAGATAAGCAGGTCGCTACTTTTAATGCGAATATTTATGAAGCTAACGCGTCTGGTGGTAGTGATAACATCAATATGATTATTACTGACCGTGATTTATATGATGCAAATAAAGCTACAGTTAGAAAAGATTTGCAAGACTTTCAAAGTAAAGTCTGGTCCGCTCAAGATGAAGTTATGGCGAGCGCTGATGAAAAGGCGAGTGAGGGATAATGAAACGAACTCATATAGGAAGTAATATAAGCGATAACTTCCAACTGTTTTTAATTGGGCTAGCCTTATCAGCTATGGGAATACTACTTTGGACAGATCATACATACTTCTTTTGGCCACCACAGTTTGCTAGGCTTATGAATGATGATGGTTTGGACGCTGTAGCTGTGGTTACTGGATTTGGATTACTATATTACGCAGTTACAAATGAAAAGAGCAATACAGTAGCAGGAGTTTTGTTAAGCATCTCAGCAGGCTTTACAGGGCTGGTTGCGTGCATTCAATTAATTCATGCTATTTTTGCAGGACAAGCACCTATGTTTTTAGGCTTTATCTTGTCCTGTTTTTTATTGGCGGAAATTTTATATACGGCAAGAACTAGAGATACGCGATAAGAGGTGAGGACACTTGCATGACTTAATTCAAGATCTAATTAATCTAGCACAAGTGTTGACACCTATAATTCTTGGAGTACTAACTTGGAACTTAAATTCTAAGAAGACTAAGCATGATGGCTTAGCAGATGATAATGACAGGATAGTGAAAGAAAATAAGCGTCTTACTAAGTTGAATGCTGAAAAGGATAAAGAAATAAATAATTTATTGAAAGAGAGAGATAGAAAATGAGATTAGATATTAATTTGATTTGGGCAATTGTTGTCCTATTAGTTGCAGGAATGGCAACTGCCTATAGTTTAAATAAACAAAAGTTAGAAAAATTGGCGCTCACACATCCCAAACTTGCAAAAGTCTTAGAAACAGCCGGCGTGTTAGCATTGAAAGCTACCATATATCAAGCATCCCTTGATAATAAAGATGGATCAAAGAAACTTTATGATGCAACAGATGAAGTTTTCTATCAATTACAAAAACTCTATCCAAATCTTCCTATTGATAGAGTTACTGTAAGGAATATTGTTCAACATGAGTATGAAAAGCTTGTAGTTGATTCAAAGAAAGAAGCTTAAAAATGACACAAACAATTAAAAACAGAGCCTATGGTGTTGACGTATCAGACTGGCAGGCATCTGACTTATCAGCTATGGCATCAGCTGGATCAAAATTTGCTATTGTAAAAGTGTCAGAGGGTTTAGATTATCGTAATCCTAAGGCACAATCTCAAATTTCTACTGCAAAAGCTAATGGTATGTTGCCAATGGCTTATCACTATGGAAGATTTAGTGGCAATAGCAATGTAGCCGTTCAAGAAGGTAATTATGCAGTTGCTTCTGCGAAAGCTGTTGGTCTTGAAGCAGGCACTTACTTAGCTGCCGACTGGGAAACAGGTAGTGGAAACGTTATTTCTGGTAATGCTGAGGCTAATACAAATGCAATCTTAGCTTTCTTAAATGTAGTCGTTAAGGCCGGATATACGCCACTTCTTTACTCTGGTGCGTCACTTTTAAAGAGCAAAGTAAATCTTGCTAAAATTGTTGCAGCATATCCTAATTCAATCTGGGTAGCAGCATACCCACTAGGTAGTGGCACTGCAGTAAGTGAACCAAACTTTGGTTACTTTCCATCAATGGACGGAGTAGCAATTTGGCAATTTACTAATAACTGGAAAGGTTTGGGGGTTGACGGAAATATTAGCTTAGTTGATCTTAAAGTTGACGGTAAAGCAGTATCTCAACCAGCTAAGCCAGCTTCTACTTCAAGTCAAAAGTCTTGGACCGATGTACAAGGTATGACCTGGCATGAAGAACATGGTACTTTCATCACTGGTGGAGCAATTAATCTTCGCTGGGGTGCCAATACGCAAAGCACGTTAATTGACACTTTACCAACAGGTTCAGAAGTTAAGTATAATGCTTGGGCTAGAGATAGTGCTGGGCGTGTATGGTTACAACAACCGAGAGAAAATGGTAAGAATGGCTATTTAGTAGGTCGTGTTGGTACAGAAGCATGGGGAACATTTAAATAATCTGATATAATAGGACTGACCAAGCTAAGGAACTCTAAGTGAGCTTAGCTAACGTAATCTAGTTTAGTAGGACTGGCTAGGTGCGTTCTAAATCCTACACAATAGCCACTCTGGAGAGATTATTTCTCTAGAGTGGCTATTTTTTTGTATTATTTTTAATAATTTTTATTGATAATTGAAAGGAGGAAATGAGATGGCAAAAAATAAAAAAAGGCTTGATAGAGAAACTCAAGTGAAAATAGCTAAATACACAGCAATTGCCGCTTGGTCAGTTCCCGCAACAGAACTCATCAAGTTAGCTAAATCTCTAATCAAAACCTTTTTCAAATAAATTAAAAACGGCAAGGCTTCGGTCTTACCGTTTTGCCATCTCAAATATACCATGACTAAGAAAGAAAAGAAATACTATACTTATGCAGGAATAGCTTTATTTATTGGATTCATACTATATTTAATTAGAAAGTTGGTTTTAAATGGCTAAAATTACAGAAGCAAGAGCTAAAGCTAATAAAAAATGGGACGAAAATAATAAAGCTAGAAAATTATATATAAATAAACGGTCAACTTGTAAAAGCTTTATTTTGAATTTAGCAACTGAGGAAGACTTAGAAAATATAAAGCAATATGTTGCTGATCGAGAAAAGCGATTAGGTATCCAAAAAGGGACAAGAAAGGGACAAATAATTGGCAAATAGTGAAATTTTATGAAAACTAGTGATAACTAATTTGTGCTTTGAAACATTGATAAAACAACGATTTTCCTTATATGCTAACAATGAAACACATTCATGTTATTTTCTCTCTTGTTAAGTACCACGGTGCATAAGAGTTATTAAGAAGGCCAAATTAAGGCCTTTTTTATTTTGCTCAATTTCAATCAGTTTTGTATTAATTTAATAAAAAGCGCATAATAGTTAATGTTTGTTTGAAAGAGGGAGTGTTTTAGTTTTTTATGAAAAAAGGCAAATCCGTCAAAATTGGATTAAAAAGTCTAGTTTTGATGATCTTTTCAGCCATTTTTGGCTTTAGCAATTCATTAACTGCCTATTATCAAATGGGGTATGCAAGTATTGTTTGGTATATTATAACCGCAATTTTATTCTTTTTGCCTTCTGCATTAATTTTTGCAGAATATGGAGCTGCTTTTAAGGGAGTTAAAGGTGGAATTTTTTCTTGGCTTAAAGGATCAGTTAGTGAAAAAACCGCATTTATTGGTACTTTTATTTGGCTAGCTGCTTGGGTTGTTTGGCTGGTGTCGTCGACTCAATTTTTCTTGGTGTCAGTGTCGACTGCAATTTCAGGTCATGATACAACGCAAAGTTGGCATTTTTTAAGTTTGTCATCAACACAATTATTGGGAATTTTAGAAGTAATATTTTTAGTAGTAGTGACTTTTTTTGCAGCTAAAGGTGTCGATAAAATTGCGGCTGTAAGTAATGTTGGTGGCTTTTTTACTTTAGCTATTACCATTGGCTTTACTTTAGTATCTATTTTGGTTTTCTTTTTGAATCATGGACATTTAGCAGAACCGTTGACTACGCAATCACTAGTTCATTCTCCTAATCCAGCTTTTCAATCTCCAATTGCTGTGGTGTCATTCATTGTTTATGCATTATTTGCTTATGGTGGTTTAGAGACCTCAGCAGGAGTAATTGATTCTGTTGATAAACCTGAAAAGACTTTTCCTAAAGCCTTGATCACAGCTATGATCTGGATGACAGCTTTATATGTCTTAAACATTTTAATGTGTGGAGTTGCTGCAAATTGGAGTAGCGAATTAAGTGGCAAAAATGTTGATTTGGCCAATGTGGAATATGTTTTGATTAACAATTTGGGGGTTGAAACAGGAAAGGCTTTCGGACTTTCTCATTCGGCTTCATTGACACTTGGTGCAACATTTTCTCGGTTTGCTGGGTTAGCTGATGTATTGGCTGGAATTTCAGCAGCATTTTTAATGGTTTATTCACCTGTTAAGTCTTTTATTGAAGGCTGTGACCCTAAACTTCTACCTAAAAACTTGGTTAAATTGAATAAACATGGCATGCCAGAACGTTCAATGTGGGTTCAGGCAGTGATTGTTAGTGTTATTATCTTATTTATCTCTTTTGGTGGTAATGCAGCGGGTCAGTTTTATACTATTTTGATGGATATGATGAATGTTTCATCGTCAGCTCCTTACTTATTTTTGATTGGAGCTTATCCTTTCTTTAAGATGAAGCAGGGAATTGATCGTCCATTTGTATTTATTGAGGGAAAAAAGCGTGTCTGGACAGTAACACTTGTGGTTTGGCTTGTGGTTGCAATTGGTATTATCTTTACTTGTGTTGAGCCGCTCTTTACTGGAGATTATGCAACATCCTTCTGGACTGCTGTTGGACCAGTAGCCTTTGGAATTATTGCTTGGATATATTATTCATATCAAGAAAGAAAAAGCGTTACTGTAGTTGATGAAGAAGAATAACGAAAAAATAAAAGAAGCTTCTATAGTTTAGAAAACTAGGAGGCTTCTTTTATTTTTACCAGTTTTATAAAATAGGTGATAGCAATCTTGAGAAATATTGTTTGAATTTGCGCCAGTGAGATTGATCATTAAAGTATTTTTTAGTTAATAATGTTGATTCTTTTAGATCTTTTTCAAATATTTCTTTTAATTCAGTTGCAAGAGCAGGATTGTATGTAAAAGCATTTACCTCAAAATTAAGCTGGTAACTCCGAAAATCTTGATTAGCCGAGCCAACGGAAGCAATATTAGAACCACTTACAATGGTTTTAGCATGTATAAAACCATTATCATACTTATAAACTTTTACGCCGTTATTAACCAGGTACTTGGCGTAATATTCAGTTGCTCGATAAACGAAGGGATGATCTGGCATAGATGGAATCATAATTCGAACGTCTACGCCACTTTTTGCAGCAATAATTAAGGCTTCTAAGATTGAGTCACCTGGAATTAAATATGGCGTTTGAATGTAGACGTAGTTTTGAGCTTGCGCAATTATTTCTTCATAGGCACGACGAATACCAAAATTACTGTTGTCAGGACCTGAAGAAACAATTTGCATTGGAACTAAGTTCTTAGCTTGAACAACTTTTAATCTGAAGTTTTCAATTAAATTATCAACACTATATGTAGGAAGATGAGATTTACGACAACTTGTATTCCAATCCATTGCAAAACGAATTTCCATTAGGAGGGCTGCCTGTCCTGTAACTCGCAAATGCGTATCGCGCCAATGACCGAACTTTTGGCTTCGATCAACATACTGATCCCCAATATTAAAACCACCAATATAACCAATTTGATTATCGATGATAACTAGTTTTCGGTGTAAATGATAATTAGCACGCGGGGTAGTAAAGAAACGATTACCAGCTGTTGAAATAAATGGTTGGGCTTTTCCACCTAGTTGTCGAAGCTTATTGAAAAAGGAGGGCTTTGTACCGCGGGAACCACTAGCATCGTAAAGAACTCGAACTTTAACACCGCGATTAGCAGCTTTTTCTAATGCTTTTAGAACTTGGTTACCTAATTGATCATCATAAAAAGTATAGAATTCAATATTGATGCTACTTTTTGCTTGTTCGATATTTTTAATGAGATTTTGAAATAAAACTTTTCCATCAATAAAAGTTTCTACCTCATTGTTAAAGGTAAGGAGAGCATCGTCATTGTTTAAATTTAATTCAACCAGTCTTCGTGCCCGGGGATTTTGATCTTTATTAGGTAATAGATCATGTAACTTTAATAATTTATTTTGCTCATTTAAAAACTGGTCTCGGAATTTTTGCTGTTCAGCTTTAATTGAAAAAATATCATCATGAGATAGTTGGCGACCAGTAAATAAATATAGAATGAAACCAACATATGGTAAGATCGATAGAATTAAAAGCCAAGCCCAGGTTGAGGCGATATCACGATGGCTGCGAAAAACTGTCCAGATAGCTAAGCCAACATTAATTAACCAAAGTATTTCAATAATGCGTCTGATGATATCCCAGGTTAAAATCATTAAAATCCCTCCAATTGTATAGATAATTAATTCTACCATATCTCGAAATATACAAAATATAGTATTTGTATTTACCAAAGCACTAAATCTATGATAATTTAAGTTATAACGTGCGCAATAGAAAGAAGAAAGACAATGGCAACTTTAGAGCAACCATACTTGGATTTATTAAATAAAATTATGACTGAGGGTCATGATAAGGAAGATAGAACTGGAACGGGGACAAGAAGTTTATTTGGGGCTCAAATGCGGTTTGATTTGAGTGATGGTTTTCCTATTTTAACTACTAAAAGAGTTCCTTTTGGTCTTATTAAAAGTGAATTATTGTGGTTTTTAAGAGGAGACACTAATATTCGATTTTTGTTAGAGCATAATAATCATATTTGGGATGAATGGGCATTTAAGAATTGGGTTGAAAGTGATGAATATCATGGCCCTGATATGACTAATTTTGGGCTCAGAAGTCAAAAGGATGCCAAATTTAAGAAAGTTTATCAAGAAGAAATGAAGAGGTTTGGCGAACGAATCTTAGCTGATCAAGACTTCGCGGCCAAATTTGGTAATCTTGGAGATGTTTATGGCGCTCAATGGCGTCACTGGCAAAAGCGAGAGGGAGGTTTTATTGATCAAATTCAAAATGTGATTGATCAAATTAAAAAGACGCCATACTCAAGAAGATTAATTGTTAGTGCTTGGAATCCAGAAGATGTCCCAAATTCAGCGCTGCCACCTTGTCATGTTTTATTTCAATTTTATGTTAATGATGGTCGTTTAAGTGTTCAGCTTTATCAGAGATCTGGAGATATGTTTTTAGGAGTTCCTTTTAATATTGCTAGCTATTCTTTACTAGTTAATTTAATAGCTCAAGAAACTGGTCTTAAACCAGGTGAATTTATTCATACTTTAGGGGATGCACATATTTATCGGAACCATTTTGATCAAGTAAAGGAATTATTAACTAGAAAACCTTATGATTCACCAAAGCTTTGGTTAAATCCTGATAAGAAAAAGATTGAAGATTTTGAAATGTCAGATATCAAACTTGTTAATTATAAGCATCATGGCACTATTAAAGCACCTGTCGCTGTTTAGTTTATACAATTTATAAGGGAGAGTTGAGAATGATAAGATTTATATGGGCAGAGGATGAAGACGGACATATTGGTTATCAAGGCACCTTACCCTGGCGTTTGCCAGCTGATCTAAGGCATTTTAAGGATTTAACTTCTAATCATGTAATTGTTATGGGAAGACGGACCTTTGAAAGTTTCCCTGGATTATTACCTAAAAGACAGCATATTATTCTCTCGACTAGTCCAACTTTACAGCGTAAATACCAAGATAATGTACACGTCCAAATTTTTTCTCAACTTGAAGAATTAAAGAACTGGATAAAGCATCATAGCAACCAAACAATTGATATTATTGGCGGAAGAAGAGTCTTTGAAGAATTTATGGATGAGGTTGATATTTTAGAAAAGACTAAGATTCACCATGTTTTTAAGGGTGATACTCTGATGCCAGAGATAAATTATGGAGATTTTAAATCAGTTAATTCTGAAATTCATCAAGCAGATGAGAAAAATAAATTTGCATACGATTTTTTAGAATATAAAAGAATAGAAAAATAATAAACTTTATAAAAAGCTAACAATCATTATTTAGTTGTAATAATTGTTAGCTTTTTTGATACATTTAGTTACCGGTAACACTTTATTTTCCGTTGAAAGCATTTTCAACCTCACTTAGTATAAAATATTGAAAGCGCTTGTGCGTTAAATAGCGAGGGAGAAAACTATGAATGAAAATGATAAAGTAGCTGGTTTACCAGAACTTGCTAAAAGTGTGATTTGGATGATTAATTTTGGGTATTTAGGTATCCAAATTGCTTTTACACTTGAAACATCACAAATGAGTCGTATTTTTCAAACTTTGGGTGCGGATCCTACGAAGTTAGGTTGGTTTTTCATTTTACCGCCTTTGGCTGGTTTAGTTGTTCAACCAGCCATTGGATCACTTTCTGATAAAACTTGGGCACCTAAGCTTGGCGGAAGAAGATTACCGTATTTATTAATTGGAATGATTTTTGCGGTAATTATGATGCTACTGCTACCAAATATCGGAAGTTTTGGTTTAGGTTATGGATCGGTTGAAGCCTTGGTATTTGGTGCTATTGCAATTGCTATTTTAGATGTATCTGCAAATATGGCTATGCAACCCTTCAAAATGATGATTGGTGATATGGTTAATGACGAACAAAAACCATATGCATATGGCATTCAAAGTATGCTTTCGAATTCTGGTGCAGTAATCGCAGCATTTTTTCCATTTCTATTGACTATTCTTGGAGTTGCTAATACTGCTAAAAAGGGTGTAGTACCACAATCAGTTGTAATTTCTTTTTATGTAGGTGCCGTAATCCTTGTTATTACTAGCTTGTTAACAGTAACAAAGGTGCATGAATATGATCCTAAAACTTATGCACGTTATCATGGTATTAATGAAGAAGATAATAAAAAAGATGGAATTTGGTTTGTCTTATTAAAAAAAGCACCGAAAGTCTTCTGGGAAGTTTCATTAGTCCAATTATTTTGCTGGTTCTCATTTCAATATTTATCAACTTATGCTACAGGTGCAATCGCAGCTAATGTATGGAAGGCATTTGACCCAGCCTCTGCTGGTTATCAGCTTGCAGGCAACTGGTTTGGCGTTTTGACTGCTGTGCAATCAATTGCTGCAGTAATTTGGTCATATATTTTGGCAAAAGTACCAAATAATCATCATAAGTTGGGGTATGGAATTAGTTTATTATTTGGAGCTGTGGGATATGGCTCGATCTTTTTTATTAAATCTCAAAATTTACTTATCTTGTCATTTATTTTAATTGGAATTTCTTGGGCAGCAATGAATACTTATCCTTTGACGCTGGTTTCAAATGCCTTATCTGGCAAACATATGGGGACATACTTGGGTCTATTTAACTGTTCAATTTGTTTACCGCAAATTATTGCTTCATTGTTGAGTTTCATCTTATTTCCACTCTTAAAATGTTCAATGCCTGCAATGATGCTAACGGCAGGAATTTCCGGGATTTTAGCGGCAATTTCTGTTTTATTTATTAAGGAAACGTATCGAAATTAATTTATTTAATAATGTTCATTAAAAATTCCATCTTAGCGAACAAAAAGAAGCAGACTACTTTCAAAATAGTAGTCTGCTTCTTTTAATTATTTATTTTTCATAATTGGTTGATAGAACAAATCAATTACGATAGCGGCGATTAAAGCTACAATTATTGTTAATCCAAGATTGGTAAAGTTGATTTTAGTCATCGCTAAGCCTAATAGTGCGAGTGTAAAAGTTAATAAAACATCAATAATTTGAACAATTGCAACTGATTTTGATGGAGCTGATTGCCAGAAAAATTTTCTAGTCCTAGTGATTAAGACAATTAACATTGCACTTAAAACGAGGTAAACATAAACCATTGTTGATACTGTTCCTTGAGCATAATTGTGAGAAACCAGATACCAAACAAAACCAAAACCGATCACAGTCCAACCAGCTGCCAGGGAGAAAGCAATTTTGGCTAATTTAAGCATATTCCAGCTTTCCGGCTTATAAGTGATATGCGTGTTATCGGTACCAATCATCATCGTTACCATATTATTCATGATAGTGTAAATAACCATTGCATTTAAGGCCATTGGGATGTAGTTGAAACATAAGTAGCCAAATGTTAGAAGCATAGTTAATTCTGCTGTACGAGATAATTTGGTTAAAGACCAAGTCGTCATTCTTTGATAAACGCGATGACCAGCATCTAAGATTTTAACAATTGGAGTAAGACCATCTTCTAGAAGCACCATCTTACCACTGCGTTTGGCAACGTCAGCGGCATTTGAAACGGCGATTCCAACTTCAGCTTGCTTTAAGGCTGGTGCATCATTAACACCGTCCCCAGTCATTCCAACAATATAACCATCTTCCTGGAAGAGTTTAACCATTTTTAATTTATCTTCAGGTAGCACATCAGCGATTCCTGCTAAATCATTAACATCAGTTTTATCATTAAAATCGTGAATTGAAATTACTTTTCCGGTTAAGCCAACTTCTTTTGCAACTGCTTCAGCAGTTCTGCGATTATCTCCAGTCAGCATAATTGGCTTGATTCCACGCTTCTTTAGCTCTTCTAAAGCCTTCTTTGAATCTGATCTGACTTTGTCGCGTAAAATAAATACACCGGAGAGTTTATCATTAATTAAAACAGCAACTGAGCGTCCCGATGTGAAATCAATGTTTTTGGCCTCTTGATCAGCATTTTTATCAATTAAAGATAGCTGCTTAAAAGAACCTAATTTAATATTGTAGTTTTTAGCTTCAGCCATCGAATAGCCAGTATTGGAAGTAAAAGGCGTAAAAGAGTTAGGTATATCAGGAGTAATTCCTTTTTCTGTCAGATAGTCGTTAATAGCTGTATCGATAATGCTTGGGCTACGCTTATCTATTGCAGCTCCAACTAAAGCTAAAACCTCTTTATTTTGAAGTTTGCTTAAATTATCCCATTGAGAAACAGCGGTTTTATTTTCGGTGATAGTTCCAGTTTTATCAAGTAAAAGCAAGTTTAAGTTAGCAGCGTCTTGAATTCCTGTTAAGTCTGAAGTTAGAACACCTTCTTTGCTAAGGCGCGTAGCTTCAAAGGAGTTAGATAAGGCAAAAGTAGATGGCATTGCAACTGGGATAGAAGCGATGAACATCATGGCCAAGAATGGCAACATTTCAATGACATTTTGTCCCCTAATTAAAGCAGCAATTACTAAAATTAAGGTTAAAACTCCATCTAATAAACAAAGGTAGTAAATAATTCTTGTAAGAAGTTGTTGCAAGTGACCTGGAGCTGCAGAATTATTAATTAAGTTAATAGTTTTACCTGAGCGAGAATTACTTCCAATTGCAATTACTGTCGCAAGCGCATCACCATCAACTACAGTAGTTCCAGCATAGGCAGTTTTGCCAACAGATTTTTTTATAGCTTTTGACTCGCCTGTGATAGAGCTTTCATCAACTGTAATTTGACCTTGGACAATTTTTACATCAGCGGCCAAAACATCTCCGCGTTTTAAACTAATTAAGTCTCCCGCAGCTAAAAACTTTGAATTAAGCTGCTTCCATTTTCCATTTCGTTTTACTGAAACAGTAGGAGTTAATTCGTGAGAAATTGTATTTAAAACTCGACGAGATTTTTTCTTTTGAGTTGCACCATTAAAAGCAGCAAACAAAAGCATCAGTAAAACAAATAGGGACTGAATCCACTTGCCCAAAATGCATTCTAAGATTAGGGCGGCTTCCAAGATCCAAGCAGATAAGTTCCATAATTTTGACATGAATTCTTTAAAGAAATTAAATTCAGGTTCAGGTACTTCATTGAGACCGTCTTTTTTTAGACGCTCTTTTGCTTGGGCGTCAGTCAGTCCATTTAAGTCTTTATTTTCCATGAAAATCCTCCATTAAATCTTTATTTCCTAAAGTATTTTAGCGCAGTTCTTGCTATTAAGAAAATATCAAATTAAGATATAAGATATTAAAAAAATAGATATCAATTAAGAAGATGAACGATAATGAATCTAAAACAATTAAAATATTTTTTAGTGGTAGCTGAAGAAAGACAGATTACATCGGCTGCTAAAAAATTATTTATTGCTCAACCACCATTGAGTTATCAATTGAAACAATTAGAAAAAGAAATTGGGGCACAACTTTTTATTAGAAATGCTCATGGGATGGAATTAACTGAAGAGGGGAAGGCTTTTCAAAAGTATGCTGAAAAAATTGTTGACCTTAGCTTAACTGCGACAAGTCAGATAAGGCAAATTAAAACAGGTGAATTAGGTAAAATTCGAATTGGAGTTATTTCTTCTTGCGGAGGAGTTGTTCCGAATAAGCAATTTAAGAAATTAATTGAATATTACCCCAATGTATCTTTTGAAATACATGAAGCAAATACCTTTGGAATTATTGAACAATTGCAAGATGGACTTATTGATTTAGGAATTGTAAGAACTCCGTTTAACCTTGAAGGATTGAATTTTAAAGATTTTCATCAAGAGCCGATGGTTGCAGTTACAAATAATAATGACTTTGATAGAGGAAAGATTGAACATTTAAGTCAATTAAAAGGTAAGCCAATTATTTTATATCGTCGTTTTCAGGAAATATTCAATCGGAGTTTTCGTCATCAAGGGATTCGACCTTTCTATGCAGTAACTTGCGATGATGCCCGAACGGCAATTCACTGGGCTGATGAAGGCTTAGGAATTGCTTTAGTTCCCCAATCAATAGCGCAGACATACGCAAAAAGTAGTATTGTTTCAATTAAACATGCGCACTGGGTTACTCATTTAAATATTGTATGGCGTAAGGATAGACAAGTTACACCGTTAATGGAAAAAATTATTGAAATGTTTTAACCAAAAAAGCCAACCGAAACGGTTGGCTAGAAATTTAATTGCTTTTAATAATTTTATGGTTTAGGTAACGCTCAATAGCCTGGCGCATTAATTTTATTTTGCGGGGCTTGTAAATAATTATCTTTGCCATAATATGAGTCCTTTCATTGTCAATCAGTATATTTTTAAGATACATGAAAAATATGAAAGAATAGTGACTTTTTGAAGACAAATTTTAGAATTGGGATTTTTTTATTTACCATTTATTTCTTAATTGCTATAATAAAAACGTTGCAATTGGAGAGTTGGCAGAGTGGTAATGCACCGGACTCGAAATCCGGCGAACCGGCTTATACCGGCGCGCAGGTTCAAATCCTGTACTCTCCTTAACTTCATATAGCCTAGCGGTATATTAGTATTATTTAATATTGATATACCGCTATTTTTATCTTAATTTGTTAAATAAATTTTAAAAACATATGTCTTTTATTTATTTGCTGTTACAATGAGCATTAGCACATTTGATTGAGGTTAGATAAAAGTGAAATTACATTGTTTAATTCAATTAATGATTTCAGCGATAATTCTGTTAGGATTAATATTTAATATTAGAAATTCACGTCTCTTTAATTTCTATGATCATTTATTGCACCATAAGCTTGTTAGAAATAGAGATAGCAAGATTTGGAAGATTATTACGATTTTAAATGAGCCTAAGGTGATTGTAGTTTGGGATTTTTTGCTAGCTGGACTTTTAGTTTTGCTTAATCATCCTTTGCTGGCAGTTTGGTCACTTGGCACTTTAGCAGTAACCGATGCAGTTGGAATTTTTTTGAAGCATTCAGTAAAAAGACAAAGACCTCTATCGATGAAAATATATCGAGATGGATATAGCTTTCCAAGCGGTCATGTTTTAAGTGCAACAATAATGTCATTAATGCTCTGGCAAATTTTTGGACATACTATGGGTATTTGGTTGTTAATCATTTTGATAATTGCTTGGGGATTAGTAGTTATATCACGCTTAAACATGCGAGCACATTATCCATCTGATGTTTTAGGAGCGACTAGTTTAGCTCTATTTTGTTTTACAATTGCACAACAACTTTTGGGATTGGCCTTTTAAAAGGTCAATCTTTTTTTGCAAAAAAATAATTGCCTTCTTTAGTTTACATACTCACAAAGTTGCTTTAAAATAAATCTGTAGTCAAAAGGGCTATGCCTAAAAGCGACGAAAGACACTGACTAGTGCCAATTCGGTTAGTTTGTATTTTTCGCCACAAATTTAAGGAGGATTTTTTTAATGCTCAAATCAGTTATTGAGAATGTACATGCACTTGAAATCTTTGATTCACGTGGTAACCCAACTGTTGAAGTTTTCGTTACCCTTTCAAACGGTGTCGTAGGTAAGGCCGAAGTTCCATCTGGTGCTTCAACTGGTGAAAACGAAGCTGTTGAATTACGTGATGGTGGTTCACGTCTTGGTGGTAAAGGTGTTATGAACGCTGTTAACAACGTTAACACTGAAATCAACGATGCTTTAAAGGGATTAGATCCACACGATCAACCAAACATTGACGCAACTATGATCGCTTTAGACGGTACTCCAAACAAGGGTCGTCTTGGTGCTAACGCTATCTTGGGTGTATCTATGGCTACTGCTTGTGCAGCTGCTAAGGATAACCACCAACCATTGTACCGTTACCTTGGTGGTACTGACCTTGAAATGCCTCAAACTTTCCACAACGTTATTAACGGTGGTGAACACGCAGACAACGGTATCGATATTCAAGAATTCATGATTACTCCAGTTGCTAAGACTTCATTCCGTGATGGTTTTGAAAAGATTGTTAACGTATACCACACTTTGAAGAAAGTTCTTGAAGACATGGGTTACGAAACTGGCTTAGGTGACGAAGGTGGTTTCGCTCCTAACATGAAGAACTCAGAAGAAGCTTTAAAGGCATTACATGAATCAATTATTAAGGCTGGTTACAAGCCAGGTGAAGATATTGCTATTGCATGTGACTGTGCTGCTTCATACTTCTACAACAAAGAAGACGGCAAGTACCACCTTGAAGGTAAAGTTCTTACTGACGAAGAATTGGCAGATTACTACGACAAGTTACTTGACGAATTCCCAGAATTAATTTCTATGGAAGACCCATACGATGAAAACGATGTTGAAGGTATGGTTAAGTTCACTGAAAGCCACAAGGACCGTATCCAAATTGTTCTTGACGACTTCATTTGTACTAACCCTAAGCTTTTGAACAAGGCTATTCACGAAGGTGCTGGTAACGCTTCATTAATCAAGTTGAACCAAATCGGTACTGTTACTGAAACTCTTGAAACTATTCGTCTTTCACGTAAGAATGGTTACAACACTATGATTTCTCACCGTTCAGGTGAAACTGGTGATACCTTCATCGCTGACTTCGCAGTTGCTGTTAACGGTGGTCAATTGAAGAGTGGTGCTCCAGCTCGTTCAGAACGTGTTGAAAAGTACAACCGTTTACTTGAAATTGAAGAAGAACTTGGTAAGGGTGAACGTTTAGCATTCTTCCCAGACAACGTTGACTTAGACTAATTTAGGTTAATATTTCTTTAAAAAGAGATTGATTTTTGATCAATCTCTTTTTTTATGCTTGAGTTAGTTATGGAAAGTAAGTAAACTAGATACTATAGATAGAAAGGAAGATTAGTTGAAAAAGAAAATTAAATCTTTTGATAATAAAACTGTGTTAACAATTGGACGAATTGGATCTGTCTTGTCTGTTTTGATGTATGTTTCTTATATCCTCAAATTATGAATAATTTGCAGGGAAATTATGGTAATCCAATTCAACCATTGGTTGCGGCTATTAACTGCTTTATTTGGGTTTTATATGCCCTATTAAGAGAGAAAAAAGATTGGCCGTTATTTGTAGCTAATTTTCCAGGAATCTTATTTGGATTAGCTACATTTGTTACTAGTTTGCACTAATTTTTCAGTCGATCGTTTTCTATAAAAAATAGATGTAAGAGGGGAAAATAATTTGATTACTGTCTCAGATTTGAGTTTAAATTTATCTGGTCGTACTTTATACGAAGATGTTAACTTAAAATTTACTCCCGGTAATTGTTATGGAGTAATTGGCGCTAATGGTGCGGGTAAGTCTACTTTTTTAAAACTTTTAGAAGGTAAAATTGAACCTACAACAGGAAATATTTCTATTGACGCTAATGAAAGAATGTCTAGCTTAAATCAAGATCACTTTGCGTTTGAAGATTGTACTGTTTTAGATTCAGTGATTCAGGGGCATAAAGAACTTTATCAAGTAATGAAAGATAAGGATGAGCTTTATTCTAAACCTGATTTTAGTGATGAAGATGGTGTAAAGGCAGCTGAACTTGAATCCAAGTTTGCGGAGCTTGATGGCTGGAACGCAGAAGCAGATGCTTCTAAGTTATTACAATCATTGGGAATTCCGGAAGATATGCATCAAAGTAAAATGAGTGAATTACCAGAAGCTGAGAAGGTTAAGGTACTTTTGGCTCAAGCTTTATTTGGTAACCCAGATATTCTTTTACTTGATGAGCCGACTAACGGTTTAGACGTTCACACCGTAAATTGGCTTGAAGATTTTTTAGCTGATTATCCAAATATTGTTATTGTTGTATCTCACGATCGTCACTTCTTAAACCAAGTATGTACACAAATGTGTGATGTTGATTACGGCAAAATTCAGCTCTATATGGGTAATTATGATTTTTGGTATGAATCAAGTAAGCTAGCTTCAGAATTAGCAGCTAACCAAAATGCAAAGAAGGAAGAAAAAATCAAAGAACTTCAAGAGTTCATTGCTCGTTTTTCAGCAAATGCATCTAAGTCTAAGCAGGCTACATCAAGAAAGAAACAATTAGAAAAAATTACGCTTGACGATATTAAACCATCTTCTCGTAAATATCCTTATGTTAAGTTCGAAATGCATCGAGATTTAGGAAACGATTTATTAAAGGTTGAAGACGTATCTTACAGCGTTGATGGCGAAAAAATCTTAGACCATGTTTCATTTATTGTGCGACCTGGAGATAAGGTTGCCTTTTTATCACGCAATACTTTAGCAACTACTGCTTTAATGGATATTATTGCTGGTAAAATAAAACCAGAAACTGGCACTGTGACATGGGGACAAACAACTGCTTTTAACTATATGTCTCGTGATTTGAACGCTAACTTTAACAATGATGAACTAACGATTTTAGATTGGCTACGTCAATATACTACTAAAGAACAGGATGATAATACTTTCCTGCGCGGCTTCTTAGGTCGAATGCTCTTTTCTGGAGAAGAAATTGAGAAGAAAATTAAGGTGCTTTCCGGTGGAGAAAAGGTGCGTTGCCAACTGTCTAGGATGATGTTAGAACCAGCTAATGTATTGGTAATGGATGATCCGACAAATCACTTGGACTTAGAGTCAATTACTTCTCTTAATGATGCATTGAAAGATTATCAAGGATCAATTCTGTTTACTTCCCATGATCATGAATTTATTCAAACGATTGCTGATCATATTGTAGAAGTTGGACCTAAAGGAATTGTTAGTCGAGCTGATACGAGTTATGATGAATTTCTAAACAGTCCAACAATTCAAGAACAAGTAGAAAATATTTATTAAAATATAAGAAAAAAGGAATTTTATTGTGAAAATTCCTTTTTATTTTGTCAAAAAAGAGTACTATAAAACTTGTGAGCTTTTTTAAGGAGGATTTGTAAAATGTGTACCTCAATTATTTATGATTCAAACGGTCAACATTATTTTGGGCGTAATTTAGATTTAGAAATTTCTTTTGGTGAACACCCAGTAATTACACCGAGAAATTATGTGTTCAAATATCGGAAGTTACCTAATAGAAAGGCAACCTATGCTATGATTGGGATGGCAATCGTTAAAGATAACTATCCTTTATATTTTGATGCAGCTAATGAGAAAGGGTTAGGAATTGCTGGACTTAATTTTGATGGTCCATGTCACTATTTCCCCGAATCAGCAGAAAAAGAAAATATGACTCCATTTGAATTAATCCCATATTTATTGAGTCAATATGCTTCAGTTGATGAGGTAAAAGATGCATTAGAAAATGTTAATTTGGTTGATATTAATTTTTCTAAAAAATTACAATTATCACCGCTACATTGGTTAATTGCTGATAAGACTGGTAAGTCAATTGTTGTAGAATCAACTGTAAGTGGCTTACATGTCTATGACAATCCAGTTCATGTTTTGACTAATAACCCGGAATTTCCAAGTCAATTAACCAATTTAGCAAATTACGCTAATATTTCTCCTGCACAACCTAAAAATACTGTGGTTCCTGATGCTGATATTAATCTTTATAGTAGAGGTTTAGGTACACATCACTTACCTGGAGGAATGGATTCAGCCAGTCGATTTGTTAAAGTTGCCTTTGTTCGAGCTCATGCACCTGAAGGCAAGGATGAGGCAAGTAGTATAACAAATTATTTCCATATTCTTCATTCTGTCGAACAACCAAAAGGAACAGATGAAGTAGGTCCAAATTCATATGAATATACTATTTACTCTGATGGAACTAATTTGGAGACTGGAACTTTCTATTATACCAACTATGAAAATAATCAAATTAATGCTATTAAATTAAGCAATGAAAATTTAGATAGTGACAAGTTAATTGATTATGAATTGCTTGAAAAGCAACATATTAACTATCAAAATTAAATTTTAAAAAGAAAAAACTTTGACAGATAGAATACAATTGTAATTCTAAATGTCAAAGTTTTTTATTTATCTTCTTTACGTTGATTGTAAAATCAAATTGAACACTTTAGAAAAATAAAAAGTCCATTCGGACCTGTTTGATAGAATGTTAATAACCACAAAAACTTTCTATTGGAGGTCAAAATGGACTCTTTACATTCTACCATGAATCGGCACGTTAAAGGAAAGCATTTATCATTTGAAGAGCGAGTTATTATTCAATTGCGTTTGAAAGATGGCTGCTCTTTGCGTGCAATTGCTCGTGAACTCAACTGTTCTCCTTCTACTATCAGTTATGAGGTTAAACGTGGCACTGTAAAACTGTATCATGGTAAAGTCAAAAGATACAAGGCTACTCAAGGACATGATGTATATCAAGCTCATCGTAAAAATTGTGGGCGTAAATCAGACTTTCTCAAAAAAAATCAATTTATTCACTATGTCCACAAACATTTCTTTAAAGACGGTTGGTCGCTTGATGTTTGCAGTAATCGTGCCACTGTTGCTGGCGAATTCTCTAGCAGCGATGTTGTCTGCACCAAAACTCTTTATAATTACGTTGATAAGGGCTTATTAGGCATTTATAATTACGACTTGCCTGAGAAGCTTAAACGCAATACCAAGCTTCATCGTGTTCGCAAAAACAAGAAAAAGCTTGGCAGAAGTATTGAAGAACGTCCAAAAGAAATTAGTGAACGTAATGAATTCGGTCATTGGGAATGCGATTTGGTCCTTGGACATAAGACTAAAGATGATGAAGTGCTGTTAACCTTATCTGAGCGCATGAGTCGTGAATTCTTAATTATTCGTATTCCCGACAAGACTTCTATCAGTGTCATGCAGGCCTTTAAAGAACTCCAAAGACAATACAGTGAACACTGGAATGATATTTTTAAAACTATTACCACTGATAATGGTTCAGAATTTGCGGATCTTTCCAACCTAGAAGAAGCATCCAATACACTGGTTTACTATGCCCATCCTTACACTTCTTGTGATAAGGGAACAGTTGAAAGACACAATGGTCTTATTCGCAGATTCATTCCTAAAGGAGAAGCAATAGCTAACTATTCTTTACAAAATATCATTGACATTGAAACCTGGTGCAACTCATTGCCAAGAAAGATCTTAGCTTATCATACACCAGATGAAATCTTTGAAAGAGAATTAGATCGAATCTATCAAGCAGCTTAACCAAAAGTGTTCAATTTATTATTGCAATTTACGTTTATCTTCTTTAGCAAAAGTATTAATTATAGTAATAAAACTCTTAGCTAAAGCTTCTTCCTGAGCGACAGGAAGCTTTTTCATGTCATTTGTAAGTTTGTCAAGAAAAACACGGTCATTACTTAACTTGTTTACAAATGTCTGTGATTTGGGAGTTTTTGAGGATTCATCAATTAAAGTAATTACGGATGTTTGTAGTGCTTTTGCAATCGCATCTAATTTTTGAATACTGATATTTTGGTTACCTGTTCTTTCAATCTTAGAGATGAAATTTACTGATAGACTACTGAATTCCGCAAGGTCCTCTTGAGTCATTCTCAAACTCCTGCGTCTTTTTTTGATCGCAGCTCCTAAGTTGTCTATCACTTCAATCACAATTCCTTTCACACAGATTTCTGCCTGCGCTTTTTAGAATAAAGTTAAACTGTAATTAAATGAAGAATTTATAATATTATCTTCCTTCATTTAGTATATTCATACACCAAAACCTGCTGGACAAACGCTAACCATATTGGTGTTATGAGCTATTAAAATTAATTTAAACTTAGGAAATTTGAGAGAGGCGAAAAGCAGTATAACAAATATCAAAATTTTAATGTAGTTATTTTATTAAATTTTAAGAAATTTTGCTGTTTCCAGTATTATAATCCAGGGTTACTCCATCTTGTACATTAAAAATATAAACATGAAAATGAACGTCATTTGAATTAATAGATTGTCCTTCCATTTCAACTCCGCGAGCGAGTAATTCATTATTTCTAAAAATTGGTGTTACTCGGTAGCGGACATAATTGGTCGGCGAAGATTTTAAGTAAGTGGCTACTTCATTTTCATACATTAGCATGTCAGGATCATTTAAGTGTCTAGTTCCTGTCATTAAGTTTTTCCAATTATTGTTTTGGCCAGTTAATTGGTAGCCAATTAAGTGTGAACGATTAAAGAGCCAATGATGATTTATCTTTTTATTATGCCAGCCAGTTGGGTTAACATGAAGCGCTTCTCTTTTAGTCTTGGGCATTAATGATTTGTTTAAAAGTGCATTAGCTGCTGTTACTCGATTTTGAGAATCAAGATCACCATATTTTTGCCAAGCGCCCTGGCTGGTATCCAAGTCTTCCTTTGAAAAATCAGGATTATTGTTATTAACATTAACAACGCTTTTACCTTCGTAATTGAGAGTAGACAATTTTTGTTTACTTAAAGACTCAACAGCATTGGGATTTGTGTAATGCTTTAATTGTTTTTGAAGATCAGCTATTTTTTTATCTAGAGAACTAATTTTCTTTTCAACTTTATGATTTTTATTTTTTAAACGACTAGCTTCTTTTTGATCACTATAGTCATACTTGTATTTTTTAACAATCTTAATAGCACTAGCTGAACTTATCTGAGAGGTATATGTTTGACCAGCTCCTAATGAAAACAAGAGGGCAGCGGCTAAAAATTGAGTAATTTTTTTATTTATCATTATCTTTTCGCCTTTCTATAACCAGCATTAATAGCATCTTGCTCACTATTAAAATAGACTGCATTGGCTGAATGCATGTGGTAGCCTGCTTGTCCGGGAACGTGGTAGATCTTTGAATTGCGATTGCCGACAATTGTACCCTGATTTGCAGTATATAGATCACCTTGACTTTGACTAGATGAGCCATTATTGTTTATTTCTTGATTTTGCTTAGCTTTTTTCTGTGCTTCTTCAATTTCTTTCTTTTTAGCAGCAGCTTCTTTTTGAGCTTGAGCTTCAGCAGCCTTTCTCTCCCGTTCAGCTTCTTGTTTTTGCTTTTCTTCTTTTGCTTGATAGTCATCAAGTTGATTTTTTAATTTATCATATTCAGCTTGCTTGTTTTTTTCTTCCTGCGTAAGAACTTTAGCTCTAGCTTTTTCTTTATTAAGTTCCGTCGTTCCTACTTTTTTAGTAATTGTCTTAGTAATAGTTTTGTGGGCTACTTTTTTACTTTTAGTTAAAGTAGTTTTTTGAGTAGACTGTTGGCTTGTATTGTGCGAACTAGGAGAGGTGACCAATCCTAATACGAAGAATAAGCCAATTGTGACACAGTTAGCCCAAAAAATTGGATGAGCGGCTTTTTTGAATAAAAACTTTTTAACAAGATAATATGGAATTAGGTAGAACCAAAAGAGGATCCACATAATTATTTTGACAACTTTATTTTTCATCTTACTTTCTCCATTCATAAATATCCTCATGTATCAGGATAATATAATGGTTTCGATAAGAAAATAAAAAATTAAAAAAAGACTTGACGAAAATTGATTAAGATTATAATATATTTTTAACAATTAACTTAAACATTTTGCTAGTTGAGTAAATTAGGGATGTTCTTTTAGAGAGTCTATGTGTGGTGGAAATAGATAGGACAGCTAATTGAAGATGGACTAGAAATTAAAATGGTGGTAATGAATTTTAATAATAAGTTACCAACGGAGTTGCGATCGTTAACAACGCAAGGTAATTCTTAATTAAGTTTAAGAGCTACTTACTAAGGTTATTTACGTGAGTAAATAGCAAATTAAAGGTGGTAACGCGAGCACTCGTCCTTTTTGGGATGAGTGCTTTTTTGTTTTAGGAGGAAAGCACGATGCATAAGAAAAGAATTAGAAATCGGATAATTTGGTCAGTGGTAGCAGTTTTAATCGTCACTGCTGGGTGGTTTAGTTTTGGCCCCACGAGTACTAATACAAAAGATCAAAAAGAAGTAGTTGTTGGGGTAGTTGGTCAAACCAAGCAAGACGCAGAGATTTGGAAAAGCGTCGCAGAAACTGCTAAAGAAGATTATGGTATAAAAATTAAAATTAAGAATTTTACTGATTATAACCAGCCAAATAAGGCTCTTCAAAATGGTGATATTGATCTAAATGCCTTTCAGCACTATACATTTTTAAACGCTTGGAATAAGGCAAATCATGGTTCATTGGTTGCAATTGGAAATACTTATATTGCTCCAATCAGATTATATTCAAAGAAATATAAGAATATTAATGAGTTGCCACAAGGAGCTACAATTGCAGTTCCAAATGATGCTTCTAATGAATCAAGAGCTTTATATGTATTAAAGAATGCAGGATTAATTAAATTAAGAAAAGGCGTTAAATTAGCTACAGTTGCCGATATTACTTCAAACCCTAAAGGATTAAAAATTAAAGAAGTTAGTGCTGAGCAAACAGCTAGAGTAATTGATGATGTTGATGCAAGTATTGTTAATAACACTTACGCGGTTCCAGCTAAATTAGGTGATAAGCAGACAATTTATATTGAGCCATTAAATAAAGATTCAGAACAATGGATTAATATTATTGTTGCTAACAAAAAGGATAAGAATAACAAGATCTACAAAGATCTAGTTAAGGCATATCAGACTGAAAAGACTAAGAAGTTATCTGAAAAGCTCTACGGTAAGACCGAAATTGCAGCTTGGGGATTGAAGTTGAAGTAAGAGAGGAGAAAGTCGAATGACAGCACAAATTAATTTAAAAGATATTACTGTTAAATTTGGAGAAAATAAGGCAGTTAATAATGTAAATTTAGAAATAAACAAGGGCGATATTTATGGTGTGATTGGCTTCTCTGGTGCAGGGAAATCTACCTTGGTTAGGACAATTAATTTACTGCAATATCCTTCTGCTGGTTCTGTAGAAGTTAATGGAACCATTTTGTTTAAAGAAGGTAAACTTCAAGTTTCTAAAAAGCAGCTTCAGGGAAAAAGACGAAAGATTGGAATGATTTTTCAGAATTTTAATCTTTTAAATGAAGAAACTGTGATTGAAAATGTCGCTTTTGCATTGCAGCATACGCATTTATCTGACAAGGAATTAGAAGAAAAATCACTTCATTTATTAGAATTAGTAGGTTTGAAAGATAAATCTGACTTTTATCCAGCACAATTATCTGGAGGTCAAAGACAGCGTGTAGCAATTGCCCGTGCCCTAGCTAATGATCCTGATATTTTGATTTCTGATGAAGCAACTAGTGCACTTGATCCCAAAACAACTAATCAAATTTTAGATTTGCTTTATGATTTAAATAAAAAATTAGGTTTAACAATTGTATTGATTACTCATGAAATGGATGCAGTAAAGCGAGTAGCAAATAAGATTGCTGTAATGGAAACGGGAAAAATAATTGAAAAAGGTGACTTACGAGAAGTATTTTTACATCCTCAAAAACAGCTTACACGTCAATTTGTGGGTGGAGCTTTGCAGGCTCAACATATTTTAAATACGTACAACTTTGATAAGCTAGCAGATAATGCAGAATTATATCAGTTAGTTTATAGCATTAATGATGTTACTAAGTCAGTAGTTGCTGATTTAGATGTTTCATTAAATACTAAAGCAAGTATTTTGTATGGAAATGTAGAAGTCTTAAGTGGTGAACCAATTGGAACACTTGCCATTTTATTGAACCTTGATGAGCAAAAACAAAAAGAAGCAATTAAATTTTTAGAAAGTAAAAATGTTGTAGTAACAAAATTAGATAAAGGAGTGCTGACTAATGATTAGTTTTTTGACTAAAAACTTTCCTAATGTTGTGGCCCTAGGGTGGGGCGGAGATGCTGGTTGGGGAACAGCTATTTTCCAAACCTTATTTATGACTTTTTGGTCAGCTATTTTTGGAGGAATTCTTGGTTTAGTTTTTGGTTTACTGCTCGTTTTGACAAAACCAAAAGGAATTTTAGCCAATAAAGTTGTTTATTGGATCGTTGATAAACTAGTATCTATTTTTAGAGCCGTTCCATTTATTATTTTACTGGCTTTTGTTGCTCCAGTTACTCAAAAAATTGTCGGCACTCAAATTGGGATGAAAGCTGCTTTAGTACCATTAACTTTAGGTGTTTTTCCATTTTTTGCTAGACAGGTTCAAGTTGCACTTGAAAGTGTCGATAATGGAAAGATTGAAGCAGCTGAAGCTTTAGGTGCATCAACCAAAGATATTATTTTTGATGTTTATTTAAGAGAAAGTAGATCCGAATTAGCTAGAGTTTCGACAGTAACTTTGATTAGTTTAATCGGCTTAACAGCAATGGCTGGTGCTGTTGGAGCTGGCGGTTTAGGTAATACAGCTATTTCTTATGGTTATAATCGATTTAATAATGACGTTACTCTAGTAGCAACATTATTGGTCTTATTGTTAGTGCTAATTGTACAAGTAGTTGGAGATTTAGTAGCAAAGAAATTGAATCACCAAGAACGTTAATCAGATGGCATTGAATAAGTATTTTTAGTATAATTTAATACAATTATATTAGCGAAGAATTATATTCTCCGCTTTTTGTATGCCCTTTCATTTAAATGTAGCTTATAATGAAGATAATGAAAACGGAGGACAAAAAATATGGTAAAAAAAGGTTATCGTGTTGAAAGTGATACATTAGGTCCAGTGGAAATTCCTGAAAAAGCATTATGGGGCCCACAAACTCAAAGAAGTAAAGACAATTTCCACACTGGAGCATTAATGCCAATTGGTATTATTCGGGCACTTCTTCAAATAAAACTAGCTGCTGCTCAAGCTAATATTGAAGCTGGTACTGAAACGGAAGAAAAGGGACGCGCAATTATTGAAGCAATTCATCAATTGCTCGATCTAAATAATGAAGAATTGCAACCATACTTTCCACTTCATGTTTACCAAACTGGATCTGGTACTCAGACTAATATGAACGTTAATGAGGTCGTAGCTAATTTAGCTAATCAGAATCATCCTGGGTTGAATGTTTTACCTAATGATGACGTGAATATGGGACAATCTTCAAACGATACTTTCCCGACTGCAATGAATTTAGTGGCTACGCAAGCTTTAGATGATTTAAAACCATCTGTCAAACACTTAATTAAAGAATTGAAGGTTAAGCAAGATGAATATTGGACTACAGTTAAAGTAGGTAGAACTCACTTACAAGATGCTGTTCCATTGACTTTTGGACAAGAACTATCAGGCTATATTGCTGCTCTAAATCATGATTTAGCTTATATTAATGAATTGGAAGAAACTTTATATGAATTGCCAATTGGAGGAACTGCTGTTGGTACTGGACTTAACGCAGCTCCGGGTATGGCTGAAGATATTGCTGAGCGTTTATCAAGAAAATATGGTCACCAATTTGATGTAAAAACTAATAAATTTTTCGGTTTAGCAAATCACTCAGGCTTGAATGTTGTTCATGGTGCTCTAAAAGCCTTAGCTGCCGATATGTTTAAGATCGCTCAAGATATTCGCTTCCTAGGTTCTGGACCCAGAGCTGGATTAGGAGAGTTAAATTTGCCAGCAAATGAACCTGGTTCCTCAATTATGCCAGGTAAAGTCAACCCTACTCAAGCAGAAGCGGTTACTATGGCATGCTTGAGAGTATTTGGAAATGACACGACAATCACAATGGCAGCTTCTCAAGGAAACTTTGAAATGAATGTCTTCAAACCTGTCATGATTGCAGCCTTCTTAGAATCCGCAAATGTTTTATCAGGAACTATTTCAAGCTTTGCTAATAAGATGATTCATGGTTTGACTGTAAACAAGGAAAGAATGGCAAAAGATGTCACTGATTCCTTAATGACTGTTACTGCGCTTTCACCTCATATTGGCTATCATGAAGCAGCTACAATTGCACAAACTGCAGCTAAAGAAAATACAACTTTACGAACAGCAGCCTTAAAGAGTGGATTAGTCACTAAAGAGCAATATGATAAATGGATGAAGCCAATCACAATGACCAATGCGATGAACACGAAACCAATTGATGATTAAAAGAAGGGAAAAGCATGGCATATAAATTTCCAACACAAACAGTAGATAACTTAAAGGAAGAATATGATGCAATTATCGTTGGTAGTGGCGGTACTGGGTTAGCAGCTGCAATTCAGGCGCATCAATATGGCCTAAATGTGGCTATTTTAGAAAAGAATAGCTTTTTAGGTGGAAATACTATGAGAGCCAGTTCAGGGATGAATGCAGCTGAAAGTATCGTTCAAGCTCGTCTAGGAATAAACGATAGTATGCAAAAATTTTATGATGAAACGCTAAAAGGCGGCGGTTATATGAATGACCGTGAAATGCTTCATTATTTTGTTGAGCATGCACCGCTAGCTATTGCTTGGCTTGAAGATTTAGGCATTAAGGTAGATGATTTAACTATTACAGGTGGTATGTCTAAAAAGAGAACTCACCGTCCATCTTCAATGGCTCCAATTGGTGCCTTTTTAGTTAATAATTTACTTAAGCTAGCAGATGAGCGTCACATTCCAATTTTTATAGATTCAAAGGTTACTAATCTGTTACAAGATAAAGATAAGAAAATTACTGGTGTAGAAGTTAATAAGGAACATCAAGTAAGAGCTAAAGCAGTTTTACTTGCTACTGGTGGTTTTGGTGCTGCTAAAGATTTAATTGCTAAATATCGTCCTGATTTGCGTGATTATAAAACAACCAATCAAACAGGTGCTACTGGAGACGGTTTGAAATTAGCTGATAAAGTTGGGGCACAATTAGAACAGTTGGAGTTAGTTCAGGTTCATCCAACTGTGCAGCAAGATACCGATCACGCATATCTGATTGGTGAAGCAGTGCGTGGAGAAGGAGCAATTTTGGTCGACCGCGATGGTGAGCGGTTTATTAATGAATTAAGTACTCGTAAGATTGTCTCTAATGCGATTACTGAAACGCCTGAACATTCTGCGTATTTAATTTTTGATCAAGGAGTTAGAGATAGAGTTAAAGCAATCGAATTCTATGACTCAATTAACTTGGTTGTTCATGGAAGTACAATTGAAGAATTAGCTGAAAATATTAAAGTTCCGGCTGCAAATCTGAAAAAAACTCTTCAAAGTTGGAATGAAGCAGTTAAAAAGAATAGTGACACAGAATTTGGACGAACAACTGGTATGGCTAGCTTAGATCATGCACCATATTATGCGATTCATATTGCACCTGCTATTCACTATACAATGGGCGGAATTCATATTGCGCCTGATACCAGAGTTTATGATACAAATGGCAATTTTATTGCAGGACTATATGCTGCTGGTGAAGTTAGTGGTGGTTTGCATGGAAATAATAGAATTGGCGGTAATTCAATTGCTGAAACGATTATTTTTGGACGTGAAGCAGGGAAAACCATGGCAAAGTTAATTAAATAAAGCGCTTTCAATAAATAGCTTATTTGTGTATACTTAAAGTGTAAAAATTAAGTTTTCATTCAAAGGAGTTATATATAAAAATGAGTCGTAGAAAAGTATTTTTAGTCGGTGACGGTCGTGTTGGCTCAACTTTTGCAAATGATTTATTACAAAATGTAAAAATTGATGAATTGGTAATTTGCGATGTAGTTAAGAAAATTACTGAAGGGGATGCGTTAGACTTAGAAGATCTAGCCCCATTTGTTGGTCAATGTACAGTAAAGAGCGGAGATTACAATGATGCTAAAGATGCAGATATTGCCGTAATTACTGCTGGTGCTGCAAGAAAACCGGGAATGACTAGATTAGATTTAGTAAATACTAATGTTAAAATCCTAGAATCCATTGTAAAGCCAATTGTCGATTCTGGCTTTAATGGTATTTTCGTTGTTTCTGCAAATCCAGTAGATATTTTAACTACTTTAACACAAAAATTATCTGGTTTTCCTAAGAATAAGGTTATTGGAACAGGGACATCTCTTGATACAGCACGTTTACGTGTAGCATTATCACACAAGACTGGTGTGAATGTTGATCACATTGATGCTTATGTTTTAGGTGAACATGGAGATACTTCTTTTGAAAACTTCGATGAAGCTATTATCGACCAAAAACCACTTCGTTCTTACAAAGAATTAGATGAACAAACATTAGTTGAATTGGAAACTGATGTACGCAAAAAAGGTGGCAAGATTATTGCTAACAAGGGTGCAACATTCTACGGCGTTGCAATGTGCTTAACTCAAATTTGTAAGGCAATTTTAGAAAATAATGCTCGCGTTATGCCGTTATCAGCTCCAATGACTGGAGAATATGGTATTCATGATCTTTATCTTGGAAGTCCAGCGGTTGTTACTGCAAACGGAATTAGTGATGTGATCGAGCTTCACTTATCAGAAGATGAGAAAAAGAAAATGACTTATTCAGCAACAAAGATGAAAGAAGTTGTTGATGGAATTGAGCTATAAACAATAGATCCTAAATAGAAAAAGGTTTTGCACTTACTTAAATTAAGAGTGCAAGGCCTTTTTTCTGTGATAAAATTTTAAAGGTATGATATTTAATCAAAGTTTGGGGACTATGAAAAGTGAAAAACAAGGAAAACAAAATTGAGCGTGTAAATCAATTACACCATAAGCATACTTTGTCGCATCACCATCATATGCGAATTCGTTGGCAAGAATTTTTTACGAGTGATAATATTACACCTGCTAAAAATGCTACTTTGGCTGAGCGTTCTGTGATTGTAGGTCATATTGGAATGATGCTTTTGTCATATGGGACAGGAGCTTGGCGAGTAAGATCTGCGATGAATACAATTGCTCGTTGCTTAGACATGACTTGTAGTACTGATATTGGTTTAGTATCAATTGAATATACTTGTGTTGATGCCGATGGGAAGAGCTATACTCAGGCCTTGAGCTTACCAACAACTGGCGTTAATACTACAAAATTAGACCGAATGGAAAATTTTGTTAATCAGTTTAAAGAAGATGATGGAAACTGGACTATTGGTCAAATTCATAATCATTTAGAAAAAATTTCAACTATGAAGTCACGGTATTCACCTTGGCAAGTTGGGTTAGCAGCTGGTTTAGCCTGTGGAGGATTTATCTTCTTACTTGGTGGTGGAATTTTCGAAGTTATTTGTGCCTTTTTTGGGGCTAGCTGCGGAAATTATGTTCGCCGTAAAATGGCAGACCGTCATCTCACTATTTTGGCTAATATTACTGTTGCCGTAGCGGTTGCCTGCGCAGTTTATGTAGGAAGTTTTTATTTAATCAGATTATTTTATCCAGTAAGTTTACATCATTTAGATGGCTATATTGGAGCAATGTTATTTGTAATTCCAGGATTTCCGTTTATTACATCAGGGCTTGACCTTTCTAAGCTGGATATGCGATCAGGTTTAGAAAGAATGGCTTATGCAATTATGATTATTGTTGTTGCCACAGCGGTTGGTTGGATAATGGCTTTAATTTTAAACTTGCATCCACAGAATTTTGAAAAGTTAAATTTAGCTCCACTAGTTTTGACTCTTTTAAGGTTAATAGCTAGTTTTTGCGGTGTCTTTGGTTTCTCAATTATGTTTAATTCTAAGATCTCAATGGCAACTGTAGCTGGTCTTTCAGGAGCTGTTGCCAATACCTTACGCTTAAGCTTAGTTAATTGGTCAAACGTACCTCCAGCAGTTGCTGCTTTTATTGGAGCTTTCGTAGCAGGGATGCTTGCGTCAATTATTAGACGTAAAATTGGTTTTCCAAGAATTGCAATCACTGTGCCCTCAATAGTAATCATGGTTCCAGGTTTGTATATGTATCGAGCAATGTTTAATTTGGGATTAACGTCATTAAATGCTGGTGCATTATGGATGGTGCAAGCCTTAATGATTGTTATTTGTTTACCATTAGGGTTGATAGCAGCTCGTATCTTAATGGATAAAGACTGGCGGCATGCAGGATAATTTTTTACAAAAAGTTGTCATAGAATTTAAACTATGGCAGCTTTTTTCGTATAATTAATAGAACAATAGAGAATAGAAAATAAAGAATGAGTGACGATTATGCAAAAGAAAATTTTATTGCTTTCTACTGGGGGAACGATTGCTTCTGTGGTTTCTGATGCGGGGTTAGTACCTAAAGAATCTGGAGAACAATTGATCAATATGTTGGGTGAGCTGCCATATGATATTACAGTTGAAGATATTCTGCAGTTAGATTCTTCTAATATTCAACCTGAAGAATGGAAGTTAATTGCAGAGAAAATTTTCGAAAACAGAAATAAATATGATGGTATTGTAGTTTCCCACGGTACTGATACAATGGCTTACACGGCATCGATGCTCGCCTTCATGCTGCAAAATATTAATATTCCAGTTGTTTTAACTGGAAGTCAGGTGCCGATTAACGTGGTTTTAAGTGATGCACCAGATAATTTAAGATTGGCCTTCGCAGCAGCAGCTAGTTGTTGTCCAAATATTTATTTAGCTTTTGATCGAAAAGTAATGCTGGGATGTCGTAGTGTAAAGGTTAGGACAATAAACTTTGATGCTTTTGAGAGCGTAAACGTGCCACCTGTTGCTAAGGTTACATCCGATGGTCTGGTTTTTTCTGAGCAAAATTTACCTATAAATACTAAAGAATGTACTTTAAATACGGAAATTAATCCCCATGTTTCACTAGTAAAATTATTCCCTGGCTTTGATCCTAAGTTGCTATTTGCGATGGTTGAGAGTGGATGTAAAGGAATCGTCATTGAAGCGTATGGCTTAGGCGGAATGAATTATATTAGAAGAAATATGGTAGGAGCAGTGGGTAAATTAATTCGCCATGGGATACCAGTGATTGCAAGTAGTCAATGTTTATATGAACGAAGCGACCTTACCAAGTACGAAGTAGGGAGAGAAGCCCTTCTTGAAGGCGCAATTAGTGCGCGTGATATGACATCAGAAAGTGCCATTACTAAGTTAATGTGGGGCTTAGGTCAAGGATGGGATGTACATCAAATTGCTGAATTTTTTAATACGGATGTAGTTGGTGAAGTAACAATAGAAAAAGACGATACACTTCGTGTGGATTAAATTTAGGAAAATAAATGAAAGATAATTTTAAGCAACCAATTGGGTTAACGAGTGCAGAGGTTGACCAAAGAACTAAAGAAGGTAAAGTAAACCGCGCTGTTAATGATCAAGCTAAAACAGCATGGCAAATCATTAAAGAAAACACTTTTACGTATTTCAACTTAATTTTTCTAGTGTTGTCTATCTTACTAGTAATTGTTGGTGAATATAAAGACTTAACTTTCTTACCAGTAATTATTGCGAATATGATTATTGGAATTGTTCAAGAATTACGGGCAAAAAGAGTTTTAGATAAGTTGAACGTAATGAATACAACAAAGATTGCCGTAATTCGCGATGGAAAAGAAGAAGTTATTCCTATTGAACATTTAGTTTTAGGAGATGTAATTGTTCTTCAGACTGGTGATCAAATCCCGGCTGATGGTCAGGTGATTTCTGGAACATTACGTGTAAATGAAGCCTTGTTAACTGGTGAAGCAGATGAAATAGAAAAAAGCGTTGGTACAGAATTAATGTCTGGAAGTTTCGTAGTATCTGGAAAAGCATACGCCCGCCTTGAAAAAGTTGGGAAGAATTCTTATGTTTCTAAGTTAACTTTAGAAGCTAAGGCAATGAATTCAAAAGAAGGATCAGAAATGGTCCGTTCAATTAATAAGTTAATTAAATGGGTTGGGATCATTATTATTCCATGTGGAATTGCGCTGTTTATTGTAGCTAGATATGTAAACCACTTGAATTTAGCTGATAGCGTAGTATCGATGGAAGCAGCAGTAATTGGGATGATTCCAGAAGGATTATATCTATTAACAACGATTGCATTAGCTTTAGCTGCTATGCGTTTGGCTCGTTCGCAAGTAATGCTTCATGATATGAAAAGTGTAGAAACTTTAGCCAGAGTTAATGTTTTATGCGTTGATAAAACTGGGACAATTACTGAACCAAAAATGGAAGTTGAAAAAATTATCCCGGTTAATACAAATAAAGATGATTTAGCAAAAAATATTTCTGTTTTTGCTCAAAATATGCCACATGATAATGCCACGATTAAGGCAGTAGCAAACGCTTTTAACCAAAAGGCTAATATTCAAGTAAAAAAAATCATTCCCTTCACATCAGTAAATAAGTATAGTGGAACCATTGTTGGTGAAAGCACGTTACTTATGGGTGCACCGGAGTTTGTATTACGTGGTCAATTTAAAGATTATGAAAAAGAAATCAATAAGTATACTAGTCAAGGCTATCGTGTTTTAGCTTTTGCAAAATATCCGGAAGCTTTAGAAGATGAAAAGCAGAAACTCTCTAAAGAAGTTGATTTACTCGGTTATATTTTGATTTCTAATCCCATTCGAAAAGAAGCTAGAAATACCTTTAAGTACTTTGAACGTCAAGGAGTAAATGTCAAAGTTATTTCAGGAGATAATCCTTTAACAGTAGCTAGAGTAGCTAAGCAGGCTGGAATTAAAGATGCTGATAAACTAATTGATGCTACTGAAATTGGTGAAGGTGACTACGAAGAAGTTGTCAGAAAATATAATGTTTTTGGTCGGGTAAAACCAGATCAAAAGAAGAAGTTGATCAAAGCACTTCAAAAAAATGGTAATACAGTTGCTATGACTGGCGACGGTGTCAATGATATTTTGGCAATGAAGAGTGCAGATTGTTCAATTGCAATGGCATCAGGAAATAGTGCAGCTGTTCAGGCGTCTCAAGTAGTATTGCTTGATTCTGACTTTGCGAGAATGCCAAAGGTTGTTGATGAAGGTAGAAAAGTAGTTAATAATATTGAAAGATCAGCTAGTTTATTCTTAGTTAAAAATATTTTTTCATTCTTGATGGCTATCTTTTCTCTAGCATTCGCAATGTCGTATCCATTAAGACCAGCACAGATTGCCTTAATCTCGGCGTTTACGATTGGGCTTCCTTCATTTTTACTTGCTCTTGAAAACAACTACAACCGTATTCGCGGAAAATTTATCCCGAATGTTTTATCCCGTGCAATTCCAGGTGGAATTACGGATATGCTCGCTGTGTCGATCTTGGTAGTTGCTGATATGGTTTTAGCTTTAGGACGACAAGAAGTGGCAACAACTGCTACGATGCTTTTAGTGGCTGTGGGGATGATGGTTCTGTACCATATTTCAAGACCTTTGAATAAATTTAGATGGACTGTGTTAGGTGGTTCCTTTTTAGCTTTAGTCTTGGCAGTTATTTTCTTCCATAATTTGTTTGCTCTTTCTCGTATTTCAGCAACAGCGGTATTCTTACTGCTAGTGTTGTTCTTTGCAGAAATTACGATTTTCAGATTCTTAAGTAAATTTGCGGACGGAGTAAGGGAAGTCTTAGTTGTTTATGACCAAAAAGGAAAAGATTTAACTTTAAATGACATCAAGCAGGCATATCGTAAGGGAAGAAACTTGGTAAATATGCCGATAGGAAAATGAAATTTAAAATAAGTATAATCTTTTAGCTAGTTGAATGATACAATTAAAAAGTCAAATAACTAGGTTATCAGAGGTTAAAAATGAAAAATAGTGATATAAAAAAATATAAGAGTAAAGTAATAGATTATCTTATCCCGATAATTTTAAGTTTAGTAATTGCAACTATCTTGATTTGGACGATATTGAGCACTCGATCAGGTCTTACTTTAGATGATACTGCTTTTCATTTTCATCGTTTTTATGATACAAATCAGCAAATTAAAAACCATAATTTTTCTTATTTTCAGATGAACTATGGAATGGGTGAAAGTGGTCGAATAGTTAATGCACTTTATGGTCCATTTTTTGCCTACATAATGGGATTTTTATTGCTATTTTGTAGTTCTTGGCTTCGCTTTCAAGTTGTAATAACTTATCTGATTTTTCTAGTTGGTGGTTTAGGAGTATATCATTTAAGTCGAAAGGTAAAGATGACAAGGACTGTTTCCTCAGTAATTACTGCTTTATTTTTGACAACAGGTTATATTGCTTACTGGTTACGGTCCAACGCTTTTAATTCTTGGGGTGCAGTTTTAATACCCTTTGTTTTAATTCAAGGAATTAATCTTTTAAATAATTATAAGAAGAGATTTAGCTGGATCAGTTTAGGCGTCGTGATGGCAATCGTGGCACAGGTTCACTTATTGAGCACATTCTTTTCTATCTTAGCCTTAATTCCTTTCTTTATTTATGGGTTAATTCTAAGTGAAAACAAACGTCAGATGTGGTTTGATGTCTTTAAGGCTGTGATGTTATTTGTTGTTTTAACAGCAAATGTGTGGGGAGCATTTTTGCTCCTTTATCCGACAAACCAAATGGCATCTCCAATTGATTTTTCACCCGTTCTTACTTCTGTCAATCTTTCACTTGCTGGTACAAGTACTATGTGGACGTCGATTACAGAAGTCACATTATTGCTATTTATTGTACAAATAATTTATGTAGCATTTAACTTTAAGTCTTCAAGAATCAATACTTTTGTTACTCTCGAAGGATTAGTATTCTTTTATTTAAGTTCTAATTTATTCCCGTGGCAGTTTGTTAAAGACAATTTTCCAGCTGTAACTGGATATTTACAATTTCCAAATCGATTTACTGTTGTAGCTTATCCTTTATTGTTTGTTGGGGTAGGTTTAACAATTACAGAACTAATTAAAAAACACGGCAAAAAGCTTGGCTTGCTAGCTAGTGGTTTGGCTATAGTAATAGTTCTATTTAATGTCAGAGCTGATTTTAATGAAATTAATAATAATATTTCTTATAATAAGGGAATCACTAATAGTTCAAGAGAGATGCAAGAGAAGGGGCTAGAAGCATATATTAATAAAATTGATATTAATACTCCTGATTATCTTCCCGTCCAGAAAAAAATTAAATCTGCTGATGTTACAGGAATGCTAATGAACATGGCACCACAAAGAAAAAACTTTAGTAAAAAAGTTTTATCAGGGGGACGACTTGAAATTAAGTGGAATGGAAAAACCGCTAAGTCAACTACGCTTCCAGTTTTTATTTACCATCAGTCTGAACTAACAGTAAATGGCAAAAAGGTAAATCCAAAACTCAATAAGATCGGAATGCCAATTGTTAAATCGAAACAAGGTCAAAATACTGCAATTCTTTCATTTAAGACACCAACATGGTTTACAATTCTGCTTTACATTTCAATTCTTGGTTGGGTAGTAATGTTGATTTATGGCGTGTTTAGATTAGTTAAAATAGTTAAAAAATAATGCAAAAAAACTTCCTTAAACTAGAAATTCTAGTCTGAGGAAGTTTTTTTACTACTCTAATAAATCAACAAAAGTTGCTTCAGTAACTTTTTGTAAATCCTCTGGATTAATCATAATACTGCGTCCAACTTCACCGCTTGAAACAGCAATTTGATCATGTTCTTTCATACTGCTGTCGAGATAAATTGGAAAATGATGTTTTTGATAAATTCCAATTGGTGTATTTGCACCGTGAACATAACCAGTTGTTGCAACTAGCTTCTTAAGAGGAAGCAATTCGCACTTTTTATTGTCAGAAGCTTTAGCGAGTTTTTTCATACTCAAATGCTCAGTAACGGGTACTACGCCAACTATTGGGCTATTTTTATTTCCTTCGCATACTAAGGTTTTGTAGACCAAAGCCTCTTCATCGTCTAAAATGGAAGTATCCATTTGTTTAACATCACCCTTTTGTATGGTGTTAAATGATAGTTGTTTATATGGAATTTTTTGTTGGTCGAGCATTTTTTCGACTAACGTCTTATTAAGTTTTTTCTTTTTATTTTTTTTCGACATTTTTCTCACCTTTTAATATCATAAACGTGGGAAATTAACATGTCAAAAGGGGACAAGATTAGTGAAATTATTAGCAGTAAAAGTTGAATGTAGTCATGAGTTGGAAGATGGATTAAGCTTTTTCATGCAAGATGAACTAGATGCACAAGGAATTGAAAGTCGTAAGCGAAGCGATTTTATTGCTGAGGGTCAAAAACATGATAGTAGCTTGGTTGAACTTGATGATATTGAAAATTTACCAAAGGATTTAGAGTTAACAGCATATTTTGATTATGAAAGTGCTGATAAAAAAGATCTAATTAAAAAGATTATGGATAAAATTGCGGAGATGAAGAGCTATGGCTTAGATACTGGCGAAGTTTCAATTAGCACTAAAGAAGTGGCAGATGAAGATTGGAATACAGCTTGGCAGAAATATTATCACGTAATTGATTTTTCTCGTCATCTGGCTATTGTTCCTGAATGGGAAGATTACCACCCAGCTTTTAGCGACCAAAAATTGATTCGTCTAGATCCAGGTCTAGCTTTTGGAACGGGTGGTCATACTACAACTCAACTTGTTTTGCTTGCAATGGAGCGAGCACTAGTCAAACCAATGTCGGTTTTGGATGTTGGAACTGGATCAGGCATTTTAGCCATTGCAGCTAGTAAATTAGGGGCAAACCATGTTTTAGGAACCGATATTTCTGATGAAGCAGTAACTGCCGCAAAAGAAAATATTGCGTTAAATGATGTCGATAATATTGATGTACGCAAGGCTAACCTATTAAAAGATATTGATGATAAATATGATTTGATTGTGGCCAATATTTTAGCCGATATTTTGTTAGAATTAATTCCGGACTTAGATAGTCATTTGAATAAAGAAGGAAAGGTTATTTTCTCAGGAATTGATTATTTACAACTGCCAAAGATTGAAAAATCACTTGCAGAAAATGGTTTTGAAATTAAGATGAAAATGCAAGAAGGACGCTGGATTGGTCTATTAATCGCTAGAAAACCAGACTAAAAATATATTAAAAGAAAAGGTAAGCAAAAAATGAAGAAAAATAGTGAAGAAAAGAAAAATTTTAATTTTAAGGCTTGGTGGAGTAAAATAAATGAAAAATCATTTATGCCACTAGTTTGGTTAACTTTGTTAGGAGTAATTGTCTGGATTATTTGTCCATTAGTCCATTTAAGCCGTGTTTGGCGAATTGGATTAGTATTCTTTATTTTTAATAGTTATTTAAGTTACCAAATTGGCCGCATTATGCAAATTAGAAAATTGAGCTATTGGTGGTTGCTTTTATTCCCAGTAGTGTTTGCAATCGCTGTTTTAATTCATTTTGCAAAATACAATTTTCTACTTTGCCTAGTATATTTAAGTTTTGAGTTGTTTGGACTCTGGCATGATGATTTTTACAAAGAAAAGAAATAAAGAATAGGTGATGCTTTATGTCAAAATATCGTGAGATGACTCATGAAGAAGTTCTTGCAGAATGCAAGAAATATATGAATGATGAACACTTAGCTTTTGTTGAATCGGCATATAAATTTGCTAAGAATGCTCATGAAGGTCAGTTTCGAGTTTCTGGACAACCCTATATAATTCACCCAACTCAAGTTGCGGGAACTTTAGCTACTTTACGTTTAGATCCCGATACGGTAGCAGCTGGTTATCTTCATGATACTGTAGAGGATACGCCGGTAACTAATGATGATATTAAGGAAAAGTTTGGAAAAGATGTCGCTTTTATTGTTGACGGTGTAACAAAGTTAAGCAAGATTCAATATAAGTCGAAGAGTCACGAAGAATATCTAGCAGATAATCACCGTAAAATGCTAATCGCAATGGCTAAAGATTTACGAGTAATTATGGTTAAGCTTGCTGACCGTTTGCACAATATGCACACTTTAGACCATTTACGTCCTGACAAGCAGAGAAGGATTGCTGATGAAACGCTAGACATTTATGCACCACTTGCAGACCGGTTAGGTATCGGAACTATTAAGTGGGAACTCGAAGACATGAGTTTGCACTATTTGAATCCTCAGCAATACTACCGAATTGTTAACTTGATGCAGTCTAAGCGAAGTGAGCGGGAAGGATACATTGCTGATGCAATTAAAACTTTAAAGCAAACGCTTGATAGCTTAGGAATTGAGTATGAGATTTATGGACGCCCTAAGCATATTTATTCTATCTACAAGAAGATGGTTAATAAGCACAAAGACTTTAGCGAAATTTATGATTTACTAGCAGTTCGTGTAATTGTGAAGTCTGTTCGTGATTGTTACGCCGTTTTAGGTGCTGTTCATACTAAATGGAAGCCAATGCCCGGCCGTTTTAAAGACTATATTGCTGTTCCAAAAGTTAACGGATACCAATCGTTACATACAACAATTATTGGACCTGGCGGCAAGCCACTTGAAATTCAGATTAGAACTGAAGCGATGCACCAGGTTGCTGAATACGGTGTTGCTGCACACTGGGCATATAAAGAAGGCGTTAAGGGCGAAGTTGAGCAAACTGATGCAAATAAGAAGCTTAACATGTTCCAAGAAATTCTTGAACTTCAAAATGAAACAAAAGACTCGCATGAATTTATGAAGAGTGTTAAGACTGATATCTTTTCAGATCGTGTTTATGTCTTTACTCCTAAAGGTGACGTTTATGAACTTCCAAAAGGCTCAGTACCATTAGATTTTGCATATATGGTTCACTCAGAAGTTGGTGCTCATTCAGTTGGTGCTAGAATTAATGGCAAGATTGTTCCATTGGACTATAAACTTAAAAATGGTGACGTAGTTGAAATGCTCACTCAGACTTCAGCTCGTCCATCCCGTGATTGGGTTAACTTAGTCAAGACTTCAAGAGCAAGAAATAAGATTAAGCGTTTCTTCAAGGCTGAAGATCGCGAGGAAAATATTGAAAAAGGTCAGAACTTTATTGAACAAGAATTACTTAACCGTGATTTAGCTCCAAAAGAGTTCATGGATAAAGAACACATTCAAAAGGTAATTGGTCATTTTAATTATCATAATGAAGAAGAAATGTTTGCAGCCGTTGGGTATGGAGAAATTTCTGCAGCTACTGTTGCTAATCGATTAACTGAAGACCTACGTAAGAAGGCTGAAGATGAAAAGCAGCGGCAACTTGAAGAAAAGATTATGAATGCTGGCCAACAAAGTTCAACTGAAGAAGATGATAGTTCTGATGCACCAGCTGATATTATGCGTGTTAAGCATAATAATGGCGTAATGGTCCAAGGTGTTTCTGACTTAATGCTTCACTTAGCTAAATGCTGTAATCCAGTTCCAGGAGATCCGATTATTGGCTACGTAACTAAGGGACGCGGGGTAACAATTCACCGTGCTGATTGTCCTAATATTACTGAAGAAGCTAAGAAACAAGGGCGATTAATCGATGTGGCTTGGGAAAACATTGCTAAAGATAAAGATAAAGAAAACTATAATGCAGATATTGAGATTTATGGTTTCAATCGTTCCCGTCTTTTAAGTGATGTAATCAATGCTTTAAATTCAAAGACAAAGAATATTGTTAATATTTCTGGAAAAGTAGATAGTAACAACATGGCACATATTTATGCTACTGTGTCAGTTAGAGATGCAGCACACCTAGAAGATATCCTGAGCCGGATGCGTGATGTGCCAAATGTTTATGAAGCAAAGAGGTCAATTAATTAATGCGTGTTGTTGTTCAAAGAGTGAATAAAGCCCAAGTTACCATTGATAATGAAGTTGTGGGTAAAATTAAACGTGGCTTTCTTCTGTTAGTTGGGTTACGTGAAGGCGATAAGCTAGATCAGGTAAAAAAGGCTGCTGATAAAATTGCTAAAATGCGTATTTTTGAAGATGAAGATGGAAAAACTAACTTGTCTTTAAAAGATGTTAATGGAGAAATTTTAAGCGTTAGTCAATTCACCCTGCTAGCTAATACTAAAAAAGGTAATCGTCCAAGTTTTGTAGAGGCAATGCGACCTCCTAAGTCAAAGGATCTTTGGGAAAATTTTAATAAAGAATTAGAAAATAGAGGCTTTCATGTTGAAACCGGCGAATTTGGAGCTGATATGCAGGTTAGTCTTGAGAATGATGGCCCATTTACAATTGTGCTAGATATTTAATTCTTTAAGTAAAGGCTTACAAAGGTTGACTTTACTGGCTGAAAAATATAAGCTAAAAAGGAATTATCGATGACAAAGAATGTAGATTAGCATGATCTATCTCAGAGACCGCTCGTTTGGTGAGAGAGCGGATAGGTTGCGATCTGTGACACCTTTAACAGATAATAGTTCGTTTCGCGAGCGTTAATCGCAGCAAGCAAAAGGTGGTACCGTGCTAATTTATTGCGCCCTTGATTAAGTTCAAGGGCGTTTTTTATTAATATATTAAAGGATGATTAAATGAAAGTTCAAAGACCAAAAGGTACAGTCGATATTTTGCCAGCAGATTCTGGTTCATGGGAAAAAGTTGAAACAATTGCAAGAAATTTCTTCAAACGTGCAAATTATCGTGAAATTCGGACACCAAGTTTTGAAAATTATGAAGTCTTTTCTCGTTCATCTGGTGAAAGTTCAGATGTTGTAGAAAAGGAAATGTATGACTTTAACGATAAAGGTGGTCGTCATATTGCACTTCGTCCTGAAGGAACAGCTGGTGTGGTTAGGGCATATGTTGAAAATAAATTATATGGTCCTGATGTAGTAAAGCCATTTAATGTTTACTATATTGACAATACTTTTAGATATGAAAGACCTCAAGCAGGTCGTCAACGTGAATTTCACCAAATTGGTGTTGAAAGCTTTGGCTCAAATAGTCCTCTAGCTGATGTTGAAACTATCATGATGGGGCACGATTTATTAGCTGAGTTAGGCGTTAAGAATTATGAATTGCACATTAATACTTTAGGTAATGCGCAAGTACGTAAAGATTATCATGATGCTTTAGTAAATTACTTCACGCCTCTTAAAGATCAACTTTCAGAGGATTCACAAAGACGTTTGTCTATGAACCCACTTCGTATTCTTGATTCAAAGGCTGATGAAGATAAGCAATTTTTACCTGACGCTCCAAGAATCGTTGATTACTTAGATGAAGACTCTAAGAAGAATTTTGAAACTATTACTGATATGCTTGAACAATTAGGCATTAATTATGTATTAGATGACGATTTAGTACGTGGACTTGATTACTATACTGGTGTAATCTTTGAATTTATGGTTGAAGATAAGAACTTATGGGAATCAGCAACCACAATTTTGGGTGGTGGACGCTACAACCACTTGGTAGAAGAATTTGACGGTCCAGAAACTCCAGCCGTTGGTTTTGGTATTGGAGAAGAGAGATTAATGCTTGTTCTTAAGGAACAAAATCCAGCTTTATTTAAAGATGAAGGTATTGATTTCTTCATCACTAATATTGGCGAAGGAACAGAAATGAAGGCTGTTGAAATTGCGCGTTCTCTTCGTAAGCAAGGCTTTAAAGCTCAATATGATGTTGATCAAAAGAAATTAAAACAACAATTTAGAAAAGCAGATCGTGTGCATGCCAAATTTGTAATTACCTTGGGTGCTAAAGAGCTTGAAAATGGCGTACTTAACATTAAACGTTTAGCTGATGGTAAGACTTTAGACTTAAGCTTAGAAGATCTAAATGATATGAAATCTGTAATGGAAAAGATAGAGGATTAAAAATTATGATGAATATGGAAAAAAGAACGGACTATGCTGGCAATATAACTAGCAAATACGAAGGACAAGAAGTAACCCTTTATGGTTGGGTACAACGCGTTCGTAACTTAGGTAACTTGGTATTTATTGACCTTCGTGACCGCGAAGGTATTGTTCAAGTTGTTGTTAACAAAGATTCTGGTAAAGAATTAATGGATATTGCGGATTCTCTTAACAACGAAGACGTAATTGAAGTTAAAGGTAAGGTTGTTAAACGCTCTAGCGTAAACCCGGATATGAAGACTGGTGAAGTTGAAGTTGATGCAACTGAAATTGATATTTTAAATAAGTCAAAGGTACCACCTTTTGAAATCAAAGATGATATTAATGCAGCCGAACAAACTAGATTGAAGTACCGCTACCTTGATCTTCGTCGTCCAACTTTGCAAAAGGCAATTATGCTTCGTTCAAAGATTTTAAAAGCAACTCACGAATATTTTGATGAACATGGTTTTATTGATATTGAAACTCCAATTTTAGGTAAGTCTTCTCCAGAAGGTGCTCGTGACTACCTTGTTCCGTCAAGAATTTACCCAGGTAGCTTTTATGCACTTCCTCAATCACCACAATTATTCAAGCAATTGTTAATGGGTGCAGGTTTTGATAAATATTACCAATTAGCACGCTGTTTCCGTGACGAAGATTTGCGTGGTGATCGTCAACCTGAATTTACCCAAATTGATATGGAAACATCATTTACTGATGAAAAACAAGTTCAAGACTATACTGAAGGTCTTTTGAAGAAGATCATGAAAGATGTAATGGGAATTGACTTGAAGACACCAATCAAGCGTATTACTTGGAATGAAGCAATGAATAAGTATGGCTCTGATAAGCCTGATACTCGTTACGAAATGTTTATTCATGACTTAAGTCCAATTTTCAAAGATTCTGACTTCAAGGTCTTCTCTGGTGCAATTGCTGATGGTGGCTACGTGAAGGGGATTGCTGTTAAGAATGGTGCTAAACAATATTCACGTAAGAAGATTGAAGAAAAGCAAGATTATATCAAACGTTACCATGCTAAAGGTTTGGCATGGGTTAAATATGAAGATGGTGAATTCTCAGGTCCTGTTTCTCGCTTCTTAACTGATGAAAATAAAGAAGCTTTGAAGAAAGAATTTGACCTTGAAGGTGGCGAATTAGTAGTATTCGTTGCTGATAAGTGGAAGGTTGTAACTGATTCTCTTGACCATTTACGTCGTGAATTCGCTAAAGAAACTGGAATTATTCCAGAAAATGTTTACGACTTTGTTTGGGTTGTTGATTGGCCACTATTTGAATATGACGAAGGTTTGGGTCGCTGGATTGCTGCTCACCACCCATTTACTATGCCAGATGATGAAGGAATTAAGTTGCTTGATACTGATCCACATAAGGCTCATGCTCGTTCATACGATATTGTTATGAATGGTGACGAAATGGGTGGTGGATCAATTCGTATCCACAAACGTTCAATTCAAGAAAAGATGTTCAAGGCACTTGGATTTACTAAGAAGCGTGCTTATGAACAATTTGGCTACTTACTTGATGCATTGGACATGGGATTCCCACCACATGCCGGTCTTGCAATTGGATTAGACAGATTTGCAATGATGTTAGCTCAAAAGGACAACATTCGTGACGTAACTGCCTTTCCAAAGAATGCTTCTGCTTCAGAGCCAATGATGCATGCTCCAGCACCTGTTGCTGATCAACAATTAGATGACATTGGTATTAAGGTAGAAGACAAGTATGAAGACAGCGTGAAGGAAATTGAAGCACGTCTTGAAAAGGAAGCTCAAGAAGACGCTGATAAGAATTCAACTTGGGATGAATAAAAAATTAGCTTAATAAATAAGAGTAAGGATTATTTTTGAGAGATGGTCCTTACTCTTTTTTTATTGGCTGAAACTAGATAATATTAAACTAGAAGATTGTTGAATATTAAAAATCATAATGTATAAAAAAGCACTGATAAGCTCAATTCAAGCTATCAGTGCTTTGTTTTTGTATAAGTTAAATATTTTCAACAAATTTTGCAATTCGTTTTAATGCTTCTTTTAATTGCTCAGTTGAAGAAGCATAAGACATTCTAACGTATCCTTGACCGCCATCACCGAAGTAGCGACCGGGAGTTACACCAACTTTTGCCTTGGTAGCTAGTTCATTTGCAAATGCCTCATCATCAGTACCAAAGGCATCTGGAATTTTAGCAAAAATGTAGAAAGCTCCTTGTGGGGTGGACATTTCAAAACCTAATTTTTCTAATCCAGCTTTCATGAATTTGAGTCGATCCTCGTAAATTTTTCTGGATTCAAGTGGATCAGCTTGGCCATTGTTTAGGGCTTCAATTGCTGCTGCTTGTACATTATCGGTAACTGAAGTGACTAAGAAAGCATTCACCTTTTGAATTGTTTTCATAATATCTGCGGGAGCAGCAATATATCCTAATCTCCATCCCGTCATTGCGTAGGCCTTTGACAAGCCAGAAATTAAAATATTTCTTTCAGGAATATATTGTGATAGAGAATGATGAACATTATTGTCATAAACTAATTCTCCATAAATTTCGTCAGTTACAGAAAATAAATGATATTTAGTAATAATTTCTGCTAGTGCCTTTAAAGTTTTTTCTGGATATACTCGCCCGGTAGGGTTTGATGGATCAGTTAAGATAATTGCCTTGGCACCTTTACCTTCATTTTGTAAAACTGTTTCAAGGTGTTCAGGAGTAAGAATAAAACCATCTTTTGAAGTATCCATTTGAACTGGGATAGCACCGGTTAATTTAATCAATTGGAAGTAAAGTGCCCAAACAGGAGTAGGGACTAAAATTTTGTCTCCTGGATTTAAAATTGACATAAATACATCATTTAAAGCGCCTGTCGCACCAACAGTTACACAAATTTCTGTTGCTGGCTCGTATTTTACATTAAGGCTACGGTTAAGGTATTTGCTAATTGCATCTTGCAATTCTGGTTTACCAGCTTGTGGAGCATAATGAGAGTCATTTGCTTTAATATCAGCAATTGCTGCTTCTTTAACATGATCTGGTGTATTTAAATCTGGCTCGCCAATTGTTAATTTAATAATTCCAGGAATTTGAGAGGCCTTTGCATCAAAAGCTCTTATTTTTGAAGGTCCTAAAGAATTTAGTCGTGTATTTTTCGTAAGTGATAAGTCATTTGCTAATTTTTGCATAATATAAATCCCTCCGTTAGTATTATAGATTATTGTATAGAAACAAAAATCATGAAACAACAATTTTCTATTAAAATTTGATATGTTTAAACAAGAAGGTGAGAAAATGTTTAATAAAGAAGAAGCACTGAAGAAATTAAACTCAGAGCAATATGAAGTTACTCAGCATGCTGCGACTGAATATCCTTTTACTGGAAAGTATGATAAATTTAACCAAAAAGGAATTTATGTTGATGTGGTATCTGGTGAGCCATTATTTTCTAGTGAAGACAAATACGATGCTGGTTGTGGTTGGCCAAGTTTTACTAAACCAATTGAAAAACTTGTTTATCATCGAGATCAATCGCATGGAATGGAACGAACCGAAGTAAAAAGTCCAATAGCTGACTCACATTTAGGGCACGTGTTTACAGATGGGCCTGTTGATCAAGGAGGCTTAAGATATTGTATTAATTCTGCTGCGTTAAAGTTCATTCCTTATGATAAGCTAGAGGAGGAAGGTTATAAAAATTATCAGAAGTTATTCAAAGGACGATAGAAAATGAATTTTGAAGAAGAACTTTATAACTTAGATGTACCTGAAGAACATATTCCTGAATTATTGAAATTCGGCAAGGATAATCCTGAATTTTTAACTAAGGTAATTAAAGCAGAAGGAAACGCTAAAAAATATAGTGTTGCCCAAACTAAGATGGAACCAAGTGATCTGATTAATAACCAAATTGCGTTTCTAGGAAGTTCAGTAACATATGGTGCTGGTGCTTTAGGTGAATCATTTGTTGACTATTTAAGTAAAAAAGACAATATTTGTGCTTTTAAGGATGCTGTTTCGGGAACAACGCTAGTTGATAATGACTCTAATTCATACATTAGTAGAATCGGAAGATTGCCAGTTTTAGAAAAGTTGACAGCATTTGTCTTGCAACTTTCAACTAATGATGCAATTAAAGGAAAAGAAGATCTAGGCGAAATCGCTACAGATGATAATTTTGATACACAGACAGTAACGGGTGCAATTGAATATATTTTAAATTATGTAAAGAAGAACTGGAATTGTCCTGTTTTGATTTTTAGTAATCCAAAATTTGATTCAGAATTCTATGGTCAGATGGTTGAAAGAGTTAAGGAATTACAAAATAAGTGGAATTTTAATTTTCTTAATTTGTGGGATGATGATTCTTTTAACTACAATGAAAAAGATAGAGAACTTTATATGCTTGATCCGATCCACCCAACGCGTGCAGGATATAAGTTAAGCTGGTTGCCGGTAATTGAAGAAGAGCTATTAAAGATAAAAAAATAGTAAAAATCAAGTAGATACTTTAAGCTAAGTAGTGAATTGATTATGAACTAAATAATTAATTCGCTATTTTTATATATAAAGCTATAACGAAAAAATAGTGAAAATAATCCAGAATTATTCAAATTTAGAAAGAAGTGCTAATAAAATGAAAGTAGCTAAAAACCTTGATAACACTAAAGAATTGCACTATGATACGGCTATCTTTGCCGGTGGATGTTTCTGGTGCATGGTTGAACCTTTTGACACTTACCCAGGCATCATTAGTGTTGTTTCTGGCTATACTGGTGGTCATGTTAAGAATCCAAGTTATGAAGAAGTTTGTACTGGGACAACAGGACACGTTGAGGCCGTAAAAATAACCTTTGATCCTAAAATTATTTCTTATCAAAAACTAGTTAATATTTATTGGCAAGTGACTGACCCAACTGATGCAATGGGACAGTTTCAGGATCGTGGTAGTCAATATCAACCGATAATTTTTTATAATTCTCCGCAGCAAAAGAAAATTGCCGAAGAATCTAAAAAACAACTTGAGGATTCGCACAAGTTTGATCAGCAAATTGTGACAAAAATTGAACCTGCTGAGCCTTTTTATCCTGCAGAAGAATATCATCAAGATTTTTATAAAAAAGACCCTTTGCGCTATCAAATTGAAGAAGCTGGTGGCAGATCACAATTTATTGAAAAGCACTGGAAAAAATAATAGCTAAATAGGCACTAGAATTAGCTTTATTTTTTAATAATGATTGTTAGAATAGATAGTGCAAAATATTATTTGATATAAAAAGGAAAATCAAGATGAGTCAATTAGAAAAGCTGTCTCGTAGACACTATCTAATTTCGAAATTATCTGCTGCCTTTCTTTATGCTTTGGCGGTTGCGGTTGCCCTGAACTTTTTCTGGGGACCTGGTAAGATTTACGCCTCTGGTATTACGGGATTTGCGCAGATTATTCAATCAGTGTCAGAACGATTCATGCCATTTACCTTATCGACCTCAGTGATGTACTTTGTTTTAAACATTCCGCTTTTTATCTTGGGATGGTGTAAAATAGGACATCGCTTTACAATTTTTACTATTATTGCCGTGTTACTTGGATCGATTATGATGCGAGTAATTGCTCCAATCAAGATTACTTACGATCCAATCATTTGTGCTTTATTTGGTGGCGTAATTAATGGTGTTGGAACAGGAATCGCCTTGAAATCAGGAATTTCTACAGGTGGTTTAGACGTTTTAGGCATTATTTTAAGAAAAAAGACTGGTAAAAGTTTCGGTCAAATTAACATTTTCTTTAATCTGATCATTGTTATCTGTGCTGGTTTTGTTTTTGGCTGGACGAGAGCTTTATATACGGCTTTGAACATTTTTGTTAATGGTAGAGTGATTGACGCTGTTTATACGCAACATCAAAAAATGCAAGTCTTTATCGTTACCGAACACCCGAAACATATTATTGAAGGAATTCAACGCAAGATGCACCGCGGTATTACAATCTTTCATGATGTTGAAGGTGCATATAGTCATACGGAAAAAACTGTTTTAATGACAATTATTGATCGTTATGATATGTTTGATATTTATAATATTGTTATTCAATCTGATCCTTATGCATTTATGAGCGTAAGCGAAGTTGATAAAGTATATGGACGCTTCAAGGAGCAGAAACCAGTTTAATAGCGTAAGTAAAAAAGGCTTAATCTACATAAGTTGTAGGTTAAGCCTTTTGAAATACATTCATAAAACTAATTATTTAGCATAGTCATCGATGCCGAGGTGTTCCATAATTAAAGCAGCTGTCTCTTCAATTGAACGGTGTGCAACATTAATTACGTAACAACCAAGTTTCTTATAAAGCTTATTAGCAGCGTCAAGTTCGGCATTGATAGAATCCATATTTGAGTAAGTTGTATCAGGATTTAAGCCGTAAGCAATCATTCTTTGGCGTCTAATTTCATTTAAGACAGATGGGTCATTAGTTAAGCCAATAATCTTTTTAGGATCAACTTTATAAATTTCATCTGGAATATGAGTTTGAGGGACAAGAGGTAAGTTAGCTACTTTCAAATTCTTGTTTGCTAAGAATAATGAGAGAGGGGTCTTCGAAGTTCTTGAAACTCCAAGCAAAACAACGTCTGCTTCTAAGAATCCTTTAGGATCTTTTCCATCATCATACATTACGGCAAATTCCATTGCAGAAATTCTGTCGAAATAGTTTTGTCCCATGTGGTGAACAGCACCGATTTCGTGTTTTGGTTCTTCACCGGTTAAGGAGTGAATGTTTTCAATTACACCTGAAAGTAAGTCTACATACTTCATATTATGTTCACGTGCGAATTTGATTGCGGCTAATTGTTCATCTTCGTGAATTAATGTAAACGCAATTAATACGTTTTCAAATTCTGTGATTTCGTCGAAAACTTTTTCTAGTTTTTCACGATTAGTAATAAATGGATAGCGACGGTAATTAAACTTCACATCTGGATATTGAACAGCACCAGCTTGCACCATGTTAAACGCAGTATCTCCAACAGAGTCAGAGATAATAATTAAGTTAACGATTTTTTGATTTTCTTTCTTTTCTTCAGTCATATATCTTCACCTCATTGTTTACCTAAATTATACCAAAATAAGTTAGAAAAATGTTAATCGACTATTGACCGACTTTTCTCGTTTAGCTATAATTTAACTATATTGTTGTGGCACATATTTGTGTGCCAAGAAATGGAAGGAGGGATCTCACATGGCTAAGACAATCGTTCACGAAAACGAGTCTATTGATGATGCTCTTCGTCGTTTCAAACGTTCCGTTTCTAGAAGTGGTACCTTGCAAGAATACCGCAAGCGTGAATTCTACGAAAAACCAAGCGTTAAGAGAAAGTTAAAATCCGAAGCTGCTCGTAAGCGTAGACATTATTAATATAAAGAAAGCTCTTGATAGAAATTCGCTCTATCAAGAGCTTTTTTTGTATAAAAAGTTTAAAATAGACTTTGTAAGTTTTGATTAAAGAGGAGAAAAATAAATGTCACTAAATGATACTTTAATGCAAGATATGAAATCAGCTATGAAGGCTAAAAATAAGGAAGCTTTAACAACTATTCGCTCACTTAAGGCTGCAGTAATGAATTATAAGATTAAAGTGGGACATGACCTAACTAGCGATGATGAATTAACAGTTTTGTCTAGTGCACTTAAGCAACGTAAAGAATCTTTAGAAGAATTTACTAAGGCAGGTAGAGACGATTTAATTGCTCAAACTAAAAAAGAAATGCAACTAATTGAAAAATATATGCCAAAACAAATGTCTAAAGAAGAGCTTGAACAAACAGTTGAGGAGACAATTAAAGAAGTCGGCGCAAGTTCTAAGAAAGACTTCGGTAAAGTTATGCAAGCTTTAATGCCAAAAATCAAAGGTAAGGCTGATGGCAAAGCCGCTTCTTCAATTGTTGGTAAGAAGCTTAACTAATCAATTGATATAATGGAGGTTCAATTTTAAGTGGGACAAACTATAGAAGCAACATTTACACCAACTAAACCTGAAACAATTATGAACTTAGTTGGGATTAACGATGCAAATTTGCGTTTAATTGAAGAATCTTACGATGTACAAGTTACTGATACTGGTAGTGAGATTGAAGTAACTGGGGAAGAAAGCCTTGTTAAGAAAATTATGCAAATTTTTACTGCTTTAGATAAGGTTGTTACCCGAGGAGTTACTATTACTGCAACTGATGTCGTAAGCGCAATTAAAATGGCCGACAAAGGAACTTTGGAGTTCTTTGGTGAGTTATACAATAAGATTTTAATTAGGGATGCTAAGGGACGCCCGGTTCGAGTTAAGAACATGGGGCAAAAGCGCTATATCGAAGCTATTCAAAAATATGACGTTGTTTTTGGAATTGGACCGGCTGGTACAGGGAAAACTTTTTTAGCAGTAGTTATGGCAATTGCGGCCTTTAAGAAAGGTGAGGTATCACGCATAATTCTAACCAGACCAGCTGTTGAAGCAGGAGAATCACTGGGATTTCTACCTGGAGATTTGAAGGAAAAAGTTGACCCATATTTAAGACCAATTTATGATTCTTTATATGCAATTTTAGGAGTTGAAACGACTAATCGGTTGATGGAGCGAGGAGTGATTGAAGTTGCACCTCTTGCTTATATGCGTGGTAGAACCTTAGATGATGCTTTTGTAATTCTGGATGAAGCACAAAACACGACTCAAGCTCAAATGAAGATGTTTTTAACTAGATTAGGTTTTAATTCTAAGATGGTTGTCAATGGTGACCAAACTCAAATTGACTTACCAGGAAAGGCAAAGAGTGGGTTATTGCAAGCTGAACATATACTTGCAAATATTGAACAAGTAAAATTCATTAATTTTACCTTCAATGATGTTGTTCGTCACCCAGTAGTAGCTAAAATTGTTAGAGCTTATGAAAAAGAAGGACACTAAAATTTGAATAACTTAGATATTTCTTTCAATGATGAAGTTAATTTCTTAGATAATGACGATAAAGATTGGATCCCTTGGATTACCAATCTGCTTTTGTCGGCCAAAAAAGAAATTAATAAGGAAAATGCTCAAGAAATGAGTATTAATTTTGTTTCTTCCGAAAAAATTCACGAAATCAATAAAAAATATCGTGGAAAAGATCGATCAACCGATGTGATTTCTTTTGCAATTGAAGATGGATTAGACGAAGACTTTATGTCTGCTTTTAATGATGATCCTGATTTTGTTGAAGATATTGGAGATCTATTTCTTTGTCCAGAAGTAATAAAAAGACATAGTGTCGAGTATGAAACTGGATTTAATCGTGAGTTTGGATATACACTAGTTCATGGATACTTGCATTTAAATGGTTTTGATCATATTGAAGATGATGAAGCTAAAGTAATGTTTGGTATCCAAGGCAAAGTTTTACGTGAATATGGGCTTCCGCTTCATCCGGATCAGGAAAATCACGGAAAGCAAATTCACTAAGACTTAAATAAAAGGATGTAACAATGATGGATGAAAAAAAGGACTATAAATCAGGCTTTGTAGCTTTAATTGGTAGACCCAATGTTGGTAAGTCGACACTTTTAAACTTTTTGGTAGGTCAAAAAGTAGCGATTATGTCACCACAGCCACAAACAACTAGAAGCAAAATATCTGGTATTTATACTGATGATCAAGAGCAAATTGTGTTTATCGATACTCCTGGGATTCATAAGCCTAAAAACAAGTTAGATGACTTTATGGATAAGTCGAGTTACTCGGCTTTAGATGAAGTAGACGTTGTTTTATTTATGGTTGAACCTGAACCAGCAGGTAAGGGAGACCAATATATTGCTGAACTTCTTAAGAAAATTAAAAAACCTGTACTTTTAGTGATAAATAAGATTGATAAAGTCCACCCAGATAAGTTATTATCTATTATAGATTCGTACAAGAATCTAGGCGATTTTGCTGAAATTGTTCCAATTTCTGCTTCTCAAGGAAATAATGTTTCCGAATTGATTAAAACAATTGCCAAGTATCTGCCAGAAGGTCCGCAATTTTATGATGCAGACCAATTGACTGATCGTCCAGAATATTTTATTGTGGCTGAATTAATTCGCGAGCAAGTTTTGAAGCTCACTCATGAAGAAGTCCCACATGCAACGGCCGTGGTAGTTGACCGAATGCGGGATCATGAAGGTGGTAAGCTTCAAATTGAGGCTACAATTTATGTTGAACGTCCAGGTCAAAAGGGCATTATAATTGGTAAAAAGGGTCAAATGCTGAAGCAGATTGGAATTGCTGCACGTCAAGAAATTGAAGCTTTATTAGGCGAAAAAGTTAATTTACGTCTATGGGTTAAGGTTCAAAAGAATTGGCGTTCTGATCCTGCCTTCCTTAAATCTATTGGATACAATGCCAAGGAATTAAGATAGATGGTACGTGAACTTTGTGAGGTTCAAGGATTAATTTTTAAAAGAAAAAAATATAAAGAAGCTGATGTTCTAGCCAAGATCATGACGAAAGATCATGGTATTTTTACAATAGATGTTAGAGGAGCACTGAGACCAAAGTCCAGATTAGGAGCTGCAACCCTTAACTTCTCTTATGGAAAATATATTGTAAATACAAATTGGAAGGGAATCAGTACGCTGCGAACTTTTAAGGATGTAAAGCAGTTAGACCAATTATATTTAGATTTAACTAAGAATGCGTATTCGAGTTATGTTTTAGACTTGCTTGACCATGCTTTTGTTGAATATAAGGATATTGGGAGCTTTTATGATTTGATTATGAAAGCGTTGCTGAAGATAAATTCTGGAGAAGATGCGGCAGTCATTACCCAAATGGTGCAATTGAAGTTGCTTAATGCATATGGAGTAGCACCGCAGTTAGATCGATGTTTAATTTGCGGGAAGGTGCAAGGCACGTTTGACTATTCGTTGGAATTAGGTGGAATTATTTGTAGTGATCACTTTAATAGTGTCAGTCAAAGGATGCATCTAGATCCTAAAGTAGTTGCTTTGATACGGACTCTAGCTTTAGTTGATATTGATCGTTTAGGAAAAGTAAAAATTAATCCGCAATTAAAAAAGAATTCTGGCAAGGTTATTGATCGGATGTATGCTAACTATTTAGATCTTAACTTGAAAACTAAAAAGTTTCTTGATGAATTGGCGCTTTTTTAGCTGTTGACTTTTTATATTCGTTTAAAGACTAGTGAGGTTTCTTACTAGTCTTTTTTTATAAAAGATGATAAAATATAAACGTATTTTGACAACTATAAAGGAATAGAAAAGTACCAAGACAGCGAGTGCAGAATGGTGGAAGTGCATTTGGGAAAAGGCACCTTTTAGTCAAAGTTGTTAATTAAGGGCAGGAAGAATATTTTCCTGAATTAGGGTGGAACCGCGAAGTAAATCGTCCCTATGCAATTTTTGCATAGGCTTTTTTTATGCCTATGTTGTGAGGAGAGAGTATAGATGTCAGAAAAACTGAATATCCAGAATATGATTTTTAAATTGGAACAGTTCTGGGCCTCTAAAGGTTGTATGATTATGCCTTCATATGATGAGCAAAAAGGTGCCGGGACAATGAGTCCATATACATTTTTACGTGCTGTTGGGCCAGAACCTTGGGCAGCTTGTTATGTTGAGCCTTCAAGAAGACCTGCTGATGGTCGATATGGTGATAACCCTAACCGTTTATACCAACACCATCAATTCCAAGTTGTTATTAAGCCTGCACCAAAAGACATTCAACAATATTACTTAGATAGTTTAAGAGTTTTAGGAATCGAACCTCTTGAGCATGATATTAGATTCGTTGAAGATAACTGGGCAAATCCATCTATGGGTTGTGCCGGTGTTGGTTGGGAAGTATGGCTTGATGGAATGGAAGTTTCTCAATTTACTTACTTCCAAGTTGTTGGCGAACTTGATGTAAAACCAACAATGAGTGAGATTACATATGGTGTTGAACGCCTTGCTTCTTATATTCAAGATGTCAATTCAGTCTTTGACCTTGAATGGGGTGATGGCGTCAAGTATCGTGATATTTTCAAGCAACCAGAATATGAACATTCTAAGTATGCCTTTGAAGAAAGCGACCAAGACCAGTTGCTTAAGTTCTTTGATATTTATGAAGCAACCGCTAAACGTTTGTTGAGTCAAAACTTGATTCACCCAGCTTACGATTATATTTTGAAGTGTAGCCATACATTTAACTTGCTTGATGCACGTGGTGCTGTTTCAGTTACTGAGAGAGCAGGTTACTTATCAAGAATTAGAAACTTGGCTCACCTTGCTGCGAAGGGATTTGTTGAAGAACGTGAAAAGCGTGGCTTCCCATTATTGAAACACCAAGAAGAAACTAAGAAAGCGGGGCAAAACAATGACTAAAGATTATTTATTTGAAATTGGTACTGAAGAAATGCCAGCTCACGTTGTTTCTAGAAGTGTTAAGCAATTAGCTGATCGTACTAAAAAGTATCTTAAGGAAAATGGCCTTTCTTTTAAAGACATTAAGACTTATTCAACTCCACGTCGCTTGACTATTTTGGTTGAAGACTTGGCTGAAAAGCAAGATGATATTGATGAAGTAAAAAAAGGTCCTGCTAAGAAAATTGCTCAAGATAAAGATGGCAATTGGACGAAAGCTGCTCAAGGTTTTGCTCGTGGTCAAGGGATGACGACTGACGATATTTACTTTGAAGAGCTTAAAGGAACTGAATATGCTTATGTTCATGTTCAAAAAGAAGGTAAAAAAGCTTCTGACATTTTAATGGGCATGAGCGATATCATTAAAGCCATGACTTTCCCAACTAAAATGCGTTGGGACAGCAATGATTTTGAGTTTGTACGTCCAATTCATTGGATGGTTTCTTTACTTGGTAGTGAAGTTGTACCAGTTAAATTGCTTGACGTAGTTGCTGGTCGCAAAACTCAAGGCCACCGCTTTTTAGGTGATAGCGTTGTACTTGCAAATGCAGATGATTATGAAGAAGCATTGAAGAGCCAATATGTGATTGCCGATGCTGATGAACGTAAGGGCATGATTCTTAATCAAATTCAAGAATTAGTTGCTCAGCATAACTGGAAAGTAAACATTGATAAGGGATTACTTGAAGAAGTTACCAACTTAGTTGAATATCCAACTGTTTTTGCTGGTTCTTTTGATGAAAAGTACTTGAATATCCCAGATGAAGTTTTAATTACTTCAATGAAAGATAATCAAAGATACTTTGAAGTTTATGATGAAAATGGCAAGTTGATTAATCACTTTATTGCTGTTAGAAATGGTAACAGTGAATACTTAGATAACGTAATTGCCGGTAATGAAAAAGTTCTTGTTGCACGTTTAGATGATGCTCAATTCTTCTATGACGAAGATAAGAAATACCCATTGGCGCACTTTGTTGACAAGCTTAAGAATGTTTCTTTCCACGACAAGATTGGTTCTGTTGCTGAACATATGGCACGTGTCCAAATTATTGGTGACTACCTTGGTAAGAAATTCAATATTTCAGAAACTGAAATGAAGGATTTTGATCGAGTTAGTGATATTTACAAATTTGACCTTGTTACCTCAATGGTTGGTGAATTTGCCGAATTACAAGGTGTAATGGGAATGCATTATGCTCGTTTAACGGGTGAAGATGAAAATGTTAGTGTAGCAATTAAAGAAAGCTACATGCCAACAAGTGCTGAAGGAGATTTGCCAAGTACAACTGTGGGTTCTCTTCTTTCAATTGCTGATAAATTAGATACAATTATTTCATTCTTCGGTGCAGGCATGATCCCTTCATCATCTAATGACCCATATGCTTTAAGAAGAAACGCTTACGGAATTGTAAGAATTTTGTTGAACGAAGGTTGGTCACTTCCTGTCAAAGATGTTTTACCAGAATTAATTCAATTATTGTCTGGTAAAACTGCAGCTAAATTACCTAAGGATGCTGAAGCTGAGAATGAAATTGCTGACTTTATCCGTGACCGTGTAAAGCAACAATTGCAAGTTGAAAAGTATGATTACGATGTTATCGATGCGGTACTTGCATCTAGCCAACAAGATCCAATTCAAATTTTAGCAGCAGCTAAGACTTTACAAATGCACCACGATGATGCTGACTTTAAGCCAGTAGTTGAAAGTTTGACTAGAATTACTAACATTTTGAAGAAGGCAAAATATAGAAATGCTGCTAAAGTTGATGAAAGTCTTTTCCAAGATGTAAGTGAAGAAGAACTAAACGCTGGTGTAAATGCACTAGAAGAAAATACTGATTTGAGTATTGCCGATCTATACAAAGGTTTTGTTGAATTACAACCTGTAATTAACAATTACTTTGAAAGTAATATGATTCTTGATAAGGACGAAAAAGTAAAGAATAATCGTTTGGCACAATTATTAAAGGTTAATAACTTGGCTGATCGAATGGGTGACTTAAGTAAATTAGTAATTAAATAATAGTTGATTGGGATGATCCATTGATGGCAGGACGTATTCCTGAACAATTTATCGATGAAGTTCGCAATTCTGTCGATATTGTTGATGTAATAAGTCAATATGTTTCTTTAGAAAAAAAGGGTAAAGACTATCTAGGACTTTGTCCCTTCCACCAAGAAAAAACGCCATCTTTTACTGTTAGTGAAGGTAAGCAGTTTTTTAAGTGCTTTGGATGCGGCAAAGGCGGAAATGTATTTAAGTTTTTAATGTATCAGGATCATCTTACTTTTCCTGAAAGTGTTAAAAAGGTGGCTGAATTGGCGCATCTTCAGATGCCAGAAGGTTACGGAGAAGCGGCCAAGCCACTTAGTCCATTAAAGAAGATGTATCGGCAGGCAACGGAATTTTACCAACATATTCTGCTAACTACTAAAGTTGGTGAAAGAGCGCTTAAATATGCCAGAAAGCGTGAATTAACCGATGACTTGCTAAAGCATTTTAAGGTAGGGTATGCACCAGATAGTGATAATATTCTCCTTACTTATCTAAAACAGAAAGATTACACTGATGATGATCTAAGAGAAAGTGGGTTATTTGTTGAATCGCAAGATGGTCAATTGTTTGACCGCTTTCGTGATCGTTTGATGTTTCCTTTAGGGGATGAATCAGGCTATACAGTTGGTTTTTCTGGTCGAAGAATTAGCAATGATAAAACTATTGCTAAATATATGAATAGTCCAGAAACTGAGATTTTTAATAAATCTAAACTGTTATTTCATTTTGCTGAAGCAAAAAAAGCAGCTAGAAGTGAAAAACATTTGATTCTTTATGAAGGCTACATGGATGTTATTGCTGCTTATAAAGCTGGCATTCAGTCTGGTGTAGCTTCAATGGGAACCAGTTTAACGACCGAGCAAGTTTATATGCTAAGGCGAATTACACCTAATATTTTGGTTAACTATGATGGAGATCCACCTGGTATTCATGCTGCTGAACGTGCAACAAAATTATTTGGGCAAGTTCAAGGCTTTAATTTAGGAATAATTGTTTTACCAGAAAATCTTGATCCAGATGAATATGTAAAAAAATATGGAAAAGAAAAGTATCGTGCAGAAGTTGCAGGTGCTCTTAGTTCAACAGATTTTTTACTTGAAAGATTAGCAAATCAGTATAATTTGCATAATGATCGAGAAAAACTAGCTTATATAACAGCAGCTGTCCAAATGATTGCAGGATTAAATGATCCTGTAGCTGCTGATTTGTATCTTGATAAATTGGCACGTCAAACTGGCGTAACTCGTGAATCTCTTAAAGTGACTTTTGTACGTGAGAGACGAAAATTACAAAGAGCTAGAAATCATCAGCAAGCTTATCAAGCATCTACATTAATGGAGAATGTAAGTGAATCAGCAGAGCCTAAAGAGGCTCAAGCAGGAACTGATAGTGAAACTAGAAATCCAGCTTTAGATCGCTTACTGTACCTATTTATACATAGTGATGAAGCAAGAGATTACCTTTTAAGTCAGCAGTTTTTATTCCCGGATGAGCGTTATGCAAAATTAGCAGAATTTTGGCTAAAATATCATCAAACCCATGATGAAGCAGAAGTGAAGGGTTTTATTGATTTTATTCCTGAGGAACTTCAAGGTATAATTATTAATATGGAAATGATTCCGATGCCTCCTGATTATTCTAAACGTGAGTTAGATGATCAATTAAGGGCATTGGAAAAGAGCAAGATTGATGAGCAATTAAACGACTTGCTTAGTCAATTAAAGGAAGCTCAAAGAAAACAAGATAATAGTTTGGAGCTTGAAATAGCGCAAAAAGTAATTGCGTTAAGAAGAAAGAAGTTTTAGAGGGGGCTTTTTTACATGGCAGAGAGTAAGACTACCAAAAAAGAAGCAACAATGACACTTGATAAGAAAGTCAAGGAAGTTGTTAAGGAAGTTAAAAAAGATAAACAAATCACTGAAAAAGAATTTACTGCTCAACTAATTAAGCCATATAATCTTCAAGGAAAAGCGGTAGATCAACTTGTTCAAGAATTTGAAGACAATGGAATTAGTATCGTTGATGAAAAAGGCGAACCTTCTAAATTAGCTTTAAAGAAGCAAAAAGATGTTGAAAAAGCTGAATTAAAGGATATGTCTGCACCTTCAAGTGTAAGAATGAACGATCCAGTGCGGATGTATTTGAAAGAAATTGGACGTGTTTCGTTGTTGAATGCGGACCAAGAAATTGCCTTAGCTAAGCGAATTGAAGCTGGCGACGAAGAAGCGAAGCAAGAACTTGCTGAAGCTAACTTACGTTTGGTTGTTTCTATTGCCAAGCGTTATGTTGGTCGTGGAATGTCCTTCTTAGACTTAATTCAAGAAGGTAACATGGGCTTAATGAAAGCTGTTGATAAGTTTGACTATCGTTTAGGATTCAAGTTCTCAACTTATGCAACTTGGTGGATTAGACAAGCAATTACTCGTGCAATTGCTGACCAAGCTAGAACTATTCGTATTCCAGTTCACATGGTTGAAACAATCAACAAGTTGATTAGAATTCAAAGACAACTTTTGCAAGATTTAGGTAGAGAACCAACTCCAGAAGAAATTGGTGCTGAAATGGACATGCCAACTGATAAGGTTCGTGAAATCTTGAAGATCGCACAAGAACCTGTTTCTCTTGAAACTCCAATTGGTGAAGAGGATGATTCTCACTTGGGTGACTTTATCGAAGATAAAGATGCAACTAGTCCTGAGCAACATGCTTCTTATGAACTATTAAAGGAGCAACTTGAAGAAGTTCTTGATACTTTAACTGACCGTGAAGAGAATGTTTTACGTTTACGCTTTGGTCTAGATGACGGACGTACTCGTACATTAGAAGAAGTTGGTAAAGTATTCGGGGTAACTCGTGAACGTATCAGACAGATTGAAGCTAAAGCTTTGCGTAAGTTACGTCACCCAAGTCGTTCAAATCAATTGAAAGATTTCTTAGACTAGTATTTTAAATATAATAAAAGCCTTGTAGTAATGTAATATTGCTGCAAGGCTTTTTCAGTATAAATAATATGTATAGTAGTATATATAAATTTAATATGCTTACCTATTGTAACTGACTTAAAGTAAGTCTATAATACTAACAGTTACTTACTTTTAGGAAAGAAGGGAAAATATGAGTTGGGCAATTATTCAACAAAGTTTGCCACAATTTATCAAAGGTTTTCAGACAACAGTATGGATGTCCTTTGTTGGAATTATTGGAGCGATGGTGGTTGGGCTCTGTTGTAGCTTGATTCAATATTTTCATGTTCCAATAATTGATAAGATTACAAGTGCATATGTTGAGCTTGCTAGATATACACCATTATTGATTCAGCTTTTCTTTTTATACTATGCTTTTCCAGTAATTGGATTAAAGATGAGCGCAGTAACTTGTGGCTTGATTGGATTAGTATTTTTAGGTGGAGCTTATATGGCAGAAGGCTTTACAGGAGGATTTGATGGAATTAGTAAAAATCAAATTGAATCTGGTGAAGCGATTGGAATGTCAAAATGGCAATTAGCGCGCTATGTAGTTTTTCCTCAAGGATTTGCGCTTAGTGTTCCAGCTATTGCAGCAAATATAATTTTCTTAATTAAGGAAACTTCTATTTTTTCTGTAATTGCGATTCCTGAACTAACGAACACAGCCTTAGACTTGATTGGCTTATACTACCATTCAAATGAATATTTATTTGTTTTAGTAATTGCATATGCAATAATTCTTATTCCGTTATCTTTACTGTTAACTTGGCTTGAAAGGAGAGTACGTTATGGGACATTCGGGGATTAATGTTTTATTTGAAGGAAGAAACTTTACCCGTTTACTTAGTGGTCTTTGGACAAGTGTTTGGATTGCAGTACTTTCTTTAATAATTGGATTAGCACTTGGAGCTTTATTCGGCGTTTTAAGAACTTCTAAAAGTCGACTTGTGAAAGTAATATTTAGACTATATTTAGAGTTTTTCCGGATAGTTCCGACAGTAGTTTTATTATTCTTGTTCTACTATATTTTACCAAGACAATTTAATTTAAATTGGTCTGCTTCAGTCATGGCAGTAATTGCATTTTCACTGTGGGTTTCAGCTGAATTTAGTGATATTGTTCGCGGTGCTTTAATATCAGTAACAAAGATTCAAAAAGAATCAGGTTTAGCCTTGGGATTAAATAAGTGGCAATTATTTATTTATGTTTTACTACCGCAAGCTTTTCAATTAGAACTTCCAGCAACAATAAATTTAGCAACAAGAGTGATTAAAACTACTTCTCTATTAATGATGATTAGTGTAATGGATGTAATCAACGTTGGACAACAAATCGTTGAAGCAAATAATCAAACTAATCCAAATGGTGTGTTTTGGGTATATGGATTGATTTTCTTCTTGTACTTCATTGTTGATTATCCTCTATCACTGTGGGCAAAGCGATTAAACAAGAGAAGTGAGGCGTAATATATGGCTGAAAAAATATTAGAAGTTGAAAATTTAAACAAGTTTTATGGAGATAAACAAGTACTGCATGATATTTCTTTCTATTTAAATAAGGGAGAAGTGTTAACTTTGCTTGGTCCATCAGGTTCCGGAAAAAGTACATTGTTACGCTGTTTAAATGGTCTAGAAGAATTCAAAAATGGGACTATTGTCTTTGAAGGAAAGAAAATTATTCCCAATGCCAAAAATTGGCAACAAATTCGTCAAAAGATTGGAATGGTCTTTCAGAGTTATGATCTTTTTCCAAATATGACTGTAATGGAAAATATCTTACTTGGTCCAGTCAAAGTACAGAAACGCTCAAAGGCCGAAGTTGAGCAAGAGGCCAAAGCATTGTTAAAGAGAGTGCACTTGGAGCAATATGCCGATTCTTATCCACGTCAGTTATCTGGAGGGCAAAAACAAAGAATTGCAATTATTCGAGCTTTAGCACTTCATCCTGACTTAATGTTATTTGACGAAGTTACTGCCTCACTTGACCCAGAAATGGTTAGAGGCGTTTTGGAATTGATTAAGCAATTATCTGATGATGACCATATGACAATGATTATTGTTACGCATGAGATGAATTTTGCTAAACAAATTGCGGATCAAGTTTTGTTCTTAGAAAATGGAAAGATCGTTGAAAATACCCCTGGGAAAGAATTCTTTGAACATCCAAAAACAAAGAGAGCAGAAGAATTTTTAGAGAGTATGGAATTTTAGGAGAGTAAAAAATGAAACATAAATTTATTAAAAAGTTAATTGCGGCAGTTGGAATTTTAGCAGTTGGAGCTGTTGCGTTAACTGCATGCTCAAATAGCTCAAGTAGTAGCAATTCAAGCAACAATCCTAGTTCAGTTGCCGCTATTAAGAAACGTGGTACTTTGAAAGTCGCTGTCTTTGGTGATTTACCTCCATATGGTTGGGTAAATAAAGATGGTAAGCGAGTTGGATATGACGTTCGTTTAGCTCGAGAATTAGCTAAGGAAATGGGAGTTAAGGTTAAGTTTGTTCAAGTAAATGCTAATAACCGTGTTGATACTTTGAATGCTAATAAGGCTGACCTTGTTTTAGCTAATTTCACTGTTACCTCAGAAAGAAAACAAGTGGTAGATTTTGCTAAACCATATATGAAGGTGTCAGTTGGTGTTGTTTCACCAAAATCTAAGCCAATTACTAATGTGAACCAATTAAAGGGTAAGAAAGTTATCGTAACTAAGGGTACCACTGCTGAAAACTACTTTACCAGCAAGCAACCTGATGTTGATCTTTTGAAGTTTGATTCTAAGACTCAACAATTTAATGCAATGAAGAATGGTCGTGCTGCAGCTTTAGCAGACGATAATTCATACTTGTATGCTTGGGCAAAGAACAATCCTAAGTATACTGTTGGAATTAAGCACTTAGGACCAAATTCATACATTGCTCCTGCAGTTAAGAAGGGAAACAAGTCACTTCTTGATTGGACTAACAAGCACATCAATAAGCTTAATAAGGATGGATTCTTTGTAAATGATTACAACCAAGAATTGAAGCCTTACTTTGGTGATGATGTTAAACCATCTGACATTATTATGAATAAATAAAATGATTTTAAAGCAACAGAAATTTAATTGATCTTCTGTTGCTTTTTTTGTTAAAAAATATTTTCAAGTAAGTTTTAAGCCATCTATGCTAAAATTTTTAGTAAGAGGTGAGAGTGTGTTAGAAGAAAGACTAGCTCAAATTGGTAAAATGGTAGATCCTGAAAGCCGATTGGCTGATATTGGTACCGACCATGCGTATTTGCCAATTGCATTAGTAAAAGAAGGAAAAATATATTTTGCGATTGCAAGCGACGTTGCTGCAGGTCCTTTAAATAATGCAAAACAAGATATTGAACAAGCAGGTTTAGAAAATAAAATTGAAACAAGATTAGGATCGGGCTTAGAGACTTTAAAGGCTGAAGATCGAATTGATACCGTGGTAATCGCGGGAATGGGCGGAAAGCTGATGACTAATCTTTTAGAAACGGCTTATCAAGAAGGTAAAAAATATCCAACCTTAATTTTGGAGGCTAATATTGGTGAATCACTAGTAAGAAAGTGGTTGATGGATCATCAATATGAAATTGTAGCTGAGAAAATTATTGAGGTAGCTGGCCATATTTATGAAATAATTAAGGCAGAAATTAAGACAAACAAGCATGATTTATCTGAGCAGAAATTGGCATTTGGCCCATTTTTATTAAAAGAAAAAAATCCTGTTTTTATTAAAAAGTGGACTAATCAACTTAGATATTATCAAAATTTAAAGGCTAATTTGAATAAGGCTAAGAATAAAGATGAGGATAAGATTAATAAAATAAATAACTTAATTAAAATGATTGAGGAAGTGTTGAAATGACAAAAGTAGCAGATATTGTAAATCGTTTAAGGAAAGATTTTCCAGAAGAAATTGCCTCTGAAGGTGATCCAGTTGGAATGCAAATTGGATCGATGGAGGCTGAAGTTACTAAAGTAATGACCACCTTAGATGTTCGCCCTCAAGTAGTAGATGAAGCAATTGAAAGGGGCGTTGATTTGATCATTAGTCATCATCCGGTAATGTTTAGACCAGCAAAAAATTTGGACTTTTCTGATCCTCAAAATGCAATGTATGGCAAACTGATTGCAAATGGAATTACCGTGTACTCAATTCATACTAATTCTGATAAGGCTCAAAATGGATCAGCAGACTGGCAAGCAGAGGAGCTTGGACTAAAGGATGTTGAACCTTTTGCTTTAGATTCAGATGGAATTGCGATTGGTAGAAAAGGTAAACTACCTAAAGAAATGACTGCTAAAGACTTTGCATACTATGTCAAAGATAAGATGCATATTAAAATGGCCCGTTTGATTACAGCAGATAATGACAAGATGATTTCAACAGTTGCCTTTATTTGCGGCGATGGTGGTAAATTTTGGCGTCAAGCCTTAGTTGATGGCGTTGATGCCTTTATTACTGGCGATGTTTATTATCATGTTGGCCATGATATGATCTCAAGTGGCTTAACTGTAGTTGATCCTGGACACTATACTGAAAAGCTCTTTAAATATAAAGTAGGCGAGCGTCTTGAAAAGTGGAATAAGGACTATAATTGGAATGTGCCTGTAGTAATATCAGAAGTATCTACTAATCCATTTCAAGATTTATTTTAGGGGAGATTAAAATGACAGAATATCCAACTTTACTACCAAGATTTTTAAAATACGTTAAAGTAAACTCACGATCTGATGAGCATTCAGACCGTTTTCCATCAACTGAAAGAGAAGAAAACTTTCAAAAGAATGTAATTATGAAGGACCTAGAAGAATTAGGCCTTAAAGATGTTCATTATAATCAAAAAAGTGGCTGTGTAATTGCTACTATTCCGTCAAATATTGACTATAAGGTGCCAACATTTGGCTTGTTAGCACACTGTGATACAGCTGATTTTAATTCAGTTGATGTGAAACCACAAATTACTGAAAATTATGACGGTAAATCCAAGATTCAACTAGGTAATAGTGAGTTTTACTTAGATCCTGAAGTCTTTCCGCATTTAAAAAATTATAAGGGTCAAACTATTATTTCAGCTTCTGGCGATACTTTACTTGGTGGGGATGACAAGTGTGGTATTTCAGAACTTATGACTTTTGCGGAATACTTGATGGAACATCCCGAAGAAAAACACGGTGAAATTAAATTAGCTTTTACTCCAGATGAAGAAATTGGAACCGGAGCAGAACATTTTGATGTTGAAGAATTTGGAGCAGATTTTGCTTATACAGTTGATGGTGAAGCACCAGGAAAACTTGACTGGGGTACGTTTTCAGCAGCTCAATTTGGCTTAGATATTCAAGGAGTAAATGTTCACCCAGCAGTAGCAAAGGGACAAATGATCAACGCAATTCAGGTTGGGATTGATTTCCATAATCAATTACCTGAACATGATCGTCCAGAACACACTGATGGTCGAGAAGGATTTTTCCACTTAATGAATTTTGATGGAACTGTTGATTCAGCACATATGGATTATATTATTCGTGATTTTGAACGCGATGGACTTGAAAGAAGAAAGAATCTGGTTAAAGACATCGTTAAGAAGATGAATGACGAATTTGGCAGTGAGAGAATTAAGCTTAAGATGTGGGATCAATATTACAATATGGCTGATGAATTAGAAAAGCATATGGAGATTGTTGATTTAGCTAGAGATGCTTATAAGGCTGAAGGTCTTACTGTCAATGAAGATCCAGTTCGTGGCGGTACTGATGGTTCACAATTAACTTATATGGGCTTGCCTTGTCCAAATCTTTTTGCTGGTGAAGAAAACATGCATGGTAGATATGAATATACTGTCCTCGAAAGTATGTGGAAAGCTGTGGATGTTTTACGTAAGATCAATCAATTGAATGTTGAGAGAAATAAGAAATAAATAGTAAGTGAAACAATTTTTAACTATTTTTGATTAAATTTATTAACTTTTACTTTCTTTTGATGTTAGTTAAATACTTTTATATCAACATGTATAAATTAATTAAAAATTAAAAATAGTTTTACACTGATACTATTAACCTGCTAAATAGCAGATAAAAAGCTTGAAATATAAGCATTTTGTCTGCTATTTTTTATTAAAAAATATAATTTTAAAACTGTGAAACAAAAATATAACTTGTATTTAAAAATAGATGTTGGTATTATATTAGTGTAATAGATAAACCATACACTAGTGAAGAAGGTGTAAAGATTGCAATTCCAAGATAATATTCCAATTTATGTTCAAATTGAAAAGTATCTTTACCGACAAATCGCTCTGGGCAAAATAAAGCCAGGAGAGAAAGTTCCTTCAGTGCGCCAATTAGCCGTTGATCTAACTGTAAATGTAAATACTGTTCAACGAGCACTTAACCAAATGAATACTGAAGGTATTCTTGAAGTTCGAAGAGGACTGGGATCATTCGTTACAACGGATACAGAGCTGATTTTACAAAAGCGTAGAGAGCTAATTAAGGACACAATGAGCGAATTTCTAGAAAGCACAGCACAATTGGGCCTAACTCCAGAAAAGACGCTTGAGGAGCTTAAAAAGTTCATAGAAGAGAAGAAGGGAGATTAAAATGAGTAAACTACTTGAGGTAAAAGGATTAACATATCGCAAAAATTTAAAAACTATTCTTGAAGATGTAAATTTAGACGTTGATTCTGGTAAGATTATTGCGCTTTTGGGTGAAAATGGTGCCGGTAAGACTACTTTGATGAGAGTGATTGTAGGAATTGCCAAACATTATCAAGGAGAAGTACTTCTTAATGGCGATGGCAGTGAAGTTTACCGCAAGGCTAACATTGCTATGACAGATAACCTAAAAGGTTTAAGCGATTCTACTAAGGTTGGCGAGGTAGAAGAATTTTATCAAAAATTATTTGTTGATTTTGATAGTAGTAAATTTGAACAGCTACGTTCATTTATGAAACTCAACAACGATATGAAGTTAGGACAATTATCACGTGGTATGCGCGAAAAACTTGAAATTGCGCTAACTTTGAGTCGAGAAGCAAAATTATACTTACTTGATGAACCGTTTTCTGGAATTGATCCAATGGCTAGAAAAAGAATTATTAATTCAATCTTACTTTGGAAGAGCCCAGATAGCACTATTGTTATTTCTGATCACTTCGTAAATGAAATTACGACGATTTTAGATGAAGTTGTAATTGTAAAAGATAAGAAAATCGCTAGTCATCTCTCAGCAGATGATATTAGAGCAAAGGGACATAGTATTGAGGAATACTATGAAAGCTTATATGCAGATGAAGGAGCTGAATAAACATGACTACTTTTAAAGCATTATTTAATCAAATGGGTAAAAAGAAACGTCGCAGCGTTTATTTACTGGCTCTCTTGCAATTGGTAGCAGCCTCCGTTTTCGCACTCTGGGCATTATTTTCAAATGGCGGTGCATTTTCTAATCAAGATAAACCAATAGCCTGGTTTGTAATGGTCTTCACTTTTGCCCCTTTGGCAGATATGGCTTATGTAGTGCTTTCTGCTTGGCAGAATGAAAAGGAATATAGTTCGCAAACTTGGCGTCTGGTTCCAGTTTCATCTAGTAAGTTTTACTTAGCTAATATATTATCAGCTATTGTTAACGGACTTTACTTAGTTTTAATCCAAATTGGAATGGGCGTTGTTACATTTTTACCAGCGTTAATAAGTAATGATGTAAGAACCAATATCTGGGAAATTAATCAAGCTATCTCTAAGTCAAGCCAGGCAGGTGACTTTTGGCAAAAGCTCTCTGATTCATTTCCAATCGGAGAAATGCTAAGTGCATTATTAGCATTTTTATTATTTGCAATTTTAGTTTATAGCATTGTAACAACACTTAATCTTTCAAGTAGAACAATCACTGATTTTCTTCCTGATAAGCATAGTAAGTTAATTCGTTTCGTGATTATGATCGTTTTGATTTTTATCTTTATTGTATTAACAAACAATTTAGGCAGTTTACTAAATCAATTACGTTGGGGCGAAACAAGTAATGGGCTAGTTGCATTTGCTGAAGGTAATTTAATGATGGCCTTAATTGATATTATCTTAGGTTCAATTAATATCTGGCTTTTGAAGGATTTCCATGAGGGAAAGTAGGGATGCCTAATGACGTCTTTTTCATCAATATTTAAAGAATTAACTAAAAATAAGGTACGACTAGTTCGGCGTCTTGTATTTTTACAAATAGTAGTTGGTATTCTGCTTGGTTTTTGGGCACTATTTTATTCTGCTTTTGAAGGTGAAAGTAAGGCATATTTCCTAATTTCGTTTATTACTATTACACCTTTGTTTGATGTAGCTTACTTATTTCTATCAAGTAGAAAAAATGAACAAGTTTATGCCTCTCAGACTTGGCGTTTAGCACCAATCAAGGAAAGTACCTTGCTACTTGCAAATTTGTTTTCTGCAATTGTTGATGGCTTATATTTAGTAGTTATTCAATTAGCAATGATATTAATTGCAGGTTTACCAATAATTGGCACAAACGAGTTTTGGAAAACGACATTTAAAAATTTCGGCTCAATTGGTGAAGAAAAGTTATGGCAAGATATCCATATAACAGATTTGATTTCAGTTATTGTTTTGCTGATTTTAATTGGAATTTTTATTTATCTTGCGGTTAGTTTAATTAACTTTACTGGAAAAATAGTTAGCGATTTCTTGCCAGAAAAGATAAGTAAACTAGTTTACTTCCTTGTAGTTGTTTCGCTAACTTGCATCGGATTAATATTCTTAATTAATGTTTATTGGTTCGTCATGGATTCAGTGACAGGATTTTTACAAAATGGAATGTTTTTAACAACTTTAGGTAAAGATGCTATTGACGTTAGGTCTGATCTAACTGGTAATTATCTGACCATGGCAGTTGTTTTAGCAGTTGATATAATTTTGATTGCAATTAATGTCGTACTTCTGCGTAAGTATCATGAAGCGAAGATATAAGAAAAAGGAATAAGATTTTGAAAATTTGTTTTCAAAACCCTATTCCTTTTTTTGCTGCCAGTAATTTTAAATTAAGAATTAGCTTGAATATAATCTAAAACTTGTTCAGCTTCTTCCATTGTGTACTTAGCTTCGCCAGTCTTCATCGCATGCAATTTTTCTACAGATAGGTGACTTGAGAAAGCAAGCGCTGTATCGTTGACATTATTTTTAACTTCAAACTCAATAATTGCATCGGATAATTCTTCAGGACTCATTTTATAATTCACACTTTCTAAAAAAATCTATTTAAACCATTGTATTTGATCAAATGGGAAATATCGTAATTTGACCTCACCAACAATATCTTTTTTCTTGATAAAGCCAAACATCCGTGAATCTTTTGAAACAATCCGGTGATCGCCCATTACGAAATAACAGCCTTTTGGCACTCGCTTTACATGATAAAGCTGCTGCAGGCTGAAATTATTGGTGTATAGTTGACCTTTAGCAAGCTTTTTCTTGTATTCTGTTAAGTACGGCTCTTTGATTGGCTTTCCATTAATATACATTACATCATTTTTTGATTTAATGCTGTCTCCAGGCACTCCGATAATTCTCTTAATATAAAGTGCGCCTGGTTGATCTGGCGCTCGTAAAATCACAATATCACCACGTGAGAGCTTAGAATGTCTTACTGCAATGATTCGATCATTATTCTCAAAGGTTGACTGCATTGATGGTCCAGTGATAGTTTCATTAGCAAGTAATACGCGGAACATAAAAATATATAAACCAAAAATTACAATTGCTAGAATGAATACCTGCAGGAGCCAATGACCAAGCGATTCAGCCGATTCAGCTTTATGTTTTGACATAATTTTTGCTCCTTAATGCTTACATCACTTTTATTATACCTGTTTTTATTAATTTTGAATGGTAAAATCATTTCATAGGGAATGTATCAAATGAAACAGTATCAAATTAAACTCAATCAATTAGACAGAGAACTGAATTATTTACCTCTTCATAGACAAGTTAACATAATTAATAATATAATTGCCAATATTCAGCAAAAAAAGATTTTACCAAAATCACCTAATTCACTTGGATTTTTACCTGATAGCTTAGATATAATGATAGATAATATCGGGAATAAAGATAAAGTCCAAGAAGCAAATAATTTACTTAATAATTTTCGAAGTTTTCTTTCAAGAGAATATGGAGTTTGGTCTTTGCCAAACTTAGAAACAGCTAGGTTAATTAAGCAAGAGTATCATGTTAAATCAAGCTTAGAAATTATGGCAGGAAATGCATATTGGTCGAAGGCTTTAAGTCAGGTGGGGATAAAGGCAACAGCAAGTGATTCTTTTTCTTGGGCTAAAAGTTCAACAACCGGAGAAGCTCCAATTTTTGCAACAGAGAATCTGGATGCCTTAAGTGCAATTAAAAAGCATCCTGAAGTTGATCTGATCATTTGCTCCTGGGCGCCTAATTTTGGCGAAGATGATTTAAAGATTCTTGATTTATATCGTAGTCTTGATCATCAACCAGTGTTATTGTTTATTGGCGAAAAAAATGGTGCTACAAATTCTACTTCTTTTTGGCAGAAAGCAAAATGTAGGACTAATACGAAAATTAATCACAGCTTTCAAAGCTTTGATTTTATTAACGAAAAGGTTTTTGAAATAAAATAATGAAAATAAAACGACTTATTCTTTTAATAATTTCTTTTGTAACCTTTTTGGGATTAGGGATGATTTTATCTCGCCAGCAATCTCAAAGAGCTGACCAAGTTTTGAATAATAATGGTTTGTCGAGTACATATTATGTTTTTAAATCTAAGAAAAAGCATAATATTAAGCAGTTATTAAACTATGTAAATAAAAATTTCGCTCATGATAAAGTGCAGATTCATTTTGAATCAGATTATATTCCAGATCGAGTATTAATTTGGGCTAATTATAATTTAAAGAGTCAACCATTGGCCAAAGGAAGCTCACGTTACTTTACTAAAAGCGACTTTGATGGATCAATTCCTTTTGCAGTTATTTCAGCGGATACCAAAAGTAAAGTTGTAACTTTACAAAATAATCATTATCTAAAGGAAAATAATGATTATGTAACCATTATTGGTGAATTAAAGAGAAATAACGAAAGTCAAAATGGACAAGCAGTTTATTATCTTTCAACAGGGATTAATCAGCCCACTGCCAAAGAGTCAATTACTAATTATAAGATCGTAGTAGATGGTTTAAACAAAAACGAAGCTAATTCTATGCATGCGTATTCAAAAGGAAACATGCAGACTAAAGATTTCAGTAAAACTTACAATAGACAGCATGGAATTAGTCCTACTAAGAAACTAATTGCAGCTATCTTGTATGTGGTAATTGCTCTTGTAGTTGCAGCTATAGCTGCTGTTTTAGCTGAAAATCCGGTAAACCTAAAATTTGTACCTGGAAAAATCTGGGCTCACTTATTGGCTGATTCTGGACTACGTTTTTTCTTGGCAAACGGAATTGTAGTTTTGTTAACTAGTTTAGGATTACAGACTTGGAAGTTTTATTCTAACCATAGTCAACTTTATATTTTATTTTTAGTTGTATTTGCTATGCAGATTATTACATACGTGTTGATGCTACTTGCGATAAAAATTAAGAAGGAAAAATAATGTTATTACCAGTTGAATTTATTAAGAAATATCAAAATTTGCTTGGAGAAGAAGAGAGCAATAAATTTTTTGCAGCAATTGATAGTTCTAGTAAGAAGGGCTTTCGATTAAATCCTTTAAAGAATAATTATCACGATGTCCAATATAGTCTTGCTGACCCCATTGAATTTACTAGTGATGGTTATTATGGTGGAATTTCGGGACGTGACAGTGAGTGGACTAGCGGTTATGTTTATTCTCAAGACCCATCAGCGATGTATCCAGCCGTTGCCCTTAATGTAAAACCTGGAGAAAAGGTACTTGATTTATGTGCTGCACCCGGTGGTAAGTCAACTGCACTAGCAAGTTTTTTAGAAAATAAAGGACTTTTAGTGGCTAATGAAATTTCAAAGAGTCGAGCTAAAGATTTACGTGAAAATTTAGAGCGGTGGGGAGCTACAAATGTTGTAGTTACAAATGAGAGTCCTGAACGTTTATCAAAAAAGTTACCCAATTTTTTTGATAAGATTCTGGTTGATGCACCTTGTTCTGGTGAAGGAATGTTTAGAAAAGATCCTGCAGCAATGCAGTACTGGTCTCCAGAATATGTCTTAACTTGTCAGGCAAGACAGAAAGAAATTCTGACACAAGCAATGAAGATGTTAAAGGCAGGCGGTGAATTGGTTTATTCTACTTGTACCTATTCTCCAGAAGAAGATGAAGAAATAGTTGCTTGGTTAGTTGAAAACTACCATTTAAAAATCGAACCTTTAAAGTTATATCCAGGAATGTCAATGGGTAAATCAGATTGGTCAAAGTCTAATTTGCCTGAATTAAAAGATACAGTTAGACTTTGGTTTCAGAATGGAGTTGGTGAAGGTCAGTTTATAGCCCATTTAAGAAGTACTGAAGCAGTTGAAGATGCTTCAGGTAAAGTTAAGAAGAGAAAGAAAAAACATCAGAAAAAGAGCTCTATTACGCGTTTAACTAAGGATGAAATTACAACAGTAGCAAAAGTTTTAGATGATTTTGTACTGCCAGATGGTTTAGAAAATTGGCAGAAAACAGTTTTACAAAGTAATGGTCATGTTTTTGTCCCAGCTGTTGATCCAGAATTATTAAATGAATTACACATTTTAAATAATGGTGTTGAATTAGGCCTACTTAAGAAAAAACGCTTTGAACCTAGTCATCAGTTAGCTGAAGTTTTAGGTCAAAAAGAGCAAAAGCAATTGCTCAATTTGAAAAATGAAACTGATTATGAACATTATCTACATGGTGAAACTATTAAGGTAAATAGTGAATTGCGAGGTTTTGTTTTAGTCGCATATCAAAATCACATCTTTAGTTTTGGAAAAATCGGTAATGATCAAATTTTGAAGAATTTCTACCCTAAAGGCTTAAGAAAATAAAAAAGACTGACTAATGTCAGTCTTTTTAGCTAATCAATAAATTTAACAGCAGTTCCGTAAGCAACTACTGATTGCATATCGCCTGCAATAGATCCTGAGTCAAACCGCATCATTACTACAGCATCTGCTCCCAAATCTGCAGCATTCTGGCGAAGACGATTAATTGCTTGATCTCTTGATTCAGTTAGCATAGATGTGTAGGCTTTGATTTCACCACCAACAATACTTTTCAATCCAGCACCAGAATCGCGAATAGCATTCTTTGATTGAGTAGTTACACCGAAAACTTCACCAATAATTTCGTATTTTTGGTTGGGAATATTTTCAGTGGTTGTTACTAAAAGTTGATCTGTCATATTGATTCCTCCCTAAAAATATTTTCTTAATTATACCGGAGCAAACGTATCAGTACAATTTATTTTGTATAATTAAGAAAAGGGTACATCTAGAGATATTTACGTTACATTAAGGTGGTGAAATGATAAGTGATCTTATCATTTTCAATTGTATTAATTTCGTTTTTACTGGCTTTAGCAACCTTTGTTTGGGTATTGACCCATGAAAGACGAAGTCTGTGGTCAGGGATGACGTTAGTTTGGACAATAATAACTTTCGGTTTACTCACAGCAGTTAGCTTAATGATTGCAGCAGAGGTTTTTCCAATTACACACCAATTTGTTTTACTTGTTTTTGCAGTGATTTTAATTGCATTGATGGTTTTGGTCTTTGCCTTTATTGCAGTTTTAATAGTGATGTTTATTTATAATGGAATTAAAATTTTAATTCGGGAAGGTAATCGCTGGACTAACTTTTTATCATTAGCAATGGGAATTGGAATTATTGCTTACTTATTCTTATTCCCTGTAGTTGGACGATTAACGCGCAATAATTTTGGTACCTACTTGTATTTATTTGTTAATTTGACCATCATTTATTTAATTTTTATTATGATGATGTATACTTTGACTTCATGGATTAATCTGATTAATTTTAAGATAAAAAAATTAAATTATATCGTAGTTTTAGGTGCTGGTTTAATTGGAAAAAAAGTGACACCGCTGCTTGCCGCTAGAATTAACCGTGGAATTGAGATTTACCGCAATAATCCAGGTTCAAAAATTATTATGTCAGGTGGACAAGGACCAGGAGAAGAAATTCCTGAAGCAGCTGCAATGGCAAAGTATGCCGAAGAAAAGGGAATCTCTAAACAAGATATTATTGTTGAAGATAAGTCAAAGACAACTAGACAAAATTTAGCTTTTTCGCATAAGTTAATGAAAGCTGATTCACGTTTTGCAATTGTCACAAATTCTTATCATGTGTATCGCGCATTAGTTTTAGCTAAGAGAATGGGGCTAGATTGCATTGGCTATGGAGCTAAAACCAAATGGTATTTTACTCTAAATGCATTTGTGCGGGAGTTTATTGCTTATTTAACGATTACTTGGCGTTTACAGTTGAGTGTGGTTGGTTGTATTGGCTTAGTTGTTTTGTTAGGAGCTTTGTTGAGGTAAGAGAATGAATGAAATTAAGGTAATTGCAATTGATGTTGATGGAACTTTGTTGAATTCTCAAAAACAGCTGACCAGGGGAGTGAAGAATGCAATTTTAAAGGCGAGAAAAGCTGGAATTAAGATTGTGATTGCAACTGGAAGGCCATTAAGCGGTGTAAAGCAAATTTTGCATGAATTAAACTTGGCTAATCAAAATGACGAATATGTCGTTTGCTTTGGAGGCGGCGTAGTTGAAACAACTTCTGGCAATGTTTTATTTGAAAAGAAATTGACCTATGACAATTACCTTGATTTAGAAACAATAGCTTTAAAATTAGGGCTGCATTTTCATGCTTCTGCTCCAAATCGTATTTATACAGCCGATCGAGATATCGGAGACTTTACGCTATACGAAGCTAATTTGGTTAATTTAGGCATTTCTTATCGGACTCCTGCTGAGATGAAAGATGTGCCAATTATTAAGTGCATGTACGTTGATGAACAAAAATACTTGGATAAAAAAATTGCAGATCATACGCCATTTGCGCATTTAGATGATAAAATTACATTTACAAAAACTGCCCCATTTTACTATGAAGCTAACCCCAAGGGTGTTTCAAAAGGAAATGCATTGAAAATTCTGTGTCAAAAATTGAATTTAACTAATGAAAATATAATGGCTATTGGGGATGAAGAGAACGATTTAAGTATGATTAAATATGCTGGAATTGGTGTAGCTATGGGAAACGCGGTAACGTCTGTAAAAGATAATGCTCAAATGGTTACAAAAGATTGTGATCATGATGGGGTTGCTGCAGCGATTGAAAAAGTTTTGCAAGAAAAATAAAAAGCTTTCGGAATAGATTTTCCGAAAGCTTTTTTGTGACTTTAGCGATGTTTAGATGGCATACGTAGTTTTCTTTGCTTGAATAATTCCATTACTAGTTGGAAAAAACCATAAATAATTAATAAAATTCCTAAGCTAATTACTGCCTGCCGACTAAAGTAATTTGGATTTATAATCACAATAATTCCTGCAGCAAAAGCGATCAAACTTTCTAGGACATCAATAATATTTCTAAAGATTCCATTTTTCTTATTTTTAACAATTACGCTACGTAATCTTACGTATGCAAAACCAATTAAGAAGATACCTAAAACGTAATGAGCTAAGAAGTTAAGCAAGCGATTATTTGAAATAATTGCAATTGCAAGGCCAAAAACTATTAGGTAGGAAATAATGAAGAATCTTTTGGGTTTAGGCAAAAGATGAGAATTTGCGGTCTCAACAATGTGATAACCACTCCAACCTACGCAAAAGAGGGCAACTAAGCCACCAAACGCGCGATAAGCGTAATCAGGAATTGTGAGATCAACAATACCAAGAAGAATTAAAACCCAACCGATAATTGAATTAGTATTAATAAAAAGTTTTTCGAGATGCGTTGCTTTAATACTACGCCAAATGGTTTCCCATAAACTACCTAACACGAATCTAGTTCTTCTTGAAGAATCAGTAAGTGAAAAAAGTATTGCGCCAAAACCGCCAAAACCATTTTTATTAAGCTCAGTAATTTTGGTTGCGCCACTTGCAGCAAACGCGCTGAATAAATAATTAGTTAAGGCTTCTCGCTCCTGTAGATTTGCTTCGCCAATCCATTGATTGATAATTTGATTATATATTTTAGAAGTAGGGTTTCTATGGTTTCTAGTAATAAAATGAGAGCCTGAAACTTCCCAACTCATTGGATCATGCTGAGCAAGTTTGGACCGATCACTGACTAAAATGGTTGGGGTAATATTTTCTGGCTCAAACAATCGTCCAATAATACTGAATTCTGGAACATAGCGTTTTAATTTGTCGGTTACGCCATCAACTTGTGTACTAAGTCCGGGACTATCAAAAGTATAAATAGTGTCAATATTTTCTTTTAGATCATCTGGTAAGTTAACTGCCGCATATTCAGCTAGATTTCCACCTTTAGAATGTCCTGCGAGACTATATACTTGATTGGTAGTTTTAAGAATATTTGTGAGGTATTTCAATGCATATTTTTGAGCTCCAGTAGTTCTAAAACTAATTTCAAAATCTTCTTTCCAGCCAACTAATGTATCGTCAGTACCACGAAAAGAAATAAAATTAGTATCATTATCTAAACTAATTTTTATCGCAGAAAATTGAATGCGGTCAGTTAGAACATCAGCAAAATAAGATAATTTGGCATCCCCAAACCGAACTGAGTTAGCCATTAATTTAAGTAAATCTTGATACTTGTAGTGATCTAAGTTTTGATTTGATGAATTAAAATATTTTTTGGCAACGTCTTTAATTGAAACTTCTTTATTAGAGTCGGGGACGATACCATCGAGATGAATATAAGAAAATGTGGCAATTACTAATGCATCTACTTCGTCAAATGGTCGTGCAGAAAGGGAAATATCGCCACGCCATTTTATGTAAGACAAAATATTATTTGTATCCATATTTCATCCATCCTTTCTGCTAGTTACAATTATTATAAATAAAAATGTTGTATTTTTTATTAACAAAATGCTAATAAAAAAGAAAATGACTTACTCTTCTTAAGTCTAACACAAGCAAAATAAAGCGATTAATTAACTTTGTTTTTATAAAAATCTCAAAAGAAAAAAGAAACGCGCAATAAACAAAAAAAGCAGAGATGATTGCAACATAATCGTTGGCTATCATCTCTGCTTTTTCAAATATTTGTATTAATTATTGAACTTTTTACCCCAAGCCCATGGATCTTCATGCCAAGTCTTCAAAATATCATATTGTTCACTAGTAATATGACCAGACTCGTTTTCTTTCTTCAGCAATTCAGGGTAGGAAAGAAGTGGTGCATATTTTACATTTGCCTTTTTAAAGTTTTCTTTGGCATCTGGTAAGTAATATGTGAAAATTGAAGAAACACCAGCAACATGACCACCATCTTTTTCTGTGGCTTTAACTGCATTAAGGACTGAGCCACCAGTAGTAATTAAATCATCAATCAAAACGATCTTATCATTTTCTGAGAAGCGGCCTTCAATTTGACGACCTTTTCCATGATCTTTTGGCTTGGGTCTAACGTAAATCATTGGTAGGTGCAATTTTTCAGCAACTAAAGCAGCATGTGGAATTCCTGCTGTTGCAACACCTCCGACAATTGTTGCTTCAGGAAATTCTTTTGCAATTAAATTGGCCAAGTCGCTAGCGATCATGTCACGCAATTCGGGATAGGAAACAGTTAAGCGTAAATCGGTATAGATTGGTGAAAGCATCCCGCTTGCGTATGTAAATGGTTTATCAGGTGAAATAGTAATAATTTTTTCTTGGATTAATTGGCTGATAATTTGATCTTTATGCATTTTAGTTGAACTCCTTCTTAATTGCTTCATATGCTGCTTCTGGATTAGTTGCTAGGGTAATCGGACGTCCCACTACAATCGCGGTTGAACCCCATTCTTTTGCCTGGGCTGGCGTAGCTACTCTAGACTGATCATCTTTGGCATTTCCTGCTGGGCGAATGCCAGGAGTTACGTATAAAAAGTCGTCACCAACATTTTGACGCAAATTCTTAACTTCTAGCGGTGAACAAATTACTCCATCAGCGCCAGCCTTTTTAGCAGTTTCAGCTAGACTTAAAACCTGCTGATTCATTGATAAATTACAATTTTGTTCTTCGTGCAAAATATCATCAGAAATTGAAGTTAATTCTGTAACAGCTAATAACTTAGGGATATTTTTACCGACAGGTGTGCCAGCAATTAAACCTTCTTTTGCTGCTTTAATCATTTGACTGCCGCCAAGAGCATGAACTGTAGTATAAGTGATTCCTAATTGAGCTAGGGCTTTAGCCCCATTGTAAACAGTATTAGGTATATCACTCATTTTTAAATCTAAGAAAATTTGATAGCCTTGCTCAGATAAATTTCTAACAATTGCAGGACCTTCATTGAAAAAGAGTTCCATTCCAATTTTAATAAAAACATTTTCTGGTTTGCCTAACTTAGGTAAGAGTGCATTTAATTTCTTTTCATTGTCTAAATCTAAGGCAACGATAACTGGTCTTGTCATTTTTCCTCCATAAAAAAAGTCTACACCGAGCGCAGAGAGACACTAGGTATAGACTTTCCCAGATAATTTAAGCCAATAATTTTTAACTTGCGGTCTCTCTGTACCGTTTAAAGTTTAATCAAAATGAAGTTTAGCACCTTCGGTCAAGAATTACAAATAAAATTTTTAACTTTGAAAAAAACAAAAAAGCGTGTACAATCAGTTCTTGAAAAATAATCGAATGACCGTGAGCATTCATTTTGGAGGAAAATATGATTAATACGCATGTAAAATTACCAGGATTAGATTTAAAGAATCCAGTTATGCCAGCAAGTGGAACTTTTGGCTTTGGAGATGTTCCAGCAGCTAAGAAGTTTGATTTAAATGATTTAGGAGCAATGGTCATTAAGACTACTACTCCTCATGCAACAACAGGTAATCCTCAGCCACAAATAGCTGTTTTAGATACTGGAGTTTTAAATTCAGTTGGATTAACGAATCCTGGAGTTGATGCGGTAATTAAAGATAAGTTAGCGCCTTTACGTCAAAGTTATCCTGCTTTACCAATCATGGCTAGTGTTGGTGGGGAAGATGAAGCAGGTTATGTTGAAGTAGCCCAAAAATTATCTGATTCAGGTTTAGTTAATGCTTTAGAGATTAATGTTTCTTGTCCTAACGTAAACCAAGGCGGTATGAGTTTTGGTGTTCATCCAGATGTAGTTGAATCTTTAACAAAGAAAATTAAGGCAGTTACTAATGTTCCTATTTACGTGAAACTAACTCCAAATGTTACTGATATCATACAAATTGCTAAAGCTGCTGAAAAGGGCGGTGCAGATGGTTTGTCCCTAATTAATACTCTTTTAGGGATGGATATTGATATTAAAACAAGAAAACCTGTTTTAGGTCACAATGTTGGTGGTCTTTCTGGAGAAGCAGTTAAGCCAGTTGCGCTTAGAATGGTTCACCAAGTTCGTCAAAGTACAAGTTTGCCAATTATTGGAATGGGTGGAATTAGTTCAGCTCAAGACGTAATCAAGTTTATGCTTGCTGGTGCTAATGCTGTTGCGGTTGGAACAGCTCATTTTAAAGACAGTATTGCATCAAAACATATTGCTGATGAATTGCCTAATGAATTAGAAAAACTAGGTATTGAAAATATTAATGATCTTGTTAATCAAGTTGAATTTAATTAAATTGCTTGACAAAGAAGATAATTTACAGTAATTTTAAAGCAATGAATGTCCTTTAAAATTAGTCCCGTGAGGCTAGCAAGGCAGGCTTAAATAAGTATTGACTTTACTCTAAGCTCCTAGTCTCTGATACTAGGAGCTTTTTTCATGGGCAAGATCAGGAGGGTAAAAGATGGCAAAGGAAATTTGGGATGCATTAGCAATGAAGCGTGCACTAACTCGAATTACTTATGAAATTATTGAACAAAATAAAGGAACAGATAATCTGGTTTTGATCGGTATCAAAACGCGTGGTGTTTACTTAGCTAAGAGAATTCATGATCGTATTCAAAAGTTAGAAGACGTTGATGTGCCAGTTGATGAACTAGACATCACACTTTACCGTGATGATCGTCATGATGCGTCCTTGAAGCAAGATCCAGTAATTAATTCAAATAAAATAAGCGTTGATATTAACGATAAGAAGGTTATCTTAATTGATGACGTAATCTATACTGGTCGTACAATTCGAGCAGCAATGGACGCTTTAATGGATGATGGACGTCCTAGTTCAATTAAAGTTGCGGTTTTAGTAGATCGTGGCCACCGGGAATTGCCGATTCGCGCTGATTTTGTTGGCAAAAATATTCCAACAGCAACTGACGAACAAGTTGCTGTTAACATGGTAGAAAAAGACGGTAAGGATTCGGTTGAATTGAAGTCTTTACCAAAATAGTTTAGAAATATTAATTTAATAGTCAACCATTTAATTGACTCCAGAGAGGGCCAGAAGGGTTGCTATATTTTTCGTGTACCAGAATACGAAAAATAGGCCTGGAGCAATTAAATGCTTCAGGCCTTTTGTTTTAGAAAGAATAAAAAATGGAAAAATTAAATCTTGTCAGTTTACCACATTTTGTTAGTGTAGAAAATTTAAGTGTTGAAGAAGTTGAAGCTTTAATTAAGCGAGCAGAGTACTTTAAAAATGGTGGAGCAACACCGCGTTTAACTCAGCCAGTTTATATTTCAAATATGTTTTTTGAAGATTCAAGCAGGACGCATACTAGTTTTGAAATGGCTGAAAGAAAATTAGGCTTAACAGTAATTCCTTTTGATCCAGCACATTCTTCAGTTAATAAAGGTGAAACATTATATGATACCTCGTTGATTATGGACGCTGTTGGGGTAAATATTGAGGTAATTCGTCACTCACAAAATGAATACTATCAAGATCTCATTCATCCAAAGAAGAATCAATATTTAAATATTGGCGTAATTAATGCAGGTGATGGCAGTGGACAACATCCTAGTCAATGCTTATTAGATATGATGACAATTCATGAACACTTTGGTCATTTTAAAGGCTTGAAAGTGGCTATTGTTGGAGACATTACTAATTCACGCGTGGCCAAAAGCAATATGGAATTGTTGACAAGATTAGGTGCACAGGTTTACTTCTCAGGTCCTGAGTACTGGTATTCAAGTGAATATGATAAGTATGGAAAATATGAGAAATTAGACAAGCTAGTTCCTGAAATGGATGTCATGATGCTCTTGAGAGTTCAACATGAAAGACACAGCGGTGATCCGAATGAAAAGAGCTTTGATGCCAAAGCATATCATGAAGAATATGGAATTAATCATAAACGCTACCAAGAACTAAAGCCTGACACAATTATTATGCACCCAGGCCCGATTAATCACGACGTTGAATTAAGTGGAGACTTAGTTGAAAGCGATAAGTGTATGTTTACGCGTCAAATGCAAAATGGTGTGTTTATGAGAATGGCGATGATAGAAGCAGTTTTGCGCGGAAGAAGACTAGGAGGACTTAAGTAATGGCAACTGTAATAAAAAATGGAACAGTTTATCAAAATGGCCGCTTAATTAAAGCTGATGTCTTAATTGAAGGTAAAAAAATAAAGGCGATTGGAATAGATTTAGATGCAGAAAATGTCATTGATGCCCAAGGAATGCTTGTTAGTCCGGGATTAGTCGATGTTCATGTTCACTACCGTGATCCTGGTCAAACTTATAAAGAAGATATTAAAACTGGTAGTCAAGCTGCAGCACGTGGTGGTTTTACAACCGTCGGTGCAATGCCAAATGTTACTCCGGTTCCTAATACACCTGAATTAATGAAGAAGATGGTGGAGGAAAACAAGAGTAAAGGTGTAGTTCATATTTTTCAATATGGCCCAATAACTAACGATGAAACAACTGATATTATTCCTGATTATGCAGCATTGAAAAAAGCCGGTGCCTTTGCCTTGAGTAATGATGGCCACGGCGTACAAACTGCGCAAACCATGTATTTAGCAATGCAAAAAGCTAAAGAAAACAACTTAATCATTGCAACTCATGCCCAGGACGATTCGCTTTTTAACAAAGGAATTGTGAACGAAGGTATAACAGCAGAAAGACTTGATTTACCACCCGTTACTGAGCTTGCGGAAACTACTCAAATTGCGCGTGACCTACTTTTAGCACAAAAGACTGGAGTTCACTATCACATTTGCCATGTCTCAACTAAGACAAGCGTTGAACTGGTGCGCCTAGCTAAAGCACGTGGAATTAACGTAACTTGTGAAGTTGCTCCGCACCACATTTTATTGACTGATAACGATATTCCTAAAGACAATGGTTACTTCAAAATGAATCCGCCACTAAGAAATAAAGAAGATCAAGCAGCTCTTCTAGTTGGTTTGCTAGATGGAACAATTGACTTGATTGCTACTGATCATGCACCACATGCAAAAAAAGAAAAGCAGGGCGGCATGAAAGACGCTGCTTTTGGAATTACTGGAAGCGAAACGGCTTTTAGTACACTTTATACTAAATTTGTAAAAGAAGAAAAAGTTTTAAGGCTTGAACAATTATTTGCACTTCTCAGTGACAAACCAGCTAAAGTGTTTGGAATTAAGAATGCAGGTGTTCTTGAACCTGGTAAAAATGCAGATATTGCAATTTTTGATATTGAGCATAAAACCGAAATTAAGGAAGCAGATTTTAAATCAAAAGGTGTAAATACACCATTTACTGGTCAAAAAGTATATGGTGAAACAGTGATGACGCTTGTTGACGGTGAAGTTGTATATCAAAGGGGAACAAAATGAAGCGCTATTTAATTTTAGAAGATGGCAGTATTTATGAAGGAGAAGCCTTTGGGGCTGACTGCGAAAGCAGCGGTGAAGTTGTTTTTACAACGGGTATGACTGGTTATCAAGAGGCAATTACTGATCAAAGTTATGCTGACCAGATTTTGGTTTTTACTAATCCCTTAATTGGTAATTATGGGATTACCTTAGCAGACTATGAATCACTTGAACCGCAAATTAAGGGTGTAGTATGTCATCAAGTTGCTCGTCATCCAGATAATTGGAGAATGCAAACAACTTTGCCAAAATTTTTAGAAAGATTAAATATTCCTGGCTTACAAGGAATTGATACGCGTGAATTGGTTAAGAAACTTCGAATTCACGGTACCTTAAAAGGAAAGATTACTGATTCTAAAGAAGACGCCACTAAGATTGCTCAAGAATTAAAAGAGCAAAACATTACTCAAGGTGTAATTAGCCGTGTTTCAACTAAGAACTCTTATCCAGTTCCAGGCTCTAAACGTAACATTGTTGTAGTTGATTTTGGAATTAAGCATAGTATTTTACGAGAGTTAGCTGAAAGAGATTGTAATTGCATTGTTTTACCTTACACTGCAAGCGCTGATGAAATTTTAAGTCTTAATCCAGATGGCGTGCTCCTATCTAATGGACCTGGAGATCCAGAAGAAATGGTTGAAGCTACAAAGATGGTTCAAGAAGTTGAAAAACATGTTCCTTTGTTTGGAATTTGTATGGGGCACCAAGTTTTTGCACTTGCTAATGGTGCTAAAACCTACAAGATGAAATTTGGACACCGTGGTTTTAACCATCCAGTACGAGAAATTGCAACTGGAAATATTGGTTTTACTTCGCAAAATCATGGTTATGCAGTTGATCCTGCTTCAATTGATAAAGAAAATCTGATGATTACGCATGTTGAAGTAAATGACGGGACTGTTGAAGGTTTACGCCATAAAAAGTATCCAGCATTTTCAGTGCAATTCCACCCTGATGCAACACCAGGACCTCATGATGAAGATTCATTATTTGATGATTTCATGTCAATGATTGACCAAAGAAAGGAAGAAGAGCGTCATGCCTAAAAGAACAGATATTCATAAAATTATGGTGATTGGTTCTGGTCCAATTATTATTGGTCAAGCTGCTGAGTTTGATTATTCAGGTACTCAAGCTTGCTTAGCTCTTCGTGAAGAAGGTTATGAAGTGGTTTTGGTCAACTCAAATCCAGCGACAATTATGACTGATACAACCATTGCTGATAAGGTTTACATTGAACCACTAACAGTAGAATCAATTTCTAGAATAATTAGACAGGAATATCCTGATGCAATTCTGCCAACTCTTGGCGGCCAAGTTGGGTTAAATATGGCGCTAGCTTTGGCTAAAACTGGAATTTTAGACGAATTAAGTATTGAATTACTAGGAACAAAGCTTTCTTCGATTGAAGAAGCAGAAGATAGAGAAAAATTCAAAGAATTATGTAAAAAATTAGGCGAACCTGTTCCTCCTTCAAAAACTGTTAATACAGTAGAAGATGCTCTTGCATTTGGTGATGAAATTGGATATCCAATCATTGTTAGACCAGCATTTACGATGGGTGGAACTGGTGGCGGAATCTGCCATAGTCATGAAGAATTAGCTGAAATTGCTAAGAATGGTTTAGAGCTTTCTCCAGTGACTGAATGTTTAATTGAAAAATCCATCGCTGGCTATAAAGAAATTGAGTTTGAGGTAATGCGTGACCATGACGATAATGCAATGATCGTTTGCTGCATGGAAAATTTTGATCCAGTTGGTATTCATACAGGAGATTCAATTGTCTTTTCACCTAGTCAAACTTTAAGCGATAAAGAATACCAAATGCTTAGAGATTGCTCTTTACGTTTAATTCGTGCTCTTAAAATTGAAGGTGGTTGTAATGTGCAGCTAGCTTTAGACCCAAATAGTTTTGATTATGACGTGATTGAAGTTAATCCAAGAGTGTCAAGGTCAAGTGCTCTTGCTTCAAAAGCAACTGGTTATCCAATTGCTAAGATGGCAGCCAAAATTGCAATCGGAATGACTTTAGATGAAATTAAGAATCCTGTAACCGGAACAACTTATGCGGAATTTGAACCAGCATTAGACTATGTTGTCTGCAAAATTCCACGCTGGCCATTTGATAAATTCTCTAAAGCTGATCGTACTTTGGGTACACAAATGAAAGCAACCGGTGAAGTAATGGCAATTGGTCGAACTGCTGAAGAAGCAATGCAGAAAGCAGTAAGGTCACTTGAAATTGATGAAAAAGATTTATATTCAGAAAAAGCTCATCGGGCAAGTGATGAAGAAATTGAACAAAAGCTAGTTAGAGCACAAGATGATCGTCTCTTTTACTTAGCTGAGGCATTTAGAAGAGGGTACAGTCTTGAAGATGTACACGAATTAACGAAGATTAACTTTTATTTCTTAGATATTGTGAGTCATATGGTTGAAATGGAGAAGACCATTAAAGAAAATAAGGATGATCTTGAGACTTTACGTTTAGCTAAAAAATATGGCTTTAGCGATCCAACTATAGCTGCTTTATGGGATGAAAAGGCTGATCAAGTTAGAGACTTACGTAAAAAGCAAAATATCATTCCAGTTTATAAGATGGTTGACACCTGTGCAGCTGAATTTGAATCCAAAACACCTTATTTCTATTCAACTTATGATGGTGAAAATGAATCACATAAGTCTGGAAAGAAATCAGTTATTGTTATTGGTTCTGGCCCAATTAGAATTGGACAGGGAGTTGAGTTTGATTATGCCACAGTTCACTGTGTTAAAGCACTACAAAAAATGGGTTATGAAGCAATTGTAATTAATTCAAACCCGGAAACTGTTTCAACTGACTTTTCAATTTCAGATAAACTGTATTTTGAACCTTTAACATTAGAAGATGTCTTGAATGTTTGCGACTTAGAAAAGCCAGAAGGTGTCATTGTTCAATTCGGCGGTCAAACTTCTATTAATTTAGCAGCTGGTTTAGAAAAACATGGAGTTAAGATCCTTGGAACGACAGTTAAAGATCTTAACCGTGCAGAAGATCGTGAACTATTTGACCAAATTATTAAAAAGCTTCAACTTAATCAACCGAAAGGCTTAACTGCTACAACGCATGATGGCGTAATTAAAGCAGCTGAAGAGTTAGGATACCCAGTCTTAGTTCGTCCAAGTTATGTGCTGGGTGGAAAAGCAATGGAAATTGTTTATAACAAGAGCGAACTAGAAGAATATTTACATGATCACGTAGATATTGCAGCAGATCATCCAATTTTGGTTGATGATTATTTAGATGGTCGTGAATGCGACGTTGATGCAATTTGCGATGGTAAAGATGTACTATTGCCTGGAATTATGGAACATATTGAACATGCAGGTGTTCACTCAGGTGACTCAATGGCAGTATATCCACCACAAACATTTACTGATGACGTCAAAGAGAAGATTATGGACGTTACTCGGAAATTAGCGCTTACTCTTAATTGTGTTGGAATTATGAATATTCAGTTTATTGTTAGAGATGGTGAAGTTTACGTAATCGAAGTAAACCCTCGGGCAAGTAGAACAGTGCCGTTTTTGAGCAAAATAACTGGAATTGAAATGGCGCAAGTTGCAACTAGAGTAATTATGGGTGAAAGCTTAGCAGAGCAAGGCTACAGCGATGGTCTTGCTCCAGAGCCAGAAATGATTAGCGTTAAGGCTCCTGTGTTTAGCTTTAGTAAGTTGGCAGATGTGGATTCATATCTTGGACCTGAAATGAAGTCCACTGGTGAAGTAATGGGAAGCGACCATACCTTTGCCAAAGCACTTTATAAGGCCTTTGCAGGAGCAAAGATGCAGCTACCTGAAAACGGAAATGTTTTATTGACAATTGAAGATAGAGATAAAGATAAGATTTTACCAATTGCTAAGCGTTTTGCTAGAATTGGTTATCGAATTTTTGCGACAAAAGGGACAGCTGACTTTTTAAAGAATAATGGCTTGCATGTTGATCTAGTAACCAAAGTTCATGAAAACGAAAATGCAGATGATAATATCTTGAATGAACTGAGGGATGGGAAGATCGACTTAGTGATTAATACTATGGGACATGATATTGAAAAGAACTCAGATGGATTTATTATTAGACAGATGGCTATTCAACAAAATGTTCCCTTGTTAACTGCTCTTGACACAGCTGACGCGCTTTTAACTTCTCTTGAAAATAGATCATTTGCGACAGACGCCTTAAAATAAGAAATCCTTGATTAGAGAAGAGATACAATGGCAAAAGAAATTTGGGATAAGCTTGCAATGAAGCGAGCTCTTGTCAGAATTACGTATGAAATTATTGAAAGAAATAAGGGAGTAGAAGATCTAGTTTTAGTCGGTATTAAGACGCGTGGAGTGTATTTGGCTCGCAGAATGCGTGATCGACTTAAAGAGGTCGAAAAAGTCGACGTTCCAGTAGGTGAATTGGATATTACACCTTATCGGGATGATCGGAAAAATGATTTTAGTCAGGAAAAAATACCTGATTTAGAGCCGATGGACTTAGATATTACTAACAAAAATGTTGTCTTAGTAGACGACGTTCTTTATACCGGTCGCACAATTAGGGCAGCGATGGATGCCTTGATAGCAAATGGACGACCCAAATCGATTTCTGTAGCTGTTTTAGTAGATCGAGGACATCGAGAATTACCGATCAAAGCTGATTTTGTTGGTAAAAATATTCCAACCTCTCTTAATGAACAAGTGTCCGTTAATGTCAGTGAAATTGACGGTGTTGATAGTATTGAATTAATCAATTTAAAATAGAAATTTTAATCAAAGAAAATAAGCTGTATTATCTTCTAGAACAGGTAATACAGCTTATTCTTTTTATTTAATTTTGTGACATTATCTCATAGTAATATTTTTCGTTCATAACATTATATTACTTTTGCACCAAGTGAATTCTTGAAGTGGTCTAATGCCCATTCTTGTCCATGCTCGGTAAATGTTGTAACGCCTTTAGTTGGAATGGTGATGCCATAATTTAAATTATAGGCACTCACTGCGGTATGAAGTACACAAATATCAGTACATACACCGGTTAGCCAAAGATCATCGATTTTACGTTCACGTAGGTAATTATCAAGATTGGTATTTTGGAAAGAAGAGTAGCGATTTTTATTAAACTTATAAATACGTTCGCTAGACTTATGACTTTCGTACCAATCTTTTAATTTGCCATAAAGTTCTTGTCCCGGGGTGCCGACAATATTATGTGGCGGGAAAAGCTTGTATTCAGGGCTAAATTTATCTCCGGTATGACCGTCAGTTGGGAAAATAACGTAATCACCGTTTTCATAAAATTTATCTGCAAGCTCAATTAAATAATCTTCCAAATCTTGGGCAGGTTTGCCGCAGGTAAGAGAACCATTATCTGCAATAAAATCATTAGTATAATCAATAATTAATAGTGCTTTTGTCATGTTGCTTTCCTCAAAATAAAATTCTTAAAACTATCCCGAATTACGTAAGCCAGAAGTTACACCATTGATAGTAATTGGTAAGATGCTTTCGTAAACACCAGCAATGTCATCAACACGATCCCGTTTAATCATCTCAATCTGAATGTAGTTAAGAATATTAAAGTATGGCATCCGGTAATTTAAACTCATTTGAAGGCTTGGATTATCAGCTAGTAGCTCCTTATTACCTTCAATTTGAAGAATAACTTCTTTGGTAAGTTTCCATTCTTGGTAGATAGTGTCAAAGACATTCTTAGTATCTTCATCTTCACATAAGTCCGCATATTGCTTGGCAATATCCATGTTAGATTTTGATAAAACCATATCTACGTTAGAAAGTAGGGAATGGAAGAATGGCCAGCCTTGATACATCTTTTGTAATGTTTCTAAGTTGTGAGAATCGGAATCAATAAAGTGCTTAAAGGCAGATCCAACCCCATACCAACCTGGAAACATAATTCTACTCTGTGACCAGGAGAATACCCATGGAATAGCTCTTAACCCAGAGAAGTCAGTGATTTTCTTTCTTGCAGCTGGGCGAGAGCCAATATTTAAGTTGGAAATTTGTTTAATTGGAGTAGCTTGTAAGAAGTAGTCAAGAAAGGCAGGCGTTTCGAAAACTAATTTACGGTAAACTTTATTACTATCAAGTACAATCTTATCCATTGAATCACGGAAGCCGCCAATATCATCTTCGCTTACGATTTGCTTAGAAACAATTCGGTCAATCGTTGCTGAAGCAAGCATTTCTAAGTTGTAGTAGGCAGTATCTTGATTACCATATTTATTTTGAATGATTTCACCTTGTTCAGTCATTCGAATCCGATCATTAATTGAACCAAAAGGTTGAGCAGTAATGGCTTCATATGAAGGACCACCGCCTCGTCCAACAGTTCCGCCACGTCCATGCATAAAGGTAATGTTAACGCCTAATTTTTTGCCCATTGCAGTTAAATCTTTTTGAGCCTTATAGAGATTCCAGCAAGAAGCTAAGTAGCCACCGTCTTTGTTTGAATCAGAATAGCCGAGCATAATTTCTTGGTAATTGTTTTGAGAAGCAAGCCATTTTTTAACAATATCTAAGTTCAAAAACTCTTTCATGATTTCGCGGGAGTTTTCTAAATCTTCAACTGTTTCAAATAATGGAACTACTTGGATGCGGGCACCTTGATTGTCTAAAAGATCGTATTCTTTGAGCATAATTGCTTGCTCTAATAGGTCAGAAACGCTTTCCGTATGAGAAATAATATGCTGCTTAATTACGTCTTCGCCGATGCGATCTTTAAGTTGACGTGCAGTCTTGTAAATTTTTAATTCTTTTTGAAGTAGGTCAGACTTAGGCTTGTTATTAGCATGTAGATTACGTGGATCGTCATTTAGTTCTTTAAGTAGGACTTGAACTTTTTCTTTTTCTGGTAAATCACTGTAATTATCACAAATTCCAGCACTCTTGAGTAACTCAGCCACACATGCTTCGTTTACGCTAGAATCTTGCCGCATATCAATTGTTGCCAAGTGAAAGCCGAAAATATCAATTGCTTCTAAAAGCTCAGTAAAGAAACTTTTAATGACTGCCTGGTCATGATCTTGTTCAAGTGATTCTTTGATTGTAATTAAATCCGCTTTGAAATCTTGAGGATTCTTATAAACAGGAATCTTATCTAAGTTTTCTAAGTCACGCTTTTTAACAAAACTATTTTTATCAGCTGTACCCAAAAGTTGGTATTCAGTATGAAGCAAGCGACTCTCAATATAGTAAAAGGCACGGCGATAAGGTTCATTGGTTCTAAATGGTGAGTCGTCGTTTGAGAGCTCTGAAAGTTTTTCAACAGCTGAGGAAGTTTTCATATAAGACGTAGACATTGAAATAGTGCGGTAAAGTTTATTTAGTTTTTTGATGTAATATTCAAAAATAACTTGGCTTTGTAAACCTGCATTTAGCTTTAATGTATCAGCTGTTACATAAGGGTTACCGTCCCGGTCGCCGCCAATCCACATTCCCATCGTAATTGGAGTTGCGCCTTTAAGATCTAAATTATGTTTTTTAGCTAATTCTTGATAGCGAGCCGTAAACTTGGTAATTGCTGGAATTAACGCCTTAGGATAGTAAGCTAAAACATTAGTAATTTCGTTAGATACTTGCAACTTGTGACTACGAATAATATCTGTTTGCATTAAAATTTCAATATAGGCACGAAGCTTTTCAGTCCATTCAGCCTGATTGATAGTTCCATTCTTAACTTCACGATAGCTACGTAATAAGCCGTGAATCTGATCGGTTAATTCAAGAACGGTTTTTCTTTGAACTTGAGTAGGATGAGCCGTTAAAACTGGTACAACATTAACATGCTTTAAGATTTCACGAGCGTTCTCTTTTTGTGCAACTAAATCAATTGTATCTTCAAGTTTGCCAAGATAATCTTGATCAGTATTATTGAGCAAGTTAACTTCACTTGCTAATTCCACATCTTCAGAAATATTAACTAATAAGGGTAGGGTTGCAAAGTAGCGAGCAACCACCATCATCTCTTGATTAGTTAAACTAGCAATTTGCTTTTCAAGAGCATCGTAGTCTTTTTGAGCAGAAATCTTGATCAAGTCTTGGATCTTATTAAAAACAACGTCGCCGCTCAATTGACGCGTACTTTCATTAAGCAAGTTGGTTAAAATTTTAACCTCTTCGGCAACCATTGCGTGGTCACTACTGTTTTCTAACTTCTTGATGGACATTAAAAAGTTTCCTCCTTTTTGTGAAAGATTTAACATAAGGATATCACAGATTTGTATGTTTGAATATTAGTTTGAAACATAATTTTTTTGAGCTTTTTCAAACATTGCTAAAACCTTGGTAGCCGAGTTTTCAATCGAAAGTGATTTAGCATAATTTTGATAATTTGAACTCATTATTTTTAAGTCTTGAGGGTGAGTAATCCAGTAATCAATTTTCAGCGCTAAAATTTGCTTATTGCCAGCTGGAAAACGATTTTGAGGACTTAAAGCATAGGCGCTAGTCGAAGAAAGTGGACTTTCTGCAATTACTGGAACACAGCCAGTTGCAAAGGCTTCCATACAAGCCATTCCTTCTACTTCGACATTAGCGCAATGAACAACAATATTTGATTGTTTCATTACCTGTTTTAGTTCATCTCTGCTATAAAAAGCAAGCTGGGCATTAATTTTTAATTTGCGGCAAAGTTCAATATATTCAGACTTTAATGGCCCTTTACCTGCTAAGATGAGACAGATTTTGTTTTTATGTTTGCTGAGTGAAATAGCTTTAATAAGGGTCTTTTGATCTTTTTCATTAGAAAAGCGTCTAATCGAAAGAATCGTGAAGGAGTCATTTTTAAGTTCTCGCTGATTATCTTGTAAGTAATAATCGCTAATGCCGTTTGAAATAGTTATTAATTTAGATTTGAAATGATATTTTTGTAATCTTTGTTTGACTTTAGCTGTTGGACACTGCAAGTAATTGCAATAATTAAAGGTAGTATCACGAAAAAGCTTCATAAAAGTGGAGTTGATGCTAGGATGATCTAAGATAGGAACAGAAGCAGTTAAATTTTCAGGATAAAGGTGAAAAGTACCAGTAATTGGCTTCTTGAATCGTTTAGCAATTTTACCTGCACAAGCGCAAACTGGGAAGGGGTCTTCCAAGTGTACTAGATCGGCCCATTTAACAGCTTTTTCAATGGTTTTCTTTTCAGGTTTAGCAAAATGAAAGCCTTCTTTAGCAATTATATTTTTAAAAATTGGAATCGTCATTATTGGAAGTGGATAGTCAGGCTCTCCACCAGCGATCGAAGCTAGGACACGCACTTCGTGCCCCATTTTTTGAAATTGTTTAACAAAGCGTTGTGTAGAAATTGACATGCCATTGCTTTTATTGAAATAATCATCGATGACAATTAAAATTTTCATGATTATCATCCTCTCTAATATTAGATTTATTTTAACAAGTAAGGAAACTGAAGGGAAAGAAATGAGTAAGTATCAACAATTAAGACAAAGGTTAATCGAAAATAGCAATCCAGAAATAGCTAGTCAAATGGAAAGCTATTTGAAAAATAAGTTCAAGTTTTTTGGTTTGAAGTCACCAGAACGTAGAGAGAGTTATCATGACCTTATTAAGTTAAAAAAAGCAAATAAAAAAATTGATTGGGATTTTTTAGATCAAGCATGGGCAGATGAACATCGTGAAGCTCAATATTTTGTTTGCGATTATCTAATTGCATTAGAAAAATATCTCACTTTTGAAGACATTGACCATATTTTTAATTATGTAAAGTCTAAACAATGGTGGGATACAATTGATAGTTTAATTAAACCAATTGGAAAAATAGGTTTAAGAGATGAGCGAGTAAATGAGTTGATGCTAGCTTGGTCAAAAAATGACGACTTTTGGGTTAGAAGAGTAGCAATTGAGCATCAGCTTTTGCGTAAAGATAAGATGAATGTTAAATTACTGAACGCAATTTTAGAAAATAATTTAAGCAGTTCCGAATTTTTTATTAATAAGGCAATTGGCTGGGCACTACGTGATTATTCAAAAACTAATCCAGACTGGGTAAAGAATTTTATTAGCAAGCATCATAATGAGCTGGCAACTCTTTAGATTAAAGAGGGAAGTAAGTATTTATCATGAAGTCTAGAGGTAATTTAAGCAAGCTTATTACTTTTTTTGTTTTGTGTGGCTTTTTAATTTTAGCTGTTAAGCAGGGTAATATAATAGAAAGTTTGATTTTTAGTGTTTTGATACTTATTTTTATTGCAGTAAAGTTTATTTTTAATAAGAATTAGTTGAACTACTAAAAAGTCTTTTCATATCAGTGCTTTTTACTCATATAATTAGTCAATTTTTCATACAATATAGTTATAGGAAGACTAGAAATAGGGGATGAATAAATTGGCTTTTATTGAATTAAGAAACTGTTCAAAGAAGTATGGCACGGGAGCAACTACCGTTTGGGCAAATAAAGATCTTAGCTTTGATATTGAGCAGGGTGAATTGGTAATTATTTTAGGATCATCTGGTGCTGGCAAGTCTACTTTATTGAATATTTTAGGCGGCATGGAGAATGTTACTAGGGGGGAAGTTATTGTTAATGGAAATAACATTGCGAATTACTCTGCTAAAGAATTAACCAAATATCGGAGGAACGAAATTGGTTTTGTTTTTCAGTTTTATAACTTGATACCTAACTTAACTGCTAAAGAAAATGTAGAACTGGCAAATGAGTTAGTGGCTAATCCGCTTGATGCAGAAGTTGCCTTAAAAGAAGTGGGACTTGAAAAAAGGATCAATAACTTTCCATCCCAGCTCTCTGGCGGAGAGCAGCAACGAGTTGCGATTGCGCGTGCCATTGCTAAGAACCCAGCTTTATTGTTATGTGATGAACCAACTGGAGCTTTAGACTATCAGACTGGTAAAAAAGTACTTAAGATTCTACAAGATCGTAGTTTAAAGAAAAAGTCAACAGTTATTATTGTGACGCATAATACGGCTTTAGCTCCAATAGCTGACAAGGTCATTAGGATTCAAGATGGAAAAATAAAGCAAGTTGAAAATAACGCTCATCCCCAGCATATTGAAAAAATTGAATGGTAGGTGAGTGACATGAGTAAAAAAGTTTTATGGAAAGATGCTTTAAATTCACTCACTAATTCTTGGGGACGCTTTATTGGGATTATGTTACTAATGGCAGTTAGTGCTTTTGCCTTTATTAGCTTAAAGATGGCCGGTCCTGATATGAGATATACCGCCCAAAGGTATTATCGAAATATAAATTTAGCAGATTTAACAGTCAGTTCAAATTATGGTCTTGATAACAGAGATCTTCAGACGCTTAGGAATCACGCTAAAAATGCAACATTAGATTTAGGATATTTGCAGGATACAACCGTTAGTAATTCTAAGATCAGCCTGCGTGTTTTATCAGAAACTAAAAGTGTTTCCACTAATCAAATAGTTAGTGGAAAGTTGCCAAACGAGAATAAACAAATTGCGATTAGTTATTTACTTAAAGATAAATATCGTTTAGGGGAATGGATTAAGTTAGATAATCATAATAATTTGAAAACTAATCGTTTTAAGATTGTTGGTTTTATTCGACCAAGCGAATATATGGATAAAAGCAATATTGGGCAAACTACTGTTGGAACTGGTCAGCTTTCAGGAATTGCAGTAGTGAAAAAGAGTGCTTTTAATTCTTCAAATTATAGTATTGCTCGAATTCGCTTTTATCAGGCAAAAAATTTAGACCCATATTCTAGTGCTTATCAAAGGATCATTGATGATAAAAAGAAAAAGCTCACTAAAGCCTTAAGTAAAAATGGTAAAACAAAGAAAACAGAACTTGATAAGAATTTAGTATTAGCTCAAAAGCAGCTTAATCAAGCTAAGCAGCAAGTCCAATTAGCTGAAAGTAATGGCTTAAACGTAGCTGAGCAAAAAGCTCAATTAGAAAAACAGGAAAGCAAGTTAAGTAAGCAAAAATGGCAAATCAAGCAATTGGGTAATGTTTCTTATTATGTTAATGATCGTAAAAATGATCCTGGCTATGATACTTACCAGTCAAATTCAGAAAAAATAGACTTAATTACTAATATTTTCCCAGTTTTTCTATTTGCAGTTGCTGCCTTAGTTAGTTTTTCAACTATGACAAGGTTTATCGACGAAGAAAGACAAAATATTGGTGTTTTAAGGGCTTTGGGATATAGCAAGTTAAACACTAGTCTAAAATTTATTGTTTATAGCTTAACCGCCGCTTTAACGGGCGTTTTGATTGGGGCAATTGGAGGCTATTGGTTATTACCGCGAATAATATTCAATTCTTATACTGCTAATCTAACACTGACGAGTTTTCAGACTTTATTTTCATGGAAGTATCTATTCTTAACTATCTTCATTGCAGTTTTATGTACGACAGGAGCTGCTTTAATTCAACTATTTTTTGTTTTAAGAGCAAAAACAAGTGAATTATTGTTACCCAAACCGCCGAAGAATGGTTCGCGAATTTTCTTAGAAAGAATCAAACCACTTTGGCGACGTTTAGGCTTTAACTATAAAGTTACGTTAAGGAATATTTTTCGTTATAAAGTAAAAATGATCATGACAATTTTAGGTATTGCGGGATGTACCGGTTTATTGATGATGGGATTTGGCATTCGTGATTCTTTAGCTGGTATTGGTCAAAAGCAATATGGTGAGCTGATTAAATATGATCTAATTGCGGTCGATAAAAAGGATTTGTCTGGAAATCAGAGCAGAAAATTAGAACAAAAACTTGATTCAAAACAAGTAAATAAGTATTTGCCAGTACATTTTGAAAATATTACTAAAAAGATTGATGGAACAAAACAAGATATTTCAATAATCGTGCCAAAGAAAGATCAAAATATTAACGACTACATTAATCTAAGAAATAGACAGTCAGGTCAAAAAATTAACTTGAATAACCATGGCGTGGTTATTTCTGAAAAGTTGGCTAATCTCTTGAACTTAAAGTCTGGCGATGAGTTAACTTTAAATACTAATAATGGTAAAAAAGTTAAATTGCCAATTAGTCGGATTTGTGAAATGTATATGGGACATTATGTTTTGATGAATTCGGATGTCTATGAGAAGTATTTTGATCAGAAAGTGAATGCTAATGCCCAGTTAATTGAATTAAAGTCAGGCGTTAAAACTGATGATTTTGCTAATTCATTGATGAAAACTGAAGCGGTTAATGCAATTAATTTAAATACTAGCAATAAGCAAATAATTGATAGTCTAATTCAAAGTATGGATAAGGTAATGTTCTTATTAATTGGCTTAGCAGCACTTTTAGCAATTGTTGTAATTTTTACCTTAACTACGACAAATCTAGAAGAGCGAATGAGAGAAATTTCTACTTTGAAAGTTTTAGGTTTCTATAATAAAGAAGCTAGTCTATATATTTATCGTGAGACGATTATTCTTTCAATTTTTGGTATTCTATTTGGCTTTTTAATTGGAAATTGGCTTCATAGTTTTATTATTGACAATTTGGCTCCGATGAATGCGATGTTTAGACCTGGAATTTTGATGAGTAACTATCTTTTTTCAGCAATAATTCCAATGTTGATCACAGCGATTATGGCAATTTTTGTAAATCGTGATATTAAGGAAGTTAATATGCTTGAAGCTTTGAAGTCAGTAGATTAAAAAAGAACCGTGTGCATGTTGAAGATGCATACGGTTCTTTTGTGGTTTAGAATTAGAAAATGAATAATATCGATAACAACTTGAAGGTGTTAAATATGGAGAATCTAGATAACGAAAGATCACTTTATATTGAAGCTATTACTCAAGAAGTCAGCAAGATTTTGGCAAAAGAAGAATAAATCCCATTAGAAAATGCAGAACACAATTTTATCCATTCAAGAACATTCAATTATTTGGCATATTCTAATGATCCTTTTATCGAAGATGGACCAGAAGATTTTGTTGATTTATATCATAACGAACAAAAATATCATCGTTTAGTTTCTACTACTCAATTATTGGTGGAACAAGAAAATAAAAATTAGCTTAATATCTTTAATAATGATATCATTTACCTAATTAAAGAAATGAGGTAAGGAATTATGAGAAGATACTTCAGCGTTCGTGGGGGCGCAGGTGACTTAACTAAGCCTGATGTTAATACTAGACCGCAAGATAATTTATACTTAGCAGTTAACTCTGAATGGCTTTCAAAAGCAAAAATTCCAGCCGACAGAACTTCAACTGGAATTAATTTGATTTTAGACATGCGAATTGAAGACAAGCTTATGAAGGATTTTGAAGATTTTGCCAATGGTAAGAAGCCGCTTCCTGATGTAGCAAACTTTGAAAAGGCAATTAACTACTACAAGTTGGCAGCTGATTTTGATAAGAGAAATAAGGATCAAGCAGAACCAATTAAGAAAGACTTAAGCAGACTAACTTCTTTGGAAAATTTTGAAGAATTTAATCAAGAAGCGGCTCAATTAATATCAAGTGGCTATGAACTACCGTTTGATATCTATGTATCTGAGGATATGAAGGATACAGATCATAATGCCTTATATGCAACTGGACCACAGCTTTTCTTGCCAGATACTACCGCTTATCAAGTTCCGGATGCTAAAAAGTTACTTTCTGTCTTAGAGAAGCAAACTGTAAAATTGCTTACTATGGCTGGAATAAGTGAAGAACAAGCTAGAACTTGGGCTAAGAGTGGAATTGAATTTGATAAAAAACTTTCTAAGATTTTGAAGTCAACAGAAGAATGGGCTGATGAAGTGGCAATGTATAATCCAGCTAGTTTGTCTGACTTTGAAGCAAAATTTGATCAGTTCGATATCAATTCATTCTTAAAGCAGCTTTTGCCTGAAATGCCTGAAAGGGTAATTGTAGCAGAACCACGTTACTTTAAACATATTAATGATTTCTTGAGTGAGAGCGAATTCGATGAATTTAAGAGCTGGATGATTATTAAATTTATCAATAAAAGTGCAACTTACTTATCTCAAGATTTTAGAGAAGCAGCTTTTCCATTCAGACAAGCAGTTTATGGTGTTCCAGAGTTACCATCTCAAGATAAGCATGCATATCGCCTAGCTAATGAGGCTTTTGATGAAGTGATTGGCATTTACTATGGTAAGACCTATCTCGGAGACGAAGCCAAGGCTGACGTAATTAGTATGATTAAAAAGATGCTTAAGGTTTATGAACAAAGAATTCCGTTGATTGTAAAATCAAATTGAACACTTTAGAAAAATAAAAAGTCCATTCGGACCTGTTTGATAGAATGTTAATAACCACAAAAACTTTCTATTGAAGGTCAAAATGGACTCTTTACATTCTACCATGAACCAGCACGTTAAAGGAAAGCATTTATCATTTGAAGAGCGAGTTATTATTCAATTGCGTTTGAAAGATGGCTGCTCTTTGCGTGCAATTGCTCGTGAACTCAACTGTTCTCCTTCTACTATCAGTTATGAGATTAAACGTGGCACTGTAAAACTGTATCATGGTAAAGTCAAAAGATACAAGGCTACTCAAGGACATGATGTATATCAAGCTCATCGTAAAAATTGTGGGCGCAAATCAGACTTTCTCAAAAAAACTCAATTTATTCACTATGTCCACAAACATTTCTTTAAAGACGGTTGGTCGCTTGATGTTTGCAGTAATCGTGCCACTGCTGCTGGCGAATTCTCTAGCAGCGATGTTGTCTGCACCAAAACTCTTTATAATTACGTTGATAAGGGCTTATTAGGCATTTATAATTACGACTTGCCTGAGAAGCTTAAACGCAATACCAAGCTTCATCGTGTTCGCAAAAACAAGAAAAAGCTTGGCAGAAGTATTGAAGAACGTCCAAAAGAAATTAGTGAACGTAATGAATTCGGTCATTGGGAATGCGATTTGGTTCTTGGACATAAGACTAAAGATGATGAAGTGCTGTTAACCTTATCTGAGCGCATGAGTCGTGAATTCTTAATTATTCGTATTCCCGACAAGACTTCTATCAGTGTCATGCAAGCCTTTAAAGAACTCCAAAGACAATACAGTGAACACTGGAATGATATTTTTAAAACTATTACCACTGATAATGGTTCAGAATTTGCGGATCTGTACAACCTAGAAGAAGCCTCCAATACACTGGTTTACTATGCCCATCCTTACACTTCTTGTGATAAGGGAACAGTTGAAAGACACAATGGTCTTATTCGCAGATTCATTCCTAAAGGAGAAGCAATAGCTAACTATTCTTTACAAAATATCATTGATATTGAAACCTGGTGCAACTCATTGCCAAGAAAGATCTTAGCTTATCATACACCAGATGAAATCTTTGAAAGAGAATTAGATCGAATCTATCAAGCAGCTTAACCAAAAGTGTTCAATTTATTATTGCAATTTACGGAACAAAGAATTCAAGAAAATACCTGGCTTTCAGAGCCTACTAAAAAACAAGCTATTATCAAATTAAAGGCTTTAAAGTTAAAGGTTGGCTATCCTGAAAAGAATAGAGCTCTTTTTGATAATTTAGTTGTAGATCCAAACAAGACTTTATACGAAAACCATGTTTTGATTAATCAAGAAAGAATTAAAGATATTCTTCAAAGATTAAATAAAAAGCCTGATAAAAGTATTTGGGAAATGCCGGGTAACTTGAACAACGCTTGCTACGATCCTTATAAGAATGACTTAACCTTCCCAGCAGGAATCTTGCAGGCTCCATTTTATGATGCAAAACAATCTCGTGCTGCTAACTATGGCGGAATTGGTGCAACAATTGGTCATGAAGTTTCTCATGCTTTTGACAATAACGGTGCCCAATTTGATGAAAAGGGCAACATGAAAAATTGGTGGACTAAGGAAGACTTTGCAGAATTTAACAAGCGTACCAAGGCAGTTGCTGATATTTTCGATGGCTTACAATATGGTCCAGTTAAGTTAAATGGTAAGCAAGTAGTTTCTGAAAATATTGCTGACTTAAGTGGACTTTCTTGTGCAATTGCAGCTAATAAGACAGAGGGCGGAGAGATGAAAGATCTCTTTGAAACTTATGCTAAGAGCTGGATGCAAAAACAACGTCCGGAATCAATTAAGGCTGAAGTACAATCTGATGTACATGCACCGCAGCCAACCAGAGTTAATATTCCAGCCCAAAACCAAGAAGAATTCTATGAGGCATACAATGTAACTCCAGAAGATGGTATGTGGCTTGATCCAGAAAATAGAATAACTATTTGGTAATGAGAAACCTAATGAAAAGAGCGATGAATTGATTCACCGCTCTTTTTGATATTATTTTTAATTAAAAAATGTTTGATAAATAGTTCGAATAACTTCTTCGGCATCGCCTCTTCTAGTTCCAATCATGATTGAAATCTGTGATGCGCCTTGATTAATCATTTGAATTGAAATGTTCTTTTGACCTAAGGGATAGAGAATACTTGCACACAGGCTTAGCTTGTCGCGCATTCCTTCACCAACAACCATAGTAATTGCGTAATCATCGATCCACTGCATTTGATCTGGATTAAGCGAAACTTGAATTTCATTACAAATTTGATCAATTAGTTCCGCATTAAGATCTTCTTTTTTGAAAATAATTGTAATATCGTCAATTCCAGAAGGCATATGTTCATAAGCAACTTTATGTTGATCAAGAATTTGTAAGATCTTTAATGTAAAACCAGCCCCCTTATTTAACAAGTACTTGTGTAAATAGAGGGCAGCAAAGTTTTTACCGCCCGCAATACCAGTGATTGTATGTTGAGCTTTAAAGTTGGTCTCTGGCACGATCATTGTTCCTGGTCTTTCGGGATGCTGGGTATTTTTTACATTAACTGGAATCTGTGCTTGAATAGCAGGAATTAAAGCTTCATCATGAAAGACAGAAAACCCAGCATAAGAAAGTTCCCGCATTTCACGGTAGGTCATTTTGCTAATTGGCTCGGGATGAGAAACAATAGCAGGATTAGCTGAAAAAATGGCATCTACATCAGTAAAATTCTCATATAATTCTGCATTAAAACCGCGTGCTAAAATAGCGCCGGTAATGTCTGAGCCACCACGTGAAAAAGTGGCAATATTTCCAGAAGGTGAAATTCCATAGAATCCAGGAAAGATAATTTTTTCAGTGGGGTCGAGTTCAAGATTGCGGAGATTAACATAAGTTTCAGGGTTGACAGAAGCATCATTTGGACTGCCGGTTACAACTAAACCAGCTTGTCTTGGTGTTAGAAGTCGCACCTTAAATCCTTGTTTTTTCATAATCATTGTTAAGAGTTTAGCATTTAAAAATTCGCCGTGAGCTTTAAATGCTGCCATCAAATAATCACGATTAGGAAAAGTATGAGTAGGAAGATCATTAATTAAAGCTTTGATCTCGTTAAGTCCCTGCATACTCAAGTCAAAATATTCTCCAATTTCAGCATAACGAGCATAAATTTGGGCTTGAATTTTTTCACAGTTTTGTTTACGAAGGGTAAGATTTGCATACTTAATCAAAAGATCAGTAACCTTGGTATCTGTCTTATTTCTTTTTCCCGGAGCGGAAATAACTACGACTTGGCGTTTATTGTCGTTATTTAAAATGTTAATTACTTGAGCAATTTTTGCACCTGAAGCAACGGAGCTGCCACCGAATTTAGCTATTTTCATACGGATTAGTTATCCTTCCTTGAAAAATTCTAGTTGACTTATATTATGCATCATTATAACCTACAAATAAAAGAAATGAGGACATATTATGAAAAAAGAATTTACGGTTGCTATCTTAGGTGCAACTGGCTTAGTGGGACAGCGAATGATCAAACAACTTGAGCAATCCACTATTCCAGTTAAAAAAGTTAAATTTTTAGCTTCTAAAAGATCTGCTGGCAAGAAGCTAAAATTTCGTGATCAAGAAGTAGAAGTTGAAGAAACTAAACCAGAATCATTTTCCGGTGTTGACATAGTTTTATCTTCTGCTGGTGGTGCAGTTTCTAAAAAGTTTTTGCCTGAGGCTGTTAAGAGAGGCAGTGTCTGCATTGATAATACTAGTGCATTTAGAATGGATCCTGATGTTCCATTAGTTGTTCCTGAAGTTAATGGTGAAGAAATTAAAAATCATCATGGTATTATTGCTAATCCAAATTGCTCTACCATTCAAATGGTAATGGCCTTAAAACCAATGATGGATAAATTTGGTTTGAAGCGAGTAATTGTATCAACTTATCAAGCAGCTTCTGGTGCTGGTCATGCAGCTTTAGAAGAGTTATTCAAAGAAGCTAAAGATTATATGGCAGGTAAAAATATTAGAGATGAAGCTGAAGTTTTGCCAACTGCAGGAGATAAAAAGCATTATCCTTTAGCATTTAACTTATTGCCACAAATTGATGTTTTTGAAGATGATGGCTATAGTCATGAAGAATGGAAGATGATTCACGAAACTAAGAAGATTCTCTTAAACGATATGAATGCAGCTGATATTAAAGTGACAGCTACTTGTGTTCGTGTTCCAGTTGAAATTGCGCATGGCGAAAGTGTTTATTTTGAATTGGCAGATAAAAATGCTACTGTATCTGATCTAGAGAAGGTTTTAAAAGACTTCCCAGGAGTTCAAGTACAGAATGATTTTAGAAAACAAGAATATCCTCAACCATTAAATGCAGTTGGATCTAACGATACTTTTGTTGGTCGAATTAGGCCAGATTTAGAAACACCCGGAGCCTTTAATATGTGGGTTGTAGCTGATAATTTATTAAAAGGCGCAGCTGGAAATACTGTTCAAATTGCTGAAAAACTAGTTGCTAATGATTGGTTATAAAAAAGGAATGAGTTTTTAACTCATTCCTTTTTTAGATATCCAAAATATTAAGTAAAGTATTTTCCATTTCACTGGCTTTAATTATTTGCTCTTGATAATTACCAGTTTGAATTAGATTATTTACATTCCCGCTTAAGTCTTCTTGTAGAAAACTATTCAGTTCTTTAATGGCTGGAACGCCTTTTTCTTTTACTTCTTTTCCTGTCAGAGCATGAAAGACTGTTTCAGGGAATTTATATGGGCTAGCAGTTGAAACAATCACCGTTGGCGTTTGATCAAGGCTGTTTTCTTGATATTTCTTGGTTACAAAAGAAGCGACAGCTGTATGAGGATCAAGCGTATACTGGTCTGCTATAAAAATACGGTTAATTTCATCTTCAACTTCGTTTTCTGTAGCAAAACCAGCAGCAAATAATTGATTTAATTTTTCCTTAACAATAGGGCTAACCGTGTATTTTCCTTTAGTATTTAGTTCATTCATTAATTGTGCTAACTCATTAGAATCTTCATTATAAAGGTCAAATAAAAGTCGTTCTAAATTACTTGAAACTAAGATATCCATGGCAGGTGAGTTAGTTAAGTAAAACTTACGTTGACGATCATAAGTACCAGTTTTAAAGAAATCAGTCAAAACATTGTTTTGATCAGAAGCACAAATAAGTTTATGAATTGGTAAGCCCAACTTTTTAGCATAGTAGCCGGCAAGAATATCGCCAAAGTTCCCAGTTGGCACCGAAAAGTTAATTTTTTGTCCGGTTGTTATTTCACCATTTTTAACTAGTTGAACATAACTATAAAAATAATAGACAATTTGTGGAACTAAACGGCCAATATTCATTGAATTAGCGGAAGAAAATTGTAATTTGTTTAGTTTTAATTTTTTAACTAAAGCTTGATTATTAAAGATCTTCTTCACATTAGTCTGCGCATCGTCAAAGTTTCCTTTAATGGCAATTGCAGTTAAGTTATCGCCTTTAAGTCCCAGCATTTGTCTTAGTTGTACAGGACTTACACCGCCGTAAGGGTAGAAGACAATAACATGAGTATGTTCTTGACCTTTAAAGCCACTCATGGCTGCACCACCAGTATCTCCTGAAGTAGCAGTTAGAATAATGATATCAGAATCATTTTGCTTAATTTTGATTGCTGTATGCATTAAGCGTGGAAGTATTTGTAAGGCGATATCTTTAAAGGCAAGCGTTGGACCATGAAAGAGTTCCAGATAATAATTGTTTGCATGTTTAGCAATTTTGACAATTTCTTTGTCATCCCATTGATTACCATAAGCTTCATCTACAATTTGAGAAAGTTGGTCATCTGAAAAATCATCAAAAAAGGTTGCTAAAACTTTTTTAGCCATTTCTTGATAGGACATATTTTTAAATTGTTCTAAGTCAAAAATTGGCTTAGGAAAAGTAGTTGGAACAAAAAGTCCACCTTCTGGTGATAATCCTTGGATAATAGCTGCGGGAGCATCTAATTGATAATTTAAGTTAGCGCGTGTACTACGATATTGCATAAATTACTCCTTCTTAAAACATGTTTGTTCTTATCATTGTAACCTGTTTAGTGACTATGATACAATCAAAAATAAAAAAATTATTAAAGAGGCCTTTAGAATGAAAACCATTGAAGTTGCAATGCTCGGATTAGGTACGGTTGGCTCCGGTGTAATTGATATTTTAAAACATAGTAAAGAAAAGATAAGACAAATTACTAATACAGAATTTACAACGTCTAAAGTATTAGTAAGAAATATTTCAAAGTATCGTAGTTCATACTCAGATTTAAATCTAACTACAGATTTTGAGCAAATTAGTCAAGATCAGGATATTAAAGTAGTCATTGAAGTTATGGGCGGTCTTAACCCAGCTAAAGAGTATGTATCAGAACTTTTAAAGCAGGGGCGTACTGTAATTACAGCTAATAAAGATTTAGTCGCAAGTTTTGGACCTGAATTAATGGCAATTGCTAACGAACATCAAGGTCGCTTGTTCTATGAAGCAAGTGTTGCTGGTGGAATTCCCATTTTAAGGGTTCTGAATCAGAACTATGTTGGAGATCAAATTAAACAAATTTCTGGTATTGTTAATGGTACTAGCAATTACATCCTGACTCAGATGGCAGATAATAATTGGTCATATGAGCAGGCTTTGAGTGAGGCACAAAAACTAGGCTTTGCAGAAGCTGATCCAACTAATGATGTTAGTGGAAAAGATGCGGCATATAAGCTAATTATTCTAGGACGACTTGCTTTTGGCATTAATTTAAAGCTTGATCAAATTAAAATGATGGGTATTACAGAAATAGATAAAAAAGAACTAGCAGTAATTAAAAAGTTTGGCTATACACTGAAGCTTATTGCCAAACTTGAAACTCAAAATAGTACTTATTATCCAGTTGTAATGCCCATGCTAGTTTCTGAGAATAGTATGCTGGGCCAGACCAAGAATGAATTTAATGGTATCGAAATAGAAAGCTATGCGATTGGAAAGTCATTTTATTATGGTCCAGGTGCTGGAAAACTTCCTACTGCTAATAGTGTTATCAATGATTTAGTAGCTGTAGCTAAAAAAGAAGCTCCTTTTAAAACTGATTGGAATTCTGTTTCTGTGAGTGTTAAGGATATTTTTACTAGACAATATTGGTTTAAGGTTGATAGTTCTCAAAACAAAGTAGTAGCTAATTTAATGGATAGATATCAAATTGAAGAGGCTGATTTTTTGAATGATGAACAATATGACTACTATTTAACAGATAATGTTACAGTTGATCAAAAGGCAAAACTATTTAGCTCTTTGAAGGAAAAAAATATTAAAGTTTATAGTATGTATGAAGTTTATTAAGGATAGAAAATGAAAATTTTTGTACCTGCAACGTCAGCAAATATGGGGCCTGGATTTGATTGTCTGGGAACTGCCGTCTCGATGTTTTTAGAGCTTGATGTACTGGAAGCAAGTGATAAATGGTTTGTTGAACACGATATGAATGAAATAAGTCATGATGAAAATAATTTAATTGTTAAAACCGCTTTAGAACTTGCTCCTAGATTAACGCCGCATCATCTATCAGTTAAGAGTCAAATTCCCTTAAGCCGTGGTTTAGGAAGTAGTTCAACTGCGATTGTAGCTGGAATTGAGCTAGCAAATCAACTAGCTAATCTTAATTTAAGCGAGCAAGATAAGTGTAGAATTGCTGCTAAGATTGAAGGACATCCAGATAATGTAATGCCTGCTATCTTAGGCGGAATGGTAGTTGCAAGTAAGATAGAGGATCAATATTATTTTCAAGAGTTACCGTTGATTCCATTTGACTTTGTTGCTTATATTCCTAGCTATGAATTAGATACGAAAGCTTCAAGAAATGCTTTACCTGAAAAGCTAGCTTTTAAGAATGCGACACATGCAAGTAGCATTTTAGGGACTTTAACAGCTAGCTTAGCTTTGCAAGATTATGAAACAGCTAAGAAAATGATTGAAGCAGATGAATTTCACGAACCATATCGACAAAAATTAGTTCCTGAATTAGTGAAAATCAGAGAAATTGCTCATCAGCATGAAGCTTTTGCTACTTATTTGAGTGGTGCTGGTTCTACTGTGATGACAATTATTGAACATAGTAGGACTGAAAAATTTATTGAAAGTCTAAGAGAGGTTGGCTTAGATGATAGAATTGAGCAACTAAAGGCCAGTTCTCAAGGCGTATTTGTAGAAGAATAAGATCAATCAAAAAAGACTAGAACTAACGCAATTGTGTTAGTTCAGTATCAAACTATGTAGATCGGATATGGTTTTAAATCATGTCCGTTTTTATGTGCGCTGAGGTAGTTTTAGTCTATAATTATATATGTAAGCGCTAATATATGGGAGGTAAATTTGATGACACAATTTGAAAATAATAATTTTAGGGATGTATTACTTAATCGTCATTCAGTTCGTCACTTTGATAAGACTGTAAAAATTCCTCGTGAAGAACTTAGAGAAATGATCAAGGAAACAATTACTGCACCATCAGCATGTAACTTGCAAGCTTGGCAGTTTATCGTAGTAGACACTGACGAAGGTAAGAAGAAATTGCATGAATTTTACATGCCATTTAATAATCCGCAAATTGATACTTCAAGTGCAATTATTCAAATTTTTGGCAATACTTTAGCATTTAAGAAGTATCGTGCCTTATGGGATCATATGTATGAAGAAAAGAGAATTTCTAAGGAAGAATTAGATAAGGTTTACAACACTTTCTTACCATTGTATGAGCATGCAGATAAGACAATGCTTACAGCTGATGCGATGGTTGATTCTTCACTTGCTGCCATGCAATTGATGTTAGTTGCTCGTGCACATGGTTATGAAACAAATGCAATGGCTGGTTACGATGCTAAAAAAGCTGCTAGTGTGATGGGACTTGATCCAGAACAATATGTTCCAGTGATGGGTATTGCGATTGGTAAACCAGATACAAGCGTACAAGAATTGAAGTCAGTTAGATATCCAGTTGATGATATTTTGAAATTTGAATAGAAGAGAGAAGCGGTATTAAAAATACCGCTTTTTTTAAATACTTACTTTACGTAAGAAAGGACCAGTACTACAATATAATTATCAACTAACAAAAAGTAAGATAATTATAGAAAGTGTCATTGTTATGAAAAAATTATCAGATAAAGTAACTTTTAAACATGGTGCAGTTATTAATAATCGTATGGTTCAACCACCAATGTTGACTAATAGTGGTTTAAACGGTGCAGTTACTGATGATACGCTTGCTTACTGGAAGGCACGTGCAAATTCAGCAGGTCTAGTTATTTCAGAATATAATTATGTTAGTCCAGCAGGCGGTCCAGCAATTACTTGGGCAGATGATCGAACTCAACTAGCAGCTTATGATGATAAATTTTTACCTGGATTAACCAAGATGGCAAAGACAATGAAGTCAGGTGGCAATAAAGCACTTCTTCAAATTGCTCATACTGGACGAGAAGCGAATTATCGTGCTCACTTGGGCTTACCAGTATATGCTCCTGATACGGCAAACTATCCATTTTTACCTTATGGAGTCCAAGCCTTCACGACTGAACAAGTCGATCAAGTGGTAAAAGATTTCGGGGCTGCAACTAAGCGGGCAATTGACGCTGGCTTTGATGGTGTTGAAATTCATGGAGCCAATCACTACTTAATTCAGCAATTCTTTTCACGATTCTCTAATCACCGTGATGATAAGTGGGGAGATTATGAAGCATTTCCTCTAGCAGTTGCTAAAGAAGTATTTGAAGTAGTTAAAAAGTATGCACCTAAGAACTTTATTATTGGCTATCGTATTAGTCCTGAAGAGATTAATCCAGATAATGTTGGTTACACTTGGCATGAGTCAACTGAATTGATTAATAAGTTAACTAATAAGTTTGACTTTGACTATATTCACTTATCACTACCTGACTATCAGGCTAAGCCAAAAGATTCTGCTAAGACTTTTGCGGAACTATTTAGACCAGTGATTGGTGAGGATACAAAGTTAATTATTGTTGGGGATATAATGAGTCAGGCAGATGCAGAAGATGCTTTGAATTATACCGATTTAGTAGCAGCTGGTCGTGCACAGCTAATTGATGCTAACTTTGCAGCTAAGGTAGTTGCTGGTAAAGGAAATGAAGTAATCACTGAAATGTCAGAAGCAGAAGAAAAGGAGCAAGCCTTAACACCTGGCTTACATAAAGTGATGGATATGGAAACTAAGCGTCCTGATTTTGCTAAGGTTTTAAGAGAAGTTGACTACAGCAAGGCTCTTAAGGTTAAGTAAATTTATCTCTAAACATTTGTCAGTTTGTTAATTCCGTTTTATAATCATAGAAAAAGAAAAGGATGATAACAATGGGACTAACTTTTAACAATCCTAACAACTTACAACAAATGCTTGATAAATTTGCGACTGTTCCAGATCCCAAAAAGACGCCGAAAAGACCGGGTGAAGGTCTTGATAAGCCTAAAAAGAATGGTGGTCAAACTCCAAATGTCATTAATGAGGAGAAGGAACCTGAAGTAAAGAGTAAAAAGAAGAAAGATAAGAAGTAGTGCAAAATCCACTAAAGCAGGACTATATCATTTAGACGTGGTCTTTATTTATGTCTAATTGAAATAGTCCTGCTTTAGTTTTTGAATCAAATCAACTAGTTCATGATTTGTATCATTTTTAATAATAAAATCATAAACTGGTTCGTACTTTAAGACAGGAATCAGGAGATCTGGATCAACAGAAGGAAGAATAGAAATCATCGATTTTTTATTGAGCTGGTTAAGTTCTTTTACTTCTGTAGTGTTTTTAACTTTTCGTGTTGCTTGAGAGGGAGGATAGCCGGTGCCCCAAGGCTGTTTAAATAGAGCTTTCATAGTTTCTGAAAAATTAATTTCTCCGCTCCATCCCCAATTTAGTCCCAGAGGAAAAGAAACTACATTTCCATTATTAATATGGCTGAATAGAAAAGCATCTTGTGGAGTAGGAAGATAGCCACATTGAATATTGGGAAAAGTGTTGCAAGCCAGCATCATTCCTTGGCCAGATGAGCATCCAGTAACAATGAAATTTAAAGATTTACTATTAATCAATAATGCAATTGCTAGGGAAATTTGAACGTAGGATAGTTGAATTTTACTGTCTGGATAAATGCCGAAGTTGATTAATTTATCGTTTGGATTAATTGCTTCATTTAAATAATGTTCTAAAGTTTTGTTCTTTTCTTTTTGAGAACTCGCTTGAATAAGACCAATTTTCATATTTAATTCTTTCCAAAAATTTCTGAGTTACATTATTTTTATTATAAGTCTAAAACTCTAGTATAGTGAGTTATTCATAAATATAAGTATTAAAACTATTTTCTTTATCGACATTAAAGCAATCAAGTAACTTAGTTGCAGCCCAATCTGTGTCGTCTGCTTCAAAGAAAATAGAGGAATACTTATTGAACATTTTGCTTAAAACTGCCTGAATAAATAGATCACATGACTTTTCATTAAATGAACAAATATACGCAATTTCATTATTTTCAGTAAAAACGCAATTTTCAATTGTATTTTCGTTATTCATACTATAGTAGCCACTTTGGGTCGGAACTTCTTTAACAAAAGTATCTTCGGAAACAGTTAAGGGAGATACAACCTGATGCACTTCTTGATAGTATTTATACAGCAAATGACATAGCGCAGAGTAATTTTTACTATTTGTATTGAAGGGATGGATAGAATAATTAGAATTAAGCTGTATTTTCAAATCTTTCTTTGTTACTTCTGGAGTGTAACAATGACGTTTACATTTAAATCCATTTTGAAGCAATAAATGAATTAAATTAGTATTGGGTGAAGAGGTCATTACTTGAAGCGATTGACCTTTGATTTGCTTGATTTTGCTAAATGGAAAGTAAGTAGGATATTTAGTCAAGTTAAATTTTAGATAAAGATACTTATTATGGAATTCGTTATGGTAAGTAGTAATAGTGCCTATGTCTTTTTCATCGCACCAAACAATATATTGACTATCTTTGATCTTTTTAATTTTTACCGACATTTTTCCATTCATCCCTTAATATTCCATATTTCATGGAATCGTAATATTTACCATTGTAATATCGTACTTTTCTAATTTGAGCTTCTTTTTGAAATCCGAGTTTCTCAGCAACGTGCATCATCGAAGGATTACCAGACCAAGTTGTTAACCCAATGTGCTCCAGCTTGTCAATATTTTGAAAAATATGATTAATCCAAATTTGTAGCGCAGTTGTGCCGTAACCACCGCTCCATTTGTTTGAATCATAGATTACGATTCCGATTTCAAGCCAGCGAGTTTGTTTATCAATCCAATCTTTTGAAACCATACCGATTGGTTGATTATTTACTATAATGCAGCGACAATCTTCACTTAATAAATATTTAGCAATGGTGCTTTCTTTGAATGATTCAAAATTAGTAAATTTCTGATAATCATTGAAGTATGGCGCATTAAATTTGGTCCATTCAGGATGATCGCTTGAAAATCCTTGTTTCCAAATTTCTTTTAATGATGTTTCTGTAAATTGGGTTAAACTAACTTTTTTCATAATGATCTCCTTGATTATTTATTATATTAGCATTTTTTGAAAGCGCTTTATAATATAGACAATGACAGAAGAAGGCGATTGAGATGAAAAATGCAAATGAAATAGTTATTGGTAAACCGGTAAAAATTAGCCATGTTTTAATCGGAGCAGCTGCAATTGTTATACTTTCATTATTTGTTACTGGCTTTGGCTATTTACCATGGTGGGTATTTCTGATTGTTTTAATTCTAGGAATTTTTATTACTTTGCCGACATGCTTTAATTCCTATTGGAGAATTAATAAGGAAGAAGTAAAGACTACTTCTTATAGCAATAATGATGCTATTAAGTTGATGCAACTGTTGGGTTTGCATAAAAAAGATGAGCAAGTGATAAAACTAGCTAATATTGAAAATACGGAAATTATCTATAAGAAAAATATCAGAATCAGTCCTGTTGATTTTAATCCAGACTATCTTAACTTATATTTGAAGACAAAAGATGGTAATAGTTGCACATTACCTTTAAGAAATATTGACTATCAAAAGCTTGATACAATTATACAGTTTTTAAAGGAAAATCAAATAGAATTAATAGATAAGCAGGGAATTGTGCAACTTTTAAGAGAAAATAAGAATTTGTTTACTCATTTTCACAATAAAAAATGGACAGCTGTTTGATTACTATAAAAGAAATACGGTCTAGGACATTGAGTCTTAGATCGTATTTTTTGCTAGTCTATTTAATTATTTCCTTTTTTAGATACTTATCGCCTGCTAAACTGCGGTAAAAGTTGGCAACGGTTTGGCGATAATATGGTTGAAGGTAAAGGGAGAGTAAAAAGTTGATGATAGCGATTAGAATAATTGCAATTAAATATGCAATCAATGCTTGGAAAATGAGATCAGCTAACGGTTTATTAAATGGTTTCAGGTAAAGAAAAGCAATAACTATTCCAATTAAAGTAATAATAAAGTACCAAATATTGAAAGTTAACCAAATGATGAATAAAGTAGTTTTATTGCCTTTCATGATCTTGCGTGATTCACTGATTGCTTCTGTTGCTGTCATTTCGTGCTTTGAATCAATCATATCCTTCATAATGTAAGGCGTCATTGCGTAGGAAAAACTTTTAATGATCCCTGGAACTATTAATAAAAGTCCCCAGAAAAAAGTAAATAGAGTAGTTAGTAAGCTAGTAAGAAATGTTTTGGAAAAATAGCCATTAGTAAAACTAGAAAACATTGCTTTAAAAATATTTGGCTTTTCCCCTGTATCTCTAAAAGCTAATGTTGTATACTGGACTCCCCAAGCAATCATCGTAGCAATTAAACCGGTAATGATCGTAAATATGCTCCAGCCTAAGCCTTGCCACCATGAAACAAGAGAAAGATTATTAGTATTAAAACTACCGGTCCAGACATAATTAGTTATATATTCGAGAAATAAATTAATAATTCCAGGAATGATTAACAATCCAATTACCCACAGCCAGTTACCTTTAAGCTGTTTACGACCAGTTTGTCTTAATTCCTTGCGGTTGATCTCCATTATTTGATCCTTTCTTAGTGAAAATAAAAGGCTTCTAGCTCAAAAAGGTTAGAAGTCTTTGCTTTTTTAGTCTTCATTTTTGCTTTGGTCCCAGATTTTTTTAGCAGCTGGAATTTTTCCTAAATTGCTAATTTCGTCTTTATCAACAACGATTAAATTGTTAGGACCCTGAGCAAGTTGGTTGAAGCTATCAAGACTTTGATTTCTAAAGTAGCCTTCGCCAGCCTGATCAAGTGATTCTTGCAATTTCTTAATTCGGTAAGCATCCGCATCTGCTTGCGTTTTAATAGCTTCTGCATTTGCTTTAGCAGTTGCAACTAGAGCATCATTTTTAGCCTTAGTGGTTAATTCAATATTTCTTGCTTCACCTTCAGCACGTGCAATTGCCGCTGTTTTTTCACGGTCAGCTGTTAATTGCTTATCCATTGCCTTTTGAATTTCTGGACTAGGAAGCAATTCGTCAACATTGACCCGAACAACGCGAATGCCGTAAATATCAGTCAAATCGCCAATTGCATCCGCAAGTTGTGCGTTAATCTGACTAGTTGAACCCAAAGCTTCATTCAATTCCATTCGACCAATAATATCACGAAGGTGACCACGAATTAATTGCACCATCGATTCAACAGAATCAGTGTTGTTGTAGAAGTACTTGTAAGAATCAGTGACAAGATAGTTTAAAGTTAGGCTAGTAGTAATTTCAGCATTATCTTTAGTAATAATTCGGTATTTAGAAATTTCTAAAGGCTGAAGAGCTAGCGATACTTTTCTAATTCTTTGAACTCCAGGAAAAATCATCACAAAGCCTGCTTTTACAGTGCGTGAATACTTACCTAATGTTTCAACTAAGCCTTCATAGTTTTGCGGAACAATATGAAAGCTTAAAGCTAGTAAAACTAAAAGTAAGATCACCAAAACAATTAGTAAAATTCGCATTAACATAATACTTTGACTCCTTTTCTTAATTTTGACTTATATTATCCCAATATTTTTAGAAAAATGAAATAGTTTTTAAAATATTTTTCAGATAAAAATTATTTAGGCGCATAAAAATCGATTATAATTGTAGAAAGTAGAAGATGAGGTGGACATATAATGACTATTGGTAAATTGCTAAAACAAACAAGACGATCTCTCGGCTTAACTCAAACAGAGATGGCAGCCGGCATTGTTTCAACTTCTTATTATTCAAAAGTAGAACGAAATATTCATCAAATTAGTGCTGATGAATTAATTGCTATTCTCAATAGACATCATATTGACAATGCAGCTTTCTTTGCTCATCTTTCTAGTTCTAATTCTCAGAAAAAAAGAGATTTTATAAAAGAAATAGGGGATGCTTATGAGAAAAAAGATAAGCAAACGCTTTTGGCAATAAAAAAAGATATTGATCAATTGCCAGATTCGAAGCAAAAAAAGTATTATCAGCTGCAAATTGAATTGGTTTTGAATGTTTATTTAACAAAAGCAGATGATATTCCAGATGAATTAAAGAACGATTTGAAGAAATTTGTTTTTCAAGATAATAATTGGAATGAAAATTCGCTGCAGTTATTTAGAGAAACGATTCGTGTTTACGATATAGATGAGCTAACTTTTCTAGTAAATGCAATTTTAGTTAAGTATCAACAGCCAGCCGAGTTGCCTATAAAGACGCAGGAGATCTTAGGAGGAATTTGCATTAACTTTTTAGATAAGTGTTATGAACACAACACACCTGAATTGATAAAGCAACCACTACAATATATCTCAAAACTTTCAAATGCTTCGGAATTACTTTTAGTTAAAATACTTAAGAATTATTATCAAGCTGTTTTCAATAAAAATATAGATGAAGTAAAGACTATTGGTGGTGTTCTTGAAAAAGCAGGCTGGAAAGATTTCGTTTCTGTTTTGCCTCATCTAAGCAACTAAATGTGCGTATACGACAATGCAGTCTTTTCTTATTTACCTTGTTCAATAATTAATGCAGCGAGGTGAACAAAATGAATTACTTATTTCATTATTTAAGAAAAAGACCGGGAGCAGTAGGAATTGTAATTGTTTTAACTATTATTACTTCTGCTCTAAGAGTGACACATGCCTTAATTAATGTGAATATTTTTAATGCCTTAATTAAGTTAGAATTTCATGGCTTCTTTTATTGGGTGATAATTGATATCGCAGTGTTTGCGATCTTCTTAGTATTGATGCAAATCCAGATGGCTGAGACAGTGCAGCTTTTGAGTCTAGACTTAAGAAAAGATATTATTCGTCAATTATCAGGAAAATCAATTGAGGAATTTAATAAGCAAGACACGGGAGTTTATGCGTCTTGGTTAACTAATGACGTGACTACGATCGAAAATGATGGCTTTTACAATATTTTGCAGAGCGTACAAATCATTACAGATCCTTTGTTTTCAATGATTGCCTTAGCTAAGTTCTCATGGACTTTTATCCCAATTATTGCTTTAGTTTCTTTTTTAACAGTATTTTTGCCGCAACTTATTCATAAAAGGCTTGCTAGCGCTAGTCTTTCGACGACTAAGGCTAATGAAAAATTATTGAATGTTATTAATGATAGCTTACGGGGATTTAATACCTTTTCAATTTTTGGAGTTGAAAAGCAATTAGAGGCTAGAGTTACTGAAACAGCATTATTTTTATTAGATAAAAAGGTTAAGCAAGCGAAGTACCAATCAATTGCTAATAATATCGCAGGTTTCTCAAATATTTTAGGTCAAGTTGGAATTCAAGCGTGGACCGGCTATTTAGCGCTTGAAAAGATAATTTCAATTGGTGTAATAGGTTCGTCTGGAAATTTAGCTTATAACGTTTTTAATTCTTTAGCTGTAATTGCACCGATATGGACTGAAATGACAGCGTTAAAACCAATTTTTGATAAGTATCATTTAACTGAGAAAAAGAATTATAAAGAAGAGGGACAAGATTGTACTGAAAATAAGTTTGATTCCTTGGAAGTAATTAATTTACAGAAGAAGTATCAAGATAGAGAGGTTTTTGCTCATCCAATAAATCTATGTATTTTAAAAAATCAAAAAGTTGGGATTTATGGCAAATCGGGTAGTGGTAAGACTACTTTTATGAAAATTATTTCTGGACAAATAAGAAGTTATACCGGTGAGATTCAGCTGAATAAAGTAGAACTAAATCGATTAAAGTATAGTGCGCTACAGAAAATTTTACTTTATGTGGAACAAACTCCATACTTATTCAATGATACTGTTCGTTATAACTTAACCTTAAGAGAAGATTTTACAGATAATGAAATAATCGACGCGCTAAAAAAGGCTAATCTATGGAAAACAATAAGTAACTTACCTGATGGACTAAATACAGAAATAAATGAAAATGGTAACAACTTTTCTGGCGGACAAAAGCAGAGGCTTGCTTTGGCTAGAGGTTTATTGAGAAAGAGAAAACTATTTTTACTTGATGAAAGTACTAGTAATTTAGATAAGAAAACTGCGCTTAAAGTGGAGAATACTTTTTTAGGGCTAGATGATGCAACTGTAATCTTTGTTAGTCATCAACTTCATAATGAAAATAAGTCTGCTTTTGACCAAATAATTGAAATTTAAAGAATTGCTTATTAAATATTAGTGTAATAGAATAAATTTGTGAAAGCAATTTATTAAAAATATTCATTTAAGGAGTAGAAAATGAACGCAATTTTTGAAAGAAGAGCAGTTAGAGAATATACTAATGAAAAAATTGATGAAGAAAAGATTCAAAAATTAATTGACGCTTTTCAAGCTGCACCAAACTGAGGTTATGGAACTGAGTGTAATTACGGATCCAGAACTTCTTAAGAAAATTGAAGATAATACTAACAATTCTTGTTATAATGCACCGCTTGTTTTTATGATCAATACTAAAAAAGATAGTCAATTTGGTGAAAGAGATGCTTCGGTAGCAGCAGAAAATGTAATGGTTGAAGCTGTTGATTTGGGCCTAGCTTCTGTTTATGTAATGGGTGGAGTAATTGCACTAAATAAATTCCCTGAGGTTCAAAAAGAGTTGGGAATGGATGAGGGTTACGAAACTTCAGTACTTTTGCCAATTGGCTATCCTGCTGATAATGGAAAGCCTGAAGATAGATCAAATCGTTATAAGATTGTGAGAAAATAATTGGAGATAGTAAAAAACATTGATCCAAAGCCTGGACCAATGTTTTTTATTTACTCAAGTCAATAATTCTATCAAACATTTCTTTTTCTTGGTGTGAGATCTTATGAGCAACTTCAATTACTGCAAAATTCGAATTTTTGAGTAAAACTTGATGTATTTGCAATGATAGTTCATTGTCTAAAGCGCTCGTTGCCTAATCGGCTAGCAAAATAGAACGTTTAGCCAAAATAGATCTGGCAATTTCAATTCTTTGAATTTGACCACCAGAAAGATTATTACCGTTCTAGACCCCATCAAAGTGACTTCATTTAAGTCGTTTCTTCTTTGATGAAAATAATATAGCATATTTTGTTGAAAATTAAAGTAGTATTAGATATTATTTTAATAAAAGAATTTGGAGTGACTTTTTATGCTAGAAAATGTAATGCAGCTTTTCAATACATTGCCATTATTTATTGGCATTGCAGCCTCTTTTGCCTTCTCTTTTAATGAAGATACCTCAATAAAAGTACCGATTCTTATTGTTATTACTTCCACAGTAATTAGTTTTCTTTTACCTATTTTTTATTTAAAGTCTTGGGTTACTTATCCAGTAATTATCTCTGAAAGTGCAATGTTTGTTTTAATTGCAATATTGTTGAGTAAAAAGATAAAAATGTGGTTAGCGTGGATTTTAGGATGGATTGTAGGATTTGTTTGGGCAATTGTACTGCTTATTTTGCTAGGAGTGACTTTTAATATCTAATGCTTATTAGAAAGTATGAAAATTTTGATTTCGACCAATTGTGTCATGTGATGGATAGGGCACGAATGCAAGAGTTACTGACAGCTAATATGGAGCAAGTGTTTATCCAATTGAGAAATGCACCGTATTTAGGATATTTGTTAAAGAGCAAAATTTATGTCGCAATTAAGAAAGGAAAAATGGATGGATTTGTTGGATTACGACCACATGAATTATCATTTTTATATGTAGATCCAAACTTTCAAAATCTTGGAGTCGGGAAGAAATTAATAGAGTTTGCTTTGAAGCAATTAGAAAGACCGATAAAGCTAGAAGTTTTTACTGACAATTTGGCAGCCAAAGCATTGTATGAAAAATATGGTTTTAAAGTAGTAAAAACTGTAGTTGAAAAGTGGTCTGATGAGTATCCAATAGAATTTTCTCAAGATACGATGGAATTATGGTGAAAATTATGTGTCTGATTTGTAAACGAATCGAAATGATTAAAAGTTATCAAAACAAATATTTCCGTAAATTGCAATAATAAATTGAACACTTTTGGTTAAGCTGCTTGATAGATTCGATCTAATTCTCTTTCAAAGATTTCATCTGGTGTATGATAAGCTAAGATCTTTCTTGGCAATGAGTTGCACCAGGTTTCAATATCAATGATATTTTGTAAAGAATAGTTAGCTATTGCTTCTCCTTTAGGAATGAATCTGCGAATAAGACCATTGTGTCTTTCAACTGTTCCCTTATCACAAGAAGTGTAAGGATGGGCATAGTAAACCAGTGTATTGGATGCTTCTTCTAGGTTGGACAGATCCGCAAATTCTGAACCATTATCAGTGGTAATAGTTTTAAAAATATCATTCCAGTGTTCACTGTATTGTCTTTGGAGTTCTTTAAAGGCTTGCATGACACTGATAGAAGTCTTGTCGGGAATACGAATAATTAAGAATTCACGACTCATGCGCTCAGATAAGGTTAACAGCACTTCATCATCTTTAGTCTTATGTCCAAGAACCAAATCGCATTCCCAATGACCGAATTCATTACGTTCACTAATTTCTTTTGGACGTTCTTCAATACTTCTGCCAAGCTTTTTCTTGTTTTTGCGAACACGATGAAGCTTGGTATTGCGTTTAAGCTTCTCAGGCAAGTCGTAATTATAAATGCCTAATAAGCCCTTATCAACGTAATTATAAAGAGTTTTGGTGCAGACAACATCGCCGCTAGAGAATTCGCCAGCAGCAGTGGCACGATTACTGCAAACATCAAGCGACCAACCGTCTTTAAAGAAATGTTTGTGGACATAGTGAATAAATTGAGTTTTTTTGAGAAAGTCTGATTTGCGCCCACAATTTTTACGATGAGCTTGATATACATCATGTCCTTGAGTAGCCTTGTATCTTTTGACTTTACCATGATACAGTTTTACAGTGCCACGTTTAATCTCATAACTGATAGTAGAAGGAGAACAGTTGAGTTCACGAGCAATTGCACGCAAAGAGCAGCCATCTTTCAAACGCAATTGAATAATAACTCGCTCTTCAAATGATAAATGCTTTCCTTTAACGTGCTGGTTCATGGTAGAATGTAAAGAGTCCATTTTGACCTCCAATAGAAAGTTTTTGTGGTTATTAACATTCTATCAAACAGGTCCGAATGGACTTTTTATTTTTCTAAAGTGTTCAATTTGATTTTACAATCAACGAAACAAATATTTCGTAAAAGAGCTTAAAACTGGATATGTGGTTTTAGGAGATAATCAACATTTTAAAGGCTATACTCTGTTTCTTTATAAAAATCATCAACATGAATTATATGAATTGGAATTTGAAGAGCAAATGAAGTTTTTAGCAGAAATGTCAGTGGTGGGTGAAGCTGTTGCAAAGGCTTTTAAATGTGAAAAGATGAACTATGAATTGTTGGGAAATGGAGATGCACATTTACACTGGCATTTATTTCCACGTGTATCTGGTGATTTAGAAAACTATGGTTATCATGGCAAAGGCCCAGTATGGTGGTATCCACGAGAGAAGATGTATAGTAAGGGAAATGAAGTAGATGATGATGAATTGGAGATAATGAAACAAAAATTAAAAGTTGAGTTAGAAAAAATAATATTAAAGATAGAATAAAATTTTGATTATAGATACGAAAAAATTACAAAAAGCAGTTATTGAGAACAAGAAAAAACATAATTTTAATACTACTGATGTTAAGTTTGAACTTCTTTTGCTGTACGGTGAAGTGAATGAACTGTTTCAAGCTTGGTTAAAAGAAGACCAAGAAAATATCAATGAAGAGCTGTCTGATGTAGCAATATTTTTACTAGGAATATCCGAAATGCTTGGTAGTGATCTTGGTGAAGATATTGTTAAGAAAATGAAAATTAATGCAAAACGAAAATATGTGCACGGAAAGAAGATAATTAGTGATGACTAAAGTAGAACTTACTCGTTTTAGAATTAAAAAAGGGAAAGAAGCTAAAGCGCAAGAATGGATGGACTTTCTAAATGAACATCACGCTGATACTGTCGCAACAATGGCTGGTGAAAAGATGTACGTGGAGAGCGTCTTTAAAGAGAAAAATCCAGATGGATATACCTATTTTTACTGGTATTCAGTTCAAGGAGAAGGCGGAAATGCCGTTGAAGAATCAAAAAGTTACATTGATAAGAAACATATTGAGTATTGGGATGAATGTATCGATATGGAGTATAAGCCAGTTGATATGAAATTGGAAGAAAGTTTGATTGCGCCGGCTGTTGAGAAGGTAATTGAAAAAGATGTGTAATATTAAATGAAAAAAATTTTATTATCAACAGTTCACCATCCTGATGTGTCTTTAAAAAATTTAGAGTATGTTTGTGACCAATTACAAACAGTTTTTGATGAGGTTTACTTAACAATAAGTAATGTAACATCATCAAAAATTAAAAGTAGTCTTAGTGAGAAGTCTTTTCACTGTCTTATAATTTCTCCAAATGGTGCAGCAGATGCTAGAAGAAAAGTCTTAAAATTCGCATTAAAAAATGCTAGTGAAAAAACTAATTATTTTTATTGTGATTTTGATAAAGTAGTGGTTGCACTTTTAAATCGAAATCTTGAGTTTAAGAATTATATTTCTAACTTAAATTTAAAGAATGAGTATCGAATTATAGGAAGAAATAGTAAAGATTTTGAATCGTATCCAGATACATGGAGTGAAACGGAAAGAATTACTAATAAAGTTGCTGCAAAAATTTTCAAAATTGATAATGTTGATTTATTAGCTGGTTGTTGTGCGTTTAATAGTAATGTTGGAGAAGTAATTGCTAAAAATTCTACGGAATTATTAACGGATACAGAATGGCCATTAATTTGTCAAGACAGTCATATAATGGTTAATTATGATGAAGTTTCATTTCTGCCATTTAATTTTCAATATAATAAAGGTAGAAATGATTATGATTGGTTAGGTTACATTCCACGACTAAAGTTGGCTTTGCAGGCTTTTGAATCTTTTAAAAGACATATGTAGACTATATGAGTTTTTTAGGAGAAGATTTTTATTAAAGGTAGCTGTATATGTAATTATTAATATATTTCTTTGCGTTAGAAAAGTTGACGAAGCTAGCGTAGTATAGACGCCAGAAATGAGAAATATTACTTTAATTATCTGGAGAGTATTTGGTTTAATCATTTTAATCGGTTATTTAATTTGGCTAACAGTTTTTAAGATTAGTCGAAATGCTTATATGGAAGCTTTAAAACAAGCACAAATTAAGGATAATTATGAGTCATTTATTGAATTAGTGGCTGATTATGAGCAAGATGAATTAGATAAGCGACTAGATTTATTAACTAGGATTGAAAAAGAAAGAAAATTCGCACAAAGTCAAACTAGATTGGATAAGTTTGATGAGTAATTAGTAAGACTAAAGCAGATTCTTGTATGAACCTGCTTTTTTATTTATTGCAAAGTATAAAATGAGTATAAAATATGCATTTAAATCTAAGTGATGCAAAGTATCAAACTTCATTAGTTTACGGAGTTAGAAGAAGTGGAAAGGCAGTTTTTCTGTTAAACGTTCAAAGAAATTATGAAAAAGAGAAAAATCATTATTTTATTCGGTTAAACTTGGGTCGAGAAAATCATTTAATTTAAATAGCACTAAGTAAGCTAAGAAGAAATTCTTTCATGTTGATTTAAACATTAGTTAAATAAGTCATAAGCAGAGATTGTAAAAGATCTCTGCTTATTTTTGTAGTTAAAAATTTTATAAGTAATCTATTGAAATATTAATTATATTTAAGTAATATTTAATTTAATTAGAAAGTAAAAGATAAAAATGGGGTGGGACGATTGCATAATTATCCGTTTGTTTTACATAAATTTGTAACTGGTAAACATGATGTTGAGTTAGTTTTACCTGAAACTTGGCAAGCGAAAGATTTGTTTGATCAACTTCAAAAAAATCTTTTCGAATTCTCTAAATGGTTAGTTTGGGCTAACAAAATTGATTCTGTTCAAAAAGAAGTAGATTCAATTAAGCAATTTCAACAGAAAATGGTCGATAGTACAGCATTTAATTTGGTGATTTTAGTTGATGAAATTCCAGCTGGCATGATTGACTTACATTACTTAAATTCAGAGTCAGGCGAAGTTGGATATTGGCTGTCGAATGATTTTCAACATTTAGGAATTATGACTGAATCCGTCGAATTTCTTAAAAAGTATGCATTTGAACAATTAGGACTCAAATATTTAATTTTAAGAACTCATCCTCAGAATTTTGCAAGTCGGAATGTAGCTAAGCGAAGTGGATTTGAGTATCAAGGAATTGATGATAATGGGCATAAAAAATTTGTCTTAAGAAATAATGTTGGTAGGCGATAACTATGGAATTAAAAAAGGTAACTAATCAAAATCTTTGGGATGTTGTAAATCTTAAAGTTAAATCAGATCAAAAAGAATATGTTGCAGATAATGCGACTAGTTTGCTAGAAGCATATGCAACTCAAAATGAAGGTAAAAAGGTTGAAACCTTTGCTATCTATGAAAAAGATAATTTAGTTGGCTTTGCAATGATTAACTTTAATGTATACCACTGGGAAGGTGCACCAAAAGTTGCTCGTAATAATTATTGCTTGTGGCGTTTTATGATTGATCAAAAATATCAAGATCAGGGATTAGGGGTAGATGCGTTAGCTGTGCTTATTAAATATATAAAAACAATGCCTTTAGGAAATGGAAATAAACTGTATCTTTCTTATGTTCCTTCAAATGTTGGCGCTGAACAGCTATACAAGGCTGCTGGTTTTGTACCTAATGGTGAAAAAATTGAAGAAGAAATTGTTTTAGTTTTAGATTTGGAGAAATAAATTTATGAAAAGCTTATTTAAATTAATGATTAAAGGAGTGGGAATATGGTTTATCCTATTAATGCTCTATTTTGTGACTAATTTATTCATCAATTTTAATGTTCTTCAAATCTCTAATCTTTTTGGCGTACGATTAATAATTGACGTATCAAAAGGAAGAGCAGTAACGATGAGCGGTATTGCACCTAATTTTTATATTAGTTTATTACTTTTTACTCTTTTTTATGGAGGAATAGCGTTTTGGATAAACAAGAGAAGAAGCAAAATATGAAGCAAGATCGACTTATTGATTGGGCAAAGCGACTTCAAAGTTTGGCGCAAGCTGGCTTAACGTATGGAAAAGATAATTTTGACTTAGAGTGATATCAAGAAATTCGTGATATTTCGGCTGAAATGATGGCGGAAAAATCTGCTTTGCCAATTGAAAAGGTGAAAGAGCTTTTCTGCAACGAAGTTGGTTATCAAACACCTAAGCTTGGAACTCGGGCAGCTATTTTCAAAGATGAGAAAATTCTGCTCGTTCAGGAAAATGATGGTACTTGGTCAATTCCAGGCGGTTGGTGTAAAGTAGATCTTTCTGTTAAGGAAAATGTGATCAAAGAAATAAAGGAAGAAGCCGGTATTGACATTACTGTTGAGAGATTAATTGCGATTTATGATAGTAATAAACATTATAAGGGAATGTATCCTTATGGAATTACAACGGTATTTTTCTTATGTAAACCAACCGGTGGCAGTTTTACAGAAAATGATGAAACAATTGCTAGTGGATATTTTGCATTGGATAATTTGCCTGAATTAAGTGAAGACAAGGGATCAAAAGAGCAAGTAGAGACATATCATAATCCTAACTGGCAAGCGGAATTTGAATAGGAAAGGAACATTATGCAGAGAAGAGAGATTGAAACTGAATTAGGAAAAATTAATTATGCATATCGAAAAGGAGACCCATTAGTTGTTTTCTTGAATGGCTTTGGTAGCTTTGATACAGGGCAATCTTTTTCAAAAGTAATTGAATCTTTGCCAAATGAGTATGGCTATTTTGCACCAGATTATTTAAATAGCGGTTTTAGTGGTAAATCCTTAAAGGATTACACGGTAGCAGATGAAGCTACTGAATTAGCAAAAATTATTAATGATTTTAAAGCAGAAAAAATTATTATTTTGGTTCATAGCATTGGCGGTGTGTATGCTATGCAAATGAAAGATAAGATCAATAATTTAAAGGCTTTTGTAGGAATTGAGCCAACTACGAGAGAAATTATGTTAAATCCTCCAAAGGAACCGGCTTATATTGAGAAAAATAAAAACATGGCAAAACTTCAAGAAAAAATTGAAGCTGATCTTAGAGAAATTTTTGCTCCAGAAGAAAATAAAAAGTTTTGGACAACTACAGAGCAAAATGCGAAGAAATTTGATGAAAAAGATAATTTGAATGCACAAGCTGCTTATGAAAATGATTCGTTTTGGAAAGATACTACTAGGATAAGTGATAAAACACCAAGTGTTCTTATTACAGAGAAGTATCGAGAAAATGAATATAAGCGGTCGGAGTATGTTTCAAATAATTCAAAATCTGAAGTAGTAACATTGGGTGATTCGCATTATATTCATTTTGAATATCCAAAGAAAATTGCAGAAATAGTTAAAGAGGTTATAGATTTTTAATCCATTCATCTAAATCGTCTAAAGAACCAATTTTTTTAATATTACCGTTTTCTACTTCTTTCTTTCCCTGTAATGCTTCGGGTGTATTTAAAAAGCTAGTCGACTTTCCAACAATTGTTTTAACTTTAGTTGAATCATAAAGATTTATATAGCATTTAATATCTTTTTTCATAATTAATTACCATTTTCTATAAAACTTTTTTGCTATTGTATCTTATTTTCAGTATTAAGAGAAAGTGAATAAAAATAATGACATCAAAATTAATTATAATTCGTGGAAACTCTGGCAGTGGCAAAACTACATTGTCTAAAGAAGTTCACCGTCGATTGCCACGCAATACATTATTGATCCCGCAAGATACAGTTAGAAGAGAAATGCTGAATGTTAAAGACGGAGAAAAGACTTTAGCTTTGCCGTTATTAGAAAACTTGCTTGAATATGGTTATCATCACTGTTCTTATACTATTTTAGAAGGTATCTTGAATGCAAAATGGTATGCTGACTTATTTAAAAAATCTCAGCAGCTTTTCGGCAATCAAATTTATGCCTATTATTTTGATATTCCATTTGAAGAGACAATAAAACGACATAAAGCTCGTCATGAATATTCTTTTGGTGAAGAAAAAATGCGCTCTTGGTGGAATGAAAAAGATTATATTGGTTTTATTCCCGAATATGCCTTTACTAGTCAGATGCATCTAGATGATGAAATCTCAATTATAATGAATGATATTCAAGTAGAGGAATAGCAATGACTCAAGACTACATTAAAACTTTACGTCAAAAAGTTGGTCATGAACCAATTATTCTAAATTTTGCAGGCGGAATTTTGGCTAATGATCAGAATGAAATCTTACTTCAAAAAAGATCTGATTTTAATGCATGGGGTTTGCCTGGTGGTGCTTTAGAATTTGGAGAATCAGCACAAGAAGCATGTGTTCGAGAGTTCTTAGAAGAAACTGGCTTAAAAGTAAGAACTAAGTTATTGTTAGGTGTCTCAACTAATTTTATTCAGCACTATCCTAATCAAGATGTGGCACAGGCGGTAACTATTGAATTTATTGTTGAATTACTAGAAAAAACTTCAAAAGAAATCAGTGCTGAGACTCTTGACTTGAAATATTTTCCTAAAGACAAATTACCGGAGATTTTTAACAAGCAACATCAACTTTTTATTGATCATTACTTTAATGGTGACTATCCATTTATTGATTAAGGGAGAGGGTATACATGAATGAAGGACCATTTATTTTAGACTTTGATAAAAATCCTCACGCGGTTTTTGAACCTAATCATGATCAAGAACCGTTTTATTTTCATCCAAGATTGCTTTATGCGTTTGTGCCAGAAAAAGAAATCAATGCATTTTTAGATCAACACCTGCACCGCATTTTAGGCGAATTTGAATCATGCTCTTTTAACCCCAAAATCTATGAAGTTCAAATTGACAATGAATTTTTCACTTTGTGTCAAGCACCCTTGGGAGCACCTGCTGCTGTTCAATTACTTGAGTGGTTAATTGCTTATGGTGTAGAAAAAGTGTTAACTATTGGCACCGCTGGGGCTTTAGTAGATTTACCTGAAAATACAATGCTTCTTCCGACACGTGCTATTCGGGATGAAGGTACGTCTTTTCACTACATGCAACCTGGACAATTTGTTGAATTAGATTCTTCATTTTTAAAGGAAGTAGAAAAAGCTTTAACTGAATTAAATGTGGACTATGATGAGATAACAACTTGGACAACTGATGGATTCTTTAGAGAAACGCCTAAAAAGGTGGCCCAATTTCGCCAATTAGGCGCATCAACCGTAGAAATGGAGTGTGCAGCTTTAGCTGCTTGTGCCCAGTTTAGAAAGATTGATTTTGCTCAGCTTTTATTTACGGCAGATACATTAGCTGATATGGATAATTATGATGAACGTGAGTGGGGCAGTGAATCACATCGTACTGGCTTAAGCATTGGTGCCCAAATTTTAACAAGGATCAAATAGATATGGATGAGAATATACAAACATTTTGGCATCAGTTTTGTAAAAAGCATAATTTAAATGAAAATACACCTGTTGAAGCATGGGCCTTTGGTGCAAATCAAAAAGATTCTAATGAGTTAGCTTCTTTGGTTGATAAAGAAATTAAGACAGCTACTACTTCAGCTTATGAATTGTATGGTAAAGATGAGAAATTACCTAAAGTAGGTGAGTGGAGCATTATTTTAGATGGTAATGCTAAACCAGTCTGCGTAATAAAAGATGTATGCGTTGAGATTATTCCATATAATTTAATTTCTCAAGAACATGCTTATCATGAAGGAGAAGGTGATTGTAGCTATGCTTATTGGCGCACGGTTCATGATGAATTTTTTACACGGAAATATAAAGAGCGTGGAAAAATTTTTTATTCTCAAGCACCGATGGTCTGTGAAGTTTTTGAAAAAGTAAAATAAGCGACAAAAATTAGCGCTTGTATAAAAATAGCTAGAAATAGTAGGTACATGGTAAAATTAATTCCATATGCTAAATTTAAGAACGTATTTTAGTAAGGAGTTAACTAAACATGAAAAAGACGGGCGTAATGAACTCAAATATTTCTAGAGTGATTGCAGATATGGGACATATGGATTGGTTAGGTGTGGGGGATGCAGGAACTCCTGTGCCAGCTGGGACTGAAAAGATTGATTTATCTGTTAGACCAGGATTGCCATCATTTATTGATGTTTTAAAGGAAGTTCTACAGAATTAGAAGTTCAAAAAATGTATATTGCTGAAGAAATTAAAACTGAAAATCCTAAGCAATTAGAAGCAATTAAAAAGACTCTTCCTAACGTTGAGATTAAATTTATTCCTCATTCAGAATTAAAGAAAGACTTAAAGTCCTCAAAGGCATTTATTAGAACTGGAGAGGAAACTCCATATTCTAATGTGATTTTAGAAAGTGGCGTAACTTTTTAATTAATTAGAAATGGAGGAATTATTCTATGCAAGGAATTGCACTTTTAGTTGGATTAGGACCATTGATAGGATGGGGCTTATTTCCAACAATAGCTTCAAAGATTGGTGGTAAACCGGTAAATCAAATTATTGGAGCAACTTTTGGAACTTTTATTTTTGCAGTAATTTATAATTTGATGCAAGGAATTGCACTCCCTACAGGTTCAGCCTTGATTTGGTCAATTATTTCAGGAATTGGTTGGGCTAGTGCGCAAATACTTACTTTCCATTCTTTTACTTTAATTGGTTCCTCAGGTACGATGCCGATCACGACGGCTTTTCAGTTGCTAGGAACTTCTTTATGGGGTGTGTTTGCACTAGGAGATTGGCCAAGCACAAGTGATAAGTTAGTTGGTTTCCTTGCCTTAGCCTTAATTGTTTTGGGAGCTTGGATGACAACTTGGACTGAAAAGAAGACTGATGAAAACAGTGCCAAGCTGAGAAAAGCAGTCATCGTTTTATTAATTGGTGAAATTGGTTACTGGGCTTATTCAGCTGCCCCACAAGCTGCAAAAATTGACGGCTCAAAGGCATTCTTACCACAAGCTATTGGAATGTGCTTAGTGGCAATTTTCTATGCAATTTATCTAAAGGTTAAGGATCCAAAGCAAACGATTGCATTAGCTCAGGGAATTTCTTATAAGCAAATTATTTCTGGCTTCTTTTTTGCTTTTGCTGCTTTGACATACTTGATTTCAGCACAGCCAGATATGAACGGCTTGGCAACAGGATTTATTTTGTCGCAAACTTCAGTAGTTTTGGCAACATTAACTGGTATTTGGTTCTTACATGAAAGTAAGACAAAGAAAGAAATGATAGTTACTCTAGTTGGATTAGCTATTATTATTGGCGCTGCAACAATGACAGTAATTGTTTAATTGAATATAGATATTGAACTACAACTTTTTATTTTAAAGGTATTTATTGAAGATTTTAAAAAGGTTAGTGTCAGAAGATAAATTCTTTTCATAAGGCTTTATATTAAGGGGTATTTTACAATAGATACATATATTAAAAACTATACTAATACGTTCGATATCAAAGGCAAAGAAATTACTGTTACTGCACCTGCACGATTTGAAAAGAATACTGATCGATTAATTAATGATAATGAACTTGATGATCAAGCTATAGAAATAGTACAAGAAAGGTATCGTCAGAAATATGGTTTTGTGGGTCCAGCAGACATTAAAAAATTAAGAAAGAAATGGAAACTCTCTCAACGACAATTGGCTTCAGTTTTAGGTTGGAGTTCTTCAACAATCGCATTATATGAAATAGGTGAGATTCCGACAGTTGGTAATAATAGACTGCTTAATGTATTAATTAAGAATCCTCAAGTAATGAAAGATTTTATTGAAGAAAAGAAAAATTCAGATAATTTAGAACTTTAAATTGAAAAAAGACAGGAGAAATAACTCCTGTCTTTTTGCTATGCTATAAGTTTTTATCTTTTTTCTTAAACCATATTCTAGCAAAGTCGATTAGTGGTTTTACTTTGATAACCTTAATAAAACTATTATTTAATTTAACTTGTTTAAACTCTTTAGGAAAGTTTCTTTCAAAGGCTAGTCCTAAGTCATTAAAATCATCATATGAATCCATATCTATATTTTGGTAATCAGTCCAGATAGTCTTTCCAGTTTTATCTATCCCGGTTGCTGCTGAACAGGTTTCCGTTTTTCTATCAATTGTTGATTCAGCGTAGTGCAACATTGTGCAAGTTTCATAATCAGTTCCTAGAAAAATAATTTTACCATCATTTTGATACAAATAGTCTAAGGGACTATGCAAGCCGTAAGGCATATCAAGTGGTTGTTTTCTAGCAATTTTAGCTTTATCTTTACCCCAAATTGCAATGGGTAGATAAGGATGGCAACTACGTACTACATCGGGTAAATTTCTAAAATATTCAGGTGTAATACCTAAACCTTCACTCAGAGAAGTATCAGGATTATATGGTGGCATATTGTCACGGACTATTTGAATCAAATCTTGTCTAACAGGAGGATATTCCCAGCTTGCGGGGTCACAATTCGTAGTGACTTCTGACGGCATCATGATTGTGCCTTGATTTATTGTTTCTTCTAAAGCATGAACCACACTTTCAGGTCCACCAGGAACATAATAAAACTTACTTAAAGCTGTATGAACCATAACCTTATCAGTAGCCTTGATCTGAGCATTATTGAAGGCATTTTTAAAATTATCTTTTGTAGTAATCGTAGTAATTATATCTTGAGTCATAATATTCTCTTTTCTTAAATTTAATTAATTATTGACTAGGACGATAGAATACTACTCTTGTTTTAATTTCTGCATTATTGATTTTGTTTTTTTTGTTACTCATTTATACTTCCTCGGTTTTAGTGTTTAATTTTTATAAAGATAATTAAATAAAAGAATGCTGTTATTACTTGAGCTATTCCTTCAAGCATAATTGCGGGAAGAACGCCAAGATTTTTAACGATAATTCCTCCTAAAAATGATCCAATTGGAATCATGCAATTAACAATACTGCTATTAATTGTGTTAATTCGTCCAAGCAGATTAGGGCGAAAACTTTCCTGGACGAGTACACGAAAGTTAATATTCATCATACTGATCCAAAAGGTACTAAATAGAGCGAATAATAAAATTAAGATAGGAAAAATTGGGGCAATAATTGTCTCTAAAATAATTGAAATACCTGAAAGAATTAAACAAATAACAATTAATAATCTTAACTTATTGTCTTTAACATAGAAATGTTGCACTGCGATACTACCAAGTAGTCCACCGACTGAAGAAGCAAGCTCCAAACCACCATAACTCATTGCACTCCTGTTTAAATATTGTGTAGCAAAGTAAGGTAACCCGATTGAAGAAATTCCATAGAACAAGTTGGTTATAGCAAAGGGAAGGATTAGGATCAAAATATCCTTTTCTTTTTGTAAAGCTTGCCATCCGTTAATTAGAGCTTTTAAGTAAGTACTATTTTCTTTATCTGAAGAAATTGATTGAACATTAAAGTTAAGTCGAGCATAGAATAAGAGCGCAAAAGCAAAAATTAAACCTGAAATTATAATTGTATTTTTGATGGACAAATAAGTAATTAAAATTGTTGCCCCGGCATCTAAAAATAAATCCAAAGTTTGATATGACATTTGAAAGATACCGTTTACCTTAGCTAAATTTTCTTTTTTTACAATGATTGGCAATATTTTGTCTTCAGCTGGATAAATTAATGTTGAACCAATTGTAGATAGAATATAAACAATAATTAAAAATATGATTGCGAAAAGATGTAAATTTGGATCGTTAAATAATGGAATAATTAACAAGCTAAGGATGGCTTGAATAATAGTTACTACTTGAAGTAATTTTTTAATATTTAACCGATCAATTATTGGACCTAAAGTAAATGAAAACATATCAATCGTTGAATCTGCTATAAAGATTAGCGATAGTAATATTGGTGAGTGAAAGTGGCTTTTAAAGTACCAGAGTATCGCCATATAAAACAGTGAATCAGCAATATTAGTTCCGATTCTTCCAATTAATAAGTTAACAACATTAGAATTATCTTTATTAGTTAAATTTTTTAGCATTTTCCCGTTCCTTATTAATACATATTTTTACAGTATTTTGAAAGTTCAGGGAAAAGTTATCTATATTTAGTTAACAAACCCCAAACTTTCATCAAATTTGGGGACATTTATTAAATATAGCTTAATAACTGAAAGAAAATAATTCAGTTTTAAGCTTAATCCTAAGTTATTTAGAATAAACACCTAGTTTTCACCTCGTTCTAACAAGATAAAAATAGTATAGCATAGCAGAAAGTATTGAATAAATACCGCTTAGTATAAAAATATAACCACTTAGAAAAATATGATTGAAAATTAAAAAAAGATTAGTAAAATTAATAATAAATAAAGTGAAGGAGGAGAAAGAATGACATTTAAAGAATTAATTAAAAGCAATATACCTCGTTCAATTTTAATTATTGGTTTATATATTCTTTATGCCATTGCTGGTGCTCTGGGAGAATATCTATTTAAAAATTCATTGAATAATATACTTAAGGGAAATTTGAATGGGTATATTTATTGGACTTTTATTCAAGCAGGGATGGAGATTGGAGCGGCGGTTTTATTGCCAATTGCTACAATTACTTTAACCAGACAGTCGCAGAATTACTTGCATCAGATTAGGTCAGATATCATGAAACATTACTATAATTCTAGTAATGATGAAAAGGTATCTAAAATGCAAAATGAACTAACCGGCAATCTAAAATTATTGACCACTAACTTTCTAACTCCTTGGGTTTCAATTTTAAGTGGAATTCTTGAAATATTTATTTCAGTCGGAATTCTATTAAAGATGAACTGGACTTTGGTTCTAGTTAGTGCAATATTATTGGGAATTAATTTTCTGCTTCCAAAGATTATGGAAAAGAAAACCGCACAAGCTACTAAGGAAGTTAATGCTAAGAATGAAAAGTTACTTAATGTAATTGAACATTGGCTTGGCGGTTTACAAGAATTAAGACGTTTCAGCGCTTATGGCAGATTAAGAAAACAACTTCATCAAGCAAGTGATGACTATACTAAGGCAAGTAAAAAGAGCTGCAAGTATAATACAATTTCTTATCTCTTCAATGGCTGGGGAAATGCCTTAGCACAAGTTGGATTGGATTTCTTTGCTGGTATTTTATTCTTAAATCGCTCAATTTCTTTTGGTGAATTTGCAGTTGCTGGCTCATTTGGATTTGCAGTTTTCTCAGCTATTTGGGAAATTACTAGTGCAATCACACAAATCAAGTCAACAAAAGAATTACGTCAAGAAATTTCTGAACTACGTCGCAATGAAAAACGGACGGTTAAAGCAAACGCATATGGTGTTTCAGTAAAAAATCTAAAAATTTCATATGATCAAGGTGAAACTATTTCTTATCCTGATTTTACAATTAAAGCTGGAGATAAAGTGTTACTGACTGGTGATTCAGGAACAGGTAAATCTACATTATTTGCAGTTTTACTTGGAAATTTGAAGGCGCAAAGTGGAACTGTTACTTACTTAGATAAAAATAATCAACCACTTGAAAATGCTACAGTAGGTTATTTGCCTCAAGATCCTGTAGTTTTTCCAGTTTCAATTAAAGAAAATATTACGATGTTTACTAAAAAGCTTGAACAACAAGTACTTAATGTAGTTAACAAAGTTCAGCTAAGCACTGATTTAGCTAAAATGCCTGCTGGTATCAATACAGTTGTTGATTTAAAAAATGAAAACTTATCAGGTGGGCAAAGACAAAAAGTGGTTTTGGCAAGGAGTGAAATTCATCATCAGCCATTTGTTTTGATGGATGAAGTAACTAGTGCGATTGATCAAAAAGCCACTGAAAAAATTATTGATGAATTGCTAAAGACAGATCAAACAGTTTTAATGATTGCTCACAACTTTACACCAGAATTGAAGGCCAAGTTTGATCATGAAATAAAGTTAGAAAAGAAGGGAGGACACGAGTAATGAATTTTAGGGAATTAATAAAAATTAATCCAGTTAGATTTTGTCTATTTGTTATAATTACTGTTTTAACACCAATCACATTAATTGGTAATACAGCACTAGTTCAACTAGAAACGACAATTGTTCTGTCACGGAATTTACGTAATTTTATAATTATTTCAGCAATAAGTTTAGTGGTTGCTGCTCTAGGCTATGTATTTATATATATCAGTCAATATTTGATTACATATCAAGCACAAGACTTAAATAATTCAGTTAGAGATAAGATTGTTAAACATTACTTTTATGATGGCAAAAAACATCAAGTTTCTGAGATGCAGAATAGACTGACTAATGATTTACAAATGGTTAATGAAAATTACGTTGGTGCTATTTTTAATTTGCTATATGGTAGTGTCATGATTGTTTCAATTATCATATATTTAATTATGTTAAATTGGATCTTGTTACTAACAATTTGCTTAATTGTAGCAATTACTTTAGTCCTTCCGAAACTAATTGAGAAACCATTACAAAAAGCAAATCAACTTATTTCTGATAGCAATCAGGTTTATTTAGATACTCTGAATGATTGGCTTGCAGGTTTAGAGCAATTAAGACAATTTGCCGCTGGGGCAAAGCTGTTTTCAGTTTCTAAATTAGCAAGTAAGAAGCTTGAAGATGCAAACGTTAAGCAAACTACTTATACCAAATTGCTTAATGCTATTACTGGTATTGCCTCTGCAATTTTTGGTTTGATTATCTTTTTATTGTCAGGTTTTTTAGTTAAGAATGGTTTATTAGAGATTAGTGCACTTCTAATTGTAGGTAATTTTAGATTTTATTTAAATCAAGCTATTAATCAAATTTCAAATGCCCGTGGTCAGATGAAAGGTATTAAAAAACTAGTTACGGAAATAGATAAATCTGCAGAACCTGTCCATTCTTCAAGTAAAGATAGTTCTATTGCTCCTGCGATAATCAAGACAAAATCACTAGGTTTAAAGTTTTCAAATGGAGAAAGTTTAACTTATCCTGATCTTCAAATTAAAGAGGGCGAAAAGATCTTATTAACAGGCGATTCAGGTGCTGGAAAGTCAACTTTATTTAAATTAATTCTTGGAGAATTAAAGCCAAGTTCAGGAAAAATAATATTTGAAGACAAAAATGGCAATCAGATCGTGCCAGACTTACGTAAAATTGGATATCTTCCACAAGACCCAGTAGTTTTTCCCGCTTCGATTTTAGATAATATTACGATGTTTAATGACAAATTAGATAATAAAGTAGCTGAGGCAGTGAAAGAAGTAAATCTTTCTGCAGATCTAAAGAAGTTTGATGAAGGAATAGATAAGAAACTTAACTTGGATAAATTGAATATCTCAGGGGGACAAAGACAGAAGATTGTTTTAGCTCGTGCAAAGGTTCATGATAGTGATATTATTTTGATCGATGAAGGAACAAGTGCAATTGATCAAAAAGCGACAATGGATATTTTGAATAATCTATTAAAAAGTAAGGCAACTATCGTCTTTATTGCTCATAATTTTAATAAAAAAATGCATGATCTATTTGATCGAGAGATTCACTTAGTAAAAGACTAGAAGAAAAAGGCTTTTGTAAAAAATGCAAAAGCCTTTTTCGATGCCTTCAAAAAATGGCTGCAAAATGCAGTCATTAAAGAAAGTAACTAGTTATAAATTTGTCTAGTAAAATTATATAAATCGGTATCAAGATAATATTTAACTTCATCTACCTCAGCAATATTCTTTAATCCAAATAGGGCAGTTAGAAGACGTAACTCATATTTTAGATTTTGAATTGCGACAATCAAGGATTCGGTATCTTGATTAGCAAACTGTAAGAAATAATTTGCAATACCAACATATTGTGCCCCTAAAACTAAGGACTTGAAAATATCTAAAGCATTGGTAATCCCACCGGCTGCGATAATCGTTTTATTAACCGGAATAGTTCGTGCAGCAAGCAAAGTTTTAACTGTTGAAAGACCAATGTCTTCTAAAAACATTAATTTTTGATTTTTTCGTCTTTCATTTTCAATCTGAGCAAAATTAGTTCCGCCACTACCACCTAAGTCAATGATTGAAAAGTCATTGATCAAGAGGGTTCGTAAAGATTCGGGGTCAATTCCCATTCCCACTTCCTTGATGATGATTGGAACATCGACTGCTTGACGAATTGCTTTTAGATTATCAAGCCAATGAAAATCCCGATCTCCTTCAGGCATCACAGCTTCTTGAACACTATTAAGGTGAATTTGAAGGGCGTTAGCATTTAATACCTGCACAATCTTTTGGGCCACTTTAGGTTTAGTAGTTGGATTAACGTTAGCGAAAAGTAGGCCATCAGGATTTTCTTGTCGCGCAATTTCGAAACTTTTGATTTGATCAATTTCTTTTTCAAGAATGCTAGCAGAACCTAACGCCATCGGAATATTTTCTTTAGCAGCTGCTTGAGCTAAGCGTCGATTAATAGTATATGAAGCATCTGATCCACCTGTCATTGCATTGATAAAAAATGGGGCACTAATTTTTTGACCAAACATTTCTGTTGCAATACTTTCTTTGCTAACAGCACTTTCAGGAAGAGCGGGGCGAATTAGATGTATATGCTTGAAATCATTATTTTTATTACTATTAAAAAACATCTTAGCCAATGCTAGATGTTCTTCTTTTCTTTGGGATCTTTGTGACATAATCGTTTCCTAGTATTAAATTAATTAAGCTATTGAATGAACTAAAAAGTTCAGTGGCATAATTCCATTTTCACGCCAAATATTTTTCATTTCTTCAATATCAGTTTGCTCATCAGCAATCACAATGCCGCAATCGCCGTTTCCTGCGCCAGAAGTCTTAGCAGCACCATTAAATTGTTCTGCGATATTAATTAATTTAGTCAGACGTGGAATTTCGATAGCAATATGATTAAGTGCAGCAAAATCTTTTAGCAATTGACGATTTAGACGAATTTGCTTTTGAATTAAAGCAATATTCTTTTCATTAAAGCCCTTAATCATATCAAGAACGCATTGTCTAGATTGTTCTAAGAAAGTATCATATTGGGTCTTAATAAACTTCTTCTTAGCATTAGTCTTATCAACTAATTGTGAAGTTGAGGCGGGCTTTTGACTCCAACCAATTACTAAATTTAATCCTTCAGGGGGAGTTAATAATTGAATTTTTAGACCAGGCCAAGCTTCGTTTAAAACATCGCTAAGAGATTTGGTAGCTAATTCTTGCTTAAGCCATGCCTTGTCAAAAGTTTGATAAGCAAGCCATCCACCATAGACACTGGCAGCAATATCACCAGCTGATCCGTTTCCTTGAACACTATAGTGAGAGATAGCTGAAAGTTTAAAGATAAGATCTTTTGTACAATGTAAGCCATAAAAATTAAGAATTGCCTTTACAGTTGCAACTGTTACAGCTGCAGATGAACCAAGACCATACTTCTTACCATCAGCTGAATCAAGATCAGAATTAACATGTAAGTCATATAAAGACATTGGAACTTTTTGTTCTAAACAAAAACGTTCTGTAAATTTAATCGCAGATAAAATGTATTCAAACGGGTTATCACGATTATCGATTACCATTTGATTGCCTTTACGAATCCAGTGAATAGAATCTTGAGAATACTGCTTAGAGTGAATTAAACCACTAGTGCCAGTGCTCTTAGCAATAGATACACGTACAAATTCATTTACTGCAACTAAAATGGCAGGGCAGTTTTGCTCAAGAACTGCATACTCTCCCGCAATATACAATTTTCCTGGTGCTTGTTCTGTAATCAACGAATATTCCTCTAATCTTTTTATTTTCAAATTACTAAAGCAGAGTAACGCCTGGGCCGAAACTCGCAACGACTATTTTAACATTAGTCAATGATTTCTGAACAGCTGAAATAATTTCTTTTCTATTTCTTAAGGTACAGAGAATTTTTACATTTGGACCAGCATCGATTGTATAGTAACATTCAATGCCTTGCTGCCTTAAATTCTCTACTAATTTAATCGCTTTAATTGTCTCTGGTTCAAAGTATGTGAAGGGCTCATTAGCTGTTAGGTTGCAAGCATGCATTTCATTAGCGCTTAATTCACTGAGCTTGCCAATCTTAGTAAAATCTTTTTCCTTAATTGCTTGTTTTAGTTCAACAATTTCTTGTTTATTTCTAGCTAACCAAGGCTGATAGAAAGGAGATGTTTGAGCTAATTTCATCCCTTTTGTTGAAGAAATTTTCTTTTGTTTTGTATCAACTTCAAGTGCTAATAGGGACAGTTCAAGATCTGGATTTTCATCAATTGGAACAGCATAAGAACTTGCATCATCAATTCCTTTTTGCCATTCGACAAAACCGCCATAAATCGATCTTGTTGCTGATCCTGATCCAAGACGTGCCAATTTCGAAAGTTCTCTTCTTGAAAGATCTAAGCCATAACTTGCAGCAAAGCTGGTTGCTAAAGCTGCAAAGGCAGATGCTGACGAAGCAAGGCCAGCCGAAGTGGGAACGTGGTTAGTAGACTTGATTGTAAAATGATCATTAAAGCCAAATTTTTCTTGTAATAGGTGAATATAATTAAAAACTCGTTTACTTTCTTCAGGTGTTTGCTTTTGACCATTTAAAATAAATGTATCTTCAGTTAGTGAAGAATCATGTTCAAAAGTAGTATCGGTATAAAAGGCATCTAAGGTCATTGATAGACTAGACATGAGCGGGGTCTTCAAAGCTTGATTAGATTTTCCCCAATATTTGATTAGCGCAATGTTAGTATGCGCACGAGCAGTTTTTTTCATTAGATTTCCTCAATCCAGTAATTATCAAAATTTGCTTGAGCCTTTTTGGCAATTTTTTGTGCCGTTTCTTGATCAAGACATAGCGCAATCACGATTCCGCCAAGGCCACCGCCAGATAACTTAGTACCTAAGGCACCATTTTCGTTAGCAATTTTACAAATATTATCAATTTTTTTAGTTGAAAGGTCGAATGAGGCTAAAATGCTTTGAGCTTCGTTAAAGATCTTACCAATTTCTTTAGCATTTTGTTTTAGCCAATTCTCTTGAGTGGCAGTAGCAAGCTCACCAAGACGGGTAATTTGTTTCTTTTTGAGATCACTTTCGTCCATTTGCTTTTTAACTGCTTGAACCGCCACTTTGGTATTTCCAAGTTCGCCAGTATCCATAATCAAGAGGGTAGCACCTAATTTTTGAGAAAGTTGCTGCGGACCATCCTGTTTATTAAAGAAGACTAGATAGTCTGAGCTAACAGTAGCGGCATCAAGTCCAGAAGCTTTACCGTGGTTGATCATTTCTGCATGGTTAGTAATTTCCATGATTTCATCGTGATCTAAATTCAAATTTAAGAATTGTGATAAAGCCTTGGTTGTACCGAGAGCTACAACCGCACTTGAACCTAAACCACGTTCAATTGGAATTTCACCACTATAAGTAATTTTAACGTTAGGTGCATCTGCAACTTTAGCTAACATAGTTTTAACAATATATTTAATGCCGTCATATTCATCTGGTGCATCAAAAAAAGCACCGTGGTAGTGATTTGTATCCATCCAAGTAGGACCAGCAGTTTCTTCAACAGTTGTGCTGATATTTAGGGCTTGAATTGGTAAAGCAAGTGCATTATATCCATACACAACAGAATGTTCACCAATTAGAATCACTTTTCCATGTGCTTTAATTTCAACTTTCTTATTCACGATTATCGTTCCTATATTATAAATTTCATTAAGTCTATTTCGTTTGTTCCATATGCTAAAATATTTGCTAAGGAGACTTGAGACTTATGATTAATGTAATTACTGGTAGACAAGTAGACAACTTGCAAAATGATATTATTGATCAAGCTGTTAAGTCATATTACCAAGATAAAACGCACGATGTTTTTATTATCGTGCCAAACCATATTAAGTTTACCACAGAAGTACGCGCACTTAGCAAGCTCTCTGTTTTAACGAATAAAAAACAAGTAGCAGTTAATAAATTGCACATTTTATCGTTTTCACGACTAGCTTGGTATTTTTTGAAGGATGAAGCAATCAAGTTGCCCCAGATTTTAGATGATGCTGCTAGTGTGATGTTACTTGAGCAAATTGTTAAGGATCATCAGAACGAACTAAAACTATTTCAAAATAAGAATCAGATTACGTCTGGTGCCTTAAAGCAAATGTATGAAGCAATTTTATCCGTTCGGGCTGGAAATATTGAACTAGAAAATATTGATAATGAAAAATTAAATGAAGAAACCAGCTATAAAGTCCATGATTTGCGAATTATCTATGATGATTTTATCGAACGGCTATCTGAAAAATTTGCAACAAAAGATGAAATGCAGCTCCTGCTTAATGAGTTTCTAGCTAAAAGCAACAATTTGAGCAGCATGGAATTTTATTTTTCTGATTTTTCGCATTTTTCCTTGCAGGAATTAACTTCAGTGCGTTTAATTTCAAAAAAAGCTAAAAATACAACTTTAGCGTTTAAGACAAAAGTCGGCAAGATAGACAGTAAAGCGGAACCTGGAGACTATGATTATGTAGTTCAAAGAACAATTGGACAACTAGAGCATTTTTGGCAAAATCAGCAATTAAATTATCAAACTACTGAATTTCCACTCAGTCAGACTAATCCTAGCTCCCTGTTAAATGGTGTTTGGACTAAGACTAGCAGTTTTGATGAAAGTTTGAGTAAATTTTTGCAACCAGTTAAAGCAGATTCTAGATATGCTGAAGCATACTTTGTCGCACGGACAATCTACCAACAAGTTGCTTTAAACCACTATCGCTATCAAGACTTTTTAGTTTTAGCGCCAAATTTAAGTGAATATGAAACTTACTTAACGCCAATTTTGCGTCAAAATAATATTCCCTTCTTCAATGACCTGCAAAAGGAGATGAAATATCATCCCTTGGTTGTTGCAGTAGAAAATCTCCAGCAAATTTTTAAGCGTGGTTTTCAAACAGATAATGTAATTGCGCTAATGAAAACACAGCTGTTTATTCCCGAGTGGTATAAGAGTGTAGCACGTTATCAAAACTATGTGGATTTACTTGAAAACTTTGTGTTGGCACATGGTATTAAGGGAAGTCTTTGGAACAAGCCTTTAAAAAACTTTGTGGATGCGGAAGTAATTGCACTTGATAAGTCAGAGCAAGAGGTGGAAGAACTTGAGCGATTACGTCAATACTTTATCAGTATTCTAAGTAAATTTTTTGAAGAAATAGAAGCAGAGAAAGATCCGCAAGCTGGAGTGACAATTTTTTGGAACTTCTTAATTAAAAATCGAGTTGCAAAAAGACTAGAGGCTTGGCGAAAAGAAGCAAATGATGCTGGAGACTTACAGTTAGCGCAGCAGCCTGAACAAGTTTGGTCAACCCTAAACGATTTGCTAAAGGATTACTTATTGGTAGCCAAGGAATTTTCATTAGAACAATTTTTTGATCTTTTAATTAGTGGATTTAGTGAGGCTAATTTCTCGCAAATTCCATCTACTCTTGATGCAGTTAACATCTCTGAAATGGGAATGGTTCAAGGACAAGGTTATAAGCAAGTATTTATTATTGGGGCAACAAGTAGTAATTTACCGCAGATTGAGAAAATTCCAGGTTTCTTTAGTTCAGAGAACTTGGAACAGCTAAATGATGGGAATAATACTAGTGGCTATTTAGAGGATCAACAAAAAATTAATAATCTAGATCAGAATTATCAGTTTGGTAATGCATTAAGTTTAGCCAGTGATAAGATTTATATTTCCTATCCTGTAATTAATACGGCAAATGAACGATTAGAACCATCTATCTTTTATAAACAACTTCTTAGATTAACCCAGGCAGAAGAGTTTTCACAGCATGATTTACCTAATTCTGCTGATGATCTTTTAACCTTTATGACTAATCCGGAAGCTAGTTTGGGCTATTTAACTTACTTAAAGAGCAAGCAAGCCGTTAAGGTAGATTCTATCTTAGAGATGACTGAGCAGAAAATAGGCGAAGTAGCTCAAAATGTCCTTGAAGGAAGCAACTTTAAGAATATTCCCGAAAATCTCTCACCAGAATTGGCACAGGAACTTTACGGAGATCGGATAGAGACTTCAGTTTCACAACTTGAAACTTATTATCAGAATTCTTTTGAATATTTCTTAAATTACGGCCTACATTTAAAGAAGCGATTTGAAAATGAACTTGATGTAATTCAGGCAGGTAATTATTATCATGAAACTTTTGACTATTTAGTTAAAAAGATTAAAGAGAAAAACTTAAATTTCGCTGATTTAACTGATAGTAAGTTAACAGAGTTACTAATTGAAGTACGAGAGGAATTAAAAGAAAAAGGCAGATATCGTCAACTTTTAAATGATCCATTCAATAAATATTTGTTCCATAAGCTAGACCAAACCACATCTAATGTTGCTCATTATTGGCATAGCAATGTAAATAAAACAACTTTTAGGCCACAATATTCAGAATTAAGTTTCGGTAAAAATCAAAAAGTAACAGGTCTATCCTATAGTTGGAAAGATGAAAATAATAAAAAGAAGATTGTTGATCTACGAGGAAAAATGGACCGAGTTGATCTGGCTAAGGTAAATGATCGAGTTTTAGGAGAGGTAATTGACTATAAGTCTTCTGCTAAAAAGTTTGATTTAGGTCTCTTTGCTAATGGAATTTCGATGCAAATGATTTCGTATTTGGAAGTCTTAAAAAAGAATAATAAGTTTTTTGCTCAAGGTAAAGACTTAGATGTTTTAGGAGCTTTTTATCAAAATATTACTAGCAGCTTAGAACGCTTAAGTAGTGATAAGATGATTCTGAGCAACTATCAAATTAAGGACCTTCTCAAAGAAAGTACTAAGAAACTAATGTATAACGGAATTTTAATTGCTGATGAAGAGATTCTGGACCTGATTGAACCAGGAATGGAGAAAGATCGAGCTAATTCAGAAATATATAGTAGCGTTAAAAGAAAGGTAAATGGCGACATTAGTTGGCCACGAAATCAGAGTTTTACTCCTGATCAATTAGAATTGCTACTGGCATATAATTCCTACTTAATCAAGAATGCTGGTAGTGAGATTTTATCAGGTAAGATTAAACTTGATCCATATACTTACGGACAACAGAGTTCCTTAACTTATTCTGACTTTAAAGATATTTTCTTCTTTGATGCTATGTTAAAAGAAAATAATTACCATAAAATTAAAGCAATTGATAAAAAGACGCTTTTGAACTTAATTAAAGAAAAACTGGATTTGGATGGTGATGAATAGGTGACAAAGTTTACTAAAGAACAAGATCAGGCAATTAATGATTCTGGAAAAGATATCTTAGTTTCTGCATCTGCTGGTTCAGGTAAGACTACAGTTTTAGTTGAGCGAGTTTTAAAAAAAATTCTGTCTGGCACACCGGTTTCTTCTTTACTGATTATTACTTTCACTAAAGCTGCAGCACGTGAAATGAAAGAACGAATCAAACAAAAAATAAGTGATCAACTTGAAGTTGAACCGGATAACCAATTTTTACGTAACCAACTATTAGATATTGATACAGCCAATATTTCTACGATTGATTCTTTTTGTTTAGATGTGATTAGGCGTTTTTACTATGTAATTGACCTTGATCCGCAATTTAGTGTTTTAACTGATGAGACTCAAGGAGAGCTTTTGAAAGAACGCGCTTTGCGAGAGATAGAGGCGGATTATCTTGAAGAAGATAATCAAGACTTTCAGGATTTTTATGATAATTTTTCAGGAGATCGTGATGCAGAAGGAGCCCGCAACTTGCTATTGCAGTTGTATAATACAGTAACGACTCAACCGAATTATGAAAAATTTCTCGATGAGCTGCCAACTTGCTATGAAGTAGGCGACAATTTAATTCAATCTAATTTGTGGCAACAGCAAATAAAGCCGCTTTTACTTAAAGAAGTATCTGATTTAAAAGCAGAAGTAGAAGCTCTACTTGCTGAACCAGAAATAAATGGCTCTGATTTAGCTAAAGTTAAAGAAAATTATGACATTTTTTCTAACCGCCTAGATAGCTTTCTTGAATCTTTAAATAAGGACCAGCCTTATAATGAAATTCGTGCTAGTTTAATGAATTGTAAATTTGAAAAAGCAGTACGAAAATCTAAAAAATGGTCGGATGAAAGCATTGAAGTCTATCAAGAAAGTCAGGACTTAAAATCAGATTTAAATGATCAACTTAAGAAAATTTTTGCTAGCTTTTTTGTAGTTGAAGAAAAAGAGCAAGTAGCAGTCCTTCAAAAATCAGAAAAAATAGTTAAAACAATTGTTGCTGCTGAGAAAAAACTAATTCAAAAATTTGGTCAGTTAAAACGTGAGCAAAATTTAATTGACTATAGCGATATGGAGCAATTTGCCTTTAGTATTTTGACAACAGATACTTCAAACGCGCATATTGCACAAGAATATTATCAAGAAAAATTTAACGAGATTTTGATTGATGAATATCAAGATGTGAACGCGCTGCAAGAAAATATCATTAAAGCCATTAAAAAGAAGGGACAGAACACGCTTTTTATGGTTGGGGATGTCAAGCAGTCAATTTATGGCTTTAGGCAAGCACGACCAGACCTCTTTTTGAGTAAGTATCATACTTATGGCAAAGATAATGATAGTGAAAAAATCATCTTGGCTGATAACTTTAGATCAACAAAAAGGGTTACTAAAACAGTTAATGAACTATTTAATCCAGTTTTAACAACTAATTTTGGTGGCATTGACTATAAGAAAGAAGGTCAATTACAGTTTGGAGCTAGCTATTATCCAGCGGATTTACCGACAGCAAGCGAATACATTTTTACCGATAAAAAGCAAACACAGTCAGCTTATGAGGACCAATATGGCGATGAAATGGATTTTAGCGAAGTTCAGATGGTAATTGCGAGAATTAAGCAATTAAAAGCAGAAAATTTTCAAGTTTGGGATCGAAGAACGCAGCTTAAAAGACCACTTGAGTATTCAGATATTGCAATTATTACACGAACGAGAAGCGATAATTTACAGGTAATGCAGGAATTTGCAAAAGCAGATTTACCTTTATTTGTTACTGATGCGCAAAATTATTTTCAAACTTTTGAGTTGATTATGATTATGAATTACTTGAGGTTGATTGATAATCCTCAGCAAGATATCCCTCTAGTAGCTGTAATGAGATCGCCACTATTTAATTTCAAAGAACCAGAACTTGCACAACTTCGCGTTAAAACTCCAGCGGGCAATTTTTATACTGCACTTACTAGCTTTGCTTCAGTTAACTCGGCTTTAGGGAAGAAATGTAGCGAATTTTTAAAGCAACTTGAAACACTCCGTTCATTTGCTGCTACGCACCGAATTTCTGAGTTAATCTGGAGCATTTACGAAAAAACACATCTTTTAGAAATTGTTACTGGTCTGCCAAACGGGCAACAACGTAGGGTTAATCTTGAATCTTTGTATGAGCGGGCAACTTCGTATGAAAGTGCTGGTTTTAAAGGTTTGTATCAATTCATTAGTTTTATTGAACGAATGAGAAAAAATCAAAAAGATTTAGCTCAACCTCTTTTAAGCGATAAAGCAGATAATGCAGTGAAATTAATGACCATTCATGCTTCTAAGGGACTAGAATTTCCCGTTGTATTTGTAATGGGATTAGGGCATCAGTATCAAACTAGAGACTTAAGCGGGAACTTTACAATTAGTCAAAAAGAACTAGGTTTAACAATAAAAGAAAACAATTATCGTATTGATTCTCTGGTTAAATCTTTAGCCGATGTTCAAAAAAGACAGCAAATGCTTGAAGAAGAAGCGAGAATTTTATATGTTGGCTTAACTAGAGCACAGCAAAAATTGATCTTAGTGGCAAGCGTAAATGAAATTGAAAATAAACAAAAGAAATGGCTAAGCGAGCTTGATCAAAAGAAAGACACAATTCCATTAGTTAAAAAGATTAATGCTCAATCACCGCTTGATTTCTTAGGACCAAAACTAGAACAAAAACATGACTTTGACCAAACTATTCAAAATATGACTTCTGCCTTAGAAGAACAAGATAAGCTCTATTATTTAAAATTCGATCTTGACTTAGAGCCTGAGAAAGTTAAAAGTCAAAATGAGAACAGTCAAGAAGTAAATTCCAAAGTAAATAAGGTAGTCCAAGAATTGTACGACTTTAAGTATCCGTTTGAAGATGCTACTAAGACTACAGCTTATCAATCTGTATCTGAAATTAAAAAGGCTTTTAATGATCCAATCGATAAAGAACTTGAAAACTCTCGTCTTATTTCTTCAAGTAATCGTTATTTGCAACCAATTGATGAAACACCAACATTTTTAGAAGAACAAAAATTTACTGGGGCTGAAATAGGAACGGCAATGCACTTAGTTTTGCAATATTATAATTATGAAGGTAATAAAGACCTAGAAAATTTAGACCAAGAAATCGATCAGCTTGTTGAATTAGGGAAGCTGAATTCTTTAATGGTTCCATATTTGTCTAAAGAAGCTTTAAATTGGTTTGTAATGAGTGATTTTGCTAAAGAATTTTGGAAGCAACCTGATAAATTGCACAGAGAAAGCCAATTTTCAAGTCTCGTTAATGCTAGTGAATTATTTAGTGACTTTTCTGATCCATCCGCGAAGATTTTAGTTCACGGAACGGTGGATGGATATTTTGAAGCAAAAGATGGCCTAGTTTTATTTGATTACAAAACTGACTTTGTTGATAAAACAAATGAAGAGCAAGCAATTGAAAAAATTAAACAAAAATATACGGGACAATTGCGACTATACGAACAAGCCTTAAATGAAATGAATAATGATAAAAAGGTTATTAGAAAATATTTGATTTTGCTTGACGCAAGGAAAGTGGTCCCAGTAGACTAGAAACAGAATAGAAGGGAGATTATTATGAAAAAAGCCTTTACAGATGATGTTTTTGCGGTCGTCGATCTTGAAACTACAGGCACGCAGCGTAATCAAGGCGATCACATTATTCAATTTGGTTGTGCAATCATCAAAAAGCGTAAGGTAGTAAAAACGTATTCATTCTTAATCAATCCTCATCGTGAAATCCCTCAAGCTGTTGAAAATTTAACTCATATTAGTAATAGAGATGTTGCTCAAGCACGCGATTTTAAGTACTATGCTCCCAAAATTCGAAAAATTTTAGAGAATACAATTTTTGTTGCGCATAATGTTAATTTTGATCTCCCTTTTTTGAACTATGAGTTAGTAAATGCTGGCTTAGAGCCATTAACAGGAAAGGCAATTGACACAGTTGAATTAGCTCAAATTGCTTTTCCAACTTTTCCATCCTATAAATTACGCGACTTAACTGCTCGTTTAAAAATTAAGCATTTAAATCCCCACCGAGCTGATTCAGATGCTTTAGTAACAGCTAAGTTATTGCTAAAGGTTATTAAAAAACTTGAAAATCATCCTCAGGCAACGTTAAATACTTTAACTTCTTTATCTAAAGGCTTATTACGAGATACTGATTATATTTTTTATGAAATAGGTCAAGTTGCTCGTCAAACAAAGAGACCACTAGATAAAGATTTGATTCAAGTAAAGCATTTAATTCTTAAGAAACAAATTGGATCTACGCGGCAAATTGGAACTGCAAGTAAAGGCGAGTTCCCTCAAAGTGATGATGAGAAGAAGAAGTTATTTAAGAAAAATTTGCGATTTAGACGTGGTCAAGTAAGTTTAATTAATCGACTGCATGAATTCGTCTATAGTGATACAGATAACTCGTTAGTGGTTGAGGCACCAAATGGAAGTGGAAAAACTTTTAGCTATTTAATGGCGTATGCATATGAACTTTATTCAGGGAGAAAATTAGTTGTAGCAACGCCTACGAAGGTCTTGCAAGAACAGATACTAAAACAAGAGATACCGCAACTTTTAAGGGTAACTCACTTAGATTTAGACGCTCAAATTGTTAAATCAAGCAGTCACTATTTAGATTTAGACGGTTTCTATAATTCACTATATCAAACTGATAATCCAATTCAGCAAACTCTAATTTTACAAATGGGAATTTTGATTTGGCTTACTGAAACTGAAACTGGTGATTTAGATGAACTACAGTTAACTAATTATCAAGCACCATTATTCGCTGCAATTGAACATCCCGGGGATGCAAGAATTGGAACTGCATTTGCAGAATATGATTTTTGGAATCTGGCTCGGAGCAGACAAGAGCAAGCTGATATTTTAATTACGAATCATGCCTATTTGGCAAACCATTATATGGATTCAATTTGGGGACAAAACCCATTTTTAGTTGTAGATGAGGCTCATCGTTTTGTTGAAAATGTTGCAAGTTCAAGAAATGATTCGCTCCAGTTTGAAAGCTTTTGGGGCATGTGCAGCCATTTGCGCAACTTGCTTTTTTATGCAGAAGATAGTGCAAAAGTTAGATTTGGCAATAATATCGAGTTTAAGATAATTTTGGATAAACTTGAAAAAAATACCAACGATTTAATCCACTCGATAAACAAAGTTCAGCAAGCACTTTATGATAATCGAAATTTTGCTACCAGTCGGGAAGACAGAATACAAAATGCGGTTAGTTTAGGCTTTCAAGGACAGGATTTATTTAGAAGTGTTCCTCAGTTTAAACGTTTGCTAAGTCAAATGCAGGATAATATTGAAATTGTTCGTCAAGAAACAAATCAATTATTATTTTTGTTATATCATCAGCAAAAGAATCTTTTGACAAGTGATGATGTTTTAATAAGAGACTTACAAGAAGAGATAGACCATCTTGACTATTATTCAGAACAGAATTACCTTTTATTAGATCAGCTAAGCGAACCACAAAAATTAGATCATGAAGGATTTGTTTTGGAAATTAGTAACGAGGAAGATCCCTTATCAACCAATTTGACTTGGTTAATGCTTGATCCTGAAGAAGAAGTGCAACAATTATATCAATATTTTGACAAAAAGTTGTTTATTTCAGCTACTTTAGCGCAACAAGATGATTTTTCATATACAATTAAGAACCTATATTTAGATCCTGAAAAAACACTAACTTATCGTGCTAAGCCATCTTTTAAGGTTGAAAAACATTTAAAAATCTATGCACTCTCTGATAATGATGCGCCTGAAGATCCAAATAATCCTGAATATGAAGAGTTTATCAGTAATTTGCTTACACAAATTAAAAATTACAATCATATTTTGGTTTTGTTTACAAATTTAGATGTTATTCGTGATGTCTTTAGTAAGTTAAGTGAAAATAATAATTTAAAAGATTATGAAATTTTAGCTCAGGGATTAACTGGTTCAAATGAAAAGATTGCTAAGCGTTTTGGAATTGCTGAAAAAGCTGTTTTACTTGGGGCAAATAGTTTCTGGGAAGGAATTGACTTCAAGCATAATGGGGTAGACTTGGCAATTGTTACGCGCTTACCATTTGAATCGCCTGATCAGCCAGAAGTAAAATTGCGAACAGAATGTTTAAAAAAGCAGGTTGGTGCTAACAAAATTTTTGAAGTTGACACTTTGCCAAGGGCTATTTTGCGGTTTAGACAGGGATGTGGTCGCTTGATTAGGAATGAGCGTGATCATGGCATCTTTGTAATTTTAGACCAGCGTGTTTGGAATAAATCTTATGGTGAGCAATTTTTAGCTGGCCTTCCTGTAAGTGCCAAAAAAGTCAGCAAACAACAACTACTAAATGTTTTAAGGAATAGTAAGCAGAATGAATAAATATGTAAAAAAAGGGCTTAAAATTACTGGAATTGTGGTCGGAGTTATTGCAGTAATATATTTATGTTTATGTTTTGTGTTTTACTTTGCAACTAAACGGGCAGATGATCAAGTTAAACAAACTAATGAAATTGCACTTGAAAAAACACCAATTACTACGATCACCAAAAATTATCATCTGAGCCGAAGTGTAGAAAGTAATAGTTTAGCTGGGACTAGTAAGAAGGGAAAGAAGTATTACTTCATCTATTTGCCAAAAAGCAAAAAAGCTTATCTTTATCAAGCAAATAAAGGAAAAAGCGAAGAGCAAATATTAAAGATTTTTAATGAGGCTCATCCTGGACATGATAATCTTAAATGCCAATTAGGTTGGTACAAAGGAATGCCAGTCTGGGAAGTGACTTATAACAAGAAAAACGGCAATTATGGCTATGTTCTTTACAACTTTAAAAACGGAAAAGAATTAGCCTATGCGGACAATTTGTAAATTTGTTAAACTAACGAGCAATTTTTTAGTATAATAAAATTAAATTTAATTAAAAAGGTTGGTAAGTAATGACAGAATTAATCTCAATTAAAGATTCTTCTAAACATGTAGACCAAGAAGTTAAGATGCATGTTTGGTTAACTGATAAACGATCAAGTGGTAAGATTATCTTCTTGCAATTACGTGACGGAACTGCATTTTTCCAAGGCGTTGTTCGTAAGAACGATGTTTCTGAAGAAGTTTTTGAAGCAGCTAAGTCTTTACGTCAAGAAGCTAGTTTTTATATTACTGGTACTGTTCATGAGGATAAGCGTTCTCACTTCGGTTATGAAATTCAAATTTCAGATTTAAAAATTGTTTCTAATAATGAAGGCTACCCAATCGGTAACAAGGAACATGGTGTTGACTTCTTACTTGATAATCGTCACTTATGGCTAAGATCAAAGCGTCCATTTGCTATTATGCAAATTAGAAATACTATGTTTAAAGCAACTGTTGACTTCTTTGAAAAAGAAGGATTTATTAAATTTGATGCACCTATTTTTATGCATTCTGCTCCAGAAGGTACTACACAATTATTCCACGTAGAATACTTCAACAATGATGCTTACTTATCACAGTCTGGTCAATTGTATGGTGAAGCTGGTGCCATGGCTTACGGTAAGATCTTTACTTTTGGTCCAACATTTAGAGCGGAAGAATCTAAAGGCCGTCGTCACATGACAGAATTCTGGATGATGGAACCAGAAATGGCTTGGATGCACCAAGATGAATCCTTAGATATTCAAGAAAGATATTTAGCATACATGGTTAAGCAAGTTCTTGAAAATAATGAATACGAATTAAGAATCTTGGGTAGAGATCCTGAAAAATTGCGTCCAACTACTGAAGGTAACTTTACTCGTCTTCCTTACGATGATGCTATTAAAATGCTTCAAGAAGCTGGTCGTGATATTAAATGGGGTGACGACTTTGGTGCCCCAGATGAAGGATATATTTCAGAACAATTTGATCGTCCAGTCTTCATCGTTAACTACCCAACCACAATTAAGCCTTTCTACATGAAGAAGAATCCTGATAATCCTAAAGAATACTTATGTGCTGATGTAATTGCACCAGAAGGATACGGTGAAATTTTTGGTGGTTCTGAACGTGAAGGAAACTACGAAATTTTGAAAAAGCAAATTGAAGAAGCAGGGCTAAACTTAGAAGATTACCAATGGTACCTTGACTTGCGTAAATTTGGTGGCGTTCCTCACTCTGGCTTTGGTATGGGATTTGAGCGTACGATTGCTTGGATTTGTAAGTTAGATCATATTCGTGAAGCTATTCCATTCCCAAGATTGATTAACAGAATGCAACCATAATCAATAATTTAATATAATATAAAAAGTTGAACTATTTTAGTTCAGCTTTTTTTGAAAGGAAAAATGTATGGCGTCTTTTGCGGCTATCCAAAATGAAGGATTTACAGTCATTTCTAATAGTCTATTACGTTACTATCCCTCTTTAAAAATATCTGAAATTGAAGCAATGCTTTTATTGCAATTAGAATCATTCAAACAAATGAATAATTTCTTTCCAAGCAATAATGATTTATCAGAAAGAATGAATTTATCGCCAGTCGAAGTGTCGCAGCTAATTCAGGATTTAATTGATAAGGAATTACTTGAATTAGGGCAAAAGAGAGATAGCGAAGGTAGAATTACAAATTTTTATGATCTCAAGCCTTTATATCAAAAATTAGACACAATTATTGAAGAGAGAGAGACGAATGCTAACGATCAAGTTCGTTCAGGAGAACTAATAGAAGAAAGACAATCAGTAAATCCATTGCAAGAGTTAGTGAGACAATTTGAAATTGAGTTTGGACGTCTTTTAAGTCCAATTGAAAAGCAAGAAATTGCTGCTTGGCTTAATATTGACCATTACAATCCAGAGATAGTTAAATTGGCTTTGCGTGAAGCAATTTTAGCGCAGGTATATAATTTTAAGTATGTTGATCGAATTTTATTGAATTGGCAACGACATGGTCTGACAACTACAGATCAAATTAAAAATTTCCTGCAACGAAACTAGGTGATTAAATGGAAAAATTATTATCGGATGAAGAAGCTCGATTAGTTTTAAAAAGAATTTTATCTCTTTATCCGGATGCTAAAGGAGAGCTTCACTGGGATACAAAGTTTCATTTACTCTGTGCAGTTTTAATGAGTGCCCAAACTACTGATAAGATGGTTAATAAAACAACACCTAAATTTTTTAATGACTATCCTGACAGCGCCAGCTTAGCCCAAGCTAATATTAGAGATATCGAAGCACATATTCGCACCATTGGTTTGTATCGCACAAAGGCTAAGCATTTAAAGGAAACAGCACAGATCATTACAGACAAGTTCAATGGTGAAATTCCCCAGGATAAAAGGACTTTAATGACATTACCTGGCGTAGGAGAGAAAACAGCTAATGTTGTTTTAGCAGAAGGTTTTAAAATACCTGCAATTGCAGTTGATACTCATGTATCCCGTATTTCTAAAAGATTTAAGATAGTGGGGGAAAAAGCTACTCCCCACGAGGTAGAACAACGTCTTGAAGAATTACTCCCAAAAGAAGAATGGATTCGGACGCATCATGCAATGATTTTATTTGGTCGATATACAATGCCAGCTAGAACTAAAGATCAAGATCCGTATTCTTTTTTACCACCTTTAAAATGACTTTTTTTAATTAAAATACAATGCAAAAAAGCTCCAGAAGGCATCTCTGATATGATGCTTCTGGAGCTTTTATTTGATTTCAATAATTAATGATTATTACTGGAATTATTTCCCTGATGTTGTTGTTGATTTTGGTTATTTTGATTATTTGTATTTTGCTGGGAATTGTTATTTTGATTATCGGATTTATTTTCCGTTTGCTGATTATTGTTTTGATTCTGATTATTTGAATTATTATTGTTATTAGAAGTTGATGACTGCTTTTGACTCGATGATTGTTGTTCAGCATGACTTGATGAAGAGCTACTTTGAGAATGAGATTGCCCCTTAGATGATGTATCATCTTCTGTATCAAATCTCGTATCAACGTCGTCATCTTCATCTTTCCGTTTATCAACGGTTACTTCGCTATAAGGATTTTTTGGCGCATGGCCTTTGACAAATAATTGCCAGCTTGAATTGCTTGCAGTAGGAGAAACTACTTTATCTTGGGTACCATTAGCAATTCTGCGTCTAACAACTGTGCTAGGCTTTGTCCAATCTTTATTAGCTTTATCTGTCATGAGATAAGACATCATTTGCTTATATAGAAGTTGAGCTGAAGAAGAACCAACGCCTGAAGGGGTACCATCTTTCAAGTTATCGTATCCAGTCCAAATACCCATTGAATAAAGTTTAGTATAACCGACAAACCATGAATCTTTTGGCGAGTTCTTGTATTGAGGATATCTTACCAATTCTTCATCTGAATATTTAACAGTACCAGTTTTACCAGCTTCATATAAGTTTTTAATTCGAGCTTGTGTACCAGAACCCTTAGTTAACACACCCTTAAGCATATCAGTCATGATATATGCGGTTGATTCCTTCATTACTCTAGTACCACTGCTATCATAATTTCTAGTTAAACCATCCGGTGTTTCAATTTTAGAAACAAATTGTGGCTTGTGGTAAACACCATTATTAGCAAAAGCACCAAAAGCGCCTGCCATTTGAAGAGAAGAAGCATTAGCACCGATTGCAACTGATAAACCAGAATCAGAAGGAACGTTAACGCCAAGCTTTCTTGCAAAGAGCGATGCACGTGCAACTCCAACCCTGCTTAAGGTCTTAACTGCAGGGACGTTTCTGGATTGTTCTAGAGCATGGCGCATAGTCATTTTACCTTCGTATTTATTATCCCAGTCATAAAGCTGAATATTAGTACCAGGGTAAACATACTTAGAGTCGTCCAGTATATGAGAAGTTGGCCAGTTAAGATATTCAATTGCTGGACCATAATCTAATACGGGCTTAACAGTTGATCCAGTTGAACGGCCAGTTTGAACAGCGCGATTTAACCCTAATTGAACAGAAGGTAGCTTACGGCCACCAATAATAGCAATAACGTGACCAGTCCTTGGATCAATAATTGTTGCACCAACTTGCATCTTATCGTTAGTAAATGGAACTGATCCATTGTTTACTAGGTCATAAAGCTTTTGTTGTGCATCTTGATCAATATTAACTGTAATCTTTAAGTTGTCATTATAAGGATTAAATCCTTTGCTCTTAACTTCGCTGATTACTTCTTTAATATATGGATCGTCAACCTTCCTTAATTCTGAAGTTGCATTGTTCTTCTTTGGTTGTAATCCTTGAGTGATTGGCTCATTAACAGCTTGTGTATATTGAGACTTAGTAATCTTGTCGTTTTTAAGCATTGCTCTTAAAACAATATCTCTTCTATATTTAGCCTTTTCTGGATAAACATATGGATCATAGGTAACTGGTGCATTAGGCATCCCTGCCAGAAGAGCAGTTTGTGCTAAATCAAGATCCTTTAAATCCTTGCCATAGTAGAAATCTGCTGCAGTACCCATTCCATAGTTACCGTAATTCATATATACCTTATTAATATAGAACTCTAAAATTTGCTCTTTACTAAATTCTCGTTCAACTTTCATTGAAAGCCATGCTTCTTGTGCTTTTCTACGAAGAGTTCTTTGCGAAGCAGCAGTTGAAAAAACAGAAAGCTTAACTAATTGCTGAGTGATAGTTGATCCACCGGCAGCCACGCCCTTGCTTTTAGCGTTAACTAGGACAGAACCAACAATTCGAATTGGATCAAGCCCAATACCTTCTTTATAAAAACGCCTATCTTCGACAGAGACAATAGCATTTTTGAGTTCTTTAGGAATTTCATCATTATTAACGTAAGTTCTTTTTTCAGAACCTAAAGAAAGAAGAAATTTCCCATCTCGAGTATAAAGGCTACTCGTTCCTCCACTTTGAAGTTGAGCTTGTGAAATGCTAGGAGCGTCTTTAGCGTAATACGCAAATAGTCCTACCCCAGAAACAATGATTAACATTGCCACAATAAAGAACCATTTAATTATTTGTAGCCAAATTCTTTTACGTGGTTTACCTTCGGGGTGAAGGTTAGCCATTCTAGAATTGGTTGGCTTTTGATTGTTATCTGCCATTCTTTTTGTTCCTATCTATAAAATTATCTATTGCATCCAAGTAAGGAAGTGTTGGTCGAAATCCACTTTTGATTTCAATTGAATTGTCAATCAGCTCTTGAAGTGTCATCGAACTCTTATGCGGTGTTTTCCAAGCTTTAATTACAAAACTCGCTGGAGTTACAAAATAGCGATTAAGAGTTACGAAGCGGATTATTGTAAAACAAATTCCTTTTTGCTTTAAACATCTTTCAAGATGGATGATCTGATGTTCATGGAAATTTTTCAAAGGGAAAGATCTTTTATTTCTCGTTTCTTTAGCTTCAAAATCTAAATATCGACCTTGATAAACGCCATTATAATCAGTTGTAGAAGCCTGCCTAAAGTAAGCTTCTTTAATGACTGTACGAGAACGTTTGGGATAATCTACTTTGACAATTTGAACCGGAGTTGGCTTTTTATGAACTACAGCAATATCTTCAAGAAGATAATACTTATTAGATTCATTGATTTGTTGCTCTAGGTTCATTCCACGATCAGAAAATACAACATCTTTACGATGTTTTTGCTTTCTTGGATGCAGAAGGTCAGTTTGATCTTTAGTATAATGTGTTAGACTGCCTGTTGGATATTTTACCATCAACATCACTCCTGTTTAGCATTATAGCAAAGATTTTAAATCATTTTTAGAGAAAGAAAGGATCATCAATGAAGCGTCTATGGGTTACTGGATATCGTTCGTATGAATTAAGTATCTTTAGTGATAAGGATCCTAAGTTAACTGTAATTAAATATACTCTAACTAATTATTTTAAAAGCTTACTTGAAGAGGGAAAAATTGACTGGATAATTAGTGGCGCAAACTTAGGAATTGAGCAATGGGCATTAGAAGCAGCAATTCAACTTCAGAATGAATACAGCATTCATACGGCTTTGATGACGCCTTATTTAGAATTTTCTAAAAGATGGAATGAAAATAATCAGATGAAGTATCAAAATTTAACCGAACAAGTTGATTTCACTGCTGCTACTTCAAATTATCCCTATATGAGTCCAGCACAATTAAAAAATTATCAAAGTTTCATGTTGGAACATACCGACCGCGCAGTTCTGATTTATGATCCTGAACATCCTGGTAAGCCCAAATATGATTATGAAGCCATCCAAAAGTATCAAGAGGGACATGATTACCCTGTAGATATAATTGACTTTTATGATTTGCAGGAATCAGCAGAAGAATATGAAGAAAATCATCGACAAGAAATTAATTTTTATTAGATTTTAGAGTAATTTTTTTGCTTGTAGCTTATATAAGACTAATTTAATAAGAAATTTTTTAGAAACAGGGGCTATTATTGCCTGAAGAAAATTTATAACTTATACTAGTTGTATACGATATGGTGAGTGCCATTGAGCTAATAACTAGTTAACACCTTATCGCCTAAATTAAAGACAGACATTAGTCTGCAATTAAGGAGTTTGACGAAATAAATGGCAAGTTTAAATGATATTCAACTAAATCCACAAAGTATTTTAAAAAAGCAATTTAGGACCAAAATGAAGGGGTATGACTCAGATGAGGTAGATTCATACCTTGATACGATTATTTCTGACTATAGTACTTTTGCGACAATTATTGAAGATTTACAGGCACAAATTAGTGAGTTAAAAGCTCAACAAAAACAGGCACCAACTCAGAGTGATGCTCCTAAGTTAGATTTCAAAAATGAAGAAGTTGAGGATGATGTTAAGACGTACACTCCTCATAATATCCAGAAACCTATAGTAAATAGCGCAAATGAAGAAAAAGAAGCTCCTGAATTAACTACTAACGTAGCTATGATTCAACGTATTTCTACTTTGGAGCGTAAAGTCTACAACCTTGAGCAAAGAATGAATCAACAAGATAGAACTTACCAAGCTAATTAAAACTATGATATAATTGTTATTGCAAATTTCGAGCGATCGCGGTTAGCTTATGCTAGCTGAGGAAAGTCCACGCACGCACAAGCTGAGATGCTTGTAGTTTTTGTACTCAGCCCAATAAGCTGGGGGACTTGTTTTATCAAGTTACGGCGGAAAAAGCACTAAATCATTTTTGACATGTGTGACTATCCTGAAAAGTGCCACAGTGACGAAGCAGCAAGGGAAACTTTGCTGGTGGAACGAGGTAAACCCTGCAAGCGGGCAACCCAAATTTGGTAGGGGCGCTTTCGTCTAAGTAAATGAACTAAAGACGAAGTCATTTTTAATGAAGATAGATGGTCGCTGAAGATAAGGTTTAACCGGATCTTATTGGAACAGAACGTGGCTTATAGAGATTTGTAGGTTAGGGTTGAGCTTTGGCTCAACCTTTTTTTATAGAAAAATTTAGTATAGATAGAGAATAAATAATGAAAGAATATACATTATATGCGACAATGGGCGCTGGATTTGAAAGCGTTGTTGCAAAAGAATTAAATAATCTAGGCTATGAGACTAGTACCGAGAATGGACGTGTATTTTTTAAAGGTACACAAAAGGATGTTGTAAAGACCAATTTATGGCTTAGAAGTGCTGATCGAATCAAAATTTTATTAAAAGAATTCAAGGCATTTAGCTTTGATCAATTGTACGATGAAGTTTATAGCTATGATTGGGCAGAATTATTACCAGTTGATGCACAATTTCCTGTGAAGGGAAGAAGTGTTCGTAGTAAATTACACTCTGAGCCTGATGTGCAATCAATTGTTAAAAAAGCAATTGTAGATAAGCTGACCGATCAATATCGGAGACGTGGCTTTTTACCTGAAAGTGGAGCTGAGTATCCTTTAGATATTCATATTTATAAAGATGTAGCACGGTTAAGCTTAGATACAACTGGCCAGAGTTTATTTAAGCGTGGATATCGAGTTGAACATGGTGGAGCACCTTTAAAGGAAAATTTTGCAGCTGGATTAATTGAATTAACACCATTTGATGGCTCTCATCCTTTTATCGATCCTATGACTGGATCAGGCACGATTGCAATCGAAGCAGCCCTAAAGGCTAAAAATATAGCTCCAGGTATTTGGAGAGAGTTTGCTTTTGATAATTTTGACTGGTTTGATAAAAAAATTCATCCCGAATTAGTGGAAGAAGCAAAAACTAAAGAAAAACAAGAGCATGCTCCAATTTTAGCAAGCGATATTGATCAGTCAATTTTAGAAATTGCTAAGGTTAACGCACATAATGCTGGCGTGTTACAAGATATTAAATTTAAACAAGTAGCTGTAAAAGACTTTGCGACCGACTTAGAAAATGGGGTAATTATTGCTAATCCACCTTATGGTAAGCGATTGAAAGACCGCGAGGCAGCTGAAAAAATTTATGAAGAAATGGGACAAACTTTGCGTCCATTATCTTCATTTAGTCAGTATTATTTAACCTCTGATCCGCAATTTGAAAAATTCTTTGGTGCTAGAGCTACTAAAAAACGAAAATTTTACAATGGTAATTTAAGAACTGATTATTATCAATATTGGGCAAATAAGAGATAAAAATGTTAACGCAAGACAAAAAGACGAGCTTTTGGGTCATTAGTGATACTCATTTAATTGCAGATAGCTTACATGATGATGGTCAGGCTTTTTCTCAAATGCAAAAAACTAGTCAGGGCAAGGATCTTTATTATCAAGAAACTGCTCTTAGTGCTTTTGTTAGAATGGCAGAAGAAAAGAAGCCTGCAGCAATTATTGTTACGGGGGATGTAACTTTTAATGGAGAGCGGGTTTCAGCTGAGAGATTTGCGGAAATTTTTAAACCTTTGACTAAAACTAAACTTCTTGTTCTTCCTGGAAATCATGATATTTATGATGGATGGGCAAGAGAATTTCATGGTAAAAAGCAATATTATGCTGGGCAGATTAGTCCTCGAATGTGGCGTAATATTTTTAGAACTTCTTATGAAACTGCAGTTAGCGTTGATAATAGTTCATTAGCCTATAGTGTTCAGTTGAACCCAGATTATTTGTTAATCTTAGCAGATTCTAACGATTATGGAAAAGAAGAATCATCTACTGCTCCAGCTACAGCAGGCTTTTTAGGTAAAGAACAAAGAAAGTGGATTAAAGAGCAGCTTCAATATGCTAGTCAGAATAACTTGCGTGTAATTTTCTGTATGCATCATAATCTTTATGCACATAATCCAGCAGTAAATAAAGGCTATGTGGTTGATGACTATCGAGAATTACGTAAATTATTAGCTCAATATAATGTAAAACTAGTTTTTTCTGGTCATATTCATGCTCAAAATATCATGTCACCGCAAAATTCATGTCCAGCAACGGAAGTTGTAACTGCATGCTTTTGCTCTAATGATCAAGGGTATGGTGTAGTTAAAGTTTCTCCAAAAGAAATTAGCTACACATGTCACCATTTTAAGATGAAAGACTATCTAACTGATAAAGAAAAGCAAAATTGGACTTTGACTCATTTTCATGATTATTTAGAAAACATTCAGTTAGGGACTATTTCTGCAGAATTAATGCAAGAAGATTTGTATCGAAATCATGATGATTTAAAGAGTGTTCGACAGATGGGTCGTCTTTTTGGCGAAATGAACTATTATTTCTTTACTGGCAAGAATCATATCGATTTTGACGAATTACAAAAACTAAAAAAGTCTGAAATCTATCAACGACTAATTTCAGAAAATCCTCAATATGAATTATATTTGCAGACTCTATATGATACTTCTGTACATGATAACTTACATGTGAAAATTAAGTATTAAAAGGCAAATTAACTAAAAAAGGCAAGTACTATATGAAATTTATAGTACTTGCCTTTTTTTAATCTTCAACTACTTGAGAATTAATATTTAAAAGTGGCTTACCATTTTTATCAAAATAAGAATCTAAGTCTCGGCACCAGATCATTGCCATTGTATGTTGACCAACGTGAACTCCAACAACTGGACCGATAATACTTTGATCAACTTTAATTTTTGGAAAACTCGTTTGATAATCATTAATCCACGCAGCTTCTCTTTCTTCATCGTCAGCATGAAAAATTGTTAGCTGAATTGGATAAGGCATGTTAGAAGTTAGGCGACTGAAATCTTTTTTAATATGATTATAAGCACGTTTATACTGTCTTTCTTTTGCAATTGCAGAAATCTTACCTTCGTTTTGAACGTCCATAGATAAGATAGGCTTGATTTTTAAAATAGAACCAACAAAGCTAGCCGCATTTGATAAACGTCCGGTTCGTTTTAAGTGATTAAGATTATCTACCATAAATCTAACATCAGTAGTATTTCGTAGATCCTTTAAGTCATGCATGATTAGATTAATATCAGCTCCAGCCTTAACTAATCGACCAGCTAAGATTGCTGCATCTGCTTCTCCAGCACATGTGATTTTACAGTCAAAGGGATGAATATTAATACGCGTTTCTTCATTTGCTACGCTTAAGACATTACTATAAAAACTAGAAATACCACTTGAGAGCGTAATAATAATTAGATCTGTATAACCCTCATTAATATACTTTTCAACATATCTTTTAACTGTTCCGATTGATGGCTGAGAAGTGGTAGGAAGAGTTGTAGAGCTATTTAATTTTTTATAAAATTCATGAAAACCAATATCAATTAAATCAAGATATTCTTTATTGTCCCAAATAATTGGAATTGGTAGTACATCAATACCATATTTCTCACATTGTTCTTTCGTTAAATAAGATGAACTGTCAGTTAAAACGCCGATTTTCATAATATTAATTTCCTCCATATTCTTGCTTAATATTATAGTCTAGAACACAACTTTAAACAAAAACGTAAATCTGTTTTATTTTTGTTACAATAGAGATAATTAATAAATAGGGTGTGACCTAAATTCTAAATTATGAAAAAACATTTTATTTTTTTAGGAGCTGCCGGTGTAATTTATTACTCCTGGCTCTTAGCACTAATTTTTGTAGCCTTTATTGTTGGGTATGAAAGTAACAAGTCAATTAGTTATCCTGCAATTGCTTTAGGAACTATTTTTGCAATTATTGTTATTTATACCTGGCTTAATTCTTATTTTCAAAAAGAAGCAAGTGTTTATTGGTTAAAATTACCATATCGTCAAAAAATTCAGCTTCAGGACTTAAAAATTAAGTGGCAATGGAAGGCATTCGACATATATGAAGCAAGAGGTAAACTTAATACTTATTTGCTTTTAGCACTTAAGAGAAAGAAGAAATGAATTTGAAGTCAGATATCGAGATCGCTCAGAATACTAAAGAATTACCAATTACAGAAATTGCACAAAAGATAGATCTTCAACCAGAAGAAATTGAACTTTACGGTAATGATAAAGCTAAGATTAGCTGGAAAGGTATTAACCGAATTAAGAAGAGCCAAAAACTGGGAAAGTTAATCTTAGTTACGTCAATTAGTCCTACTCCTGCCGGTGAAGGTAAATCGACCATTACTATTGGTTTGGGGGATGCTATTAGCAACCAACTCCATAAAAACACTTTAATTGCTTTAAGAGAGCCCTCAATGGGTCCTGTTTTTGGATTGAAGGGTGGAGCTACTGGTGGTGGTTATGCACAAATTATTCCGATGGAAGACATTAATTTGCATTTTACTGGAGATATGCATGCTTTAACTAGTGCAATTGATACTTTAGCTGCTTTGGTCGATAATTATATTTACCAAGACAATAGTTTAAAGTTAGATCCAAATCGGATTTTGTTGAAGCGCGGAATTGACGTTAATGATCGTACTTTAAGAAAAATCACTATCGGTCAAGGATCACGTTTTAATGGAATCGAACATGAAGCTAGCTTTGCAATTACTGTAGCCAACGAACTCATGGCTATTTTGTGTTTAGCAACTGATATTAATGATTTAAAAAAGAGAATTGGAAATATTCTTGTTGGCTTTTCAGTAAAAGATGAACCTGTTTATGTTAAAGACTTAGGGTTTGAAGGAGCAATTGCTGCTTTACTATCAACTGCATTAAAGCCAAACTTAGTTCAAACGCTTGAACATACTCCAGCTATTGTTCATGGAGGTCCATTTGCTAATATTGCTCATGGTGCTAACTCAGTAATTGCTACTAACACAGCCTTACATTTAAGTGATTATGTTTTAACTGAAGCAGGTTTTGGTGCAGACCTTGGTGGTCAAAAGTTTATGGACTTTGTATCAAATCATTTAGATAAACGACCAGATGCCGTTGTAGTAGTGGCAACTGTGAGAGCATTAAAATATCAAGCTGAAGAAAGTACAGATCACTTAGATAAAGAGAACATTCCTGCTTTAGAAAAGGGATTTGCTAACTTGAAGCGTCATATGGAAAATATGGCTCATTATGGTGTACCAGTAATGGTCTTGATTAATAAATTCGCTAGTGATACTGATCAGGAATTGTCTAAATTAAAGGAATTAGTTCAAAATGATGGCTTTGACTGCGAAGTTGTTTCTTACCATGATGAAGGTTCAAGAGGCGGAATCAAGGCAGCTGAAAAAGTTGTTGAGTTAACTGGTAAAGCTAGTGACTTTACTCCTGTTTATGAGCCTGAGGATTCTGTAGAAGATAAAATCGCTAAAATTGCTCATAAGATTTATCATGCAAAGGATATCGAATATTCGGATAAGGCAAAGAAGCAATTAGCAGAAATTAAGAAGATGGGCAAAGATCAATTACCAGTAATTATTGCTAAGACGCAATATAGTTTTACCGATAAAAAGAAGATTCTTGGAGCACCAGAGGACTTTACTCTTCATGTTAAAGACCTTGCTCTTAAGAATGGTGCGGGCTTTATCGTGGTAGCAACTGGTTCAATTTTAGACATGCCAGGACTTCCTAAGCATCCTGCTGCTTTAGATATCGATGTAGACAATAATGGAAAGATTTCAGGATTATTCTAAATGAAGAGAGCTAAGCAAGTCTTATATTTAGTAATTTCTTTACTAGTGGTTGTTGCTGATCAATGGTTAAAAAACTATATTGTTACTAATTTTAAAATAGGTGACGAGAAAACTATTATTCCAGGAATTCTTTCATTTACGTATTTACAAAATGATGGAGCTGCATGGAATATTTTTAGCGGTCAAATGATCTTGTTTTACTTAATTAGTATCGCTGCAATTGCGGTGGTAGTTTATTATCTTTTTAATCCTAAATATAAAAATTGGCTTTTCGATACTGGTTTAGCCCTAGTTTTGGGAGGAATTGTCGGCAATTTTATTGATCGATTGCACTTGAAATATGTAATTGATATGCTGCAATTAGATTTTGTTCAGTTTAATATTTTCAATATTGCTGACAGTGCTATTACAGTTGGAATTGTCCTTGTTTTTATCTATTTGATATTTATAAGTGAAAAGGATTAAAGGCTGAAAGTTAAATGACCGAAAATTATCAATTAGTAATTGAAAAAGAAAAAGGACGCTTAGATAAAGTGATTGCTGAAAAGATTAAAGATCTAAGCCGAACAAAAATCAAAGAGCTAGTTAACGATAAAGATATTCTAGTTAATAATAAGGCCGAGAAAGTGTCATATAAGGTGCAAGCCGGTGATTTAATTGATATTACTGTTCCTCCAGCTAAACCATTATCTTTAGAGGCGCAAAATTTAAATCTTGATATTGTTTATGAAGACGCAGACGTGATTGTAGTTAATAAGCCGCAAGGGATGGTAGTTCATCCTTCCGCTGGTCATCCTGATCATACTCTAGTTAATGGTTTGCTATATCATACGCATGAATTAGCTGATAGTCCTGAAGGTTTTCGACCAGGTATCGTTCATCGAATTGATAAGGATACTTCCGGGCTGTTGATGGTAGCTAAGAATGATAAAGCTCGTGAAAGTTTAGAAAAGCAACTAGCAGAAAAAATAAATAAGAGAGAATATTTAGCAATTGTTCATGGTAACTTTGAAACAAAAAATGGGGTTATTGATGCTCCGATTGGTAGAAATCCTAATAATCGGAAACAAATGGCAGTTAATCCTAAAGGGAAAGCTGCAGTAACTCATTTTACTGTACTTGAACAATTTAAAGACTATAGTTTAGTTAAATGTGTTCTTGAAACAGGCAGGACTCATCAAATTAGGGTTCACATGAAATATATTGGTCATCCTTTAGCTGGAGATCCTTTATATGGACCTAAAAAGACATTGACAGGCCATGGTCAATTTCTGCATGCCGAAACTTTAGGTTTTTATCAACCATCTACACACAAATGGCTGGAGTTTTCTGCACCATTACCAGCTATTTTTGAAAAACAACTAGAAAATTTAAGACGAGAAACGAAGCATTAATTTATGAAACGATATTTAATTCTTGAAGATGGCACAGCATTTTCGGGACACGGTTTTGGTGCACCGATTACTGCTACAGGCGAACTTGCCATTCAAACTAGTAATTTTGGCTATCAGGAAGCTATTTCAGATCCTGCTAATTTTGGTAAAATCTTAGCTTTTACAACACCAATGATTGGAGGTAGTGGTATTAATGCCATCGATTACGAATCAATCGATCCAAGCGTGCGCGGAATAATTGCTAATGATATTGCCTTTCATATTTCTGCAAATCCAACTTTTCAAGACTTAAATGATTTTTTAAAGGAAAAAAGAATACCGGCAATCTATGGTGTTGATACACGGGCGTTAGTTCAAAAACTAAAAAATAAACAAGTAATCAAGGCATCAATTATGGATACCAATGATGCCCATGCATTTGATCAAATTAAGGCGCTTGTTTTGCCTAAAAATAAAACAGCTCAAATTTCTACTACGCATCCCTATGCTGCACCAAATGTTGGTAAAACTGTTGCTGTGATTGATTTAGGTTTAAAACATTCATTGCTACGATCCCTTTCATTACGCAAAATTAATAGTGTTGTTTTACCACACAATGCATCAATATACGACATTATTAATTTACGAGCAGACGCAATTGTGATTTCTAATGGACCAGGTAGGGTAGAAGAAGTTGCACCTTTTTTGAAGCCTGTTTTTGATAAATTTTATGGAAAATTACCAATTCTAGGAATTGGATTAGGCTTTCTTGCCATTAGTAATTTCTTAAATTTAGAGCTTTTAGACTTAATTCCGGCTTATAACGGTAGTAATTTTCCCGTTATTGAACAGACTAATAATCGAATTTGGCAAACGGCAATGAATATTGATCAATTAGTTGTTCCAGATAGTTTATCATTGAATCTTTCACGTAAATATTTTGACCTAAAGTCAGATTTATTAGCTGGTTTCAGTATTAAAAATGATAAAGTTTTGGCAACTGCATTCAATCCAGAAGGTTCACCAGGTAACTTTGATGCAGCTAGTATTTATGATCAGTTTTTGAATATGATGGAGTAAATTATGCCTTTACATAATGAAATTAATAAAGTTCTTGTGATTGGGGCCGGGCCAAGTATCGTTGGAGAAGTTACAGAGTTGGACATTCTAGCTAAACAAGCTTTAGCTGCATTTGAAGAAAGTAGTATTCAAGTTGTTCTAATTAATCCTAATCCTGCAACAGTAACAACTGATCCTCGTCCAGATGTAAACGTTTATCTTGAGCCAATGACGCTTCCCTTTGTGAAACGTATTATCCGAATGGAAAAGCCAGATGCTATTATTCCAGCTTTTGGAGGAAAGCCAGCCTTAAGACTTACTAAAGAGTTATTAGAATCTGGAATTTTAGCTCAAATGAACATTGAGCTATTAACCATTAATAGTTTGGCTTTAAGTTTATCAACACCTCATAATTTTTATACTTTCCTTAAGGCAAATAAGATTGCTGTGGCTAATCAATGGATCTTAGAAAAAGAAGAAGATTTAAGACGCATAGTTGAACATGCTCACTTTCCACTTCTTTTGTCAAAGAAACAGCATTATCGTCCAGATAATATGATCTCATTGAGCAATTTAACACAATTAGAGCAGTATTTTTTGGATGAAGAAAATGACGACCATTTTAATTGGCAAGACTATCGATTAAGTGAAGATCTCTCTAATTGGGAAGAATTGATTTTTGATATTGTCCGTGATAATAATGGCAATTTCTGTTTTGTTGGTAATACTGGTAGCTTAGAACCAGTAGGTATCAATTCTTCTGATTCTTTACTAGTTACGCCCATTTTAACCAGGAATAACAATCAGATTCAAAGATTACGAAATTGTTGTCGCAAAATTGCTAATTGCCTTAATTTGCATGGTGCATTAAGTATTCATTTTGCTGTTAAACAGAGTGGTGAATCTTTTAACTATAAAGTGTTAAGTATAAAGCCACGCCTAACACAAACTAGCCTACTTTCATATAGAAGTGGTGTTTATTCAATTGGCTATGTAACTGCAAAAATTGCACTTGGATATAATTTAAATGAAATAACTGATCCGCAATCTGGTATTTCAGCCGCAGTTGATCCAGTACAAGACGCTTGCTTTGTAAAATTACCTTATTGGTCATTTACTGAAGCAGGCTATAATCACTATGCTTTAAACAATAAGACTACTTCAGGGGGACAAGCACTTGGAATAGGTCGTAATTTTGAAAGTGCATTTTTAAAAGCCTTGCAATCAACAACTGGTTTTTCTAATAATGTAACAACTTTTAATAAAGAATGTGCTAAGAGTGAAGAACAGTTACTACAAGATTTAAGTCATCCTAATGAAATGCATTTAGTAACACTTTTAGCTGCCTTAGCTAAAGGAATTAGTTATCATAAGTTACACAAACTTTTACATGTTCATTTAGTATTTTTGCAGAAATTTAATCATATTTTGATTTTATTAAAAAAGCTGCAAGCAGATGAATTAACTCCTGATTTGTTACTTAAAGTAAAAAAGAACGGGTTTTCTAATCGATTAATTGCTGAAATTATTGGACGAGAAGAAAAAGCAATTGCTGATCTATGTACAAAATGGTCAATTAAGCCAAGTTATATTGAAATTGATGGTACAGCTGGATTAATACATCCTAATATTAAGGCAGTTTATAGTAGTTATGGGATTGAGGACGAAGTAAAACCATTAGCTAATTCTAAAAAATGTCTTCTTTTAGGGCTAAAACCATTTCAGGTATCTCTAACTGGAGAATTTGATTACATGCTCTATCATGCAGCGAAAACATTGAAAGAGCAGGAAATTAGCCCAGTAATTATTAGTAATAATCCTGAAAGTGTTAGTGCTGCTTATGATGTATGTGACCGGGTTTATTTTGAACCAATTACTTTAGAAAATATTTTAGAAGTAGCTTGGAAAGAAAATATTACTGAAGTTGTAACTCAGTTTTCTGGTAAACAAATTAATCAGTATCGAATTCAGCTTTTAGAGCATGGGCTGACGATTTTAGGACAACCTAATTTAAAAGAGATTTTAAAAGAAGACCATGCTGAAGAGGTATATCAAGCAGGTGTTAATCCTGTTCCTGCTCTTCAATGTGATAATGAGAAAAATATTTTTGCTTTTGTAAAGGATAATGGTTTTCCAGCTTTGATCGGTGGTACCAGCAATGGCAAGAAACAAAAGTCTGCTGTTGTTTTTGATTTACCTGCCTTACAAAGATATATTGCCGAGAATTCATTAGAACATATAACGGTTTCTAAGTTCATTGAAGGCAAAAAATACGAAGTCACTGCTATTTCTGATGGTAAAAATGTTACTATTCCTGGAATTATTGAACATTTCGAACAAACTGGATCACATGCCAGTGACTCAATAGCTGTTTATCGCCCCCAAAACTTATCAACTAATGATCAGCGTAGGTTACGCGATAGTGCAATTAGTATTGCAACTAAATTACACTTAAGAGGACCAGTTAATTTACATTTTTTATTAGCTCATGATCAGATATACTTATTGCAAATGAAGAGTTATTCAGGCCATAATGTAGCCTTTTTAACTAAAGCTTTGAAAAGAGATATCACTGCAATTACCATGAAAGTTCTTTTGGGAAGTAAGCTGTCTGAATTAGAATTACCTAGTGACATTTGGCCATCAAATAACCTAATTCATGTTAAAATGCCTGTATTTTCTTATTTATCTTACCAAAGTGAAAATACCTTTGATTCCAAGATGAAGACGTCTGGAAGCGTAATCGGACGTGCTAAGCATTTACCAACAGCCTTATTTAAGGGGTATGAAGGTAGTGATTTAATGATTTCGACATATGGGACCGTATTTATTTCTGTTAAAGATTCTGAGAAACAGAATGCAATTAAAATAGCTGCGAGATTCCACCAGTTAGGATTTAAATTGCTTGCTACTGAGGGAACAGCTAATGTTTTAGCTGAAGAAGGTATTACAACTGGAATTATTGGAAAGGTTCAAGAGGGTAGCAATAGTTTATTAGAAAAAATTAAGCAACATCGCATTAATTTAGTCATTAACGTTACTAGTTTATCTGACTCTGCTAGTCATGATGCAATCATGATTAAGGATGCAGCTTTAAGTACGCATATTCCTGTCTTTTCTAGTTTACAATCTGCGCAAGATGTACTAACGGTGCTTGAAACCTTAGCAATGACTACACAGCCATTATAAAACTAAATATTTAAAATTATGTAAACTAGAGGAAGCATAAAAACGCTCAATTTATAGAAAATGAAATCTATAAGTTGAGCGTTTTTTATATTTTTTTACTTAAAACGTCGTGTTCATCAGGGGTTACTTCAATTGAATTTTGACCAGTATAGATAACGAAACCAGGTTTAGCTCCATTTGGTTTCTTAATTCTTTTTACTTGAACATAATCTACGGGAACATGACCAGAAGTTTTTCCTTTTGAAAAGTATGCTGCAATTTCAGCTGCTTCTTTAATGTCTTCATCGCTTGGACTGCTATCTTGTAATATTACGTGAGAGCCAGGCATGTTCTTAACATGGAACCAATAATCACGTTTGTCAGCCTTTTTTAAAGTTAACCAGTCATTTTGATAATTGTTTTTTCCAACTAATACTTTCTTTCCATCACTCAATTTGAAAGTATTCAAATTCTTTTCGCTAATTTTCTTCTTGCGTCGACGGTTGTGAGTCTGTTCTTTCAAATAACCTTGATTAATTAATTCATCCCTGATTGCATCAATATCTTGAGGATCAGCATTATCAATCGCGGTCTGAATAGAATCAAAATAATCTAAATTTTCATTGGCTACTTTTATCTGCTCGTTAACGTGTTTAATTGAATTACGTAATTTTTGATAACGAGTAAAGTATTTCTGAGCATTTCTAGCAGGAGAGAGAGCAGGATCAAGTTTTATTTTCAATGGTTGATTATTTTCATAATAATTTGGTAAGTCAATACTTTCCATACCAGGTTTTACCTCATGAAGATAAGCATTAAGTAATTCGCCCTTGATTCGATAGCCTTCAGAATTTTCAGCTTGATCTAATTGTTTACGTAATTTAATAATTTTCTTCTTGAGCTTTTTAAGTTCATTATTAACGATATTTTCAACTTTTTTAGACTTTTGTTTTACCCATTTGCGATTAGCTTGCTCGCGGTAAAAGTTATCAAGAGTTTCGTTGATATCGTCATTAGAGTAAATCAGATTTAGCTCAAGATGATAGGGAAGATAAGTATATACTCTATCTTTATGCTTAATAGTCTGTAAAACATACCCCTTAGGTCTATTAAATTGATTAAAAAATGTTTGCAAGGAGCTATAGGAAAAGTCATCTTCTAGATAACCTGTGAATTCTTTTTTATCATCTCCATCTAAACCGTTAAATTGCTTTACAAAATCTATCGGTTCAGGATATTTTTTCTTTAAATCGTTGAAATGGTCTAAAGATAAGTGAAAACCATTAAGTCCTGGTAAAAGCGGTGGTAATTCATAAGATGCATGCGGAAGTAATAAACGAGCCCGGTTTTCATCAGGATTAATTCTCTTAAGCAAGTCAATAATCTTATTATCATCAGCATTATATAAGATGACATTACTGTGACGCCCCATTAATTCAACTGATAAGATAAGTTGCATTTCGTCGCCAAGCTCATTTCGATTAGAAAAATAAAAATTAACAATTCTTTCTACGCCGACTTGCTCAACTTTTTTAAGAATTGAACCTTCTAAGTATTTACGTAGAACCATGACAAAAGTGGGGGCAACATCAGGATTTGTAATTGTATCTGTTGTAATATAAAAACGCGGATTTTGAGCATTTGCAGAAATTAATAGACGTTGATTTGTACGATCTTTTCTAAAATTTAAAACTAAGTCTTGTTCGAATGGTTGATAGATTTTTGTAAGCTTTCCTCCAGTTAAAGTAGGATAGAGATTTTGTAAAAGACTATGAATAAATAAGCCATCAAAAGCCATAAGTGTCCTCCTTAAAAATAGTATATATATTATACTCTTTAATACTATAAATTTCCTTAGTTACCAATTACGTGATTTTTTCACAAATATTGTTAAATTTTCACAAGCCTTGTGAAAACTTAAATTATGTCTTAGAATTATTGTTGATTAGACAAAATGGGAAATATAAGCATAGGTGGTAAATAAAAATGGATGTCCTAATATTTAATAGTGTTAGTGAAAGTATTAAGCGGGCGATTAATAAAAAATGTGGGTTAAATCTTTCTCAAACTCGTTTATTACTTTTCTTCGACCGTCATCAGAATGAAACATTGACGATGGGAGAATTAGCACAAGCACTAAGTATATCGCTTTCTACCTTAAGTAGACAAATTAAGCAGAAAAAAACTGCTGCTTTAATTCAAGTTGAACGTTCAAAGAAGGATTCTAGTAAATCTTTAAATTTGAATGCTGAAGGACTAGCCAAAGCCCAGGAACTAAAAGATGTTTTAAGACAAATCGAGGCGCAGGTTTTTTCTACTTGGAGTCAAGAAAAAATTCAAGATTTTGATAGTAAGATGCAAATTGTTGTTAACAACTTAATGGCAGATGAGTTATAAATCAACGATTATATTTAAAAAACAATTGATTTTATGATATAATTTCATCTTGATAAGTAGTATTGCAGCATGTGCCATTTTAATTTTAAGGTAGGTTTTCACACGTGAAGATAGCACTCATTACAGATAGTACTAGTGATATAAGCCTAGAAGAAGCCAAGGCCAACGATATTACTGTAGTACCAATCCCAGTTATCATTGGAGATAAGCAATATATGGATGGGATAGATATTACTGCGGAAAAACTTTTTGAGCTAGAACGCGATGGAGCACCTTTTCCGAAGACTTCGCAACCTAGTCCAGGTACTATGCTTGAACTATGTCAGAAATTAAAAGATGAAGGCTATGAAGCAATTATCGCTATTCCATTAACGTCAGGTATTTCCGGTTTCTACAATAGCTTAGTTAACTTAGCACATAATCATCCTGAATTTAATCTTTACCCTTATGATCCAGCAATGACAGTTCGTTCAATGGGAAACTTAGTACTTGCAGCCGCCAAAATGATTAAAAATGGGTGGGAACCTAAAGAAATTTTAGCTAAGCTTGATGAAATCAGAGATACAATCGATGTTTTATTTGTTGTAGATGACTTAAATAATTTAGTTCGTGGTGGCAGATTAAGTAATGCGAGCGCCTTTATTGGTACTATGCTTCAAATTAAGCCACTGTTAACATTTAAAAAAGATGATTATCAAATTGTAAGCTTTGATAAAGTACGTTCAATGAAGCGTGCGGTAAAGAAAGCAGAAAATATCACTATTGAACGAATAAATAATTCACCAATTAAAGATAAAATAGCATTAACCGTTTATAATTCAAATGACTTAGAACAAGCTACTAAGGTTAAAGATGATTTTCAAGCCGCTTTCCCTAATATGACCATCAAAATGTTCAATTTTAGTTCTGTGATTGCCACATATTTAGGAGAGAAATCTCTTGGTATTACTTGGATGGCAGACATTGATAAAATGGACTTTAGTAAAAAATAATCATATGAAAAATAGGAGAGCTAGAGTTGCTTTCCTATTTTTTTAATAAATAAAGAAAAACTAAAGTGAGAGTGAACTAAATTAATGAAAAATAAATTTTTAAAAATTTTAGGCTTAGTCGCAGGGGTAGGATTTACGTTAGTAATAGTCTTTCAAGTGATTTTAGCAATGAATACGAGCGCTATCAAAAATTCAACTCCCGCAACTGTTAACTCAGCTACAAGTAATAGTAGTGATAAAGAAATTATTGCTGAAGCATTAAATACTGATTTTAAGAGTTACAAATTTAAAGTAAAGAATTCACCTGGAATTGAGGCTACTAGAACTTGGTCAGGCAAATATCAAAATGACCCGCTTAAAGCACAAGCTAAAGTAGATAAGACTTCTATGTGGCTAAATGGAGATAAGGTATATCAGAAGATGTGGGATAATACCGGAAGTCCAAAATGGAAGGCTTCATCTACAATGACGCCTAACAAGGTAGTCAGTCAGTTTGATCCAGCTATTATCTTAAGTGGAAGTAAAGCAATTAAGAATGATATGAAACTGAAAAAATCTGGCTCTGTTTATCGTGTTAGCTATAGCGGAAGTAGTTTACGTTTCTGGAATGAAACCCACAAGAAGCTAATTAAAAAGCTTAAGGGTAATGCTTCAGGTCTTGATAACGAAGGTGCACTTAAGCAACTAAAAGTTGAATATACTTTAAAAGAAAAAAGTGGACACCTAGTTTTGACTAGTTTTTCATTTTATTTGCGTTTTGCTTATGCTGGTTATAATATCTCGCAAGAGGGTACGTATTCAGAAATCAATGCTATTAAAGTAAGTACACCTAATGCATTAAAATCGAAGTCCTCTACCAAGAAGAGCCACAGAGTGTACCATCCAAAAGCTGATGATAGTTTTGATATCAATATAGATTCAGAAAACTCACATTCTTCTCAATCTAGTCAATCAAGTTCAAGCTCAAGTAGTCAGCAATCTAGTTCATCACAAAGTAGTAAATCTGAAGAGCATAATGATGCTAAGCAAGATTCACAAAACCAAAGTAACGCAACAAGCCAGTCAGCAGACAATAAAGAATCTAACCAACAGTCGCAAAACAATAATACAAATACTAATAATCAACAAGGGCAAAATCAAAATAATCAGCAGCCTGCATCAGGTCAGAGTCATTAGAAATAGATAATTTAAAAAGCTTTGAAAAATCCAATTTGGAATTTCAAAGCTTTTTTTACTGGACTAAACTTATTTTTCATTTTTTATAGAATTACGTAATAATTTAAGAAATAAACGCGCAACGTTTGATAGTTGAACTCGTGAATTCCAAATTAACCGATTGTGATCAATTATTTTGGGTTGAAGTGGAATAAAACAAAGGTTACTCTCCGGAGAAAGTTGAAGTAAATCTTTATAAATTAGTAGGCAATATAGTCCTTTTTCTACTAGATATTGCAGATTATCAGGTAAATTAAATGTGGCTACGATATTTAATTTTTGCGGATCAGTACACCAATCTCTAAAGTTATCAGAATCAGCTGTATGCTTAGAAATAATAAGTGGATATTTCTGAAGGTCTTCAGGGACAATATATGGTTGCTTGGCAAGAGGATGATCTTTACTTACAATTATTCCATATTCATTATTTTCAGGAAGCGTAAGGCTATTAAAGTTTTGAGTCGTGTCATATTGTCCCATTGTAATTCCAAAGTCTAAAATACCACGCTCAATTTTCCCTTCGATCATAGAAGAATTCCCATTAAAAACATGAATTTTTACTTGAGGGTAATTTTTAACAATATTATTTACAATATCCATTACACGCTTAATTGCAATACTTTCTCCAGCTCCAATATATAATTCACCAGAAATGATTTTAGAATGTTTTAAATTTTGTTGTGTCTTATTAGCTAAAGAAATAATTTCTTCAGCATGTTCTTGAAGATAATAGCCTTCCTGAGTTAACGTAATTTCTTGATGTCCGCGGTAAAACAAGGTTACACCAAGTTCTTCTTCTAGATTTTTTAACTGTCTTGACAAGGATGGCTGACTAATATGAAGAGAATTAGCAGCTTTTGATATATTTTTTTCTTCGCAAACTGCCAGAAAGTATCTTAAAACTCTTAACTCCATAAGTGATACCTCTCATTTTTAATATAAACTATCATATTTATTATAATTAAAATAGTACTATACTTAAATTAATCTTGATTCTTATGTCTATTGATCTTATTGAGAGCAGCTTTTTGCTTTTTTTGATCTACGTGAGTATACAAGTCAGTTGCCGTAGTTCCTTTTTGACCTAATTGTTGTGCTACGAGAACTTGATCTTTAGTTACTTCGTACAGCTCACTGGCCAAAGTATGGCGTAATTTATGCGGTGTTAGAGGTTTTCCAAAAGCAGCAGAATATTTATTGACCATCTTTTCAACAGCATTTGCAGTCATTCTTCTGGTTTCTCCATGCCATCTGGTTAAAAAGAAGGCTATATCATCTCTATCTGCATGGTAGCGATCGGCACGTATTTCTTGATATTTTTTTAAATAAGGAATAGTCCAGTCAGCAATCGGGACACTATCTTTTTGACCACCTTTTCTAATCACATCAAGCATTTCATCTTTTAAGTTAATATTACGAACATTCACACTAACACATTCTGAAACTCTAATTCCTGTACCTAAAATCAGTGCAATAATAGCTATGTCACGTTCATGATTTTTTTTGAAAGAAGGTAGAGACTGTTTATTACATTTATGCTCGTATTCATTTTCAATAAAATCTAAAAATTGATATTTTAAATCACCCATGTACATATGAGATTCTAGAACATGAGCTCGGTAATTCAATGTCTTAGTATCATTCAACGAATTAATTTTTAACATGACATTACGATCAAAGTATGGTTCTCCATGATTATTGTCTGAGGTAATTGTTAAGAATTTATATAAAGAACGCAGGGCATTAATTGATCGATTAATTGTAGTAGGTGAGTTTAATCGTCCTTGTTGGTTTTTGGTGTGTTTAAGATGATGAATATAAAGCATAACATCATTTCGTTGCATGTCTTCTAGTGTCACTAGTTCAATTTCTTTATTGGAAGAAGCTGTAGATAATTTATTTTGTCTCAACCAATCAAAAAAGCGACGAATTTCTGTTAAATATTGGTATGTTGTAGTTAATGAATGAGTGGTGCCAAGATTATATTCTTTTACAAAATCAGGCATATTCGCCAACTCTTGTTTAATTAAGGATAAATATTTGTTAGTTTCCAATTTATAGTCTCCTCGAACATAGGTTTGTATATATTATATCTTATTTAAGCAATTTAGTCTTGTCCCCTAATCTTTTCTAAGTAGGAGAGGGGGGAGAGTATCCATAAGTAAGAAGAAATTAGATAAATAATAACCTGAAAATGTAGAAGTTAATTTATAGATTGCTAGGAGGAACATAACTAAAATTGGAATGCGAAAATTCTAAGGTAATTTAATAATTGATGAACTGAAAAGTTACTTTAAATTAATTTCGTAAATTGCAATAATAAATTGAACACTTTTGGTTAAGCTGCTTGATAGATTCGATCTAATTCTCTTTCAAAGATTTCATCTGGTGTATGATAAGCTAAGATCTTTCTTGGCAATGAGTTGCACCAGGTTTCAATATCAATGATATTTTGTAAAGAATAGTTAGCTATTGCTTCTCCTTTAGGAATGAATCTGCGAATAAGACCATTGTGTCTTTCAACTGTTCCCTTATCACAAGAAGTGTAAGGATGGGCATAGTAAACCAGTGTATTGGATGCTTCTTCTAGGTTGGACAGATCCGCAAATTCTGAACCATTATCAGTGGTAATAGTTTTAAAAATATCATTCCAGTGTTCACTGTATTGTCTTTGGAGTTCTTTAAAGGCTTGCATGACACTGATAGAAGTCTTGTCGGGAATACGAATAATTAAGAATTCACGACTCATGCGCTCAGATAAGGTTAACAGCACTTCATCATCTTTAGTCTTATGTCCAAGAACCAAATCGCATTCCCAATGACCGAATTCATTACGTTCACTAATTTCTTTTGGACGTTCTTCAATACTTCTGCCAAGCTTTTTCTTGTTTTTGCGAACACGATGAAGCTTGGTATTGCGTTTAAGCTTCTCAGGCAAGTCGTAATTATAAATGCCTAATAAGCCCTTATCAACGTAATTATAAAGAGTTTTGGTGCAGACAACATCGCTGCTAGAGAATTCGCCAGCAGCAGTGGCACGATTACTGCAAACATCAAGCGACCAACCGTCTTTAAAGAAATGTTTGTGGACATAGTGAATAAATTGAGTTTTTTTGAGAAAGTCTGATTTGCGCCCACAATTTTTACGATGAGCTTGATATACATCATGTCCTTGAGTAGCCTTGTATCTTTTGACTTTACCATGATACAGTTTTACAGTGCCACGTTTAATCTCATAACTGATAGTAGAAGGAGAACAGTTGAGTTCACGAGCAATTGCACGCAAAGAGCAGCCATCTTTCAAACGCAATTGAATAATAACTCGCTCTTCAAATGATAAATGCTTTCCTTTAACGTGCTGGTTCATGGTAGAATGTAAAGAGTCCATTTTGACCTCCAATAGAAAGTTTTTGTGGTTATTAACATTCTATCAAACAGGTCCGAATGGACTTTTTATTTTTCTAAAGTGTTCAATTTGATTTTACAATCAACGTTTAAATTAATTTTGCTAATTTCACGATAATTAAGGGGTTGATTATATATTTAAAATTTGATTGAAAGTAGTATTTATGAGCTATATATTTACTAACTGAGGCGTTAAGGCTGTATAAATGTTTGGATTTAATTAGAGGAGAGCGGGATATAATTTCTAATTAAACATTAAACTAATTCACAGGAATTTTTTGCTGAAACTTACAGCTTTTTGGTATGTATGAGGAGGTTTTGTTCTTAGTATTTTGAAGACACCGATAAGACACTAATCAAGTGTAATTTTAAAGGTAAAAATAGAATTTTATAATAATTAAATGTAATTTGTAAGCATTAATTATCAGCAAAACATTGATGTTTCGGGAGAGTCTCTTATGCCTTTCATTAAAATTATTGTTTTAATGAAAGACCATTACGTATATATTGATAATTCTAGACTTTAATTTTAATAAGAAAATAAATTAAAATACCCGCAATAACAATTGATAGATAAAAATTATTATGACCAGGTTTACTATGATTATGCTTTATCTCTTTTTACCTTTTATTTTGAATGTTTCATAATAATTTTAAGAAATATTCAACTTAGTATCTAGCATATCCGAACTAACATGATCTAATTAAAAGCTTACTGGATTTAGATAAAAGAAATGTATCATGAACAAAAAAGTTTCGCATCCAGTAATTTATGAGTTCTTATAGCTAACAACTTAACAACTATTAATCAAGAACCATTTTAAAAGGCGTAGAATCGTCATCTCAACACTAAAGAAATAATCTAATCTGATTAATTGATAAAAATCTTTAGCTTAGTATTTTCAGCTGATTAATAAATGAAATAGAGGCTAAGAAAATTTCTGACTGTAAAAAGATTAATGTATTCTAATTGAAATGCTAGTAGATTTAAAAATGATTTTTAAAAAGTAACTTTTGATAAATAGTAGATAATTAGTTGATTGATGGTTGGGCTGTTGATTGTGATTAATTACAAATATGATATATTTTTATGTTCTACTTTACATAATATATATTACGCGAAGTATAGTCAAGATGAACTAAGCTACTCTCTTTTATAAGTAAAAAAAACTTTGAGTTTTATCATTCTCAAAGTTTCTCTATTAATTATTCATTTTTAGAAAAAGATAGTTTTTTTCTTTTATTTAAAGAGATCGTATAAACGATATTAATTGCTCCTAAAAGTAAAACAGCAAACCAAATAGTTTTTAAAACAAAGATCTTTTGGAGCAATGCTGATACAATTGCACCAAGTGCAAATGCAATAACCAAGAACATATAGTTAACAGCTGCGTTATGTTGTGACTTATCTTCACCAAAGAAATATGCGCTCCAAGCAACTACAGATTTTTTTAAGTTGCCAGTTGTAAATGCATTATTATATCCCATACCTTCAATTTTACTAAATGATGCATTCTGAACCGCTAAACCAAACGCAATTACCGGAACTACATAATAATTTGGTACGTTTTTAGGAACGAAACCAACGCCCAAGCAAATAAATAGAATTGGAAATAAACAAAATACACGCCAATAATTACTTTTTACATACTTATGAAAAAGTCCAACAAGTAGTAATCCTAAGGTAAAAGCAATAAACGTTGTTGCCCTGTTTAACATACCTGCAATATTATGGTCAGCAAATGCTGACGCAAAGAAGATGACGTTCCCTGTCTGTCCAGCAGATAAAGTATGTCCCCGTTGAATATAAGTGTAAGCATCAATAAATCCCGCAGAAAAAGTCAATGCAGTAGCTAAAATACGCGATTCAGATGGACGATATTTTTCATCTGAAAATATACCCACGATTAACCTCCAAGTTATAGTGAAAACAAATTAAAAACATGATCAATTTAGACCATGTTTAATTTGTTTAATCTTCAATATGAATACTCTTAATAATCACATCTTCTTTTGGCTTATCATTTGCTTTGTCACGTGGAACCTTTGCAATTTCATCAACAACATCCATACCTTTGATCACTTGACCAAAAACAGTATGGCGACCATCAAGCCATGGTGTTCCACCTTGCTTGTATGCCTTAACTAATTCTTTAGGATAACCTGCAGCATCCATTTCTTTAATCATGCGTTTAGGTACGTTTTTATTTTGAACAATAAAGAATTGGCTGCCATTTGTATTAGGCCCAGAATTAGCCATGGAAAGCGCACCACGTACATTGAATAATTTGTTTGAAAATTCATCTTCAAAAGGATGTCCCCAAATACTTTCACCACCAGTACCGTCACCCTTTGGATCACCGCCCTGGATCATGAAATCACTAATTACTCGATGAAAAGTAGTGCCATCATAATAGCCTTTTTTAGCTAAACGGACAAAATTTTCAACAGTCATTGGAGCTTCTTTTTCAAATAATTGAATTTTAATATCTCCATGATTTGTTTGAATTAAGGCTTTTGGACCTTTTGCATTTTCTAGGTCTAATTGTGGATATTCCATGCTAATCCTCCTGAATTTTATACTATTCTAATTTATTTTACACTTTATTTAACTACACTTCATTAGTCTGCGTCTTCTTTCAAGTAATTTTTGATTGCAGCTAGCATAATTTGACCATAGGATTTAAGCTTAGCTTGACCTACTCCTGAAATATTTAAAAATTCTGCTTTTGTCTTAGGTTTTTGCAGTGCCATTTCTCTTAAAGACTTATCTGAAAAGATATAAAAAGCTGGTATCCCCTGTTTTTTAGCTAAATCTAAACGAACTTCTTTTAAGCGAACAAATAAGTCATTCTCTTCTTTCGGAATTTGATTATAGGTTTGACTTAATTTTTCTATTTTTTTAGAAATCTTTTGAGTTACACGCTTTTTATTATCTAAAACGTCCCATCCTAAGTTAGTCACATGAACTACTGGATATTGACTATCAGTCAGTTGTAAATAATTATGGCTAATTAGATAGTTTATTAAGTTTATGACCCTACTCTTTCCAATCTTTAAACTGCCATAATGCCTTAAATGAGCTGCATCAATTTCTCTCATGCGTTGATCATTTGCTCCTGAAACTACATCAGCAACTACAGTCTTGCCAAAACGACCATCCAATTCATAAATAGTTGCAATAATGCTTTTACTTTCTGACGTAATGTCTTTTTCAATAAAGCTTCCTAAACAATTAGAACACTTACCACAGGGATCACACCTTTGTCCAAAATAACTGACAATAAACTGTTGTAAACACTCTGTGGTATTAACATATTTAGTAATCATAGCTAGTTTTTGATACTGTATTTTTTGATATTCATCAGCTAAATCAGATTGTTCAATAAACCAACGATAGAGCCGGATATCTTTAGGATGATAGATCAGGATACCCTCGCAACGCTCACCGTCTCTACCTGCTCTGCCAGCTTCTTGATAATACGATTCTAAGTTTGGCGTACTGTTAGCATGAATTACAAAGCGCACATTTCTTTTGTCAATCCCCATTCCAAAAGCATTAGTAGCAACTATCACTTGTACTTTATCGAATTGAAAAGCATCTTGTACATCTGATCTCTCTTCATTAGAAAGACCAGCATGGTAACTAGCTGTTAGAATACCATTTTGAGCTAAATAGTCAGTTAATTCTTCAACATGTTTTCTTGTACTGGCATATATAATTCCAGATTCATTAGGGTGCTTTTTAATATAGTCTAAAAGATACAAGTTAGTATTTTTAGGATTATCCACTACCTTGAAACTTAGATTTGGCCTTGCAAATGAAGTAATAACATAATTTTTATTAGGTATCTGCAATTGTTCTGCTATGTCTTTTTGAACTGAGGGTGTGGCAGTTGCAGTTAAGGCCAAAATATTCGGATTACTCTTAATTGATTTGACGCCATCCATTATTTGGCGATACGCTGGTCGAAAATCATGTCCCCACTGTGAAATACAATGTGCTTCATCGACTGCTACTAATGAAATATCTAAGAAGTTTAGCTGATAGCGAAAATAATCCATTGCTAATCGCTCAGGAGTCACATACAGAAGCTTTATTTTGCCTTCATATGCTTGTCTTAAAATTGGATTTACTTCTTCTTGAGGAGTCGCCGAATTTAGGGCTGCCGCATTAATACCATTTTGCTTTAAGGAATCAATTTGGTCTTTCATTAGCGAAATTAAGGGAGAAATTACTAAAGTCAAACCAGTATTAACTAAGGCGGGAATTTGATAGCACATTGATTTTCCTGCACCAGTTGGCATTACTGCTAGAACATTTTCTCCTTTAAGAACTAAATCAATAACTTTTTCTTGTCCTGGGCGAAATGTTGTGTAGCCAAATACATCTTTTAATACTTGTAATGATTTCATTTTTCCTAATTAAATAAAAAAACAAGTATGAAGGATCATACCTGTCTTTTCTAAAATTGAACTAAATAATAACTTAAGCTTCAAAAGCATTAGTTAATGGAGGAACAACTTGCTTCTTTCTTGAAACAACACCTGGTAACTTAACTTCTGAATCTGACAATTTAGTATTAAATGCCTTTTCAAACTTAGCTTTTGATTCATCACTACCTACTACTAAAGCTTCTGAATCTGAATCAAGAATATTAGTAATCAAAAGCATGAACATATCGTAGCCTTCACTCTTTGAAGCTTCATCCATAGCCTTTAAGAAAGCTTCTTTACGTTCTAAAGCCTCTGGCAAGTCAACAACATTAATTTGTGCTACACGAACGTTGCTGCCATTTAATTCAAAGCTCTTAGCGTCTAAATCGATTAAGTCTTCTTCTGACTTATCAGCAATATTGGTACCAGCTTTTAGCATTTTAAGACCATATTCTTTGTAGTTAACACCAGCAATGTTGGCTAAAGCTTCTACAGCTTCTTTGTCTTGATCTGTAGTAGTTGGTGATTTTAATAATAAAGTATCTGAAATAATAGCTGAGAGCATAATTCCAGCAATATCTTGTGGAATTTCAATTTCTTTTTCGTTGTACATTTGCCACATAATTGTACTTGTACAACCAACTGGAGCTGCACGGTAGTATAAAGGATCAGCGGTATTAAAGTTCATGATACGGTGGTGATCTACTACGTGAGTCACTTTAACTTTATCAATGTCAGAAACACTTTGTTGAGGTTCATTGTGGTCAACAAGCATAACTGCATCAACTTCGTTTGAAGCAGTTTTAATTACACGAGGTGCAGTAAAACCGAATTTATTCAAGGCATACTTAGTTTCATCGTTAGCTTCGCCCAAAGCTACTGCTTCAGTATCGTAACCTAATTTATTTTGTAAGTATGAGTATGCAATTGCAGTTCCGATTGCATCTGTATCAGGATTTTGGTGACCAAAAATCAATTCTTTTGCCATTATATAGAGCTCCTTTAAAATTATATCTACTTAATATTTTAGATTAAAATTTGAACTTAAGCAAATCAATCCCGCACTAAAAAGCATTGCTTTTAGTTATAAAAACAATGCTTCTAAAACTAGATATTAACTTTAACCTCTTCTAATCGACTATCATAATCTTTTTCATTAATAAATTTATCCCATTCTTTTAAGAAATTAACTAATCGAGGTATCTCACTCTTGTTTTTACGATAAATAAAGCAACTTTCAAAGTTTGTTTCATGCTTTGGCTCTAATGGAGAGAGCGTGATTTGAGCCTTGTGAGCCTTATAGAAGCTCTTTGAAACATAAGTGTCGTAATCAGTTTGTTCCGCAAATTTTATTAGTTGATAAGGAGCAGTAAAAGTAACTGGAGTTAGCAACTCATTATTTGGAAATTCAGTAGCATAAAATCGACGCACAATTTGAGGCAAGTAGTAATCCTTAGGGTAAGTTACCCACTTATGTTGTGCTAACTTATAAAATTTCGTTTCTGGATTATGAGTTAAAAATACTACTGATTCTGGATAAATTTGTTTAGCCATATATTGCTTCATGTTTTTACAGTAGCATTGTGATCTGGCATATAAAGAACTGCTAAGTCTAATTGATTATTATCTAATTTGTCCCAAAGCTCTGTTCTATTGTAAAAGCCGACATGTAAGGTTATCTCTGGATATTTCTGGTTAAATTCAATTAGAAATTGATCGATAACCCTAGCTTCAATAGTGGACAATACACCTAATGAAATAGTCCCAGTATCTGATTTTGTATATTGCTGGATACTATCAACGGCATTATTAACTGTTGAAAATAGTGCCTTGGCTGTTTCCTCCATTTTTAGACCAGCATCAGTTAAATAGAGCTTTTTCCCCATTTGACCAAATAAGGGAGATCCAACTGCACGTTCCAATTTCTTAATTTGTTGAGTTAATGCAGGTTGGGTTATTCCTAAGATTTGAGCTGCTTGAGTGTAACTCATGTTATCAATTAATTGAAGAAAGTAACGTAAAGATTTCGCAGATAGAACTGCATCAGTATTTGTTTTCATGATTGAATGCCTCTTATATAAATCTGGAATAACATCTAATTGATATAAATTTAAAATACATACAATTATTTTCTGATAGCCTTTTATAAAGCCTATTATTCATCCTACACTTTTTATCATAACACCTGTATCTAGATAATGAAAATATTTACATAAAATATAAGCTATTTTTCTATAATTATTTATCTTAATAAAAAAGCTAAGAGTAGCTTTAAAATGCTATTCTTAGCTTTCATTTAAAATAAGTCTTCTGTTCTATCTCTTCCGTCTGGTAATGGTTGACCTAGCGTTAATGAAATTGGTGTTCCATCTGTCATTGGATCTAAAACAAATGAACCATTTGAATATCGATCACCTAATGGAAATTCAGATGTATTTAATTCGATATGACGATCACTAGAAGTAGTTAAATGCAAGATATGATTCTCGCCGTAGCTACTAATTGCCATGATTCGATGAGGTTTAGTTTTAAGTTCACGTAGTACTAATACACCTCGTTTAGCACGAGTTACCTTGTTTATTAAGTTAAGTTTTAGCTGCTTAAATGCCCCACGTTGAGTAATAATCCCAATATGAATCAAGTCAACATATTTAGGATCGGCAAGAACATAATTTACGATATAATCATTGTCTTTAAGGTTAACGGATTTAACCCCTACTGCTTTAGAACCCGAAGTAGGAATTTCGCTAATATCAAATCTGACTGCATATGCTTGATTAGTTATTAAGGTGATTTCTTGCTTACTATCTGGTTTAACTTGATCAATTCTTACGACTTTACTGTCTTTACTCTTAAGCTTAATTGCAGTGATCGCACGAGATTTATAAGTTCTAGTTGGCTGCAAATCAGCTAAGGTAACTTGTTTAATATAGCCATCGTTTGTGGCAATTAAAAAGTTCAAACTTGCTTTTAAGTCATTAATTTCAAATACTCGAATGATTTCTTCGTCATTATCAAGTCCGATTTCTTGAGAAAGGTGTTGACCAGTTTCTTTCCACTTTGTTTCTATTAATTCATGGACTGGTCGATAAATAAGGTTTCCTTTATTGGTGAAAATATAAAGGTTATCTAAGGTTGACATTGTCTTTTCAAAAATAACCTTATCGCCATCAGGTAATCCATTATCACTTGTGTCAGTCGACTGGAAGGAACGAATGGATGAGCGTTTTAAGTAGCCATCTTTACTTACTAATACACGAACGTCTTCATCGGCAACTAAAGCTTTTTCGTTAATTTCAATTTTAGCCGCTTTAGCTGTGATTTCAGTTCTTCTTGGAGAACCAAATTCTTTTTTGACCGCGTTTAATTCTTTAACTACAACTTTTTCTAGAACTTTATTGTCGCTTAAAATTTTATTGAATTTGTCAATCTTTTTATTTAGTTCTGTTTGTTCTTTCTTAAGTTGGTTAACATCAGTATTAGTTAAACGGTACAGTTGCAAAGAAACAATAGCTTCTGCTTGATTAGGAGTAAATTCATATTTAGCAATTAAATTATTTTTAGCATCCTTTTTATCTTTAGAAGATCTAATTGTCTTAATAACTTGATCTAAAATATCCAGCGCATGAATCAAACCTTCAACGATTTCTAGTCGCTGCTTTGCCTTTTTTAAATCAAATTCAGTTCTTTTAGTAACAACCTCTTTTTTATGGGTTAAATATGAAGATAAAATTCGTTTCAAGCCAACTTGAACGGGAGTCATACGGTCAATTGCAACCATATTGAAGTTATATGAAACTTGCAAATCAGTGTTCTTAAAAAGATAGTTCAAAATATTTTGACTGTCTGCACCCTTTTTTAATTCAATAACGATTGAAAGTCCATGACGGTCAGTCTCGTCTCTTACTTCGGAAATTCCATCAATTTCCTTATTTAAACGGATTTCATCAATTTTCTTGACCATCATCGCCTTGTTGACGCCAAAAGGAACTTCAGTAACTACGATTTGTTGACGGTGTCCCTTAATATCTTGAATAGTGGTCTTAGAGCGAACTTGTATTCTTCCACGACCAGTTTCATAAGCTTCCTTAATGCCTTTTGTTCCAAGTACAATACCACCAGTTGGAAAATCTGGTCCTTTGACAAATTCCATTAAATCATCTGTGGTGGCATCGGGATGTTTCAAGAGATAAACAGCTGCGTCAATAACTTCAGCTAGGTTATGTGGCGGAATTTCTGTCGCATATCCAGCTGAAATTCCAGTTGAACCATTAACTAATAAATTAGGAAAATGCGCAGGTAGGACAGTTGGTTCATATTCTGTGTCATCAAAGTTCAAAATCATTTGAACTGTTTCTTTATCAATATCCTGTAAAAGCAAATTAGAAATTTTACTTAAACGAGATTCCGTATAACGCATTGCTGCTGGACCATCCCCATCCATCGATCCATTATTACCGTGCATCTCGATCAAGGGTTCACGCATCTTCCAGTCTTGAGATAAGTGAACTAGCGCACCATAAATAGAACTATCTCCATGAGGGTGAAAGTTACCCATTACATTTCCGACAGCCTTAGCAGCTTTTTTATAAGGTTTGTCATATGTATTATTATCTTTATACATTGCATAAAGAATACGACGTTGAACAGGTTTCAAACCATCTCGAATGTCAGGAAGAGCACGTTCTTGGATAATATATTTTGAATATCGTCCAAATCTTTCTCCCATAACTTCTTCAAGAGGTAATTCCCTAATTCTTTCAGTAGTTTTTACCATTTAAAAATCTAACCTCTTAATCTCTACTTGTTTCTAGAATTGAACCATCTTCGCCCATGCGGAATTTAACATTTTCGTCGATCCATTTTCTTCTCGGAGCAACCTTATCTCCCATCAAGGTTGTCACACGCTTTTCAGCAAGTTGTGCATCATCAATCTTAACTCTAATTAAAGTACGAGTTTCAGGATTCATGGTAGTTTCCCATAACTGATCAGCGTTCATTTCACCTAAACCTTTAAACCGCTGTAAAGCAAATCCTTTACCCATATCTTTAGAGTCTTCACTTAGTTCTTCATCAGTCCAAGCATATTTGATCTTAGCCTTTGCACCGTTTCCCTTTTGAAGCTTGTAAAGTGGTGGAAGTGCGATATAAACGCGCCCTGCTTCAACCATTGGACGCATATATCTGTAAAAGAAGGTTAACAACAAAATTTGAATATGAGCACCATCAGTATCCGCATCTGTCATGATGATGATTTTATCGTAATTAGCATCTTTAATTTGAAAATCAGAACCAACGCCAGCTCCAATAGTATGAATCATAGTGTTAATTTCTTCATTCTTAAAGATATCTTGTAATTTAGCTTTTTGTGTATTCAATACTTTACCACGCAATGGTAAGATTGCTTGAAATTTTCGATCTCGGCCTTGTTTTGCAGATCCTCCAGCTGAGTCACCCTCGACTAGGAATAATTCATTTTTCTTAGGATTACGTGATTGAGCAGGGGTTAATTTTCCAGAAAGAATTTCTTTCTTTCGTCTCTTTTTGCCGCTTCGACTTTCATCTCTGGCCTTTTTAGCAGCTTCACGCGCATCCCTAGCCTTTTGAGCTTTTTGAACTAAACTTTGGGCAAATTCTCCATTTTCCATTAAGTAATAAGAAAGTTGCTCGTAAACAATGCTATCAACAACACTTCTTGCTTGTGGAGTACCTAATTTACCCTTGGTCTGTCCTTCAAACTCTAATAATTCTTCAGGGATCTTAACAGATAAGACTGCACTTAGGCCTTCACGGTAATCACTACCTTCTAGACCCTTATCTTTATTTTTTAACAAGCCCTGCTTTTTAGCATAATCATTAAAAGCTTTAGTAAATCCACTTCTTGCACCTGCCTCATGACTACCACCATCAGCAGTACGAACATTGTTTACAAATGAAACAAAGTTTTCTGAGTACCCATCGTTATACTGACCAGCGAATTCTACCTCAATGCCATTTTGCTGACCAGAAAAGTAGAATACATCTCCCATCGTATCTTTATCTTCATTTAAGTAAGATACAAATGACTTAATTCCATCTTCATAGAGAAATTCATCATGATGTTCGGGTTCGCGTTCATCGGTTAAAGTAAATTTAACACCCTTTAAAAGAAATGCTGATTCACGAATTCGTTCTTGAATAGTTTCATAATTATAGGTAGTAGTTGAAAAGATAGTCGCATCTGGTTTAAAAGTAATCGTGGTACCATTCTTATCTTTAGTTTTACCCAAATGCTTAAGAGTGCCAATCGGATGTCCACCATTTTCAAATTCTTCTTCATAAGCCTGTCCGTCTCTAACGACTCTAACCTTTAGATAAGAAGATAATGCGTTTACGACAGAAGAGCCGACACCGTGCAAGCCTCCAGAGGTTTGATAATTTTTCTCAGTAAACTTACCACCTGCGTGCAAAACAGTCAGAATAACCTCAATTGTTGGAATTCCTGATGCATGCATTCCGGTTGGCATTCCACGTCCAAAGTCCTGAACTGTAACCGAATTATCTTTATGAATAGTTACGTTAATTTCTTTACCATAACCAGCCATTGCTTCATCAACTGAGTTATCAACGATTTCGTAAACTAGTTGATTTAGACCATGTCGATCAGTTGAACCGATATACATTCCTGGACGTTTTCTTACTGCCTCTAGTCCATGAAGAATCTGGATCGAAGAATCATCATATGAACTGGTCGTTTTATTTGTTTTAGCCAAATAAATGCCTCCATTTTTAACAGACAATCAAAATCAATCCCACAGCTATTATAATCTCTGTTAAAATAGCTTTAGATTTTAAATGGGGTTGAAAATTAAATGTCTACGTTGAATTATTTACTAGTTTTTATTTTAGCATACTTAATTGGGTCCTTTCCTACAGGTGTGTTAGTCGGAAAAATATTTTTTCATGAAGATATAAGAAATTTTGGATCAGGAAACATTGGAACAACTAATTCATTCAGAGTAATGGGACCGATAGCTGGAAGTGCGGTTTTAGTTATTGATGTATTAAAAGGAACACTTGCTACCGATTTGCCTTTAATTTTCCATTTAAAGGGACCAAAGTATTTATTATTAATTGCCGGTGCCTGCGCTATTTTAGGTCATACTTTCTCAATCTTTCTAAAATTCAAGGGAGGAAAAGCGGTAGCAACTAGTGCGGGTGTATTCCTAGGCTACAATCTAAAATTCTTTGGACTATGTGCAGTAGTTTTTTTACCAATGCTCTTTATTACTTCATACGTAAGTTTATCTAGTTTAGTTTCAATAGTGATAATTTTTATTTGTTCTTTCTGGTTTCATGATATCTTTCTGACTATTATTACTGGAATCATGATGGTCTTATTGTTTGTAAGACACCGTTCTAATATTAAACGATTAATCAATCATGAAGAAAATATTGTTCCTTTTGGATTATGGTATTGGTATAAAAAATCCCATGGATTACTCAATAGTAAATCTAAAATAAATAAATAGTAAGAACAAAAGACTGCTAAAGTTAATGCTTTAACAGTCTTTTTTCATAGTTATTATACTTCATTCAAACAAATGTTCGCAAGGCGATTCTATAGCAAATTTTTAGTAAGGATAATTATCTAAGCGATCTTTTTCGGTGATTTTTCTTACTACCCGACCTGGAACTCCTAAAACAAGTGAATTATCAGGAATATTTTTAGTTACTACGCTCCCTGCTCCGATAACACAGTTCTTACCAATAGTTACGCCCGGACAGACAGTCACGTTACTTGCTAGCCAACAGTTATCGCCAATTGTAATTGGAGCACCATATTCGATATCAGCAATTTTCCCATCTTTTTGAAGACGTGCATTACGTTGCTCAGGCAATAAGGAATGAAGTGGAGTTACTAATGAAGTATTTGGACCACACATTACATTATCACCAATCGTTACAGGACAAGTATCTAAAATAGTTAGGTTAAAATTGGCATAAAAATTCTTACCTAGTTTAGTAAATTTTCCATAGTCAACCTTAATTGGTCCTTGTAAATACACTCCTGTTTCATGATCTGGAAATAATTCATCAATAATTGCTTTTCTAACTTCTTTATCTTCATCGGCGGTTTGATTATAGTCCCTACTTAAACGATGAGCTTTCGTTGAAATTCTGCTTAACTCCTCAGTGTCTGGACGATATGGTAAACCGGCGAGCATTTTTTTAGTATTTTCTTCCATTATCAAAACCTAGTTTCTTATCTTTATCTTTATCTTTTTATTTTATCTATTAGTACCTAAAATATCATATTTTTGTTAAATTGAATGCTTAAGATTATGATAATTAATTAGTTAGTGGAGGAATAATAATGAAAAAGATCAATTTGAATGAACTCTATGACTTAATGTACGACCACTTAGATCCTAATGGCTGGTGGCCTGGGAGAAGCGACTGGCAAGTAATTTGGTCAACAATTTTGATTCAAAATACTAATTGGAAAAATGTTGATAAGGCCTTAGCAACTCTGTACCAAGCCACTAATTTTTGGCCAGAGAACATCTTAAAGATGCCCGATGATAAATTAGAAAAGGCCATTGCTTCTGCTGGCTTCTATACTAGAAAAGCTGCCACTCTGAAAAGATTGGCAACCTACTTTCAGAAATATGATTTTGACCTAGATAAATGTCGCCAATTATCTAAAGACCAGTTACGTTCTGAACTGCTTAGCATTAAAGGAATTGGTCCAGAAACAGCAGATGTAATCTTAATGTATGGTATTCAGAAAGGCGAGTTCGTCGTTGATAAATATGCTAGACGATTATTTAATTGTTTAGATTACCAACTTCCAGTTTCTTATCAAAAGGCAAAAGATTTAGTTGAAGCTAATGTCGATCATTTTACACTGCGTAATTATCAGAATTTTCATGCGATGATTGTTATATTTAACCAGCAATATAAACTTCCAAAAGATTTTGAAAATACTTTTTTGAATGGTTATCAATTAATAATTGAAAAGTAAAAGAGACTAGTACTAAGCTAGCCTCTTTTGTATTAGATTGACCTAATTATTCTGAATCACGAAGTTGTCTCAAACTTTCACCAAAGATGTTATCAATAGCAGCTGGATCACGGTGGTCGAAGAATTGACTTTCGCCCTTGTCTAGTTCCTTAATCTTTGCCATTTCATCTTGTGTTAGTTTAAAGTCAAAGATATTAATATTCTCTTTTTGATGTTCATCATGAACAGCCTTGGGAATAACTACGATGCTCTTTTGAGTTAACCAACGTAAGATAACTTGTCCAACAGTTTTATGATGATTCTCAGCAATTTCTTTCAAAACTTTATTATTGAAAATGTCGTGCTTACCATTTGCAAATTGTGCCCAAGCCTCAACTGCTACGTCTCTTCCTTGGAAGAACTTAACATCATTAGTTTGCTGGAACCAAGGACTAATTTCAATTTGATTAATTGCTGGCTTGTCTTCATGAGCTAATTCCAAGTTCATATATTGATCAGGATAAAAATTTGATAAACCAATTGAGCGAATTTTACCTGCGCGCTTAGCGGCTGCTAAAGCATCCCAAGCACCAAAAGTATCGCCATAGGGTTGGTGAAGTAATACCAAATCGATGTAATCAGTACCTAATTCTTTTAAGTCATGATCAATTGCCCTTGTAGCCTTTTCATACGACATATTTGAAACCCAAATCTTAGTAGTTAAAAAGATGTCATCTCTATTAACAGCACTCTCAGCAATAGCTTCACCGACTGCAATTTGGTTGTCATATGCCTCAGCAGTATCAATCATTCTATACCCATTTGCTAAAGCCATTTCTACTGTTTGTCTTGCTTTTTCATGGTCCGGAATTCTAAACACGCCTAAACCTAACTGAGGCATTTTATTACCATCATTTAATGTAATTGTTGGAACTTCTGTCATAGTATAGTCCTCCTTTTTCTAACAACTTCATTTTAGTGCTAGAAAAGTAATAAATAAAATAAATAAGACTATTTTCAGAGTCATTAATTAAATACTGAGTCCAATTATGTTCACGATTACGGTTATCATCCATCACGCCTTCTAGGTCATGCGCTTTATATAGCGCCTCGCGTGTGTGGACTTCGTCTTTACTTAAATTAATCTTGATAGCTTCTTCTAAGACATCTAAGTGGTGTGCCTTTGTAGCCCCAACAATCGGAGCAGTAACCTTAGTTTTAAGCCATGCTAGGGCAATTGTTGCCATTGAAGTATTGTGATTTTGAGCTATTTTTTCCACTTCATCAATAATTGGGCGATCAATATCGACAGTTTTACCATACTTATCTTTTTCTGAAAAAAGATCTTGTTTTCTTCTAATAGTTTGCGTACCAAATGGATGTGCCAATCGACCACTAGCTAAGGAGCTATAAATTAACCATAGAATTTATTAAATAGATTTTCTAAAGACATTTTCGTAACTGAAAATGAAATATTATTTTTAATCAAATAATTCGTTATTTGATTAAATGTTTCTTGATTTATATTATCAATTGCTATAAGACTAGTTTTATTTGGTAAAGTTTGAACTTCAACATTGTTCAGAATATCAGTAAGTAGAGCCGAACTCTTAAATTCTAAGTACCGCTCAGTTTCTGCCTTGTTATTAAAGTCTTCAATTATCTTCCCATCTTTTAAAAATAAGACTTGGTCCGCATATTGTTGGAGATTTTGCAATAAGTGGGATGCCATAATTATTAGCTTGTTTTGCGACCGCAAATCCAATAAAACTTGTGAAATTAATTGGACGTTCTGTTGATCAAGGCCATTCATAACTTCATCTAAAAGCATCACTGGAGTGTTGGCTGCCACTACCATTGCAAAGCATAAACGTTGTTTCATTCCTAATGAATAAGTTTCAACTTTTCGACTGACGTAGCTTTCCATTTTAAGAGTAGAAATAATCTTTTCAATACTTTCAGGATTATTTTTCCATAAATTAGCATAGAGTTTTAAATGATCTTTACCAGTCATAAAAGGAAATAAGTCACTTTGATCAGGAAAAGCACAAATTTTTTTGTGTAATCTAACAATTGTCTTCTCATTCTTGTATTGCAAATTATCGTACGCAATATATCCATTCTGCGGTTTCAAATTATTTAAGATGACATTCATTAAAGTAGATTTTCCTGTGCCATTTGGTGCAACTAATCCATAAATCTTACCACTTTGAAAACTATAATTTAAATTATCTAAGACTATATGATTCCCAAATGATAATTTAATATTTTTTAATTCAAGCATTTAATCTCATCTCCTTATCAGTTTAATTCTCTTTGACCTACTAATAATTAACATAAAAATTTCAATAATTACAATTGACAACATTAGTGGAACTATACCGGAATTAAATCCCCATCCTGGTGAATCCATTAGATAGGACAAATTTCCGGACAAGCTTTCTCCAATAGTAAAATAAGTCATTGGTAAACTTTGTAAAATTGGGTAGACAAATCCCATACCTAAAGAGAAATATAGAACTTTCCCACTTACTGCAAAGACGCTTGCTAATAATTCGGCTACATATTCACTTTTAAAAATAATTGAAAGTAAAATAGTAAGTCTAATAAATAGAAAAACAATTAAAATAGCAAATGTTCCAAACTGAATAAAGTAATTACCAAGCGTTGGATATTTAAAGGGCTGAATAAAATATAGTCTTCCAGTATAAAACGTTGTCCTTAGCTTAAATGAACCAAAACCATATCGAGGTGCAGTACACAAAGTGACCACGATAAAAGCTAGTAAGTAGTTGAAAAGTACACCTATTTCAACTACCCCAGTTTTAATCCAGAGAATAGTATTTTTGCTTAATGGGATATCTTTCAACACTGAATAGTATTTGCAATCATTAGTTACGATATCAGCTGCAAAAAGAACTACAAAAATAATTAGAATTAATGTTGTCCAACCAGAAATAGAATTTTGTAATATTTGTAAAGTCGTTTTCTCTTCAACAATATTTTTAGTTAGTGGCTGTTTGCTTTTAGCTAGTGCATCATAAAAATGAGCTGTTCGTTGATAAGCAAAGTGTCCATCTTCACGGTAATTATCATTCTGATAGTACTGAGAGGGATATAAGAACTGCTGATTTTCATCTACAAAAATCAAGTGATCAACGTATTTGTACCACTTACTTGAATAAATTACATATTCTTTCCAGTTGTTTGCCTTAATTCCATTAATTCGATGCTTATCAAAATTTAAAATATCTGGATACGTTTTGATTGCATTAACATATCCCTCATTAGGTACTTCATGAGTATTCTTAGATTCTTGCATTTCCTTTATTTTAGTTGTTGCTTTATTTAAGAATAATGTATATCTACGATACTCTCCGTTAATGGCATAGGGATCAACCTTTTCAATTAATTGACGATTGGGCACGCTAACTAATCCAAAATATAGAGAAAAGATAAAAGTTAAAGCAAATAAGCCAATATTTTTAGGGTTTGTGAAAAAACGTTTTAATTGAAATGAAAAATACTGCTTCTTCATTGCTTTTTCCTCCCTGCTGCCAAATATTGAAATAAGATAAGTAAAAATATCGACCATATTAATAAAACGCAATATCCTGTTAATAAATTAATGCTATTTAAATTTAGTTTATTGGCCAAATTGCCATTTAGTAAATCAGTTAAATTTAGGTATGGAAAAGGCAAAAATACTAGCCATTTTAGAGTAGCCTTAGGTAAAAACAATAAGGCATAAAGAATAACTTCAATAAAAATCGTTAAATAAACATTTTTAGTTAACTGATTTAAAAATAGGCTCAAACTAGTAGTAAAGATTATTAGGCCTGAAAGATATACTAAAAATAAAAAGCAATATAGCCATAGAGGAATAGCTAATATACTAGTAGTATAAAAAATCACTGGATAATTTAAAGTAACAAACCCATGACGTAAACCGGCAAATATATATGCTAGTATTATCCCTAATAAAAGCGGCAAAAAAACTAATGTAGAATTAATAATAATTTTTCCAAATACTTCATCTTTAAAACGATAAGGAATATTTTTTAAGATAGACTGATGTCGTAAATTAATAATCCAACTATCACTTGAAATAAAAGAAAGATAAAAAAATATAATAGTTCCTAAAACCGACAAAATATAAATTAGATATGTCGCAGAACTTTCATTATTCATAAAAATTGGAATTTTATGCTTAATTAGGTAATCTGTTTTATTCAATTCTTGCTTGATAAAGAATTGTGATGGTACGTTTAAAGTTTTAGCGCCTGCGTAGTGGTTGTGATAACCAGCTTGCATAGTATTTAATAAGTTGCGATAACTAGTCAGATATTGAACAGGATCTACAAAAACTTGACTATTTTGTAGACTAGCTAGCTCTTGTGACTGCTTGTTTAAGTTGTCATATGTGCTTTTATAAGTCGGTCTTTTTAGCATTTCGCTATCAAAATAATTTGCATTTGCTTGAAGAGACTGACCATAATTCTCCCAGCTTTTTGCTCCGTCTCCTATCTTTTGTTTTTCAACTATAAATAAAGAAAAGATAATAAACAGCACGAGTAGTATAATGAGAAGTTGATTTTTCTTAGACTTTAAACCAATTAATAGGTTTGATTTGAGATATGTTGGGTTCATCTGTAACACTTCTTAAAATTTATTTTAAGTATTAGTATGAATGGAAAATAAAAAAATGCTTAAATGTTTCATATTTGAAACACTTAAGCATAAGTTAAGGTAAGACCGTGTATATCTCTTTAAGATCATAATCTTTAAAAAAGTCTATGATTTTACTAGCTTCTTTTTGATTACCAGTAAAAAAATTTTGATAATAGTTTTTAATAATCCTATAAATGGCTAAATCAGGAAGTTTAGCTAAACTATCAATTATCTGATAGCCCCATTTGGCACAATCAGTTTGATGATTTTTATAGCAGTTATGGAAATAATTTATACAGATAGAACCAATCAACCGTTGTACATCAAAGGACAAAGAATTTATATTCTTTTGCTTTGTGAGTTGCTGCATATAAAAGGTTAAATCGTCAAAACTAAAAATAAGCATTGAATTACAAAACAACTGAAGCGTGTAAACGTTATTCCACCATTTTTCTACATTAAATAATTTTCTTTTTATTTCATTACGAGTATTTAAACTTATTTTATCTAATTGATTATTTAATATAGCGTTGATCAAAAGTGAAGATAGTTTGATTGTTTGATCACAATTTGATACTTGTATTTTTTTATTTAATTCTTGTACCTCATGTTTATTTTTATTATTAAAAGCAACTAAAATTTCCACTTTTAATCTATCGCTTTTACTAGTAGAACCTGCATTATTTATGAAATCATTTAGGTTAATATTATTTGCTTCTAAAATCGCAAACAAGTCCTTTGCGCTAATTTCATTTAATCCTCGTTCAACTTTAGAATAAAAAGATTTACTAATGATTCCGTGAATAAACTGATCTTGCGTTAGTCCTAACATTTTTCGCTTATTTCTTAGCATCGTGCCAATTTCCATAGTTTTCACTTCCTCGTATTTAGATTGACATGTTTAGTCTTTTACAGCATCTTATGCTTCTTCATTCTCTCTTCAAAAATACCATTTACTAGCTTCGTCATTTGTTGCTTTTCTTCTTCGGTTGGTTCAACACCTTTTTCAAAAGCGCTATATAAATCGGGATGCTCTCTAGCAATTAGTTTACAAGTTCCTTCAGTGGCATGCTTACGAAAAATAGCTGGTATTTTCTTTAAATATTCTGGCTTAACTAAGGCAATAATTTTCTCATTTGCTGTCATTTTTACATACTTCCTTTCTTTCAATTTAGTGATATTTTAACGACAGATCGTTTAATTTTCAAAAACATTTATTAAAAGTAAAAAAACGTTCAAGTTATTAAGCTTGAACGCTAAAGACTAATTATTATCATTAGAACCAAAAATATCTAAGAACTGTAGGAACAAGTTAACAAAATCCAAATATAATTGAAGCGCCCCTAGTACTGCTAGACCATTTGTTGAAAGCTCTCCATCAAACTGCAAATAGATATTCTTCATTCTTTGAGCATCCCAAGCAGTTAAAATAGTAAAAATAATGACTGCAATAAAAGAGAAAATATAATCTATTGTTGGATTTTTTAAGAAAAGGTTGATGAGCATGGCTACTATTAAGCCAATTAAGGCTGCTGATGCATAGGATCCAATTCTACTTAAGTCACGTTTTGTTACTGTTCCTAGAATAGCCATTACAATAAAGACACTTGCTGAAGCTACAAAGGCTGAAGCAATATCTTCGCCACTATAAGCACCAGCAATAAAGGCAAAAGTCACACCATATACAATTGCTGTGAGCATTAGCAAAACAAAGCTCATTACTGGACTTCTAGTAGCATTAAAATTAATGACTAAAGTTAAAGCTATTGGTAAGAGAAGTAAAAACCACATTGCCCAAGGATGATGATTCATTAAATTAAGCATCTGTTTAGCAAAAACAGTCATTGTTAGGTATGAACTTACAGCAGATACTAAAACTGCTAAAGCCATTAAACCATATAGTTTACTTAGAAATGTATTTAGGCCAGATTCATCGACTAAGTGCCGGCGTTCTGGTTCTTGATCAAAGTTATACATAATACATCCTCCAATCTCTACTCTTCATCTTTAATGTAGCACTTAGTCAGAACAAAGAAAAAAGAAATATATTCGTAAATTGCAATAATAAATTGAACACTTTTGGTTAAGCTGCTTGATAGATTCGATCTAATTCTCTTTCAAAGATTTCATCTGGTGTATGATAAGCTAAGATCTTTCTTGGCAATGAGTTGCACCAGGTTTCAATGTCAATGATATTTTGTAAAGAATAGTTAGCTATTGCTTCTCCTTTAGGAATGAATCTGCGAATAAGACCATTGTGTCTTTCAACTGTTCCCTTATCACAAGAAGTGTAAGGATGGGCATAGTAAACCAGTGTATTGGAGGCTTCTTCTAGGTTGGAAAGATCCGCAAATTCTGAACCATTATCAGTGGTAATAGTTTTAAAAATATCATTCCAGTGTTCACTGTATTGTCTTTGGAGTTCTTTAAAGGCCTGCATGACACTGATAGAAGTCTTGTCGGGAATACGAATAATTAAGAATTCACGACTCATGCGCTCAGATAAGGTTAACAGCACTTCATCATCTTTAGTCTTATGTCCAAGGACCAAATCGCATTCCCAATGACCGAATTCATTACGTTCACTAATTTCTTTTGGACGTTCTTCAATACTTCTGCCAAGCTTTTTCTTGTTTTTGCGAACACGATGAAGCTTGGTATTGCGTTTAAGCTTCTCAGGCAAGTCGTAATTATAAATGCCTAATAAGCCCTTATCAACGTAATTATAAAGAGTTTTGGTGCAGACAACATCGCTGCTAGAGAATTCGCCAGCAACAGTGGCACGATTACTGCAAACATCAAGCGACCAACCGTCTTTAAAGAAATGTTTGTGGACATAGTGAATAAATTGATTTTTTTTGAGAAAGTCTGATTTACGCCCACAATTTTTACGATGAGCTTGATATACATCATGTCCTTGAGTAGCCTTGTATCTTTTGACTTTACCATGATACAGTTTTACAGTGCCACGTTTAACCTCATAACTGATAGTAGAAGGAGAACAGTTGAGTTCACGAGCAATTGCACGCAAAGAGCAGCCATCTTTCAAACGCAATTGAATAATAACTCGCTCTTCAAATGATAAATGCTTTCCTTTAACGTGCCGATTCATGGTAGAATGTAAAGAGTCCATTTTGACCTCCAATAGAAAGTTTTTGTGGTTATTAACATTCTATCAAACAGGTCCGAATGGACTTTTTATTTTTCTAAAGTGTTCAATTTGATTTTACAATCAACGAAAGAAATATATTATAAAATTTTTGTAATAAAAAGACTGAGCAGTTCTTTAACCACTCAGTCTTGCATAAACGAACAAGTTATTTAATCATATGTTGGTAATTTGTCTCAAAGATCTTCTTATCATATAAATCGGAAATATTAAGATTCTCAATTGCATCAGTGACTATCTTATCAGCACCTGCTGGCATAACTGCAAATGGTGCATCAGTTCCAAACAAAACATGATTAATACCAAAATAATCAAGTGCTAATCGTAAAGCAGGAGTATTACCTAAGATAGCTGTATCTACATAGAAATTCTTAAACATTTCTGCATGCTCTTGATCTAAAATATGATCAATTCTACCACTAAAGAACGGCACCATTGCACCAGCGTGATGAACAAGAATCTTTAAGTCGGGTGCCTTTTTGAAAATATCACTTTGAACTAGCTGCAACATTGCTTGCGATAATTCATATTCCCAAGAAAAGACTAAATTATTATCTGGCTTACGATTATCAAATACAGGATGAAGCCATAACGGAAGATTTAGTTTTGCTGCTTTTAATAAAATAGGTTCAAATTCCGGATCAGCAATGCTTTTTCCTAAATGACGTGTGAAAATTTGTGCTCCCACTAAATAAGGACTTTTCTCAATATTCTCTAGAATCTTAAGTGAGGCAGGGATGTTATTCATAGCTAGCATCCCTACTCCAGCTTCAAAATACTTTGGATGATTTGCAACAATACCAGCTAATTCTTGATTAGCATATTGGGCAATCTTACTTACCTCGTCTCCGTCAACAAAGTCTTCTGATTAATATTTGCAAAAGAAACAACTTGCTTAGTATTTTTATTAGGCCACTTGGCTATTCTTTCATCTAAATTAACTAAAGTCTCTATCTTAATAAAGGGATACTTTTGCGGAATTGTCGCATCAATATCAAGCATTGCTTGATAAAATTCCGGCGTTAAAATATGTGCAAACGCATCAATTTTCATAGTTATTACCTTCTTTATCATAATCCTTACCATAAATATATTGATGCAGCTTCAAATACTGCTGTTCAAACTTTTTCTCACTTGCGTTGTCTTTGGCAAAATAATACCGCTTTCCTTCGAGTCCTTTAGGCATATAATTTTGCTTTGCGATCTGAAAGGGCTGCGCAAATGGATTGTCAATCAGTCCACCACCAGTTATTTCTTCAGAATGTTTATAGTGCATATCGCGGAGTCCTCGCGGCATTGGATGATTACTTGGATGATCAGTATCTTCGTCTAATTTTTGCCAAATTTCATCGAAAACACCTGACTTTGGCGATAAACACATCAGCATTGTTGCAAACATCAAAGGATATTTTGCCTTAGGCATCCCAATTTTTTCTGCTTGATTAGCCGCAACTACAATCTGGGTAGCTTGCTCAGGATTAGCTAAGCCAATATAAGTATAAGGAATTTCTCGCAGACGTCTGACTACTGAAGGTAAATCACCATTTTTTAATAAAACTGCTAAATAATATAAAGATGCGTCTGTGTTAGAACCGGCCATAGAATCGGAATAGGCAGCTAAGTAATCATAGTGTTTCGTGGCTTTTCGGTCATAGGCAAAATGTTGTCCTTTTACAAATTGCGTTACTTCTTCAACTGAAAGGTTTTCATTAACTGCATGAATAGTTTCTAAAAGATTTAATGCTACTCGTAAATCCCCATCGGCAGAAATGGCAATAATCTTAACTGCTTTTCGGTCAATATTTTCATCTTTAAAATGAAAGACTTCTTTTAAAGCACGGACTAAAACTTGTTCAATATCTTCATCACTTAACGTTTTGAATTCAAAAATCTGACACCGTGATCGCACTGCTGGCACAATCGACATAATAGGATTTTCAGTAGTTGCCCCAATTAAAAGAATACGTCCATTTTCTAAATAAGGCAGCAGAAAATCTTGCAGCGTAGTGGTCATCCGGTGAATCTCATCAATTAATAAAACAAAGGATTGATAAGGATATGTATTAATGATCTGTGTAAGCTTAGCTTTATTATCAATTGAAGCGTTAAAAGTTGCCAATGGATAGTCAAATTCACGAGCAATAATTTGAGCTAAACTAGTCTTTCCCGTTCCTGGTGGTCCCCAGAGAAGCAGTGAGATTGGCACATGTTTTTTAATAATTTGATAAAGAGGACGTTCCTTTTCAATTAAATCTTTTTGACCTACAAACTGTGATAAATCCTTAGGTCTAATTAAATCTGCTAATGGCTTTCTTATTGGCATAAAATTCACTCACTTACTTATAGTAAATTAAATCTCACCCTAATTATTAGCACAGTTGCTGGTTTTAGACAAATTTATCTAACGCTCTATTTTTTCATATAACGGCAATAATTGCTTAATCCCATCCAAAATAAATTCTTCCATACTTTCAACTTGATCTTGATTTCTAAAAGCAAACTTGCCCAGCAAGAAACTTGTTTTGATGGCTTCTTCATTAAATGTAGTTTGCTTTTGTGTGTCTTTTAAATAATCATTCAAGGACAAATGATCTACAAATTCCATCTCATTTTTGTCCCATAAGTACCAGTTACTAATTTTGCGATTCTTTGCCCAAGTTGGAATATCAGCTAATAATTTATTATATTGTTCAGAACTGTCACCACGTTTTTCACTCTTATAATGTTGAAACATTAAATAAACTTGCAGTTGCTTTTTATCAAGCATTACACCGATGCAGGGGCTTTTATCAGCCAAGGTATTTAAACGATAAGCTGCCCAATAATGATCGCGCAAGTTCCAACCATTTGTCCAACTTTCGACATGAACTTTAGCAAATTTATCTTGTGGTAATTTTAGATAAACACTAAGATTTACCTTTTTCCACGTTTGCCAAACATCTTTAAAACTTGCTTTTATTTGCGCTAGCTCCTCTTCAGAATATTCCTCTTTCAGCTTTTTAAAAGAAAATTCGTCACGATCAAAAATTGCATACATTTCTTCAGTTAATTTAGTCATTTTATAAAGCCCTTATCATATTTACACTAGTAACACCAGTTGGATCTGGAATATCATCACTAGTTTTTCCTTCATTATGAAAACCACGTTTTTCATAAAATTTAATCAATTTCGGTAAACAAGTTAAAGATATAGCTTGACGATTTTGCTTTCTGGCCTCTTGCGTCATTGCTTCAATTAATTTTGTCGCTACGCCTTGTTTGCGGTATTCAGGCAAGACCGCTAAACTCAAGACCATTTGATAGCGATCATCTTTTTGATTAGGATGATTTTCAAAATATAATTCATCTTCAATATAGCGTTTATTAAAAGTAGGACCAAAAATATGACCAATTACTTTGCCATCTTCTTGTGCTACCAAAAAAGTATCAGGATAATTTTCAATTCTTCCAACCATATCATTTCTGGTTTGTTCCTTGGTCATCTTAAATGCAGCAGATTCTAGATTTACTACTTCTCCTAAATCATCCATCGTTACTCTACGAATAATCATGGTATTCACTTCTTCCTATCTTTTAATTAAAAAATATCATCATCTTGTTTTATCTGCAATATAAAAAAGCTACAAAAGTTAGTAACTCTTGTAGCTCATTATGTCTAATAAATATCTTTAACTCTTTTTTTCTACCTGTAAACTAATAAATTCACTTCAACTTTAAAAGCTTCGTTTCCTGGCATCTTTCCTGATTCGTGTTTACAGAACTTAAATCCCTTGTGCAAATATAATTCTTTTGCGGGATTACCCGTTAATACTTCTAAATAAACTGGCCGTTTCATTTTATTTAATGAAAACTCTATTAACTTACTCCCAACTCCTTGTTTTTGAAAACTTGGATCTACGTAAAGCCAAGCAAGTTCATCATCACTAAACGCTACAAAACCAATAACTTTTTTATCTTTTTGTCCAACATAAATATTATACGAAAATAGATCTTCTTCATATGCTGCAATTTTTAAAGGTTTTAAAGCCCCACTTAAATTAGCAGCTTCTAATTCTTGTTTTCTTGCTTGATCATGAATCTGACATAACCTATCGAAATCAGCTTCATGATACTCTCTAATCTCTAGTTTATCCACAACAATTATATTCTCTTTGCTTTCACCAATTATTTCTATCTATTATGATAATTCTACCATTGGTAGTTCAGCAAAACGAGATCTTGTTACAGCGTAGCTTTACTTATTATTCTTCCACTTCAATCTGAGACGTTCTTTTTCATCTTTTTCCCGAAAATACGTCTTAACTCTAGGAACTACTTCTTCTCCATAAATTCTAATTGCGTTCATAACATCTTCATGTGGCATTGAAGCAATCGGTAAATGAAGATAGAATCGCGTTAAGCCTAGTTCTTCCATTACTTTAATAATCTTATTTGCAACAGTTTCGCTATCACCAACAAAAATTGCACCATTTTCTCCAACCGATTCAAGATATTGCTCATACGTCATTCCATTCCATTGCGGTCTTTCCGTACTAATTTGATCAACTAACAATTTAGTAGGATAGAAATAATCTTTAATGGCTTTTTCTTTATCTTGATCTAACCAACCCCAAGAATGAGCAGCAATCGGCATCTTCGTTAAATCATTGCCAACTTTTTCTGCAACTCTTCTGTACAACTTAATTAGTGGTTTAAAGTGCAAAGGATCACTGCCAATTATCGCATAAACGATTGGCAAACCCAACTCTGCAGTGCGAATAGTCGATTCTATGCTTCCACCAGTAGCAACAGAAATAGGGATTGGCTTTTTTGTACGCGGATAAATTCCTTTATGATCAACTCTAGGTGTAAATTTTCCTTTTGGCCAATCAAGAATTTCTTCTTTGTTCATTTTAAGCAGCATTTCGAGCTTTTCAATAAATAATTCATCGTAATTATCTAAATCATAGCCGAATAAATCAAATGCCTCAGTGAATGATCCACGTCCTGCCATGATTTCAACTCTACCAGGCGCAATTGCGTCAATAGTTGCGTATTGTTCGTAAACTCTAATTGGATTAATTGTTGGTAGATTTGTAGTAGCACTTGAAAGATGGATTTGCTTAGTTTTCGAAGCAGCAGCTGCTAAAATGATTTCCGGTGCTGAGACAGCAAAGTCTTTGCGATGGTGTTCACCGATTGCAAATGCATCAATATTCAATTTATCTGCAAGAATAATTCCTTCTAATAAATCTCTGATTCTTTGGTCATGACTAATTGCTTTTCCTGTTTCTTCTAATGGTGTAGTTTCACCAAATGATGAGATAGCTAATTCAATATCAATTTTATCAACTCCTAAATTTACTTACTTTTAGTAAGCAGAATAATAGCATATGATTTTTTGAAATGCAAGAGATGAAAAAACGTCTATATTTACACGGAAATATATGTAAATATAGACATCTTATGTATCAGCTCTTTAACAACCAATCAATCACGTTAATTTGTTTAACACCATTATCATCATAACTTCCTGGATCTTGAGTCAAAAGAATTTTGGGATAATTATCTTTAATTTCCAAAATGGTGCAATTTCTCTTTGATATGTCTTTTCATCTTGAACCGTCAAACTAACTTGATAGTACTCTTTTAGACCATCGTGAATAGCTACAAAGTCGACTTCTTTATTGCCGATATAATATTGTAATTTTGAAAAAGAATCACTGGCTACCAGACAGAGATTCACTGAATAACTAGAATTCTAATAATAGATTTGCTAAGATAACTGTAGTTAAATAAACGCTTCCGCCGGGAAGTAAACAAATAAGAGTAATTATATATCTCATTAGGCCTTTGAAGAGATATACAATTACTCTTTTCTTTTGGAGGAATTTATATGACTTGGATTTATTTAGTAATTGCAGGAATTGTCGAAGTTGTCTGGTCAACGACGATGAAATTGAGCCAAGGATTTACTAAAATTGGTTGGGCAATTGCAACAATTATTGGGATGATAGCTAGTTTTGCAGGGTTAATTATAGCAACGAAACATTTACCAATTGGAATCGCGTATCCAGTTTGGACAGGAATTGGAGCTGTTGGATCAGTACTAGTTGGTGTATTCTTATTTCATGATCAAATGAATATGATGACATGGATTTTTGTCATTTTATTAATTGTTTCAATTATCGGAATTAAAACTACTGCTGGACATTAAAAATAATATTTATTTATTACTCTCTTGACTATAACGCAACGTTACACTTTATACTGACTAAAATTGAATTAGGAGAGATAACAAAATGAAAATAACAATTTTTCTATTTCACCCCGACTTAAAAATGTCTAGTGTAAATCAAGCGCTAATTAAAAGTATAACAACAGAAGTTAAAAATATTTACGAACTTTACCCAGATGAAAATATCAATATTAAAGCAGAACAAGATGCTCTAGTAAAAAGTGACCGGATCATTTTTCAGTTTCCAATGTACTGGTACAGCGTTCCCCCCACTTATGAAAAAATGGTTTGATTTGGTTCTTGAACATGGCTGGGCTTATGGTAGTAAAGGACACGCACTTGATAACAAGGAAGTGCTAGTTGCGGTCAGTACGGGTGCACATTTAGCTGATTATCAACTTGGTTCCAAGCAAAATCACACAATTAATGAATATCTATTACCTTTATTTAGTACATTTACCTCGACTCGAATGAAAATTCTTAAACTAGCGTAACTACCGCTTAAACAAAGTCGTCATTTATAGTTAGCCGGTAGTGAAAACTTACTAATATCAATTCCTTCCAACTGCAAAAGTTGGATTTTTTTGTCAATTCCCCCACTATAACCGGTAAGATTGCCATTACTACCAATTACACGATGGCAAGGTACAATTAAAGCAATATGATTTCTACCTACTGCACTCTCTACTGCTCGAATGGGTAAATGATCTGCTCGCCCAGCTACTTTTTCTGCAATTTTTTTATAAGTAGTAACTTCACCGTAAGGAATTTCTAGTAAGGCTAACCAGACCTGATTTTGAAAATTTGTTCCAATTAAATGTAATTTAGGTAAAAACTTAGGATTCTTTCCTTCAAAATAGAGATCAAGCCATCTAATAGCATCATCTAAATATTTATTTTTACCAAGTTGATGATCTTTAGCTAAATTATCAGCATAAAAGCGATCAATACGAAGCCACAAGCCAGTTAAGCCTTGCTCATCACTAGCTAGTAAAATTTGACCAACAGGAGAATTATAATAAGCAATTTTTTGCATTTTACCACCTCTTTCCATTAATAGTGATACGTGATTTAGATAATTAAAATATCATTTTAATATCAAAAATTATCATAAAAAAGAAAAATGAGCTTTACACCAAAAAATGAAGCTCATTTTCCTACTTTTCTTCTAAATTTTTAATAGCTCTTACCAACAATTGATCGAACTCATCACGCTGCTTCTGAGTAAAGCCTTTGGTCATCTTACCTTCCATTTGGTTAAATTCTTTAGCAAAAGCAGCAGTTCGAGAATCAATATCCGCTATTACTACTGGCATTAATTTAATACGCTTTAATCTTGAATCATCTGAATCTTCGATTAATTTTACAGCATTTTTCTGAATCAGATGTTTTACTAACCCATTAGCCATTGGTCGCGTAATTCCCAAAACATCTGGCAAGTCACGCTGATACACAACTTGATCTTGATGATGATATAAATACATAACTACTTCAATTTGTGATTTAGTAAAAGGAACGCCCTGTCGTAATAATATTTGAGTAATCTCCTTTGACAAAAGAATATCTAATTTTTTAACTTTATTGATGTAATTATATATTTTCATTGATCTCACTATAATTCTGGTTTAGTTCTATTTTTTAAGATAAAAGTGAGTACAAAACAAATTAGTGAAACCACAGCAGCTGCCGCATTTTATCAGCTAATGATGTTCTGAAACTCATTACTTCCACCACAACTTAATCAAAGCTTGTGTTCCATCATTGCCCAATTTCTTTTGGTCAACCAAGATTTCATATAAATGCCTTGCTTCTTCAGTCGCAGGCAGATCTAACTGCATCTTATCAGCTTCTTATAAGGCAATACGCAAATCTTTTAAAAAATGTTTAGCCAAAAAAACAGGTGTATAATCACCCTGCAATATTTTTGGACCATATGAATCTAGACTAAAATTTTCTGCTGCACCAGACTGCAAGGTTTGACAAATTTGTTCTAAATTTAAATGTGCCGCTTTAGCATATACCAGCATTTCGGTCATGCCAGTCATGGTTCTCCAGCAATCATAATTTGATTAGCCATCTTAGCATGTTGTCCACTACCATAACTGCCAAAATAATTTAATTTGCTAGCAAAGGTTATGAATAAATCATGCAAATGATTAAGGTCTTCTTTATGGCCACCGATCATGGCCGTTAAAGTTCCATTTTTGGCGCCAATATCCCCATCAGAAACCGGAGCGTCTAAGATATGTAAGCCTTTTTCTTCACCAATTTGATCAATCTTTTGTGCCAGACTAGGTTTACTCGTGGTCATATCGACAACATATTGACCAGCTTTGGCGACAATCAAGATACCATCCTGACCAAAATAAATATCTTCAACATCTTTTGGAAAGCCAACCATAGTGAATAAAATATCAACTTTTTTAGTTAGTTCAGCTGGATTGTCCGCCCATTTAGCCCCATTATCCAAAACTTTTTGCGCATGAGCTTTTGTTCTATTATAGACAGTTACATCATAATTATTTTTCCGTAAGTTATTAATAATCCCTGTACCCATTACACCGATACCGATAAATCCAATTTTCATAATTTTTGTTTCCTTTAATTAGATGCTACTAAAAAAGAGGGATGCAATTAAGCCCCCTCTATTCATTCTAAAACTATAAATTTAATTCAAAAGCAACACGGTATGAATCAATTGGATCCATATTCTTAATATTGCCACGTTTTACAAAGCCAGCGTCTTCAACAATATGCCAAACTACGTCGTTAGTTCGAAAAGTATCAACGCGATAATTCCTTATGCTTTCCGCATAGTGCATTGAAGTCAAACTGCTCATTAAATAGCTAGCAAGGTGCATCCCGCGATACTCATCAGAAATTGCAACGCGATGAATGGCCACATAAGGATCAAGATCACTCTTCCATTTACCATCAATCTGCTTGTAATTAGGATCAGGTCCATCCGTAATTGCAGTATAAACAGCATTTTTCTGATCAACGATTAAGACCCAAGCGGCCCCGTCTTTAATATCGGCTGTAATAGTCTCAACATTGGTATAACCACTTTGCCATTGCGGATTTTCCTCTTCTTTTAAAAACTTTTTTGCCTCATCAATAATCGGCATGATTTGTTCAAGGTCATTTTTGGCTGCTTGACGAATATAAATTAGTGACATATTGTCTCCCTCCTTTAATAAAATTTTATCAAAGGAGCATCTCCTTTTTGAATTTAAAAACTACTCTTTATTAATTTCCGATAATCAAAAAATCCACGAACCAGTTAGTTCGTAGATCTTTAATAACTATAATAAATCAATATGACGTAGTTTTCGTTTTAAGCTCCCCTGCTTCTCTAACAGTACAAATTTACGCGATAAAGTTTCGGGAGTAGTGCCTAAATACAAGGCTAAATCTTTCATTTTTAGGGGCAAAGTAAATGAATTTTTATTCACTTGTTTTGCATAAGCCTGTAAATAACTCAATAGTCGATCTTCTACCTTAGGCAAACTTAATAATTGAATTTGCTTATGCATAGCACGTACTTTAATAATATTTTGTTCTAAGAGTTGAATACTTAATTCTGGCTTCTTTTTCATTAAAGCTAAAAAATCATTTCGGTTGAGTAAACAAATATCACTATTTTCTGTAGCTTCCACATAAGTATTCGTATTTGCTTCACCAAATAACCAGTTTTCACCCGCATAATCACCCGTCTTTAAAATCTGGGTAATATTTTCACGGCCATTTTCGTCTAAAGTATAAAGGCGGGCACCACCATGAGCAACAATTACTAAATTATTACTTGAAGTAGGATCCATTACTAATTCACCATTTTGATAATTTTGATGGTGAACTAGTTCTTCTATTTGCATTTGATCATTTATTGGTAATGCATTAAATAATGGAACTAAATGTACACATAACTCTGCCATCTAAAAACTTCCTTTAGTTAAAAATCATCGTCGTCATCATCTTCTTCAGTATATAATCTTTCACGCAATTCATGACCTAAAAAGTTTTGCGATTGACGGATTTGTTCCTTAATCCAGGCTAGCAGTTCAATCAAATTAGCACTCAATTCTGGCCAAGTTTCTTTTTGAGTTAAGGCAATTGCTTTAGTAATAAATAAAATTTGTGTATCAAAGTCTTTTACTAAAGCGAAAAGTTGATCTTGACCATTTTCGTACTTACTTGCTCCATTCTCCTCAAGCATAGTATATTCTTTAAATTGATCAGTAGTGGTAGGAATACTTTCGCCGTTATTAACTAAAATTTGATTTAACTGGTTAAACTCATTCTGTTCATATCTGATCCACTCATCAGCACGCTGTTCTAAAAATAAACTAGCCGACCCCTTGGCGAAGAACTTAGCTTGATCTATTTTCAAAGTATGGATTAATAAATTAGCAATAATGTGATCCACCATTGCACCCGCTGTAGGCGTATGATGATCAATATCACTTTGCTTTAATTCTGCCTTGTATGCTTCCTCAGCCTTCATTAGTCTAGCTCCTTTGCCTTTACACCCTTGACTTCATAGCCCATCTTTTCGATTGCTGTTTTAACATCGTCAACATTAGCCTTATCAGTATTCATCATGAACTTTAACTTACCGGCATTAAATAATACCTTGATTTGATCTGTACCATCGACATCTTCAACTGCCTTTTCAATCTTGGTTAAACAAGATGGGCAAGTCATGCCACCTAACTTCATCATTACTTTTTGCATAAAAATCTTCCTTTCTTATTCCTTACATGTTTAATGCTAAATCTTTTTCTTTATCAGAAAATTGATGGCCGTCAACTTTTCGATGATTTTTAATTAAACGCATGCCGTTTAAGATTACGACCAAGATACTGAATTCATGAATAAACATGCCATTAGCCATCTCGACATAACCTGTAAATAATCCAATAAACAATAACAACACAGTTAACAATGCAATCCCAATATTTTCATTCATATTTAAAACCGTTCGTTTAGAAATTGATAAAGCATCGGCAATTTTACGCAAATCATTTTTAACTAAAACAATATCTGAAACATCGACTGCAACGTCCGTACCGCTACCGATCGCAATAGCAATATCGGCATTAGCTAACGCCGGACTATCATTGATGCCGTCACCGATAAAGGCAACATGATGACCATTTTCTTGTTCCTTCTTAACAAATTGTGCCTTATCTGCTGGCAACATTTGCCCATGAATTTCATCAATTGGCAAATCAGCCGCAATTTGTTGGGCAGTTTCTTGATTATCACCTGAAAGCATAATCAACTTCTTAATACCTAGTTGCTTCAATTGCCTTAATGCAGTTTCTGCTTCTGGGCGAAGACGATCTTTAATGCCGAAAACAGCCAATTTACTTTGATTACTATTAGTTAAGACTACAACAGAGTTTCCCAAATTACTTAATTTATCAACCACTTGAGTTAATTTAGAATTAGCAAAGGTATTTTCCTCAATTAAAGCTAAATTCCCTAAATAATATTTTTCTCGATCCAAGTCAGCTATCATCCCGTTGCCCTTAACTGTCTTAGTCTCGATTTGATCAATCTTCTGCTCACTTAGTTTAGCCATTGCTTTGGCTAACGGGTGATTACTTTGAGATTCAATATTGGCAGCAAGATTAATAATTTCATCCTTATTACCACTCAAAACTTCAATTTTATTTACCTCAGGATGGCCAACTGTTAACGTACCGGTTTTATCAAAGGCAATCTCATCAACTTTACGAGCCGCATCCATTACTTGTGAGCCTTTAAACATCACGCCGTTCTTAGCCCCATTACCGATACCAGCGACAGTTGAAACGGGAACGCCAATAACCAAAGCACCGGGACAGCCTAGAACCATTACTGTAATCGTTAATTTGAAGTCTCTAGTAATTAAGCCTACGATAATCGCAATCACTAATACCGCTGGAGTATAGTATTTAGAAAAACGATTGATTAATTTTTCAGTATGAGACTTAGAATCTTGAGCTTCTTCTACCATTTCGATAATTTTACCAAAGGTAGTATCGTTTCCAGCTGCTGTAGTTTCTACCGTCAAGGTACCATCTTCTAGAATTGTTCCGGCATAGACTTGATCACCTTGTTTTTTATCAGCTGGTTTTGACTCACCATTAACATTGGCTTCATTTAAATAGCCTGAACCTGCGACAATTTTTCCATCAACTGGGACTTGATCGCCGGTTTTAATCAAAATCTTTTCACCAAGATCAATAAAATCTATGTCCTCTTCTTCCGTTGCTCCGTCATCTTGCAAAACCAACGCAGTTTTTGGCGCCATTTTAGTTAAATCAGACACAGCTTTACGAGTCTTTTTAAGAGTAAGTTCTTCTAGAACATCACCTAATGCAAAAAGCCAGGTAACAATCGCCGCTTCATTAAATTCGCCAATAACAATAGCACCAATTACTGCTAACGATACTAAGACATCAATAGAAACTAATTTTACTTTTAATGATGAAATAGCTGTTAACAAAATTGGAATTAAGCCAATAATTCCTACTATTAGCATCAAAACTTGATAAGCAGCATTGATATGGAATAACCACTTAGCTGTTTCCGCAAATAAAATCAGCACAGTATTAAGTGCCAAAATTATCTTTTGATGTTTAACAAAAAATTGTTGAATCTTTACCATTTACATTCTCCTTTGTTTTACATGTTTTAGTTTAGGAGAAATGAGTTTTACAAAAATTGATAACCATCAAGAAAAAGCACTTAATATTGTAAATTAAGTGCTCGTACTTTTAGTAAGATTATTTGAATTTAACTTTTTGTTTATTACGCTTCTTGATTTATCCGCCTAATATCGCGTCCCTGCGTCAATCTAATGACTAACCAAATCATCGCGTAAGCAAGGATAAAAATAAATAAAATTTGCCAATTAATCAACCAATTATTTAAAAACATCATTATTGAAAATAATGCAAGGGTTCCAATAAGATGAAAAATAAATGCTAGTAAATACGATAAGTCCGTTTTAAATAGAAAACTTAATTCGCCAATCAAACCACTGCAAATGAAGACGATAAAAACACTATTTATCGAAACAACCGTTAACCAAAGGGTATCTATATGAAAAATAAATTTTAAAACAAAACCGATAATCACTAATTGCACGATTGCCCGAATTACGCTAATTAAAATATCTTTGGTTAATCCCAGCTTTTCTTTTGCGGAAATTGCAATTGATACTAATACTAGCGCAAAAGCTAAAACTAAGGATAAGTTGCTAACCGTTACATTTTTCATTTACTAAGCCCCTACTTTTAATTTCTAAAACATTTTTAGCTACTTGAATTTCACTCTGATCATGAGTCACTTGTACAATAGTTGTCCCTTGTCGATGGACAGATTCAATCAAACGATGAACTATTTCTTTACTTTTTCCATCTAATCCCGTTGTAACTTCATCAAGTAATAGCACTTTGGGTAAGAAGACAATACTTCGAATTAAAGCAACTCTTTGTTTTTCACCGCCTGACAAAGAATTTATTTCTTTATTTAAAAATTCAGCTGGTAAATCTACAATCTTTAATAATGAATCTAGCCTGACTAAATCTACTTCTTTATTTCTGATTTGATAGGGAAAAGATAAATTATCTTTAACAGTTTTGCCAAAAAGAACCGGCTGCTGAAAGCAGTACATTACTTGTCGACGATACTTAATTGGGTCTAATTTTTGAATCTCGCTACCATGATAAAAAATAGTGCCCGAACTGGGACTGATTAAGTTCGCAATTAATTTTAGAATTGTACTTTTCCCGCTCCCGTGGACCAATTAAAGTTAAAAAGTCACCATTTTTTATCCCAAAAGATAGATTATTTAAAATAGTTCGTTTTCCCACTTGATAATTAACGTTTTTCAGTTCAATTATTGTCATTGATTATTCCTTTAAATCTTTTCTTTCAATTATAGTACTTTTGCATAATCAAGATTTAAGTGAAAAAGCGTAAAAAATAAAAGTTTGGAGCTAATCTCCAAACTTTTTACTATATTTTCTGTTCAACATCATGAATTTTAACCACTAATACTGCTCGAATCCAATCAAATTGTGCTTTCATTTGATCAAAATATGCACCTTCATTAATAAATTGACCACTACCGTGAATATGATACCCGCGACCCATACCAGCGGTTCCTTGATAATTATAAGAACCAATCGTAATCGTTAATTCATGCTTAGGATCTTTCTTGAAATCCTGTTCAATTGAATGCATCCCAGCAGCCGGAATCAAAATAGTATCATCCGCAACCACATTAATATATTGTGACCAAGTATTAACCACACTAGCTGGATTGCCATTGATGGAAATAATCGTTGCTGGTCCTTTATCTTCTAAAACGTCTAAAAAATCTTCGTTCATTATCTTTGTCATAAATTCTACCTCCTAAAACCTTTCAGTTTTACTTTATTCTTTAATCCTGACAACCTATGTCAGAATTAGCAAATTAATATTGCCGAATTATTTCATTTAACTTTTCCAAATAGCTATCCTTTAATTCTTTTGGCTTTAATACTTTTACTTCAGAACCCAGAGATATCAAATAGTCGACTAAATAATGTAGTTCTTCCTTGTTATATTTACCATTCAGATATATTTTTCCATGCTTATGGTCAATCTGCATGATTGGGTATGAATTATACTCAACTTTTTGTTCACCGATTTTGGTTAACTGACATTGATAAGGGATGCAATAATGCTCCCGTTCATATTGCCGGAAGCTATCAAGTAATTGCTCTTTATTCATCACCGATTGTTTAGTATTTAGTAGCTTTACTGTTTCAAATTTATCAAGCCGCAAGACAAACCAACGTTTTAAATCCAAATTATAAGCATGACAAAACCAATTCCCTGCTTGATAGAATATATCAAGCAACTGCAATTTTTGTTCTTCTTTAATAAACTGAAAATTTCGCGCTAAAATTACGCTATTATTCAGACAAGCTTTAAGTAGCAAAGTAAAAAAAGGCACTTCATTCAAGCTTGGCTGACTAATATAGTGAACAAATTCTTTTTGAAGACTAATTTGGTTTTGTACTTTTTGAGGTAGATTCTTTAGTAATTTAGTCTGAATCTTTTGATATTCATTACTGTATGGCGTTTCACTAAGATTTTTTATTGCCTGTAAAGCGAAAAAGATAGCGTTGATCTCTTGCGTATTAAAACGGATGGGCAATAGTAACTTACTATTAGTAATGTGATAACCACCACTACGCCCAGTTTCACTATAAAAAGCTAAGCCTAACTGCTCTAGATCGGTAATATCTCGCAAAGCTGTTCGCTCAGAAATTGCAAATTTTTCTTCTAGTTCTTTTAAATGAAAGATCTTTTTATCGGTTAAGTATAGTAGTTCTTGATTAAGTCGTTCAGATTTTTTCATAGTTGTGCAAGCTTTCCTGTCAAAAAATGTCAGTCTTTTATTCTATAATAATGCTGATAGGCGTTCAGGACAAGGAAGGTCATACTATGGTAGATATTTTAACTAAACAAACCAGCAATCAAAAATTTTCATTTAAATGAAATTTACGTTGACGATGTTGAGGCAGCAAAAAAAGATTTAGGTGTTTTAGAAATCACGCCTAAAACCGCTAGTTACCTAGACCACCGAACTCACCCAATCTTTATGAGAAAGTTTGAGTTTTAGCAGTTAGTTCACCATTTTAAACATAAAGAAACATAATAAATTCCAGTATCAATCCACCGAAATTTGTGATGTTTTGTTTATTCTTTTACCAAATGGATTTCACGGTCGAATAATTTACGCATCCCTTCATTGAAGTTATGTGCAATAAAAACAATCGTTGCTTTACTTTTCAGTAAATTCTTTAAAAGAGCCCTATAAATATCATTTGACAAAAAAGAAAAGCAGCTTTATGCCGAATGAGAATTAAATAAATGTTCTTCGAGGCAGGGTGAAATTCCCGACCGGCGATAAAGTCCGCAACCCGCGCAAGCGGTTGAACCCTTAATGGTACCGATAGTTATAGTCTAGATGGAAGAAGGATAATTTTAATCTACGCTTATTTGCGTACTTGAATTATTTTTTAACTTGCATACTATTTCTGAACCTCGAAGTTTAGCTTCGAGGTTCTTTTTTTGTTCTGTTAGGAAGTGATTTAAATGGAAAAAGACCAATATTATATGAATTTAGCTTTACAAGAAGCTAAAAAAGGACGCTTCCAAACTTGGAAGAATCCTTTGGTTGGTGCTGTGATTTTCAAAGAATTGAAGATCAAAGAAATCAATTTGCTAACTAATAATCCTGATAAAATTGACCAATTAAACGATTACGGTATTAAGATTAATAAACGTATTCCATTAGAAATTGCACCTAATGATGTTGATCGTTTTTACCTACAAACTAAGAAAAAGAGATTTCATCATTTATTAGAACTCAAGGAGGCTGAATAGTGACTGAATATACTGGAAACTTCACTAATACTCATGGAAAAATCGCGATTGTCGTAGCTAAATTTAATGAAATTGTTACTAAAAATTTGGTTCGCGGTGCTAAAGAAACACTTCATCAATTCGGAATCCAAGACGATGAAATTGATGTCATCTGGGTACCAGGAGCATTTGAAATAGGCTTCACTGCTCAAAAACTAATTAAATCTGATAAATATGCTGGAATTATGACTCTCGGTGCAGTAATCAAGGGTGAAACTGATCATTATGCCATGATTATTCAAAACGTAACTAATGCGATTATGCAGATGAATTTACAAGCTAAAGTTCCAGTCACTTTTGGTATTTTAACTACAGAAAATATTGAACAAGCTTTGCAAAGGGCGGGCCTAAAAGCAGGCAACGAAGGCTCTTCTACTGCCCAAAGTTTACTTGAAATGATCTCCCTCAATGAGCAATTGTAATTACTAACTATTTTATCCAAACACAACTAAATCCAACAAAAAACTAGCCATGTTGTAAAAACATGACTAGTTTTTCTTGATAACTTATCTTTATTAATGACTAAATTAGAATCTTGCCATACCTAAGGCATGTTGTGCAGCTAAGTTAAGCAAACTCCATTGACGATCAAATCCTGGTTGGAAGAAGAAGTCTTGTTCAGCCAAGTCTTCCAAACGCATCTTATGACTAATTGCTAAAGCTAAAACATTGCCTTGAGCAGTAATATCATACTTGGAAAGTACTGCACCACCTAAGATTTGGTGAGTGTATGGATTAAAGGTTAAGCTGACATATACCTTAGGATTATCTGCTTCTGGAACATAAGCTGGACGCATATAGTCTTCGTAGAAACTAGTTTGATAATCAATCTTATTTCTAGCAGCTGAGAATTGGTTTAATCCAGCTGTAGCAAAGTGATAGTCAAACACACTAAGAGCTGAAGCACCGATAACACCCTTGAAGGCACGATCTGGCTTATCTTCGAAGATATGATCAACTACATATTGAGCTTCTCTTCTAGTAGTAGTGGCTAAGGCAATTGGCATTGGTTTACCGGCTGGAATCGAAAGCGGCAGAATTGCATCCCCAATTGCATAAACATCTTTTACATTAGTTCTCAAATATGGATCAGTCTTAATCCACCCTCTTTGATCTAAATCAACTACGCCCTTTAGCCAGTCAGTGTTAGGCATTACACCTGCTGAAACAACAACTAGATCAGCTGGGACATCACCTTGATCAGTTTTAACACTTTCAACTTTTCCATTACCATTAAAGCCTTCAATTTTGACACCCATCTTCAAGTCCATATTTTTCTTAAAGGCAGGTTCCAAAACATCGAGTAATTCAGAATTAAGATAGGTTCCTAATGGGCGATCAATCATATCCATTAAGATTACATGCTTGCCAGCTTTAGCAAATACTTCGCTAGCTTCGGTACCGATATAACCAGCACCAACAATAGCAACATTTTTAATTGCTGGATCGTTAACAGCACTCATCAACTTAGAAGCCCAGTCACGTCCACGCATCAAATAGATATTCTTGAGATCATTACCTGGCACAGGTAAAACTTTAGGAGTTACGCCTGAAGAAAGAATCAACCTATCATATTGGACTTCCTCTTCAGAATTATTAGTTAAGTCCTTAACTGTAACAGTCTTATTTTCAGGATGAATAGCAGTTACTTCATGGTTGGCATAAACATGACCGCCCTTCTTTTCAACATCTTCTGGGGCAAAGTTTCTAACGTCATCTTCTGCTGTAACTTTATTTTCTAAGTACAACTGCATCCCACAGGACATAAATGAAATAAAGTCGCCAGCTTCGTAAACAGTTACATCTACATCATTATATTTATCTAACAGCTCAATTGCTGATTCATGACCACCATGTGAAGCACCAACAATTACAATTTTACGTTTATCCATAAAATCCTCCTAACACAATAGTTTCTTCTTTACAGTGTTAATGGTAACATTTATTATTTAATATCCATCATATTTTGCTCAAAACTAATTGACAAAAATCAAATTCTATCTATCATTAGCAGCAACCACCAAAACCATCATTATCGTAACCATGATGACGACCGCACATATGATGCATCATGCCAAATGGCATTTCCATGCCCATATGACGACAACGACGCATCATTTCATCAAAATCATCATTAACATGTTAGAAATTGGTTGCATCAAGGAATTAACCCATGATTCTTTAAAGAAAATGTTTCTTGTTAATTAAATCAAATATTTTTCTGATTTCAAATACCACTTCTTTACTAAAGTAGTTAAAGCAATATATAAGATTAGCAAAAGAAATACAATTGCTAAAAAGTACATTGGAATTGGACCAAATTTTATTGCTTTAACTATTGGTGTAATAAATGGTAAGACAGTTCCCACCACTGCCATCCCGATTGTTGCCCAAGTAACAATTGCTGTAGCATGTTGCTTAATAAATGGTAGTTTGGGATCTCTAAGTGCATGAATAACCATTTCTTGGGTCCAAAGTGATTCAATAAACCATCCTGTACAAAAGATGGCTGAGAAAATTAATTTTTGCGTTGTGCTAGCTGCTGCATAAATAGTTCCCGTTACTTGCGGACAAACCATAAAGAAAAGTAAAGCAAAAGTTATGATATCAAAAATAGAGGACGTTGGACCAAAGTAGAACATAAACTTCGGTAGCTTCTTTGTACTCCACTTTCTAGGCTCTGATAAATAATGCTTATTCATAGTATCAAATGGAATAGATAAGCAACTAGTTCCATACATCAAGTCTAAAATTAAAAGTTGAATTGGAAGCATTGGTAAGAATGGCAAAAACGAAGAAGCTACTAAAATTGATAAAATATTACCAAAATTAGAAGAAAGCGTAATTTTAATATATTTCATCGTATTGCCAAATACTTGACGGCCAATTTGTACTCCCTTTTCTAAAATCATTAAATCTTTGTGGAGCAAAATTATATCTGCTGACTTTTTAGCAATGTCCACCGCTGTATCAACTGAGATAGCAACATCTGCCGCTTTCATTGCAGGAGCATCATTGATTCCATCTCCCATATAAGCTACGGTATGACCATCTTGTCTAAGTAAGTCAATAATCTGAGCTTTTTGTTGTGGAGATAATTTTACAAAAACATCGCATGCTTGCACCATTTGTTTTAATTCAGCGTCAGTCTTATTTTCAAGGTCTTTTCCCTGATAAACTCGATCAATATTTAAACCTACTTGCTTCCCTACATTTCGCGTAACTGCTTCATTATCTCCAGTTAAAATTTTGACTGTAATGCCATCTTCTTTTAAGGCAGTCAATGCTGCCTTAGCACTGTCTTTTGGTGGATCTAAAAATGCTAAAAATCCAACTAAGATTAATTCATTCTCATCATCAATGCTAAATTCACCAACAGGAGCTGGATTCTTTTTATATCCTAAAAGAACAACACGTAAACCATCCTGATTCATCTCATCAATTTCAGTTAAAATTTTCTGACGTTGATCTTCATCAAGTGGACTTATTGCACCATCTATTTCTACTCTGTTAGAACAAGCAAGCATTTCTTCAGCAGCACCTTTAGTTACCAAAATATGTTCGTGTTGCTGGTTAATAACGACAACGCTCATACGTCTTCTCTTAAAATCAAAAGGTATTTCATCAATCTTTCTGTAGTTTTGATTAATTTTCTTTGTATCTAACTCTCCTTGAGCAGCATCAATAACTGCTTTATCAATTAAATCTTTCATCCCTGTTTGATAATAACTATTCAAGTATGAAAGCTCTAATACTTTTGGCTTTTCTTCTAAGTTTAAATTATAGTGTCGTTCTAAAACCACTTTATCTTGTGTTAAGGTACCAGTCTTATCAGTGCAAAGAATATCAGCTGAGCCAAAGTTTTGGATTGAATTCATTCTTTTAACAATGGTTTCATGCTTAGCCATTTCAACAGACCCCTTAACTAAATTGCTGGTCACAATAACTGGCAACATTTCTGGCGTTAAACCAACAGCCGTTGCAATAGCAAAAATTAATGCATTTAGCCAATCGCCTTTAGTTAAACCATTAATCAAAAACACTAGTGGTGCAATTACAGCTGTCATGATTAGTAATATTTTAGAAACATTTTTAATTCCAATGTCAAAAGTTGTCTCTTTGTTTTTATTCTGAGCAAGAGTACGGGCCAGATTTCCAAAAACGGTTTTGTCACCTGTAGCAAAAACGACGCCCATTCCAGAACCAGAAACAATATTTGTTCCTTCATAAAGGATATTTGGATAATCTAAGTAATTATCACTTCCTTTTGGCTTCTGATCTGCCATCTTTTCAACTGGACTTGACTCTCCATTTAATGAGCTCGCTGAACAAAATAAGTCTTTACTCTTTAACAAATACATATCTGCTGGCACTAAATCTCCAGCAGCTAAATTAATAATATCGCCAACTACTACATCTTTAGTTGGTAATTCTTTATCTTCGCCAGCTCGTTTAACATTTGTAGTTACAGAAACCATATTTAGCAATGAATCAACCGCATCACTTGTTTTTACATTTTGAATAAAACTAGTAATTCCTGAAATCAGAACCATCATAATCATGATAATTACGGTACTCAAATCTTTTTGATCAGCTGGCACAAAAACATAGTTAGTTAAAAAAGATAAACCTGCTAAAAATAACAACACACCAGTAAAAGGTGTCATAAAAGCATCGATTAAAAAATGTAATTTTGGATGATGTTCTTTATTCGAGACCTCATTTAAGCCATCTTGCTCCAAGCGTTGTTTTGCTTGAACAGGATTTAATCCATTAATTGTTGTATGCAATTGCTTTAAGACTTCATTTTTTTCTTGTCTAGCAATTTGTTTAGCCAAAGTCGCATTAGTTACTACGCGATCTTTAGAGTTGAATTTTAACATAGTAATCTCTCCCTCTAAAAAATCGGCAAACAAACAAAAAGACCAACACAAAAACTGCATTGGTCTTAACTTAGCGATTTATACTCGTCGTTCAGTTTTAACACTACGTAACGTGAAATTTTTCAACTAGCTGACTGGGAAAAGCCTTAAGTCGACAATTCCTGTTTAACCCGTTGGCATCTCTAGATGTTGCTGGGCATCAGCGTATATTTACGTAGGAGTCTCACCTAACAGTTCATTTGCTTCTTTATTCAATTAACGGTTAATAGATTAAACAATTATTCTTTATTATTCAAGCATGTTTATAAATTCTTTACTTTTACTCTAAATCCATACATCAAATAATTAATCTAAGTTAAATTGTTTTAGATAATTAGCTAAATACTCTACAGTTAAACTTTGCGGATCTTTAATTAATTCTAGTGGTCGGCCTTGTGCTACAATACGACCACCATTTTCACCACCTTGTGGTCCCAGATCTAGCATATAATCTGCATTAACAACTAAATTCAGGTCATGTGTAATCGTAATAATAGTTGCACCTTGATCAAGCAATTTTTGCATGACTTCAACTAGGACTTTAACATCCAGGGGATGCAGACCAATTGTTGGTTCATCAAAGACAAATAAAGTATCGTCTTGCTTATGACTTAAGTGAGTCACTAATTTTAAACGCTGTGCTTCTCCACCAGATAAAGTTGGCGTACTTTCACCTAAGTGCAGGTAATCTAAACCAACTTCTTTAAGCAACTGCAAATCACGTTCAATCTTTGGCACACGCTTAAAAACAGGAATCGCTTCGTTAACATCAAGATTCAAAACATCCACAATTGACATATCATGCCACTTTATTTTTTGAATTCCAGGATTATAGCGGTCGCCATGACAAGTTGGACAAGTTTGCTGCATATCAGGCAAGAATTGAATATCTAAAGTAACAATTCCTGTTCCACCACAAGTTGGACAAGCACCTTCTTTATTGTTGTAAGAAAAATAGCTTGGCGTATAATGTTTTTCTTTAGCCAAAGACTGTTTTGCAAAAAGTTTACGCAAATTATCCATAATTGAGGTATAAGTAGCAACTGTTGAACGCGTACTCTTGCCAATTGGTGAAGCATCCACGCTAACCACATTATTAATTGGACAATCAAAATTCTTAATTTGTTTAGGTAGTGGTTCACTTTTATCTTGTGCCTTGATTGCAGGAACTAATGAATCTAGAATCAAACTAGTTTTTCCAGCTCCAGAAAAGCCCGTCACACTAGTTAATTGATTCAAAGGGATACCTGCTTGAACATCTTTCAAGTTGAAGTAATCTTCTACTTCAAAACTAATTTGATCTGAATTAACCTGATCGCTAACTTTTCTAGCCATTAAATGTGCTTTCCCATTTAAATATGGTGCAATTAGTGACTGCTTATCTTTCTTAATTTCTTCAGGACTGTCTTGATCTAAAATTTGACCACCTTGTTCACCTGAACCTGGACCAATTTCAATAATCTCATCAGCAGCTTTAATAATATCAACGTTGTGATCAACAACTACTAAAGAATTACCCTGATCAACTAATTTGCGCAAAACTTTAATTAAGCCATCAACGTTAGCTGGATGCAAGCCAATCGAGGGTTCATCTAAGACATATAAAACGCCAGTTGTTTCTGTACGTAGTGTTCTCGCTAATTGAATTCTCTGAAGTTCACCAGTTGATAAAGTGTTGCCAGCTCGCTCCATAGTTAAATAATCTAGTCCTAAATCAAGCAACGGCTGCAGATTATTAAGAAATTCATTGATCAAAGAGCTAGCCATTTTATGCATATCTTCAGGCAATTTTGCTAATACTTCCTTACTCCAAGCTGGCAAATCCCCTAGCTGCATTTGTTGAACTTGATAAATATTTTTACCATTAACTAACTGCTTCAAAAGTTCTGGACGAAGACGCGTACCATGACAAACTGGACAAGTTGAATAAGTGAAAAATTCTGCAATTCTCTTTTGTGCACGTTCACTTTTACTACTTTTTGCTGAGCGCAAAACTGCTTGGTGGGCATTTTCATACAAAGCATTAAAATCATGAAATACCCGACCTGTTCCAGACAAAAAGTCCATCTTATATTTTTTCTCAGGACCATTTAAGACAAAACCTTTTTCTTTATCCGTTAAATCCTTATAAGGAATATCAATCCTTACTCCAGCATGTTGAGCTACGCTTGGCATAAAGTTTCTTCCTGGTAAGCTCCATGAAGCAACTGCTCCGTCCTCAATTGATAAATTAGGATCAGCAATTAGTTTACTGTCATCAAGCTGACGAACTTTTCCAGTTCCACCACATTCTTGACAAGCACCATCAGAATTAAAAGCAAAATCTTCAGCGCTTGGTACATAAAACTTAACACCGCATGTTGGACAAGTAATTTGTCCCATTTCTTCACCTGACTTAGACATAGCTTCCGCGATATCTAAACTTGGAGCTACGCGGTGACCGTTAGGACAAACTGGCGAACCTAATCTTGAAAAAATCAAACGTAAAACGTTAAATGTTTCGGTTGTTGTCCCAACAGTTGCCCGTTCATTTGGAATACTTGGACGCTGGCGCAAAGCTAAAGCAGACGGAATATGTTTAACCGAAGTAACGTCAGCTTGTGCACCTTGTTTAATTCTACGACGCATATATGTAGAAAGTGCATCTAAATATCTTCTTGATCCTTCTTCATATAAAATTCCCATTGCTAAAGAAGACTTACCTGATCCAGACAAGCCTGAAATAGCAACAAATTTATGAAGTGGAATATTTACATCAATATTTTTTAAATTATGGACTCTCGCACCTTTAATTTCTATTTGAGTTGGTAATTCCAAATTAAACTCCTATCTAAAGCTTCAATTTTTTCTTTATTTTAAAATTTTATATGTTAAAATACCATTTTTTGTTAGACCAAGTTTTTCAATATTTAAGCCAATATTGAACTGCCACAAGTCGTTGCCAATTTTAAAATTGTTATCTTGAGCATATTTTCTAATTACAGCTAAACCTTTTTCAATTCCTGCACCAGTATTTGCATAGGTATCAACTTTTGCCTGCGGTAAATCTGTAAGAAAACCTGATAAGTTCTTATTAGCCATGACACCAGCACCTAATTCTTGGTAAAACTGACTATATGCCGAAGCAATTTCTGCTTCCGAACAATCAACTTTAAAATCAAAACACCAAAAATCATGATCTGGTAAAAAACATTTCTTTACCATATAAAATCGACATTGGTTAATCGAAAGTTATCATTTTCTTTTTGACGCAAAATGGATAAAATTTGCTTTAAATTTTGGATACGTAGTTCGATCTTATTTTTTAAAGGTATTAATTTTTTATTTAATGCATCCCTGCTAGAATCGCCCAAATAATCTTTAATTTCTTCTACCAAAAGTCCTAAATCACGTAATCCCAAGATAAAACCAATTTGATAGAGTTGCTCATAACTATAGTAGCGATAACCAGTTTCTTCGATCTTCATTGGCTTAAAGACATCTTTTTGATCATAAAATATCAAAGTTCGTCTGGTAGTGCCTGCAAGTTTAGCAAATTCAGAAATTGATAATAATTTATCATTGGCCACTCTCAACATTCCTTTCTTAATTATTCTCTATAAATAAAATAAACTGTGACGCGAGGTTACAGTCAAGGGATTTAATTTATTAAACCATTTTCAAATCTATTTACTCTCCCCAAGCGTAAAATATAGATAAGAGAAAACATTACTAGAAAGGAAAATCATCTATGGAATCTGCACTATATCCAATTCAAAATAAATATCGGTTTAACACTTTAATGAATGGCACTTGGCAATTTGAAACTGATCCAAATTCTGTTGGCTTAGACCAGGGATGGAATAAAGAGTTGCCTAATCCTGAAGAAATGCCTGTACCAGGTACGTTTGCAGAATTAACTACCAAGCGAGACCGTAAATACTATACTGGAGACTTTTGGTATCAAAAAGACTTCTTTATTCCTTCATTTCTAAAGAAGAAAGAACTTTATATACGCTTTGGTTCAGTTACTCATCGTGCAAAAGTATTTATTAATGGAAATGAAGTCGATCAACATGAAGGTGGTTTTTTACCATTTCAAGTAAAAATTTCTAATTATATTAATTACAACCAAACTAATCGTGTAACTGTTTTAGTCAATAACGAATTATCTGAAAAAGCTATTCCTTGTGGCACCGAAGAAATCCTAGATAATGGTCAAAAACTTGCTCAACCATACTTTGATTTCTTCAATTATTCTGGCATTATGCGCAATGTTTGGCTCTTAGCACTCCCTCAAAGCCAAATCACTAATTTCAAACTAAATTATCAATTCGTTGATTGTAAAATCAAATTGAACACTTTAGAAAAATAAAAAGTCCATTCGGACCTGTTTGATAGAATGTTAATAACCACAAAAACTTTCTATTGGAGGTCAAAATGGACTCTTTACATTCTACCATGAATCGGCACGTTAAAGGAAAGCATTTATCATTTGAAGAGCGAGTTATTATTCAATTGCGTTTGAAAGATGGCTGCTCTTTGCGTGCAATTGCTCGTGAACTCAACTGTTCTCCTTCTACTATCAGTTATGAGGTTAAACGTGGCACTGTAAAACTGTATCATGGTAAAGTCAAAAGATACAAGGCTACTCAAGGACATGATGTATATCAAGCTCATCGTAAAAATTGTGGGCGTAAATCAGACTTTCTCAAAAAAAATCAATTTATTCACTATGTCCACAAACATTTCTTTAAAGACGGTTGGTCGCTTGATGTTTGCAGTAATCGTGCCACTGTTGCTGGCGAATTCTCTAGCAGCGATGTTGTCTGCACCAAAACTCCTTATAATTACGTTGATAAGGGCTTATTAGGCATTTATAATTACGACTTGCCTGAGAAGCTTAAACGCAATACCAAGCTTCATCGTGTTCGCAAAAACAAGAAAAAGCTTGGCAGAAGTATTGAAGAACGTCCAAAAGAAATTAGTGAACGTAATGAATTCGGTCATTGGGAATGCGATTTGGTTCTTGGACATAAGACTAAAGATGATGAAGTGCTGTTAACCTTATCTGAGCGCATGAGTCGTGAATTCTTAATTATTCGTATTCCCGACAAGACTTCTATCAGTGTCATGCAAGCCTTTAAAGAACTCCAAAGACAATACAGTGAACACTGGAATGATATTTTTAAAACTATTACCACTGATAATGGTTCAGAATTTGCGGATCTGTCCAACCTAGAAGAAGCATCCAATACACTGGTTTACTATGCCCATCCTTACACTTCTTGTGATAAGGGAACAGTTGAAAGACACAATGGTCTTATTCGCAGATTCATTCCTAAAGGAGAAGCAATAGCTAACTATTCTTTACAAAATATCATTGATATTGAAACCTGGTGCAACTCATTGCCAAGAAAGATCTTAGCTTATCATACACCAGATGAAATCTTTGAAAGAGAATTAGATCGAATCTATCAAGCAGCTTAACCAAAAGTGTTCAATTTATTATTGCAATTTACGACCATATTATTTTGTACCTTTGCAGTCTGATTAATATCATTTTTAAAGAAATAGCGACCAATTCTTTTACGTATTTGATGTAAATAATTCTGTGTTTCTTTACTATATAAATAATCTGATCCCGATATTAGCCCAAGTCTGACAGCGTCACAGCCTAAAGCTAAACACATAAACAGAATAAAGCCCAATAAATTCATATTTCTAAGATAGTTATATGCTGGCGTCATTAAATATTGTGATAATGAGTCAATTGCCATTCCTATAAAAACCATAAAGAAAATCAGAATAAATAATTTTTTATTTGATTTAAATAGTTTTTTTATGCTCATTTCTATCTCCAAGTAAGTAAAATTTAATTATGTTTTAATTAAATTTTACAACTTCACACTTACAACTTCAATATTCTAAAAAGTATTAGAAATACGACAAACCATTTAAATCTACAAAAAAGCAGAATTTAGATTACTTTCGAACTAAATTCTGCTTTTAAGTTTTAGATAAATATTTTTTAATACAAAGTTGGGACCAACCCACCATCAAGTCTTAAGGCTTCACCAGAAAACGAAGATGAATACGGGCTCGCAACAAAAGCAGTAAACCTTCCTACTTCTGCTGGTCTAATTAAACGTTGAATCTGAGATAAGGGACGATGATTTTTCATAAAGTCACTTTCCCATTGGTCTTTAGGTAAATCCGAGTCTTTATACATATCGACTAGCATCTGCTCTACACCTTCAGTTAAAGTAGAACCTGGCATAATTGTATTTACAGTTACATGCGTCCCCACTGTTAACTTAGATAAACTTTTAGCTAAAGACAAGTTCATTGTCTTAGTTAAGCTATACTGTGGCATTTCTCCAGATGGCATTACAGCCTCTTCACTAGCAATAAAAATAATACGTCCAAAATCTTGTTTAAGCATCTTAGGAAGATAAAATTTAGCCAAAGCATTACCAGAATAAAAATTAACATCAATAAAATGTTGCCAAGTTTCTTCTGATATATCAAAGTAATTCATTGGCTTAAAAATGCCCATATTGTTAACTAATACATCAACTTTAGGAATTTGCTTAAACAATTCTTCACGCTCTTCTGCAATTGAAATATCATATGCAGCGCCTTGAGGATTAGTATTAGGAAACTTTTTCTTGATTTCATTAACTACTTGATCAACAGTCTCTTTTTTACGACCATTAATAATGACATCGGCACCTTCACGAGCCATTTCAATTGCAATTGCTTTTCCGATTCCTTTAGTTGAACCGGTTATTAAACTTACTTTTCCCTTTAATCCAAGATCCATGATTTACCTCCAATGTTTTGGCTTACTTTTTATTAGCAATAATTATAGACCAAAAAGTTATTCTTTGCTAGCAAATTATCAGAGGTATCCTTAATTTCACTTAATTGTAACTACTCTGCTATGTTTAAAAGCATAATCAGATATTTCATTGCCAATCCCCGGTCGATCAGGGACAGTAAATACACCACTCTCAGGCTCATAATCATACTTAGTCAAGCTAAGCATTTTGGACATTTCAGTGTTGATATTATATTCGTGGATGACAAAATTAGGAATTGCAGCTTCTAAGTTTAATGAAACGGAAGTTGCTAAATTACTTCCAGCTACATGGATCTGCACACCAATCTCATTTGTGTCTGCCATATCACAGATCTTTTTAACTTCTGTTACACCTCCTGCAGTACAGATATCTGGCTGAGCAACTTGGATGCTATTTTGATAAAAAGTACGTTTGAAATCCCAACGAGAATACATTCGCTCACCAGAAGCAATATTTAAACCTGTTTCTTGATGAACATAACTTAACAAATCGGGATCTGGCTTTACTGGCTCTTCAAAATATAAGATATTGTATTTTGAAGACATCTTGCCATATTGAACAGCTGATAATTTATCAGTTAAAGCATGATTTTCTAAGATCAATTCACCATTTTCTTCTAAAACATTACGAACAGCCTTAATTCTCTCTTCGGCTAAGTTTAAATAATTAGGTGATAAAAAGGCTGTCTGTCTTTGCCACGGAATTTGTTTTCCCTGCTCATCAAATGTTAAAAAGTTAATTTTAACAGTCTTAAATCCCTTTTCTAAGGCAATTTTTGTATTATTTACATAATCTTGAGCTGAAGCTGCAGGCTTTCTTGACTCTCCCCATCCCATTTGGAGCTGACTAGCATAAGCTTTTAAATGATCTCGTTGTTTGCCACCAAGTAATTCCCACAGTGGAGCTTGATAATACTTTCCCTTAATATCCCATAAAGCAATATCAAAAGCTGAAATAGCGCCAAAAATTACAGGACCTGCATTTTTACCAAAGAAACTATTTCTGTATAATTTCTGCCAGATGACCTCATGCTCTAAGGGATTCATCCCGATTAACATGGGAGCTAATTCTTTCATTTCAATAAAAGCAGCTTCTTTTGCTCCGCCATATGATAGAGCAACTTCACCATCGCCATAAATACCCCTGTCAGTATAAATACGACAAAAAGACGGCTGCCAATTATCTTCTACTGGATCACTATATAATAGATCGATTTTAGTTATTTTCATTTTTTCTTTACCTAATAAAAAATATCAAACTAGAACGTTTGATATTTTTAGTATTCTATCCAACAACTGAAAAAATTCTAACTTCTGGTTCAGCAGTCCAAGTAGGTTTTAAGCCTGGAAAAACATGTTTAGTAAACATTTCACTCTTGAGATAATCTTGTGCATGTTCTACTGAATCAAAGCCGTGTAATACCTGCACATCTTCATCGCGAACAAGTAATGCCTTACTTTCAGCGCCTGGAATAGTTTCTAAAAATGGTTTACGGTAATCACTATAAACATTTGCAGCTGCCTTTCTATTTTCTGCTGGGATCTGCATCGTAACTTCTAAATAAGCTTTTACTGCCATATCAATTTTCCTTTCTGTTTTAATCAACTTACATTTTTATAGTAAGATAAAGTTGAAAGGATTTATATATATTAAAAAGAGTTTTAGCTACTAAAGAATTATTGAGTGAGGTCAATTATGTATCAAAGAAAATTACCAAAAGAATACTATTGTACTGTTGATTACGCATTAGATATCTTTGGCGGAAAATGGAAACCAAGACTCTTGTGTATCTTAGGACACAAAAAGTCTATGAGATATGGTGAAATAAAAGAGCAGATGGAAAATATTTCTGATGCAGCATTAGCTGATTCGCTTAAGGAATTGCAGCAACAAGATATCATTGAAAGAAAACAGTATAATGAAATGCCAATTCGCGTCGAATATTCATTAACAAATAAGGGAAAAACGTTGCTGCCAGTTTTAAATACAATTTCAAATTGGGCCATCAAAAATAGCACCCCCGACATATATAAAGGGATGCATTTTAATGATGTGCATAAAGACTTGTTTAAATAGAATTTACTACTTAAAATTCAAATATCTCAGGCTTTTCCTCAATCCCGTGACAAGCTAATGATCTTATACAATTTGGATCTAAGCTTTCTTTTCTAACCCACTCAAGTGACTTCTTTTGAGCACTTTTATCCATTGAAATACCAGAGGTTACCATTTCCTTCCAAGATTTTTCACCATAGCCACCATCTCCATAATAAAGGAAATATTTGCCATTGCTATTAGTGATCTTGGTAGCGACTAATCCAGCAGTGTGTCCTGGGATATTAATGAGTTCAATACTCTTATCTCCCAATAAATCATAAGATCTACCAAATGGGCCTTGATTGTCGTTCCAATCATACAAATTTAAATCCATACCATCCCACCATTTTTTCTTAAAACGAATATAGGGATGTTTCTTAGCATACTCATATTCTGACCGTGCTATCATAATATTCTTGGCATCTTTGAATTGACGTAAACCATTGGCGTGATCACAGTCAAGATGTGAAATAATGACATAGTCAATATCACTTGGCTTAATTTCTAATTTAGCTAGTTGTTCACTCGCTGTCATCCCTTTTGGAACCACGCCTTGATTAACGTGATATAAAAGTGAAGAACCTAAGGACTTAATTTGAGCCTTTTTATCAAAAACACCATTTGGACTCATTGAACGGTCCCAACCTGTATCGAGCAAGATTAATTTATCTGGTGTTTCAACTAAAAATACATTTACTGGTAACCAAATTTTAGGTGATTTCTTAATTGAAAAGCCAGCAGCCTTGGCAGCTGAGCAATGATCTCCACCAAATGCTAATTCAGGCTCAATTCTAACTTTTCCAGTATTAATTATATGAACTTTATATTCTGACATAATTATTACCTCATAAAATATTTTAGTTTATAAAAATATTCTATGAAGAAATACGCAAATTTAACACTACATAATTGTCAAAAATGTCTAAAAATAAGTTGCTAAGTTAGTTAACTCCTTTGAAATCAAATCTAGGATAAATTTTCGATCAACATCATCTTTGTGCTTTAGATAAAAAATATCTGCTGAAGTTAATCAGCAGATATTTTCAATTAATCTTCTTCTAAAGTTGAAGCTAATTTTTTATTTTTAACAAAATGAACAACTAATCCAATTGCCAAACCAACTAAAGCTGGCACAAGCCATGAAAGCCCCATGTTAGCTAAGGGTAAATGGTTTCTTACAGAAGCTACTGCTAAACCAAATGAGCTTTGACTGACAACACTTGGAAAGGCTACAACCATATCGCCCAAGGCCGGAACAACTGTAAAGACGATTACAAAGAAATATACAACTCCATCAGTCTTAAACAATGGTGAGCAGACAGACAATAAAATTAATACCATTGATAATGGGTATAAGAACATCAGCATTGGAGTTGACCATGCAATGATTGTATCTAAACCAAAGTTAGCAGCTAAGAATGAAGCTAAACAGCTAAGTGCTAGCCAAGCGTGGTAGCTAACTTGTGGGAAGTGTTTGTGGAAGTCTTGAGCAAAAGCAGCAACTAAACCAACAGCAGTGGTCAAGCAAGTAACAGTTAATAAAAATGCAAGTAAAGCTTGACCGAAGACACCGCCATAAACATTAACGATTTGATTAAATGCAACACCACCGTTGTCTGAAACTTTAAAGCGGCCTAATGACATTGCACCCATTAAGATCAATAATAAGTAGATAAAACCGATAGCTAGCACAGCTAACAAACCAGACTTAGCAACAACTTTTGAAACACTTTTAGCATTCTTTTGTCCCATTCCGCGTACTGCTGTAACAACAGTTACACCGAAGGCTAGTCCTGCCAAAGCATCCATTGTGTTGTATCCTTCTAAGAATCCGCTTACTAAAGCGCCATGCTTGTAAGCAGCAGTTACAGCTGCGGTTTGTGGGTTACCTAATGGACGAGCAAAAGCTACAAGGAATACTAAGAATAGTAGAGATAAAAATAGTGGGTTTAATACTTTACCAACATTAGATAAGATGTTGTTTTGATGGTAAGAAAAACCAAAAGCTGCTAAGAAAAACAAAGCAGAAAAGATTAATAAGGCTGTTCCTTGCATATTTTTAGGAACAAATGGTGCAATCCCAACTGTAAATGAAACAGTTGCAGTTCTCGGTGTACCAAATAAAGGACCAATTGTAGCATGGATCAAGACCATAAATACAACTGCAAAACCAGCACCTAGCGGTTTTCCGATATCATAAACGCCATCAGCATGCGTAATTGCAACAGCTAAAACGGATAATAAAGGCAGTAATACACCCGTGATTAAAAATCCAACTGCGGCTGTACCCCAATTTGCTCCAGCGAGTTGTCCCAAGTGCAATGGGAAAATCAAGTTACCAGCCCCAAAGAATAAACCGAATAGCAAGGAAGCGACCACTAAATAATCCTTCCATGTTAATTTTCGTGATGTATGATCTGTCATCATATTCTTTCCCTCCAAAAAATATCTCTGAATACAAAAAAGCCCCTCAACTAAATTACTTAGTTGAGGGACGCTTCAGCGTGGTACCACCCTTTGTTCGTATTGCTATCACTAGTAATACCTTTTCACGTGCAGTCAATTACTTGACGATACGTAGGCACTATAATGGGTGCTCCCACTTCTTCTCACTTAAAATTAAGAATCAGAACTCGAAAGTGATTTTCACTTAATCTTATAATTTATCTCCTCACACCTAACGAGATTCGCTGAAAATTAAGATTATGCTACTCTTCTTTCTCTTTGTTTTCAGATTAATTAAATTTGTTAATAATCATTTTAATATAAACATCATAAATGTCAACAGTTTTTTATAAATTTGTTTTTTGCTTATTCAATATTCATTATTTAAAAATAAACCATTTTTTAAATCTTCAATGATCAGCCAGTTTCTTTTCAACTAAATTACTTAACCGTATTATCACCAGATAAAGTACTTAAAATAATAGTACCAGCATTATTTGTACTATCTCCTTCGGCAGCTGCTTCATTTTTTCCGAATAACGAATTATCTCCACTTAAAGTACTTAGTTGATATTGAGCAGCTTTTACATCTTCAACTAAGTTATCGCCCGAAGTAGTTGAAACCTTAAATTGATCAAGGACTAAACTATTTTTCAGTGTAAAATCATCACTTACTAGTTGGGCTTTTCCTTGTTTTACTGTAACTTCTTTGAGATTAATATCTCCTGAAGTTGTAGTTAATTTAACTTCGTCAGTTTGTACTGTTCTTAGACTTACATCTCCGCTTACAATAGAGATAACTAAAGAATCAAGATTTAGATTCTTAAAATCTGCATCACCACTTACTGAGGAAACTTTTACCGCACCTAATTGATGACCATCAGGAACTGTAACAACTAAAGCACCACTATCGCTTTGACTAACTATATTTACTTCAATAAAATCTTTTCTCCAAAACTTTCCGTGCTTACGCTCTACTCTCGGTTCTTCAATTTCAAGTGTATCATCTTTAAGCTCAACGCTCGGCTTTTCATCTTCAGATCCACAATAGTGAACTTCAAACTTATTACCAGTTTCAACTTTAAGATCAAGATCAATTAAATCAAGATTCAAATTATTAAAACTATCACTGCTTAAAACTTCATCAACAACTGTATCTTTAGTTTCGTCATTTTTATTGAAAAACATTTTATATACCTCTTTTTATTATTCATTAACTAATCTTATTTGAATTTAATTTTACTATCATATAGATGCTTTTCAATGAAATTTGACTAAGTGGTTAAAAATTATACCTAACATGCAACAAAAAACAACCTAAGCTATTTTTTACTAACTTTATTATCAAACTATTCAACCACTATAAAATACGAAAGCCACATTCTGATAAGGACATTCATTCTTTACCAAAATGTGGCTATTATATTTGCATAAAAAAACGCCCCAAGCAATATTTCTTGGAGCTATTTTATTGATCTTATTCAAATTTAGTATCCCAGTCAGGATCATTATTTGCATCAAAACACATTGCAATTTGTTCTTTAGTATTTCGTCCAAGTGAAAGTTTAGGTAAATTATCTAAATTAAAATAATCACATGCATCCGTTTCATCATTTGGCGTAAACTTTCCACTAATTTCCTTACATAAATAAAATATTTTCGTAATATTAGTCGCAATAACAGGCTTATTATGATGATTCCGATCTTGCACTGCAATAATCTTAATCGGTTCTACTATTCTTCCCGCTTCTTCACGAGCTTCTTTAACGCAATTTTGAGCAGTAGTTTGATCATAATCATTCCAGCCACCAGGCAATGACCACTCCTGTGTCTTTTTTTCACGAACAAGCAATATTCTATTATCTTTAAAAATTGCAGCTCGTGTATCAATTTTTGGAGTTTGATAACCTTCATCACCTAAAAAAAGAGTCTTAAGTTTCTCTTCCGGAATTCCAGTTCTAGCTGACATCATCTCGCCAGCAATACGACGAATTTCTTCGTAACGTTCTCGATCAAAAACATCATGTCCATATCTTAATCCAGCTTGAGCCAAACTTTGTAAGTCCATTGCCCAATTTGCAATTTGATCATTTGTCTTCATTCTTCAATCACCTAAAACTTTATAGTTAAATTAATGACTAGCAATATAGTCTTGTAATTCGCCTAGCTTATCGATTTTAAAAGTAAAAGCTTGCATGCCCAATTTCTTTGCTGCATTAGTGTTTGCCTTTAAATCATCAATAAATAAACTTTCTTCTGGCTTTAAAATATACCGAGCAATTAATTTCTCATAAATCCTTCTATCTGGCTTCATTAACTTCTCTTGAGCAGAGAAAACATAACCATCGAAATAATTCCCCATTTCCGAATTCTTGACAAAATTAGCAAATTGCATCCCTGTGTTAGACAAACCATAGATCTTATAACCATCTTGACGCAATTTTTCCATGTAGTTAAAAACTGGCTCATAGAAATCAACATTTTCGGGCCAAGTTGCCATAATTTGTTTAACCTTGCTTTTTAATTGGTCGGGAACACGATCTATAAATATTTCAGTTGCCTCTTTTTCCGTAATCTTGCCAGCATCAATCTCGCTCCACTCTTTAGATTCAAAAATTGTCTTTCTCAATAAATCGTGGTCTGCTGGCCTTAGCTCATAATGATTCAAAATTTCATCGGGATTATAATTCATAATGACATTTCCAAAATCAAAGATAATATTTTTAAGCATTAACTTACCTTCTATTTTTAAAATCTATAATTAAAATATGCGCTTTTTAATAAAATCTTGCAAGGAAATGCAAAATTAATTATATAGATCTATAATCTTTTATTTTTTTTACCTCTACTAAGCATAAATATCAAAGTTAATAACCCCGTAATAATATCAATGAGTTTATTAACGGTTTGCGAAGAATTCAATTCGTCAGAACTATCCATAATTGTTGGCTTTATTTGCTTAAACTGCTCTCTTGTTTGACGTAATTTTTCATATTCTTCATTTAGATCTGAACTTTCTTGATTATCTTGGTTATCGCTTGATTTTTTACTTAATCCAATAGTAAATATCTGAGGTAGAACACTTTCTTTAAAGTATTGTCTTTCACTATTTTCGTTAAAGTCATCAAATACAACCCTATATCCTTGCTCTTTCAATACTTTCAATGGAATTTCAGTACTATATAAATCATTAATTAAATCACCAACGCGCCCAGAAAGTTTTCCGGAAGAAGTAATAGAGTGACCATGATCATCTATATCGATAAAATTAATAATTGCTGTTTGAACAATTTTGCTATTATCTGTCAAATCAGTTTGTTGATCTACATTTTCATGATCTATTGCAGCTTGAGAATCTGATTCATGATCGTGATTTAGATTAATATATAAAGTATCGTCATTATTGTTTATCTTTTCATAGACTACAGTTAAATCTTGTCCTGGATTTGCTGGAGTTACTGTAGCTAAAGTTGCTTGATAGCCGCTTACTTTCGGCACATTTTGATCATTTTTAACTTTACTTGCATCATTAGAGTCCGATTCAAATTGAGGCTTTGGTGCACCTTGAATAGCAGCTCCCGCTTCATCAACTGGAATCAAATGACCATTAGGGTGGTATTGAACTGTAATGGTTTGATCATCTAAAGTTACAGATTTTTGATTAATGAAATCTAAATCTGCATGATATCCCTGAACTATGGGAATTTTAACTTCTTGATATCTTTCCTCATCCGCACGCCAAGTTTTATCATAAACACCATTAGGAATTACTTTTTTGACTATATTATTGACTGTAATTGTTCGAAACCAGTTAATTGTTTGAATGACTGTCTTTGGCGGATTCGGGCATCCCTCAAAATTAACAATCAGCTTACTCTTTCTGTGATATAAAGATGGATCAACCCAGTCTACAGGATTATTTATGTTTACAACTTCAACAGCAGATATAAAAGTGATAATAAAAATTGGACAGTAATCATTTGAACTTCCAAAAAATTGCACATCTCCGTTATGATTAAAGCCATTAGCCACTAGCTTATAACCTTGTTCTTCAAAGTGCTTGATTTTAAATTGAGGATCATAATTAATTGGTGTATTTGCTAAACCCGAAACAGTATCTTCGGTTAATAATTGATTATTAGTAGTTAGATCCACGTACCGGATTTTTGCTTTTTGCATTGTATTAGTTGGTTTCATATTGAGTTTAAAAGTAACTATATATTCTTTATTTAAATCATTAGGTGTTACCTTTTCTCCGCCAACTACTACTCGATCAGGAATATAGCCTGGAAGTGTTGAAGTACCAATTAATTGCATGCTCTTTTCTTTTGGCTGAAAGCTCAACTTTTGCAGTTGCTAACTTCGGGATTGTATTTTTAGTTGCCAAAATTTTAGAATATCTAATTCAATACTTTGGTGCAAAAAAGACAGCAAAATATTCACAGATTATGAATATTATTATCAGTAGATCATTCATTAGAAAGGTTGCTGTTACCCTATTTTTAAATGTTATTTTGATTATTCTGTCATTATTTATTCCAAAAATAGCTATGATTCTGTACTTAGTTATTCCGGTTACTTCATTTTTGTTTCCTGTTAAACACAATAAGATAGTTTGATTAAATTACAATTCTTTATGTCAAATATTTATTTATAACTAGCTTGTATATATTTTAATTTCTTAAACAAAATGCGAAAAAAAGAGCAATGAGTTCTTCAAAATAGAAGATCATTGTTCTTTTTTTATATTTTTTCAAAAAATCTTATTTAATACTCGTTAATTTATTATTTTTTACCGATTATTGCATCTTTTTAACCGATAACAAGCAAAATAAAGTTTTTTTATTTCTAATCTCTATAATAAAAATTGAAAGGAGTTAAAAATGAAATTCAAATTATTCATTGAGCCAAGTAAAGCAGAAATAGTGGAAGCCTATGTACATCAAAGAAGTGATTTCTCAGCTCAACTAAAAGAGTTTGTTTTATCAAATGGCAATTCAAATACAATTGTAGCTTACGATGATAAAGATTTAACTATGGTCAGTTTTTCAGATATTGTCATGATTACAATTGCTGAAAATAAGGTTCTAGCCATCTGTAATAATGACAAGCAATATCATATTAGAAAACGACTGTATCAACTGACTGATCTTCTTCCATCCAACTTTTGGAAAATCAATAAATCAGCGATAGCCAATCGAAACTATATTGACCACTTTGAAGAAACCAAAAACTCTGGAGTCAATATTATTATGAAAAATGGACTAACTGATTACGTTTCAAGACGTTGTTTTGCCAAAATCAGAAAGGAACTGAATTAAAATGAAAGAATTTATCCGCAATTTTATTAAAAGTGGCCTACAAGCTGCGGGGTTTGGACCCTTAATATTAGTGATTTTTTACTATATCTATTCTGTCACTATTAATTTCCATACTATTTCAGTTCAAGATGTAAATAAAAATATTGTATCAAGTCTTTTACTTGCCTTTATTGCTGGTGGCATTAACGCAATCTTTAAGGTTGAAAGGATTCCACTCGGTCTTGCAACAACAATTGACGCTATTGTCATCTATCTTGATTATCTTCTCTTCTACGTTCTTAACGATTGGATCAAGTTACAAATTATTCCATTTCTTGTTTTCACAGTCATCTACATTATTGGTTACTTAATTATCTGGCTATGTATTTACCATCAAGTAAAAAATCAAGTCCAAAAATTGAATCAAAAACTATAAACAAAAAATGCGTATTATCTTCGTCTCAAAAACGTTGATAATACGCACTTTTCGTTTAGCCTTCTGCTTTTTTAATTTGATCATGCATATCTGCTATATCTAAATCTTTATCTAAAAATTCCTGGTTATCTAATGGCAAATGCTGGTCGATCGTAGTAAATGGCTGTAAATAAACTGTTGCTTCACTGACATCAAAGTTTAACAAGTGGCCTCCAATTGACTTATCATCTGCTAAAAAATGTAGGTGAAATCCCGGTGCTGCCATTCCTTGAAACATTTTTGGTGCAAAGTAACCTATTACTGTCCCTGAAACATCAGATTTTTCAAATACGGCTTGTTCATTTGCTACGGCAAGCAATTGTTTATAAGGTCTAGTTTGCTTCTCAACTACTCGTGTTCTAACAGCTGAAAACTTACCTACAATCTTAACTGCAAAAAATACATTTTTATAAGGATAAGTTTTCAAAATGTGCTCTTCTAACTCTTTTTTGGTCAAATTTCTAGCAGTAAACTTATCTTTTATCTGCTCAAAATGAACTGTCGCAAAAGGCACTTTCTCTTCAGGTTTTAAAACTCTGATTTCTCCATTACTTTGAGCCAAATAAGGTGTATGGTCTAGCACAATCATTTCACCATCAAGACCACTTGCTGTGCCAATGCCCCAATCACCATGCTTTAACAAGTCTGCAATTGTCATTGTTCCATCAAATAATCCAGGCACCAGCATCCCTAAAGTACCATGCTGGAATACTTTGCTTTCATATTTTTCCATTGTATTTTCCTTTCCAGAGTTAATGAATCTGGTCATCTAACAACGTCTTGCCTAATGTTTGGTTGAAACTATAATCAACTGGCACATCAACAATTGTTGGTCCATTTTCTTTAAAGGCTTGATCTAAAACCTTATTTAAATCAGCTGCCTTTTCAACGCGGTACCCTTTGGCACCAAAACTTTCTGCATATTTAACAAAATCAATTGGTCCAAACTTAACAGCCGCTGAATCTCCATACTTCATTTCTTCTTGGAACTTTACCATATCATAGTTTCCATCATTCCAGATAATATGCACTATATTTAAACCTAAACGTACTGCTGTCTCTAAATCTTGCGAAGAGAACATAAAACCGCCATCCCCTGACATAGAAACAATCTTAGTATTTGGTCTAACTAAAGCAGCTGAAATTGCCCAAGGAAGCGCAACTCCTAGTGTCTGCATCCCATTACTAAATAGCAAATGTCTTGGCTCATAGCTTCTAAAGTGTCTTGCCATCCAAATATAGAAACTACCCACGTCTACTGTCACTGTCATATCATCAGTTACCCTATCTTGCAAAGCTTGAATGATACTTAGGGGATGACTTTTAATTTGGTCTTTAGTCACAGTAGGTGTAGTATCACGCTTTTGCAAAGTCTTACGCAAAGAATCTAAGTATTCTTTAGATTCTTCAGGCATTGTATAGCCCTTCATGTATGGTAGAAGGAAATCTAGAGTTTGCGAAATATCTCCAACTAACTCGCGTTCAGGTTGATAGTTCTTATCAATTTCTGCACGCATCGAATCGATCACGACAATGTTAGCACTTCGATCTGAATTCCAGTTACGTGGTTCATATTCAATCGGATCATAGCCAATTGCAATTACTAGGTCACTCTTTTTAAGCAATTGATCTCCTGGTTGGTTTCTAAAAAGTCCTACACGACCAAAGAAATCATCCTCTAATTCACGTGGAATAATTCCTGCTCCCTGGAAAGTTTCAACTACAGGTAAATGAGTTTCAGCAATTAAACGTCTGATTGCATTAGTTGTTTCAGGATCAGAAGCTCTCATTCCGAGCAAAAGTACCGGTAATTTGGCGGTTTTAATACGCTGAGAAAGCAAGGTTGATTCAATCGGACTTGCTGGTCCAAGCTTTGGAGCTTCTATTGGTGCAATCACACTGGTCTTTACTTCTCCGTCAGTTACGTCTTGTGGAACTGAAACGAAACTTGCGCCCTGCTTAGCAGCTTCTGCTTCTTGATAGGCATTTGCAATTACTTCGGAAATATTCTCTGGTTCTTGAACTTCAGCACTATATTTAGTAATTGGTTCAAACAAAGCTGCATTTTTCATGCTCTGGTGAGTTAAACGCAAAAGATCTGTTCGTTGAACTTGCCCAGAAATTGCCAAGACGGGATCTCCTTCCGCTGTCGCCGTCACTAAACCAGTTGCTAAATTTGATGCTCCAGGACCTGAAGTTGTCAATACTACACCTGGTTTTCCAGTAATTCGCCCCACTCCAGCAGCCATAAAAGCTGCGTTCTGCTCATGACGAGTCAAAATAAATTTTGGTGTACGTGGATTCTTAGAATGTTCAAGCAATTCAAATACGCGATCAATTTTTGCTCCAGGAATCCCAAAAACGAATTTTACGTCATGATTGATTAAACTATCCACGATAGCGTTAGCACCGTAATACTTTTCTTCTGTCACGACAAATTCCCTTCTTCCATTTATTTCATATTCTTACTTACAATTTACAAGTATACATACAAAACAAATGACTTTCAAGTAAGCGGATTTTTCACAAAAAATAGGCCTATTGACATTCAAGTCTGGCCTATTTATTTCAATTGCATTCTCTCATTAAAATAATTTCGATAAGCTAAGTAGCCTGCAATTACAGCCCCTAAACTTGTTGCGCATAAAAGCATAAAAGTAATCATAATTTGATACTTAATTGCATAAATCGGATTAACGCCAGCAAAAATCAAACCTGACATCATTCCCGGTAAGTTAACCAAGCCAACAGTCTTAGCCGAATCAATTGTTGGTTGCATGGCTGTTTTGATGCTTCTTCTTAAAATTGGCATCTAGGCTGTTTTAATATCACTACCTAAGGCTATTTTTTCTAGTATTGACTGACGCAAATCATGAAAACTTTCATTTAATGACTTATAACAGAGACCGACAGCTACCATTTCATTACCTGCAATCATTCCAGTAATAGGAATAACTTGCATTGGTATCGGTTTAATCACACCCGAAAAAATTAAAATTGCTAAGGTTGCGTATGTGCCGACAGCTTCCGCAATAACAGAATTATAAAATTTCTTATCAGGATTAGGATCTCGCTGATTGGCATTCCACGATGCATTAAAAATAATAACTAAGGTTGATACAAAAGTTAACCAATAATTATTTACATGAAAAATAAACTTTAGAACATAGCCAATAATTATTAGCTGGACAATTGCACGAATCACGCTAATTAAAATATCTTTGGTTAAACCAAGTTTCTCTTTAGCAGAAATTGCAATTGAAACTAGGACCAGCGCGAAGGCAAAGACTAACGACCAATTGCTTACCATTACATTTTTCATTTAAGAATGCCGCCTTTTTCAATTCGAACAATATGTTGTGCTGATTCAATTTCACTTTGATCATGCGTTACCTGAATAATTGTAACGTCTTTCCGATGAACTTGCTCAATCAGATGATGAACAATTTCTTTACTAGCTTGATCTAAACCTGTAGTAACTTCATCTAAAAGTAAAACCTCCGGTAAAAACAACAAATTTCTAATTAGGGCTATTCGCTGCTTTTCACCACCTGATAAGCTATTAATATCTTTATCTAAATATTCTGCTCCTAAGTTTACATCGCGTAACAACTGATATACACGCTCTTGATCAACTTTGAGATTTCTAATTTCATATGGGAAGGATAAATTATCTGATACTTTCTCTCCAAACAAAGATGGTTGCTGAAAACAATACGAAACATTTCTACGATATATTAGCGGATCGATTTTCATAATATCTTTGCCATTAAATAAAATCTTGCCATGATTTGGATTAATTAGATTAGCAATTAATTTCAAAATTGTGCTTTTCCCTGCACCAGACGGACCAATAAGGGTTAAAAATGCTTTTTCTTCTACTTCAAAGGATATATTTTGTAGAATTTGCTTTTGATTAGCTTGATAAGCTATATTTTCTAGTTTTAAAATAGCCATCATCTTTTCTCCATCACAAAATTAAATGTTCTTTTTCATTATTATTAACTATAATCCTTTTTAGAAGAGGAATAAATATAGTTAATATCTTAACTATCACACTAGCAATGCAAAATTTAACGCGTTCATTTTATACATTAGTTAGAAATTTAAATAAAATAAGCACTAACAACATTCTACTTAAAGTATCGGTGGTTATCAGTGCTTTTTAATTTTTTGGATAAAAATAGTTTTACTTTAAAAAGTCCTCTAATTCCTCATCAGAAAAATCATCACTATAATCCTGTTTTAATTCTTGCAAGATCTGTTCATCGCTTTGATTCATTCTCTTTAGAATCTTAACTATTTTCCGTATATCAAAAATTCTTGCTTCTCTTCTTCCTTGCTCCAACCCCTGTTCTACACCTTGTGCAAGTGCCATTTCTTTAATTTGTTCCGTATTCATCACATGTTCACTCCATTCTTCTGTTTTACGATAATTATCCATTGTCTTTTTGATTCGTTTGATAAATTCACTATTTGTAGTATTTTTACCTTCCATCAACGAATAGAAATCTTCTAGTCCTTGACTAACGCTGCCTTTCTTCCCTTTGCTGTTTAAGTATATTATCTCAGATTCGTCGTTCAGTTCAACAAATTTATCTTCCCTAGCAGAGTAAGTGAAAGTATATCGCTTCAAGCCTTTGCCTTTAGGATCAAACGGTAAAACAAATATTACATAGACAGCCGTTAATTCACCATATCCTTCACCTTGATGTAAAAAGCCGTCTTCCATCATCTTATACATGTAGTAGCGTGCTCGTTTATCCAAGTCTTTTTGCGGTGCACTTGCATCTCTATATCGTATCTTCTACCCTTACTGTCTTTTATTAAAACATCTAGTACAGAAAACTTTTCTTCCTTATTGAATGCAATCCTTTCCTGTGTTCGTACAGTAAGACCTTGAATATCTAAATCTGGAAAAACTTCATGCAAAAACATCCTGCAATTCACAGGATCTTTCATTACATTTTGAAACATCAGATCGTCTGTGATACCTAATAGTTTCGCTACATCTGGCTTTTTCTCTTCTTTCACGAAAAAGTCCTCCTAATAAATAGTTTAAGGAATCAATCCTCACTATCGATTACGCAAATGCGACGTTTTTTTTCGTAATAATTAATTTCAAATAAAAAAAGAGAACATATCACTCAAGTCTTGGAGTGTATGTCCTATTTAGATACAGTTATTTAATATTATTTACCATAGTTTTTTATAGCATCTTTGGCTAGACGGTCTGCTTCTTCTTTCTAACGAGGGAATAACAAAATATATTTCTTTAATTTACCATTACTCAAAAAGAGGATAATTTTACACTAATGCTGTAAATCATCCTCTTTTTAAATTCAGTTTAATTTGATATAACGATCCGTTGATCTGCTACTTGCTCAATAAAGTACTTATCATGTTCAATCAACAACATAGCTGGCTTAATCGGTACATAAGTTATATCTTTCGTTTTTTCAGGATCATGCATGAGAACACTAATTCCTTCATTATTTTTAACTAGATTTAAGATCGATTTTATGTTGTGGCTGGCAAAAGAAAATTGAGGCTCAAACCCGCTTTCTCGGCAAAGGTCAAATACTGTGTGATATAACATCTCTTCACCTGAATAGAAGACAAAGTTTTCATTTTTTAAATCAGCTAGTTTTAGAGATTTTTTTGCAGCTAAAGGATGCTCAGAATTTAGACAAGCACAGAAAGAGATTCTTGACCAACTGTAAATTCCTCAAAATCGGATTTATAGCCATACGTAGTTCTTACAAAAGCAAAATCCAATTTACCCTGCTGGAATAAATTTGTTAAATAGTTTATTTCACCTTCTTTAATAATTATTCTCAAATTTGGGTTCTATCTTTTAAAGCTACTTATTTGATCAAAAAAAGAATAATTCCAAAAAATCGGTAAAACACCAATAATAATCTTATCGTACCGATCCTGAATACAGTTTCTCAAATCAGACAAAGCTTGATCGTTCAATTTGATTATTTTTTGAGCAGCTGGAAAAAGAATTTTTGCATACTCGGTCATTCTTACTTGACGATTTGACCTGATAAATAGCTCGCAGTTCAGTTCTCTTTCAAGTGATTTAATTTGTTTTGACACACTACTTTGGTTTATAAACAAATTTGCTGCAGTTTCTGAAAAACTCAAAGTAGAAGCCAATTCTACAAAAGTTTTTAATTTATTAATTTCCATAGTTATCATCCTTTTAGGCTTTAAATCCAATAAAGGAAATTATTCTAAATGAATCAAGATAAATAAGCTTGTTTTAGAAAAAGCCAAACTAATTAATTTTTTTATAAACATATAAAGAGGCGATTGCATAAGATTTAAGATACAATCGCCTTTTTACTATATTTAAAAGAATAATTTACTCATGATAATCATGAAAATCATCAAACAAGTTGAACTAATTGCTGCAGCACCAAAAACTGTGCCACCGCGCTTAAAGATCACATTGAAGTTAACTGAAATTCCAAGCGCAGCCATTGCCATTCCTAAGAATACGTATGCTGCTTGAACCAAACCATCCAAAACTACTGGCGGAAATGGTAAGAATGTTCCTAAAACACTAGTTAAGATGAAACCACCTAAGAACCATGGAATTGGCAATTTTTTAGGTGCTTGCGTGTGATCCGCTGCACTCTCTTTAACTAGTCTTCGCTGATACCAGTAACCAACAATCAGGGCAACAGGCGCTAAAAGTAAAACACGAGAAAGTTTCATAATCAAGGCGCTATCTAAACTAGCTTCGCCAAATGCATTTCCAGCTGCAACAGCGTGAGCAATTTCATGTAGAGATCCACCAGCTACAATTCCAAACTGTGAATCAGTCAATCCCAGCATTGGCTTGATCACAATTTCAAGTAATGTAAAGACTGTTCCCATTACACAAACTACTGCAACCGCAAGAACTTCGTTTTCTCTTTTACGTTCTTCATCGCGGCTTTCAATTTGAGGAGAAACACCCATTACTGCAGCTGCTCCGCAAATACCAGTACCACAAGCAGATAAAGCTGCTAATTCATCTTCTGCACCAAACTTTTTACTTAACCAATAAGTTAAAATAATTGTACCGCTAACGCCTAACATTGCCACTAAAATAGTCTTAATGCCAGCATCAGCCAACTTGGTTAGATTAAGCCTAAAGCCTAGCAAGATAATTCCAAGTCTCAAGAACTTATTAGAAATAAATCCAATTCCGGGTGCTGCCTCTTCTCTAACCCCTACTGGTAAAACCTGTAAAGATATTCCTAATAGCAACGCAATTACTAAAGCACCGATTAAATTGAGATATGGCAATTTAGCAATAAAAATTCCAGCGACAGAACAGATTAAGGTCATTACTGCTGCTAGACCGAATGATCTACTTTTAACAATACTTATCAATAAAAAATACCTCCAGTTTAATTGCCTATTCCAACCCAGGAAAATTTACGGAATCTGCAATTTTGTAGTGTTATAAATTGATTCTCTCTAGAAAGCGAAATTTTATAGATACTATATTATCGGATTTTAAACTGGAAGTAAATTAATATGCTCATTAAATCACAATTATTTTAACTGATATAAAAAGGATGAAAGCTTAAATTGTACTTTCATCCTTCAATTTTGTGAGATTATTCATAAAGTCTTTAAGATCAATCACTGTTTCAAAAGTGATAAAAAACAGTAATGCCTTAATCCATGAGCGACTAAGCAAGAAAAAGAAGATGACTATTATTACCATGAAGCCAATAGCCATAAACAAAGCTAAAAATGTCATCCCTGCACCAAACGAATTCATAATTTCTTTAAGACTGCTTGGCTCATTTTTAACTAATAATGACAAGGCGCGATATTGCTTGCTACTTCTGATTCTAAAAGAAAGTATGGTAAAGATCATTGCGATGATAATCATTAAAGAACCCAGCAATTGAAATGACATACTCATCGCTGGCTGTCTAAAAATAAGTATTCCACCAACAATTAAAAATAAATCAGCAATCAAGTTATAACGCAGACGCTTATGTTCTAATTTGGCAAAAATTAAATCGTTTGAATCCATAATTCATATCCTTTAATAGTTTCGTTATTATCAGTATACTGGCTAAATTAAAAATGACCAAGAGCAATTTTAACTCTTGGCCACTTTACTTTCTATTATCGCCCTTTGTGGACTGTGTCATTTTCAACTGGAATAGCCTGACTTTTCATATCTATCACAACATATAAAAGACTAATTAAACCAGCTATTACTAATAATTGGGACATACTAGGACTCCTCTCTTGGAATCTTCCCCCACTAATTATCTTACAGGTGCGCAATGACTTTTCAAAACAAAAAGACTTGCGTCGCTGGTGTTAAGGAAATCCAGATCCAGTAAAAAGTTATCGTTATTACAGCTAAATAGGACATAATAGTTAAAAAATTTTCAAAACAGCCACCAACTTTATAATGAAACGGTGACTTTTTCTTTTTCTTATAAAATGGAGCTAACCACTCTACTCCCTGTTTACTGAAACTATCTTGAATTAAATGCAAAAAATAGCCAATTACTAGACCAAACCAAAGTGCACTCCAGTAATTCTGCGAAGTTAAATTATTAATCCGAATAGGGATAAATTTATTCATTAAATAATATAAACCACCAGAAAAAATTGCCCAACCAAGAAAAGAATGTGTAATCCCGCGATGTCTAAGAAAAAGGCTGAAGTTAATTACTGATTTCTTACTTGCTGAACTGTTGTATTCGTCAATGTCAGGTAAAGAAGCGCCGATTGCAGTTGCAGCTAGAATAATAATGTTGTTAACTGGATCAATTAACAAGCGATTCGTTAACAATAAACTTAGTTCGATGATTGCAATACTGCAAATCCGATGCGACTTAGTCAGCACTTCTTTTCACCCTCTCTATAGAACATACATTCTATTGTACCAAACTTCGCACCAGAATGGGAACTTGTATATCGCAAGGGTGGAAAAAACGTTCAGCTTTTTACACTGGACGTTTAAAATACACCAATCAAGGCAATACTTTACATAATTATTTTACTTTAATTAATATTTTCTCTCATCATCTTACTAAATTCTGCTACTCTTGCATCATCTGGCTTAGCAAGTAAGACATACTTCTCACGCAATTGCTTACCATCCCTGAGCAAAAATAATTTCTGCACCTGATCGTCATTTACATGACTTGCAGTCATTTCATTCATTATTAAGTAACCTGACCCTGATTCAACCATCAAAATTGCTTCACCTAAAGTTTCAACTGCGATGAGATCGTTCTTTATTCTCAAAATATCTTTCAGATAATGATACTCGCTTTTCTCATCAGCTACTGAAGCAACCATAATACATGGCATATTTCTCAACTCACCTAATTCAACAGTTTGCTGATACTTATTAAAATTACCTGCCTGAACTAAGGCAAGTAAGGCAATCTCACTTACTGAATAGCTTGCAAGCGCTTGATAAATGTCATTTCTAGAATTAACTAAGACTGCATCTACTTCACCATTTTGAATCTTAGCTTCAATCTCATCATAGCCAACTGGTTCTAAATCAATTTTTTCATTTTCATGTAAAGTCTGCCACTTAGATGACGCCTGTTCTAATTCATGTCTACCCAAATTCTTTAGATATCCGATTCTCATTTTTTCACCTATATACAAAATAAGACTTTGATCTCTCAACCAAAGTCTTAAATCTTTAATTACTTAGCCTTATCGTGGAAAGCCATTGTAAAACCATTCTCCCAAACTTCGTTTGGAGCAATGTGATTCATTCCACGCTTGTGCTCTAATTGACCATCACTATCTAAGGTGTCTGCAATACCCCACCATGGTTCAATACAAATGTAATTACCAGATTTAGGATATTGTGACCATAAACCAACAAATGGCGCATTTTCCATTTTAACGTTGATATGATAATCACTCTTATCAGTTCTAATAGAAATCTTATTAGGTTGCTTTAATTCAAAGACCCAAGCATCATCCTTAAATAATTCATCACTAATTTCAAACAGTGAATCTGTTGCAAGCAATGAACGATTATCCCAGTCAAGGTAAGGTGCCTTCAATGGAATCTTCACATGATCCATGGATGGGGCAAATTTGAAGTAATAATCATTCTTAGTCAAACCATTATCAGTTGGTAAATTAAAGCCAGGGTGGCCACCGATACCAAAGATCATTTCCTTAGTATCTGTATTAGTTACCGTAAAGTGTTCTGACAACAAGTTATTGACTAAGCTGTAAGTTACTCTTAACTCAAAATCAAATGGATACATTTTTTTAGTATCTTCATTAGAAGTCAGAAGAAAAACAATGTGCTTATCGTCTTGTTCTTCAACAGTAAACTTCGAATCTCTTGCAAAACCATGTTGTCCCATATGATAAGTCTTACCATCATAAGTATATTGATCGTCCTTTAAGCGACCAACTACAGGGAACAAAACTGGCGCATGACGACCCCAAATTTTAGGATCAGCTTGCCAAATATATTCTCGACCACTGTTTACATCTTTAACGCTTTGGATTTCAGCACCCTGATCAGAAAGCGTTACTGTTAAAAAATTATTTTTTAATTGATAATCCATAATTTAACTTCTCTTTATCTACTAAAATTACAAAATAAATTTTGTTAAGTCCTTATTGATAATTATATCACTCAATTTTTGGTCAACATACTTCTGAGTAATAGTAATTTCGCCCATATTCATATCTGGACCCTCGTAAAGAACATCTTCAAGCAATTTTTCTAAGATAGTTGCTAAACGACGAGCACCAATGTTATCAGTACCTTGATTTACTTCAAAGGCAATTTGAGCAATACGGTCAATTGCCTCTTGAGTGAAGACTAGCTTAATACCGTCAGCTTTAAGAAGTGCAATATATTGCTTCAAAAGTGAGTTTTGAGGATCCTTCAAGATCTTAACAAAATCTTCTTGAGTTAAGGCGTTTAACTCAACCCGAATTGGAAAACGACCTTGCAATTCTGGAATTAAATCGCTTGGCTTACTTTCAGCAAAGGCACCAGCTGCAATAAAGAGAATGTGGTCAGTTGAAACAGGGCCATACTTAGTTGAAACAGTTGATCCTTCAACAATTGGCAAGATATCTCTTTGGACACCTTCACGAGAAACTTCACCAGAAGTCTTCTTGTTGCCAGCGGTAATCTTATCAATTTCATCGATAAAGATAATTCCATTTTGCTGGGTTCGTTCAATTGCGCGTTGGTAGAGAGAATCGTAATTAATTAACTTCTTAGATTCTTCTTGGATTAAAACTTCACGTGCATCCGATACCTTCAAGGTACGCTTAACAGTCTTCTTAGGCATTAAATCTCCCAACAAGCTCGACATATCAATTCCCATTTGGCCCATCATATCGCCCATTGGATTAACCTTAGGTGCTTGTTCAACTTCAATTGTTACTTCACGATTTTCAAGTAAGCCCTTATTAAGTTGATCAGCTACGCTAAGACGTTCATTTCGAATATCGTCAGTTACTTCTTCATTATCTTGAGCTTGGTTCATGTTGAAGTTGCCAGAAAGCATCTGCATCATTTGCTGCATTGAATTTTCACGGTTTTCACGCTTAATGCCTGGAACGATTAACTTAACTAAGCGGTTATTTGCCTTCTTAGTTGCTTGTACTTTAACACGGTCGAATTGTTCTTTTTCTTCCATGCGAACGGCTTCTTCAACTAAGTCACGCACCATTGATTCAACATCGCGTCCAACGTAACCTACTTCAGTAAACTTAGTCGCTTCAACTTTTACAAAAGGTGCGTCAACAATTTTAGCTAAACGACGTGCAATTTCAGTTTTACCAACACCAGTAGGACCAGCCATTAACATATTCTTGGGGGTAATATCTTGTTGCATCTGCTTAGGTAGCTGCAAACGACGGTAGCGATTATATAAAGCTACAGCAACAGATTTTTTAGCTTCGTTTTGGCCAATAATATATTTATCAAGTAAATCTACAATTTGTTTTGGAGTTTTTTCTTCAGTCAAAATATTTCACCTAGATTTCATCAGTAGTAATGTGGTCATCAGTAAAGACATCAATTCCAGAAGCAATCTTAACTGCTTCTTTGGCAATTTCACTCGCACTCATGCCACTACTATGGCGAGTCATAGCAATTGCTGCTGCTTGTGCAAAATTACCACCTGAACCAATAGCTACCACATTTTCATCTGGTTCAAGAACTTCACCATTACCAGAAATCAATAATAAATCTTTGTCATTAAAGGCAATTACCATCGCTTGCAATTTAGCTAAAGTTGGGTCTTTTCTCCAGCTTTGTGCCATTTCTACAGCTGCTCTACGTAAATCGCCTGAGTATGTTTCAAGCTTTCCTTCAAGCATATCTTGCAAGCTAACTGCATCTGCAACTCCGCCGGCAAAGCCAATTACTACTTGATCGTGATAAATTCTTCTGATCTTTTTAGCAGTTGCCTTAGCGATTACCTTTTCACCTAAAGTAACTTGACCATCACCTGCGATGGCTGTTTGATTGTTGTATCTAACAGAACAAATTGTTGTCATATATTATGCCTCGTCTTTCTTATCTTTTCTTGGGAAAAATTTTTGATAATCTGCTTGTAAATGCTTCATCGTAACATGAGTATAAATCTGCGTCGTAGATAAAGATTCATGTCCCAACAATTCCTGGACACTTCTCAGGTCCGCCCCATTATTGAGCATTTCAGTTGCAAAAGAGTGTCTAAGCATGTGGGGATGAACCTTGCCGCCAACTCCAGCTTTAATGAACACTTGCTGCATGATGTATTCAATCCCACGTCCAGTTAGCTTCTGTCCGCGATTATTCAAAAAAACATAGCCTAAATCTTCATTTTGACCAAGAAGAGCTGGTCGAACATCATCACGATATTCTTTTAAAGCATCAAGTGCATCTTTTCCGAAAGGAACATAGCGATCTTTATTACCCTTCCCATGAACTAAGATAATTTTTAAATCAAAATCAATCTGATCTAGCTTCAAAGATGCCATCTCACTTAGCCGCATCCCAGTCGCATAAAAAAGCTCAAACATGGCGCGATTTCTCACTACCAATCTGTCATGCCCCACAAGACTATCAAAGACTTGGCGCATCTCTTTTTCGTAGAAAAACTGTGGTAGTTTCTTTTCGCCCAATCTTAAGCTAATTGTCTGCATGGGATCATTTTCTAACACTTCTCGCTTAACGAGAAAGCGATAAAAAGATCTCAAACTCGACATCTTACGCGCTTGAGTTGTTCTAGACCTATTCTGTGTAGCTAAATTTTGTAAGAAAATTTCAACATCGCGACTTTTAACTTTATCCCAGCCGCTAAAGCCACCATTTTCTTTAAAAAATTGCTTCGCTTCATCTAGATCATTTAAGTAAGAGCTTACAGTATTTTTACTATAATTACGTTCATAGTTCAAGTAATCTTGGAATTGTTTGATTAACTTATCATTTTCTTTAGACATTATTAATCAAGCTTCTTTTCTTCCTTAAAGGCTTCAAGATCTTTCAATGCTCGCTTAGAAATTTCCAGGTGTCTTTCCTGCTTATTTCTAACCTTATAATCTAGTTTTGGTAATAATGCATAAGATGCATTCATTGGCTGGAAGTGTTTAGCACTAGTAGTTGTGATGTAATGAGCCATCGATCCTAAAGCTGTTGACTTAGGAAATACTAATGTTTCTTCGCCTATGGCTTCTCTTGCTGCATTGATCCCAGCAATTAAACCAGAACCTGCACTTTCTACATAACCTTCTACCCCAGTCATTTGTCCCGCAAAAAATAGACCAGCTTGTTTTCTAGCTTCATAATTTGCATTTAAAACTTCAGGACTAGCAATGTAAGTGTTGCGGTGCATTTTACCATAACGGACGAATTTTGCATTTTCAAGACCTGGAATCATTGAAAAGACTCTCTTTTGTTCGCCATATTTTAAATGAGTTTGGAAACCAACAATGTTGTACATCGTGCTTGCCGCATTATCTTGACGTAGTTGCACAACTGCATATGGAGTCTTTCCTGTCTTAGGATCTTCTAAACCAACAGGCTTAAGTGGCCCAAAGAGCATTGTTTTTTCTCCTCTTTTTGCCATAACTTCAATTGGCATGCAGCCTTCAAAGACATTTTTATCTTCAAAGCCATGCAAAGTAGCAGTTTCTGCACTAACTAAGTTTTTATAGAAATTATAGAATTCTTCCTTAGTCATTGGACAGTTCAAGTAAGCTGCTTCACCTTTGTCATAGCGAGATTTCTTATAAACAATGTCACGATCAATTGAGCTTGCAGCTACAATTGGCGCAGCCGCATCAAAGAAATGAAGTGAATCAGTACCACAAAATTCCTTAATCTGTTCTGCCAATGTATCTGAAGTGAGTGGTCCAGTCGCAATAATGGTTATCCCATCTTTTGGGATCTTAGTAATCTCTTCTTCATGAACGCGCACATTCGGCAAGTCCTTTAGAGTTTTTGTAACCACTGAACTAAACTTATCCCGATCAACTGCTAAAGCTCCGCCCGCAGGTACAGCTGTTTCATCAGCAGCCTTCATAATTAAAGAATCAAGCTGACGCATTTCCTCTTTTAACAAACCAACGGCGTTTGAAAGTTGGTTTGATCTCATTGAATTAGTACATACTAATTCGGCAAAATTTGCAGTTTCATGAGCAGGTGTGTTTTTCTTTGGTCGCATTTCATATAAATCTACTTCAATGCCACGCTTAGCCAATTGCCATGCAGCTTCACTTCCTGCAAGGCCTCCGCCAATTACGGTTACATTTTTTACCATGCAATCTTTCCTTTCTGCTCGACTCTTTCAAGTCTATATAAAAATGATATCATTAAACCGCTTTCGTTTTAATGATATCATTGATTTTTATAATAATTTAATTTTCTTCTGGTTCTTCACGATAATCGCCGTTTGGACAAAGAATAACTAGTCCCTTCTTGTTCTTCTTTTGAACTAAGAAATGACCATCATTTGGACAATTACGACCAATTGGTTGATCCCAAGATACAAAGTCGCAATCTGGATAACGAGAGCAACCATAGAACTTGCGATTACGTTTAGACTTCTTTTCAATAACTTCTCCCTTACCACACTTAGGACAAGTTACACCAACCTTTTTAACAATTGGCTTAGTATTACGGCAATCTGGGAAGCGTGAGCAAGCATAAAACTTACCATAACGTCCCATCTTAATTACCATCGGTGCACCACAAATGTCGCAATTAAAGCCAGCTGGTTCATCCTTAATTTGAACTTTTTCAATTTGTTGATCAGCCTTGTCTAATTCTTTAGAAAATGGTTTGTAGTATTCATCTACGACTTTGATCCAGTTCTTTTTGCCTACTTCAACGCCATCAAGATCATCTTCTAGTTGAGCAGTAAAGTCAACGTTAACTATATCTGGGAAAAATTCTTCGATTAGTTTATCAACGATTTCACCTAGTTCAGTAGGCACAATTGATCTTCCCTCAAGTTTTACGTAATAACGTTTTTGAATCGTATCAATTGTTGGTGCATAAGTTGATGGACGACCAACGCCATTTTCTTCAAGAGCTCTAACTAAACTAGCTTCAGTGTATCTTGCAGGTGGCTGGGTAAAGTGCTGACGGTCATCAGTCTTCTTAAGCTTAACCTTATCGCCTTCGTTTAACTCAGGTAATTCATTATTCTTTTCCTTTTGATTATCGTAAACCTTAGTAAAGCCAGCAAACTTAAGTTTTGATCCAGTTGTTCTAAAGGTAACATCATTTTGTTCAATATCTGCTCTTACAGTGTCGTAAACAGCTGGTGTCATTTGACTAGCAATAAATCTTGACCAAATTAAAGTGTAGAGGCGATATTCTTCAGTTGTTAGATATTCTTTAACTGAAGCTGGTGTTCTAAAAGCTGAAGTTGGACGAATTGCTTCGTGGGCGTCCTGAGCATCAGCATCGTTTTTAAAGTGTTGCGGCTTGATTGCTGCATAATTTGCACCATATTCTTCATGGATAAATTTTGAAGCTTCATGCTTAGCAACATTAGCAATACGCTTAGAATCAGTACGCATATAAGTGATTAAACCAACTGATCCCTTACCAAGGTTGACCCCTTCATAAAGAGATTGAGCAATTCTCATTGTTCGACGAGTACGATATCCTAAACGCTTGTTGGCTTCTTGCTGCATAGTTGAAGTAGTAAAAGGAGCAGCAGGCTGACGTCTTCTTTCTTTTTTAACTACTTTAGTAACTTCAAAATTCTTACGTTTATCAATCTGTTTTAAGATATCCTGAACTGCTTCATTATTTGGTAAGTCTTGCTTCTTACCCTTAATGCCATAAAAGGCACCCTTGAATTTTTCCTTACCCTTTTCAAAATCAGCATCAATTGTCCAGTATTCTTCTGGCTTAAAATTCTTAATCTCGTTTTCACGGTCAATTACTAACTTCAAGGCAATTGATTGAACACGTCCAGCAGACAGGCCCTTCTTAACTTTTTGCCACAAGATAGGGCTGATTGAATAACCAACCAAGCGGTCAAGAACACGCCGTGCTTGTTGAGCATCGACAATATCCATATCAATGGTTCTAGGATTCTTAAAGGCATTTTTAACCGCATCTTTAGTAATTTCGTTAAAAGCAACGCGGTTGTGCTCTTTAGGATCTAAGTTTAAAGCATGAGCTACGTGCCAAGCAATAGCTTCTCCTTCACGATCGGGGTCAGAAGCAAGATAAACATACTTTGCTTTTTTAGCTTCGCTCTTTAATTCTTTAATCGTATCGCCTTTTCCACGAATGGAAATATACTTTGGTTCATAATCGTGTTCGACGTCAACTCCCATTTGGGACTTAGGCAAATCGCGAATATGACCTTTTGAGGCGATAACATGATAATTTCTACCTAAATATTTTTCAATTGTCTTAGCCTTATGTGGAGACTCGACAATAACTAAATTCTTTTTATATTTTCGTTTAGTAGGCATAAAATGCCCCTTCCTTGCACAATTTCTACCAAATTCTAAAATACCAAAAATTTCACTCTTGTCAACTAAAGCAAGTTTCTAAAATCAGCATTAACTAGTGGATATGCACCAGCAGCAATTAGCTCGTTAGGCCCCTCAGACAGGGGACTTGAGACTGGTCCAGGAACCGCAAAAATATTGCGATTTTCTTCTAAAGCAATATTTGCAGTAATTAAAGAACCAGATCTTTTTCTAGCTTCAGTGACAATTATATTTTTACTTAAACCCGCAAGAATGCGATTACGTTCAGGAAAGCGATAAGGACGCGGGGGTGTGTCTGGTAAATATTCACTAATTAATAAACCCTTAGCCACAATTTCTTCTTGCAATTCCTTATTTTCTTGCGGATAAAAATGATTCAATCCATTTCCAACCACGGCAATTGTTTTACCATTATTTTTCAAGGCTTCCTGATGAGCAATCCCATCAACTCCGCGAGCCAAACCACTAGCAATTACAAAATCTTGCTCTATTAGCTGCGGAATTAACTGTTTTAAAACAAACCGGCTGTAATTTGTGGGTTGTCTTGCGCCAACTATAGTCGTAATTTCTTTTTTAAGCAAGGATAAATCTCCTCTAGTAAAAAGAATCGTCGGTGCATTGTACATCTCGCGGAGTCCTTCTGGATAGATTGAATCAAAGATAGTGACAACATCACACTGCAATTTAATTCTTTCAATCCAAGAATTAAATTTATCATTTCTCATCGCAGCTAAAACAAGATTTTGGATATTTGATTTTAATGATAAACTCTCTATTTTGTCAACTGTTACTTCTTCGCCAGCCGTAAAATTTTCAGCGATTTTACCCAAAGTTGTAGTACCGACGCCATGTTGCAATTTTAATCTTAAGCAAAATTCTTTTAAATTCATAAAATAAAACCTCCACTATCAAGTACGCAAAAGTGAAGGTTTATTTTTTATTTATTTTTCGTATTCGCTAACTGGTGCAAAAGATCGACGATGAATTGGTGTTGGACCATACTTTTTCAAGGCTTCCATGTGCTCACGTGTACCATATCCTGCATTGTGCTTAAAATCATACTCTGGATAAACTTCACCATAGGCATCCATCAAATTGTCACGGAAAACTTTAGCCACAATACTAGCAGCAGCAATTGAATTAGACTTAGCATCCCCGTGAATCAATTTGATTTGTGGAATATTCAGTGGTACATTCATCGCATCGACTAACAAGGCAGCTGGCTTTACTTTTAAGCCTTGAACAGCATGCGCCATTGCCAGGCGGTCAGCTTCATAGATGTTAATCCGATCAATTACATCATTATTAGCTAAGCCAACGCTAACGCTGACTGCTTTGGCCAGAATTTGAGGAAAAAGCGCCTTTCTCTTTTTAGGAGATAGTTTCTTTGAATCGTTAACGTCAATCAAATCAAAATTATGGGGCAAAATAACAGCAGCTGTAACTACAGGCCCAGCTAGTGGTCCTCTTCCTACTTCGTCAACTCCAGCAACAAGTTGATTTTTTTGCCAAAATTCTTTTTCATAAGAAAAACGATTTTGAAACTGAGCAAGTGCTTGCGAACGTTTAAGCTGTCTTTTTTCGTAGCTAACTAAGAGCTTTTGCACGCCTTTTCTTTCATCAGCACGTAATTCTTCTAATTGTTCGCTACTTACTTCTCCTTGAAGCAAGTTTTTTATTTCAGTAATGGTCATCTAAGATCAAACGTAATCCTTCCCAATTTTCCTTTACGTAAACGTTGAAGCATAAAGAGTGAAAACTTGTCATAATCATCCCGCATGCCATATTTATTAGTCATAGCTAGTAATAAATCCGGATTAGACATATTTTCAAGCTCCTCACTAGTTGCTTGGGCAAATTTGGCAAGATCCTTTTGATAGTTTTGCTTCAAAAATTCAATTACAAATAAGGCGACGTCATCAGGATGAAAAACATCGGCCTTAATTGCACCACAAGCTGCTAACTTATAGCCTACCTCTTGATCAGAAAATTTAGGCCATAAAATTCCTGGTGTATCTAGAATTTGAACATTCGTCTTGGTCTTTAACCAACTTTGACCACGAGTTACACCAGGCTTGTCTCCTACAATTGCCGCATTTCTTCCAACCATTCGGTTAATAATCGTCGATTTGCCGCAATTTGGAATTCCAGCAATCGCTACGCGGATCATCGGATTAGAAGCACCCTTTGCAATCAACTTCTCTGTTTTTTTCTTACCAGCTAATTTAATAATCTTAAACAAACTCGTCATATTAGTATTATGCTGAGCATCCATTGAGATGACGAAATTGCCCTCATCTTGGAAATAACGAGTCCATTTTTTAGTCTGAATTGGGTCAGCTAAATCTGACTTATTCAAGATAATAATATGAGGTTTCTTCTTGGTTAATTGTCCAATCATTGGATTACGAGAAGAAACTGGAAGACGCGCATCTAAAACTTCAATTAAGACGTCAATCAAGTCTAATTTGTCTTCAAGTTGATTTTTAGCCTTGTTCATATGTCCTGGATACCATTGAATAGTTGCCATTTTAGTCCTCCATATCCTTTAGATTTAAGCTCAACGCTTTCTTTAAAGCAGGATTATTATCTTGTAATTTTTGAGCAACTGCTAGATAAAGCTGAGCTTGTACTTGCCCATTTACTATACCATCTGTTGTCAAGTCATGTTCTTTTTGAAATTTAATTACAGCATTCTTGGTTTCATCATCAAAAACGCCAGTAACATGCTTGGGTAAATAGCCTAAGGCAGTTAAATATTGCTGCAAGGTAACCACATCAACACCAGTCATGGACTTCTTCAAAACGCTCATACTTTGGAATTGCGGCAATTTTGCTAAAGGTGATTCAGAAACTGGATAAGTTGGCTTAAGCCCCTTTTGATTAATCCAAGTTCCATTTGGCGTCAACCATTTAGCAACTGTATATTTATACTCTGAATCCTCAGTTTGTCCTACTTGCTGAACAGTTCCTTTACCATAGCTTGTTTGACCAACTGAAACCCCGCAATGATTTTGCACTAAAGCAGCTGTAAAGATTTCACTTGCACTAGCAGTATTTCCATTAATTAAAATAATTGGCTTGAGTGAAGTATGAAAGTCTCCTGAAAGCTTCTTATCAGAGCGAATTACTTCTTTTTCCTTGCGGTCCTTGTATTGCATAATAATCTTCTTGTTTGGCAAGAAATAAGATGCAGATTTCAAAGCAGCATTCATTTCACCGCCTGGATTATCCTGCAAATCAATAATTAACCTAGGATATTTTTGAGTGTTGATTGACTTTAAGGCACTCTTCAAGTCCTTAGCAGTATTCACGTCAAACTGCGTAATTGTAATAATGGTCGCATTACCTTCTGTACGTTTAGTTAAGCTAGACTGCGAAATTTTAGCGCGCTTTAAAGTAACATTAAAGGTTGAATTAGCACGCTTGAGTTTCAGCGTTACTTTGGTGCCAACTTTTCCTCTAACTAAGGAAGCGACTTTAGTGAACTGAGCCGCGCTGACTTTTTTATTATCAACAGCCACAATTTCATCGCCAGGCTTAATAGTACTCTTTGAAGCTGGAGAATTAGCAACAATAGAGTCCACAACAACTTTATTGTTGCGTACTGCCATCTGAATACCAACTCCGCCAAAAGTTGAGCCTTCTAAGATGTTATTAACTTGTTCTTGTTTCGCGCCACTTAATCCTTCTGAAAAAGGATCATTAAGACTATCAAGCATCCCGTTAATTGCCCCTTGGCGCAATGTTTGCGATGAAACTTTTTTATAATATGAACCTTGTAATTGCTCATACACTTTTTCAACTTGATAAAAAGGCGACTTTAATTCCTTAACTTCCATAATTCCAAAGGTCAAACCTGCACCAATCGCTGCACCAGCTATACCAGTTAACAAAAATTGGGCATATTTGGGAAGATGTTTCTTTTTATTTTTTGTAGTCTTCTTTTGATGAGAATTATTGGGTTCTACTTCTGCCATATTAGCCTCAGTTCATATTGTCTAAATATAATTGATATGCCTTGTCAAAAACACTCATGCTTGGCAAATAGCCAGCGTTTAACTCTAAGTAGTCTGATAACTTTTCATAGTCTTCTTCTTGTTTTGGAAAAGAACTATCGTGTTGAGCATTATTAGCAAATTGAACAATATCGTCTACCGATCCTGGATTTCTTTGCGTCATTAAAAAGCGATAAAAGCTTTCACGATAAGCCATTAATACTCCTCCATTGTATAGAATACTGCATATGCTCCGCTACCTGCGTGAGTTGAAATAATCGGACTCGTTACTCGAGTTAAAACCTTGATATCAGGATTAATTTCTTTAATCTTTTCAGTCCAAACTTTCATATCTTCGGGAGTATCAACATAAGAAATTGCTACTTCTTTAATTTCCTGCTTGTGTTCTTCGATATCTTTTAAAACGCGTTTATCGCAATTTTTAGAAAATTTCTTACCGCGTCCTTTTTTAGCGACTTCAAGATGACCACCTGGCATGTGCAATTCAATTCGGATATTTAATAAGGTAGCAATCTTACCCGCAAGCGGTCCAAGACGACCTCCTTTAATTAAATTATTGAGGTTTACAACCATCATATAGAGTTTTTGATGTTCTTTAAGTCGCTCAACGTGGGCGACAATTTCTTCAAGACTCTTACCTTCTTTGGCATCTTTAGCTGCAGCTAGTACTTGGTATGCTTCTGCTCGATCAGTTAAGCCAGAATCAATCAAAGTTACTTCTTTGCTCTTACCAATCAAATCCGCAGCTTGTCTAGCAGCCTCAATTGTTCCACTTAAAGAGTGAGCAAGAAAAATACCAACAACTTGACTGCCATCATCAGTCAAATCTTTAAATACTTTTTCAAAAACTCCAATTGATGGTTGACTGGTTTTAGGCAATTCTTTTGATGCATCCATCTTTTTCACAAATTCTTCGCGGCTAATGTCAACGCCATCTGTGTAAGTCTGACCATTAATGGTAATGGTTAACGGAACCACGGTAATGCCATATTTATCAATTTCTTCAGGAGTTAATTGAACTGAGGAATCAGTTACTACTTTAATCTTAGCCATGCTAGCTCCTATCCCCTATTCTTCTTTTATTATTATTCTATGTTAGAATTTATTAAGTACAACCTCAAGTATATCAAAAATACAAAAATGAGTTAAAATTTATTAAATAGATTATAAAAGTATATAAGGCGGAATCAATGAATGTCTTTTAAACAATTGTGGCAAGAGCCAAAAAATCGCTCAAAAACATACAACATTTTAAATAATATTTTTAGTGCTATTACTCACGGGATTGGTTTTTGCCTAGCAGTAGCTGGATTAGTAATTTTAATTGTAAAAGCTGCCCATACAGGAAGTGCGGTAAGAGTAACTGCCTTTACTCTTTATGGTTCAAGTTTGATTATTCTCTATCTCTTTTCAACACTCTACCATAGTTTGATTTTTACTAGAGCTAGAAGGGTTTTCCAGATATTTGATCACTCCTCAATTTTTATTTTAATTACTGGAACTTATACACCCTATACTCTCGTTGCAATTGGCGGAGCTAAAGGTTGGGTAATGTTTAGCATTATCTTAGCTCTAGCAATCTTTGGCATCTTGTTTTATATTTTCAATCAAGGAAAACACGTTGTCTTAGATACGATTTTATACGTATTAATGGGCTGGATTGTCATCATTGCTTCTAGCACCCTTTATCCTGTTCTTGGACCAACTGGCTTTTGGCTCCTAGTTTGGGGCGGAATTGCTTATACTGTTGGTGCTATTTTATTTTCAATGCGCGGAGTTCCTTATATACATGTGATTTGGCACATGTTTGTTTTACTCGGATCAATCTTGATGTATTTTTCTATTTTATTTTACGTTTAAAAAAGGCAAGTAGTGATTTTTCACTGCTCGCCTTTTTGCTAGCTATTTTTAATTATTTAAAGAAAGGAATTCAGTAATTGCTGCTTCGTTGTTGCTAATTACTCCTTCAAGGACTGCCTTCTTAATTTCTTCTAGTAGTAGACCCACTCTTGGTCCAGCTGGAATACCATTTTTTAATAAAAAGTGGCCATTAATCACTAGATCGTGGCTATTTTTAATTGGCAAAGCTTCATAACCATCAACCAAAGCACTGCCGTTAATTGGCTGACCTAAAATATGCGCCAAATCAATGGTCGAAGCAATAGTTTCTAAGCCAGCTTGATATAAGTCATAATTATTTGGGGCACGTGAACTAATTAAGTCAAAGAAAGCAACAATGTCAGCGACTTGACGCTCCATTGCATTAGAATTCTTCCACATCCGCATAAAAGAAGGAATCTTCTCATTTGGTAATTTTAGTAAAATAATCATCAAAGCCCATAGATTAGCTTCAGTAGTAGGACTAAAATTGAGTTGAGGATAAATAGCCAAATTCTCTTTTTTACCTTTAAAACCTGGAACTTCTTCAGATAAACCAGTGTCTAAGAAAATCTGAAAAGCCTTTTGGCTACCGGGAGCAATCCCCATTTTAACAAATTCGTCGCGAATTCGTTCAACAGAAATCTTACTGAGCAATTCATGATTATCGCTAATTGCTTGCTCAGTTTCTGGTTCAAGCGTAAATTGCAATTGACTCATAAAACGAACTGCCCTCATCATTCTTAAGGCATCTTCGTGGAAGCGGTTCTCAGCTTTACCAACTGCACGGATTAGATGCTTGTCTAAATCACCCAAACCATCGAAGTGATCAATGACATTGCCATCAACATCCATGGCTAAAGCATTAATTGTGAAGTCTCTTCTCTTCAAGTCTTCTGACAAGTTCTGAACAAAAGTTACGTGATCGGGCCTACGGAAGTCTTGATATCCTGATTCCGTTCTAAAAGTTGTAACCTCGTAACTTTCACCTTCATAAAGAACTGTCACTGTCCCATGTTTGATTCCCGTATCAATTGTCTTTTTAAAAATTTGCTTAATTTCCATTGGATAAGCACTTGTTGCAATATCAACATCATGGATATGACGATTTAAGAGCAAGTCTCTAACACTGCCTCCAACAAAATAAGCCTCATAACCCGCTTCATTAATTTGTTTTAAAACTGGAAGCGCGGCGGTAAAAACTTCCGGTAAATTGGTAATCTTCATATATTCCCTATTCCCCTTAATTATTCCTTAGTTTTGTAAGAAAGAAGGAAGTAACATGACTAAGATTTTCAATAAACAACTCTTTAAACAATTATTTTTCATAACTCTTGGTTGTAGTATTTATGCTTTTAGCTTAGATGCCATCAGTATCCCTAACAAACTAGCTGATGGTGGAATAAGTGGTATTGCGCTTTTACTTAGATATTGGTTCCATATCAATCCTGGTCTATCAACGTTACTTCTAAATATCCCCTTAATTATAATCGGATATCGTTTTATGGGCAAACGGCTACTTGCCTTGACCATTTGGGGCACGCTTTGTCTATCCTTCTTTTTATCATTTTGGTTACACATTCCTATTATAAACCAATTAGATTTAGAACATGATCTTTTTATTGCGGGTGTCTTGGCAGGACTTTTTTCTGGCTTTGGCATCGGAATTGTCTTTAAATATGGCGGCACCACCGGTGGAACCGATATTATTGCTAGGATATTAGATTTAAAGTTAGGTATACCTGTTGGGAAGTCGCTTCTTGGTCTTGATGCTTTTGTTTTGACAATTTCCTTAACTTACTTAGACATTAAGCATATGATCTACACGTTACTTGCGAGTTTTGTATTAGCGCGAATTACTGATTCAATCCAAGCAGGCGCTTACGCAGCACGTGGACTTTTTATTATTTCTGATAAGTATGAACAAATTGCTAAGATGATTGATGTGCAGCTAGATCGCGGCTATACATTTTTAAATGCCGAAGGTGGCTATGATCACTCCGCTAAGAAAATGATTTATTGTGTGGTTTCTCCTAGAGAAATTAGCCAGGTCAAAGAATTAATTTTGCGTGAAGATCCCAATGCCTTTGTTTCCGTAGTTGATGTACATGAAGCATTAGGCCAAGGCTTTACTTATGAAAGAAAAAAGAGACATATTTTCTTTAGAAGATAGTAAGAAATAACCTAGCCATTGTGGTTAGGTTTCTTTTTTTGTACTTAACTCCAAAAATAAGTAAAAAATATAGATAATTTGGAGTTAACTCCAAAAACTTGCTAAAAAAGATCAAAGTTTGGAGTTAACTCCAAACTTTTGCTAAAATATATTTATAAATATACATACTTTATATATGCCAATCGTTTACTATGGAGAAAAAATGCAAAAATATGTTAATCGTCCTGAATATTTGGACTTCTTAAAAAGATGGCAAAATAAACAAATTATTAAAGTAGTATCTGGTGTACGTCGTGCTGGAAAATCTACTCTCTTCTACCTATTTCGTAATTATTTAAAGGAACATGAAGGAGTTAAAGATGAACAATTCATTAGTATCAATTTTGAAAATATGAAATATGATAATCTTCGCAATGCTCAAGATTTATATGATTATCTCGAAAATAAGATTCTCCCTGACCAAATGAATTATATTTTTCTTGACGAAATACAACACGTTAAAGAATTTGAGAGAGTTGTTGATTCACTCTTCTTAAAAGATAATGTCGATATCTATTTAACTGGTTCTAATGCATATTTCTTAAGCAGTGAAATTGCTACACTACTTACTGGTAGATATGTAGAACTTAAAATCTTGCCATTATCTTTTTCTGAATTTGTTGCTTGGCATAAACAGAACGATAAGTTTACTAATAATGATGACATGTTCAATAAATATCTTGAAAGTTCTTTTCCTTATACCTTATTTATTGATACTCCTAAAGAAAGAAATGAATATCTTCAAGGCGTTTACTCTACAATTGTCTTAACTGATATTGTTTCTCGTTTAAATATTAAAGACACACCAGTTTTGGAGCGAGTTATTCAAAGCCTCTACTCTTCAATAGGCAGTCAGGTTTCTATTAATAAGATAACTAATACTCTCAAAAGTGCTGGGTATTCCTCTAGCAACAAAACGGTTGATCGATACTTAGGCGGTATTCTAGACAGTCTATTAATGTATGAAGCAAAAAGATATGATATCCATGGTCGTCAACTCCTAAATAGTCAGAGTAAATATTATGGTGTTGATATGGGAATTAGGAATATTCTCCTGCCTGACCATCAAGAAGATTTTGGACATATTATTGAAAATATTGTTTATTTAGAGTTACTTAGACGCAATAAAGCAGTTTATGTTGGAGAAAGCAATAAATATGACGTAGATTTTGTCGGAATTAACGATATGAATGAGCTTTCCTATTATCAAGTTGCTTTAACTACTATGGATGAAAAAGTGCTAAAACGTGAATTGAGATCGCTAGAGCAAATTCGTGATTCTTACCCTAAATATCTGTTAACTTTAGACACTATCAACCGCACAGCAAATTACAACGGTATCCAAAAACTTAATTTAATCGATTGGCTATTAAGCTAATTAACATGGCAATAGATTGATGTTAGATCTGATGCCATATTTTATATTCCTTAATTCTTGCGAGAGTTAAAATAAGAATTCTATGATATCAATGAGTTTCAATACTTCACAAAAACAAAAATTTATTTTTCAATCTATTTACGGTTAAAAAAAGGTCGAAAAGATTTTCGACCTTTTTTATTGCGCGCGTAAACTTGTTGCTTCATTCAAACCAACTATAATTTTAGCTTATAATCTTTTGAATTTTTATTCTTCAAAGAAATCATCATCAATATCATACAATTCATAATTTTGACGAATTTGTACCCCCACTTTGTACTGAATCATCAAATTTGTCAGCATTTCCCCATCAACTAATGCAATATTCAACTGCTTTGCTGCATCCCTTGCATCATTAGTAAACGAAGAAGTAGTAATAAATACACCACGATCTGCTTGTTTACGTCTAAGTGCACCAAAAAAGCTATTAATTTCAGGACTACCTACAATATTTTTTTCTGAATATCTTTTAACTTGCACGTATACTGTACGCAAACCTAATGGATCTTGATTAATGATTCCGTCAATACCACCGTCATTAGATTTCTGAGTTACGACGGATTGTCCGTTAGTCCCTTTATATCCCATATCATTTAAAAGCTGAACCATCATATGTTCAAATTGATAAGGATCCGTACTACGTAATTTAACAATTAATTGTTCAGATAAATCACTACTTTGCTTATCAAACCAGTCTTTTATTTGTTTTTCAGTTAATTCAAAAGTTTGATCTTCAGTGATATCATTATCAATTTCTTTTTTATTTTTTAACTTATTTTGATGTTCAATGTACGCTGGCTGAGAATGAACGAAATCACGTGTAATATTCAATCCGTATTTAGCTAATGCTTCTTTTCCTGTTTCACTTATCCTATAGATACTTCTTCTAGGTGAATTAAATAAACCCGATAATTTTAACTCACTTAAGGCCCATCCGACACGATTATATGCGATTAAATCGTGATATTTAGATGCATATCTTAAATTAGCAAGTTCTTCAGGTAAATCAACTTCATCAAGTACTGCTTGATCCAATTCTTTCCCTATCCATTCTCTTTTAGTACTTGCCACCTGCAATACAGGACCAAGAAAAGCATCCCATGTCGGCATTCCATTATCACTATGCTTTAAAGTTCTATAATCAATCATTTCTTTTTCCCTGACATTTTTGTTATATATTATTTTTAGTGCAGTTAAATATCCATCTTTAAATGCGCCATAATTTTTAATTTAAATTATACCAAGAAACGGTCGAAAAGCTTTTCGACCGTTTTTACAACCGCATTGTGATTGTAAATTATTTTATTCCTTCACATTTTTCAAAGCCTTGCGGACGGCTTCGCTGATTGCCCGACTTGTAGCAAATGCACCAGAAACCGCATCAACATCTGGAGTGTTTTCTTTAACAATACGCTCTGGAATAACCTTAATTATATTCCTTACCTTTGTTATCGCTTACAAGGAATATTATAAGTGTTGACTACGGCTTTGTATAATAATTAGCAGCGTTGAGTTGTGATTGTGTTATTTAATTTTGGATAAAAATAAGCTACCTGCCATGGTTTGTGGCAGGTAGCTTGAGTTGGCGCTATTTCTGTTTTAACTTTTGAATTTCTTCCTTTAAATCGTGGTTTTGTTTTTCAATTTCATCCAACTTTTGCATGATCTTTTCTAGTTGCACGTCTTTATCGTCCGCCTTATTATCCTCCCTCACAAAATATGTCGTAATCGAACTTGTTAACATCCCAATTACACCAATTCCTACTAGCATTAAAACTAAGGCTACTATTTTTCCTACAAAGGTATGCGGAGATATGTCACCATAGCCAACAGTCGTTGCAGTGGCAATTGCCCACCAAAATGACTGAGCTAAGGAAACATGCTCGGTCATAGAATAAGTAATTGCGCCAACAATTAAAAGGCTAAGACTAGTGTATAAAAGATAAATTAAACCATTAGTATAAAGAATTTTTCTCAATCTACCAGTTAAACCAACTAAGCGCAAAACTCTAAGCAACCGTATAAGTCTTGCTAGTCTCCCTAGTCGAGCTAATCTGAAAAGTGTAAAAAATCCATTTACAGGGATGATTGATAATAAATCAAAAATATTATGTTTGAAGAAACTCCACTTATCTTCTGCGATAGTCAGTCGATAAAAATAGTCTATCGCAAAAATTACTAAGATACCATTGTCTACCCACATCCATATTCCAGTATTTAAATTAATAACTGAAGCATAGTCTAGGATAACAAGAATAATGGATATTACGGCTAAAATAGCCATAGTGAAATTATATAGTTTTTCTTTTTTGGACATTTGCTTTAATTATTATTTTGTTCCATATTATGTTGAGTTTGTAATTCACCAGAAGTTTTCATATTATCTGGTACTGCTTCAAGTGCCTGCTTAGAACTCATATTGTTATGTTGCATTAAATAAAGTGACGGTGACACCCCATATTTGTTTACAAAATCTGATAAAGAATTAGCTGGCGGCAGTTGAGACTGTGGCTGCGTATTCTGAGATTGATTAGTTTGAGTTGTATTATTTTGTTTGGGTTTTGTGACAGATTGTTGTGAATTAGCCCTGTTTTGTTGAGGCTGACTTTGCACATTACTCTTAGCAGATTGTTGTACATTTTGAGATTGAACGCTCTGCTTTTTAACTGGTTTATTACTACTTTTTTCAACTTTTTGCTTGCTTTTACTACTCTTTACACTTCTTTTCTTTATGAGTGACGCATTATTCGTACTTTTTACATGTTTCACTGTAGAACTATGATTTGAACATCCAGTCATGGTAAATAAGTATAATAAACTTAAACATCCAGTTATTATTTTAAATTTTGTATTCTTCATATCTATTTTCTTAATCCTTATCCTCAAAAAAATCATCTAGTTCGTAAGTCGTAATAACTTTCTTAGTTACGTATAACTCATATTTAGCAACTAAATCTAATAAATGCTCACCATCAATTAAAGTAATTACTCGTGTGCCAGCACGGGATGCTTTTATAGCATCTCTTGTAAAAGTTGAAGTAGTAATGAAAATGCCATATTCAGCTCTAAACTTATCCATTGCTCCACGAAATTTATCAATTTCTGGTGATGATACTGAATTACTAGGATCCCATCTTTTAGCTTGTATCGCAACACGTGCCGTCCTAAAATCATCAGTTCTAATATAGCCATAACCATCAAGTCCGCCATCACCTGTAAGTTTAGTACCAATATTTTCATCAATATCTACATTCATTTTTGTTACTAAACCACGACAAAATAGTTCAAACTTTGCAGGACTTAAACTGAGCAGCGCATCAAGAAGTTTACTCTTCCAATCTTCCTCATCAGTTATTGCTTCATCTTCCTTAATGTCTTTTTGAGAATTTTTTACTTTTTTATTCTTATTAATTTTCGTTGATTGTAAAATCAAATTGAACACTTTAGAAAAATAAAAAGTCCATTCGGACCTGTTTGATAGAATGTTAATAACCACAAAAACTTTCTATTGGAGGTCAAAATGGACTCTTTACATTCTACCATGAACCAGCACGTTAAAGGAAAGCATTTATCATTTGAAGAGCGAGTTATTATTCAATTGCGTTTGAAAGATGGCTGCTCTTTGCGTGCAATTGCTCGTGAACTCAACTGTTCTCCTTCTACTATCAGTTATGAGATTAAACGTGGCACTGTAAAACTGTATCATGGTAAAGTCAAAAGATACAAGGCTACTCAAGGACATGATGTATATCAAGCTCATCGTAAAAATTGTGGGCGCAAATCAGACTTTCTCAAAAAAACTCAATTTATTCACTATGTCCACAAACATTTCTTTAAAGACGGTTGGTCGCTTGATGTTTGCAGTAATCGTGCCACTGCTGCTGGCGAATTCTCTAGCAGCGATGTTGTCTGCACCAAAACTCTTTATAATTACGTTGATAAGGGCTTATTAGGCATTTATAATTACGACTTGCCTGAGAAGCTTAAACGCAATACCAAGCTTCATCGTGTTCGCAAAAACAAGAAAAAGCTTGGCAGAAGTATTGAAGAACGTCCAAAAGAAATTAGTGAACGTAATGAATTCGGTCATTGGGAATGCGATTTGGTTCTTGGACATAAGACTAAAGATGATGAAGTGCTGTTAACCTTATCTGAGCGCATGAGTCGTGAATTCTTAATTATTCGTATTCCCGACAAGACTTCTATCAGTGTCATGCAAGCCTTTAAAGAACTCCAAAGACAATACAGTGAACACTGGAATGATATTTTTAAAACTATTACCACTGATAATGGTTCAGAATTTGCGGATCTGTACAACCTAGAAGAAGCCTCCAATACACTGGTTTACTATGCCCATCCTTACACTTCTTGTGATAAGGGAACAGTTGAAAGACACAATGGTCTTATTCGCAGATTCATTCCTAAAGGAGAAGCAATAGCTAACTATTCTTTACAAAATATCATTGATATTGAAACCTGGTGCAACTCATTGCCAAGAAAGATCTTAGCTTATCATACACCAGATGAAATCTTTGAAAGAGAATTAGATCGAATCTATCAAGCAGCTTAACCAAAAGTGTTCAATTTATTATTGCAATTTACGTCTTATTAATTTTTTCTTGCCATTGAGGAAGTGAAATTTCGTAAACTGAAGTACTTAATTCTTCACTGGTTCCATTGTATTGGCGTCCCTTTTCAGTCAAAGTTACTATGCCCTGTTTGGGTCTTTCGAGCATTCCCGCCATAATTAAATTAGAAATAGCAAAGTTAAAGGCGAAATTAAACGGTAAGTATTTTCTTCCCTTTCTTGATGTTTTATACATAGTTAGTATATTTTCTGGGATATTTTCGTCGCTTTCAACTACTGCTCTTTTTAGATCTTTAGTAGTTGACTGACCACCAACTTGTTTCAACTCATCAATTATTGGTTTCATTAAATAGGCTTGTTGATCTTGCCTATTCATGTTTGTGAAATTAGTCATTATTGTTTTCCATCTTCTAGTATTAAATTTCAAAACTAGTATATCAAAATTATTACCATAGATTTACTCTCTTCTTGTTTGGGAGCATGCATTTTTTCGAGCCAAGAAAGTTTATTTCGGATACTTTTAAACTTTTGTATAAATAAAAATCCTATTAAATCAAAGTCCATAGTTCATGTAATACTAAGATTTAATAGAATTTTTCTACTCCTGTTTTTCCGATCAAATATCATGTTATATTAAAGCAATTCTTAATTTAAAATATGTCTATCTAATTACAGACTATCTGAGGAAGCCCATAAGACAAAAGGGCTATAAAATATCAAATTATTTCAGAACTAAATATTTTATTTATTTGATTAAATTCTTTCTGTTCACTTAAATCTATCATTCCTAATTCTTGTAGAATGAATACTTGTACTAAATATTGAAGTAGTTGTACTGAATGCCATAAATCTGTTGTATTTTCAATAATTTCTCCTTTTTTATTTCCATGAACAATAAAAACTCGTGTATTCTTTATTAACTCTGCCCACTTTTTTATATTCATACCTATATCTTTTTCAACCTTATTTATGAATTCATCAGAAAAAGTACATAACATCTTTTTTATTTTATTAAGTAGACACTCGTCTTTTTTTAATTTTTTCCCTCTTCTATAAAATATAACTTTTTCTTTTCTATAAAATGCTTCGATTCCTTGTGTTAAATTTATTAGCATATTTTGCATACTCATTGTATAGCTAACTGTTAATAAATAGTCTTGTATTAATATCTTTAATTCTGAACTAGCATTAAACCAATTTGACACTATTTTGTTGAAATTAATATCTGTATTAAATTGAAACGTATAAAATGCACTTAATTCAGGCATTTCTTTGGGCGATCTCGTTTCTAAAAAATATACATCTTCAGAAACCTGAGTAGCTTTATCCCCTTTTATCCCACGTTTTGATAATTGTGTTGTATTAACTGGCCAAGCAAGGATTACTGACAATATCTTTCTAAATTCAGTGGCGAAGTATATTGCATCAGAAGTTGAAATGTTATTTTCGCCTTTTATTAATAAATACGCTTTATTAGTATAGATAACATTTCGGTTTTCATTTTTACTTCTTTCAGAAATATCTTCCACTAAAAACACATTAAATACTCGTCCTTCAAAAGTAAACTTAGACAAAAATATGTTATCAGAACTAACTATTGATAAAGACATATCATCTTTAACCACAAATTTCTGTGCTGGAGCAATCCATCTATCTAACATATCGTAATCTAAAATCAAATTATTTAATGTGACTTTTTCATCTGGAAGATAATCTGTTATGGAAAACTGTATTAAATTCCATGATTGTTTTGTTATAGCAAAGGGAAAATGAAGCGTATCACTTTTGGCAATATTAGGAATAAATATGTAATATATATTACTATCAGCGACACATCCAAAAATATTGTTAATCCGTCTTAATTTTGTCCCAAAAGTAATAGCTCCATGTTTTAATGGCCATCCTTGGAAAAGATCTAATGTCATCAATCCATTTTTATAATTCAAAGTACCATATTTAAACTTATCTTTATCTGTTAACAAATTAGTATAAGATTTTAGAGGCATCCAACCAGCATCAATTGAAAAATCATCTAACATATTTTTCTTTAAAAGTAAGTTATATTTCATATTAGCCTCAGCATTTAGATTATCACTCAATCTTGTCATCTCGACTTTCTATATACTATAAATTACTATAATCTCTACATTTTAATCTTTAATTACAAAAACAAGTATATCAAAGATTATTATTCTAAATTCATATATTCTTGTTTGGGAGCAACGTAAGTTGGGAGATATTACTAAGCGTATTAGTAGAAAAAATTTAAATTTAGATTCAACGCTACCTTTAACTATCTCTGCTCAATATGGATTAGTAGATCAGCGTAAATTTTTTGATAAACAGATTGCAAGTAAAAAACTAGAAAATTATCTTTTATTAAAGAATGGCGAGTTTGCTTATAATAAAAGCTATTCAAAAGATTATCCTTTCGGAGCTATTAAACGATTAAATAATTATAAATTAGGTGTTTTATCGACTCTGTATATTGCCTTTAAACCAGTTTCTATAAATACTGATTACTTAGAAGAGTATTTTGATTCAACAAAATGGTATAAAGAAATTTATAAACGAGCCACCGAAGGAGCAAGAAATCATGGTTTATTGAATATCAGTCCTCAAGATTTTTTTGAGCTGAATTTGAGCATCCCGAATAATAGAATTGAACAAGAAAGAATATCAAAAATTTTAAAATTATTGTCTTTGGTTATCACGCTTCAGCAACGAAAATTGGAACAATTAAAAACTATAAAACAAGAGTTAATAAAAAGAGTATTTTCTAACCATAATTGGGAAACTGTTAGATTTAAAGATATAGTTCAATTAAACCGAGGATTAACTTACCATCCTTCTGATATAACTAATAATGCAGGAGTTAGAGTATTGCGGTCATCTAATATTCAGAATTCGAAGTTAGTTTATAATCATGATGATGTATTTGTAAAAAAGAATATAACTGATCCTCAACATTCTTTAAGACAATATGACATTCTAATAACAGCTGCTAATGGTACAGTAAGTTTAGTTGGTAAACACGCTTTATACCTGTATGACGATGAAAATCAAGCAGGTGGATTTATGATTCTTTTGCATGCGAAGAATCTCTTTTTTATTAATTGTTTATTAGATTCCGATTGGTATAAGCGTCAATTAGCTAGATTAATAACTGGTGGAAATGGATCAATTGGTAACTTAAAAATATCAGATTTACAAAAAACACTCGTAAAAATTCCAAAAGATTCGATTCAACAATCTATAGGAACCACATTTTATAAATTAGATCAAAAAATTGAATTAAAAGAAAAAAAAGTTATAAATCTTAATAACTTAAAACAATTCCTTCTCCAAAACATGTTTATCTAGCACAAAAGGACATCACTACCCGATGTCCTTTTTGTTTAACCTAATTGTGATAAATGATGTAAAATTTTATCATTATCTTTATTTTCAAGTTCACGAATAATGTGAATATATGTTTCCTGCGTTGTAGTCGTATTACTATGTCCTAATCTTTTAGCTACGCTAGCTATAGAAACCCCTTCATATAAAAGTAGCGAAGCATGAGTATGACGCAAACCGTGGATTGAGATGATCGGAATATCTAATTTTTCACAATATGTTGCCAGCTTCTGATTTAACGTAGAATTATATACTCGCTGATCTTTATCAAAGAATATCAATTGATCATCTTCTTTAGAACGAATTAAGGATTGGAATTGCTGCATTAATTGCCAGTCTATCATAACAGAACGATTAGATGATTCATTCTTAGTAGGTTGAAAATGACCTTCTTTTTCTTTGTAATTCCATGATTTATTAATAATTATCCTCTGTTTTTCAAAATCAAAGTCTTCTTTAGTTAAAGCTAACGCTTCAGCAAATCGTAAACCAGTTTTAGCAATTAGTAAAAAGAACCAGTCCCAATTAAGTTCAGAACTTAAATCTAATGATCTAAGTAACTTTTGCAAATCAAACAAATTTAAATACTTTATTTTCTTTTCACTAGGACTGCATCCCTTAATAATTGCACGCCTTGTTGGATCGCTTTTTAGTAACCCATCGTCTACCGCGTCAAATAGTCTAGCTTTTAGATGATGATGAAAATCTAAAGTTGTAGTCTTTTCATGATTACGTGCATACAAATTTAGAATCTGTTGATAGTTACGACGATTAAGTTCATTCATATGTAGATTCGGTGCAAGTTCTTTCAATCGCTTTTGAACTAAATAATACTTATCAAGAGTAACTTGTCGAACAGCATTATCTTTGTAAATATGAATCCAATCAAGGTAATACTTGTAAAATAGCTTGGTGCTATATTTCTTTTGTGACATAGAAAAACCTCCTTAAACAATTAAGTCACGTACTTAATTGTTTAAGGAGGTTATATTTTTGCAAGAGTTTTTAGATAAACATATTTTGGAGAAGGAATTGCTTGATACTAGTTAGCTTTTTAATTTGAATCTTACTTAACTTAATTGATTTATCAATTTGCTTGAATAAAGATGATATTCTTTGTTCCTCCTCTCTATCAGATGGAACTTGAATTAAAATCTTTTCGAATAAAGGAAATTTTAAGTTCCATGTATCTGATGTTAATCCCTGTGAATGCTGTCTAAAATTAAAAAGCATTCTTTTGTTTTTAAAATAATAGTAATAAAAATTTGGATTTTCTTCTTTTTTTGGCGTAATAACAGTATATGCTGGACTAACAATTCCATTATATTTTGATACACCAACAGCTCCTTGCCACATGCGCATTGAATTATAAGCTAAATCATTTATTTTTACTTCTTTGTAATTGCTCTTATCATTAGATGAATTGTCTTTTCTATCATTCTCTGAAAAAGGATATACTCCTTTGGAAATGGATACTGATAAAAGCATTCCATTTTTATTTCTTTGATTTCGTTCTTTAAAAATAGAACTTATTTTTTGCAAATTCCATTCTTGTGTAGAAAGCTTAATTTTTTTAATGCCTTGAGTGTTCGGAAAAACATCTTGAAGTAAAGCAGATTTCATGCTATTTAAATCATTCAATTTTCGTTGCTGAAGTTCAATATGTTTATTAAGGATGTCAAATAATTTTTCTAATTTATTTTGTTCCTCTATATTTGGTAGAAATAAACGTACTTGCTCAAACCAACTATAAGTAATATTTAAAAGACCATCCATTCTAGCAGATGAAGAAATATATTTACGCAATTGAGGATCCATCTTTCTGGTTTGAAAATATACTTCAAGAAAATATGGATTAATATCTTTCTTGGCCTTAAAACTATGATATACCTTTGGAACTAAAGCTTCTGAATAAGTTTTTAACATAAATACAGTTCCAAAGGGCGCAATTTTAGAATTACCATGATTATAGGAAAGATTGCCTTTTTTTAATAGCGTATATTTCTTTTTTTCGGCACCAGCAATTACTGATGAAAATCTATTTGATTGTGTCATCCACCCTTGTTTAGCAGAAATAGTTAAAACTGGAAGATTCATGTTACCATTATTTCCCTCAACGCGCTGAGTAATATCTTTTAACTTACGTTGCTCCCATTCGTCAGTGAAGCCTTTAAACCGCAATGCTGGTACTCTTTTATCGTCACTTTTAGTCACGAGTTTCTTCCTCCAATTCCTTAATAATGGCGTTTAATCCATCCATTATATCGTCATCGTCAGATGTCAATTCTTTAAGCATCCCTACTAATTCTTTCTGGTTTTTTTGAATTTCAATATTAGTTTCATGAAGATCAGCAGCCACTTTCTTCAAATCAACAGGTGGTTCTGGAACGAAAGTATCAACGTATCGAGGAATGTTTAAATTAAAATCATTTTCTTTAATTTCATCGAATGAAGCTACATGAGCATAACGTTCAACATCTTTACGCTCTTTATAAGTATTGATTATCTTATCAATATCTTCATCTCTCAAAACGTTTTGGTTTTTACCTTTTTCAAATCCCTTAGATGCATCAATGAACAGAACATCTTTATTAGCCTTGTTTTTCTTAAGAACTAATATAACCGTCGGAATTCCTGTTGAATAGAACAAGCCTGCAGGCATCCCAATAATTGCATCAATTTGATTCTTTTTAAGTAAAGCTTCACGAATTTTGCCTTCTTTTGCTCCTCTAAAGAGAACACCATGAGGTAAAACAATTGCCATAGTTCCGTTTTGATCTAGGTGATACAAACCGTGCAGTAAAAATGCATAATCAGCTTTAGTCTTTGGAGCTAATCCATAATCTTTGAAACGTGGATCTTTTAATTTACGATCACTATTATCCCAACGTTGCGAATATGGAGGGTTAGCAACAACGACATCGAAATTTCGAGGATGATCAATTCCTTGTGCATCCACTCCATCTGGCCAATCCTGTTCGAGAGTATCGGCATTCTTCAATGTCATTCGATCATAAGAGACATCATTCATTAATAAATTCATACGTGCTAAGTTATATGTAGTAGTATTTAACTCTTGACCATAATATAAAATTTTATTTTTTATCTCTTTTTGAACAGTTAGCAATAGTGAACCACTTCCACATGCAAAATCATATACAGATGGCTTACTAATGCTTTGGTCAAAAGAAACAGTGGCAAGCTTAGCTAATACTTCAGAGACTCGATGCGGAGTATAGAATTCTCCAGCTTTCTTACCAGAATTTTCTGCAAATTTAGCAATCAGAAATTCATATATCTCAGCTAATATATCTTTGCCGTTATCATCTTGATAATCTACTTGATCAACTAAATCTATAATTTGTGTTAATGCTTTTGCTCTCGCTGCAGTAGTATTACCTAATCGTGAATTATTTAAATTCATATCATCGAATACACCAGTGAAGTCTTGAGTAGCTTTGCTATTCAAGCGTAAGTTATTATCAAAACTCTCAAACATATTTTGAAATGTATCAGGTGTAATCGTATTATTATTTACTTCATCGACAATCGTCCGCCACATATATTGTGGTTCAATTGCATATCCCAATGAACCAGCAATATCATCCAAATAATCAGCAAGATACTCGCCACTTGCTTCTTTGGCATATTCTTCATTAATGCCACTAATATCATCCGGGTTTTCATCAAACACTTTATTATCAAATAAATACTTTTCTCGTCTTTCAGACAAATAACGGTAAAACATGAAACCTAAAATATAATTTCTATATTCAGAAGCATCCATGTTTCCTCTTAATCGATTAGCCATTTCCCAGATTTGGCTTGTCACTTCTTTAGCTGTAGTCATTTATATATTTCTCCTAATATTTCTTAGTAATGTCGTCCGCAAATTCACTTAAAGTTTCTCTTAGTCTTCTTCGATATTTAATTTTAGCTAATGCTCTAACCTTTTCATCTTCTGCATCAGTCTTATAAACCAGCGATGCTTCACGAATAATGTTATCTAAATCTCCATCGATGTTTAAATCATCCATCCCTTGAACGTGGTTATAGATAATTTCATTAACTCTTTGATTGTCTTTAATATCTACTAAGCCCCATTTGCGCTTGTAAGCAAGGATCTCTTCACGCATAGAGCGATTAGAATAAGTTTCTAATAATTCATCAATATCATCTTGTTTTACAGGATATGTAGGAGCTGTCAAGTTGTTTTCTAAAATACTATCTGCAAATTGATTAATCTGCTCTGCTTTCTTGCGATCTTCCATCCGATCAGAAAGTTCTCTAATCTTCTTGGCAGTCTTTCGTGCTTCTTCTTCCTGCTTTTCATGCTTTTGATTCATTAACTCAGCTATTAATTGTTTCAGGTAGGTGTACGATACCTTGACTTCTTTGACATGCTCCATACTCAAATCAATAGCTTCAAAATCAACATTCCTGCGTTTAGCAATTCTCTTCTTTAAGGTAATAGCTAACGTTGTAGTTAAGACTTCTTCTTGTTTTTGAGATAATCCAATTTCTTTCAAAAACTTTTCAGGAGATTTTTCATCATACTGATCATCTTGTTTAGCCATTGACATCAAATGGTTATATTGCTGTAAGTCTTTTAGCATTTGATCCTGTCTATTGGCTTCTAAGTCTTGAGGCACGCTCGTAAAATTATTGGTAGTGTCACTCAGACTATTAACAACTTTCTTTAGCTCTTTTTTTACTTCTTTGAAGCTAGGCGAAATTATACCAGTCGTCGTTGGTACCTTTAATGCTTGTTGTTCATTAGCAGAATTTTTATCGCCATATTCAGCTAAAGCTTTTTTCATTAGCTTTTCGCTTTGAACTGGCCAACGATAGTTTACAATTCGTCCAAATGGCTTAGTCTGCATATCATAAACACGGTTTGTTCTGGAATATGCCTGAATTAAAGCAGAGCCTTGCAGAGTCCGATCTACATACAAAGTATTTAATTGCGGAGCATCAAATCCCGTCAGCAACTGGTCAACTACAATAACAAGATCAACGTAGTTTCCATCATAAATTGTTCGATTTAACCTCGAAACTAACTGCTCCGTATACTCTTTCGCGTCTTTAACACCAAAACTAGTGCCAAATTGCTCATTATAGTCTTTAATTGCTTCTTCAAGAGACATATTGTTTTCTAACTGATTGTCACTATTAGAATTATCTTGACTAAAAGTAATGCCAATCTTTAAAGGCTTTTTACGCAATTCGTTCTGTTTCTTAAATTCTCGGTAAAACATCATTGCCATTGGTGTTGAAGCTTTATTACCTCCAACGTGAGTAGTAAATAAGGCGTTATATTCACTATTTCTTGAGCGCTTGTCCCAATTATCTAAAACGTCTTTAACAACTAACTCGACGTGCTTTTGATTGTTATCATAAACACTGGGCTCAATCATGTCGTCCATATCTTCTGGTTGAAGATTTTCAATTCTATCTTGAATTTGTTTTTCACTATAGTTAGGATATCTTGCCTTAAAATAGGCTGGTAAGTATTGTTCTTTTAAGACTTCATCAGATAGTGTCGTTTCAAAATCAACTTTAAATCCTAGAACATTTCCGTCCCTAATAGCGTCAACAATGGTATAAGCATGAATCAAATCTCCAAAAATATCTCTTGTAGTAGGAGCTTTATCAAAATTAGGTGTACCGGTATAACCTACCCAAGCAGATCTAGTAAAAGTAGACTTAATGCTTTGAAGCATATCACCAGCAGTTGAACGATGGGCTTCATCGACAATAAATAAGATATTCTTCTTGGCAATGTCATTAATACCTTTCCTGTCTTTGACTAAAGCGGCCATCTTCTGAATAGACGTTACTATAATCCCATTACCTTTAGATTTTATTTTGTTAGCTAATACCCATCGATTTGCTGCATCAGTAACCACACCGCCATTACCATTTTCTCCTTTTTCAGGATCATAAGCACTATATTCATCAACGGTCTGATTAGTAAGAGCAACACGATCAACTAAGAATATAACCTTGTCTACATTTGGCAATCTTGAAGCAAGCCAAGCCGTCTTAAAAGACGAAATAGTTTTACCTGAACCAGTCGCATGCCAAATATATCCAATTTCTTGGTCGTTAATATCAAAATCATGTTGCCGAACTTTGTCAATTATTGAGCTAGCTGCATAAACTTGGTATGGGCGCATAACTTTAATCATTTGTTTTCTTGGCGTACCATCTAAAATCATATAGTTAGTAGCCATTTGATGCGCCATTGGTATTGACAACATGCTTGCAGTAAACTCATGCCAATCTAACACAGGAGTATTATCTTCTTTACGCTGCCACTGAAAGGCAAAAGTCTTATTAAACATCTCATCTGTAGTTCTTGCCATGTATTTTGCATCATGTGGTGTCATCCCTACTAAAATTTGTAAGGTAGAAAAGATATCACCATATTGTTGTTCATGAATATAGCGATGCATTTGATTCAGCGCTTCATCAACATCGTGATAGTCTGATTTTTCTTCAATTTGAATTATTGGCAATCCATTAATCAACAAAGTTGTATCAAAACGTCGATCAGGATAGCCAGGAATTACTGCATTTCTTTCAATTTGGTTAACGACTTGGTACCTAGTATTACCGGCACCGATTTGAGCTTGATCAAATACAGTTAAGTACACATGTTTTCCTGAATCTAAGTCAACCTCGACTTGGGACACACCATTAAGACCATATAAAAATTGACCTGCTTCATATGGCGTTTTTAAGTTGGTGATAATTCGTTTTACTTGTGCAAATTCACCCTCAGATAATGGTTCATCTAATTTGTCACGATTATTCTCTTCTAGAATATTTTTAAAGTTACTCCAAAGCTGGTCTGTAGTTTTAATTGAAGGTTCATATTTCCATTGTTTAACTCCGCCAAGAGTTTCTAATTTATGGATTAATTTATCTTCAAAAATTAACTCTGCTTTTTCGATAGCCATTCATTTTCTCCTACTCATAATATCTCTATGTATTATTCTATCTGACTTTCGTTGTAAAGAAACGAAAAATATCGAAAAACAAAAGTTTATCCCACTTTAATTTTACATAATAAAAAATATGAATAAAAAAATACAATTTCAAAAATATTTTCCTTGTTCGCTTTCTTTCAGAATTTACGTTCGATATAATACTTCTATCAAATTTACTTGGAGAAAAATCATGATCTTAAAGAAACTCTTCTAACCTCGCCGTCATATCAAAGAATTTCGTATTTTTATTGATGAAAGCATTTCTTTTCAATCTCAATCTGACAATACAACTGAAAAGTTCTATACAGGCTTTTTAGTCATCCCCACCTTTCAACTAAAAGATTTATATAACCGATATTTTCAAAAAATTTATCATTCTCGTTATAAAAAAGAGAAAAAGAGTGTAAATGTTTCAGACACGATGAATCGATTAGCGTTAGATATTGTTAAGCCTTTTCTAACTAATGCTTATATTTACCAACGCCCTACTTATCATAAGCACGATAATTCTCTTGATAATACGATTATGCAACAAGTATTAATGCTTCAATCTTACATTTACCCAATTAAGAGAATTATTGAAGATCTACGTCAGCAAAATCCTGTTGTTAACTTAAAATTAAATATTTACCTTGATCAAACTAATTTAAATTCTCAGCTTGAAAGTGAATATTTTAGCTGCAAGCTACTTTCTCAAATAATCAAAAATCTAGGCGAGAAAAACAACATATTTTTTACTTATCAAACATGTGATAGTAAAGAAGAATTAGGCATTCAAATGGCAGATATGTTCGTCGGTGCTTATCGCAAGCAAGAAAAATATGCTGCAAACGATGACAATACTACTCTCATTCCTTTTAACATTACATCAATGATTGATACACTAAATTTTCAAAATCAAGATACTTTCTTGAAATTATATGGTTTAGTAAGTATTACTATGAAAGATCCCACTAAAAAAGATTTAACAGCTTTCAAGAAATTTCTAAAAAATGAGCTAGATTCTGATTCTTACCAATATCCAAAAAGAAATAACTTTAATACTATAAGAGCCAAATTAACTAAAGCAAAAAATAAAACTTATCAAGAAGAATTCAATCGCAAACTTGTCAGAATCTTAGTTTCACTAAATAAGTCCTTGACTAAAATTTATGGAGTCAAATTACCCAAAGCTTATATCAAAAACTTAAGTCAAAAATATAACCGTAATAACTGCAATCGCACAATCGCTAATATGCAGAGAAATATAAATAAACTACAAAAAGTATAATTAAGTATCTTTAAAGTTTTTAAACTGAAGCTAAGTCTGAGAAAGTTTAACAAACAATTGGATAAATTACTATAAAAAAATACCCCTCAAATTATCTTTGAGAGGTATTCTTTACGATCAAAAGCTATTACTTTCTAAACAGTCGCTTTATTATTCTTCACTATTCAATTCATCTAACATATCTTGCATATCAATATCGTCAGGTTGAATTTGCAGATACTTCTTGATCAATTCCTTAGTTGTTGGGATCTCACGCAACTCATAGAACAAGTTAATCATCTGTCTTAAGAAGCTTGCATTCTTTTGAAAGGCTGGATATGCCAGTAAGAATTCACTCTTAGCCTTATCATAGTCTTCAAGTCTTTGATATGAGATAGCCATATTCCAGTGAGCTTGTGGTTCAAGTTCTTCATCATCAAGATCCTTAAATAAGGCGATATTAGCTTCATCTTGGTGCTGGTGTAGATATAAGTTAGATAACTGCAAACGTAAGTCACTATTGTCTGGTGCGATTTCTAGCCCCTTCTTAAGCAAGCGTTCTGCTTCGTCTAACTGATTTAAGTTAGCAGCTGCTTTAGCACCTAAGCTATATAAGACCTCATCTAGTTCATTATAAGAAAGTCCCGTCTGAGCAGTTCTCAATACTTCTTCATTGTTATCCTCTGCTGCATAAGCCTGTGCAAGTAATGGATAGGCATTTACATAGTCAGGTTGAGTTTCTATTACTTGATCTAAGTACTTAATTGCTGCCTTATTATCGCCCGCAGATAACATAATTAAACCTGCTTCATATAATGCATCAATGCTCAAAATATCATTTTCATGACTCTTAATCTCGTTGGCCGCTTCTTCGTACTCACCTAATTTTGCAAGACAGGCAGCGATTCTTTGACTTAGGACTACTTCGCCAAAGGTCTTGTTTTCTTTTGCAAGCTCGCGGTATAGTCCTAATGCTTCACCATAATCGCCACTTAAGTAGTCAAGTTCAGCTAAGCCAAAGTTAATTGCATCTTCTTCAGGAGCTAATTTATGCGCTTCTAGAAGCTTTTGACGCGCTGTTTCAATCAGACCATTACTTTGGTAATAATCAGCTAAATCAAGCAAGCTCTCGATATAAGCATCACTTTCCGGCTTTACATCATATAGAAGCTGCAAACCATCATCTTCATCGCCATCATTTAGTAAAATTTCAGCTAAGTATACCTTAAACAAATCTTCTCTTGGAAACTGAGCAATCAAATAGCGGTAAACTGCCTTAGAAAGATCAGTAAAACCAAGATCAGTTAAGTTTTCAGCTAAAGAAGCTAAAACTTCCGGATCATCATTTTCAAGTGCTTTTTTAAGAAGAATATGATTATCAGAAAAGTCATGGTTTTGAATTGCATCTAGTAGTTGTTCAGAATAAGTCATTTTTTCACTCTTTTCATTTGTGCTAACACAATAATTGTACACAAAAAACGTGCCAAGCTATACAACTTAGCACGTTTTTATTTTGCTAGTAACTGAACAATTACTTAACAGCATCCTTAAGAGCCTTACCTGGCTTGAATGCAGGAACCTTAGAAGCTGGGATTTCGATTTCAGCCCCAGTTTGTGGGTTACGACCCTTACGAGCTGCACGGTGACGTACTTCAAAAGTACCGAAACCGATCAATTGAACTTTTTCACCTTTAGCAAGATCTTCTTGAATAGAGCTAAAGATTGCATCAACTGCAGCAGCAACTTCTTTCTTGGTTAAGTCAGTTTTAGCAGCAACTTCAGAAACTAATTCTGCCTTGTTTGCCATTCCACTTCACCTCCCGAAATGAACTAATAGTATTTTAAAACAAAACCTTTAAAAAATAAGAAAAATGATTTATTCATTTATTCCCTGCAATAAAATTAGCACACTAAGACGCTTAGTTGCAAGCTTTTTCGAAGATATATCCCTATTTTTTTGAAATTTTAGGCTTATTTACGTTTTCTAGCTAAGATTTTAATTGGTGTTCCTACAAAATCAAAGTTTTGGCGCAATTGATTGATTAAAAATCTCTGATATGAGAAGTGCAATAATTCTGGATCATTTACAAAAACAACAAATGTCGGCGGAGTTACTGCAACTTGCGTCATGTAGTAGATTCTTAATCTCTTTCCGTTAACAAGTGGCGTTGGCGTAATTCTGGTTGCCTCAAGTAGCAAGTCATTCAAGACACTAGACTTAATGCGACGAGTTTGATTATCGTGAACTTCTTTAACTAGTTTCAAAATATCAGGAACTCTTTGACCAGTCTTTGCCGAAACAAAAACAATTGGAGCGTAGTCCAAGTATTGGAACTCCTGTCTAATTGTATTTTCAAAGTCCTTCATGCTTGTGCTATCTTTTTTAGGAAGATCCCACTTATTTACGACAATAATTACTCCTCGGCCTGCATCGTGAGCATAGCCAGCAACATGTTTATCTTGTTCACGAATGCCTGTGCTAGCGTCTAAAACTAAAAGTGTAATATCACTTTCTTCAATAGCACTAATCGCTCTTAGAACTGAATACTTTTCAGTCTTCTCATAGACCTTGCCTCGGCGTCTAATGCCGGCAGTATCAACAATAGTATACTTTTGCCCATCATTAGTAAAAGTCGTGTCTATGGCGTCTCTCGTTGTCCCTTCAATGTTAGAAACAATTACACGTTGTTCACCTAAAATAGCATTTACCAGTGAGGATTTTCCTACATTAGGACGACCAATTACACTAAAGCGAATCGAATCATCTTCATGTTGATTGGCCTTATCGCCGAATTCACCAACAATTGCATCAAGTAAATCACCCATCCCAGTTCCGTGACTACCAGAAACAGGAATTGGGTCGCCCAAACCTAAACTATAGAAATCATAAATATCAGTTCTTTGTTCAGGATTATCAGCCTTGTTAACTGCTAAAATAATTGGCTTCTTAGTTCGATAAAGCATCTTAGCAATTGTTTCATCCATATTAGTCATGTGCTGGGTCACATCTCCCAACATGACAATTACATCAGCTTCATCAATCGCAATTTCAGCTTGAGCCTTAATTTGCTCTTCGATTTCACCGGAGTCTAAAGTAATACCACCAGTATCAATTAGGATAAATTCATGGCCCATCCATTCAGCACGAGCATAAATTCTATCTCTGGTGACGCCAGCTTTATCCTCGACAATAGCTACGCGAGAATTAATAATTCTATTAAAAATAGTTGATTTACCAACATTTGGTCGTCCAACTAATGCAACGATGGGTAATGACATATTATTTCTACCCCTTTCTATTTATCTAAGAAATAAAAAAAGCTGACCGGAGTCAGCTTTTTTAGACGAATGACGATTAATCCTTATCTTTAAGTTGATCACCAATAATGTCACCTAAAGCAAAACCGTTGTCATTGTCATTCATGTACTTATCAGCTACAGAATCTTGACGACGACGTGGACGTGAGTTTTCACTCTTAGCAGCATTAGGATCAGCTTGCTTGATTGACAATGAGATTCTTCTGTCACTTGGGTCAACGCTCAAAACTTTAACTTTAACAGTTTGACCAACCTTTAAAACATCACTTGGCTTATCAACGTGCTTGTTAGCAATTTCTGAAACGTGTACTAAACCTTGGATTCCATCAGCTACTTCGATGAATGCACCGAATGAAGTTAAAGTCTTAACTTCACCTTCAATGATGTCGCCTTCATGTAAACCTTCAGTAGCTTCTTCAAATGGGGATGGTAAAGTTTGCTTAATTGACAGGGAGATTCTGTGTCTATCGTCATCAATACCGATAACTTTAACCTTAACATCTTGACCAGCCTTCAATACATCACTTGGCTTGTCAACATGCTTGTAAGAAATTTCTGAAATGTGAACTAAACCGTCCACACCACCAACGTCAACAAAGGCACCAAAACCAGTTAAACGTGATACTTTACCTTCAACAGTATCACCTACAACTAATTGTGAAGCAACGTTTTCGAATGCTTCTTCACGTTCCTTTTCGATTAAGTCTTTTCTTGAAAGAATTAATCTGTTCTTGTTAGGATCAATTTCAGTGATCTTCAAGTTCATCTTCTTGCCAATGTAAGGCTTCAAGTCAGAAACGTAACGGTTAGAAATAAGTGATGCTGGTAAGAAACCACGTGTACCAACGTCAACTAATAAACCACCGCGAACAGCACCAGTTACAGTACCTTCAACAGTCTTGCCTTCTTCAAAGACCTTTTCTAATTCCTTGTAAGCTTCTCTTTCCTTCAAACGAGTAACTGAGAAGAAGAATTCGCCGTTTTCTTTATCGCCACCAGCTCTTCTAAGAACTAAAGCTTCAAACTTATCACCAGGTTTTACCAATTGGTTCAAATCTGCGTTACGGTCATTAGTGAATTCACGTTTAGTGATTACACCTTCAACACCTGCATTTTCAACACCAACAGCGATTTGTCCATCTTCAACACTTAAAACTTCAACGTTAACAATGTTGCCGACTTCAACTCCCTGCATTTCTTTTAGAGCATCTAAGAATTGATTACTATTATCTGTCATAATTACCTCCCAATATCATACTTTATTTTAAAGTACTTGATGTCTTTTTTCCACACTTTTGTTTAATTTTTTTGCTTTTTTTGAATTATCTCGCTGATTTTAGCTACAACCTCATCAATAGTAAGGTTTGTTGTATCTAATTCAATTGCATCCGCTGCTTTTTTTAATGGTGAAATTTCACGATGAGAATCTTTATAGTCGCGAACTTCAATATCATGTTCAATATCTTTCAAGTCTTGGTGAATTCCTTTTTCTTGAAAATCTAAAAAGCGTCTCTTAGCTCTTGATGCAACACTAGCGATTAAGAAGATCTTTACCTCAGCATCTGGTAAAACTGTCGTCCCAATATCACGGCCATCCATAATAACATTATGCTTACCAGCCATTTCACGCTGTAATTCAACCATCTTTTCACGAATTGACTTCAAGGCTGACACTTGAGAAACATTCTCAGTAATTTCTGGAGTTCTAATGGCAATTGACACATCCTTGCCATTTACATAAACCTTCTGTTCTCCATCTTCTTGCTTAAATTCAATTGTGCTCTTGTCAACCTGGTCTAAGATCGCCTTTTCATCCCCATAGTCAACGTGATTGTCGTGTGCAATTAATGTACATGCTCGATACATTGCACCAGTATCGATGTAAATATAGCCTAAATTATGCGCGATAATTTTAGCAACTGTACTCTTCCCCGCTGATGCAGGACCATCAATAGCTACTTGCATTAAAAAATTGAGTCCTTTCTTTTTCATTCAAAGTAAATTCTACCATAAAACAAAAACCAGAAGTCACTCGACTTCTGGCTAAACATAATTCTTTTAGAAAATATTTTAGAAATTACGTCTTACAAACTTCTCTAGAACAGGTAATAAAGTTTTCGCTAAAATCAAAACAACAATACTGTTAATCAAACCCTTAATTAAGTTGAAAGGAATAATAGCAGAAACAACGTAAGTTAAAAGTGATGAGTTTAACTTAAATCCCATTAAAGAAATATACATTGGAGTTAGAACAAAATAATTTGCTAGTGACATTACTACCGTTAAAGCTAGTGTACCGACAATTAAACCAAAAATTTGATATTTTACTTTATCCTCATGTTTTTTACTGATGAAATAAAATGGCAAGATATAAGCTAAACTTGCTAAAAACGCAGCTAGTTGTCCAATCATTGAAATTGGATTAAAACCAGAAATAAAAAGACTCAATAATGACTTAAAGAGTGCAATCATTGTTCCGCCCAATGGTCCAAAAACTAAGGTGCTCAAGGCAACAAGTGAATCCGAAAAGTCCATCTTCAAATAATCAAAGCCTGGAATAATTGGGACTTCAATTTTCATAATTAAAAATGCCAATGCACCAATCATTGCCCAAGCAAGCCAATAAGCAAGTCTGACATGACTTAAACTAGTTTTTCTTTGCATGATGATTCCTCCATAACATACAAAAGGCCTGTTGCCTCAGCAACAGACCTTATTAATCTAAATCATGTTTAGTTTTTTAGTCTGTCTTCTTCCATCTAGACTTTAACTATCGGTACCTAAGGTTCAACTACATCGTAGCTCGCGGACTCTAACCGCCGGTCGGGAATTTCACCTTGCCCTGAAGACAACATCCTTTTATTTACTTTTTACAAGTAAATGATAATACTTCTTAACTAAATTGTAAATAATAATGTTTTTTAATTACTTAAGTTTAATTGATTGACCAATACTAATACTATCAGCTGATTCTAAACCATTAAGCTGCTCTAAATGATGCACTGAAGTGTTATTTTCACGAGCAATTTTTGATAAAGAATCGCCTTCTTGAACAGTGTAAGAACTTGGAGCTTGATTTTGTGACGAGCTGCTTCCACTGTTATTCTGCCAGGTATTTTGATTATTTTGGTATGAATTTTGGTTTGCTTGTTGAGTTTGGTCTTGAGTGGTAGTTTGACTAGCACTAGAAGCATAAGATTGGGTACTGCTTTGGCTAGTTTGACTACTTTGAGACTGACTAGTTACAGCTGGAGTTACGTCATGAGATTGGCTTGACGATTTCTTCTCTTCTTTCTTCACACTACTCTTAGACTTACTCTTCTTCGAAGAACTACGCTTAGGCTTTTTACTCTTAGATTTATGAGACTTAGAAGAACTCTTTGAAACTTTAACACTCTTTTCAGCCAAGTTATTAGAATTAGAGTGCAACTTTGAAGAAACAATCGGAATCAAGGCAATCAAAATTATTGCAACTATAATCAACCCAGCCCATAACTGACTATGGTTTGTACCCTTAGAGTTCTTATCTGGACGACTAGGAGTTGGTTCGGGTGCAGGCTCTGAACGGTGGCGATGATGCATCGCACTTCTAGACGTTGTCGGACGTTCAAAATGCTTGTAAGGACCCTTAGGTTCTTGATTGTCCTGAGATTTATTTTCCTTCATTCCAAAATCCTCCACAATTATAGATTATTAGTTTTATTTTATCATAGCTTGACAAGTAGCGTTAGTCAGATAAGTGATTTAACCGAGAGACTTCTTCATGCGTTAATTCACGATATTCACCTGAAGTCAGTGATTTTAAAGTCAAGAAAGCATACTTTTCACGAGATAATTTTTCAACAAAATGATGAACTGCTTCAAACATCCTCTTAACTTGGTGATAATGCCCCTCATGAATTGTTAATTGAACAATTTGAGTATTTTTCTTTTCATCAGTCTTCAAAATCTTCAATTTTGCTGGCGCACTCTTACGTCCATCAATTCGAACCCCATGTGTAAGAGAGTGAATATCTTCTGGAGAAAGAAGTCCTTTAATTTTTGCCACATAAACCTTTGGTACTTCATTACGAGGATGCATCAACTTATTAGCTAATTCACCATCATTAGTCATTAATAATAAGCCTGAAGTATCATAATCAAGACGACCAACTGGATATAAGCGATATGGTACATCTTCAAAAAAGTCAACAACAGTCTTTCTTCCCTTATCATCTTTTACTGAAGAAATTACGCCACGAGGTTTGTAAAACAAATATGTGTGGGGTGTTTCTTTCTCAATTGGAACTCCATTTACTTCAATTTTGTCGCTCGGTTCAACTTTCGTTCCCAGCTTAGTAATTCTTTTACCATTAACAGTTACTTGCCCAGCTGTAATCATTTTCTCAGCCTTACGTCTTGACGCAACGCCAGCTTGTGCAATTACTTTTTGCAATCTTTCAGCCATTTTACTCTCCTTCATCAAAATTTATTTCTTTGCTATTTCTCTCATCCTGATCAAATAAGTTCACAGGATTGTCATCTGATTCAAACTCTTCTATTACTGGTAAATCAGCCAAACTTTCATAGTTAAAATACTGTAAGAAATAGTCTGTAGTCACATATAAGTTAGGGTGGCCAGGTACGTCTTTTTTACCATTTACTTTAATCAGTCCACGCCAAACTAAAGTCTGCAATGCTCCTGATGAGTTAACACCTCGTAAATCATCAATTTCAACCCGTGTTATCGGTTGACGATATGCAATAATTGAAAGTATTTCGAGAGCTGACTGACTTAAGTTCTTCGATAAGTCTTTTTGGAAAAATTTAGAAATAACATCTCCGCATTCTGCACTGGTAGTTAATTTATAAGTATGATTAATGCAGATCAGTTGTAAGCCAGAGTTCTCATCATTTTTAAGTCGATCTTTTAGATGATTTGCTAACTCTCGTAATGCCGATGGTGAAATTTCTAATAATTGTAATAAATTATCTGTTTCCAAACCATCATCCCCTGCTGCATAAAGGAGAGCTTCTAATTGTGCTTCTTTACTTGCCATTAGTCTCAACTTTCTCTAATTCTAGGTCACCAAAGTCTCTATTTTGCTTTACTAAAATTTTATGATCACGACATAATTCTAAAACTGCTAAAAACAAACCAATTACATGATCAAGATCCTGAAAATTCTTAATACAGTCAAAAAAGCTAACCTTTTTTCTATGGTGAAGTTTATCCTTTAAAAATGTCGTCATTTCTTCAATTGAAGTTTCATGAACTTCTATTTGCCCTACTTGTGGTTTTCTTAATTTAAAGCGCTCCAAAACGACCTTAAAAGTATTAGCCAGCTCATCACTTGTAATTTCTCCTAAGGGAAGAGGTTCAACTTCTTTTTTAGGCGAAACAGATGGATCTTTAGCCACAGTAATTGGCATTTCTTCATCTCGCTTCTTAAAGTATTCCGCAATTCTTTGAAAAACTGAATATTGGACCAGCTGCTCAACTAGTTCAGCACGCGGGTCTTCCTGATATTGATCTTCTTCAACAAAGTCATTTTTGGGAAGTAAATATTGTGATTTAATTCTAAGAAGAGTTGATGCCATCACAAAATACTCGCCAGCAATTTGCAAGTCTAAAGTCTGCCAGCGAGCCAAATTAGCTAAGTATTGTCCAGTAATCTTCGCAATTGGAATATCGTAAATATCTATCTTTTGTGATCTAATTAAGTGCAAAAGTAGATCTAATGGTCCCGTAAAATTTGGAAGATCTAAAGTTAATTCATCGACATTATTCATCGGTCTTATCTTCCTTTAAATAGCTTAATAAAAAGGCCCAGTCAGGTAAAGCGGTAATCATTTTATCAGGATAAAGATGCTTTAGATCTTTCATTACCAAGCGTTTGGTTTCTGAATCACGCATTGTTGGATCAAGAGATAGATAGCGAATAATTATAAAGTCTTTTTCTTCTTGAATGCCAATAATACCTCTTGCGTTACCCTTTTCTTTATAAATAAGAACTTCAAATTGATTAGAATCACTAGTATATAACTTCATCTCTTCTTGTAAGTTCTTAATATTTTTAAAATCTGGAAGATAAGACAAATATCCCATTACAGTTTTTTCATAGTCTTTTTTATATTTGCTGATCATAATATTTAAGCACGTGGATGTGCTTGATTATAAACCTCCAAAATATGCTTCTGCGTCAGATTAGTATAGATCTGCGTAGTTGTAATATCACTATGACCCAAAATTTCTTGAACTACACGCAAATCTGCCCCGTTTTCAAGCAAATGAGTAGCGAAAGTATGTCTCAAAGTATGGGGAGTAACATTTTTAGTTATTCCAACCAGCTGACAATACTTTTTTATCTTCTGCCAAACAGCCTGTCTCGTTAGTTGATGACCATGATTGTTTAGAAAAATTACATCAGTAAATTGACCGCTTTTTAGTACTTGAGCGTCCCTAACATCCTTTTGATACTTTTCAAGCCACGATAAAGCAACTTCAGTAATTGGTACAAGTCGTTCTTTCGAACCTTTACCACGAACTCTAATAATTTTTAAATCAGAATGAATATCACCAGTTCGTAAATTTATTAATTCACTCACCCGCATTCCAGTTGCGTAAAGTAACTCTAGCATCGCACGATCTCTAATTCCTAATGGCGTATTCGTATCAGGAGCCGCAAGTAATTTATCTACTTCTTCTTCGCTTAAAGCGGTTGGCAATCTTCGTTCACTTTTTGGGGAATCGATTTTTATTAATGGATCACGTTCAATTATATCCTGTCTTAAGAGCCATTGATAGAATTTTCTCAAACTAGAGATCATTCGACTAATTGAAGTTGTTGCCTTGCCCTTGTCTTTTTGCGTAGCAAGAAAAGCGTCAACAACTAAATAGTCAACTTCCCAGCTTGTTTCATTTTGATCTTGTAAATAATCTAAATATTCTTCTAAATCAGTTCGATAAGAAATAATGGTATTAGGACTTAAGCCACGTTCCACTTGACTGAAACGTAAATAATCTTCTAAATTATCCTTCATCGTTTGTGTCTGATTCATCTTTTTCTACCAAGCTAATTGTTCCTGCATCTTTATCTTCAGTAATTAATCTATTTTTTAATAAATGACCTAAAGCGCGTTTAAAGGCTGACTTAGAGATACCAAAGTGATTCTTAATTTCTTGAGCATCGCTTTTATCATAAAAAGGTAAGGTCTTAGTTGCTTCACGGCGTAAACTTACTAAAATCATTTGAGCATCATCATCAATCTCCTCAAAGCCTCGAGGAAGAACGCTCAAATTCAATCTACCATATTGACTAACCCCGATTACGCGTGCCTTAATTTTTTGCCCTAGACGCAAGGGACGGAACATTTCAGACTTATGGACAAAGGCTAAGTAATATTGATCAGTAATTACAAAAGATCCAACTTCATAGTTACGGTACACAGTACCAGACATATTTTTGTTTTCCAAATGCGCAGGAAAATTGGCAGCTAACTGTTCAAAAACATCTTCTTCTGCCATCTTAGCCCAAATACGTTCCTTATCATCGGTCTCAAGGCGTACCAACAAACGATCATCTTTCTTTGGCCATTGATCTTTTTCAAGTGGAAGATCATCTAAAGAAACAACAACGTCTTTATCATTTAATCCGATATCTAAAAATACACCCAAATCACGGCGCACTTCAGTTACTGTAGCCCAACCATACTGATCTTTTTGAGCAAAAGGATAAAATTGCGTCATTTCCTTCTTTTTATCCTTATTTTCATAGATAAAGCCCTGTACTTCGTCACCTAAATGGATTGGTTCATCTTGTGTAACTTCTATTTTTTTTAATTCAAAAGTTACGCCATCAACCTGTACATAAAAAGCAGTTTGATTTTCATCAGTAACTTTTCCTTTTCTTATTTCACCTAACATATCAGCGCCTCAATCCTTCTAATTTGTCTGTCACCTATATAGTATAAGGAAAAAAAGACAAAAATAAAATAGCCAGCTTTCGCTGACTATTTTAATAAGCTAATTAATTTAGATTAAAGGTTAGTTGCTTCACCTTGGTAAACAGCACCACGACGAGCATCAACAGTAATCTTAGAACCATCCTTGATCTTTTCAACTGCATCAGTAGCACCAACAACAACTGGGATACCAAGTGAAAGACCAACAACAGCTGCGTGGCTAGTTAAACCTGAAGCTTCAACTACCATACCTGAAGCCTTCTTGATTGCTGGTAAGTAATCCTTATCAGTAGTCTTAGCAACTAAGATGTCACCATCTTGAACTTTGCTGTTTGCTTCTTCAGCAGAAGTTGCAACTACAGCTTTACCAATAACTGATTGTTCACCAACACCTAAACCTTTAACAAGTTGGGTACCGATCAATTGTAACTTCATCAAGTTAGTAGTACCAGTTTCACCCAAAGGAACACCAGCAACGATAATTACCAAGTCGCCGTCTTTTGCAAGACCAGTTTCTTTAGCAAGTTCTGCTGCCTTGTCAAACATTTCTTCAGTAGTCTTAGGCTTTTCAACCAACATTGGCTTTACACCCCAAACAACACCTAATGAGTGTTCGATCTTTTCGTCGAAAGTCATAGCAATGATATCAGCGTTTGGACGGTACTTAGAAATCATACGTGCAGTGTAACCAGATTCAGTTGCTGCAATAATAGTCTTAACGCCCAATTCTTCAGCAGTTCTAACAACTGATTCACCAATAGCTTCAGTAACGTTTGAACCCTTGTATTCTTCAAATCTTTGAAGAGCTAACTTGTTACGCTTAGCAAGTTGCTTTTCAGTACGCATGTCAATTTCAGCCATAGCCTTAACAGCTTTAACTGGGTAAAGACCATTAGCAGATTCACCTGAAAGCATAGTTGCGTCAGTACCATCAAGAACAGCGTTAGCAACGTCAGTAACTTCGGCACGAGTTGGACGTGGGTTTTCTTGCATTGAGTCAAGCATTTGAGTAGCAGTAATAACTGGCTTACCTAATGCGTTACATCTTCTGATTAATTCCTTTTGTACGAATGGAACATTGATAAATGGAATTTCAACACCCATGTCACCACGAGCAACCATTAAACCATCAGAAACCTTTAAGATTTCATCGATGTTATCAATACCTTCTTGTGATTCAATCTTAGGGAAGATCTTTACGTATTCACAGTGTGCTTCTTCAAGCAATTGACGAATGTCAAGAACATCTTGTGCTTTACGAACAAATGAAGCAAAGATGAAGTTGATACCTTCCTTTAAACCGAACTTAATATCGTTAGTATCTTTTTCAGTGATACCTGGGAGGCGAATTTCAACACCAGGAGCGTTAACACCCTTCTTAGAACCAATTAAACCAGTGTTTTGAGCTTCACAAACTAATTCTCTCTTAGTGTCATCTTTTTCCTTAATCAAAAGGTCAACTAAACCATCATCGATTAATACGTGACCACCAACGTGAGTATCATCGTAAAGTCCATCATAGGTAACGTGGATCATGTCCTTGTTACCCTTCTTAGTGTCATCCATAGAAATACGGATAGTATCACCAGTGTTAATAGTGAACTTGCCGCCTTCTTGTTCAGTAGTTCTAATTTCGGCACCCTTAGTATCAAGAGCAATGCCAAGAAGTTTACCAGTCTTCTTTTCAATCTCACGAACCATGTTCATACGTGCACGGTGTTCTTCGTGGTCACCGTGTGAGAAGTTGAAGCGGAATACGTTTGCACCTGCTTCAGCTAATTTAGTAATAGTCTCAACATCGTTTGAGGCTGGCCCTAAAGTACTAACAATTTTAGTTTTCTTCATCTTGAAAAAATCTCCTATAATACAAAATCAAAAACTACTTGGCTAAGTCTTTGTTTAATGAGTATAACGCATAATTACCGTGGTGTTTTGCATCAAACAAATCAAGAATATCATGGTGAGAAAGCTTGTTGTTTTCAATTCCAACAGCTAAGCCGCCTTTACCTTCAAGTAACAACTTAACAGCATAAGCACCCATCTCGCTTGCTAATACACGATCACGAGTTGTTGGGCTTCCACCACGTTGCATGTGACCTAAGATATTAGCACGAGCATCAAAGTCGCCATACTTAAGAAGTTCATCCTTAAATTTATTAGCGTCCATAACACCTTCTGCTAAAACAACAATTCCATGCTTCTTGCCATTAGCAAATCCTTGCTTCAAGTTTTCAGCAATTTCCTTAATGTCATAAGGCTCTTCTGGGATAACAATTGCATCTGCGCCAGTAGCAACACCAACGTGCATTGCAATATCTCCACAATCACGACCCATAACATTTACAACAAATACACGTTGGTGACTTGTTGCAGTATCACGAATTTTATCAATAGCTTCCATTGCAGTATTACATGCAGTGTCAAAGCCAATTGTGAAATCAGTGTAAGGAATATCATTGTCGATTGAACCAGGAAGACCAATAGCATTATAACCATGTCTTGTAAGCTTCAATGCACCATGGTAAGAACCATCACCACCGATGACAACTAAAGCATCGATTCCGTGCTTCTTTAATTGTTCGATTCCCTTAAGTTGAACTTCTTCTTCCTTAAATTCTGGGAAACGAGCTGAATAAAGAAAGGTACCGCCGCGGTTAATCTTGTCCGCAACTGTTTCAGAAGTCATTTGGAAAATATCGCCAGCAACTAAACCAGCATATCCATAACGAATTCCGCAAACTTCGATACCGTTTGCCAAAGCTGTACGTGTAACAGCTCTAATGGCAGCGTTCATACCAGGGGCATCTCCACCACTAGTTAAAATACCAATCCGTTTCATGAATTCACCTCTACGATTTTCTGTGTTTTACTCACATCGGTTTTATCGTACCATTTTTTTAACTCATTGTCTTCAAAAATAATCCTATTTTTTTCGTTAATAAAACCTGCTAAATAAATGTTTTCGCTTTCAATCCTATCAGAATCTATTTTGCTAGAATTTAAAAGTTTTAAATTAATCTTTAAAATTAACTTTGCGAGCATTTGAAAGTAAAAACTGCGTCTTTGTCGGACTAAAGCGATCACTTTGCGTCTTCACCTGCAATAAATATATTTCGCCAATCTTTAAATTTTCTCCTACTTTCTCCCATACCTGAGGAAAGATCGTAAAATCTTTATCGCCACTACTATCGCTAAAGACCGCGAAAGCCATATTATCACCTTTTTTAGTGGTGATTTGCTTTATCTTCATTAATTTGCCAACTGCAATCCCCTGTTCATTGTTTTCAAAAGCCTGCAATCTTTTTGCGTTATACTTTCTAGCATATTTTTGAACAGCAATGATTGGGTTAATTCCAGTACTAAAGCCCATTGCTTCTACTTCCATCGCTGATTTTTCAGCAGCAGTTGGCATTTTTTCTTCTTCGATTTTGGGCTCCAAAGTTTCAAATAAAGATAAATTTGAACCTGCCATCTTTACACTTTCAACTAGGTCTTTATTTATTTTTAAAAGTTCATTTCGATTTGGAGCTAGTCGATCAAAAGCACCTGCTTTAATTAAATTTGCAATAGCATCAGCACTCAACAAATTATTATCAATCTTCCACAAGAAATCAGTCATTGACTTAATCGGACGCTTAATTTCTAATATTTGTTTCAGCAAATCACTTCTTAATCCGCGAACTGCCTTCAAGCCAACTAAAATTTTGCCGTTTTCAAGCGAAAAATCCGCCTTACTGTTCTCAATATCTGGTGGCAAAGCCTTAATTCCAGCTTCTTGTGCTTGCATCAAGTATTGAGCGATCTTATTACGATTACCAATATTACTGTTCAAAAGAGAAAGATAAAAAGCGCCAGGATAATGAACCTTAAAATAGGCAAGCCAAAAGGCGATTTTACTATATGCAACTGCATGCGAACGGTTAAATCCATAATTAGCAAACTGAGCAATATAATCATAAACCTGCTCTGCTATCTCTTTTCGTCTGCCAAGTTTTACAGCGCCTTGAATAAACTTCTCTCGTTCTTTTTGGATCACATCAGCGTTTTTCTTAGACATAGCTCGCCTTAAAAGATCGGCTTCACCTAAAGAAAAACCAGCTAAAACTTGAGCCGTCTGCATAACTTGCTCTTGATAAACTAAAACGCCATAAGTTGGTCCTAAGATTTTTTTTAAGCTAGGATCAGGATATTGAACTTTTTCCTTGCCATGTTTTCTATTAATGAAATGACCAATATTATTCATTGGACCTGGGCGATATAAAGCATTTACAGCGACAATGTCTTCAAAACTGTCAGGATGAAGCTGCTCTAAAACGCGCTTAATTCCATCGGATTCAAATTGGAAGACGGCATCTGTGTCACCACGCTGAAATAAAGCAAGCGTTTCTTGATCATTTAACGGAATCTGATTAGGATCAATTTCAACTCCTTCTGACTTTAATGCTGCAATAATATTGCCTAAAATAGTTAAGTTTCTTAAGCCTAAAAAGTCAATTTTCAATAATCCTAAGGACTCAACATTTAATTTGGTTTGCTGCGTTACAGGTATTCCTAAAGGTCCCGCCTGTAAGCCCACAATCTCTGCTAATGAATCATCAGTGATTACTAAACCAGCTGCATGAATTGAATAATGACGCGGCAAATTTTCTAAATGCTCAGCAGTCGCAAATAGAATTTTACTAAAAGCATTTGTATTAACTAAAAGCTGTAACTCTTTTGATTTTTGATATGCTTCTGCTAAAGTGATTTTTCCTTTTGCATGCGGGATTGCATCTAACCAGCGATAGGTTTCAACTTTATTTAGTCCAAAAACACGACAAACATCTTTTAAAACTTGCTTAGCAGCCAAAGTACCAAAGGTTAAAATTTGGGCGGCGTGATTCATCCCGTATTTTTCAAACATATATTTTATTACTTCATCACGTCGATTATCTGGAATATCTAAGTCAATATCTGGCATTTGCTGACGAGCGGGATTTAAGAAACGTTCAAATAACAAATTATATTCAAGTGGATCGACTTCAGTAATTCTTAAAGCATATGAAACAAGTGAGCCAGCAGCTGAGCCTCGTCCAGGTCCAGTTGTAATGTGAACACTATGGGCAAAGTTCATCACATCCCACACAATAAGAAAATAATCATCAAATCCCATCTCATTGATTACTTTTAGTTCATAATCTAATCTTGCTTGGTATTTTTCCGGAATCCTTCCCTTAAATCTTTTAGCAAGTCCATTTTGTGCTAATGAATGCAAATATTCTTTTGATGTTGGAAACTTATTTTGTTTGAACTTTGGCAATTGAGGATCTTGAAACGTAATCTGAGCACTGCAAATTTGACCTATTTTTTCAGCGTTTTCTAAAGCATCTTCAATCCCAAATTTTCGATAATTAACCTGCAATTCTTCGCTATTTTTTAAGTAATGCGAACCAGCTTGCTTAGCTAATTGCTCCACATTTTCTAAATGGGTGTTACTCTTAATAGCTTGCAGAGTTCTTCTTAAAAATTGTTCGTTACGATTAAGATATTGTCCGTCTTCAACCGCAGTTAACAATAACTCAAATTGCGTTGCTAATGAACGAAGATAATTTATATATTCTTGCTGTCCTTGATCAGCATAAACGCCTAAATAAATTGATGAAGATGTAGGAACAGAATCTTTCAGTGTACGGATATAATTAGCTCCCATTTTAGGATTGTTAGCTTGCAGCATCTTTAGTTCGCTATGTATGTTACTAGGCGTAATTATAACTAAGTGACCGAGATATTTTTTTAATTCTTCAAGCTCTAAAACATTTTCTTTTTCACCATTTTCGGTTAAAAGATTGACCGCACTTGATAAACGCAAAATATTTTTATATCCTTGATCGTCTTTAGCAATGACAATTAAATCATACTTATTTGCCTGGTCAACCAAGCCGTTGATTCTTAACTGCATCCCTAATAAAGGCTTAATTCCAGCTTCTTTTGCAGCTTTATAAAAATTAACTAAGCCATAGGTAATATTTACATCCGTCAAGGCGAGTGCAGAATAACCTTTTTTCTTTGCATTTTTAGCTAAATCTTTAACTTTAGTTGGACTCTCCAGTAATGTAAAACTACTAAGGTTTTGCAGACTCACTGCTCCCATATGCTCACCCTTTCTAATAATTTAAGTATAGCAAATTCTCTCTTCTTGGCTTGCGTAAAACTCTTATTTTTGCTAAGATACCTAGCGAAAGAAGGAGAAATTATGCGCTATATTATTACTATGGTTTGGTCATGCATTTTTTGCGAAGTTATCGGTTTTATCGCTGCATCTTTAACTCAGATGCAATTTAATCCTATGCAATCTTTGATTATTGGCGCAGTCTTTGGCTTGCTATTCGCAATTATTATTCCCGCCATTACTGCCAAGAGTTACAAAGACAAGAGTAAGTACAACAAACTTTAATTGAACTAAATTTGAACATTTTAAAAAGCTGTTTCGTAATGAAACAGCTTTTTTAGTACCTTAATTAATAAAATTTGTAGTTTTTAGCAGTATCTACTTTAATATCACCATGAGTTAAGTATTCGCTAAACATTTGAACGTAGTCCTGATCAAAGATCTTTTCAATCTTATCCATGCTGTAAGCTGGATAAAATCCTCCGCCTAAAGCACGATAATTATTGACAGCTAACTTGTATACCTTATCATTTTCAAGATCTTTCCCATTTAAGGTTACTTTAGTCAATCGATGACCAACTGGTCTTGAAAGATCAGCTTCATATTTTACTGGGTAGAAAAGATCAAAATGATAAAGCATTGGCTTAGGTGTAATCCAACGATCAATAAATTTGATTTTACCGTCTTTATCTTTTTCTAAGAATCCAGCTGAATATTCAATAATTTCTTTTAATTCTTTTCCAGTCAACTTAACAATGCAGAGTTGATTTGCATATGGATAGTTTAATAATACTTCGCGCATTGTTACATTCTTTGAAAAGCCATGGGCAGATTCAGACATAATTGCTGTTGCTGAAACATCTGCCCCAGTAAACCAAAGTTGCATTTGTTGAATAAGATTGATAAAAGGTGCTCCCTCAATTCTGCCTTTGATAGCATCATCAATTGGTGCAGGTTCAGATAAATGCGCAATAGGTTGATCTAGCCATTTTTGTGTTTCTTCATCAAGACTCTTAACGATCTTTTCAATTGCTGGATCTGGTGCATAATCTTTACTATCAATCAATTTGGTAGTCATATCATTGATTTTAACTTTACCATTCGTGTCTTTATCAAAATCAATGATCACTTTACCTACTGCTTCTCCGCGGTAGCCTGGCTGAACAATGGCCGTGTTACGAGTAACTAAGTTCAAGCGACGATGTTGGTGTCCAGTTAAAAAGACATCAATTTCCGGGATTTCAGTTAAAATCTTATAGCCCTCATTTTCGCCTGTATGAGGCTCAGTTGCTTTACCAGTCAATGGATCACTTTCAAAACCACCATGATATAGAGCACAAAGAATATCTACTTGTGGACGCAATTTTTTAGCTAATTTAGCAAGTGCTTCATAACCAGAAACAAACTTTAAGCCTTTAATATGATCCTCTGACTCCCAGTGAGAGATATACTGAGTAGTAATTCCCATAATACCTATCTTTAGACCAGCTTTTTCAACAATTGTATATTCTTTTCCAAAGAAAGGTACATTAGTATCTGCATCCAAAACATTATCATTGATAAATGGAGCACGATTGTTATCAACATAGTACGATAAATAATCCAAACCATAATTAAAGTCATGGTTACCTAATGCACGTGCATCATATCCCACTTCATTATAAGCTTCAGTAAATTTACGCAATCCTTCGTCTTCAGGCAACTTTTGAGTATAGCTAGCTAAGGGGGAACCTTGTAGACAATCTCCGCTATCAGTAACTAGGACATTGTCTGCACCATATTTTTCTTTTTCACTTTTAACCACGCTACTTACGCGACTAAGAGAAATTGGAGCATCATAGTTGTCTTTATTTTGATAATCAGTTGGCATCAAAAAGCCATGCGTATCACTTGAGTGTAATATAACTAATTTCATTAATACCTATTCCTTTAATCAAAAATTACATAAAAAAAGACACCCCACGGTGTCTTTAATTAATCGTTATTTTGTTGCTTTTTTTCGTTAGCAACTTGACGGCCTTTGTAAAAGCCCTTTGGTGAAACGCGGTGGCTTAAACGGTATTCACCAGTAGTAGCATCGTAATGCATTGCTGGTGTGGTTAATTTAATATGACCACGACGTGAACGTTTCTTTTGCTTAGAAGTTTTTCTTGCAGGAACTGCCATTAGTTAGATCTCCTTTTTTATAGAATTGAGACTTGCGAACCTTTAAATAAACAAATTCACTAAATACTCACGTATTTCAATAATACAATCTAAGAGCTGATAAATCAAGTCCAATCTTATTTTGTAGCTTCAGAATTGTTAACTTTCTTTAATTCAGCAATCTGTTTATCTTTAGATTCAATTTCACTCTGGTATTTATTATCTAATTCTTTCTTCTGTTTTGCTAGTGCTTTTTTTACATCAGGAGAAACTTTTTCTCCTTTTCCAATTAGAAGTGAAACTAAAGCACCTAGTAAAAGCATAATAACTAAAACAATTATCAACGGCATTTTAGGTTGGAAAAAGCCAAAATTAATTGCCACTGGTTCAGTATTTAAACAGGCGAAAATTACAAGCACTAAAACAATTATTAGCCCAATTACTAAATTTCTTTGCTTATTCATTATTATCTCCTACTTTCTACTAGCAAACTTTAAACTTGCCCAATCACCAATGCGTGGGAAAATCTGATAAAGTTTTGCTAAAGTAGCTAGACTTAATGGTAAATTCAATTCGCGACGATTAGAACCAAAGAAATGAACTACTTGCCAAGCTACATCATCAGGATCGAGCATAAAACGTTGTATATTATTTGCATAAGATCCACTTTCATCTGCGATATTAAAGAAATTAGTGTAAACTGGTCCAGGATTTACTGTCATAACCTTAACACCAAATGGCTTTAATTCTAAACGTAAAACATTTGAAAATTGAATAATAGCTGCCTTAGTTGCACTATATGCTGCAGTTTTAGTAGTAGGTACAATTCCAGCAATCGAACCGAAGTTGATAATTTGGCCAGCTTTTTGGTCAATCATTACTCGAGCAACAAGACGAGTAAAGTACATTAGGCCTAAGACATTAGTTTGGAACATTTCAGTTACTACTTGAGGTGAAGTCTCTAAAAATTCTTTAAAGACGCCAAAACCAGCTGCATTAACTAGATAATCAATATGGTCAACATGACTAATAATTTCATTAAAGGCACGATCAATTTGATCAGCTTTACTAATATCAGTTGGAAATACAAATACGTCGTTTCCTGAAAGTTGACGAGCTTCATTAGCAATTTCTTCTAATTTATCTTGATGACGGGCCATTAAAATGACAGTGGCGCCGCGACTTGCACTCTCTAACACAATCGAGCGTCCAATACCACTTGAAGCTCCAGTAACTACTACGACTTTATCCCTCAATGAATTACTCATATTATTATCCCCTCAATGTAATTTCAAAACTGTCTAAATCATTGGCTAAACGAGTATGTTTAAAAATTTTTCTCGCTTCATGCTCTAGTTGCTTACCCGCTTTTCCTGTATAGCGCGCAGAAATATGAGTCAAATAAAGCTTTCCTACATGATGATCTCTCGCTATACGAGCAGCATCTAAGCAGGTTGAATGGAAATAACGATGAGCCATTTTTTCTTCATCACCATTAAAAGTAGATTCATGAACTAGAACATCTGCATGATCAGCTAATTCGCCAATATTTTCCGTTGGACGCGTATCATAGATAATCGTAACAACTCGACCTGGACGCTCTTTACCAAGGAAATCTCGTCCATCTAACTTTTGACCATCACTCAACGTAATCGTCTTTCCAGCTTTCAGTTGACCAAGAAGCGGACCGTTTGGCACATTATATTCTGCCACCTTATCCATTAGCAACTCTCCAGGACGTGGCTTTTCAACCACACGAAAACCAAAACTTGGTACACGGTGATCTAGTCGAGCAGTGTAGACGGCAAAAAGATTGTTTTCAAAAATTAAACCGTCTTCTTTTAAAACAACGTATTTAATTGGATATGATACCCGAGTTTTTGAAACTCTCAAAGAAGTTTGCACAAATTGTTCAATTCCGGCAGGGCCATAAATTGTTAATGGATCACCATCGCCTTGAAAAGAACGAGATGAAAGAAAACCTGGCAAACCAAAAATATGATCACCATGAGTATGCGAAATAAAAATTCGCGTTACCTTTCTAGGTCTAATATTAGTCTTTAAAATTTGATGTTGTGTAGCTTCGCCTACATCAAATAACCATACTTCATTTAATTCATCTAATAATTTAAGTGCGGTACAAGAAACATTCCTACTCTTTGACGGCTGCCCAGCACTTGTTCCTAAAAATTGTATTTCCATGAAAACCCTATTTCTAATATTTTCCTTTCGTAACCAATGTTTTAGTTACATAGGCACTATAAAACTTTGATCCTTCTGTAGTTGGGTGCGTATGATCATCATAGAACCAATCTTGATGACTCCCGGCAAACTCATGCCATTTGATAATGGTTAAGTTAGGGTATTTTTTCGCTGCTGCATCCAATTCACCATTAACTTGATCTTGCCAATCACGTGTCGGAACATGTGTATTAATCCAAAAAACTTGTCGCTTTGGTCCAATAATTTGCATTAAACGATCAAGTTCTTTAGGCGCAAAAGCACCATTTGTTCCTAAACCGATCAAGACATTATTATTTAAAGCACCTTTTTTCTTATACTCTTCAAAAAGTGGAATTGTGTCACCAAGTTGTCTAGAAACAGCTGCATCAACAATTAAATGCGGCATTAGTTTTTGCAAGTTTTGACTAGAGCCTGCCATTACAGAATCTCCAATTGCAGTTACTTGAATTTTTTGTGCTAATTGCAAGTCAACTTGAGAAATACCATATTTTTCAAAATCTTTATTCACGGGTTTAGTTGTTGCTGCTTTTTTAGCTTGCGCTAAAATTTCTGCTTTTGAAGTTGTTGACTTTTTCTTTTTAGACTGTGCTTCTTTAATTAACTTTTTATTCTTTTTCAGTTGCTTGTTTCGGTTTGATTTAATTTGAGTTGCTAGTTCTGAATGATTAGGATTTTCGGCTTTTACAGTTGGTGCCTTAAGAATTCCAAAACTACCTAAAATAAAGACAACTATTCCAGTCGCAAATAAAGCTTTTGATTGATAATGGTTAGCTTGTAAATTTAGGGCTTTTGATAAAAACTGACGCAATTTTTCCCAATCAATTCGTCCAAATGGTTTTTCAATAAAACGATAACTTAATTCTGCAATTACTAAAATTAATATAATTTCGATTAAATGGTACAAAATTACATGGTCTGCAATATCTTTAACCTTATCTTCAAAAAAGATCATCACTGGAAACTGATATAAATAAATTCCATATGACCGTGAACCAATCCAGCTAAATACAGGATTAGTCAGCCACTTATTCCAGCTGCTACCAGGATGAGCAATTACCCCTACAAAAATCATTGTTACTAAAGAGAATAAAAACATCCCGCCACGGTAAGCAAAAGCTTTTTGTGGATTAAAAATCGGACTAGTAGACATCAATAAAATACCGACTAAGGCTATTGCTCCAATTACGTTTAAGAGTCGTCTATCGCCTTTTTCAAGGTTGGCACTTAACTTCCATGTTGGCCAAAAGACGGCTAACATTGCACCCAGGCCTAATGAAAAGAATCTCGTATCTGTTCCATAGTAAATTCTACTTGTATCAACACCTGGCTTAAATAAAAACGCCATCTCTAAAGCTGAAAATACAGTTAAGGCTGTAATAATCCAAAAAATTATTTTTTTCTTTTTAGCTAATTTAACTAATAGAAAAACTACTAGTGGCCAAATAATATAAAACTGCCCTTCAATTGACATTGTCCATAAATGAACGAAGGGAGATTCATTGGAAGCAAAACGCTCGAAATAACTCTGACCATTCTTGATTTGCCAAAAATTATAAACATTTAATAGGTTGGCAACTACTATTTGATTTAATTTAGCTAAAAGATTTTGCTGAAAAAGTAAGATATAGGCACTACATCCCCATAAAAGAGCAATCATTTGGGGGTATAATTTCTTAATTCTTCTTACATAAAAAGACTTAAAGTCATACTTTCCCCGCTCTTCATAGGCATGAAACATGTGGTCCGTAACTAAATATCCAGATAGTACTAAAAATATCGGCACACCCAAATATCCACCCATAAATCGATTTGGATTAAGGTGATATAGAATTACTCCAATAACAGCTAAAGCACGAAGTCCGGCATAGCCTGTAATAAAGCGGTTCTTTCTTTTCAAAAGTATTACTCCCAACTTTTTTAAATTTTATTAATCTACAAATTCAAAAGTGAAGTCAGCTATTGATACATCGTCACCATTTACTGCTCCCTTTTCTCTTAAAGCATCATCTACACCCATCCGCTTTAATTTACGAGCAAGAAGCATAATTCCATCAGTATGATCTAGATTAGTTCTTTGAACAAGACGCTCTAACTTATTGCCAGTAACGACAAAGCTATGCTCACCAGTTCGTTCAACCTTAAATCCATCATCTTCAGGCTTTTTATAAACATATTCTTTTTCGGCAACTTTAATTTCTGCTGGTTTTTCAGCTTCTTCTTTTGCAACTTCTTCAACTAGATCTGCTGTCTTACCCATTAGTTCGCTAACACCCTGATGGGTAACACTAGAAATAGGATATACCGTCTTATCTCCTAATTTCTTCTTAAATTCAGCAAGTTTTTCTTCGCTACCAGGGATATCCATTTGCGTAGCTACAATAAGTTCTTTCTTACTTGTTAAGTCCTTAGTGTAGCCTGCTAATTCCTTACGAATAGTTTCATAATCTTCATAAGCATCTCTACCATTATTTGGATCCATTGAAACTAAGTGCAAAATTACTTTTGTACGTTCAACATGCCGTAAGAATTGAATTCCAAGTCCAACACCCTTAGATGCACCTTCAATTAATCCTGGTAAATCTGCCATTGAAAAGTCTCGTCCGTCTGGCAAAACGACCATTCCTAAATTTGGTGTCAAAGTAGTAAATTCATAAGCTGCAATCTTTGGCTTTGCCTTAGTTACAACAGATAGAAGTGTTGACTTCCCAACTGATGGAAATCCTACTAGTCCTACATCTGCCAATACCTTTAATTCTAAGCGTAAGGTTCGAAATTCTCCTGGCTCACCATTTTCAGCAATTTCTGGAGCTGTTCTGGTTGGGGTAGCAAAGTGAATATTGCCTCTGCCTCCTTTTCCGCCATGAGCAACTACAAGCTCTTGACCATTTTTAACTAAGTCACCTAAAAGTTCGCCGGTATTAAAGTCGTAGACACTTGTTCCCATTGGAACTTTTAAGCGGACATCTTTAGCTCCGCGACCATATTGGGATTTAATGCGGCCATTTTCACCATTATCTGCCTTAAACTTACGTCTAAAGCGAAAATCCATTAAAGTTCTCAAACCGGAATCAGCGACTAAAATAATACTGCCGCCTCGTCCGCCGTCTCCACCAGCCGGACCGCCAAGTGGAACATATTTTTCATGACGAAAAGCAACTGCTCCATCGCCACCTTTTCCTGCTTGTACATCTATTTTTGTTTGGTCGACAAACATTAAGTATGCCTCCTTTTATATATCAAGTTATAATTAAAAAAATTCTTAAGGTTTCTTAACTATGATACCATATCAAGCCCTATTAAATCAGGTCTTTTCTCGTTATTTTACAAACTCAATTTAACAGTTTGTGCTTGTGGAAGAGTTAAACCCGCATCTCGTAATTCTTCGATTGAAGCTTCTTTAATTTTCTTTAAAGATCCAAACTTTCGTAAAAGCTTATTTCTAGACTTAGGACCAATCCCTTTTATCTCATCTAACTTACTTGAAAGTGCATTTTTAGCATGAGTTCTTCTATGAAAAGTAATTGCAAAGCGGTGAACTTCATCCTGAATTCTTGTCATTAAGTAGAATCCTTCTGATTTCGGATTTAAAGGAATTAGCTTTAATTCTTCTCCTTGAGTAGGATCACCAAAAATTAAGTGATTAGTGCGGTGATGGTCATCTTTAACCATCCCTGCTACAGGAATATTGACATTTAATTCATTTCTCAACACATCTAAGCAAGCATCAACCTGAATTTGACCACCATCCATTAAAATCAGGTCAGGCATTTTCTTGTGTTCTTTCAAAAGACGACTATAACGCCTTCTCACTACTTCACGTGTATTTCCTACTTCGTCAGCCGCATTTTGGTGTTCTACTTCGCCTTTCAATTTATACTTCCGATATTCATGTTTATCTGGTTCACCATCAGTAAACACAACCAAGGCAGAAACAGGATCAGCTCCTTGGATATGAGAGTGGTCGAAACTTTCAATTCGATTGCCATATGGTAAACCCAAAGCATCAAAAATCTCTTTTTGTGCTCCTTTAGTTTTTCTATTACCTAATTCTAACAAGCGGAATTTTTCATCTAACTTCAACTTAGCATTGTCATGTGCCATCTCTAGTAAGGCACGTTTTTGACCTCTTTGCGGAGTTCTTACAGTTACGCCTAAAACTTCAGCTAATGCTTCATTATCAATACCAGCTGGGACCAAAACTTCTTTGGGTAAAACACGATTTCTTTGGCCATAGAATTGCGCAATAAAAGATACAAATGCATCCTGTGGTTCATTAGTATCTGTTAATGGAAATAATCTAGTTTCCCGACGTAATAATTTAGCCTGTCTTAAGAAAAATACTTGAATCGAAATCCATGATTTATCAACATAAAAGTTAAAAATATCTCTCTGGGTATGATCATTAGAAATAATTTTTTGTTTTTCAACAGTTTGTTCAATATATTTTAACTGATCTCTAAATTCAGCCGCCCGCTCAAACTCCAAATCCATTGAAGCCTGAGTCATTTTTTCAGTTAAGTCTTGCTTAACTTGTGAAATATCGCCGTTTAAGAAACGCTTTATTTTTCTTATTTGCTTGTCATAAGCGCTCTTTGGGACCTCTTTAAAGCATGCACCGAGACATTGTCCCATATGATAGTAAAGACACGGGCGTCCCTGATGACCTGAACATCTTCTTAGCGGCCAAACCTTTTGGATAAACTTAAGCGTTGCTTGAGCCGCATAAACATTTGGATACGGTCCAAAATAGTAGCCATGATCTTTATGAACAATTGATGTTAAACGAGTTTGCGGGTCCCTTTCGTTAGTAATTTCAATATATGGGTAACCCGTACCTTGTTTTAGTTGGACGTTATAGTATGGTTGATATTTTTTAATTAAAGTAATTTCCAGTAAAAAAGATTCTTTATCAGATGAAACTGTAATAATGTCAAAATCACGAATTTCACGAACAAGTTCAGCTCGCCGACCAACTTGCTTACTCTTAAAATAGGAACGAACGCGGTTCTTTAAATTCTTAGACTTTCCCACATAAATCACATTGCCATTTATATCTTTCATTAAATAGCAACCTGGTTTATCTGGTAAAAGCTTTAGTTTATTTTCAATGTGTTCCGTTGCCATCAATTATTTTTCCTTCCTATTAAAATTCCCATAGTATTTTATCACGTTCCTTCTTAAAACCAAGTAAGATGTCTTTTTTATTTACCTTATACCATATCTTTTTATAAAATAGTTAAGTAAACAAAATGAAAGGTCGCAAATAAATGAAAAATATTTATTTTAATCATGATGGAAACATCGATGATTTGGTCTCACTTCTTTTACTATTGCAAGCACCTGATATCAAACTAATTGGAATTAGCGCAATTGACGGTGACGGATATATTGATCCAGCGGTAGAAGCTTGTCGAAAAATGGTAGATAAATTTAACTTACGCGGTGACAAGCTAGAAGTAGCTCGCTCAAATTCGCGTGCAATTCATCAATTTCCAAAAGAATGGCGAATGGCAACTTATTCCTTTAATTACTTCCCTATTCTAAATGAAAGTGGAGAAATTAAAACACCAGAAGCTGCTTTGCCTGCTCATTTAGACATGATTGATAAAATAAAAAAGTCAGATGGACCAGTTACCTTAGTCATGACAGGACCAATTACTGACTTAGCAAGAGCTTTAGATGAAGATGATTCTATTCAGTCAAAGATTGATAAAGTTTACTGGATGGGTGGTTCATTAGATGGACATGGCAATGTAGTTAGTGTCGATGCAGACGGAACACAGGAATGGAATGCTTTCTGGGATCCAGAAGCTGTAAAACGCGTTTTAGATTCAGACCTTAAGATTCAAATGGTTGGTCTTGAAAGTACTGAAGAACTTCCATTAACTGATGAACTTCGGCAGCACTGGGCAAGTTTAAGAAAATATCCAGCCATTGACTTAGTTGGTTTAGGATACAGTCTAATTATCTCTGTACCTAATGCAGAGCTATACTTGTGGGACGTTTTAACAACTATGTCAGCACTCTACCCTGAGCTTGTTGAAACTCGTCAGGTAAAAGCTAATGTAATCACATCAGGCTTAGCAAGTGGACGAATGTTCATTGATCCTAATGGAAAAGAAATTACTGAAGTTACAAAGGCAGATAAAGATTCATTCTTTGAAAAAATAGACAAAATTTTAGAAAGACAATAAATATATAGATGACAACTTGGTTAACACAATTTATCGAAAGCTTTGGCTATATTGCCATTATTCTTTTAATTGCCGTTGAAAATATTTTCCCTCCAATTCCCTCTGAGGTAATTTTGACACTAGGAGGTTTCTTAGTTAGTGGAACAAAGTTAACTCTAATTGGAGTTATCCTTGCGTCTACTCTAGGTTCAATTATTGGAGCCATTATTTTATTCTCAATTAGTAGAAATCTAACCTTACCGCGCTTAGAGAAACTACTTGAAACTAAACTATTTAAACTTCTAGGTTTCAAAAAAGACGATGCACAAAAAGCGATTAACTGGTTTGACAAACACGGAATTGGCGCAATTTTTTATGGTCGCTGTATTCCAGTTGTTAGAAGTTTAATCTCCATTCCTGCAGGTATTGCCCATGTTGGCTGGACTAAGTTTTTAATTTTAACTACTTTGGGAAGTTTAGTTTGGAACAGTGTTTTAGTTGGATTAGGACACTATATGGGAAAAAACTGGCAAGTTGTAGTCAGAATCTTCGATGACTACACGCTCGTAATTATTGCCCTTTTATTAATTTTATTTATTTACTTCGGGATTAAATGGTACAAAACTAGAATCAAGAAGTAGGATTTATATTGTAGATATAATACACAAAAAGAACGGTCATGACCGTTCTTTTTACGTTTCATTAATTTTAATTTTTAATACCAAGCAGGCTTGTCACCATCAGTACCTGCTTTATCTAATCCAACATTTGCCTTAACATCCTTGGTTGGATTTTCAATTAAATCAGCAATATAATCCGCTACACTTAAACGTGATACTTCAGTTCCCCTAAATGGAGTTGTGGCACCAACAGTCTTCTCATAATTAATTTCATTTTTATTAGTTAGCCAAGCTGGTCTAATAATGGTGTAATCTAGATTACTTGCCGTAATCTGATCAGCAGCTGCCCGATAAGTTGTCAAATATGAGCCTAAGATATTTTTATTCCATTCTCCAAATTTACCAGGCACTTCATCATAGATTCCTAAGGAAGAGACCCAGATCAAACGTTTAATACCGTTTGCATTCATTGCTTTAACTACAGTTTTTGCCTGATCTTCAATATTTGAACCAGCTAAATTTGCATAAACGAGATCTACATCTGCCAAAGCTTCTTTTAACTCATTAAAATTGCTTGCGTCTCCCTTAATTACCTTTTCTCTAGCGTCATTAATTTGCTTTAACTTATTAGGATGACGTAGATATAAAACCATCTTAATATCGTTCTTCTTTAATAGCATTGGTTCAACTAATTGAGCAATTTGACCAGCAGCACCTAAAATAGCAATTTTTGTCATTTTTATTTTCCTCACATTATAAAAATCATAATTTCAATTCTAATAAAAGCATCTCAAATTCTTATTTAGCTAAAGTGCAAACTTGAATAATTTCAGTCATAATTTTCTCCTTACCTAGCTATCCTTACTTACAATTTAATAGTAATACTTATTATTAATAAGTCAACCACTTGTTATTGATTTTATTAGCTTTTCTTTAAATTTCGTATAGATTTACTTTTTCAAAGCATTACAATAGATAAAGGAGAACGTTACTAGATAGAGAGGTAAAAACATGACTAATAATAATTCTGTACCTAAGAAACTCTCCTTTATATCAATATATTTCTTAGGTATTAATGCGGTCATTGGATCAGGAACTTTTCTGCTACCTTCTGTAATTTATCGTTACATGAACCTAACAGCAATTCTTGTTCTTCTATGTACTGCTGTCACTGTCAGCATGATTGCTTTGTGCTATGCTGACTTATCAAGCCGTTTTACACAATCAGGAGCAGCATGGCTTTATTCCTATAACGCCTTTGGTCGCTTTGCTGGTTATGAACTCGGCATTTTCACTTGGTTTTTAGGTTGTACAACTCTTTCAGCTGAAGTAGTAGCTTTACTTACTGTCCTCAAGAGTTTTCTGCCGATTTTCAAAAATAATGCTGTCTATATTGGTAGTATTATTTTCTTAATTTTATTATTTTCAGTTATTAATTTCTTTGGTAGATCTTGGGTAAAAATTGTTAATAATATTTCAGCAGCTGCAAAGATAATTACTTTAATTGTCTTTATTATCATCGGAGCTTTCTTCATTAAAAAATCAAACTTCACTCCCGTAATTCCGCATGCGGCTTTAACCGGTGTTACACCATTCTTCAAACATTTTGGCGATGCATTTACACCAATCTTTTATTTGTTTACTGGCTTTTCATTTATTCCGATTGCTGCAAAACAAATGAATAATCCAGAAAAGAATATTCCTCGAGTTTTGGTTGCCGTAATGACTAGTGTCACAATTCTTGATTGCTTAATGCTTTTAGTAGCAATTGGTTTAAGTGGTCAAAAATTAGGATCTTATTCTAATCCTCTAGCTAGTGCCTTAAAAACTGGCGTTGGTCAATGGGGTTTTGCTTTCATGATTATTGGAATGCTGATTTCAATTTTTGGTGTTGCTTTCAGCGCATCATTTAATACTCCATCATTAATTGCTTCTCTTGCTAATGAACATGGAATGTTACCAAAATGGATTGGAAAGAAAAATAAGCATGATGCACCTTGGGTAGGAATTATTTTCACAGCAATTCTATCTGCTGCCTTGGCTACTCAAAGCTACTTATTCCTTGTTTCATGTACTGTCTTAGCATCATTTGTTCAGTATGTTCCATCAATTTTAGCCGTTATTAAGTTTAAGCACAGTAATGAATATCCAACTCATGGTTTTTCTCTTCCTGGGAAATACACCATTCCAATTATTGCTTTAATTATTTCTTGCTATATGGTAACCAATTTTACGCCAAAGACATTACTTTTAGGCGTAGTAGTTGCTGTACTTGCTGCTGCATGTTATTTCTTTATTGATAAAGATGAAAAATTAGAAAAAGAGCATGAAAACTTCTTAGCTAAACTAAGACATATAAAATAAAAATTTGGATAAATTAAAGAGCTTACGATTTTAAATCGCAAGCTCTTTTTTTAGTTTCTATAATATTTTTAAAGTCTATTTTTTATCTTTTTGCCGAAGATAGCAACTGCACCAATTGCTGCTACTAGTAACCCACCAATTACTACTAACGGGTTAACAGCCTTTCCTTCAGTTTCTGGTAATTGCGTAGCTACTGAAACAGGATTGGAAGATTTTTTACTATTTTTCTTATTATCTTTAGTATTGTTTACTACGCTGACATTCTTTTCAGTTACCGTAGTAGAACCAAGATCTTTCACTACTACATCTTTATTAGTTTTTTCGCTACTATTCTTACTTGTATTTTCTTTAGCTACATCTTTCTTTACACTAGTAGTTTGCTTGGAAGCATTATCTTGCTGATCAGTAGCTGAAGTGGCAGAACCATTATTTAAGTCTTTCTTGCTTGCCTTGCTATCTTGACTTACAGCAGTATCTTTAACAGTTACATAAACTGCAAGCCTTGACCTTGATCCGTCAGGAAAAGTCACATAAACAGTGCCGTAACTAGTACCTACCTTGTTAATTTCAGGAGTCTTATCCCAGTTGGCAACTGTACCAGCTGGAACTGTACTCCAATTAGAAATACCACTTGTTGCATCTGGTAAAACTCCTTTGGTAGTGGTTAAAGTTTTAACTGATAAAGGATTAGTATAAGCTTGTAAGTTTTTATGTTGCTCAAGCTGAGTTTGATAAGTCTTTGCTTGCTCAGCACCTGCATTTACACTATCAGTACTTGCTGCAAAAGCAGTACCATTTAAACTTAAAGAAGCCAGCAACGCTGCTGTTCCTAAACCAGTCATTATGTTTCTTTTCTTAATTTGTCTCATCATAATTCACGCTCCTCAGCAAGGTAAGCTATACTTTAACTTGCTGTTCTATTTACTTTTATTATACAGTAGTTTTACAAAAATATTACAAATTAATAGATTTTTTACATTCTTTGTAATATTTTAAGAAATCGCTACTTTTAGCGCTTTCATTATCTTTATATCATATCTATTTTTAAAAGCCAAAGTTTATACTTGAGATCACGATGAGATATTTTTCTAACTAGCTAGATAAGTTAAAGCAACTTGCAACTGAGTTAGATCGCTCAAAGTCTGGGCCATATTCTCTAGATCAACAATCTGATAAATTTCTGAATTATCTTCATCAAATTCAAAACCAGCACCAATTACAATATCAGCTGCTTCTTCAAGTAAATCCAAATTTTCTTGAGCTGGATCTAATTTGAACAATGTTCCACCATCATCTGTAATTCGGTACGCGCCGTTCTTTTCCTTCTCGATCCAGCAATACACTAAATCACCATAAGCACCAATTAGCGGTGTTGCAACTTCAATGTCTTCTCCAGCTTGAATAAATTGAATATTTTGTTTTAACCAGTCGAATGAAGCATGTTTAATTAATTTTAATTCAGATTCTTCCATTTTTATCACTCCCCTATTTTCAACAAATTATAACCTAAAATGGCAAAAAAAAAGAAGCCTGATTATAGTGACTTCTTTAATATCTATTAAGTTGAGCAAACTCAACTACTCGATTCAATAATTGAGTAAAGTTATTAACTTCACTCCTCAAATCGCGACTATTGATATAATCACGAGTTAATTCACCACGATCATCAAGCAAAACGCCAAATTCACTAGCTAAACGTGCAACATCAGCCGCAATACTTGAAAAACTTCCAATATTATCATCAATCATTCTAGCGGTGAAAACACGATCATTTAAAGCATAAGTTCCATTAGGATATACAATCAAATTAAAGTGGATCATATCATTTAACCCATCGACAACATTAGTAGAAACCCGGTACTCATTATCATCGACTGGCTCAATAGAAAATGCAGAACTGATTCCATTATCATCTCTAAAAGATTTCATCATAACGTCTTCAAGATCATACATAAGATTGACCTCCAACCTCTTTATTTAACAAATTAATTAACTACACTTTCTATTATATCTTTTCTCTCGCCGAATTTGTTCTTTAAGCTTCTAAATTTGAAAAATATATATTATTTTCATATAAAGTTAAAATAGTCTAATTTTTCTATCTTATATCGAGAATTTTGGTTATAATAAAGAAAGTTTTAAGTGGAGGAATTTAATTTGAAAAAGTTAATTGTTGGTGCTTTAAGTTGTGGTCTTTTGTTACTTGCAGGTTGCCGTAATAACTTAGTGGAACCTAAACATAAGTCTTCCGCGGATGATTATGCAATCATTCAATCTTCTTCTCATAAGAAGTCACATAAGAAAGTGGAACAGCCTAAAAAGAAGAGCGAAGATAAAAAGAAAAAAGATAAAGATAAAGATAAGTCTAAAGATGAAAATAAAAAGATGGATGTTCAAATTGACACCCTTAATAAGAATGAAAATAACTCAAGCTCAGAAGCTCAAAGTTCCAGTTCAGCTCTTCCATCTTTAAATAATTCTAAGCGCGAAAACAGTACTGAAACCAATAGAAGCTTAAAATCAAACTTTGGTACTTCTTTATATACTCTTCCTCGTCAAAATTATAGTTATTACACTCCAAAAAGCAATTACTATTACAGTAATAATTGGTCAACTAATAATAACACCGGTTCAAGCCATCAAAATTCAGCTGTAAGTAATTCTAAATCAGAACCAAGTACATCAACTTCAAGTTCTTCATCCAATGATGCTTCAACTTCAACTGAAGAAAAGCAATCACCAACTACTCAGAATAATGATTCTAATTCAAGCGAATCAAGTGAAGATGTTCAAAATGACTAATATGAAAGGCACTCTGTTGAGTACTTTTTTTAGTAGGTTTGATCTATTTTCTCATCTAGTAAATGTTCGCTTAAATTTTTATCAAAGAAAACTGGCAAATCGTGATCAAAATTATAGGCTAATTTTTTACTTGTCAATTCTTCCTTTGTCATCCAGGTCAATTTTCCTTCATCAGAAGCTTTTACTGTTCCAGTAAACTCAGTAGCTACATAAAAAAATACTAAATATCGTTCATCATTTTTGTCAAAGAATTGTTTTACTCCAACTAAGTGCGGATTCTTGATTAAGAGGCCTGTTTCTTCCTTTATTTCTCTAACTACAGAATCATGAAAAGACTCATGCGATTCAACGTGGCCACCGGGAAACGTTAAACCAGGCCAAACAGGATCATTTCGATCAAGAACTAAAATTTTATCTTTTTTCTTAATCATACACATATTAGTTAAAGTTACAGGCTCAGAACGTTTCATCATTTAAGGTTTCACTTTCTATAATAATTAAGTTTTATTTTACTACTATCGATTCATTTTTCTAAATACTTATTTATTAGTATAATTAATATACATAGATTAGAGTTTTAGAAGGAATTAAAAATGACTTTGCAAATTAATACCCGTGTTGATTCTATCACATGGCCACTAAACCAAAACTTAACTAACCAAGAGATAATTTCTCAATTAGAGTTAACTGTAACTGAAAATGGACAGCTTATTTCAAATGACAATTTAAGTATTAATAAAAAGGCTGTTAACCGTTCAGAAGCAGGCGTTTATCCGGTAATCATCACTGCAATTGGTTCTAATAACGAATATGCAACTAAGAAAATTCAAGCCTGGGTCACTGATAAGAATAATGTAAATAGTGCTACTCGCCCTCCAGTGCAACCTACTCCTGCTCCACAATATAAGACACCATCTCAAACACCTAGTCCAAAAAAGAAAAGCAAGAAAAAAGTTGTCTATATTGTGCTTGGCGTTCTTGTATTACTAATTGCAATTATTTTTGGTATTTCTGCCTGCCAAGCACATAATGATACTGTTCAAAATGAACAAGCTCAAAGTAATGCGCTCAATAATACTAATAGCAAGTTAGATAATTTGTCAGAGCAAAACAAGCAACTAATGCAACAAAACAAAGAATTGCAGAATGCAATCAATAATTATAAGCAAGATCAAAATAAGGAAGAATTGCAGAATCAATTAGATCAAATTAAGAATGAAAATCAACAATTGAAAAATAATGCAGCTAATAATCAAGCCTTGCAAAACCAAATTGATCAACTAGGTTCTACAATTGATCAAATTAAGCAAAATCCTAATCAAGCTGATTCTTTGCTGAATCAAATGAAAAATAATCAAAATGAATTTATGCAAAATTTGAATGCAACTTTTCAAAAATTGGTTAGCGATTTTCAACAATTGATTGGTAAATAAGTGTACTTTAAAAAGGATGTTTCTGGTGTATAGAAACATCCTTTTTTGGTGGCTCTATGTAGCGTGATACCCATCTTGTTGTCTGGCCTCAGGATTATCTCCATATACGTGGAGAAAACTAAAAGTTCCTTGATTTATCAGTCCATTACTTTTGAACAATAAAACAAAAAGACCCAACATCAAAAATGATGCTGGTCCTCTCTTCTACTCAATCTTATCGCTATTCTTCAACCGTTCTATTCTCTTATCTAGCGGAGGATGATCAGAAAATAGTCGATCAATCCAATTACCTGGATGTGGTAAGTTAAAGTATAAATGCTCCAAAGCTAAATCTTGAGAATTAATTTCTGGTGTTGATTCGCTTTCTTCCATTTTTTCAAGTTTAGACAAAGCTGAAATCAATCCGCTTGGTTCACGTGTTAAGTCAACTGAACCTATATCGGCCAAATATTCTCTTTGACGCGAAACTAATAAAAACAATAACTTAGCTAGTGGAATACCAATAATCGAAATAATCCCACCAACTATAATTAAAAACATAGCAAAAAATTTAATAATCAGTCCTAGCCAGCCCTTGCTTTCGCTAGTCAATACTCCCCAACCAAATAATACGATTCCAATCCCAGTTATGGTAATCAAACTGGTCAAAGCACTAGCTAGAACAGTAATGCGTGTATCATAATTTCTAATATGAGAAAGTTCATGTCCGATAACTCCTTGCACTTCTTTCTTGTTCATCATGCTCAACAGCCCCTGCGTAAGAGCCAAACTTGCATGTTCAGGATCGCGTCCTGTTGCAAAAGCATTCGGATCTGAATCAGGAGTAATGTAAATTTTAGGAACTGGTAAGCCTCCTGCTAGACAGAGTTCCTCAACAAGCTCGTATATTTCAGGATCACTTTCTTTAGTAATTTCAACCGCATTCGTAACTTTCATTAAATGCTGCGTGGCATCAAAATATACGTGTGCAATATAGATCAAACCAATGATAAAAAATCCAATCCCAACATATTTTGTAAAAATCATTCCAAGAAAAATACTTAATATAAGTAATAAAGCAGTATACAATCCCAAAATGATCCATGTATTCCGCTTATTTTGTTCTATTTGTTTATATAGCATTTCCCACTCCAACTATTATGCTAAAAATCTATGAGCTTAATTCCCTAAAACCTTTAATAAAAATATTTATTTACCTTATTTAAAATATTCTAATTTGCCAAGTAAACTTTGATTACCAACTCAAAATTTTTACCATCCCAATGGAAGTTTTTTACTCGACCAAATAAAAGATTACCAGAGTCAATCAAACGACTAAAAATTAAATTATGTTCACGTGGAATATAACCTAATTTTAGCCCAGCCGGTGTAGCTACAGAAATAGCATTTTTATCGTACTTATTATCAGCCTCACGTATTAATAGAACGGGATCATTCTCTTTTAGACGAGGAATTACCTTATCTTCAAGATGTAAATAGTCAGAACCACGTACTTCACAACCATATAGAAATGTGCTGTGACTCTCTCCTGATTGTTTATAAAAGACTTTTTTCAAATCAGTAACCTGATTTTCTAACTTATCAATTCTATCCATTAAGTCTGTGATTAAAACATCATCATTTCTATAAATACTCATTGTCCGGTCGACCTCCTTTTTATATTCCCAACTCTATGCTTACTATAAATTTTTTAAGTCAATTATTCAACAGAATCATGAATTTTATCCTCAGACGAAATATCTTTAAATCTTTCTAGTTAAAATAGTTGCACCATTATAATATTAGAAAATAAACATACCGCGCCCTGAGGAAAAGATCCGCGATGATTCTTTGCTTGTCTAATTTCATGTAATCCATAAAATTAAATGGAAATTGAATAGTAATCTAGTTTCATTAAAATTACTTTACCTTGTCAAGTACTTGTAATTTAATCGCACCAAACTCCGTCTTTAAGTAAGAAACCCAACATTAAGGCAGCAATTTGATCTGCATAGTCACCTAATTCTGCTTCGCTGCGAACTTGAATTTTATAATCTAAACCAACTTTCTTTGATGTTTTTCTCATGTGAGCAGCCATAAAATCTGATGCTGCACCTGAACCACATACCAAAAAAACATTCTTAGTCATTTTTAAATTATCCATTAATATTATTTTTCTTGACACTTATATGGTATAAAATAGGCACTTACATTTAAAATAGACTTTTGCACTGTAGGGTGAAAAACGGTTTGGAAGATAATAAAAAAGGCACATTGCAAAAGCAATGAACCAGTAGTGTAATTACGACTAATAACTTTATTGATCTAACAACCATCTAAAACCGCCTTTTTGTCCGCCTTCTTTGATTAACTGATCTAAACCTTATTGATCTAACAACCATCTAAAACTGTTGTCGCTGATTTCATTAATTATGCAAAGATCTAAGCCTTATTGATCTAACAACCATCTAAAACTATTCAGCATTACAACTCGTACCGACGATAGATCTAAGCCTTATTGATCTAACAACCATCTAAAACACGGGTATGGATACGATGAATAATGCGATAGATCTAAGCCTTATTGATCTAACAACCATCTAAAACTGCTTTATCTTGGAATAGTGCTTTCCAACCGATCTAAGCCTTATTGATCTAACAACCATCTAAAACATCAGAACTAAACATATACTTTAGCAGAGGGATCTAAGCCTTATTGATCTAACAACCATCTAAAACCGAAATTTTATAATCAGTTTTTAATCAGATAGTTAGTACCAATCAACAAGATCTTGATCAATGTAGAAATAATCAACATCTTTTGGAAAAAACAGAAAATCCGCAGATGTGAATTCTATTAAAATTAATTTCAACTTCATTTCTTTTAACAGATCATTTAACATCCCTACCTGAGCTAAATTTAAGTAATGAGCTACATTACAAGCAACAGGTATAGAATGGAGATTATAATTTTGATGTATTTTTAAGATCGATTCAATTATAGCATATGGTTCTTCTAAAAACTTAGTATCTAAATGTAGATTTTCTAACTTTAAAAATTTCTTCAAGTCTTCATTAAATTCAAGTTCTAATGGTAGATCTTCAAGTAGCAACGAATCTTGAATTATCCCTTCTAGTTTATGGTACGTTTTTAATATTTCATTACGATCTGCTTCATTAAGCACTTCAATGTATTCTTTTATAATTACGGGCATATACTTGTCAAAAATATTTTGATTTAATACCGGGTCAGCAATAAAATCAAAATCTTTAATTATATTCAACTGATTATAATCATCATCTGAACTTAGGAGCATATCCTTTTTACCTTGAAAGCTCTGAACCACGTCCCGATAAACTATTGGACTAGAAGTTGCAATTACTTTTATTCCACTATTTTTCATAACCATCTTTTTATGAGATAAATAAGATAAAATCATAGAATCACTGTCCGATCTGAACTATTTCTCACATCATCAACTGGATTGCCAACCAAAAAATGCATATCATTGTATTGCTTCTCAGTAACCATTAAAGATTGAACAACGCCACTAGTTGGTAAAAAACTTTTAATTCGATTTTCCAAAAAAGTTGCTGTTTTTCTACTTACGCATACTCTTTCATAGATAGAATATTGAATCATTAAGAATCCTTCGTTAATCAGCCTCTTACGGAATTGACGATACTCTCTTCTTTCACTAGCTGTATCAACAGGTAAATCAAACATTATCATTAATCGCATCATTCGGTACCTCATCAGTTAGCTCCATTTCTATTTTCACCTTATCAATTTCCCCACTTAAAAATCTTAGGCAATCTCTAACATAAACTGTAATTGCATTAGAAAGTAAAGTCTTTCTACCGTTGAACTTTATTTCTAAACTAAGCAATTCTACTAATCCAAACTTAATATCAGGTGTAAATTCATCAATATTTTCATGTGCTTTAACCCAATAATCAACAAAAGGTCTAAAGGGTTCCATTAAATCTGATCCTAGATTAAATTGATTTTCTTGAGAATGATGATGAATACCCAAATAAGATAAATACCCATTTACTGCAATTTCACGATTAAAAGCTGAAAGTAAAATAGCATATCCATAATCTAAAGCTGCATTAATTACACCAGAATTTCTTCTTATAAAGTCTTTACCAAACATATTGATAAAATATTTTCTAGCTGCGGCTGCTTCTCGATTAGTTGAATCATTCAATTCCATTTGATCTAATTCATTTTGAACATCATCCCAAACTAAATTATAATTTTGCAACGCCTTAATTTGATTTTGAATCTTCCTTGCTACAATTTTCGTCCATAGAAGCTCTTTCCGCTTCTCATCCCAATTAAATTGACTTTTTAATTTAGCCAGACTTCTACTATTCGGATAGTAATCAATTGTTTCACTGACAGGTTGATATTTAGCATCAACAAAAATTATTTTAGATTGATTTTCAGCTAGCTTACTAATTAGTGCACTTGTAATTACTGCTTGAGAAGTTGATACCAATAATAAATTAATATCACTAATCGGTATCTGATTAATCCCATCTTTTGTCTGCACAATCATCATATTCATTGAATACGTTAATTTAGCATGTTGCGTAATTATTACCGATCGCCATCCCATATATTTCCTCCTTGTATCTTTTACCTATACATGATATTATTAATTTGTTGGGTAGCTCCCAACACTAAACTTTATTGATCTAACAACCAGATTTAAAATCAAGCAATGCATCTTTTGATGCAAAGTTTCAATACTTGTCCCGAGCTATCGAGGGACTTTTTTTATGCAAAAAATAGGGAATCACATTGGTGGTTCCCTATTTTCTTTACAAATCTGAAATCTTAACGCGTTTTTCAAATAGACCTGTTGGAGATTGATAAATTAATTTTGCATTCTCAGATAATTTTACACCTGTAGGAATCTGTAATTTTCCCAATTCCGTAGATAATCCTAAAGACTTAATTTTAGGCATTACAGCATTATCATGTAATCCATTCAACACCTGCAAAATTGTATCTTTTTTCACATCTAACGATAAATTAATAAATTTTTCTCTTCCAGCATGTAATTTATCTCTAAATTTATTAATATCAAATAATGGTAAATATTTATCAATATTTGTAAGAATTTCATCATATGCTTCAATCAAAGCTTTCTCTTCATCCGTATCATTTTCACAATTATCTGTAATTGCTTGCATAGCATCTTGAGATAAAGTTAATTGCTTAGCATTATATACATATGTTGAACTTCCAAGCATAAACTTCTTGTCACCATCTAAAATTACTTGCTTATATGGAACTTTTGATTTAACAATTTCAAATGAACTAATTGTTTTATTTTTCTTTCCATTTTTGTTATACATAATTTCAGGTTCAAGCACCTGCTTCAAATAAGCATTATAGTGACCTTTTTTCTCAGCTTTTCTTAAATTAACTAATTCACGCATTGGTACTCCGAACACGCGATATTCGGTTTCCTTTTTCTTATTAATCCTAGCAATAACCATATAAGCATCGGAATTATTTGTATATCCGCCATATATTTCAGTAGGCATATCTTTCTTTTTAGGAATTAGATTACGTGATTTTTTTGTATCACGCGATAAACGCGGATAAACAGTCATCTTAAACATTTCCTGATCGCGAGTTTCAGTTTCTCGAGAAACAAGCATGTATTTATAATCATATGCATGTTTCAATTTTTCAATTATATCTTTTTTATCAAAAACCTTTTTCTTAGTTTCAAGACTGATAATATCGTTACCCTTGTTTTCAAAAATTTGCGAAATAAAATTATATTTTCTTGTTTTATCATAAATTATCTTTTCTTTTTTAGGATCAGAACTAAATTTTTTATATTGTCCATATACAAAGAAAGGACGTAAATAAGGATAAACCTGATAAAGAAGATTACCACAAATAGCTGAAAGATACGCATCAATAGCATGATGATAATCGTTGACTTCTCTACTCTTATATAAATTCAAATGCTTTCGCAAATAATGATTATATCGCGCTTTAACAACTATTATTTCAGTATCAGGATACTTAGATTGCAAAATCGTTGAAGCTAATTTAATAATTTGACTCGTTTCAACCAGTTGTCTATGTATGAAGCCTGAAGATTCATATTTATTTATCTTATCTGGATCAATAATTAAATTATTATACTTAGTCTTAGTAATTAATCCTTGATCTTTCCATTTTTCCCACATATGACGAATCGTTATTCCTAAGTCAGCCGCCATGTGATTTCCATATAATTTAACTGGTACATTATCAGATTTACCATTATTTACTGCTTTTTTAACTAAAACTCGGTTTTCCAGAGAATCATCTTTAATAAAGCTTTGTGGAAGAATGTGATCTATATCATATTGTTCTAGTTCATCAATATCAATTGGTTCACCCGTATAAGCATCCCTACCAAGTTGCATAAAGTATAAATAATATTTATCTTTCAACAATTTTTGATCTTTAGCAACCCGTTCCAACTCATTTCTAATAGCCTCCGATGCTAATTCATTAGATAATTCTTTATAAACTTTGCGCAATTTATTTGCTCGAGTTTGACTTATTTTAGCTTTATCGTCTGCATCTCTAGTAAATTCAATTGCGATTTGTTTAGGAACTTTTCCTGAGGCCGCTTTAACAATGTCATCAACCACTTTAACGACTTGGCGGATTGCTTTCTTATTAGCTGGTGACGTATAAGCCTCATTTAAAATGTCTTCTACACTGGTATTAACTAATAAATTTTGGTTGGCAACTGCAATAGCATCTTTAAAATCAGCCTGATTTACAATTTGCATAAAGTTATTTTGACTATCCCAAAGTTGTTCAATAATAGTTTGACCATTATTATCAGTTAATTGTGATAATAATTTTTTCGATAATTGACCCCAACCTTGCATTCTAATCTTGCTTAGTTTATCAATTTGTCTATCACTGAGCCATTTTATAGTTTTCAATTTATCTTTATAAATAGCCTTATCTTCAAAAATAGTTGACCATTCGATAATCCGTTCAAAATCTTTATCATAGTTAAGATCATCAATTTGTTGATCAAAAATCTTCAAATTTCTTAATTTATTATAAGTTGTCAATCCAGAATTAAATTTCTTTTCATCTGCTAATCCCTTAATTTCAACATTAATAAGATTATAATTCTCTTTCAAATAGGATTTAAGCTTATTGGTAGTTACCGTTGAATTCTTCTTAAACAAGTTATTATATAGTTCTTGTTTTAAAGGCACAGATATTCTTTTACCATTAATTTTTATGTTATTAAGTTCATTTAATACTGTAAACTTTTGATAAAGTAAACTATTAGCTGGTAAAACATCTTCACCTAATAAGTAAGTATCTTTAGTTGTCATTCGTTTAATGAACTTGTTTGCTGACGCCATTCGATCTACTTTTTGATCAAAATTCCAAGGAGTAATTTGACCTTGCTCCTTACGTATCATCCAGGCAAAATTTTGATTTTTCTTTGTTTGTTTATTTTTTGTAGATTCGTTTGGTGAAATTAATGGTCCTACATAATAAGGAACTCTAAATCTAATCAGTTCATCAAGCTTATATGGTGCTTGCTTTAAATGTGAAGAAACAGGATTTGCCTCTTTTAAAAACGGATAGTACTTTCCTTGATTTTTAATAATTCTATCTAATTCAAGCTGATGAAGTTGATATGGAATTACACCATTTTCATTTGTCCTCTGTTTTGGCATAAATGAATCTAAGGCAATTGCATCTAAAATTTCTTGTGATGCCTTTGAATCATCTAGATTCTTTTTAACTTCTTTATAAAAATCTTCTTTTGATAAAGTTTTCTTACTTCCCAAGACATCTTTAGCCTGAAGAAGTTTTCCATGACGATTGTTGACATACAAGTCATAAGCCAAGGCTAATTTCTTAGCCTTATCTCGATCAGGATGATCTGAAATAACTTGTTTCAATAGTTTCAAATCATCTGAATGCTTATTATACTTATCGATCATTGATTCAGATAAAGTCTTTCCCTCTTCAACAATGTTACTTAAAGTAATTGCGTTAGCCAAATTCCTGATTACTAACAGAATTTCTTGTTCATTTTCATTAAGGTCCCCAATTAGATTTTCAAACTTATTATCTGCATCCACATCAGTAAGCTTAAATTCCCAGTCGTCTGCTTCATCTTTACTAATGTTTTTTAACAAAATAGTTTCAAATTTAGTTTTGTAACCTAAAATAGCATTTATTATTTGCTTAGAAACATCTTTTATTAACTTAGTACGCTCCTTATTCTCAGTTTTTAAAGAAAGTAATTGATGAATTGACTTAACTTTATTTATCTTAAAAACATTCTTATCTCGAATAATTTTTTCAATTTCTAATGCATTACTACTATCAAGCTCTACAGTAAATTCTGAGTCTAATCTTTCATATAACTCATTTAATTTCTCCAAACTATCTTTTACATCTATTTTTGAAGCTTCGAAGTCTTTAACAGGTGTATTGTATAAAAAATTACCGCGATATTTCACAATGTGATGAATTGCAAGATAAATTTCTCTTAAGTCAAATTTCTTATCTTCACTCATCAAGTCATAACGCAAATGATATATAGTTGGATAATTGCAATAAAACTTCTTATCTTCTAAGGCAGTAGGAAAAACTATAGAAGATGCATTTTTCCTTTTATCTAAAGGTGAAAGACCAGATTCTTTTAAACGAGCAAAAAAATAAGGATCTACTTCCGTCATATACGGATCAAATATCTCTTCTAGTAGTTTTAAGCGCCATTTTCTTCTTTTTATTCTTCTCCGTGTTGTTCTAAAAGCACGACGATCAGCTGCTGAATTTCCTGCATCAAATAGATGAGAACCAATAGCAGTTTTCCCATGCATTCGTAGAATAGTATTTTGAAAATCCATTGCTACCCAGCCACACGAATTAGTCCCGATATCCAGGCCCACAATATATTCATTTTTTATTTTGGTCATTTTTTACCTTTCTAGCACTTAAGCGCTTTCTTATATCATAAAAATAATATGAGCAACCCCTTGATTAGATTTCATTGATCTAACAGCCATCTAAAACTACTAACTAAACTCAAAAGATCTGCTCACATTTATATTTTACTACTAACTTACTATTTTCTAAAGAAGAACTTACAAAAAAGCTCTATATAACCTGTAACTATTACTGATACTTTTTCACTAAATTTTCCTAATATGAGTATAAATTCATTATACATTGCACCAACGCAAAAAAAGAACTAAGCCTCAAAACGCTTAGTTCCATTTCAATTCAGTATTATTCAATTAAAAAAAGTCTATTTCTTCAATTCGTCGAAGAAACCGTCATCTTTTAAGATATCTAAGTAACGGCTAATAGCATCAGTCCAGGTTGGAAGTGGCTTGAAACCATTTTTTTCTAACTTGCTCTTGTCTAAACGAGAGTTAAATGGACGAACTGCCTTAGATAAGCCATATTCTTCAGTAGTTACAGGAGTAACCTTTGTCTTGTAGCCAGCTTGACGATAAATTTCTTTAGTGAAATCGTACCAAGAAATGTACCCAGTCTTAGTACCGTTTTCATCATAGCCACTTTCAGTTGCTGGTAGTTCTGAATTAGTTGCGTGGTAGTAGCCATATTTATCAGTTTCAATCATATCTACCAAAAGACGAGCTAAGTCAAAAGTATAAGTTGGGGTACCAATCTGATCACTAACAACCTTAACTTCGTCGTGATTTGAACCAACCTTAAGCATAGTCTTGATAAAGTTTGAGCCATTTACACCAAATACCCAAGCAATTCTAACAATGAAATACTTGTCTAAAGTATTAGCAACAGCTTCTTCCCCGCCAAGCTTGGTTTCACCATAAACATTCAAAGGCTTATAGCCCTTAAAGTCTGGTTCCCAAGGGGTAGTTCCCTGGCCATCGAAGACATAGTCAGTTGACAAGTAAACCATTGGGGCATCTAATTTCTTTGCAACGTTAGCGATGTTTTGAGTTCCGTCAACATTAACCTTGCGAACAGCTGCAACCTTATCGTCATCTTCAGCCATATCAACTGCAGTCCAAGCAGCACAGTGAACAATAACATCAGGATTTACTTCAGAAATAACCTTGTTTACGGCTTTTGCATCAGTAATATCTAAAGAAACATAAGGTGCCTTAGTAACGCTACTTCCGTCAGCAACACCAGCATATTCAGGTGCCAAGTCAGAACCAACACCTTCATAGCCACGCTTAGCAAGTTCATTCATTACGTCATGGCCAAGTTGACCATTAACGCCAGTTACAAAAACTTTCATTCATTTACCTCACTAATTAAAACTTAAAAGTATCCTTTAAGCCCTTCCATTCTTGATCACGTTCAGCCATGTTGAGCTTGGTACCATCATCAAGAGTGTAACCAGAAGCATCTGGACTACCTGGGTAATCACCTTTAAGGTGTGGCCATTCAATGCCAATTTCAGGATCGTTCCAAGCCATACCACCTTCATCGTTTGGATGCCAGAAGTCATTAACTTTGTAACAAAATTCCGCTACATCGCTTAAAACAAGGAAACCATGAGCAAAACCTTGTGGGATTAAGAATTGCTTCTTGTTTTCTGCAGTTAACTCAACACCGTACCACTTACCATAAGTCTTAGATTCACTACGAAGGTCAACAGCAACATCAAATACGCTACCACGAACTGCGCGAACTAATTTAATTTGTGGGTACTTCTTTTGGAAGTGTAAACCACGAAGCACACCCTTAGTTGAACTTGATTGGTTATCTTGAACAAAGTTAATGCTAAAGCCAGCATCCATCATGTCTCTTTGGTTAAAAGTTTCCATGAAGTAGCCACGATCGTCTCCATGAACAGTTGGTGTAATAACTGCTAAACCTTCAATGCCACCAACATTTTTTTCAACTTTAATTTGTCCCATTTTTAAAAAGCTTCTTTCTTTAATTAAAAATATTAATAACGAACTTTACCTTCAGCAACTGACTTTAAGTGCTTGCCATATGGACTCTTGCCATAGTGCTTTGCTGCTTCAAGGAGTTGATCTTTATCAATCCAACCATGTACATAGGCAATTTCTTCAGGAGCAGATACTGAAACTCCTTGACGCTCTTCAATCATTTTTACGTAGTTTGAAGCGTCAACTAGGCTTTGCATTGTACCAGTGTCAAGCCATGCATAACCACGACCTAAAAGTTGTACACCTAAGTCGCCATCTTGCAAGTACATATCGTTTAAACTAGTAATCTCCACTTCGCCACGTGCACTTGGCTTAACTTGAGCAGCTTTTTCACTTACTCCAGCTGGATAGAAGTAAAGACCAGTTACAGCGTAATTACTCTTTGGGTGTTCTGGTTTTTCTTCGATAGAAATTGCGTTACCATTTTTATCAAAGTCAACTACACCAAAACGTTCAGGATCATTTACGTAGTAACCAAATACCGTCGCCTTACCCTTTTGTGCATCTTCAGCAGCATTCTTAAGTAAATCAGTAAAACCGTTGCCGTAGAAAATGTTGTCACCTAAGACCATGGCGCAAGGTTCACCATTAATGAAATCTTCGCCCAAAGTAAATGCTTGTGCTAAGCCATCTGGAGTTGGTTGTACCTTGTAAGAAAGGTTAACTCCAAATTGTGAACCATCACCTAATAACTCCTTAAAACGTGGAGTATCAGCTGGAGTAGAAATAACTAAAATATCTTTAATACCAGCTAGCATTAAAGTAGATAATGGGTAATAAATCATCGGCTTGTCGTAAACTGGTAATAATTGCTTACTAGTTACTAGAGTCAATGGATATAAACGAGTACCTGAACCGCCTGCTAAAATAATTCCCTTCATGCTGAATTAGTCCTTATCTAAAACTTGCTTCTTGCCGTACATTTCATCGTAGTAGTTTTGGTAATCACCAGAAATGATGTTTTCCCACCATTCTTTGTTATCGAGGTACCATTGAATAGTCTTCTTGATACCATCTTTAAACATAGTTTCTGGAAGCCAACCTAATTCATTGTGGATCTTTTCAGGATCAATTGCGTAGCGACGATCATGTCCCTTACGGTCAGTAACGTGTTCAATTAATGAGTAAGGCTTGTCTAAGTAGTCACAGATAAGCTTAACAATGTCAATGTTGTGCATTTCGTTGTGTCCACCGATGTTGTAGACTTCGCCTGGAGTACCTTTTTCTAAGATAAGATCAATTGCCTTGCAGTGATCTTCAACGTATAACCAGTCACGAACGTTCTTACCATCACCGTAAACTGGTAATTTTTCATTATTTAAGGCTCTTTGAATCATCAAAGGAATCAATTTTTCTGGGAATTGATATGGACCATAGTTGTTAGAACAACGTGAAATAGTTACTGGCAAGTGGAAAGTTCTACCATATGCACCAACCAATAAGTCTGCACTCGCCTTACTTGATGAGTATGGGCTTGAAGTATGAAGCGGAGTATCTTCGTGGAAGAAAAGATCTGGACGATCTAATGGTAAGTCACCGTATACTTCGTCAGTTGATACTTGGTGGAAACGCTTGATACCGTACTTACGGCAAGCATCCATCAAAACAGAAGTACCAATAATGTTAGTTTCTAAGAAAATTTCTGGATTTTCAATAGAACGGTCAACGTGACTTTCAGCAGCAAAGTTAACTACTACATCAGGTTTTTCTTCTTCAAATAACTTGTAAACACCTTCACGATCACGGATATCTAATTTAACAAACTTGAAGTTAGGATTATCCATGACATCCTTCAAAGTAGATAAGTTACCTGCATAAGTTAAACTATCTAAACAGATAATTTCATAGTCAGGATGTTTCTTTAACATGTAAAAAATAAAGTTTGAACCGATAAAACCGGCACCACCAGTAACAATAACTTTCATATTATTCCTCCAAATATTTTTGAGTTCATATGAAGTATATAACATTACGTTACGTCACCTTCAAGCCTAAAAATAAAAAAACTATGTTTTTTTACAAATAAAGTATCCAACGTCTTTAGTAATGTGGAATCCTCCACTTACTTTTTCGTCGACATAGTTTTTAAATTCGTTATAGTGATCTAATAAAATTGCATTCTGATTGCCGTGACAAGATAAAATGTAAGAAATTACTGGCGTAGATTCAGATAACTCAATAGCATCTTGATATTTATGACAAGAAACGTCTGTAAAGTCTTTACTTAAAATTTCTGCACCATTATCGAGACCAAAACGATCATATAGATTGGTAGAAGATAAAACTATTTCAGGATTAAATTCTTGAACTAAATCAGTAATTTCATGCATATGGCGCTTTGAATAAGTTGCACAGGCAAAAGATGCACCCTTTTTCATTACCCGGCGAACTTCTTTTAGAGTCTTGGGAATATCGTCACAATAAAAAAGCATGTGATTAGCAATTACCAGGTCAAAAGTATTATCGGCAAAGGGAATCTTTTGAGCGTCAAAAATTGCATATTGAAATTCAGAGTTATCGCCAATTTCATTCTTAGCATCGGCTAAGATTCCTTCTGAAATATCAGATAAAACTATTGTTAAACCTTTTGGCAGTTTATCTAAATTCTGAGACCATAAAGCACCGTTACCAGCACCCAATTCAAGAATCTTCATCCCTGGCTTTAAATCAAGCTGCTTAAACAGCCAATGGAACCATCCCTCTTTATTGAGAGAATAATCTCGGTGTAGCCTAATTCGAGCAGAAATATTTGAAGCATTCTGATATTGCGTACTTAAAGACTGATTCATTGAAGTTAAATGAATTAAATTTAACATTTTGCTCCAATCAACTTCTTGACCAGCCTTCAAGGTGCTACTCGTAGAATCAATAGCAGTTGCCACATTCTGCATTTCTTTAAGTCGTTCTTCTACTAGTCTTTTTTGAATTTGAAGTGAGTCAAGTAACAACTGTCTGTCCCCTGAACCTAAGGTCATCTCTCGAATATCGCTTAGAGAAAATCCTAGGTATTTTAATAGAAGAATTTGCTGCAGCTTTGCAAAATCTGTATCAGTATAACGTCTAGCACCACTCGCAGTATGCGTTGATGGTTTTAATAAATTTTTTTGATCATAATATCGAATCGTACGAATCGACACATGGGCTTTTTTCGCAAATTCACCGCTTGTGTAGTATTTTGGCATTTTTTAATCCCACTACTGTTTCAATCTAGGTTGAGTCAACCATTCATTTGGAAATTTTAATAAATTTAGTATTTCTTGTATATCTATGGAGTTCAGGTGCTTTTTTAACAAATTTAACCTTTTTCGAATAGTATTATTCAAAATTTTAAACTCAGTTGGACTTAAGAAACATTGCATACTTACAAAGACTGAATAGGCATATCTTCTACTATTCTTATCCTCAATATTATACTTTGAATGTAAAGCACTAAAATATTTTGAATCAGCCCTACACCTAAAATCTAGCAAACGGTTGTTATGAGCACAGACATTTCTTAATTCATGAATATTCTCAATAAATGAAATCATAATTTCAAGAGCAAAGGGCTAATTCAAACATCCCTAATTTATTCTGCATTTCTATTCCAAATTTTGATTTCCATATTCTTCCCACCTATTAGGATCCACGAATTATCTTCTTAAATCTCAATACTTAACCTTTTATTGAAACGAGCAAGCTCTACTGGATAAACTACTACTTATCAACTTTTTGGTCAAAATTAGCTCTATCTTTTAAGTTTTATTAATTATACTTAAAATAGTTCAGTATCTTATCTGTACTTTCACTCAATTAAGTCATTATGTGCCAAAGTAAACTTTTATTAAAAATAATTACGTTTTTTATCTTTACTCCGGAAGAAGATAGTCAGTCTATCGTTCTATTTACAGTAATTAGCACGATTGGGGACATTCTAATCTATTCTTCATGTGACTATGATTATACAGTACTAATTTCTACAAATAGATAATACCTTTTTATTCTTAAGTTTAAAATATATTAATCTCCAATTTATTAAAAGCAGTAGCTTTTTGAGTAGAAGTATTTTTATCTAATTCTTCATAAAGATCTTTCTCATAATTAAATTAAAGATATAGGTTACCTTCCCTATGTATCAGCTTAATGACAAAACTCTTATAAATAATTTCATCAAAACTGTGCTTCACGCTCTACGTAAAAGAAGAAATGTTATATGTTTTTACTTGGTTAAAAATGGCTGACTGTAAAATTAAACAAATGAACAAGTTCATCTAGACATGTTTGAATAGAATATCAACAATCACAAAAACATCTATTTGAGAGTACAAATTAGATAAAAAATTTAGTGAATAATAAAATCATCTCTTCAAATTCATATATTCAACTGGCAGTTTTAATTTTGCTGATTTATCAAGTTTTGAAGAAGTATCAAGGATCTTGAACTATTATCTCTATCCTTATACCTCTTATGATAAAAATAGTTAAGAAGGTTATCAATGTTACATCTTTGTATAGTTCAATAAGCATATTGGTATGTCATATATCATCAAATGAAATATTTGAAATAGAATCCAATCGTAATTAAACGCGTTCAAGCTATTAAAATAAAACAGAGCTTGGATCAATAACAATAATTGCAATCATAGTCTTTTTCTCTTCTCATCTACTTTGTTTTTTAAATCATCACTAACTTGAATTAAAAAGTTTTTATAAAACTTCTTCCACCAATCTTCTTCAGTTAGATTCTCTTCCTCATCATCTTGAGATTCATTAAACCATTGTCTAATTAATGGTATTATTTCATTATATATCAACAAATATTGATTATAAATCACACTATCAGTAGTACTCTCTTCATCAATTAAAAATATGCCACGATACTTATCTTCATTTGATTCTATAGTATTATTGACATCTATTTTTAACTCTAAATTTTTGTGCTCACCAAATGAAAGAGTCAATCTAATTTGTCTCAAAGAAGATGATTCCAGCAAAAATGAAAGTGTACTTAAAATATTCATTATGCCTGACCCATCTGCAGAAACTGTATTTAATAAATCTTCGGTATTACCTTTAAATCCATTAATTGAATCAATACTTAATATTTTGTCTGAGTTGGTGTAATCAGCGCTACTATTATATACCATAGAGATTAGCCAAATAATTATTCTACTGTCAATTCCATGAGGTACCTGTGCTATTTCATTTCTGCCCTTAAATCCAAAAATCTTTCTCAAAAGCGTCAATGCACCTGAGTTCTTATTAATAATAAGATATTTTTTTTGATTTAAAGTATACAATATTATCCAAAAATTATCTTCTGTTGATGTATTATCTATATTAGAAGTTCTATAGTAGCTAATATTGTAAAAATTAAAATTAATTTGATTGCTTCCAAAAGTTTCTTTCTTAAATTTTGGAAATGCAGTGTTTACTTCAACTTTACTGATAGTATTCTGTTTATCTGCTAACACTGAAGTATTATTTTTTACTTCTTCAATTTTTGCACCTATCTTTTCAATACTAATATTTTGATCTTTTTCATTAGTTTTAGTATTCTGCTTTTCCATGAAAATCCATCTTGTTGTATTTGACATATTAAACTCCTATTTTCATTTTATTTGTTTTAATTATTAATTTTCTTTTATTTTTATTTTCCTTAATTGTTAAATAGATTGTATCAGATTTATTTCCACTTATTTCATTCGCCATAACAGATATAGGAATAACCATATCTTCTGAGTCTAATTTACAAATATGCAAATCACGATTTTCTTGAACAACGGATTTATCACAGCTTGCAGATACAAAATCTGGAACTTTCAATATTACTTCTAAATTAAAATTAAGGATCTTTCTAGCATCATCACAATGAATCTTTGCATAAATTGTTGCTGGCTTTTTTTCATTCATTGATAAATTTTCATCTTTTTTATTTAAAAATTGCCTCCCAGTATTTAAATATAATTCAACAGATATTTTACTTTTGTAATAATAATCCTCAATTAAATTTATAAGATACGTAAAAAAAACACTATATATAGAAATATCAAGTGATAAATTTTTCTTAGGAATAATTGGAATAATACGAGTCAAGTTGAAAAAGTGTGCACAACTCAAACTAAAGATTATAATCATTAAAGGCTTTAATAAATTCTTATATAACTTTTTCATTGAATAATCAACTGTAATTCTTTCTTTAAAAAAGCTTTTATTTTTTCTTCTATATCTTCATTCATTATTACAATGCCATTTGAATAGACAATTACATCATCACTACTATTTCCTAAAGAAATTTTGTTAATTTCTATTGAATTATCACAATATAATAAATTTAAGCTTTGTAACAAATACTTGAAACATAATTCTGAATTATGTTTGTTTTTAAGTCCCTTTAAAGTTTTACGTAACTCCCCATAGAAGGTTTCATCATCTTCTTGTAATTCAATATCATACACAGTTAAATCAATTTTCTTAAAATCTTTGATTAAATCAATCATTAATCTAGAATTAATGATTAATTGATAATAGCCTTCTCTCTGATACTTTTTTATTAATGAGTAATAGTCTATTTTAGATTCATCATATGTTACCAATTCATAAATTTTATCTTTATCTTTAAATTTATAAAAAATTTTATCTTTTTTATATTTCATTATAGCCACCAAATACTTCACTCTTGTGAATTAACAGTAAAAAAATATAATTCAATTTTAAATCAAACCATATAAATAGTCACTTTGTATTTTTAACATAATAGCCATTTTTTCTTTTAACTATCACTTTATCCAATTCAAATATTATTCCCTATACACAAAACTCTGATTTATTCATCAAATACTTATACTATTCTTGTCATTTTTATTATACAAAAAAAGAGGTATAAGTCTCACTGCATTAAATCTTCTAATCCCAATAAGTTGACTACTTATGTCCTCTCTTAATGATTGTATTAAAATTCAACATCATATTAAAGGTACTAGTATCATTTTTTCTGATTATTCTGAAAAAATTGATGACAAGTCTCAGAAAGTCTTGATAGCTGACTTATTCAGAACTCTTTTTTTATTGCTATTCTACTAATCTTAAACATGATGGTCACTATTTTTCTAACGTTCGTTTCATTACTACCAATGCTAGTAAACTTTAGTTAAGAAAATAAAAAGTTCTGTGTAATACTTCTCTTAGGAGACTGTAGCTTAATCTAATCTTATTAATGAATGTTATCATAATTCTAATTATTATAGACATAAATAGGTTCCACCAATCTTTGCAATCTACTTTTTCTGAAATAGAAAGCTTATTTAGTGCAGATAAAGACTTTAATTATTGGAAAATAATCAGTCATTACCCGCATTGTGAATTAGTTAGATAAACTCAAGAAAAGGATATTATTAAATGGCTTATGCAGCTTAAAGGCATTCCGAAAAAGCATGCGCAAAAGACTTCAAATAAGTTGAAAGATCTGTCTAACAAGGCTTATCCTGTTGTTTCTGAAAACAGCGTAGAAGTCGAGCAGGTGCAATATTATGCTCAAAGACTAATTAACTTAAACGAACAAAGAAAAAATTTAATTTCTAGAATGGTTAAACTAGCTAAATCTTTACCCAATCATGATCTTGAAAATCTAGAAAGTATTCTCGCTTTGTCCAAACTACGGCTATTAGAGTATTAGCTGAATTAGGAAGCATCCGTAGATTTTCTAATCCTAATATGATCAATGCTTTTATCGGTATTGATCCGGGACGCTATCAATCTGGTGAAATGGATGCTAGTTTAAGTATTACTAAACGCGGTAATGCAATAGCACGTAAACTGCTTTATCGTGCTATTGGACAAATAGATAATGCGGCTAAAACTAATCCTTGTCATATAGCAGATTATTATGAAAGCAAAAAGCTATCCTCTCAAACCAAAGGGTTTAAAAAGATAGCTATTGCTTCAATTCATAAATTAATCAGAACTATTTATGCTCTGATTACCAATGATCAACCATATGATTACAACGTAGCCACACATAATCAAAAAGACTTTGGTCGTAATTAATTGATCAACTTTATTATAGACCTAAGCTTGTAAAAGCGACATGTTTTACAGGTTTATTTGTCGTACCTTTTTTCTGAAATAATTCATCCTATATTTGCTACACTCAAAAATAAAGTAAAGCATCTTGTTGTGATTGACCCTACATGGAAAATTTACATGTAGTAATAGTTGAACTGCTTTATCGCCACAATTTTCCTACAATAAAGGATAAAATTCCAAATATGATCGTCATAATCAACTGAGTACGCGGTATTCCTCCTGTATTTTTATCTTCTAACATCCATTTATATATCAAAATAATCACTTCAATAATATTAAAGATTATCCAAACTATTAAACAAAAGAAACTAAAATGATCGTTTAGACCTCTTCCTTCAAGAAAAATTAGAATGATAATACATGCTGCAAAATCTAGAAATAATGTTATCACAATTCCAAGTTTTTTTACAAATTCATCAAATTTCTCAGTCCAAAAAGGTAAGGTAAATATCCAAAAAATCATAACTAAATACACTATAAGAAAACCCATACTTATTTTATTAGTTAACTCAACTTTATATTTTACATCACCGAATTTTTGAGTTAATTTTATCAATACACTGCTATTTACCAAAAATTTAATATATTTATGAAAATATAAACATACGCCATACACAATCGCTCCTAATCCATTAGCAAGTAACACAGGAATAGCTATCATATTAAAGAAAATAGGATGCTTGTTTATACAATCTAAATTTCTTTTTCCTAAGCGATAATAATAAAGTGTTTTTTTCTCTTTATTTGTCCTTTCTTCTATTATTATTCCAATTTTTTCAGTATTGAATAGTTTTTTTATGTGCGGAAGATTCAAATAAAATCTATTTTTGCCACTAACAAAAGGCACCTTACAAAAATCAATTACCTGCTTTTTACAGTAAGAAGTATCATAAATATGTTTTACTAAACTTACTTTTCTTTCTTTAATATATTCTAATGGGGTTATTCCTAAATATCTGTACTTTTTACCTCGGTTAGCAAAAATATAAAGTTCAATTGGTTTATTAAAATTTGGTCTCAAAACTTGCTTCTCTTCGTCATTATCGGGTACATATAATCTCAATTTAAAACAGGGCTCTGTAAGTATTATGGCGATAATAATAGAAATAAAATAAATCCAATAAATTATACTTACACTATAAATTTTTTCTAAATCTAAATGTGATATCACTATAGAAATGACTATCAAGAAAATAATCCTTAATAAATATATTAATACCCTAAACCAGTTGCTTCGATATTTACGTATCCAATGGGTTCTAAAGATTTTATTTATTTGATCAATAACCAATATAAATAAAATCAACATAATATAATTAAATGACTGACCATGAAAGAATCTACAAAAACCTAATATAATAATTAAAATTATCCATTCTATAATCATTAAAAGAAATTGCTTTATATATTTCATCTTTCTATCCCAATTACCCTTATTTTTGCATAAAGAAATAGGCCATAGCCTCTCTCCTTCTTCGACCAATTCAATTAAGTTTACTAGGAGTTTGCGCTATGTCCTCTTTTAACGATTATATTAAATTTTCTCTGGATATTGAAGATCAAAACATTGTTTTTACTGATTATTTTAAAAAATATATTAACGGTAAATATCATAATCTCTATGTTGCAGAGCTTATTCAGCCTGCTTGTCCTTACTGCCATTCCAATAATCTTAAACACAATGGTCATTATATTTCTAACGTGCGTTTTATTACTGCTAATGCTAGCTATCCTGTTACTATCCGACTTAAAAAACAACGCGTTCTTTGCAATGACTGCCTTAAAAGATCAATGGCTCAATCTAACCTTGTTAATAAATATTGCCACATCTCTAACGCTTCTAAACGTAAGGTCTTAGCTGCTCTTACAGAAGATCGCTCTATGACCAGTATTGCTCGTGAGCATAACCTATAGTTAATACTGTTCAAAGAGTCTTAGAATCTTGTTCTCCTAAGTTCTACGATGATTTAGATCAGCTTCCTGAGTATTTAGCTTTTGATGAATTTAAAGACGTTGGCAAAAAAACGCACTTTATTGTTAATGAATAAATATACTTATACTCTAAGCAAATCTAATTTGCTTAATTTGATCGTATTCTTTGCTGTTTTTATCCCAACATTTCTTGTTTCAATATCATTCTGAATATTTAAAAAGAATTTTGGTGATACACCAAATAACTTTCCTAATCTTACATAAGTATCTACTGTAGTTTTTCTTTCATCATGAAGACTATCTAAAATTCTTGATGGAGACACCTCAATTTCCTTAGCCACTGCATAAGCCGATAAGTTTAGAGGCTTCATAAATTTCTTTACTTAAAACTTCACTTATCTTTGAAATTTGTGTAGTATTCTTTCTTTAACATCATTATTTTCCTTCTTATTATCTTGTTATGCTAGCGATAATCAACAATCTCTAAATTTGGTGTTTGAATAATAAAGTGAATTCAATATTAATCATTCATAGTAATACTATCCTTTTCTATTATATTCAAGTTTTTTATGGGAATGGATGGAATATAATACCACATAAATTACTTTAGCAAGCAATTAGTCATCTGACTAAAACTCATTTTTGTAATATAACAGATTATTATAAACCTAAGCTTGTAAAAACGACATGTTTACAAGCTTATTTATCGAACTTTCTTTTAATACAAAAATATGAGCAAAAAACTAAAGCTGAACACTTTATTGAGTTTAACTTTACATAGAAATGAATCATAACACCATATTACGTGTAGACGGTTTGACAAATAGCAATTTTTTATTAAAAATATGAACCGTATATATATAGATTCGAGGTAATAATATTGATGCAAAATAACACTTTAAATGAGCTATTGATTATTGGAAACGGTTTCGATTTACAATGTAAACTAAAAACTAAGTACACAGACTTCTTTTCAAAAAAATATGGTATTGATTTTCTAACCGAAAAATATATTGAAAAGTTCCCTGAACAGACGGTTATACAATGTAAACAAAAAGCAATAGATTTTTTTATTAATGTATTTAAAGAAAAACTTTATAATTTAAATGTTGAAAAATTTATTCAGTCAAATTCTGATTCTTACGGATATTTAATCAACTATTTCAAACAAATTTTTAGACAAAACTTCTCTGATTTCGAACCTACTCTTACTAATTGGGACATTATTTTCATAAGCTCTTATGTTTTAATGAGTAATAGTGATAAATTTCAGTGGGTAGACATTGAAAAAATGATATTTAAAACAGTTACTATTGTTTTTAAAAACAAGAAAGAAATTTTTTCAAATTCAGAATTTCCAAATGATCAAGCACGAATGAAATTCATTAATATAGTCCAATACTGTTTCAAAGATAATAAAGATCTTTCGACTAGTATGCTCGATAGCCTTAAAAAGTTTGAAAAATCTTTTGCTTTATATATTAAAAATCTCATTTATAAATCCAAAGATCATTATTTTAAAAGATCTGAAAAATTATTAAAATATCTAACATCATCCTACAATGAAGAAATAGTACACCTTGACGTTATCAACTTTAATTATTCTTTAGATGAAAATATCGTTAACCAAATGATTCACGAAAAAAGGTTTTCAAACATAACCTTTAATAGTTGGACGAATATACACGGGGTTGCATCGTGGAATGATTCATATACTAGGTCACAAATAAACAAATTACATTCTAATTATAAAAGGTTAGCCCCACCTATATTCGGAATTGATTGGCATGACATTTCCGATACAACTAATGACATAGACTTTAATGATCCGAGAATTATATTTACCAAATCTTTTAGATTAATTGATAATCAAGTTAACAATATGAGAGATAAAAAACATCAATTTCAAAAAAATATAAATAAAATTATCTTCTTCGGCCATTCTTTAGGACATGCTGATTATTCTTACTTCGAATCATTATTTGACATTTATAATATATATGATAGTAATATTGAATTAAACTTCTATTACAAAAAAGGTAGCAGTGATTTCTTAGATAGACTCAGTGCTCAAAAAACTCTTGAAGAAATTATAAAGTTACTCACCTCTTACGGTCAAACATCAACTAATCAGCACGGAGAAAATATTGTCAATAAACTATTACTAGAGCAACGGTTAAATCTTTTACCGAGCCCGTCTATCAATAAAGGTACACTTTAGTGACAGCTTAGCATCGTTAATAAACCTTCACGGATTTAAAATTGAAGTGCAACACGAATCGTTAAACAAAAAGGCCATGAAGACCTAAACTTGAAATGACTAAAAATCAAGAAAGTAAGATCTTCATGACCAATTCAAATTCTAGCATTTCTAAGCACTATCATCAATTAACCAGTTTACAGCGTGGACAAATTCAAGCAGTGTCTGAGAAAAAACGACAGTAGCACTTCCCCCTGCTACTGTCGTTTTGGTTTTATTCGCCTCTATACTTTTTCCTGTTGATGGATATCTATGATATTCTATCGACAGGATTTTTTATTGCATAAAACATTCTAAGCTAAATAGTGAATTGATTATCCGACGGAATAATTAATTCACTATTTTTTGTTCTAATCGTAGGATGGAGATAGAAGTAAAACAATATGTCGTGGCCTCTTTAGACGCTTGATGCCGTGCAAAAAACTGACAGTTTTGCTTATGACTTTAGTAACCTCTTCAAAGAATGTGGACACTTGATGTCGAATTTAGAAAATTAGATCTATCTTCCTAAACAAATATGTTTTACTACTAATCTTTAGGAGATATTTATTATGCAAGTTGTACTCGAAATTGATATAAGCAGGTCTACTTCTACTATCTGTGAATTAATTGGTCAAAGCAAAAATGAAATAACAATTACTAATGATCGTTCAGACTTTACCCTGCTATTAAAGGATTTAGCTACTTTTTATAAATCATATTCTCAGCTACAGGCATCTATTCTCGTAGATTGCAAGCTTTTCTAGAGGACTATGGCTATAACTATATAATTATTAATCCTCTTAAAGCTAAAAAAGAAATGAATCTAGGTCTGTGCCATAATAAAAATGGTAAAAATGATACTTATTATCCAGCCTTAATTCAAAGATTATATAACCAACCAATTAATAAAATACAAATTAATATGTATCATCAGCTTAATGTGCTGAGAAGATTTTATGATCAGCTAACGTCTGACTTAGTAATAGCCAAAAGAAGGCTCCATTAGGTTCTTCAATCTACTTTTTTCGAAATAAAAAACCCATTTAATGCAACTAAAGGATCTAATTATTGGAAAATAATCAGTCATTATCCGCATTGCGAATTAGTTAGACAAGTTAACTTATGCAACTTAAATGCATTGCAAAAAAACATGCTCAAAAGACTGCAACTAAGTTAAAAGATTTGGCTAACAAGACTTATCTGGTTGTTTCAAAAATTATACAAGTATCGAAGTAAAGTGAGTAGATAAATCATTAAATCCACTTTTATTATGATTAAAAGCAAAAGTTCTTTTCTCAAACTCATCAGTTATTTGTGTTGCATGACTTTTACCTTGGCTAACGTCTATTCCTATAAAATTCACAAGATCACCTCACAATATTTATTGAGGCTAATATATTTCACTTACTCAATTTCTAAAATACGATCTTAACGATCAACAACCTAAATCTAGCTTTAAAAGAAAAATATATCAACGGGCCAGTTTGACAAACGAATTATCAATTCTTTCCTGTTGTCGACCTCAACCTCAACTTAATTTTAAACAAAAAAATAAGAGGTGAATTATAACATCGTCATGTTACAATTCATCTCCTACTTTAGGTTGTTTGACAAACAGCCAATTATTTCATTATTTTTAAGAATGCTAACCCGGCAATTATCATTAACATACTTACACTTATAACAAGAGTTACAATCCCAGTAGTAAATTTATATTTAGCATCCTTTTCATCATTTCCGTATAGTTTTTTTATGCCTACCAAAAGTGTCATTATTATTATATACATAATAATAACATAAATTCCTCCAATAATGAGCGCATATCCTATTGAAGCTATTCCCCACAATTTAACATCATGAAATAAATTTCCTAAAACTTGAACTGAACCCATCATTGCAAACGACATTGCAGTAAAAATAGCTAATATTCCGACAAATTCGGAATAAATATGTCCTACTTTTCTTTTTGCATTTTTAGCTATTTGTTCAGCATCCGATGTTTGACTTAAAATATAATCTCTTTGATAACAGCTTAATTAAATATGTCGTTCAAATCTCAAAAGATTATTGGTAATTCTTCTTCTATTTTCATTCTCATCTCTTTTATTTAAATCTTTAGCAATTTCATCGTTAGAATATATAGCAAACTTTTCATCGTTTAATAACGCTTCAAATTTATTTTCAGTAATTTCTTCTAGTAACGCAAAGTTACTCTTTAAATTTTTAAACTTTTCTTTCTCTAAATGATAGATAATATCACTAATTTCTGGATACGATCTACAATAACTCTCTTGTTCTCCTAAAAAAATTAAACTATCAATTAATTGATCATTATCCTTATCTTGATCTAATTTAATAGTAAACTTATTTATAAGTCCTTCAATAAAGTTTCTTCTATCCATTATTTTAATTCTGATTCATTACTTTGGAAACAGGCTAATATTTCATTATCTTTATAATCTTGCGCTTCATAATTCATTATTTTATCTTTATAGTTATACCAACTAGGATCTTTATGTGTCAATCCTACTAATTTCCATGTAGGAATTTTAATTAAGTTTAATGTAAAATCAGTAATTTCTTTCCGAACTTTATTAGTTATTTCAATTTCGGGAATTTGTTTTTGAAATTGACCATTAGAATCAAAATAAGCATTTACATATTTATTTGTAATCGGTCCTGCACCATTATCTCTAAAAGTACGATAAACATTTTTTTGAACCGGACCATATTGCCATTTTGAAAAAGTTCCGTTTACTATACCATATTTATACTTACATAGAGTAAATCCTTGTAAAAAAAATAATATTTTCTGAAGTTGCAAATTTGTGACAGACATATTATTTTTTTTAGCTATATCTATCACAAAATTCGCAACAGCAATAGGTTCTTGAGCTTGTAAAATTTCTGCCATAATTTTGCCCCCCTCAATAAGACATCCATATTAATATAGCATATAATATTTTTCTCTACAATATTTAGTTGCTGTCATTAAGAATATATAATTTTCCGAATTTAAATTTTTTAGTCCAATAATTCCCTCCAATATCTTTAAATACAACTACTAGATTTTTTTGTTTTACTAGGTCCTTTAAATATACTGTTCTTAGTTTTTCCACATCTACTCTATAGAATTCACTTTCCTCATTTTTATCAATTGTCTTGTAATCTTTCTTTTGCAGCACGTTACTAATTTCTTTTTCTTCGTTCCAAAATAAGACTTGACTTTCGGTAATTTCATCACTATTTAACTTTTTCCAATCTTCCTCAGTACATATTCCTTTATAAGATAGTTTTGTATTTTTATTAAATCTATTAATAGCATAAATAGTTCAAATTTTTGAATTAAATTTATAATATTTTACTGAATTCTCTTGTTCAACTACATAATCTCCATCTAAGATCACTTCAATTATTCGCGGCTTATAAGCAAACAAAAAAGTACCTATACTTATAATAGAACTAATACCAATCCAATTTTTTAGACCAACAGAATATTGATGGGGCTATACAATTAGAAAACCTACAAGCCATAGAAAAATACTAGCTATTAAAATACGATAATTTTCCACTTTGCTTTTAAAAGTTTCTATCTCTCCTCTATTTTTTTCAATATGTACAATAATTACAATTAATAAAACTGATACTATTTCTATACTTATCCCCAAATATTTGAAAAATCTAGGCCAAATTGAGCAACCTATTATATAAAGTAAAAGCGCAACTATACAAACATTTTCTAAATTAATAATGCTATACAAATTATTTTTTCATTATCTCACCATTTTATTTTTATTTATAAACTCAATTACTTATCAGACTTAAAAAAATAATGTATTGTATCATTAGTTCTTAAAAAAATTAAAGTATATTACAATACAGTATTTTAGAAGACGTTTATCTATAATCTTAGCAGATAAATGATTATTTTTATCTTCTAAATTTAATTCTCTGTTAAGATCAATATATTTTCTCTTTTATTTCTTATAATATTAAATCTCATATAATTGAACTAAAAATTCCTTAGAGAAAGAAAATTTAAATTTTTTGCGTTATTATAATCTACTACAAAAATTCTACTCAATACAAATTTTCTATCAGCTATTTTCACATACTTATTAACAAAGTCCAAAGATGAAAATTCATGTTTATATGAATAAACAATTAATTCTGCACCATTTTTTAAGGACTCACAAATTTTCTTCCACCACCAACTATCTGATTCACCAATAGATGATCCATAAATAATATACAGTTCGGTTTCTTTCAAGAGTGTAGAATATTTAACATCATATCGTGCCCAATATTCTTTATTAAATCTATCTAAATCTTTATTATCTTTAAATCTTTCACAATTTGATCCGAACAATAAGCTACGTGGAATACTTTCTTGACCATGTGGATGAATTATATCAGTGTTAATGTAGCAACTCCATTCTGTCTTATTATTCCAATTATTAAGATTATATTTATTCGTAAATTGCAATAATAAATTGAACACTTTTAGTTAAGCTGCTTGATAGATTCGATCTAATTCTCTTTCAAAGATTTCATCTGGTGTGTGATAAGCTAAAATTTTTCTTGGCAATGAGTTGCACCAGGTTTCAATGTCAATGATATTTTGTAAAGAATAGTTAGCTATTGCTTCTCCTTTAGGAATGAATCTGCGAATAAGACCATTGTGTCTTTCAACTGTTCCCTTATCACAAGAAGTGTAAGGATGGGCATAGTAAACCAGTGTATTGGATGCTTCTTCTAGGTTGTACAGATCCGCAAATTCTGAACCATTATCAGTGGTAATAGTTTTAAAAATATCATTCCAGTGTTCACTGTATTGTCTTTGGAGTTCTTTAAAGGCCTGCATGACACTGATAGAAGTCTTGTCGGGAATACGAATAATTAAGAATTCACGACTCATGCGCTCAGATAAGGTTAACAGCACTTCATCATCTTTAGTCTTATGTCCAAGGACCAAATCGCATTCCCAATGACCGAATTCATTACGTTCACTAATTTCTTTTGGACGTTCTTCAATACTTCTGCCAAGCTTTTTCTTGTTTTTGCGAACACGATGAAGCTTGGTATTGCGTTTAAGCTTCTCAGGCAAGTCGTAATTATAAATGCCTAATAAGCCCTTATCAACGTAATTATAAAGAGTTTTGGTGCAGACAACATCGCTGCTAGAGAATTCGCCAGCAACAGTGGCACGATTACTGCAAACATCAAGCGACCAACCGTCTTTAAAGAAATGTTTGTGGACATAGTGAATAAATTGATTTTTTTTGAGAAAGTCTGATTTACGCCCACAATTTTTACGATGAGCTTGATATACATCATGTCCTTGAGTAGCCTTGTATCTTTTGACTTTACCATGATACAGTTTTACAGTGCCACGTTTAACCTCATAACTGATAGTAGAAGGAGAACAGTTGAGTTCACGAGCAATTGCACGCAAAGAGCAGCCATCTTTCAAACGCAATTGAATAATAACTCGCTCTTCAAATGATAAATGCTTTCCTTTAACGTGCCGATTCATGGTAGAATGTAAAGAGTCCATTTTGACCTCCAATAGAAAGTTTTTGTGGTTATTAACATTCTATCAAACAGGTCCGAATGGACTTTTTATTTTTCTAAAGTGTTCAATTTGATTTTACAATCAACGAAATGTATTTAAATAAAAAATAATTCCTGGATTATCAAGTTTTTTATCTTTAAACTTTCGCTTAATACACCAACAAAAATATTGATAAAAGCCATATTTAATACTTTCGCTTGAGTCAAATCGTTTTGCTGCATTCTTATCTCTTCTATATTGTATTGACATTTCCTTCAGCTAATTGCTTCATTAAAATCCAAGAATTTAAACTATCATTTTTAGTGTTCATGACTTACCTAACTTTTAATTTCTATAATTATTATATTTAATTAATCAATTCAGCTTTTATTTTTAATCATAGTATATAATAATTATATACTATGATTAAAATTATTATTGGAGTATAAAGTGTTAAAACAAGATTTATCTTTAAAAAATATAATTTATAAAAGTAAGTATTCATTCAGACTTAAAAATCCCGATGAATTAAAAAAGAAATTAAATCTTTTAAAACTTAATTCAAATCAGATTGATTCTTTGATTAACGAATTACAGTTCAAAATTAATAGTAACAGGAGATTATCACTTATAAATGCAATTCTTACATTTATCCTTTCTATTCTTTCTCTATACATTTCATCATCCGCATTTTTATTTTCCGCCTGCTTTCAAAATATATTTGAGTTATCTTCTTCTAAACAAAAAGGTATCTTTTTTGAAGATATGATGAACACAACCATGTTTAAAGAGATTGAAAACATATTACTTTTCTTTACACAACCAAGTAGACTTTTTTCAATTCTAATTTCTTTTTTCATTTTATGTCTAGGGATTTCCTTTTTTCATACTTACGGTTTAAAAAAAAGACTCTCTATCTTATATGCATATCAAAGAGAACTAGAATCTTATTGATTTTAGTTGATTCTATACTTTTTCCTGTTGATTGATATCTATGATATTCTATCGACAGGATTTTTTTATTGCATAAAGAAAAAGAGGCCATAGCCTCTCTTAACAATTATATTAAATTTTCTCTTGATATTGAAGATCAAAACATTGTTTTTTCTGATTATTTTAAAAAGTTTATTGATGGTAAATTTCATAAGGTCTACTTAGCTGAGATTATTCAGTCTTCTTGTCCTTATTGCCATTCCCATAATCTTAAACATAATGATCACTATACTTCTAATGTACGCTTTATTACTGCCGATGCTAGTCATCCAGTATCTATTAGACTCAAAAAGCAACGTGTTCTCTGCAATAACTGCCTTAAAAGATCTATGGCTCAATCTAACCTTGTTAATAAATAGTGCCACATCTCTAATAGTTCTAAGCGTAAAGTCTTAGCTGTTCTTACTGAAGATCGTTCGATGACAAGTATTGCTCGTGAGCAAAATGTCTCAGTCAATACTGTTCAGAGAGTTTTAGAATCTTGCTCTTCTAAGTTTTACGATGAGTTTGATCGCTTGCCTAAACATTTGGCTTTTGACGAATTTAAGGGCGTTGGCAAGAAGCTGCACTTTATCTGTCTAGACGGCAATTCTCATCAAGTAGTCCAGATCCTTAGAACACGTTTTAAACCTGAAATTCTACACTACTTCTACAAGTTTACTCCGCAGGCTCGTGCTATGGTCAAATAAGAAGCAAAGCCGTGAATAATAAGCTATTAAAATCTACCTGGAAACTTTATCTCATGAAGTATGACAAGCTCAATAAGAAAGCGCTTTATTATGACTAGCATTTCAAAGACTATCTCACTCAAGAGCACGTTGTTTTAGATGGCTTAGACTGCAATGAAAAGCTTGAAAACACATATTGAGTTATGCAGGACTTTATGGCTGCTATTCAAAACAAAGATGAAAAAAAGATTATTCATTTACTTCATTCAAAACAAGCTGTCGGTAAACAAATGCATCAGACAGTATTAACTTTTAAACGTAATTATACTAGCGTACTATACTTATGGCTATAGCAGTTTTAGCCATCTATTAATTAGAATCAGACTAGAAGAAAATATCATAAAAGAAAAGTAAGAGGAGGAACCACGACATCATTATGTTATAATTCATCCCCTACTTAAAATTATATTGGCTCTACCGAATTCTTGATCACAGCATCGATTATATATTAAATATACTAAGCTGTTCTACAATTCTTTCCTCAATTTCTCTAGTATTTTCTTGCAACCAAATTAATTCTGATTCTTCATCTCCGACTACTGACAAGTATTTTACAGATTCAAACTTAATATTTTTTCTATAAACTTCCGATCCTGGTAAGATTATTCCATCAACATTTATACTATTATTTAAATTAATATCATCTCTTTTTAAAAATATGTTTGTTTTCCATATATCATGATCTGTATTTAAATTTTTTTCTACTTCTTTATCGGTATAAGAAGAGTAATTTGATTGATAAATATGAATATATACAGGAATATCAATTTCAGATAAATAATATTCCATAATTTCTTTAACTTCTTCCCATTTTAAACCACCATTTCCTGTACCTAATTGTGGAAAAGAAATCGATTCAATATTTCTATTCTTATATTCCTCAACAAATTTTTTTAACCCCATTTCAATATATTCAATTTTCGATTTATTACGCCAACGCTTTTTAGTAGGAAAATTTAAAACCCATCTTTTTCGAATATTACCGGTATTTTTTTTTCGATATATCTCTGGCTCTTCTTTACTCAACATTAACTGTCCGGGTTGAAATTTTCCTTTATCACATAAATATTTATAACGCTTAAACATTTGTGGATAAAATTTTTTAAAGTCTTTTGCAATTCCTTTTCCCATTACTCCCACTGTATTTACTGTATTTACAAGAGTTTGAGCTGGTGATAAAAACAAATTTTTATTTGTATAAATTATCATTGTTTTTCATCTTCTTTTATTAATTCAATTGTTGCATTTTCTTCTACTTTCTTAAGTATTTCCTTTTCTTCGGGTTTTAAATTCAACGGCATATTATTAGAAGTAAGATACCACTTTTCTTCATTAACATTTCTATATACATCGAAATATTCATGATTATAATACAATTTTGAATAATATTTACTAATCTTCTTATACTTTTTATTAGTCCATTTAGCTGTAGCTAATATCCAATCTGGTTGATGAAAAACTCCTACCGTTTTTTGCTCACCATTTATATCTATTACTTTAAAAATTATCCTTCTTAATTCAGAATTATACACTCGAAAAATTTTATCTTTATATCTTTTTATATACATAAATGGTTTATTAATAACCTTTATATCCTCTTTTAGAATTTCACTTGAAATAGACTTTGGATACATTTCCATTATATTAGGAGTTTTATCTATTGATTCTAATTTTCCAGCATCATTAAAAAAAATAGTTCGTTGATTGTAAAATCAAATTGAACACTTTAGAAAAATAAAAAGTCCATTCGGACCTGTTTGATAGAATGTTAATAACCACAAAAACTTTCTATTGGAGGTCAAAATGGACTCTTTACATTCTACCATGAACCAGCACGTTAAAGGAAAGCATTTATCATTTGAAGAGCGAGTTATTATTCAATTGCGTTTGAAAGATGGCTGCTCTTTGCGTGCAATTGCTCGTGAACTCAACTGTTCTCCTTCTACTATCAGTTATGAGATTAAACGTGGCACTGTAAAACTGTATCATGGTAAAGTCAAAAGATACAAGGCTACTCAAGGACATGATGTATATCAAGCTCATCGTAAAAATTGTGGGCGCAAATCAGACTTTCTCAAAAAAACTCAATTTATTCACTATGTCCACAAACATTTCTTTAAAGACGGTTGGTCGCTTGATGTTTGCAGTAATCGTGCCACTGCTGCTGGCGAATTCTCTAGCAGCGATGTTGTCTGCACCAAAACTCTTTATAATTACGTTGATAAGGGCTTATTAGGCATTTATAATTACGACTTGCCTGAGAAGCTTAAACGCAATACCAAGCTTCATCGTGTTCGCAAAAACAAGAAAAAGCTTGGCAGAAGTATTGAAGAACGTCCAAAAGAAATTAGTGAACGTAATGAATTCGGTCATTGGGAATGCGATTTGGTTCTTGGACATAAGACTAAAGATGATGAAGTGCTGTTAACCTTATCTGAGCGCATGAGTCGTGAATTCTTAATTATTCGTATTCCCGACAAGACTTCTATCAGTGTCATGCAAGCCTTTAAAGAACTCCAAAGACAATACAGTGAACACTGGAATGATATTTTTAAAACTATTACCACTGATAATGGTTCAGAATTTGCGGATCTGTCCAACCTAGAAGAAGCATCCAATACACTGGTTTACTATGCCCATCCTTACACTTCTTGTGATAAGGGAACAGTTGAAAGACACAATGGTCTTATTCGCAGATTCATTCCTAAAGGAGAAGCAATAGCTAACTATTCTTTACAAAATATCATTGATATTGAAACCTGGTGCAACTCATTGCCAAGAAAGATCTTAGCTTATCATACACCAGATGAAATCTTTGAAAGAGAATTAGATCGAATCTATCAAGCAGCTTAACCAAAAGTGTTCAATTTATTATTGCAATTTACGAAATTTAAAATAACCAAAATTTTTTCTTTTTTTTCAATGGTCTCCAATTTAAGTTAACATTATCTGAATTAATAATGTTTCGCGCATTTTGCTTAAAGCTATTAGCAACATCCAATCCTTGCGTCTTTTCTAACTTTTCATAAGCGTCATGCATACGACTTTCTCGTTTTGGCAATGTATGGGCATCTGAAGCAAAAGTTGCTACTTGTCCTGCTTCTACAAATCTATCAGCTAATTTTTCAATCTCCCTACCGAATACTCCCACATACGAACTAGCTGTAATTTGGGTTAAACATCCTTGTTCGATAAATTCCTGTAACTTTTCAGGATGGGCTAAGATCCCAGAATTTCTTTCAGGATGAACAATGATTGGTGTAATACCTCGACCAAGCAGATTGAAGGTCATATCCTTGGCATAAGTTGGTACATCTTCACTTGGAAATTCCAATAACATATATCTGCCATCTTCATCACAAAAGAGAATATCATCATCGTCCAGAGCTTGAGGTAAATTACCATTTAAACGAACTTCTTGACTAGGAAAGACTGTTAAAGGAATATTATTTTCTTCTAGCGCTTTCTGAAAATCAGCAGTTTCTTTTATGATATCTTTTTTATGATTTAGGTACTTTCCGTTTAAAGTATGAGGTGTCATTAATGCATGAGTAATTCCATCCGCTACTGCTGCCTCAGCTAGTCCTAATGATGAATCTAAATCAGGAGATCCATCATCAATACCTGGCAATATATGTGAGTGAATATCAACTAAAACCATTTTTTCTACTTCGATTCTCCATCTTTTTGTTGACCATAGCCATATCCATAGCCGTAACCATATCCATAACCATCTGGACCAGTTCTTACGTCATTCATTACATATCCTAAAACATGGGTTTTAGTTAACTTAAGCATTTCTAAGGCACGTTCAATACCGGCCTTTTGGGTAACGCCTTGACGAACAACAAGTACTACCCCATCCATTTCACCAGCAAGAATTTGGGTATCAGAAACTTCAAGAACAGGAGCAAGGTCTAAAACAACTAAATCATAGTGCTCTTTAACCATATTCAAAAATGCACGCATTCTATTAGAACCTAATAATTGTGCAGGGTTAGGTGGAATCGGACCAGCTGGCATAACTGAAAGATTTGGAATAATATCTTCTTTTACAATATCTGCCATGTCAACTTCATTAGAATGTGAAGTTAAAATTGTCGTCAATCCTACTCGATTAGGAATATCAAATGTTTGATGTAGTGTAGGTCTATGTAAGTCAGCATCAATTAACAAAACCTTTTTTCCTGCTTGAGCCATAGTTACAGCTGTATTAACTGTAACCGTTGATTTACCTTCACTAATATTAGCAGAAGTAAAGGCTAAAGCCTTGATCTGATGATCGACGCTTGTAAAGTCAATATTAGTCTTAACAGTTCTAAATTGTTCACTAACTGGATTTTGTGGCTTTGCTACAGTGATTAACTTAGCTCCATATTGCATAGTTTCATCAGTACCACGTTTTTTACGTCTATTAAACAATCCCATTTATACGCTCCTATACTCGTTTCTTTTTACCAGAATTATTATTGTTATTAATACTAAACTTATTAGATAAGTGGAAGTGTGATACATGACCCAAATTAGTTAATCCTAATTCCTTAGTCAAGTAATCATCGTCTCTAACAGTAGTATTAAATGAATCACGTAAAACAATCAACGCAACACTAATAATTAAGCCAAGTACGATTCCGGCTAAAGTAAAGAGTGTAGTCTTAGGGAAGGTCTTAGTACCACGTGCAGCTGGTGAAACAATAGTTACATTGTTAACATTCATAATGCTCTTAATCTTGCTCTTAAACGTTTGAGCTACTGCATTTGCAATAGCTTGAGCCTTTTCAGGATCATTACTCTTAGCACTAATAGTAAACACTTGAGACTGTTGTTGAGTAGTAACAGAAACAGCTTTTTGCATTTCTTTAGCACTGACATTATATCCACGACCAGCTCTTCTAACTACTGCCGGCTCAGCTGGACTAACTAACTTCTTAGTACCATCTGCTAGTGTACGATACTTAGCCTTCTTAGCAGGTTTCACTACTTCAGTAGGATTTTTGATCCACTTAGAAGCATCTTTTAGGATAACTGGACTTGTTACAATGTCTTTGTAAGTGTTAATTACTTGTACATCAGCCTGTTGCGCAGTCAATGCTTGGCCAGCATCATTTGCATTACGCTTCTGGTTAACTAAGATTTGAGTAGTTGAAGTATATTTAGGTTCAACCACAAAAGCAGCTAAGATAAAACCAACTGCTCCTAAACCAACTGTCCATAAAATAATAGACCAGATATGTGCTCGAAGGAGCATCCATAATCTACGTAAATCGATTGTATTTTCAGTTTTTGTACTGTTTTCCACTTTTTCCTATTCTCCTGTCTTTAAGGTTTCCGGCTTAAGCCCTAAGGCAGCACGTAACTTATTACTAATTCTTTGACACTCTGCTTGACTAACTGATTCATAGGCAACGCCGCCTTCCCAGTCTCCTTGTCCATGAGCGTAGTCAGTAGTTACATTATCAGTTGCATGACGATAATTCTGAGCTAAAGCAACCATATTGTCAAAAGTTAAATTCGTCATGGTTTGCTTAGAAACTGAGTTCAAGAATGGTTGATTCACGACTGTCTTGTAAGAAATGGAACTCTTTAATAATGCCATAATTACGAGTCTTTGTCTCTCTTGACGCCCATAATCTCCTCGAGGATCATCATACCGCATTCTACTAAATGCCAAAGCTTTCTTCCCATTCATATGATAAGTTGCGCCCTTAGTAAAATGATAACCTTCATAATCAAAGGTTAATGGTGACTTAACTGTCACTCCTCCAACTTGATCAATTGCCTTCTCTAATCCTCCCATGTTTACCATTACGTAAGCATCAGTTGGAATATTAAAGTACTTTTTGATCGTTTTGACAGTTTCGTCTACACCACCATAAGTATAAGCTGAATTAATCTTGGCCGGTGAATAATCTGGATAACTCGGTAAGTTAACTTTCATGTCTCGAGGTAAGCTAACAACTGTAGTCTTATTAGTCTTAGGATTAATCACCATCATCATGATGGTATCAGTTCTACCCTTGTAAGAACGGCCAAATTCACCTGTATCTGTTCCTAATAAAAGCAAGCTCATTGGCTTTTTGTCTTTAAGAGTGTCGCTAACCTTTCGATCACTAATTTCGTTACTCATCGGATTATACATATTGTTAGTGGCAACATGGATATTGTGCCAAGCGATAATAACCGCAATGATATCTACCACAAGGAAAACACCTAATACAATCCAAAAGATACGCCAAAACTTTTTACGTCGATGATGACGGTGATGATGTGAGCGATGTCTTAATTCATTATCACTATTATTATGATCCATTTTATTCCTCTTTTATTTTTCGTTTTTTAGTAACACTAAAAATCATTATACAAAAAATATTTGAAAATTCATAGAAAATTCACAATTAGCATAAAAAAACACTTTTATTAAATTCAAAACATGATCTAAATAGCGATCTAACCACCTTCACGGATATAAGTATACTTTCACCCCCCCATAAAATCAATATGACTTCGTTTAAAAACTCATTATGTTATTTATTTAAGAGAGGATCTTACTTATTTTTACAGTGATTTTCGTAATTTTAAAAGCAGATCTTTTTTCACTCTCTGCAAGGTTCTTCTGGAGCATCCCGCCCGCTCAACCAATCCAGAAATCTCTTTCTGCGCCAGCAAATGCTCAAAGAACAAAAGTCGCTCAATCTTGTTTAACTTCTTAACTTCATCCTTCAAAACAACTAAGCTATCCCAATCAACCTCAAGCCTTGAAAAATCTTTTGCGTTATCTATTTCTTGATTTTTTTCTCTACGCTGAATCTTTCTTAATTCATCTAGCGTATGCCAAAGAATCTTTTTAAAAGCTAGCTTATCCATATTTTGACCTGGACTTTCTTCAATCATCCCCGCATAAATCAAAACACCATCTTGAAACAAATCAGCATAGTCTTGATAATCTCGCCTTACGCCGGCTGCCTTAATTGCTCCACCAACTAAACGACGATTTTCCCATGCTTTAATAAAACTTTCTTCTCTAATCATGTGACCATTCCTTTTAAGTAATGTCACAAGCGCTTGTGCATTGAGCATCATATCAAGAAGAAAATCTTATTAAAATCCAAGATCTGCCAGTTGCAAAGCCTTGCCAGGACTAACTTTCTATTATTTTTGCTCTAACTACTTTCCTGCATTCACTATGAACAGCAACTCAATTTCTGGTAACGAAAAAACACGCTCAAAAAAGCGTGTTACAAGATTGATTTAATTCTTCTAGACAATCGGTAAATCAGATTATGGTCCTGCACTTGCCAGTCTTTGATATCAAAAAAGTCAGCACAATGGCGACCATAATTTTTATGAAATTCTTCAATTGCTTCTTCAGCAAGCTCAGTTAAGTTCATGGCATTCTGGATTTTAGTTAAGTAAAAGTATTCTTGATTAGCAACCAAGTTATTCTTTCGACACTTGCAGAGATTCAAATGAAAGCCATGCGAATTAGCATACTTCACTAGCATCTGTCCTAAAACATGATTATGAGTAATTCCCTCAGCTAACCGCTTATACAAGTGCGGCGCACAATCTTCAAACTCAAAGTTATAACTACAGCCATTCTCTTGATAAGAAAAAGTCACTTTTCCATCTTCTTGTTGTACTGTCTGCATATGATGCAGACCAATCCAGAAAGTATGCTTTTCAGAATGAGCTCTCATTGAAAAATAAGCGATCTCTCCTAAAGAAATTGTATGACGATAATAAAAGCCAAGTTCTTTTTGCAGCTTCTTTTGTAAAACCGCTCCTAAAATCATTTGATCTTTTAACAAATGATTAATCAACTGACGGCTGTTTTTCTGGCATAAAATAATACCATCTTTTTTATCAAAAATTACTGTCTGATATTTTCCTCTAATTGGTCTTTGATGGAAATCATATAGAGCTACCATATTCTCATTTAATTCATAGTTTGAATTTTCAGATACAAATGGTACAAGGTCCGACGTGATTGCCATGGTTTCTAATCTCTGCCTAATTAGATCTTTGGACCAGTTATTTAAGTCTTCATTATCTGGTAGTCCAACGTTAAAAAGATTTAGTTTGTTTTTCATTTTCATCTCCTTTTCAAAATTATATAACAGATATTATTCAGAACTATAATAATACCAGAAAATCACCATATAAAAAAGATCCTACGCTTATAAAAACGTAGGATCTTAAAATAACTTCTAAAAGTTCAAAAACTCTGCTGGCTTCATCCCTAAGGCTGCTCCAATCGCTGTCTTAAAGGTTGAAACATCTTGAACACCATCAAATTGCTGACCATTAATGATAAAGTAAGGTACTGATTCAACGCCACGGCTTTCTAAATTAGCTTCTTCCTGCATAACTACTTCTTGATAGTCATTTGAAGCAAGAACTTTTTTAACTGCAGAAACATCTAACTTATTCTTCTTAGCAATTTCTAATAAGACATCATGATCGGCTAATTCCTTATTTTCAGTAAAGTATGCATAGAACAAATCATCAGCTAAATTTGCAGTTAATTTAGAATCATGGTAAGTGTCCTTAGCCCATTGAACCATTCGGTGAGCATCCATCGTGTTAGTGTTATAAGCAGTTGCCTCATTAATTGTTAGACCTGCTGCTTTGCCTAATGTTTTAACGTGATCATAAGCTGCGTTTGCTTTACTTAACGGCATTGCCTTTTCATAGGCTAAAAGAGCAGCATTCGTATTCTTAGTTGATTTTGGTGCATCTAAGTCGATCTGGAAAGCATTAAGGTCATATTCAATCTTGTCTTCAACACCTAATTCTTTAATTGCTCTTTGTAAGTAAGTTTCACCAATGTAGCAGTATGGACATGCGTAATCGCCCCAAATTGAAATTCTCATTTTCAACTCTTCTTTCTCTTAATTACACTCTCACTTCTACAATAGAAACTTTGAGCAAAGAAAGCAACTATTTCCGCTTGCGTTTTAATTCTTCTTTAGTCGCAACTAAGTCAATAATCTTCTTTGGTGCTAGATTTGGATACATATGAGTCAAATATGCTAATAATTCAACGAAGTTCAATAAATAACTAGTTAAGTTATTCTCTTTCATCATCCCGCCAGTAAAATTATTTTCTTTAACATTTGCAAATAAATAAAAATCATGGACAGTGCCTAGCTTTTGATAAGTCAACAAATCACTAAAAACATCATTAATTTGCTTACGAATTTCTTGACCATCATTTATTTCACGTTTTACCGGCAAATCAATGGCATATGCGACATCCCCGCCGTGGACTAAGCCTAAGTAGGACTTCTCTTCAAGCATCATATCGCTGATCTCTTTAAATTTTTCATCAGTAAAATCCATGTTAACTTCTAGCGTAGTCAAATATCCTGCTAAAGCCTCTACCAAGTCATCCTCAGTCTTAAAAGCCGGCGTGATTAGATAAACATATCGGTCGGTTCTAACAAATAAGAGAAAATAAGTTAAATCTAAACGCTGTAAATTCTTGCTATACTTAATTAACGCTTTTTCAAAGCGCAGACCTTCTGGAATTTCTAAATCAAACTGACCGCCTTGATAAGGAACACGGTAAATTTGCCAAAAATCTTCTATCTTAAAGCCATTAATTTCTCGATCTTCAAAAGCAGACTTATTAAGTAATTTAGCTGGAGCTGGGCGCTTTCTCTCTAAGTCTTTTATGACCGCAACTGGATTAAGAAGCTGGCGGTTGGCATATTCCATTAACATGACTTGAATATCATGATAAGTCGACATATTTTGATCGCTAGTATCATGGAAAAAAACATCCCCCAGCTGGTCAGTATAGTTAACTACTAGTACGTAATCGCCAATTGCTCCTTCACTGACTAATTCTTCTGCAAAATCAACTACATCTTCAACGCGGTTTTCTGCTTCCTTAAATTTATCCTCAGAAAGCTTCTGACTAGGACGTTTTAACTTTCTCATAGCGTCTACGTTAAAGAGGTCATCTTCTAAGTCGCCTTTTAAGACATCAATAAATTCATGATAATCTAAGTCAAGTTTTTGGACAAAAGTGCCAATCAACCTAAAAATTAACCCTTCAGCTCTTGATGGCTGATAAGAACGCCTCAAATTATCGCTAATGAAGGTTTCTTCAAAATTAGGCGTCTGTACAACTATTGCTAGATCAATTGTATTCGGTGTTTCATACACCATATCGAGCAATTCTTTCATTCTATTACTTAACATTTTTATTCCCTACCTATTCCGATCATCTCACTTGTCATCTATTATACGGATATTTATTTTTAGAAACAAAAAGGTCTGCCAGACGCAGACTTTTCGGCTAGATATTTTCACCATTCATAATATTTGAAAAACTACCATTTAATGACTTATCTTGGCTGACATGTAAGTTAACAACATTGCCTTTACTTGATTCATCTACCAGGACAATCGGCTTTTGCTTGTGCCAGCAGAAAAGAAAAGTCCTATGTTGACCATCTTTAGTCAAGTCATGATTATAAATAGCCATTACATCATAGTCATAATGATGCTCGCCTTGAGGACTCCAGCCAATACTAATCTTTTTACCGTTTAGCTTAAAAGTATCTTTTTTAAAGGCATCCGGATAAATGCGGCTTGCAGTAGTCAGCTTATTCTTACCATCATACTTAGTGTAAGTTTGCTTCTTGTTCTTACCATATTTATCCATTTCTTTAGCAAGTTTTTGATCCTTCTTTTTGTCCCAGTGCTTCTTTTGGACAGTTTTTGAACTCTTTGTGCTACTATTACTAGTCGAATTTGAATTATTTGAACAAGCACTAGCCCCGATTAAACTGAGGGCTACTGCACTCATTAGTAATATTTTTTTCATAGGCGTTTCTCCTTTTCTTTCATTATTATCCTACCATTTAATTTTGATCTTTGGAGCTTTTTAAGCTTATAGAAAAAGTGTAATTTCACTTTTAAGAAATTACATTTTAAATAGAAGAAACTTAGTAGTAAAAGACTAATTACCCTTCTGATATATTAAGCTGTTAATTGCTGCAATTAAATTTTCTTTTACAGGCACACCTTTCATGATAACAGTTAAATTTTCATCTATAAGACTATCTTTTACAAATCATGTTGATATTTTTTCAAAAGCACAACCGAAATCCAAATTGAAATAAATGATGGTAAGACAATCACTACTAAAAGATCTGGATTTAAAATACGGACAGTTTTGATCATCTTAGTAATGGTATGAATTTTAGCAATATTATTGAAAATTGATTGGTACACTGTAACATAAATTAGCGACCACTGAATACAATATTCAATTAAGGTTAATGTGATCTCTGAAATCTGATGAAACTTATTGAATTTTTTCAATCCTTCATAGAGAAAAAGACCTGAAAGAATGACCAGGGCTCCCAAAAGCAGGAACAGATTTCCCAGCTTCATATCGTGGATTCGATTAATAAATAAAGCAGCAATACCGAAAAAGATTAAAAAGTTAATGGTACTAAAAATTAGTAACACCAAAAATAAAATAATTGCCTTCAAGAAGTAAAAGCGATTTTTAGAAGTAAAAATATACCCCATAATTACTATCGCTAAAATAATTAAAAAAATTGGTAAAACTTGCATTATTTGCCTGACTTTTCGATCTTATTAATCAAAGCTTCACAGCCGCGATAAATATCTTGATATGCAGCCTCAAAATCACCCGTATACCATGGATCATCTACGTCCATCATTGAACCAGTAAAAGATAAGAGTTTATATTCTTTTCTTTCTGGATCTCCTGCCGAAATGTGATTCATATCAAAAAAGTTTTCTTCATCCATACCAACAATATAATCATACTTAGCGTAGTCGCTTTTAACCATTTTTCTAGCTTGACGATGATTAAAAGGAATACCATGTTCATTCATCACTCTTTGTGAACGTACATCAATATCGTGTCCAACGCCGCCAATAATTGCATCTTCAGTTGTAGCAGCAGATGCAATTTCATATTCATCTTCCTTACCCAGATCCTTGACAATTTTCTTAGTAATATATTCAGCCATTGGTGAACGGCAAATATTACCATGACAAACAAACAAGATTTTCTTAGTCATTTTTCTCCCTTATTTCTTTAAAGTATATATTTCAATTCTAAAGCTAATTCATTTATTTAAGCAAGAAAAAATACCGATTAGAGTCTATCAGCTCCAACCGGTATTTTTCTTTTTTCAAAGGTTGTTGAAATATTATTAGTTCAATATTTTCAACGTCTTTTATTATAACAAAGTTAGACGGATTTAATCATTAAATTATGCAATTTTTTAAATTACATTTTATCCTCGATCCAGTCCCAGAATTTATCCACGTTTAGTTTAGAAACACTAGAAAATGGTAAAAAAGATACATTCTCTTGTTTTAAGTCTAGGCTCTTACCAATCTTCTGCTTAATTTGGCTTGCTTCCATCTTCTTAAGTTTATCCATCTTAGTTGCTACAACTAAAATTGGAATATCTAGATAGAGTGCATAATTAAACATATTAATATCATCAGCAGTTGGATCATGACGCGCATCAACTAAAAGGACAAGCCCTTTCAAGTCAGCGCGAGTTTCAAGATAATCCTGAATCATTTCACCAAAAGCAGCTCTTTGCTTTTTGGAAACTTTCGCATAGCCATAACCTGGTACGTCAACCAAATATAGCTCATTATTTACTTTATAAAAATTAAGCGTTTGAGTTTTACCTGGTTGTTGAGAAGTACGAGCTAATTTACGACGATTAACAATAGTATTGATTAAGCTTGATTTACCAACATTTGAACGTCCAGCTAAAGCAAACTCTGGCAGATCATCCTTAGGATATTGCTTTTCGGAAACGGCACTAATTACAAATTCTGTATCTACGACTTTCATTATTTAGCCGCCTTACTTGTTTCTTGAGACTCATTCTCTTTATAAGTAATCTTAGGCTGCGCATGCTTAGTAATAACATCCTTGGTAACTTCTACCTTCTCAATATTATCTTCGCTTGGCGTGCGATACATTACGTCCATCAATGAATTTTCAACGATTGAACGTAATCCACGTGCACCCATATGACGACTAATTGCCATATCAGCAATCGCCTTAAGAGCACCATCAGTAAATTCAAGATCAACATTGTCAAGAGACAGCAATTTCTTATATTGCTTTACTAAAGCATTCTTTGGCTCAGTCAAAATTCTAATTAAGTCTTCAGTACTCAATTTATCAAGTGTAGTGATAATCGGAATACGACCAATAAATTCAGGAATCAAGCCAAATTTAACTAAGTCCCCAGTTGTAAGATTCTTTTGCCAGTCGTCTGCATCTACTTGGTTAAGACCATTTTCAGCACCAAAACCGATCGTCTTCTTGCCAAGACGATTCTTAACGATATTTTCAATGCCATCAAATGCACCACCAACAATGAATAAGATATTAGTAGTATCAATCTTAATCATCTGTTGTTGTGGATGCTTACGTCCACCTTGTGGTGGAACAGAAGCAATAGTTCCTTCTAAGATCTTAAGAAGAGATTGCTGTACACCTTCACCAGAAACATCACGCGTAATTGAAACATTCTCTGCTTTTTTAGAAATCTTATCAATTTCATCGATGTAAATAATTCCGCGCTGTGCACGTTCTAGATCATAGTCAGCATTTTGCAATAATTTAAGTAAGATGTTTTCTACATCTTCACCAACATAACCAGCTTCAGTTAAAGTTGTTGCATCTGCAATAGCAAATGGGACATTCAAGATTTTAGCCAAGGTTTGAGCTAGATAGGTCTTACCGGAACCAGTTGGCCCAATCAAAGCAATATTTGACTTTTGCAATTCAGTTCCAGAACTATCAATATCCATTTGACTAATACGTTTATAGTGATTATAAACAGCAACTGAAAGGACCTTCTTGGCACGATCTTGGCCAATTACGTATTCATCTAGTTGCTTTTTTATTTCCATTGGCTTAGGCAGATCTTTGGTTTCTTTGATAGAATCTGCTTTTAATTCATCATCAATAATTTTTTTGGAAAGATCAATACATTCGTTACAAATGTAGACTCCATTTCCAGCCACAATTTTTTTAACTTGTGACTGTGGTTTACCGCAAAAAGAACATTTTACTTCTTCTTGTTCAGTAATTTCGTTAGCCATGAGCCTTCCTCCTTTTCACTTACTTTATGTCAAAATAAGCTTAGCAGTTCACTTTGGCAGAGTAAAGAAAATTGTCTTATTAATTGATAGTAAAGAAAAAAGCGACTGTCATAGCCGCCTTTTCTTTAACTAGTTATCAACTATTACTTATCAGCCTTTTTTTCGTCTTCTTTGGTTGACTTCTTAGCAGTTGATTTCTTAGTAGCTTTCTTAGCAACTTGCTTTGCCTTGTCAGCAACTAAATCAATTGCTTTTCTAATAGCAATATCATGCTTAAGCATGTCATCACTCAAGCTACGACGAACAACTTTTTCATCCATGTTGTAGTCGTGTGCTAAGTCTTTAATCTCTTGCTTAATTTCATCAGCACTTGCATCAAGTTTTTCTTTAGCAACAATTGCTTCTAAAACAAGGTTAGTCTTAACACGTTCTGCAGCACCCTTAGCTAATTGTTCACGTAATTGAGCTTCAGTAGTACCAGTCAACTTGAAGTAAGTTTGTGGATCAATACCTTGACGTTGCATGTTGCCTAAGTATTGGTTCAATTGATTTTGAACGTCTTCATCAATCATTGCTTGAGGAACTTCATCAATGGTTGCATTTTCAACTGCACCCTTGATTGCAGCATCTTGGATAGCGTCTTTTGCGTCTTCTTCCTTGTGCTTCTTCAAGTCCTTCTTGATCTTATCTTTTAATTCATCAAGTGATTCTACTGAATCATCAACGTCTTTAGCAAACTCGTCATCTAACTTAGGTAATTCCTTAGATTTCACTTCATGAATGTTAGTAGCAAAGTGTGCTTCTTTACCAGCTAAGTCTTTTGCACCGTAATCTTCTGGGAAGGTTACAACAACGTCTACATCATCGCCAGCCTTGTGACCAATAAGTTGATCTTCAAAGCCAGGAATGAAAGTACCTGAACCTAATTCTAATGAGTAGTTTTGAGCACTACCGCCATCAAATGGCTTACCATCAATAGTACCAGTGTAGTCGATAGTAACAGTATCACCTTTAGCAGCTTTACCGTCCTTCAATACTAATTCAGCATTTTGTTCACGACGCTTGTTTAATTCTGCATCTACGTCTTTAACTAAAACGCGAGTACTTTGCTTAGGAACTTCTATACCCTTGTAGTCACCTAATTTAACTTCTGGCTTAACAGAAACAGTAGCCTTCATTTCCCAAGGCTTGTTCTTATCCATTGAAACAGGAGTAATTTGTGGTTGACCAACTGGATCAATACCAGCTTCTTTAACTGCAGCAGCATAAGCTTCTGGTAAAACAATGTTTAAAGCATCTTCGTAAAGAGCTTCCTCACCATAAAATTGATCAAAAACAACACGAGAAACGTGTCCCTTACGGAAACCAGGTACACGTAAGTTCTTCTTAACACGTTTGAAAGCTTGATCTAAGCCTTTTTTTACTTCTTCTTGTGAGATTTCAAAAGTTAATTCACCGGATGTTTTACCGGTCTTTTCCCATTTTACAGACATTAATTAAATACCTCCGATGTCAAATTTGGGTTTGCTATTGCACACTTAACTATATTACCCTAAACGCTGCTAAAACACAAATCCAGAGAGAGATTTATTAAATTTTTGAATAAAAAAAAGATGTATCCTAAGATACATCTTTTTTAAGAAGTCTGGAATTAGTCAAGAATTTCAGTAACTTGACCAGCACCAACAGTCTTACCACCTTCACGGATAGTAAACTTAGTACCTTTTTCAATGGCAACTGGCTTGATCAATTCAACAGTGAATTCAACGTTATCACCAGGCATAACCATTTCAGTACCTTCTGGCAATTCAATCTTACCAGTTACATCAGTAGTGTGGAAGTAGAATTGTGGACGGTAATCTGAGAAGAATGGAGTGTGACGACCACCTTCATCTTTGTTCAAGATATAAACTTGACCCTTGAACTTCTTGTGGGTTTGGATTGAACCAGGTGCAGCTAAAACTTGACCACGTTCAACTTGGTCACGGTCAATACCACGAAGCAATACACCAACGTTATCGCCGGCTTCACCAAGATCAAGAGTCTTGTGGAACATTTCCAAACCAGTAACAGTTGATTTTTCAACCTTGTCAGTTAAACCAACGATTTCAACTTCGTCACCAACTTTAACAGTACCACGATCGATACGACCAGAAGCAACAGTACCACGACCAGTGATAGTAAATACGTCTTCAACTGGCATTAAGAATGGCTTGTCAGTATCACGTTCTGGAGTTGGAATGTATTCGTCAACAGTTTCCATTAATTTTCTGATAACGTCTTGTTGTTCTGGGTCACCTTGAAGTGCCTTCAAAGCTGAACCACGGATAACAGGAACATCGTCACCAGGGTAATCGTATTCAGTTAACAAGTCACGTACTTCCATTTCAACCAAGTCGATCAATTCTGGATCGTCAACTAAGTCAACCTTGTTTAAGAATACAACGATGTACTTAACACCAACTTGACGAGCAAGTAAGATGTGTTCACGAGTTTGTGGCATAGGACCATCAGTTGCAGCAACAACTAAGATAGCACCATCCATTTGTGCAGCACCAGTAATCATGTTCTTGATGTAGTCAGCGTGGCCTGGAGCATCCATGTGAGCGTAGTGACGATTCTTAGTTTCGTATTCTACGTGAGCGGTATTAATAGTAATACCACGTTCCTTTTCTTCTGGAGCAGCATCGATTTGTGAGTAATCTTCAGCTTGTGCCAAACCGTCTTCTGCCAAAACAGTAGTAATAGCTGCAGTTAAAGTGGTCTTACCATGGTCAACGTGGCCGATAGTACCAATGTTAACGTGCGGCTTAGTTCTTTCGTAATGTTCTTTTTCTGCCATTAATATGACCCTCCTGTAAATTTGCAAGAAGTCCGTTGAGTAAGTAACGGATAATTCTCTGTTGATTATTATACTACTTTCAAAGGTAAAAGCCTAGCTCGTACCCCTTTGAAAATATCCTTTATTGATTATACTAGATCCAGAGAAAATGTAAACCTTTTTTGCTCAATATCGGGACTAAAAATCAGAATTTGTTGCTTTTTCATATGCCAAATATTCATATATTTTATTTAGAAGTTTCTGATTTACTCCGCCTTCTTTTTTCTCAAGGTATTTTCTGAAATCATGAGCAAATTGGTCCGGATCTTTAATATAATCTCTTAAGCGTGGATAAAGCATCCCTAAACAAACATTCATTTCGCCAATCATTAAAGGTAATTTGCTTGGATCTTGCCTAAAATAATCAGCTAAACTTACGCAAACTTCTCGATAAATTGGACTTTTTTCAAGTAAGTCAGTTTCCTTAGGAATAAACTCTTTTGATTCTCCCAAAATATAAACTTGAATTTTTTCGTTATCTCCAAGTTTCACCAAGTCTTCGCATAATGAAAGCCGTAATGCAAAATTAGGAGATGGATCTATCAAAATACTTTTTGCTAGATTAGTAAAATTTTCTACGCTTAAACAGTATAAGAGTAAATAATCTCTCTCCTGAATATACTTAAGCTTTTTAAAATTTTTCATTATTTCTAGCTGCTTAATTTGGCTAACTGGTTCAATCTTGAGCGGTAACTTTTTATCAAGTAAGTACTCTAATTGCTTAGCTTCAATTGCATAATGCTGAAACTTCAAAATCTTAAGATAAGTGTCGTAAACCTTCTTATTAGAAAAAAGGTCAGGCTCCTCTTTAATTAAAGAATATGCCTGATCTCCCTTCTCTTGACTTAAGTATATTTCACATAACTCACAAACAATATCTGAATCATGGCCTAATCGTAAAGCTTCAAGCAAATATTGTTTAGCTTGCGGCAAGTCATTATGTTCTTTAGCTTCCTTAGCTAAAAGCAAAAAATTGTCTTTGCTTGCATGTGTCATTATGCTTTTGCCTTCTTTTGTTCTGAATCTTTTTTATGATAATTTCTTCTATTTTGACGCTTTTCTGAATTATTTTCTTGGTTGTTTCGTCTAGCCATTGCACGATGTCTATTTTGGTTAACTTCCATTACAACTGGCAAAACAACCGGACGACGACCTGTTTGCTTGTAAAGATACTTTTCAACATCATTACGAACATCTTGCTTTAATTCAGTCCAGTCAAATTTCTTATGTTCAAAGTTATTGTTAACTGCTTCTTTGATTACATCAGAAGCACCATTCATCAAAGCATGGTTAGCCTTAATGTAAACAAAACCTCTAGTTGAAACACGTGGTTCTGAAATGATTTTCTTTTTCTTTCTATCGATAGTAACAGCAGCGATAAAGACGCCATCATCAGATAAAACTTCACGGTCTCTTAAAACAATGTTACCAACGTCCCCAACACCAGAACCATCAATCATGATATCTTCACCAGGAACAGCATCGGTACGATAGAAACGACCCTTTTCTAAAGCGTAAGCATCCCCATTATGTGGTAAGAAAATATCTTTCTTATTCATTCCAGCTTCAATTGCTAAATCTTTATGAATTTCAAGTAAACGGTATTCGCCAATAACTGGAATTAAGAACTTAGGCTTCAATGTATCAATTAGCAATTGCAAATCACGACCGGTTGCGTGTCCACTAGTATGCTTATCTCTACCAAGTTCTTTAACCGTACCACCCGCACGGTAAATCATGTCACTTGTCTGAGCAACCATTGTTTCAACTGAATGAGAAGGAGTAGTAGCGATAAATACCAAGTCACCCTTCTTGATTTTGATCATGCGGTGGCGGTTAGTTGCCATTTTTTGAAGTGACTTAAGTGGCTCACCCATGCGGCCAGTTTCTAAGATCACTAATTCTTTATCAGGAATCTTCTTTAAATCTTTACTATGAACTAACAAGCCTTTAGGGACATTTAAGTAGCCTAATTTCATGGCAGTGTAGACAATTTTACCTGCATCTCTACCAGTTAAGAAAACGTGCCTTCCAGTTGCTGCTGCTGCTTGAAAAATCTCTTGGACACGGACAATATTCGATGCTTTAGCTGCCGCAATGATGCGGCCATTATAGTTTTCAAATATATTAAAAATATACTTTTCAATGCTAGTCTGACGATCATTTGGAAAGTTAGCTTCAGCATTAGTTGAATCACTAAGTAATGCTAAAACGCCCTTTTGCGCAATTTCAGACAAGCGTACAAAATCAGTCCGGAAACCGTCTTTTGCTGATGGATCAAACTTAAAGTCTCCAGTGTAAACAATTTCTCCTTCTTTAGTAGAAATATCAATACCTAAAGAATCTGGAATTGAGTGCGTAGTCTTAAAGAAAGATACATTTGCATTCTTAAATTCAATTTCTGTATCTGCATCAATAACATGGAATAAGTCATTTTTACGACGTCTATTTTCACGTTGGACAGCAATCTTAGCTAATTCAATCGTTAATTTTGAACCAAAGACTGGAATATCATAATCTCTTAAGATATATGGCAAAGCACCAATTGAATCAGCATGACCGTGTGTTAAGAAAATACCGGCAATCTTATCACCATAATCACGGAAGAAATCTAAGTCAGGGATTACGACATCAATTCCAAGTAACGATGAATCAGGATATTTTAAACCTGCATCCATAATAAAAATTTCGTCTTCTACTTGAACAGCGTACATATTTTTACCATTTTCACGTGCGCCGCCCAGGATCATTATCTTAATCTTTTGTGACATTTTCTTGCTTCTTTCTATATTTACTTAAATTATTTATGGATCTTAATGATCAAAACGAAGTTAATCTAATTAATTTTACCATATACTTATATGAATTTGAAAGAAACAAAAAAGCTACTCTTCATGACAAAGAGTAGCTGAGGCTTATGAATTATTAAGATTAACGACGTAAACCTAACTTGTTAATTAATTCACGGTAACGTTGAATATCCTTGTTCTTCAAGTAACGAAGTAAGTTACGACGGTGACCAATCTTCTTAAGCAAACCAACGTATGAGTGGTGGTCTTGCTTGTTAGCCTTTAAGTGAGCGTTCAAGTTGTTGATATCACTAGTTAAAAGTGCAATTTGAACTTCTGGAGAACCAGTATCGCCATCGTGACGTGCGTATTCTTTAATTAATTCATCTTTCTTTTCTTTTGAAATAGCCATTAGAAAATACCTCTCTTTTAAATAATTGCCATTAACAACGTTAACCGTCGGCGGCGGGAAAACAGCGTTAATGGTTCCAACAAATAATAATATTACATTGAAGTTTTTAAAAAAGCAAGCCCAAATTACCTTGCACCAAAAGCTTCTATTAAGTATAATTAACGAGTAAATCTATTTTATCGAGGTGATTTTGATGCCACAAATTAAATCAGCAATTAAACGTGTTAAGACTACTGCTACTGCTAACAAGCGCAATGCTGCTGAATTAAGTAAATTGAGAACTGCTGTAAGAAAATTCAACGAAGCTGTTGAAAATGACGCAAAAGATGTCCTCGATTTAGAAGTTAAAGCTGCACGTGCTTTAGATAAGGCTGCTTCTAAAGGTCTTATTTCTAAGAACAAGGCTAACCGTGATAAGTCACGCTTATCTAAGAAGGCTGCTAACAAGTAATCACTTGCTTGACACTTTATATTAGACAAAATAAAAGCTCGGAGATAATTCTCCGGGCTTTTTTGTCGTCTAAATTTTTAGTAAGAAAAGTTTTAAAAACTCATTCCCGCGATATGTTCCATTTTTATATCCAAAATCAAGTTCAATTGCCTGCTTTAATAGGCTCGCTAGCTTATTCAAAGAGACTTTATTTTCCATAGCTAACTTTACCCGATATGGATTTACCTTTAACTCTTTAGTAATTTGATCTTTACTCCAACGCCGATTTTGAAGAACTTTAACGCAATTCAAAAATTCAATTTGCGACTCAAAAATAGCTAATAATTGAATCGCACTTGCTCCTTCTCTTAGATGATCATCTAAACGCTGAGTAGCTTCTTGATAATTTTTATTAAAAGCGGCTGTTAATATTTCAAAAATATTTTCTGAAAGAGAGCGATCAATATTTTCATTAATTAGGGTCTCTGTAATTCTTTTATCTTCCCCAACAATATTTTTTAATTTCAAGTAATTACTTAACGCTGCATCTAAAACTTGATCACTTCTTTGGATTAAAATTTGCAGCGCCATGTTCGTAATTTGGTAGCCTTCTTCCTTGCTAATTGCTTTAATTACCCCACTCACTTCATAAGGCTTAAGCGCTGTTTCAACAACATTAACATGCTCCAGCAAAAATTTACTCATCTTTTTTCGGCGATCGATTTTTTCATAATTAGCTACAAAAGCCACTATATCTTCTAAGTCATCTAAATGTTCGATAATTTTAGTTAATTTTTCAATTTGCTTTTTATACTTTTGCGGGACCTTAGCCATTAAAAAGAAAGGATTCTTAACAACGACAATTTTCTTAGAACTAAACAAAGAAGACTCTGTTAAAGTAGCCATTAGTTCATCCAACCCATCTTCAAGGCAATCCACAATTACTTGGTCAAGGTCTGTAAATTTCTTTTGATTAAGATAATTACGCACTAAATAATCATTAAAAAAAGAATCTGGTCCCTGGATCAAAAGATTAGCATTCTTAGGATTGGTCTGTTTAAAAAGAGAGATTAATGTCATTTTGTATTTCCTTTATAAAAAGTCGTAATTGTCTCACTGTTAAACGGTGAGTAATTCCAAGTAATTGTACCACTATCTTGCGTATTTAAGTATGAGATGCTCAAGTCTTTCAATGTTTTTAAAGTTTCCTGATGGGGATGACCAAAGCGATTATTTCGTCCTGATGAAATAAAAACGAGTTGCGGATTTAACTGTTTTAAAAAGTCTGGATCACTAGAAGTCTTACTACCATGATGCCCCAGTTTGAAATAATCTACTTGTAAATTATAGTGATTTAAAATTTCTTTTTCTCCTTCTCTACCTAAGTCTCCGGTAAAAAGCCAACGTTTATTTGCTAACTTAAAAGTTAAAGACAGAGAATCTTCATTTTTACCCAAACCAGGTTTAAAAGGATAAACTACATCAAAATTTAAATCTTTAGTTTTAACTTTATCTCCTGCAAGTAAGGGAATTAATTGGACATCTTTTAAATGGCCATTTATTTTTCTTCTAAAAGATTGGTTATCTGTTAATCCTCTAGCAAAATATAATTTTTCTACTGGAATTTGATCAAGGAGTGCTTTTAAATCACCAATATGATCCGCATCTTGATGACTTAAAAAAACGCCATCCAAATGATCAATTCCTTGAGCATATAAAAATGGGATCGTAATTCGATTTAATTGTGGCTCGCTTTTCTTTTTACCAAAATTCAATTTTCCGCCGGTATCTATTAAATAAGTCTTTCTATTCAACGGCGTAGTAATCAAAATGCTATCGCCTTGGCCAACATCAATAAAAGAGACTTGTCCTTTTAAAGGAAAATGAATCAAGCAAAAAATACTAACATATGCTCCAACTATGATCGATCTTAACTTTAATTTTTGAATCTTATGTTTAGGTAAAATAATTAAAAATACTGTCACAACTAATAAAAATATTGTTTGCAGCCAATTGATTTGACCAAAAGTTACTAAGCCCAATTGCTTATCAGCAATAAAATTAGTTAAATCTGCAAGTCCTTTAAAAATTGGTTCACTTAACTTTACAGTTGCTGGCAAACACCAAAACAAAAAAATTACAATAAAGGTCAGTGGTAAGAGAATAAAATTAAAAATTGGAACAATTAAAAAGTTATAAATGACAGTTAAAAAATTAATCCGATAAAAATTATGTAATAAAATCGGTGTGATTAACAAATTAAGAGCAAAATTCTGTCTAATTTTCTTAAAGTCTTTACTTATTTCTAGACCAAAAACTAGTAAATAGCTCAAAATAGCTCCACTGCTTAAAAATAATAAAGGATTAAAAAGCAAATGCGTTAAAACCACTATCCCTAACTTGTCGCCGCTACTAACCATAATTTTCTTTCTTTTAAAGAAAACACCCCAAAAGTAACTTAAACTTGCACGAACAAAGCCAGCCTGAAAATTAGACAATAAGATTTCGATTACTAAAAAAGTAACGCAAAGTATTGTAACCTCTTCTTCTGTTCTCTTCATCACTGTCCCTAGCCATGTAATACCTAAGATATATAAACTCACATGTAAACCGGAGATACTCAGAAGATGAATAATGCCTAGGTCTCGATAACTATTCAGTAAAACCTTATTATCTGTACTCGGGTTTTGTGCTAACACCATTTCACTAGCAAAAAATCTAGTATATTGGGGCATTTTTTCAAAATAATTCATCAAAAATTTACGGAGCATATGAACCCAATCAAAAACAGCAATCTGCTTAGGATAAATTTGATAACTCTCAAGCTTAACTCTTTCCCTGATTTTTTTACTGCGATAATATTTTTGATAATCAAATTCACCAGGATTCGTTGCAGGCATAATCGTTTCTACTTTTGCCTTGTAGTTTACCAAATAAACGACATGATATTTGTTTAATTCCTTTTCAAAAGACTTATTTGCACTTCCATTGACTAAAACTTTATTCTTCCCTATTTTTCCTTCTCCATAGAAGAAATTATCACTCACCTTCACTTGATCACTATATATTAGAATCGGCTCTCTAATTTCTAATTCACTTGTTCTTTGATTAATAAAGCATAAAGTTATAATTACTCCTAAAAATATTGCAACTAAATACCAATATTGCGGAAATTTATAAGTTAGCAACAAACAAAAAATAATTAAAAACAATGTAGCAACAATACCTTGGATAAGGTTAGTGGTCTGCAAGATAAGAAAAGTTGCTGAAATACAAACTAAGCCAAGCAATAAATAAAATCCAGTGGCATAGAAACTAGAGTGCCAACTGATCTTTGAGCTTTTCAAAAGTTTTTTCACCAATTCCTGTTACCTTAGTCAAATCTTCAATTTGCTTAAAGCCACCATTTTGATCACGATAAGCAATGATTTGCTCTGCCTTCTTTTGACCAACGCCGTTTAACTTTTGTAAGTCCTGCACCGTTGCTGAATTTAAATGAACTTGCTCTGAACTTGAACTAGAAGTATCGGAAGCGGCAGGATTTTGACTATTAGAAGTTCCATTTCCAGGAAGATTTTCTACTTTTTCACCAATATGCGGGACATAAATTTGATCTTGATCTTTTAATAAGGCTGCTCGATTAATTGCCCGCGTCTCTGCTTTATCAGTTAAGCCACCACAAATTTTCAACAGATCGTTTAGTCTAGCCCCATTTTTCAATGTATAGACACCACTATGTTTAACAGCTCCAGCAATGTCTACAGTTACTGTGTTTTGCTTTGATGAACTATTTAAGTTTGATGTAGATTGAGTAGTTTTATTCTCACTTTTAGAAAATTCCGTTGACTGGGTCTTATTATTTTCGCTCAAAACCTGGGTGTTATTGACTGCTGGCTGATTATTTTTTTGAATAAAATATCCTCCACCTAGGATCAAAACAATAATTCCAATTACCCAAATTTTCTTTTCTATTATGAATTCTTTGATTTTTTCTAAATCCATTTTTATCACCTCATTATTTATTACGAAAAAAAGCAGCAATTTTTTTGCTGCTTTCAATTTATTTTTCTAAATAATTTAGTGCATCTTCGAAACAAGCTACTGGCACAATCTTCATCTTAGTATGTATTTTCTTAGCAGTTCGGACTGCTTCGGCATAATTTGTTTCATTCTTTTTAACCCCTTCTGGTTGATCAGTTGGTGCAAAAAAGACTCTCATTCCTTGACGGCTGGCGGCTATTACCTTTTTATCAACGCCGCCAATCATTCCTACCTTACCATCACTATCAATTGTTCCTGTACCAGCTATTTTCTTAGCACTAAGATTCTTACCAGTAAACAATTGATAACACTCAAGTGTAAACATTAAACCTGCAGACGGGCCGCCAATATCTCCTGCATCAATTTTAACTGCGGGATCAGTTACGACCTTCGTATGATCTACCAACTGAATACCAATTCCATAACGATTGGTCCCAGATAATTTAACTGTTTTTCCTGAAAAAGTCAGATGCTTCTTTCCTCGAATAACTGCTATTTGTACTTTTTTATGCTTTAATGAAGAAACGTATTTTATTAGATCCTGACTAGAAGAAAATTTTCTATCATTTACGCTAACTAGAATATCTCCAACTTTCAACTTATTCTTAAAAGTTGAATTTTTCATAACTTCCATCACATAAACGCCTAAAAATTCTTGACGATACGGGACTTTTGCTTTCTTAGCTGCGTAATAGATTGCATTGTTCTGACTAGTTTCCATGTAGTATTGCTGCATTTGATTATATTCAGCACTACTTGATGTCCCCATTAATTCAGTCTTTGAATAACGACTATCTCCTGCCCTAAAGAAACTAGTTAAATAGTCAATCATAACTGCAGGACGTTCACTCACAGTGACTAGATAAAAATTAGGATTAGGTTTTCTTGTACTTTTAACATACTTACTAATTTGAAAAGCTTCCCCCGGCGCTTCAATATAGTATTGTGTAGGCCATAGACAAAAAACAACTGCTATTAAAAATGCTGCTATTCCTAGCAGCCAAAATTTTAATTTTTTATTTTTCTTCATCATTTCGATTCCTCAGCTTTTCTTTCAAAGCAGCTGCCACTGACTTTGGAACTAGAGTTGAAACATTGCCACCAAAAAATACTGTTTCTTTAATCATACTTGAAGAAATGAAGCTATCTTCTGGACGAGTAAACAATAAAACTGTATTTAATTTTGGATCTAAAGTCTTATTAATTCCAGCAATATCACGCTCATAATTAAAATCAGTGGTATTTCTCAATCCTCGAACAATTGCCCCAGCATTAAGTTCATGAGCTACTTCTACAGTCAATTCAGCTGGACGAGCAATCACTTCAACATTTTCATCGTTTTCGAAAACTTTTCTAGCCAAATCTAAGCGCTCTTTTTCATCAAAAAGATACTTCTTACTTGTATTCGTCATAATTACTACATACAGTTTTTCAAACATTCTAGCTGCTGCTTCAACCACCTCAACGTGACCATTGGTTATTGGATCGAAACTCCCAGGGAAAATTGCCTTTGTCATTTTACTTCCTCTTGTAAACTTTTACTTTTGTTCTACCTAACTGATGATCCTTAATAATTGAAAAGCCAGAAACTTCTGGTAATTCATCATGCTCATCAGTCTCAGCTACAATCAATGCATTATCATTTAATAGATCATTTTCAAGTAATTTAGTCATAATCTTAACAATCTTTTGCTTAGCATACGGAGGATCAAGAAAAATTAAATCAAACTTTTTCCCTTCCTCGTTTAAAATTTTAATGGCACGATTATCACTACACTTTAGAACTCTAAATCTATCTTCTTCTTTAGTAAGTTCAACATTTTTCCTAATAATTTGACATGCTTGACCACTAATATCAACTAAAACTGCACTGTCATAACCGCGAGAAACAGCTTCAATTCCTAAAGCTCCACTACCAGCATAAAGGTCTAATACTCGCCCACCATCAAAAAATTGCCCCAAGGAGTTAAACAAAGAGCCCTTTACTTTATCGCTAGTCGGACGAGTAGCATTACTTTTTAAAGTATGTAAATTACGCTTAGCATATTTTCCTGCAATAATCCTCAAACTCGTAAATCCTCGTTTTCTTCTCGTAATTTTTCTGCTTCTTCTTTTAGTTCACGCATCATCTTTTCTTCGTGTTCAGCAGAAAAATCAAGCTTATCGGTTTTTGAAGTTTCTACTGACTGGACATAATTCTTACTCTTTAATTCAGTAATTACCTTTGAAGCATATTCTGAACTTACATATAGAACTACATACTTATTTTTACGTGAAAAATAGATAATATTGCCAAATCGGCGCAACTTGTATTGATCGCTAATTTGATAAAGCCAAACAATTATTTGTGTGCGCGCCGTCATTTTGTTATTTGACTCATCTTTAAAAACCAAACTCAAAGTACACTCCTACTTTCTATCATTGTCTTCTTTTCAGCAGCTGAAATATTTAAGACTAATCCTAAAGCAGCAGTTAAGACAATCATTGAAGATCCACCATAAGAAATAAATGGCAAGGTTACCCCAGTGATCGGCAAAAGACCCAAAACTGCTCCTACATTAAAGAGCGTTTCGGTAAAAATCATAGTTACCACACCAAAGCAAACCAAAGCATTGAACTGTGAATCAGCGTGAATTCCAACTTCCATAATGCGCCACATCAGGAAGAATAATAAGGAAATAATCACAATCGCACCAATTACACCTAACTCTTCAGCAGTAATAGATAAAATAAAGTCGGTATATGGCTCTGGTAAATAACCTCTTTTTTGCATACTGTTACCTAAGCCAACACCAAATAAACCGCCATTGTGAATTGCATAATAGGAATTAACTAACTGAGCACCACCAGTTTTTTCTAGTTTGAAGGGATGAACAAAGGCTAATAAGCGTTGGAACTGATAAGAATCCTTAATGAATCCTGGTGTCCAAACCAATAACACTAGCATCAGCAAGACAATCCCAACGAAAAGCCCGATAAGCCAATAAACTGCTAACTTAGTTGGAATACCAGAAACACTGTACATCACAAACACAATCATAAACAGAATGGCTGAGCCACCAAAATCTGGTTCTAAAATAACCAGTCCAATCATCATAAACGAAATAACTGTCGGTCCAAATAAATTATGCCAAATTTGACCTGGAACAAACTTTCCATCCCGTCTTGATAAAACAAAAGCTAAATATAGTACTAAAGACAACTTAGCTACTTCCACAGGTTGAATATTAATAAAACCTAAATTGATCCAGCCAACTGCACCATTAATAGCAGCTTTTCCATGACTAATTACTTTCAAGACAATCAAAAAGAATAGCATAGAAAATGAAATACCTAAGTAAGACATAACAAATTTTCTATTTTTGAATATTTTTAATTTCAAAGCAAAACATGGAATTCCAAAGAATAAAAATGCAGCAACAAAATATATAATTTGCCTTTTCATATATACACTAGGTGAAAAGCCATTTACTAACAAAATATCTGAACTTGCTGAATAGACCATGATAACCCCAATGGTTGACAAAATCAGGTATGGGATCAAGATGCTATAGTCTAAGTATCTTAATTTTTGTCGCACGATATACTTGCCCCTTTAGTTAAATAATCTTTCTCATTATATCACTACCTTTACGGATAAAAAAAAGTAGCTCCACAAAATGAGCTACTTTTAAAAATCAAATAAGAATTTAACTACTTATTACGTCTCTTATCTGCCTTTTTTCTTTCGTTAGTGTTTAAGATCTTCTTACGTAAACGAATGCTTTCTGGAGTTACTTCACAGTATTCATCATCATTCAAGAATTCAATAGCTTCTTCCAAAGTCATAGTCTTAGGAGTCTTAATTGAAGCTGAGTGGTCCTTACCTGCTGCACGGGTGTTAGTTAAGTTCTTACCCTTAGTTACGTTAACAGCAATATCGCGTTCACGTGATGATTGACCTACAATCATACCTTCGTAAACTTCAACACCAGCACCGATGAATAATTCACCACGTTGCTCAACTGATTGAAGTGAGTAAGTAGTTGATTGACCTTGGTTAATTGAAACCAAAGCACCATTACGACGACCTGGTTCCCAGTTCTTAACTACTGGTTTATATGAATCAAAAGTATGGTTCATAATTCCGTAACCAGCAGTTTGAGACATGAATTCGTTGTTGTAACCAATCAAACCACGTGATGGTACTAAGAATTCAAGTCTAGTTTGACCATTACCAGTAGATTCCATATTCTTCATTTCACCTTTTCTTTGTGAAAGAGAATCAATAACTGAACCTACGTAAGCATCTGGTGTATCAACTTGAACTGCTTCAAATGGTTCACACATTTGACCATCAATTTCACGGTAAATAACCTTAGGACGTGAAAGTTGTAATTCGAATCCTTCACGACGAAGTTCTTCAACTAAAATTGACAAGTGTAATTCACCACGACCAGAAACAGTCCAGGCATTTAATTGATCAGTTGGTTCTACCTTCAAAGAAACGTCAGTACGAGTTTGACGAATCAAACGGTCTTCAAGTTTCTTAGGAGTAACTTGGTCACCTTCACGACCTGCAAATGGTGAGTCGTTTGCGACAAAGTCCATTTGAAGAGTTGGTGGATCAATCTTAAGAAGTGGCAATGCTTCAGGCTTATCTGCAGAAGCAATAGTTTCACCAACATAAATATCATTAATACCTGAAATAGCAATAATGTCGCCGGCTTTTGCTTCTTGAATTTCGTTACGCTTCAAACCGAAGTAACCGAATAACTTAGTAACACGGAAGTTTTGCGTTGAACCATCACGTTTCATAACAGTAATGTTGTCTCCAACCTTAACTTTTCCGCGGTAAATACGACCTACACCAATACGACCTACATAATCATCCCAATCAAGCATAGTGATTTGGAATTGTAGAGGCTCATCAGAGTTATCAACTGGAGCAGGAATGTTCTTAACAATAGTATCAAAAATAGGATCCATTGTTTCTTCTTGCTTAGCTGGGTCTGAGTCATATGAAGAAGTACCATTTAAAGCAGATGCATAAACAACTGGGAAATCAAGTTGTTCATCACTAGCACCTAATTCAATGAATAATTCAAGAACTTCATCTAGAACTTCCTTTGGACGAGCACCTGGACGATCAATCTTGTTAATAACTACGATTGGCTTAACACCAGCTTCTAAGGCCTTCTTAAGCACAAAACGAGTTTGTGGCATAGTACCTTCGTAGGCATCAACAAGTAATAAACATCCATCAACCATGTGCATGATACGTTCTACTTCACCACCAAAGTCAGCGTGTCCTGGTGTATCCAAGATGTTAATTGTAGTGTCACCATACTTAACAGCAGTGTTCTTAGATAAGATTGTAATACCACGTTCACGTTCAATAGCATTGGAGTCCATAGCACGGTCTTCTAGATTCATGTGCTCTGGCAATGTATCTGATTGTTTTAATAATTGGTTAACCAAAGTAGTCTTACCGTGGTCAACGTGTGCGATAATGGCAATATTTCTAATATCGTCTCTTCTTTGCAAAAGAAATTCCTCCCCGAACTTCATAAAAAAACTGTGACTCCAGTCACAGCTATCTTATGCAAAATAATAATGCAGTTATTGAAGCTTTATATCTCTATAGTTTCGTTTTACAATTCTACTCTAAAAATATCATGCCGTCAACGAAAGTACAAGCTGTGAACTGTTTATTTTTAACAAAAATATTATACCAAAAACTTCGATTATTGCCGTCTTTTCTTTCAATTGTTATCATATTCATAGCAAATTTAAAATTAAGGAGATATTTATTTTGATTTTAATGCATGATATTACGCGCGATGGCAACCCTGTCTTAAGACAAGTTGCTAAGCCTTTAACCTTCCCATTAGCTGATGAATATAAAGAATTAGCTGACGAAATGATGCAATATTTAATTAACTCGCAAGATCCTAAAATTGCTGAAAAGCACCAATTAAGAGCTGGCGTTGGTCTAGCTGCTCCTCAAGTCGGCAAGAGCATTCAGATGGCTGCCCTTTTAGTTCCAAATGATAAAGGTGAGATTATTTTCAAAGAAGTTTTTGTCAATCCAAAAATTCTTTCTGAATCAGTTAGAAAAGCTTGTCTTGCTGAAGGCGAAGGCTGCCTAAGTGTTGACAAAGATATTGAAGGCTATGTTCCCCGTCCTGATAAGTTAAAGATTCATTATTATACAGTTGATGGCGAAGAAAAGACAATTCGCTTAAAGGATTATCCAGCAATTGTTGCTTCTCACGAAATTGACCACTTAAATGGTCACTTATTCTATGACCGTATCAATAAGCGAAATCCTTTTGATTTAGCAGAAGATACCATTGTTATTTCTTAAAAATTAGTTCTTAATTTTTTGGAAATTGGGCGTTAGGACAAAATGTTCTATCGCCTTTTTACGTACTATATATAATGTAAATTGGTATACTTAAAAGTAAGTTTATGATAAAATTTTAATAGCTATGAATTTCTGCGACTTTTTCGCAGAAGTTTTTTTGAACGTTTTAATATAAGGAGATTATAAGAAATGATCTACAAAGTTTTATACCAAAAAGACCAGATCGTTAATCCAAGAAGAGAAACTACTAAAACTCTTTTTTTAGAAGCAGATAATGTAGTTGCAGCAAGAACTATGGTTGAGGATAATACCCCCTACAACATTGAACTCATCCAAGAATTAACTGGAAACTCACTTGCTTATGAAAAGCAAAGTCCAGATTTTAAGCTGACAACTTTCAAATCTGAAGATAAATAACGACCTTGAAATTAAAGAATAATGAAGTCGGCGTTTTCGCTATAGGGGGTCTAGGCGAAATCGGCCGTAATATGTACTGCGTTGAGTACCAAGATGAGATTATCATCATGGACTGCGGTATCAAATTCCCAGAAGATGACATGATGGGAATTAATTATGTTATCTCAGACTATTCTTACCTTATTAAGAATAGGAAAAAAATCAAAGCATTAGTTGTAACTCACGGACATGAAGACCACATTGGCGGAATCCCTTACCTTTTAAAGAAGATTCCTGAAATTCCAGTTTATGCAACACCATTTGCCCTCGCTTTAATTCGCGGGAAACTTGATGAACATGGAATTTTAAATTCTAGTGAACTTCACGAAGAGCATGAAGATACGGTTTTGAAATTTGATAAGCTTTCAGTCAGTTTCTTCAGAACAACTCACTCAATTCCTGATACTTTGGGAATTGCAGTTCATACTCCAGAAGGTGCAGTAGTCTTTACGGGAGATTTTAAGTTTGACTTAACCCCTGTAATGAATCAACCTGCCCCTGACTTTCAGAAGATGGCTAAGTTAGGTCAAGAAGGCGTACTTGCACTCCTATCTGACTCAACTAATGCGGAAGTTCCAACCTTTACAAAATCAGAAAGATTTGTTGCTCACTCCCTACACGATATCATCACTGGAATTAAAGGTAGAATTATTTTTGCTACTTTTGCTTCTAACCTTTATCGTGTATCAACTGCTATTAAGGCAGCTGTTGACACTGGAAGAAAAGTCGCAATCTTTGGTCGCTCAATGGAAAATGGTGTTCAAAACGGTATTGATCTTGGCTATCTAAATATTCCTGAAGGAACTTTAGTCGATGCCAATGAAATCAACCATACTCCACCTGAAAAAGCGATGATTTTATGTACTGGTTCTCAAGGAGAACCACTTGCAGCTCTTTCAAGAATTGCAGATGGAACTCACCGTCAAATTTCATTACAACCAGGCGATACAGTAATCTTCTCATCTAACCCTATTCCGGGCAATACAACTAGCGTAAACCACTTAATTAATAAGTTAACTGAAGCGGGCGCTAATGTTGTTCATGGTAAGATTCATAATGTCCACACTTCTGGACACGCTGGTCAAGAAGAACAAAAGATGATGATCGAGTTAACCAAGCCTGAATACTTTATTCCTGTCCACGGTGAATACAGAATGCAAGTTGTTCATACTGAAACTGCTCAGTCTACTGGAATGGCTAAAGATCATACCTTCGTTCTAAAAAATGGTGATGTACTTGCTTTAACCAAAGATTCATCAAGAATTGCTGGTCACATCAATATCCCGGATGTCTTTGTTGACACTTCTGGTAGTGACGATGTTGGTAATATCGTCGTTCGTGACCGTCAAATTTTAGCTGAAGAAGGTCTTGTGGTAGTGGTAGCAACTGTTGACTACAAACATCAACGTGTTTTAGCAGGGCCAGATATTTTAAGTCGTGGTTTTGTTTATATGCGTGAATCAACTGAATTGATTAGTCAAGCACAGAAGCATGTCTACCATATTCTTAAGACTGAAATGGCTAAAGATCCGCAACCAAAAGAAAATGAAATTAGAAAGGCAATTATTGAGAATCTTCAAGATTTCTTATATTCTAAGACTGAAAGAAGACCGATGATTTTGCCAATGCTAATTGAAAAGAAATAAAATAAGCCCCAAATGGGGCTTATTTTTATATGAATTAGGCAATTAACAATGAAAAAGGTTCATTTACTTGTAAATTTAAAATCTGGTAGCGATAAAGGCGCAAAAGCCCTCAAAGAAATTGAAGCTGTCCTGAAAAAAGAAAAATTGGCATATAATATACAAATTTCTACTTATCCTAGACAACTCGTCCCGATTGCAACTAAGACAGCTAATGAAATTAACAATAATCATGAATATATTGTTGTAGTTGGCGGTGATGGATCTTTGAATCAGGCTTTAAATGGGATAAAAAATTCACTTCATCCTGACACTCCCCTTGCCTATTTTCCAGCTGGTACCGGAAATGATTTTGCTCGAGCAGCCAAACTTCAAAATAACCCCTTGAAATTTATCAAAAAAATCAAAAATCATCCAACAGTAACAAATGTCGACTGTGGCAGATATCAAGATTTGCTTACAGGTGAAGAAAAATACTTTGTCAATAATTTAGGAATTGGCTTTGATGCGTTTGTGGTCAATAAAACCAATCATTCAAAGCTCAAAACTAAGTTTAACAAAATCAATATAGGGAATTTAACTTATGGAATAAATATTGCTCAAGCTCTCAAGGGACAAGATAATTTCAAAGTTAAGATTTTAACTAATGAACATACTTATTCCTACGATCACGCATACTTAGTTACGACAACTAATCATCCCTACTTTGGCGGTGGTGTTCCAATTTTGCCAATTGCTAATATTTATAATCATAAATTAGATATTGCGATTGTAGAAAAGCCTAACTTGGCCAAATTCTTATATCTCTTTTCTAAGCTTCTCCTCAATGGATCACATATGCAAAGCAAGCAATTTCATTATTTTGAAGCTAATAAAATTGAAGTAGAAACCTATCAAGCAGAATACGGTCAACTTGATGGAGAAGAATTGAATAGAAGAAAATTCCACTTAAAATTTGAAGTTGATCATTTTAAATTTTTGAAATAAATGCAAAACAAGCCATCACATAACGAGGTGGCTTGTTTTACTAATCTCTTGTTTTTAATTTTATATCTTCCATCCCAATCATTGGGTCAATTTTACCAGAATAAATTAAATCAGGAGTTAAGATATAGTCTTTGGGTTCATTTATTTCTTCCTTAATTTCAGTTTGAACCTGCTCTTGTTTAGTATTTGCGTTAGAATTATGCTCAACTACTTCTTTCAGTCCTAGCTCATGCCTGATCTTAGAAGCTAAATCCGTCTTACGGTCATTTCCTGGCGTACGTAAGGCCATAAGGTAAGCCTTTTTTTCTCCTACCATGACAAGATTTTTCTCAGCACGGGTAATTGCCGTATAAAGCAAGTTACGTCTCAACATCATATAATTCTGCATAGTAAGATTCAAAATAACTAACGGAAATTCAGATCCCTGCGACTTGTGAATTGTAATTGCATAAGCACGAGTAATATCATTTAAATCTTTAACGTTAAATTCTATTTCTCGACCATCAAAATCAGCAATTAAGATCTTCGCCTTATCATCTGGATTAAGTCCAATAATTTTGCCAATTTGACCATTATAAATATCCTTTTCGGGATTATTTTGTAATTGAAGAATACGATCGCCAATTCTAAAGCTTTCATTATGCGCTTCAATTACTTTAGTTTTTGAAGACATTGGATTCATTACATCTTGCAAGATATCGTTCAAGTGAGTGATTCCGCCCTGACCATTATACATAGCTCCAAGGACCTGAACATCATCCTTTTTAAAACCACGCTTAATAGCTAAGTTAACAATCTGATCAATTGCATCTCCAACTAAACTAGGTTGACAAGGGATAAAGGAATAATTCTTAGTTTTATTAAAGATTATCTGTTCAGCATCTTCTTCGTTAATTGCATGAGCTAGCTTGATAATTGATGAATCCTCTCCTTGCCGATGGATTACCTGGAGTCTAGTTGTTGGGAATGCTTCTGACTTAATTAAGTCACTGAAAATATTTCCCGCTCCAACCGAGGGCAGCTGATCTTGATCCCCAACAAAAACAATTCTTTTCGTCGAATTAATACCTGATAACAACTGCTTAAATAGAAACATATCAACCATTGACATTTCGTCAATGATTAGAATCTCGCCATTTAATTCATTAACATCAGTTGCATCATTTTCGCCAATACCTAGTCCTAACAAGCGATGAATAGTTTTAGCAGAAATATCAGTAATTTCGCTCATTCTCTTAGCTGCTCGACCAGTTGGTGCAGCTAATAAAAATGGTGGATCCTCACTATATAAGGCCCCACTCGGGATGTCAGCAAGTTCCTTTAAGCACATTAAAATTCCATTGATAATTGTTGTCTTACCAGTACCTGGTCCACCAGTAAGGATAGAAATTGGATTATTTAAAGCATTTTTAATCGCATTCTTTTGCGTTTCGTCATACTTAATCTCAAGTTCTTCTTCAGCATGATTAATTGCCTGCTCAATGTTTTCATCACTGAAGTCTTCTTTTTTCACCCGATTTTTGACTAGACGTTTTAATTCATTTGAAATATCAAGCTCCGTTTGAAAAATTTCTTGCAAGGCTGCTTTATCACCTGAAACAACTACCTTACCTTGTCGCTGAAGCTCATTCACGCTATTTGCTAAGTCATCATAAGAACTAGCCTGAACCAATTCATACGCTTGCGTTAATAAATCATCTAGTGCCACATAAGTATCTCCCAGCGTACTTAGAGCATTCTGCAAAATACTTAAAATTGCACCTCTAACCCTTCTTGGATCATTTAATTCAATTCCAAGTGCTTGGCCAATATTATCAGCTGTTTTAAAACCAAAACCTCTAATTTCACCAACGGCTTGATAAGGATCTTCTTCAAGTTTTTTAAGAGAATCTCCATGATAGGCTTTATAAATATTTCCAGCAGTTTTTTTATTAATTCCATACTTAGCTAGTTTAATAACAATTTCTGAAAAAGAATCCATCTGATTAATCCCAGATAGTAAACTATCTTTCTGCTTTTGTGTTAAATCAAGGTCCTCAATTTCAGTTGGATTGGCCTTAATCATGTCTAAAGCATTCGTTCCTAGACTATCAATAATTCTTTCAGCAGCTTTTTTACCAATACCAGGGAATTTATCAGAACTTAGATATTTAGCTAGACTTCCCTCTTCATGTGGTAAAACAGGTTCATATGAACTAACACGAAATTGTTTACCGAATTTTTCATGTACAACAATTTGACCGACAAATTTATAAGTCGATCCAATCTGAATATCACCAAAATTACCAGTTACCCGGATATTATCACGATCATAATCTGCTAATTTGCTAATTAAATCTACATCAATAATTTTGAAAAGATCCTGATTATTTTCAAAAACAATCCCATTAATTCGTCCAGTAAAACTAGTTTCTGCCATTTTTACCTCTAATCAATTTTGCTACAGCATTGTATTGTTTTTGCGCTTGGGCAAAATATTTTGGATTCTGTTTTTTCGAAACTTTAAAATATTTTTCTGCCTTATCAGGGTTAGTATCAAATAAAGTTAAACCTAGCAAGAAGTTAACTTTTGCATTCCTTTGATCTTTTAGAATCTTACTATAGGTTTGATTTGCTGATTTTAAATCTCCCAGACTAAGCCAAATATCACCTATTAATTCTAAAGTCCTCTCATCCTGATTTTTCAAAGTTAAAGCATAAGCTAGTGCCTTTTGGTATTGGCCTAACTTCATAAAAATCAAGGCCTTTTGATACATCGTTTCTTCATCATCTGGAATTGAATTAAGTAAAGCTAACGATTTAGCAAAATCTCCCTGCATGTAGTAACAAACAGCAATGTTATAAGTTAAAGCCTCTGGCTGATCAACAAGTCCTCGAGCTTTTTCTAATAATTCTAAAGCTTGATCAGCCGAATTTTGTTCAATCAAATAAGTTGAAAGCTGTAAATAATTTTCAATATTTTTAGGATGATTATTTATTTTTTTAATCAATAAGTGTATAGCATCATCAACTTTGCCAGCATCATATAAGTTGGCTATTTTTTTATCCATTTTTAAATTGTATCCCTACTAGTAATCTTTCGATCTAAATAGCTTGTTTCATTCCATGCTATTTCATTAAAGGTCTTTCCTTGATTTTCAGTGTCAAGAATCGTCAGGCTAGTATTAGTCAAGCCGCCACGTTTTCTAATATCAGCAACGTCATAACCCTCAAGAGTTCTAATTAATGCACATAGAGCTGCCCCGTGGCTCACCAAAAGCACCTTATCATCTTTATTTGGATAGCGTTTAACAATATCACTAATTAAACTTTTACCACGTTTAATCATGTGTTCAAAGTCTTCACCATGAAAAGTTGATGGATCGTAGCGTTCTGGCGAATAACGAAAGGCCTTAATTTGATCAGGGTATTGACTCTCAGCGTCAACAAATTTCATTCCCTCAAGATCGCCAAGATTAAACTCTTTTAGGCGATCATCTACAATAACTGGAACAGTAATCCCCATATCATTTCTAAGCATTACAGCAGTAGTTAAAGCACGTTGTAAAGGACTAGCATAAAAGGCCCTAAACTTAGTTCCCTTTAAGTACTCAGCTAATTTTTTAATATCTTCATAGCTTTCTGGTAAGAGTGGTGAATTACCACTACCTCCTTGATAGCGCCCTTCTAAATTCCACTTTGTTTTTCCATGTCTAACAAAATATAATTGCATACTTTTCCCTCCACTTTTACTATTTATTATAAGTTTTCAGGACAGAAAATAACAGTTTCTAAAAACAAAAAGAAGCCTCATTGAGACTTCTTTTGACTATACTAATTGTAATTGCTTTTCATTCTGGTAAGCACGGTCAATAGTTGCTCCGCCAAGACATTCTTCGCCATTATAAAAAACAATTGCCTGTCCTGGTGTAACGGCACGTGCAGGCTCATCAAATTCAACATGGACTGTATTATCTTTTGCATGGTAATGCATAGTAACACCAACATCTGGCTGGCGGTACCTGAACTTAGCTGTACACTTCAAGTCAATGTCATGATCGGGTAAACCAGTAAAGAAAGAAACACCACTTGCATCTAAGCTAGTAGCATATAAAAGCTTACTGTCGTATCCCTGCTCAACGATCAATTCATTCTTTTTTAAATCCTTACCAACTACAAACCAAGGATCAGTTGATTCTTTCGTTGAACCTAAGCCAAGACCAGATCTTTGACCAATAGTATAATACATTAATCCAGCATGCTCGCCCACAACTTTTCCATCAGGGGTAACCATCTTTCCTGATTGAGCTGGTAAAAACTCACTCAAGAATTTTCTAAAATTACGTTCACCAATAAAACAGATTCCAGTTGAATCCTTCTTCTTGGCAGTTGCAAGGCCTGCAGCAATTGCGATTTCACGCACCTGAGGCTTGGTTAAGTTAGCAAGTGGGAAGATTACCTTTTTCAGTTGATCTTGTGAAAGTTGACTTAAGAAGTAAGTTTGGTCCTTATTGCCATCCTTTGGCCGCATCATATGTACAATACCATTCTCATCAACTTTAGTTGCTGCATAGTGCCCCATTGCAATATAATCTGCATCTAGGTCCATTGCAAAGTCTAAGAAGGATTTAAATTTTATTTCTTTATTGCACATTACATCGGGATTAGGAGTTCTGCCTTTTTTATATTCATTTAAGAAATATTCAAATACTCGCTCCCAATAATCTTTTTCAAAGTTAATAGAATAATAAGGAATGCCGATTTCATCTGCAACTTTTTTTACATCTTCGTAATCTTCAGTTGCCGTACAAACTCCGGAATCATCAGTATCATCCCAATTCTTCATGAAGACGCCGACAACATCAAAGCCTTGTTGTTTGAGTAAAAGAGCAGAAACTGAAGAATCGACTCCCCCACTCATTCCAACAACGACTCTAATTTTGCTGTTATCTACCATTTTATCTTTTTCTCCTTTTAGCAAGGTGCAATAATCTGACGATCTTCAAGATCCTTTAAAATGAAGTCAAGTAACTCAACCATTGGTACTAACTGCTTATTTTTAAAAATATTAACTTTCTGTAAGCCATTAGTATCAGTGACTACCATTGTTAAATGATCTAAATCTTCGTTAATTGTTAGTTTCAACTGACAGGTCGCATTATAAGGGGATTCATTATATAAAGGATGCTTATACATGAAATTACCTCTTTTAGTCTTAGTAAAGCCTGCATCAATTAAAGCGTAACGCTTAATTTCTGGACTAATTGTAAATTTACGATTATCGCCATTAATAATTACTGTATTTGCCATAAAATATCACTCTCAATATTATTATCTTATTTTTTGTAAGTGTTAAGTATATAATTTTCAATAACATTATACATTAAAACAAGTTCTAGCCAAAAATGGTTAGAACTTGTTAATTATTTACTTAATCGTTGACACATTTTAACTAAGCTATCTGCAAAACCTTTAACTTCATCTGCAGTAGTAAAACGTCCAAAACTAATTCGAATCGATTCTTCAATACGAGGAGAGTTTTTACCATACATTGCCTCTAACACATGAGAGGGATTTAATGAACCTGCTGTACATGCCGATCCACCTGAAACTGCATAACCATTCAAATCTAAGTTAGTCAAAGCAGAATAAGTTCCAACGCCCTTTAACCACAAGTTTAAAACGTGATGGGAAACGGCTCCCTTAAGTGAGCCATTAATTTCATAGTCAATCTTATTTTGATCAAGTTCATCAAGAATTATTTGCTGAAACTTTCGATAATTTTCCTGAAGCTGTTTTTTGTCCATCTCTCTCAATTCTTGGGCAGCAACGCCAAAGCCGGCAATTCCTGGAACATTCTCAGTCCCTGGACGACGCTTTAGTTCTTGCTCTCCTCCTAAAAGAAGATTACTTACATTTAAGCCATTTTTTTCATAAAGAAAGCCCAAAAATTTAGGTCCGTTAACCTTATGAGCAGAAGTAGATAATAAATCGATATTCATATCTTTAACATCGATTTCAATATTTCCAAATCCTTGCACGTCATCTACATGAAAATAGGCATTTGAATCTTTAACTAGTTCACCAATTTCTTTTAGAGGCATGATTGAACCAACTTCATTATTAACTGCCATTACTGAAACTAGAATCGTATCTGGCGTTAATTCTCTCTTTAAGTCCTTTAAATTGATATGTCCAGCTTCATCTACATCAAGATAAACAATTTCATATCCTTCTTGAGCTAAACGTTTCATTGGATTCAAAACAGAGGGATGTTCAACCTTGGTAGTAATTATTTTCTTGCCAATTTTCTTTCTAGCACGTGCTGTCCCAAAAATTGCAGTATTATTACTTTCAGATCCGCCACTAGTAAAAATAATTTCTTTATCTTCTGCATTAATTGTTTCTGCTAGTTGGTGACGAGCTGCTTCAACCACTTGACGTGCTTTACGTCCAAATGCATGTTGACTAGAAGCATTTCCAAAATCATTGGTCATCTCACTACTAATTTTTTCAATTACTTTTGGATCCATCGGAGTAGTAGCCGCATTATCCAAATATACATTTTTTCTAGTCATGTTATACCTCTTTATCTTTCTTACATTTTGGAAGTGGCTATTTTATTTTAACATAAAAAATAGACTAAGTTCATCTGAACTTAGTCTATCATTACCCTAATCTAAAACTGTTTCTTCAAGATAAGATGAAATTACGCTGGCTGCTTTAGCACCCACTTCTTTAACAAACTTATCAAAGTCATTATCAGCATTAGCATCGCCATTATCTGAAATAGCACGAATAGCAACTAAAGGCGTATTGAAATGTCTAGCAACTTGTGCAAAAGCTGCTCCTTCCATTTCCACCCCAAGTGCGTCAGAAAAGTTCTTTTTAATTTCATCTTTTTGTGCTTCAGATTGTACAAAAGTATCCCCCGTAACAACAAGACCTTCTTTAAAGTCTACATTTTGGCTTAAAAGATACTTCTTAAATGCTTCACGTGCTGGGTTCTTAAGATTAAATCTTGCTGGTTCACGTGGAATTTGACCTTCAACGTATTCTCCAGCGCTCACACAATGTGCATCATGGTAAGCAAAACTATCTACCAAAATTAAATCTTTTCTTTTCACATTTTCTTGCATTGAACCAGCAGAACCAGTCATAAACACTAAGTCAATATCTTCTTTAGTTAATAAGCTAGTTAAGTTCATAGCCGCATTAACTTTTCCAATTCCACTAAGACCTAAGTAAATGTCATTTCCATTAATTGAAAAGTGATCAAATTCAGTTGTACCAAAAACTTCTTTAGTTTCAGACTTAAAATGCTTTTTATAAAATTCGGCCTCTTCTTCCATTGGAACAATAATCGCAATTTTCATTTTTTACCTCTAAATCTAAAGTTTAAACAAAGCGAACAAAACTATAATTAATAAAACAACAACAATTAAAATTGCATAGTTCAAGCGCTTTTTTAAACGATTAATTCTATTTTCACGCTCTTCTTCTGAAGAAAAATTCTCTCTTGATTCAAAATTAGCAGATTCCTTAACTGTTGGTTCTGGATCAACCTCATCAACTTGTTGATCATCTTTCTTCAAGCGCTTAAAGTTATCAAAAATTTTTCTTATTTTTTTCTGCTGTTGCTTTTTACGATAATCTGCCCGTTTTTCAGTCATTACTTTGGTTTCCTGTTAAAATCATATTTTCCCAGAATGTAATTGCCATAACAGTCTTAGCATCCATAATCTTGCCTGACGCAATTAATTGTTTTATCTCAGGAAGACTGTACCATTCTTGAGTTAAAAATTCATCTTCATCAAGAGGACGTTTGTGCTCAATTTTTGACAAAGTATCACAATAGAATAAATGAATTTTTTCATCACAGAATCCAACTGAAGTATAAAATTCACTTACCTTTTCCCAATATTCTGCCTTATAGCCGCCCTCTTCATTTAACTCTCTTTTCATTGCATCAAGTGGAGATGCATCTGTTTCGTCAATTAAACCTGCAGGAATTTCTAGAGTTAACTGTTTGATAGGTTCTCGCCATTGCTTTACAAGAAGCATTTTTTTCTCATCATTAATTGCAATTGCTGCACTAGCATCGGGATGCTTAACTATTTCACGAGTTGCTGTTTTTCCATTAGGTAGACTAATAGTTTCAACGTTTAAGTCGATAAGTCTACCTTCGAATACAGGCTTGTTTGAGATTTCAGTTTCTCTTAGATTCACTTAATTTCTCCTTTTAGTCATGATCAACATAAACGTTGATACATTGTAGACCCTTTTTTCCTTGTGCTAATTGGTAACGTACTCTTTGACCTACATTTAACTTTTTATAACCTTCTTCTTTAATCGATTTATAAAAAACAAAATAAGATGAGTGCGTTAGATCATCCTCAATAAATCCGTACGCAGAATTCGAATCGAATTGTTTAACAGTACCCTTACGCATTATTTCTCTAAGCCTTCTTTTTCTGCTTCAGGAAAGTTTTCAGCTACAATAGCTGCACAACGCGCACATAGTTCTGGGAAGCGTGAGTCACTACCAACATCAGTTGTAGTACGACGACATCTTGGACAAACTTCACCAGCTGCATGTTCTACCACGATTGAAGCAGTTGATAATTTTTCTGCATTTTCAGGTGCTTGATCATCACTGATTGTTAAATCGGAAACAATTAAGATCTGTCTTACATTTGCATTTAATTTATCAAGAAGTTTTCTAGTTTCTTCAGTTGGGTAAAGAGTAACGTGTGCTTCAAATGATTTACCAATTACCTTAGCGCTACGTGCTTCTTCAAGAGCCTTCAAGACATCAGAACGAACCTTCATAAAGTCATTCCAGTCTGTTAGAACTTCATCTTCATTAGCAAAATGTTCTACTTCTGGCATGTTAGCAAGTTGAACGTAATCTTCTGGTTCCTTTAAATAGCCCCAAACTTCTTCCATCGTATGTGGCAAGATTGGTGTCATCAACTTAGTTAACTTAACTAAAACGTCATAAATCACAGTTTGCATTGAACGACGAGTTTCGCTGTCTTCTGGATCGATATAAAGAACATCCTTAGCAAAGTCTAAGTAAAAGGCAGATAAGTCATTTGAAATAAAGCTAAATACTTTCTTATAAACACTATTGAAATCAAACTTATTGTATGCTTCAATAGCTTCTTCAATCAAGCGATTCAACTTGATTTCCATATATTGATCAACACCAGACATGTCTGGGTAAGCAATTGAATTTTGCTTAGGATCAAAGTCAGTAGTATTAGCGAGCATAAAGCGCATAGTATTTCTAATCTTACGATAACTTTCAGCAGACTGACGTAAGATATCTTGAGAAACAGCGACGTCAGAAGTAGTATCTGCTCCGGCTACCCATAAACGAATAATTTCTGCACCCATTTGCTTAACCACATCATTAGGTGAGATTACATTACCTAATGACTTAGACATCTTGTGTCCCTTATCATCTAACACAAATCCTTGTGATAAAACTTGTTTATAAGGAGCTTTACCGGTTACAGCTACTGAAGTAATTAAACTTGAGTTAAACCAACCACGATATTGGTCACTACCTTCAAGGTATAAGTCTGCTGGGAATCCTAAACCATCTCGCTCTTTCATTACACCAGCCCATGATGAACCAGAATCAAACCAAACATCTAAAATATCAGTTTCTTTTCTGAATTTACCATTTGGTGAATGCTCTGACTTAAATCCTTTAGGAAGCAATTCTTCAGCAGTATGAGTATACCAAGCATTAGAACCTTCCTTTTCAAAAATTTGAGCAACGTGTTCAATTGTTTCCGGAGTAACAATTGGTGTGTCATCTTCTGCGTAGAAGATTGGAAGTGGAACACCCCAGGCACGTTGACGAGAAATTACCCAGTCACCACGATCTTTAATCATATTGTAAAGACGAGTTTTACCCCAGGTTGGAATGAAGCTAGCTTTTTCAATTTCTGCTAAAATTTGATCTCTAAATTTATCAACCGAAGCAAACCACTGAGTAGTTGCACGATAGATAACTGGTTTCTTAGTGCGCCAGTCATGTGGGTATGAGTGAGTGAAGAAGCTAAGTTTTAAGAGCGCACCAGCTTTTTCAAGTTTATCGGCCACCACTTTGTTAGCATCATCATAGAACATACCAACTAGGTCAGGATCTGGCACTTCTTTAGTAAATCTACCTTGTGCATCCATTGGACCAAATACTGCCAAACCATAACGACGACCAACATTGTAGTCATCCTCACCAAAACCAGTAGCATTATGAACTAAGCCAGTACCATCATCATCAGTAACATAGGTATCGTTCATAACTAGACCATATTGACCTAACCCAATCTTACCATAAAGAGGATGTCTATATGTCATTCGGTCGAAATCAGTACCCTTTAGGGTCTTAAGAACTTTATAGTCTTTCCAGCCTAAATCCTCAGCAACTGCTGAAAGGCGATCAGCACCGATCACATACTTTTTACCGTTAACTTCAACAACTACATAATCAAATTTGGGATTTACAGTAATTCCGACGTTACTTGGAATAGTCCAAGGAGTAGTAGTCCAAATTACAAGTGAAGTATCTGAATCTAAGATTCCTTTTCCATCTTCAATTGGGAAAGCAACATAGATTCTTGGTGATTTAATATCATGGTATTCAACTTCTGCTTCAGCCAAAGTTGATTCACTTGACCATGACCAATAAACAGGCTTCTTACCCTTGTAGATGTAACCTTTTTTGAACATTTCGCCGAATACTCTAATTTCTTCAGCTTCAAACTTAGGCTGTAAAGTAATATAAGGATGATCCCAATCAGCCATTACGCCTAAACGCTTAAAGTCGGTCATTTGCTTCTTAACTTGTTCTTCAGCAAATTGACGGCAAAGTTCTCTATACTTTGCGCGATCCATACTTTTACGATCAACGCCCTTTTTAGCTAGCTGCTGTTCAACTGGAAGACCATGCGTATCCCAACCAGGAACATAAGGAGCATAATAACCATTCATATTCTTGAAACGAACGATAATATCCTTAGAGATCTTATTTAATGAGTGACCCATGTGAATATTACCATTAGCAAATGGAGGGCCATCATGAAGGTCAAAGCGAGGCTTGCCTTCATTGAGCTTTAATCTTTGTTCATATAATTTATTTTCTTCCCATTCTTTTTGCCATTGAGCTTCACGCACTGGAAGATTTCCGCGCATCTTAAATTTAGTTTTGCCCAAATTCAATGTATCTTTGACTCTCATAAAAAATCCTTTCTTATATAAAAAAAGCTTCATCCCAAATAGGACGAAGCTTCTCGTGGTACCACCTAACTTGAACAGAACAACAGAATACAGTTATTCCATTCCACTTATATCTGTGTATCGCACAGACAAACGTTTAAGCCAATTGGCAGCTGATTAACTTTCGACACGTGTTAGTCTTTCACCATCACTAACTCGCTAAATCGTCTACTTGTTGGTACTGTCGACTTAAATTAGTTATTTTTTAAATCATCTGGGAAAATAATTACAGGACCATCACGCCGCTGGGTATTTTCTTCTGTAGCATGCATGCTTTCCTTAACTGGACTATCTCCGGTCAAGACACCTGGCTTATCTTCCTTTTCTTGAACAGAGTTTACTTCATTTACCGCATTATTGTCAACCTCTGGATTAGCTGATACAACATTTTCTTGTGGTGCTACTTCGTTATCCATTGGACCATCAGGAATTGACTCATCTTCAACTGGTTGCGATCCATCTGCTGGATACAAACGTGAACGACCATAATATTTATCTAAGTAATATTGCCAATCAGAATCACTTAATTCTTTAACTTGATCCTTTAACATTCCTTGAACGGCTTCTCTAAAGTCTTCAACTTTTGCCTTAAGCAAATCATAATCATGATTCAAAGTATCATACTGGCTCTGAAGTTCGGCTCTCTTTTTATCCCCATCATCTTGAGCCTTTTTAAGAATATCATCCGCGTCTTGATTAGCTTTTTTGATAATTTCTTGAGCTTCGACATTTGTCTTCTTTTTAATTTCTTCAGCATTTTCTTGTGCAGAAATTAAGGATTCATTAATCGAATCTTTTACTTTGTCATATTTTTCAACACATTTTTTTAACTCAACATTTTCATTTTTTAAATCAACAATTTGGTCAAGTGCATCCCCATATGCATCAACAATTCGATCTAAAAAACTATCTACCTGTTTGGAATCATATCCACGAAGTTTAGTTGCAAACTCTTTATTATGAATATCCATTGGCGTCAATGTCATATTATCACCTTTTCTTTGCTTGCCATGCCTTTATTTCAAGTCGTTTCTTACCTTTCTTCGTAGTGGTAAGATTAATAATCTCATATCTACCATAATGGCGAATACTAAGCATATCCTGTACAGAAACAATTATATTAGATTGAGCTACAAGATGCCAATTTAATTTTACTTCACCATCTTCAATCATCTTTTTAACTTGGCTTCTACTTAAATTAGTAACAGCGCTAACCACTGCATCTAAACGTAAAGAAATGGTAATCACACTCAATTCTTTGCTATCATCTTCTTGCACTAAAACTTTTGAAAGTGGAAATTCATGCAACTTTACTTTTGTCCTACCAACACGAGTAACTTGTTCAAGGAAGTAATTCTTCAATTCAGTTTTAACAAAAAACTGCCACGTTCCATTCTCATCATTGATAATATCGCCAAAAGTATCTAATTTAATACCTAGATGGGTCAAGACACCCAGGATTTGACTATGAGTAAGTACAGCCCATTTATGTGGATAAGCAATTTCAAAAAGTGTAATTTTAAACATTGAGGGTTCATATGCTTGAATCCAATCGCATAAAAGCAACCTCTTTTTTTCAGCATTTGAAAAACCACCAAAGCTATACAATTGTGCATAGCCACCAACAATTTCTCTAAAAATATATTGTTCCCTAGGATTTAAGAAATCAGTCAAAATTGGCTCATTTTTAAATAAAAATTGATTAAAAAGACCGACGAAATAATCTACCGTCGGTCTTTCACTTTCATCAAAATGTTGATAAAAACTACTAGCTTGTCTTTTTTCCATTTTATCTAATAAGTACGTACCTAATTATATTTGCTATCCAATAAAGAACATAATTATTTACAAAATAAATTACTAATAAAGCTACCACTGGAGCAAAGGAAATTCCAGCAATTGGAGGGATGAAACGTTCAAATATCTCCAAATAAGGCTCGACAATTTTTCCTAGTACTCGACCAACTTTAGTTACAAGTAACCTTGGAATCCAAGTTAGTAAAGTATAAATTACAATCAGAAAGCTATAGATATTCAATAAATCAGAGATAATACGTAATATCCAGCCTACAATTGAAAATATCATTAATCCATTTTATCTTTCTTTTCAACTAATTCAGCAATTTTGCCATCAGTTTCAAATTTAGGTGGAGTTGCCAAAAAGATCTTATCGCCAACGCGCTGAATTTCACCGTTTAAGGCATAAACAGTACCAGTAATAAAATCAACTATTCTACGTGCCTGTTCATCATCCATACGAGCAAAATTAATAATAACAGCCTTGTTATTGAGAAGATTTTGAGCTACTTCTTTTGCATCGGAATATACACGTGGTTCGTACAATACAATCTTGCTAGTAGCACCTACGCCTGAATTGATAGAAACAACATTAGCTCTTCTCTCATTTTTTTGAGCTTGAGGAACTTCTTCCCCTTGTTGTTCTGCTTCAGAATATGGTGCTTCATTCATTTCATCATCTTCAGCAATACCAAAAAATCTGCCTAATTTGTCAAAAGCCATAATATTTTCCTCCAAATATTAATCCTGACGACGATGCTTGAAGAATGGAATATCATTGTCTGATTCATCATCTGCACTAGTTTCGATTTGAGAAATGCTAGTAGAGTCGTCTGAACTAAATGAATCGAACTCATCGTCATCTTTTTCTTCATTTTCTACAGGTTGTGGACGCTTATTTTCTTTTCTATCTTGCTTCCAAACGCTTGTGGGGTCAAGTAAAGTATCTTGAGATTCTTTCTTTTCTGCATTTACTTCTGGAGTAGCTGGAGCAGAAGTTTCGTTTGAAACTGTATTTTCAACTTTAACTTCTGAATTTTCCATTGGTGAAGGAACTGTTTCAGTTTCTTCCTTCTTTGCAGGTTCTGGATTTACTACTTCTTGACGGCTTGGACGTGAAGGGCGACGCATTGGTTGTTTTGAAGCCTCTTCTTCTGCTTTTGAGTCAATTCCAGTAGCAATTACTGTAACTACAACTTCATCGCCCAAGTTTGCATTAATTGATGTACCAAAAATAATATTTACTCCATCACCAGCAGCTTTTGAAACAATATCAGAAGCATCTTGAGCTTCAAATAAAGTTAAATCTGGTCCCCCAGTAATGTTAAGCAATACTTGCTTAGCACCATCAATTGAAACTTCCAATAATGGAGAAGAAATAGCAAGTTTAGTAGCTTCAACAGTTCTATTTTCACCACTAGCACGGCCAATTCCCATTAAGGCTGCACCTTGATTTTCCATAACAGTCTTAACATCAGCAAAGTCAAGGTTCACATAGTCAGTTGAAGTAATCAAATCAGAGATACCTTGAACACCTTGACGAAGAACATTATCAGCTTCTTTAAAGGCATCCATCATAGGCGTCTTCTTATCAACCATTTCTAACAAACGATTATTAGCAATGATAACTAAAGTATCAACATATTGCTTTAATTGAGCAATTCCTTCTGCCGCATTTTTTGAACGCTTTGGTCCTTCAAAAGTGAATGGACGAGTAACTACTCCAACAGTTAAAGCGCCAGTTTCACGTGCGATCTTAGCAATTACTGGAGCAGCACCAGTACCAGTACCACCACCCATACCAGCGGTAATAAAGATCATATCTGCACCTTTAAGTGAGTCTTCAATTGTCTGTTGACTCTCCTCGGCAGCTTTTTGACCAACCTCTGGATGAGAACCCGCACCTAAACCACGAGTAAGTTTAGGTCCAAGCTGAATCTTGTTTTCTGCTTTATTGCTATTAAGAGCTTGTACATCAGTATTTGCAGCAATAAAAGAAACACCTTGTACTCCTTCATCAATCATTCGGTTAACGGCGTTACCACCGGCACCGCCAACACCGATTACTTTAATGACTGCATTTTTGTTGTCATCAGAATCGAAAGTAAAATCCATTTACTAAACCACCTTATTATTAATCAAAAAATTTCTTAAAGAATTCTTTGATTCCTTTTTTATTATTCTTATTATCATCATTCTCTTCAGACGTAGAGACCGTTGATGTAGCACTAGTCTTATTATAATCTTCTTTCTGCTCCATTTCACTAGGAGTTAGACGTCTTTTGAAAAATTTCATATTTTCTTGAGACGAAGATTGATTAGAAACAGGTGTAGCAACCTGATTTCCATAAATAACGCTGTTAACTAAATAGTCAATATCTGCCAAGCTATAAGCATAATTTACTACTCCATAGCCTGCTGCATACATTGGATTCCGTAGTCCCATTTGGTCAGGTTGAAAAATTCGAGCTTTAACGCCAAAATCGTCTTTTACAATATCGTCAATTCCTTGAAGTGCACTACTTCCACCCGTAATCACAACACCGCCCGGCAGGCTAAATGCATCATGAGACTTTAGTCCCTTTCCAATTCGACTAAAGGTTTGATCAAGACGAGCATTGATTATTTCACTCAAATACTCTTCATCAATCATCTTAGGAGCATTCTCGCCTACCACATTAACTGGAAATTGATTGTCACTAGAAGTTAAACTTGGATCAGCATATCCAAATTGCAATTTGATCTTTTCAGCTTCTTTTTTAGATGTATTCAGGACAACTGAGATATCATTGGTGATATCAATTCCACCTTCTAAATCAATTGTCGCGTACTTAATCTTATTTTCGTGAATTACAGTGGCTGTCGTTGAACCTCCACCTAAATCGAGAATAATTGTTCCAAATGTTCTCTCGCCTTCATCAAGAGCCACACTTGCAATTGCTAATGGTGTAGGAACAAAGAAGTTATTTTGATACCCTGCTCTTTCAATAGCTTTGCGAATATTGTGCAGGTCGGCACTAGGCGCAGTTAATAATATGCCATGAACTTCGAGAGAATGCGCGATCATTTTTCTTGGATCGTCCACATCCGTTTTTCCATCAATTAAAAATTTATTAGGTAAAAAAGCAATTGCTTCTCTACCATCTTTTAAAGCAGTATCGATCGCAGTTACTAAAACACGTTTTACATCGTTATCCGTAACTTCTCTACCATTTTCTTCAATATTAATTAATCCGACTGCATTCTCCAATTGTAATAAGCCTACTGGAATTCCAGTCACTACTCGATAAATTTTAGAATTTGTCTTTTGTGCTACTTTCTTTAAAACAGCACTGATACTTTCAGCAGTTTGATCAATATCAACTATTTTTCCATGCCGCATTCCTTTGGTAGGTCCATTTGCGGCACCAATAATTTGCATTTCATTTGATGCAGTGTCTGCGACAACTGCTTTTACACTTGTTGTTCCTATATCCAAGCCTACAAGTAAATCAGTTTTATCCAAGGTAATGCCCCCAAAACATAACTATACAATAAATTTTAACATATGGCTTACATTCTCACTAATCTCAAGTCAGCCCTAATTTTACTTTTTCTGCTTGTGTTAGCGGCCTGCTATAAGCGCCAATTTCAAAGTCAATTACTGACGGTTCTTTAAGCTGACTCTTGATTTTGTCATAGTACTGTATCTTGCTTTTAATTGTTGAAAGATTTCCAATAACTATATTATTATCTTTCATTACTAAAACGATCTGTGTCGGTCTGCGCGTTTCACCACTCAGCATCTTTACTTGATCGCGAATATGTTGTGGGAGACTGGCATAAACCTTAATATCTTCGCTAAGAGAAACTTTCTGATTATATCCAATAAATAAAAGTTTATTTTTATCAATTTTGTTTTTATCAATCACCTGACTACCCACTTTTCCTGTAGCCAAAATTTTTCGATAACCTATCCCTTCATGGATATAACCAATAATTGGACGTTCTTTAATAGTTAGAATTAAATGATTAGTATTCTGTACACTCACCTGTACTTTTTCTATTTCAGGAAAAGCATCCGACAATTGCTTACTGTATTCTTTTCCTTTTAGTAAACAAAATACAATCTTATTTCCAGGAGAAATATTTGCAGTTTTAACTACCTGCTTACTATTTAACTCGGGTGCACCCTTCACCTGAACACTTGCTACATTAGCTTTTGGAGATACATAATAGCCCAAGGCAAAAATACAGCATAATGAAAAAAGAATTATAAATCCCAAGCGTGTTAACAAAGCATGTCGTCGTTCAGCCTGCAATTTAGTTAGTGAGGCAGAGACCCGTTTTTTCTCATTATTATTAACTTTATTTTTATAATCAATCCATCCCGATAATTCTTTTTTAGGATCTTTCTTGGTTATTTTATCTTTCTTTTTGGTCACATACCTCACTTCCTTTCATTATTTGTTTTTAATTAAACCTTCCATTACTGAAATTACTTGATCAGATGCATCCGGTACACCTAATCTCTTTGATGCTTCACTCATCTGTTTAGCATAATTTGTATCCAGCAGAATATGATCAATCGACGATACAAAATTATTTGGATTCAAATCATCTTCTGCAATCACTAGAGCAGCGCCTGCTTTTTCCATATCCACCGCATTCTTCATTTGATGATTATGAGTTACATTAGGACTAGGAATCAAAATTACAGGAACTCCAAGTGCAGTAAATTCGGCCAAACTAGTTGCACCTGATCTTGCTACAACACAAGTCATTTGTGGTAATAAACCTGGCATATTATCAATATAAGGTACAATTTTCACGTTTGAGCTAATTTTCTTGCCAGCCAATTTCTTTTTGACATCACCATAATATAGTTGCCCAGTAGCCCAAATAACTTGATATGGCTTTGTTTCAAGTTCTGGAAGAGATTTTTCAACGATTTGATTAATTGCCAAAGCGCCACGAGAACCACCAAAGATCAGAACAGTTGGCATATTAGGATTTAAGTCCCACTTTTTAGCAATATCAACGTTTTCTTTGTTTAGTCCCAGAACTTGCTGAGAGCGTGGATTTCCCGTTTTAACAAGTTTCTTTTTTTCTGAAAACTGCTTTGCAGCATCATCAAATGTGTAACAAATTTTATCGACATAATGCGCTAAGAATTTATTAGCTAATCCAACAACAGAATTAGATTCATGAATAATTGTTGGTACATGCATTTTGGCTGCTTCATAAACAATCGCACCTGAAACGTACCCACCAGTTCCGACTACTACATCAGGTTTGAAATCCTTGATAATTTGTTTGGCTTCTTTAGTAGCTTTAATGAAGAGCTCAATTGTCTCAAAGTTCTTTAAAGGATGTTTACGATCAAATCCTTTGATTTTTAATGTTCTAAAAGGAACTCCAGCTGCGGGAACGATCTTAGACTCTAATCCACGATCAGTTCCGACAAATAAGATCTCATCGTTTGTAACTAACTTACGTTCTTTCAAACGCTCGATTAACGCCATAATTGGATAAATGTGGCCACCAGTTCCGCCACCAGAAAAAATTACTCTCATTTTACTTAGTCTTTAATTCCTTAATAAATTTTACAAAAAAGTCTCCACGTTCTTCAAAAGTATTAAATTGATCCCAAGAAGCACATGCTGGTGAGAACAAAATAACATCTCCTGCTTCACTCAGTTCATATGCACGTGGAACAGCTTCTTGTAAAGTATTAACAATAACAATATCTTTAATGCCAGCTTTACGAGCAGCATCAGCTAAAAGATATTTAGTTTCACCATAAAGCACAATTGATTTTACATGTTTTTTAAATAGTGGGACAAGAGAATCAAACATAAAGCCACGATCTAATCCACCAGCAATTAAAACTTCTGGTTCTTTAAACGAAGGAATAGCTACTGTAGCTGCTTCAATATTAGTTGATTTTGAATCATTATAAATCTTACGATCATTGTAAGTCATTACATATTGCAGACGGTGTGTAGCACCAGTAAAAGTACTTAATGCATATTGAATATCACTGTCGTCTGCACCCATCAATTTAGAAATAGCAATTGCTACTAGGCAATTTTGTTGGTTATGAATACCTGGGATCTTAATATCGCTGATCTTCATAATTTGATGATCATCTTTACTTTCAAGATATTCATCACCAATAAAATAATCTGCTGTCTTATCTGTTTCAGAAAATGTTTGGACTTTAGCTTTAGTTTTCTTTAATTCTCTGTCTAAAATATTCTTTTGATCAAAGTTAGCAATAAAATAATCGTTTTGATCTTGTGATTGAGTAATTCTTAGTTTAGCTTCAACATAATTATCAAAGGTCTTATGGTAATCAAGATGAACATTGTTGTAAATATCTACAATGGCCGCTACTTTAGGCTTAATATCTGTTACACCAAGCAATTGGAAGCTAGACATTTCTACTACAAGTAAATCTTTATTTGTAGCTTTTTCGACAACTTCTGAAATTGGCACACCAATATTACCAACTGCATAAGCATGACTACCTTTTTTAGATAAATGATGATCCATAATTCTTTGTGTGAGCATGACAGTAGTCGTTTTACCATTTGAACCAGTAACACAAACATATGGAGCTTCACTTACATTAAGTGCAATCTCTGGTTCAGTGATAACTGGAATGTTTAGTTTTAGCGCTTTTTCAACCATTGGATTTTCATAAGGAATGCCGGGGTTTTTAACAAGATAGTCGAATTTTTCCTTATCAAAAATCTCTACTGGATGATGTCCCGAAATAACTCGAACACCTAACTTCTCTAATTCGGCTGCGCGGTCATCATTAGATAAGTCCTTTTTATCATTTAAGGTAAGTTTAGCACCTAGCTTTAAAAGAAGTTTAGCTACTGAAAAGCCACTCTTTCCTAAACCTAAAATTAAAATATTTTTATTTTCATATGTTTTTATTTTTTTCATTTTAAAATTAACCCCAGATAATTAAATAAATAATGCTTCCAATTAAACCAACAATCCAAAATACGATATCAACTTTCCATTCAGACCAGCCAAGCATTTCGAAATGGTGATGGATCGGTGTCATCTTGAAAATTCTTTTTCCAGTAGTTTGGAAAGAAATGACTTGCAAAATAACACTGAGTGTTTCTAAAACAAATACAATTCCGATTAAAAGTAATGACCATGGCCGATGAAGGAAAATTGATACAGTTGCTAATCCTCCGCCAAGAGCTAAGGAACCTGCATCCCCCATGAAAATTTTAGCTGGTTTGTGGTTAAAAATAAAGAAACCAACTAAACCACCAATTACACTTAAAGTAAATGCAACAATTACCCAATTTCTTTCTTGGTAGGCAATCCAAGCATAAGTTGCGTAAGCAATAATAGATAAACCAGTTGCTAAACCATCTAAGCCGTCAGATAAATTAACTGCATTTGAAAATCCAACTAACCAGAAAAGTACAAATAAACTGAATAAGAAAGAATTTCTTACCATTCCTGCAAATGGAATATATAATTCAAAAGCAAAATGATCGCTAAATGCTAGGGCAATAATCAAAGCAGCAATGATAATTTGACCTAGCAATTTCTGCCAAGCTTTTAATCCTAAATTACGTTTGAAATATAACTTAATTCCATCATCTAAGAAACCAATAATTCCATAGCCTAAAAAAGCGATAATTAAAATCCAAGTAGTCTTATTTAAATCTTTCTGCCAAATTAAAACCCATAAGGTGGAAATAACACTGGCAAGCATGAAGACAACTCCACCCATAGTTGGGGTACCAGATTTTTTCTCATGCCATTTTGGCCCTTCATCTCTAATCACTTGGCCTTCATGTTTCATTCGCATAAAGCCAATAAACAACGGTAAGAAGATAACCGTAAGAGCAAAACTGCTAATGAACGGTATCAAAGAAAACTGCATTTTGTATTACTCCTTTAACTTTTTGTTATTTCAAGTTTACTGATAACTTACTATTTTTATCAATTACTTTTCCAGATGGAATAGATTGTTTTGTAACTTTCCCTTTTCCATTAATTGTAATTGGAATATCAGTTGTTGTCATAAAGCTATTAACCTCAGCTTCTGTCCACCCGACCATGTTCGGGCAAGTAACTTGACCACCGGTAAATAAGAAAATCTTATCATCCGTACCTTGTTTTACCCCGGCACTAACTGATTGACGACTAACTGTTTTGCCAGTTCCGATAATCTCAATTGAAACGCCAACGTTGTTAGCCTCTTCTTTCGCTTTTTCAATACTTTTACCAGTTAAAGCTGGAACAGTTACTTTTTCGTTAACCTTTGCTGTCGAATCTGAAAGAGAAATCAAACGATTCATAATCGGCTTAAAAATAGAAGAAAGAATTGTTTCTGCTGGTTTAGACATCTTTTGAGGTTGCTTCATTGTTAAATAAACACAATAGCGTGGATTATTAGCAGGCGTTACACCAACTACAGAGAAAATATAGTTATTATCACCTGTTAAATATCCTCCATGTGGTCCAGCAATTTGAGCCGTACCAGTTTTAACAGCGATACTCTTTCCTGGCATCTTATAAGCAGCCCCTGTACCATAAGATGCATTCACGACATCTTGCATTCCTTTTAAAACAGTTTTTGCTGTCTTAGCAGAATAAATTGGAGCACCAACTTTTGTACGGTGGAATTTTTCTACTACTTTTCCTGAAGGAGAAACTATTTTCTCAACAAATTGCGGCTTCACCATTTGTCCATTATTTGCTAAAGCGCTATATGCTTGCATCATTTGCATCGCATTAACGTTAACACCCTGTCCAAATGCTGTAACTGCTTGGTTTAATGGGGTAGAAAAGTTTAAAATTCCAGCTGTTTCACCAGGAAGGGTTACTCCTGTTTTTTTGCCAATTCTGTATTTATTTAAATACTCTTTCCATGTCTTAGCTCCCATCTTTTGCTCAAGCTTTACAAACCCAACATTACTTGATCTTGGAAATGCTTGGCTAAATGGAATACTTCCCCAACCACTATTATTCCAGTCATGAATTGTTGATCCTTGAACAGTAACTGCACCAGATTTATATTGCTCATTAGGGTTGTAATTTCCACTTTCAATTGCACTTGAATAAGTCAAGACCTTAAAAACTGAACCTGGTTCATAAGAATCTTGAACTAGTATATTACGCCAAGAAGTATCTAAACCTTGTTTGGTCTGAGGGTTAAAAGTAGGACGCTGAGAAGCAGCCAAAATTTTACCAGTTTTGATATCTTCTACAACTGCTGTTAGCGCCTTCGGCTTATATTTATCTTGTACTTGAGACATTAAAACTTCCAAATAACTTTGGAGTCTTGAATCAAGCGTTAAGTAAATATTATCGCCATCTTGAGTTGCACGAGTTGTCTTTTGACCATTAGGTAATTGATAATTTTCTGCATCCACAAATGCTTCACGATAACCATCTTTACCCGCTAACTGTTTGTCAAAATAAGCCTCGATTCCCATAGTACCGACTAAATTACTTGTTCCCTGACTTTTTTGAGGTTGAGCTAAGCCAATAATATGCGAAGCAAAATTACCATTTGGATAAAGCCTAGATGGCGTTTCGACAAATTTAATTCCTGGTAACTTCATCGCCTCAATCTTTTTCTTTTGAGACAATGTTAAGCCAGTACCCGCAGAACCAAATTCTACCTGAAAAGCCTTATGCTTCGGCGTCAAATATGAATATATTTTTTCTTCACTTAACGGAAGCACCTCGGCCAACTTTTGTGCGGTCTTACGTTTGTTTGTCACATACATTGGCTTATTATGATAATCAATTGAACTCTTGTCTAAAATTGCATATACAGTAAAAACATGGGCATCTTCTGCAAGAGTTAAACCATTTTTATCATAAATTGTTCCTCTCGTTGCTTTTAGAACTTCATTTCGCCGGTAAATTTGATTTACTCGCTTATTTAAATTCTCACCAGCAACCTGATTCGAAATACCTATATATAAAAATCTACCTATAAATACAAGAAAAACCAAAGCCAAGACTAGCTGGAGGATTCTCCCCACCGTAAAGCGGTAGCCGTGGGCTTTGGATCTATTTCTATTTAAGTTATTAAACTTTTTCATTAACGAACATTCCTAATGTTACTCTCAACCAAGTGCAAGCCTTGATCACGGGCAATTTTATTAATTCTAGTAGTTGACGTTAATTCACCAATCTCCTGACGAAGATCAGTGTTATGACTCTTTTGAGAAATTATCGTCTGCTCAACATTTGCTAACTGGTGCTGGGCACTAGTAGCAGAAATGCTGGCTGAAACCAATAAAATCATTAATCCTAATGTAATAAGTGAACCTAGAACGACTAAACTTTTTTCAAATGCTGTCCAAGGAACGCTTTTGGGATTAAGAACAATTGCTTTCTTTGGCTGCTCAGTCTGCTGTTGACTTTGTTGATAATTTAAATTTCTTGCTGAGCTATCAGCCATCTTCTTCTCCTTAAATATTAACTAAAAAACTATAATTTCTCTGCAACCCTTAACTTGGCACTGTGTGAGCGGTTATTTTCTTCTAATTCATCACTACTTGCCATGATAGGTTTGCGACTAATTAATCGCAATGTTGGTTTACTGTCAGCCGGAACCATCGGCATTCCGCGTGGTATCTCGACTTCAGAATACTTTTTAAAGATCTTTTTGACGATTTTATCTTCGTGAGACTGAAAAGTAATCACACTAATTCGACCACCCGGTCTCAATAGCTTAATTGCTTCTTCAAGAGATTCTTGCAATACACCTAATTCATTGTTAACTGCAACTCGAATTGCTTGAAAGCTCTTCTTAGCAGGATGCCCTCCACTTCGTCTTGCATATGCTGGAATTGCATCCTTAATTACATCTACCAAATCAAATGTAGTTACAATCGGTTTTTCTCTTCTTCGATCTACTATCTTTCTAGCAATCTGACGAGAAAACTTTTCATCTCCATACTTATACAAAATGTCACTTAGTTCTTTTTGTGACCAAGTGTTTATAATTGTATAGGCATCTAACTCTTGGCTTTGATCCATCCTCATATCTAATCGAGCATCAAATCGATAAGAGAAACCTCGTTCAGGTTGATCAAACTGCGGAGACGAAACTCCAAGATCGTAATATATACCATCTATTCCATCTGAAATTCCCAGCTCTACCAGATTTTTTTTCAAATGACAGAAGTTATCGTGAACCAGTATTAATTTAGGTTCAGCTCCTGGTTTCAATTCCTCAGCAAAACTTTCTTTTACCATCGAAATTGCATATTCATCTTGATCAAATCCAATAACTGTTCCTCTATTCAATTTACTGAGTAGATATCGGGCATGACCGCCACCACCAAAAGTTGCGTCAACATAAAGACCATCATCTTTTGGATTTAAATTGTCTATTGTTTCGTGCAAAAGCACACTTTTATGCTTGAATTTCATAATTTTTATAACTCGATGTCATCCAAGTCTTCTGCGATATCGTCATAGTTCTCATTGGCTTCTTCTGAGAAATCATTCCAGCGTTCTGCTGACCAAATTTCAATTCGATTAGAAACACCAACGATCACACATTCCTTAGTGAGTGCGGCATGCTCTTTCAGTGTCATGGTCAGATTAACACGTCCTTGCTTGTCGAACTCACTCTCCATCGCACCTGAGTAGAAAAGACGCGTAAACTTACGTGCACTTCTCTTTGTCAGTGGAAGTTTGGCTAACTTAGCCTCAATTTTTTGCCATTCTTCGATTGGATAGCCAAAAATACAGCCCTCCATTCCACGAGTAAATACCATCTTCTCGCCAATCTCGTCTCTAAATTTGGCCGGTATAATGAGCCGCCCTTTACTGTCGAGATTATGATGATACTCGCCCATGAACATGGTCTAGACCCCCTTTCCAATGAATAGTTTACCACACTTCCCCACTTTCTACCACAAGTTTTACACTTTTTATTTAGATATTCTGTTATTTTATGATAATCATAATTTTATCCAAAACAAAATGCCCTTATCACAAGGATAAGAGCACTTTGATTTTTAATAGAAAAAGTGGGGAAAAACGTTATAATAACAGCAAAATTAAGAGACCCACATACCAAACAATGGATGAAGCAGCGAGATAGTGCCACAATGTACCCAAAGTTTTTGCAACAGAAATATTTTTATTCTTGACAGCGGTATAAACAGAAACAATTACTACCAAAATAAAATATAATAAAAAACCATAAGGCAAAAATGACGGTTGCTTAGTTTCTTGCGTCAAGAGCTGACAAGCTGCAATGAAAAAAAATGGTAAAATATCATAACCACTAAATTGAGCCTTAGGAAATAACTTCATTAAAAAAGCTGCAACGACGATCCCACATAAAGGGACTAAAAAGATAAGCAAAAAATTCATGAAAGACCTCCAATAAGTTTATTTTAAACTATTTCAATTAAATATAAAATTATAATTAAAATCATGGTAAACTAGAATTATTAATTTAGGAGGCAGCTATGAGAAAACGTAAGAAAAAATCCGGATTTCAGAAATTAACTATTGTTATGGCCTGGTTCATGGCAGTGATTACCCTCCTTGGTGTAGTAGCTACTGCCTTAATCGGAACTGGTGTCTTTCAATTTTAATTATTTTACGCAAAAAAGGAGTCGCAATCGTGCGACTCCTTTTTGTTTAAAAATAATATTCCTTTTTCAAAAATGGATACTCTTCAGCAAGTTTTACCCAAAACCAATAAGCACACAAAACTAAGATAAAACACCATAGCAAATTAGGTAAAATACTATTTAAAAAACTTGCAAAAGATAATTGTATTATCCCTACTAGATTTAATGTTAGATAAACATAAAAGCTCACACAGAGATAAACAACTAAACAAATTAACAAGCGAAACCAAAATACTTCAGGAAGAAAACGTGCACTCTGTTGAATAAGAAAACAAATTAAAGGAAATGCTACTGTATAGATACCAATCACGCCTAAATAGTAAAGGTCCGCAATAAGGCCTAAACCCAAACAAAGCCAGATATTGGCATCATTTTTATCATCGCATAGGGCTATTAAAGTAATCCCAACAACTGTCAGCCAGCAACTGCCAGAAAAGCCTCGATGAAAGATAAAAGTTTGTAAATTATAGGCTAATACTCCATCCAAAATTAGCGCCATAAATAAGGCAATGGCAACATACCATCGACGCAATTCTGCCATTACTCTTCAACCTTTCTTTTAATTACAGATACAACCGATGGATCATTAAGGTTACCAGCCGGCTGAATTTCAACAACATCTGATAAGCCAAAAGTATCTCGTGTTGTCTTTGTAACTGTTCCGATTAAAAGACCTTTTGGTGATAAACCACCCATTCCACTAGTATAAACTTGAGTACCTTTTTTTAATTTCTGCCCATCAACCACTTGTGTAAACGCTAATTGATTATTTCCTTCAACAGAAATCACACCATGCACCTTTTTACCATTAGCTGCATCAGCTTCTACAGCAAACTTATTTGTAGACTTATCAGTTGTAGTAATTAATTCAACTTTAGAAGTTGTACTATTTACCTCAACCACTCTTCCGATTACGCCTTTACCAGACATTACTGGCATATTTTTCCTAACTCCAGCTCGTGACCCTTGATCAATAACTAATAAATCTGACCAAGTATCAGCAGCACGAGAAATTACGGACCCATTGATGATAGTATAGTCGGTTAAAGTTTTCTTTAATTTTAGAGCTTGTTTTAATTGCGTATTTTCTGCTTCCAAAGAGCTGTTCCGTGCCTTAGTTTGAGCGAGGTTATCAATTTGTTTTTTCAAATGATCATTTTCAGCTTGAGTATTGAATAAATCTTCGACATTAGCCACCCCATTAGAGACCAAATTAATTGGCCAATTCACTACTCTTGTAACAATTGAAACTGTATCATTACCAATTTTTTGAACTAAGAATGGCGTTTCTCTCTTATTACGTAAGCGGATGGAAATAGACAACATACTTAAAACTAAAATAACTAGTACGAAAATTGTCAATAACTTTTTGTTTTTGAGAAATTTTTTCATCTACTACTATCTTCCTAATTTAAAAGTTAATAGAAAAAGACCGGCTTTTACGCCGGTCTCCAAATTAACGTCTCTTACGCATAACTTCAATATTTTTGAGAGATTCACCGGTACCAATTGCAACACAATCAAGTGGATCTTGAGCAATAAAGACTGGAACTTTAGTAGCGTCTGAAATAACCTCTGGTAAGTTCTTTAAAAGAGCTCCACCACCTGTTAACACAATACCATGATCAATAACATCTGCAGCGATTTCAGGAGAAGTTTCTTCCAAAGTTTCTTTAATCGCTACAATAATATTTTGAACTACTTCTTGAATTGCCTTTGAAACATCTACTGCCTCAATATCAATTGATTTTGGCAATCCTGTTACAAGATCACGACCACGGATATTCATTGATTCAATTTCTTTTGCCTTTTCAACTGAAGCAGAAGCAATCTGAATCTTAATTGTTTCAGCGGTTCGTTCACCAATTAATAAATTGTAGTTTTGGTGAATGTAAGTTGCAATTGCACTATTGAACTTATCTCCTGCCATTCTAGTAGAACGGGAGGATACAATACCACCTAATGAAATAGTTGCAACATCAGTAGTTCCACCACCAATATCAACTACCATTGAGCCGGTTGGATCCATAACAGGAAGACCAGCACCAATAGCTGCTGCAAATGGTTCTTCAATCACGTATGCTTCACGTGCACCTGCAACTCTAGCCGCATCAATAACTGCTCTCTTTTCAACTTCTGTTACACCTGAAGGTACACAGATCATAGCAGCAGGCTTTGAATTACCCACAGTCTTTTCCATGAAATATTTGAGCATTGCAGCAGTTGTATCGTAGTCAGCGATTACTCCATCTTTCATCGGACGAATAGCAACAATTGAGCCAGGAGTTCTACCAATCATTTCTTTGGCTTCTGAACCAACAGCAATAACTTCACCCGTTTGAGTATTTTTAGCAACAACAGAAGGCTCACGCAAAACGATGCCTTTACCTTCAATATAAACGAGTGTGTTGGCAGTTCCCAAATCAATCCCAATATTTTTAGATCCTAATCCAAACACGCAAAATCTCTCCTTAAATTTATCTCTTTAATTATTTTAGCCTAAATCGTATCTTTATTTAGTCTTAGATATTATAGCATAGAAAATCTAATGTAAAAATTTGCTTTAAGAAAATTTGCTCATACTTAAGGAAGACTTAAAGAAGTTCCATCTCTCGAAAGCTTAAATAAGTATTATCAGTCACAATAAAATGATCCAGAAAATCAATTCCCATACACTTACTTGCCTCTGCTAATTTCTTAGTAAATCGCAGGTCATGCTGAGATGGTTGTTCATCCCCACTTGGATGATTATGAGCTACAAAAAAAGCCGTACTGTTATAAATTACTGCCCAGCGAAAGATATCTCGTGGATGGGCAACTGCCCTATTTACTGTCCCTTGAAAAATCAACTTTTCAGCAATAATTTTATTCTTTGAATCAAGATAAATTCCATATAGTTCTTCTTGCGGACGGCCACATAACTTATCAGCTATATAGCATCCTACCTGCGAACTAGAATAGAAACTCTCAATTTCTTTATTATTAACGCCTTTTATACGCTCTAGCATGAGCTGCAGTACGACTGCTAATTCATCTTCGCATTTGGGACTAGCCGCATACTGCCACATTTCCTTAAAACTACTTATGCCTGCTTCTTCTAGCTTTTTAAATAAACTATCAAAAGTAACAATATCTTTTTCTTTCAAAGATCTAGCTAATTTTTTTACTAGATCGACATCAGTTTGCAATAGTTCTTCTTTTTTCATAAATATCAATTACTCCTTTGATATTTATTACGAAAAAACTATTTGATTTTTTTAAGAAAACTGTAAAAATCTTTGCAAATTAATGTCGCATTCTTTTTATCTAAAATTGTTGGTTGCTTTAAATCTGGAACCATTACGCATTTTAAACCTGCAGCACTTGCAGACGCAACACCTGTGCTAGAATCTTCAAATACTAACAAATTATCTTTTGGCAGTTGCATCTTTTGAGCTGCTAGCAAATAAATATCTGGTGCAGGCTTAGCCTTTATTTTTCCTGCTTCGACATCTTTATAGCTTAGATAAAAATTAAAATAGTCCTTTATTTTTAGAACTTCTAAATTATGAGCTACTACTTCATCATAATTACTTGATGCAATTGCGAGTTTGATATTTTTTTCTTTAAACTCTACTAATGCATCTCGTACACCTGCTTGAAGCTTCAGTTTTCCTTGATCAGTCCACTCCCAAACTAGCTCATCAGTTCTTTTAATAAACTTATCGCGATCTGCTTCAGTCTTAAAATGTTGATGATAAAATTCTTCCATTTCTTTAACCGAGGAACCAACAAGCTTTAAGTAACTATCATCTGGAATGTCTAAATTTGCTTCTTTAGCGGCAACAATATTTGCATCCCAATATAGCTTTTCAGAATTAACTAGTAATCCATCCATATCAAAAATGATACCTTCAATTGGTTCAGCAATATTTTCAACTTTCATTTTTTACCTCTTTTGCAGTAATTCAAAACTGCACCAACCAAATAAAAAGATCCCGTCACTAATAGGATATCATGTGGCTTCAATTTATTCTTCAAGTTAGTATAAGCTACTTCGAAATTTTCTTCATAATTATATTTTTGCTGAGCTTCTTTAGGAAAATCTTCTAATCTCGCAGCTCTAGGATAATCTATCCGAGTTAAGGTAACTTTTTCATCTTCGAATAAATTGGTGACTGGACCCAAATCCTTGTCTTTCATCATTCCAAGAAGTATATATATTTGACCTTGGTTCTCTTTTCGAATCAAGTGCAAAAGATTCGTCATCGCCTGCAAATTGTGTGCTCCATCGACAATAATTTTAGGTGCAGTCTGAACAATATCATATCTACCAGGAATTTGCGTCTTATTAATCGACGCTTCAATCTCTTGTTTATTTAACTGTAAATTCAAAAGTTGAACCGCCCGAACTGCCACCCCAATATCATATGCTTCTACTACAGGACGTTTCAAAAATTGATACTTATTTTCTAAATCTTGATATTCAATAGCTGTTTTAGATAATTTAATTTTAAAATCTCTTCCCAATAAAAATGATTTCGATTTTTCTGCTTGAGCTTTATCAAGTAAAATATCTAAAACATCTTGAGGAATATTGCCTAGCACAACTGGTTTATTCTGTTTGATTATGCCACTTTTCTCCTTAGCAATATCTGCTAAAGTTGGTCCAATTATTTTCTCATGATCCAAACCAATAGTTGTAATGATACTTACTTCTGGTGTAATCACATTAGTCTTATCATGCTCGCCTCCAATTCCGACTTCAATTACTGCATAATCACATTTTTTTTGAGCAAAAAATTGGAAAGCAAGAGCTACTTCATATTCAAATGTTACTAAAGAAAAATCAGGATCAGTTTTTTTCAGTTCTTTTATAGCTGCTTCAATTTTGTTAGCTACTTCGACTAAATCCCTATTACTTATATTCTTGCCATTTAATTGAATTCTTTCATTAAATTCATAAATATAAGGTGACACAAAAAGGCCAGTCTTTTGACCGGCCTTTTGTAATAGATTACTCAAATAATAGGATGTCGACCCCTTACCATTCGTCCCGGTAACATGAATTGTCTTAACACTATCTTGAGGATTATTTAATTGTTTTAAAATCCTTTTGACGTAACTCAAATCATTTTTAGGGTGCAGCTTAGGTAAAGAATATATTCTGTTAATTACTTGGTCAACATTAGTAAACTTCACTTCTATTTACTTTCCTTTAATTCTTTCATACGTTCACGAACACCAGCAAGTTGACTTTCGTAGTCAGCTTTCTTTTCCTTCTCTTTGTTTACAACAGCTTCAGGAGCATGAGCTACAAAGCCTTGGTTTGCAAGTTTCTTTTCAGCTCTTTGTACTTCTTCTTCAAGACGCTTTTCTTCTTTTTCCATCTTCTTAAGTTCATCGTCAACGTTAACTAATTCAGTTAATGGAACAAAAATCTGAGCACCTGGAATTACGGCAGTTTTTGCAAGCTTTGGTGCCTCAATATCTGCTGCAACTTGCAAATCTTTAGGGTGCAAGAAGTTTTCTACATACTCGAAATTGTCATCCAAAATATGTTTATTTGCTTCATCATCTAATTGAATCATAATGTCAATTTGTGAAGACATTGGAGCATTAACTTCCATACGAATATTACGTACAGCCTTGATAACTTCAATTAAAAATGCCATGTCATTATCAGCTTGCTTGTTTTCAAATTCTGCATGAGTTTCTGGATATTTAGCAGTCATAATTGACTTACCTTCATGGGGCATTGAAAGCCATAGTTTTTCAGTAACAAATGGCATAATTGGGTGCATTAAACGCAAAATTTGATCAAGAATCCAAATTAAGTTTTCTTGCTTTCTAGCCTTTAATTCTTCATCATCACCATTTAAAGCAACTTTAGAAATTTCAATGTACCAGTCACAGAAGTCATTCCAAATAAAGTTGTATAGTTCACGACCAGCTTCACCAAACTTATACTCATCAAATAAACGAGTAACTTCTGATACAGTATGATTTAATCTATCAAAAATCCAGCTATCTGCTAAATCAAACTGCGTAGTGTCTGGCATGTGAGCAGGTTTTGCATCTTCAGGCAAGTTCATAATTACAAAACGACTTGCATTCCAAATTTTGTTGATAAAGTTCCAAGCAGCAGCTAATTTCTTTGGATCATAACGAGTGTCTTGACCAGGAGCAGTACCGTTTAATAAGAACCAACGTAGAGCATCGGCACCATACTTATCAACAACATCCATCGGATCAACACCATTACCAAGTGATTTACTCATCTTGCGTCCTTGTTCATCTCGCATTAAACCGTGCAAAACAACATCTTTAAATGGACGCTTCTTAGTAAAGTGAAGACCTTGGAAGATCATTCTTGATACCCAGAAGAAAATAATGTCATATCCGGTAACTAAAGTGTTAGTTGGGAAGTAACGCTTAAAGTCTGGATTATCAGTATCTGGCCAGCCTAATGTTGAAAATGGCCAAAGTGCACTTGAGAACCAAGTATCTAGAACATCTGGATCTTGTTCCCAGTTTTCAATATCTTTAGGTGCTTCTTCGCCAACGTAAGTTTCACCAGTCTTCTTGTTGTACCAAGCTGGAATACGGTGACCCCACCATAATTGACGAGAAATTACCCAATCATGAACATCTTCCATCCAGTGGTTCAAAGTACCTTCAAATCGCTCTGGCACAAAGTTAACTTTACCATCAGTCTTTTGATTCTTAAGAACTTCTTCGGCAAGTGGCTTCATCTTAACGAACCATTGCTTTGAAAGTCTAGGCTCTACTTGAACGCCAGAACGTTCAGAGTGACCAACTGAGTGAACAATTGGTTCAACTTTAATTAAGTATCCTTCTTTCTTTAAGTCCTTAACTAGAGCCTCGCGAGCTTCAAAACGATCCATACCAGCATACTTACCAGCTTCTTCGTTCATAGTTCCGTCATCATTCATTACGTTAATTCTTTCAAGATTATGACGGTTACCTACTTGGAAGTCGTTAGGATCGTGCGCTGGCGTAATCTTAACTAAACCAGTACCAAATTCTGGATCTACGTGTTGGTCTTCAATAATTGGAATATGACGACCAACAAGTGGAAGAACTAATTCTTTTCCTACAATATCTTTATAACGCTCATCCCCTGGTGCAACAGCTACAGCTGTATCACCAAACATAGTTTCAGGACGAGTAGTTGCAATTTCAACAAAGCCTGATCCATCTGCAAATGGGTATTTTACATGGTAAAATGCACCCTTATCGTCTTTGTGAATAACTTCAATATCACTAAGAGCAGTTTGTAATTCTGGATCCCAGTTAATAATATATTCACCGCGATAAATTAGTCCTTCGTTATATAATTGAACGAAAACTTTTCTAACGGCTTTTGAAAGACCTTTATCTAAAGTAAATCTTTCTCTTGAATAATCAAGAGATAGTCCCATTTTAGCCCATTGACCCTTGATGATATTTGCATATTCATCTTTCCAGTCCCAAACTTGCTTAACAAAAGCTTCACGTCCCATCTGGTGACGGTCTTTACCTTGTTTACGCAACTTTGCTTCCACTTTAGCTTGAGTAGCAATACCAGCATGATCCATACCTGGAAGGTAAAGAGTATCATAGCCTTCCATTCGCTTAAAACGAATTAATGTATCTTGAATTGCGGTATCCCAAGCGTGTCCTAAGTGTAATTTTCCAGTTACATTTGGTGGTGGAATAACAATTGAATAAGGGTGAGCCTTTTTATCGCCAGATGGCTTAAAAAGATCCTCATCAAGCCATTCTTGATATCTACCTTTTTCAACCTCATTAGGATTATATTTAGGTGCTAAATCTGTCATTAAAATTCCTCCAATAAAAAAGTCCCAGACAATAATTGTCTAGGACGAAATTTTCCGCGGTACCACCTACGTTAAGTATACAATTGTATACCTCTCTTATAAGCGATAACGGTGCTGAAGTGTCCGGATTAACCTACTAAAGTTCAATTAATCAGCTAATCAAGCTACTCGTAAAATTCTGAAGTCTCTCAGCATACTGACTTTTCTCTGTAATACGAATTTACTCCTCTTGATTCCTGCTTTGTTTATAATTATAGCATGAAAGAAAACAAGAGAAAAGGTGAGAATTAACCTCTATTTTCTCTGATTACTTTTACCAACTGAATTAAAACTGTCGGAATAATTGCTAAAATCACGATTAGCCAAACTTCTTGTCCGCTTAATGGTTGAACAGCAAATAAGCCATGAAGTGTTGGTACAAAGAGAATTAAGACTAAAAGTGCAGTGCCCAATGCAAAGGCTGCTAAACTGTACCAATTGTTTTTAAATCCAATTTTAAAAATGCTATGTTGTGAACGGCAATTAAAACCGTGAAGCAAACGTGCAAATGTTAAAGTTGAAAATGCCATAGTACATGCAATTGCAGGACTGTCTTTTAAGCCAATTAAGAATGCAGTAATAACACTTAACGAAATTAAGAAGCCTTGCGTACTGATTTGAGTAACAAATGGTTTATCTAACAAACTAGCTTTAGGATCGCGTGGTTTACGCTTTAAAATATCAGGATTTCCTGGCTCCATTCCGATTGCTAAAGCTGGAAGCGAATCAGTAACTAAGTTAATGAATAAAAGTTGTACTGCAACAAATGGTACTGGCAATCCAGCAATTGAAGCAAATAAAACGGTAATAATTGCCGATAAGTTACCCGATAATAAGTAACCAATCGCATTTTTGATATTTTCATAAACTGTTCTACCATTTGCAACAGCTTTGATAATTGTAGCAAAGTTATCATCAGTTAAAATCATACTTGCTGCATCTTTTGATACTTCTGTACCTGTGATACCCATTGCTACACCAACGTCAGCTTTCTTAAGGGCGGGAGCATCGTTAACGCCATCACCAGTCATTGATACAATATGATCTTTTCTTTGCCACGCGTTAACAATTCTAATTTTGTTTTCTGGAGAAACACGAGCATAAACTGCGACTTTTTCAATTTCTTGGTCTAGTTCTTCATCACTTAAAGCATCTAACTCTAAACCAGTTAAAGCAATATCTCCGTCGTTAAAAATACCAATCTTTTTAGCAATAGCTACCGCAGTAACCTTATGGTCACCTGTAATCATTACCGTTCTGATACCGGCCTCTTTTGCGCGAGCAACGGCTGCGACGCTTTCTTCTCGCGGTGGATCCATTTCTGAAACTAAACCAATGAAAGTTAAGTCTTTTTCAGTATCGGCAGATAACTCCTCATCGCTTTCTTTATATGCAAATGCAAGCACTCTTAAACCATTTTCTGAAAAATGATTATTCTGAGCTAAAATATTCTTTCGGTCTTGCTCAGTTAGTGGTCGCACTTTATCCCCAAAACGAATATTAATGCAGCGCTTAAGCAAGATATCGATTGCTCCTTTAACAAAAATTGTTGGAACAGTATGAATTAAATGCTTAGTACTCATCAACTTACGGTCAGAATCAAATGGTACTTCTTCTAAACGATCTAAGTGATTTCTTAATTCGCTCTCTGATAAACCTAGCTTTCCATTTCCAAGATCAATTCCTGGTACCTTACGATACATTTCAAGCAATGCGGATTCTGTTGGGTCACCAATCTTCTTACCATCAGATAAACTAGCATCATTATTCAAAACTACATCATATAGTAAATAACGATGTAACTGATTACTCAAATTAAGCTCTTCAGGCTTAAGAACTTTACCACCAATGTAAATATCTTCAACAGTCATTTTATTTTGAGTTAAAGTTCCAGTTTTATCAGAACATATTACAGAAACCGAACCCAATGATTCAACAGCTGCTAAATTTTTGATAATGGCATGTTCCTTAGCCATTTTTTGCGTTCCCATAGCTTGAACAATTGTAACGATTGAACTTAAAGCTTCTGGAATAGCAGCAACAGCTAGTGCTACTGCAAATAATAGCGCGTCTAGTAAAGGTTGACCACGCCACATTTGTAATCCTAAGATCAAGGCACAGAAAATCAAAATTGCGGTTGCCAAGCGTGATGAAAATTGATCAAGTGAAACTTGAAGAGGCGTTCTACGCTCCTTAGTTTCATTCATTAAGGTGGCAATCTTACCGATTTCAGTATCCATTCCAGTTGCTGTAACTAAGACATTTGCTCGTCCATATGTTACAAGCGAACTAGAATAAACCATGTTTACTCTGTCTCCTAAGGGAACTTCTTTATCAAAAGTTGTATCTAATTTATCAATATTAGTTGACTCACCAGTTAAGGAGCTTTCATTTACTTGTAATGAAAAATTATCTAAAATTCTACCATCAGCAGTAACTAGATCGCCTGCCTCAAGTAAAAGAATATCGCCAGGAACAACATCTTTTGCGGCAATTTCTTGTTTTTTACCATCTCTTAAAACTTTTGCCACAGGTGCTGACAAAGACTTTAGGGCTTCTAATGATTTTTCAGCTTTAACGTGTTGGACTGTTCCTAAAATTGCGTTCAAAATTAAAACAACAATAATAACTGCAGTACTTTCTAAATTACCAGTAAACGCAGAAATCACAGCGGCAACAATCAAGATGATGACCATTAAATCTTTAAATTGCTCTAAAAAGACTTCTAAAATACCTTTTTTCTTACCTTCGATTAAAGCATTTGGCCCTACTTGTGCTAATTTTTCTTGAGCAACTTTATTGGTTAACCCCTGCTTTTCATTAGCTCCTAATTCTTTGATAAGCTCTTCTTTGCTTTCACGATAGTATGCTTTCACTTAAACCCTCCATCTAATAGGAAAAACAGACTTTGGCATAAAAAAAGAGACCATTGTCTGAACAAAAACGTTTAGCCAATAGTCTCACCATTTAAACTTACAGCGGAAAAATTAATTTCGTTTTGACGCCATAAATACACCTTATGCCGGTTACTCCCTATATATGTTGAATATAAGTTTACCATTTTTTACGTAAACTAGCAATTAAAACTTTATTGTTTTACCCATTGCGCTCCACCTAGATTGTAAACAGTTTTTCCATGTACTTTTTTCACCGCAAAATAATTCCATGTACTGTTTTGAGGTAATTTCTTTCCAGAATATTTTTTTAAAGAAGGATCTGTATAAATCAAGGTTTCTTTTTGAAGCTTAATTTTTCCAGTCTGTGCTTTAGGAGCAGAGTGATCCGAATTTTTTAAATTATGATCACTTAGCCAAAGATCAGGCCTAACATGATAAAAAAGCTGATTATCTTTCATTTTAACCTGATCAACTTCAACTGAACTTCCATTTTTTAAATACATCAGACCAAAAATTGATTTACTAGGAAAAGAACTAGCTTCATAATTTCTTTTAAAAATATCATTGCTATGTAAAATATTTGCTAATTCAACTGGGTAGTCAGTTAACAAACCCGACACATTCTTATCTAGCTGCAAATATTGTTTCATTTGCACTTTTTTATTAACGCCCCAAAGTAAATACTTTTTATCATGCTCACTTAAGTAGTCAGCCACTTTTTTAGAATAAAAATTATTAGCATAATATTGCGTTGAAGGTGATAAATTAAATTCACCAGCTAATTGCATTGTAGGAATTTGAGGATTAATTTTAGAGATTTGCATCAAGGCTGTTTTAGAAAATGACTCTAATAATACACGATTTTCTAAATGATATTGTCTAATTAAATTAAGTAACAGCTTAATGTCTTCTTCACTGTTATCTTTAGGTTCAATCATGAATTTTACATTTGAATTTTGATAACGTTTAAATACATCTCCAAGACTATGGAGAGATTCACCATTTTGATTTTTATACGAAAGTAATTCTTGATATGGATAATCGGCAATAATTTTATCAACGCCAAAAACTCTACTCAAATTATCATCATGACTTACTACCAGAACATTATCTGAAGTTTTTTGTAAGTCAAGTTCTAAATAATCAACTTGTGCGCAAAGCGCTCGGTCATAAGCCATCCAGCTATGTTCAGCAAACTTACCCTGTTCATTATCTCCGCGATGCGCAATATTTAAAAAGCCACAGGTGAAAGGAAAAACTAAAATAAAGAAAATTACAAAAATAATTTTTTTCATATTTAAATTTCCTTACTTAATTTTATCTCGAGTAATTTCTTGATATTGTCCGCGTTTTAAGTCAGTCGGTAAAGATAATTTACCCATTGAAATTCGATCCAGTTCTAAGACCTTCATGCCAACCGCTCCAAACATTCGCTTAATTTGATGATATTTTCCTTCTTGAATTTGAATCTCAATTTGCGATAAATCATGAACTTTATCTTGGGCTAAAATTTCTAATTTTGCTGGTTTTAATTTTGTACCATCGCCTAAGGTAATACCACTAGCAAATGTTTTAATTGTTTCTTCACTTGCTACACCTGAAATTTTAGCACGATATACTTTAGTCACATGCTTATTGGGAGCAAGTAGCTCATGGGCTAAAGCTCCATCATTTGTTAAAAGCAATAAACCTGTAGTGTCTTTATCTAGTCTACCTACTGGAGCAATACCTTGATAACGATCTTTTGTTTTAAGCAATGAAATAACCGTCTGCTGACTTCTATCTTCAGTAGCTGAAATCACACCTTTAGGTTTATTTAATAAAAAATAATGATACTGTTGGTACGCAATTTCATTTCCATCAACTACCACCAAATCGTCTTCTTTAACTTGTTGTTTTGGCGTAGTTACTAGTTCTCCATTAACCATCACAACTTTCTTTTTAATAAGACTATGAACTTCTTTACGCGAGCCAACATTCATATTAGCTAAATACTTGTCAATTCTCATTTCTATATCTTTCTCAAACCAAAAAAGCGCTAGCGGTTGCTAGCACTTTTTTTACAATAAGTCTGCATCTTCTTGAGCCTTATCATCCAAGAATTTTTGATTTGGATAAATTGGCGTAATTTCCATTCCATCAATTGCGCGTTGAATCATCCCTTCAGCATCAAGTCTGTTTTCCAACTTACGAGCCTCGTCTAACTTAGGCTTAGTCTTTGGACGAGGTGGCGCAAAAATAGTACAACAATCTTCAAATGGCTCAATAGAAAGATCAAAAGTACCAATTTGCTCAGCTAGCTTAATGATTTCAGTTTTATCCATTGTGGCTACCGGACGAAGAACAGGTGTTGAAGTAACATCGTTAATCGCAACCATTGATTCCAACGTTTGGGAAGCTACTTGACCAACTGATTCTCCATTAAAAATTGCTAAACCCCCACGCATTGCGCGAATACGATCTGCTAATTGAAGCATAAAGCGACGCTGAATGGTCATCAAATAACCTTCTGGTAATTTCTCTTTGATTTGTTCTTGAATTTCAGTAAAAGGTACTGCAATAAAATTGATTTTTCCAGAATAGTTAGCCAAAATCCCAGTAAGTTCCTTTGCTTTAGCGAGTGCTTTTTCAGTAGTATATGGTGGACTAAAGAAGTGAACCATATCAATTTCAACTCCACGCTTCATTGCTAAATAAGAAGCCACTGGAGAATCAATTCCACCTGATAGCATCATAACTGCTCGACCTGCTGTACCAACTGGCATCCCACCTGCACCGTGGAGAAGCTGATTTGAAATATAAATTGCATCTTGACGAACTTCAATTCTCAAGACTAAATCAGGCTTCTTCATCTTTACCTTTAAGTTATCCATATTATCAAATAAGTAGTCACCAATCATAGCGTTTAATTGATTAGTGTCATATTCAAACTCATGGTCACTGCGTCTAGTATTAACTTTAAAAGTCATTCCATCCTTAAAAGTTGCTTGCATCAATTCAAGGGAAGCCTTCTTGATAGCATCAAGATTTTTCTCGACTTTTATAGTTGGCGAATAAGTTTGAATACCGAAAACAAGTTTTAATCGCTGATCGATTTTATCAAATGGAGCTCCATTCAAGACAATATGCATTCGATCATGCTTAGGATGTATTTCAATTTCTGGGAAATCTTGCAAAGCTCTTGTTACATTACCAGCTAATCTCCCAATAAAATCTTTACGATTTTTTCCTTTAGTGGATAGCTCGCCATAGCGAACCATTACTTCTGTATATTGCATATTTTCACCTTATTTCAAATGATTAATTTCAGCGAAGTGCTTATATATTTTATCAAAAACTGAAATAAATTGCTCAGCTTCTTCAATAGTATTACTTGGATCGAAACTTAATCTAATCGCACCAGTTGCTAAATCATCTTCAACCTTCATTGCATTTAAGGTTCCGCTCTCAACGCCACTTCTTGAAGAACAAGCGCTAGTAGTGGAAACATAAATTTCCTTAGATTCAAGCGTATGAACTAGAGTTTCTCCACGAATCCCCTCTAAAGAAAAGCATAAAACACTTGGAATAAATTTATCATTTATCGGAGAGAAAATATGAATTCCTGGCTTTCCATCTAAATAAGAAATGATTTTTTTCTTAACTGCTAGTTCTTGTGCTGCATTCTTTTTTTCATCTGATAAATATAAACGCATTGCCTTAGCGGTAGCCGCAATTGCAGGCAAATTTTCTGTGCTAGAGCGTAAGCCCTTTTCTTGACCACCACCATCAATTAGCGGCTTGATCATCTTGCCCTCTTTTTTATAAAGAATACCAACACCGCGAGGTGCATGAAACTTATGAGCTGATAAACTCATTAAATCAACTCTATTTGTAAATACTTCATCCCAAATATCTTTTCCCAAGGCTTGGACATTGTCAACGTGAAAAGTAACATTAGGATAATCTTCCAATACCTTACTAATTTCCTTAATTGGTTGGATTGTACCGATTTCATTATTTACACCCATAATTGAAACTAAAATAGTTTCCTTATCTAGGGCAGCTTTTAAATCATCTGGATCAACCTGACCATTCTTATCAACTGGTAGAACAGTCACACGAAAACCTAAGTCTTCAAGAGCACGTACTGAGTTCGAAACAGCAGCATGCTCAACACTTGAAGTAATAATATGATTTCCAAATTCTTTCTTAGCTAAAGCTGTCCCTTTAATAGCCCAATTATCTGATTCACTTCCACTTGAAGTAAAAAAGATCTCATGTGGTTTTACATTTAATAAACTAGCAATTTGCTTTCTAGAAGCTTCCAAAAGTTGGTGTGAACGATCTCCCATTTTGTGTAGACTTGAAGGATTTCCCCAAATATCCTTTGTTACCTTGTCATACGTTTCCAAAACTGCAGGATAAACAGCAGTTGTAGCACTATTATCAAAATAGATCAATTTTCTTTCTCCTCTAAAAAACGACCATTAAAATGGTCGTTTGATAATCATATAAAATACTAACTTAAAAAGTCTATCGCTTCAATCATTTACTCTTCTTCTTCGGCTTCTTCCTGCTCGCTATAATACTCTTTTTCAATTCTTTGATAACTCCCAGGCTCAACCTTTTCTAAGGCAGTCGCAATTACGTCTAGCGCTTCCTTATATTCATATTTATTTTGATACAAGTCATAAGCTTCTTTGCGAGCACGCTTAATCTCTGGATTTGAAATATACTTATTAGAATATTGCATAGTTAGCTCAACCAGGTCAGCGGAATTTAGAATCTCATCGGCTTCTTTCTTTAAGCGTTCTATATCTTCTTGAATTTGGATCAATTCACTAGATATTTTTTCCATATTTATTCTAACTTGATTCAATTCATTATCTGTATGCTTAACTTCATTCAAGACTAAAGTATACATTTGAATGAAACTTTCAGGTTTTCCAGGTAATCGGCGCCGTTCAACTTTTCGATAAACCAAAGAAACTTCTTGTTTGAAATGAATAATAGAATCGTTAGCAATTTTTTCCGCGTCAAATAATCCGTCTACATCGCCTGAAAGTCTCTTTTCAGTCTTTTCAATTTCTTTTAAACTATCAAGCATTGTTAACCATTTATTTTCAATTTGTGAGTAAACACCGTCACCATCAGCAATTTTTTGACAATCAACATCAAAATCGGCATTCATCCGGCTGACCTGACTTTTTAGTTGCCTAGCTTCAGCTAGTTCACCGTGCGTTAATTCATAACTCTGATCAACATGTTCTAATTTAGCTACAAGCTGATTAGATGCATTACTCATATGAGAGAGAATCTGCACAATTTTATCTTGGTTATTGTCAACAAACGGTCGTGCTTTAAATTCTTTAGTAAGAATATCATACAAACTATCGATTCTTGTACTTACTTCTTTATTACTCTTCTCAACCTTTGCAAGATCTAGTTTATTGAGGCTCTTTTTATTTTCATCAACTAATTCTCTTAAGCTTTTAATCTCTTCTAAAACATCAACCTCTGTAATCTTATACTTGTCTTTTACCATTTGACGATAAGTATTGCTAAGCTCATTGAGTTGATCTGGAAAAACATTTTTTAGTTCTTGATCAAAGTTCTCTATTTTAGGAAGATCAGTCTTTAATGATGTAAGTTTAGTATCAATCTTAGTCAATACCCTTTTAGCTTCTTCATGATCTCCCTCACCAGACAAATTCTTGGCAGTCTGAAAATCACTCTCTAAGGTTGCTAAATCTTCTTCAATTTGATCAATTGCATTTCCATAATTAAAAGACTGCGACAAAATTTTCTTGCGTAGTTGCTGATAATCTTTTGATAATGCAGCATAGTGTTTTTGATTATCACGATTTGCTTCTAATAAATTAGTAAATATTTGTTTACTACGTTCAACATTATCTTGATTAGTTTGCAATAGTTCAGTTGCTTCTTTAATTAGTTGATGCGTTTTTATCAGATTAAACTTTGCGTTAAGTCCCGCTGCTTGTTCAAGAAGATGCTTCAATTCTCCAACATCTTTAGTATCAACTTTTTGATATACTTTTTGCCATCTTTTAAAAGTCTCTAAACTTTTACCGGCTAATTCCATCTTTTGTAGACGCTTGATGTCTTCTTCAACACTCAAATCTTTTAACTCATCAGTTAGCGCATCTAATTCCGCAATCTGGTGATTAAAATATTTATTAAGGATAACAACTGTAGCAATTACAGCAATTATAGCAATTAATATTACAATAATAAGAATAGATAACCCTGATGACATAATACCCTCCATATTTCATATTAATTATACCAGACTTCATCTCAATCCCAGCTAGAAAATCCTTACTTTTACTTGCTTTAAATTATATTTCTTACTATAATAGTCTTCGTGTAAAATATTTGCAGCAATAAGTGACAAGAACGTCAACATCTTGAGGCGTTTAGTGAACGAGTAACCCGCGCTGCACTGGGCGAAACATGCAACTTGAGATGCACGAATGTTGAACTTATTTCTCATATTTTACTCCAAAAAATTACTATTTTTTATGGAGGATTTTTTTATGTCAAGATATACTGGTCCAAGTTGGAAACGTTCAAGACGCTTAGGTATCTCACTTTCAGGTACTGGTAAGGAAATTAGCTGTCGTAACTACGCACCTGGTGATCATGGTCCTAACAACCGTGCTAAGGTTTCTGAATATGGTCAACAATTAAAGGAAAAGCAAAAGTTACGTTGGATGTTTGGTTTAAATGAACGTCAATTCCAAAACTTATTCATCCGTGCCGGCAAGATTCGTGAAGGTAAGCACGGTGTTAACTTTATGGCTTTACTTGAAAGACGTTTAGACAACATCGTTTACCGTTTAGGTTTAGCTTCAACTAGAGAACAAGCTAGACAACTTGTTAACCACGGTCACATCTTAGTAGATGGCAAGCGTGTTGACATTCCTTCATACGAAGTTAAAGTTGGTCAAGAAATCAGCTTAAGAGATAAGTCAAAGAACTTGCAACAAGTTAAGGACGCTTTAGATGCAGTTGTATCACGTCCACCATTTGTTTCATTTGACGACAGCAAGATGACTGGTACTTTAGTTCGTCTTCCAGAACGTGACGAAATGGAACCAGAAGTTGATGAAGCTCTTATCGTTGAATGGTACAACAAGAAGCTTTAATATTTACTGCTTCATTACAAAAAGTCTTTCCAATTGCGGGAAGACTTTTTTGTTTTCTCCTCTTCTACTTTGCTACACTAAGAATAAAGCTTTTAACCATAAAAAGGAAAACAAAATTATGACTGAAGATTTAAATACACGACTTGAAAATGCTGCTAAGGGGATTACTCCTCAAACTTGCCCAGATGAGCGAAGAAGATATTTAGGTTCTCTACGAGAGCGAGTTTTAGTACGAATGACTGTAGAAGAAACCAATAATCCAACCTTAGATACCCTGTTTTTAAAACATATTAATGATTTCAAGGGATATACCATTTTAATCAATGGAAAAATGCCTCAAAACAATTTTATCAACAAATTAATGGGCTTATGTTCGCAGCAAGATATAAAATTTACCTTAATAAATGATGATACAGCAAAAGATGAGCCAAACGCTACTGGCGTTTTAGTAGTTTCAAAAACTGCTATTAATCATTATCGGATTGAAATTGGTCAAGTTTATGCTCCAGAAGCTCCTCATGAACAACTTTCCGAATCCAAAAAAGAAAGTTTCTGGAATAGATTATTTAGAAAAAAGGATTAAAGATGAAACCTCTTGCTTTTCGTATGCGACCCAAGAACTTAGATGAAGTGGTTGGACAAGAACATTTAGTAGGAAATAAAAAAATAATTAGAAGAATGGTTGAAGCCAAACTATTGTCTTCAATGATCCTTTACGGTCCCCCAGGTATTGGAAAAACTAGTATTGCCAGTGCAATTGCTGGTTCTACCAAATATGCTTTTAGAAAGCTTAACGCAGCAACAGATACGAAAAAGGATCTTCAAATTGTTGCTGAAGAAGGAAAAATGAGTGGCACAGTTATTCTTCTTTTGGATGAAATTCATCGACTGGATAAGACCAAGCAAGATTTTCTTCTTCCGCTTTTAGAATCAGGTAATATTATTTTAATTGGAGCAACAACAGAGAATCCATATATATCCATCTCTCCTGCTATTCGATCCAGGTGTCAGATTTTTGAATTACATCGACTTAAAAGTACTGATATCTCGAAGGCAATTGATCGTGCACTTACCGATTCTGAAAATGGTTTAGGAAAGTACAATGTTGAACTAACAAAAGATGCTCGTAACCTTTTAATAGACAAAGGAAATGGCGACTTAAGATCAACGCTTAATGCCTTAGAATTAGCTGTTTTATCAACTGATCAAGAGAAAAAAACTAAATCTCCTAAAGATAAATTAATTATTGATAAAGCAGAAATGCAAGATTCCATTCAATTCAAGTCCCAAAGCTACGATGCAAGTGGTGATGGCCATTATGATTTAGTATCTGCATTTCAAAAATCAATTCGCGGCTCTGATACTGATGCTGCCCTTTATTATTTAGGTAATCTTTGTGAATCAGGCGACCTAGTAGCAATTTGCAGGCGTTTATTAGTAATTGCATATGAAGATATTGGCTTAGCAAATCCACCTGCATGCAGCCGCGTCGTTAATGCAGTTCAAGCTGCACAAATGGTTGGCCTTCCAGAAGCACGTATTATTTTGTCAAATGCAGTTATTGAACTTTGTTTATCTCCTAAAAGCAATAGTGCAATTGTTGCAATTGATTCTGCAATAAGTGACATTCAAAATAAGCAAAATGATCCTATACCTGATAGTTTAAAAGATGCGCACTATAAAGGAGCACAAAACCTAAACCATGGAGTTTCATATGTCTACCCACATGATTACCAAGGAGATTGGGTTGCCCAACAATATTTACCTGATAATTTAAAAAATGTATCTTATTTTAAACCTAAGGGTAATTCAAAAATAGAAGATGCACTTAAAAGACAGTATCTTCGACTTAAAAAGATGCAACATGACGGCTTACAAAAGTAAATTCAATTTGTTGACATTAACTGTATCTTTGCTAGAATATAGTTGATCTGAGTTGATCAACCTAATTACAAAGTTGACCGATCAAACTAAAGACGTTGGAATTTATGAATAACATCTGAATCGGAATACTAGTCTAATCTAGGATCCATATTCACTGCGACATAGATTCAAATATTGAACACTGCGGGTTCAACAAGCGTCATTACGTTGCAGTCAACTCAGATTCCATTGAAATTTAAGGAAGCGGCGTAAGCCGCTTTTTTTATTAAGTGAGGGTTTACATAAGTGGTATTAAAAGTCTTAATGCTAATTTTTATATTATTAGTATTTATTACAGCTTGGTATTTAGTTAGAAGTAAGAACAAGGGACAATTTATCATTTTTACTTTTATTGGAAACAGCAAAATCAATACTTTGTTTACAGTAACAAGTTTAGTACTAGTTTTAACCGGTATTATTGGAATTATTATCTTGTTTACTTTACCCAAAATATTTAATTTCATTACCTTGATCATTGCTGCAATGGCTATTTCAATTTTTTCTTTCACCTTTATGAATTTAAATGAATAGTTTTATTACTCTATTTAAATCAAATTTTGGTAAAATATTGATGGAGAGGTGATCAACATGTTAAAACAATACCAACATATCCAAGTTGCCGTAGATGGTTCTAAAGAAGCTGACGTTGCATTTAGCAAAGCTGTTGAAGTAGCCAAAAGAAATGGTGCTACTCTTGAAATTCTTCACGTAGTAGATACACGTGCCTTTCAAGATGTTTCAAGCTTTGATTCTGCAATGGTTGAACAAGTATCTGAAGAGGCAAAAACTAAAATCGAAGAATATTATAACCGCGCAAAAGATGCCGGTGTTAAAGATGTTCATTACTCAATCGAATTTGGTTCTCCAAAGAATATCATTGCTCATGAATTTCCTGAAGAACACAATATTGACTTAATTATTCTAGGTGCCACTGGTTTAAACGCTGTTGAAAGACTTTTAATCGGTAGTATTACGGAATACGTTACTCGTACTGCAGCTTGCGATGTTCTAGTAATCCGTCAGCCAGCCGCACAAAATGAAGATATTAAGAAAAATCAAGAAAATTAACGGTACCAAAAAGACCTTATCCTAAATGGACAAGGTCTTTTTTTAACTTAAAAATCTCCTGCAGTACTAAAAATATAGTCTTTATGGTGCCATTTCATTGATAAAATGAGTCCAATACCGATCATATTACCCAGCAAGGCAGATCCCCCTTGAGAAACAAACGGAAGCGGGATACCAGTTAAAGGTAATAGATCGATTCCCATTCCAATATTTTCAAAAACATGGAATAAGATCATCATAATAATCCCAGTAGAAATGTATGAATAAAATGCATTTCTTGTTTCAAAAGTAATTTTAACCATTTGAAAAATTAGATAGAAATAAATCAAAATCAAAGCACAGCATCCAACAAATCCTAATGATTCACCAATTACTGAGAAAACCATATCTGATGTTCTAACTGGAACATAGACACTCACTTTTCCAAAACCATGGCCCCAAATTTGACCAGACCCAATTGCCTTCATACTCTGCCATAACTGATAGGCACCTGATGAAGTATCTTGAGAAGGATTAAGCCAAGAGTTAATTCTTTGAAATTGATAAGCTCTAAAATTAAACGTACTTCCTAAAAATGCCTGTCCCCCAGGTGTAGTAACCAAAAGAATAGCTGCCGCGCCAATAATAAAAACTAATCCATAGACTGGTATAATTATTTTCCAGCTTATTCCTGAAACTAAGATTACTCCACCAACAATTGCAAAAAACACAAGCATAGTACCAAAGTCATTCTGCAACTTTAGTAAAACTGCAACTGGAATTAGCCAAGCAAAGATTTTTCCAATTAAAACGCAATCAGTTTTAAAAGTATGGGCATATTGCTCATTATGTCGTTCTACTACCCTGGCTAGCATCAAAATGAAAGCCGGTTTCATTACCTCGGATGGCTGAAAAGTTAATGGTCCAAGTTTAAACCAACTCTTTGCACCAGTATCTTGAAACACCTGCTTATTATATAAAAACAGCACAGCAATTAATAAAATGATACCTATACCATAAGCTATGGGCGCGATTTTAAAAAGCTGTTCTGCATCAAATTGCATCACAAAAATTACTAATCCAATTGAAACTAAATACCATACAGCTTGAATTAAAACAGCTTTTTTGGGACTTCCCATCTTGGGATCATTTACTGTTGCCACCCAAATACCATACAGACTGATGACTGCTAATAAAAAGACTGGAACTACAACACCCCATGCGATGCGATCATACCAATCTGCTTTATTTTCAACTTTTGTCATTGTATATCCCTACTTTGTTTATTTTTCATGCAAAGTAAAGTATGAAAGTAATTCATTAATAGCACTTTCTAACGTCTTAGAGTAAAGGCTATGGTTAGTTTTAGAAGATACTACATGATAGCGTTCCTCTTCTTGTTCAATAATTCCAATAGAACGCTTACCTGGAATAATAACTTCCCATGTAGGCATAGGAGTGCCCTTTCTTTCATTAACTTCAATATCAATACTTTCCAATTTTCTAGACATATATATATTCTCCTACTTTTTATTCGAATGAAATGCCTGCGCAATAATTTCATCTTCATATCGTTCCGGATGCGGATTACGGCGCAGGGTAAAATAATCCGGTACTGGATCTACTCCTCCCTTAACAAAAGGATTACAGCGTATTATTCGCGATATTCCCATTATTAAGCCTAAAATTGCCCCATGCTTTTTTAAAGCGTCAATCATATAAGTTGAACATGTAGGATAATACCTACATGTTGGTGGCAAAATTGGAGAAATAAACTTCTTATAAACATTTACCAACCCAATTAACAATTTATTCATTTTAACTTAAAAATTCAAAAAAATGAACCCATGTACTAGGAAAGAAAATTGCAAAAGGATTACCGCTTGCAACACCGCATCCAATAAGTGCTCCTAAAAGCATTGTCACAAACAAATACAAAATTATCTTTCCCACTTTTTTTAAATGTTTATTTACTAATGAAAAATCAAAACTTTCTCTATTCATAATTAGTGTCTCTGGTGATTTTCAATATTTTTAAGTAATACACCTGTACCATTTGCTACAGCTTCTAATGGATCGTCGGCTTTTAACACAGGGACTTGAAGATAGTAAGTAATCAATTTATCAATATTCTTAAGCAAAGCTCCACCACCAGTCAGCATAATACCACGATCAATGATATCCGCCGATAATTCTGGTGGAGTTTGTTCCAAAACTTCTTTTGTTGCTGCAACAATTGACATTAATCCATCTTCAAGAGCTTTTTGCACTTCTAACTCATTGATTGATACCTGCTTTGGCAAGCCATCAACCATATCACGTCCTCGGACAGTCATTGTCTTAGTTGGATCAGCCTCAAAAGCAGTTCCTAACTGAATCTTAATCTGCTCAGCAGTATGTTGACCAACCAAAAGATTCTTGCTTCTCTTAATATAACTTGCAATGGCCTGATTCATCTTATCACCAGCCCAACGAAGTGAACGAGAAGTTACAATTTCTCCCATTGACAAAACAGCAATATCTGTCGTACCACCACCAATATCAATAACCATATTTCCTTGAGGTTTAAAAATATCTAGGCCAGCACCAACAGCTGCTACTTTAGGCTCAAAATCTAAATATACACGTCCACCACCAGATTTTTCAGCTGCTTGAATAATTGCTTTTTGCTCAATTGAAGTAACCCCTGTAGGAGCACAAATCAAAATATTTGGTTTAGACATAAAACCTTTTACATTTAATTTTTCAATAAAGTAGCTGAGCATCTCTTCTGTGATGTCAAAGTCAGCAATAACACCATTCTTTAATGGTCTAATGACTCTAATATTACCTGGTGTACGTCCTACCATCTTATATGCCTCAGTACCGACTGCGACAACTTTATCTTTATCAGTATCAACAGCAACAACAGAAGGTTCATTCAAAACAATCCCTTTGCCGGATACATTTATTAGAACATTTGCGGTTCCTAAATCAATTCCTATATCTCTTGCCACGCTAGTGCCTCCAGTATTTAATCATTAAAAATTGTAACATAAATACCGCTTTACTTTAAGAACAAGTACAAAGAACTGCCATTCTAAACAATTTCTTATGAAAATCCTTAAAAAAACATCTTTAAAGCAAGTGATTGATCTACTAAGGCTAAAATAAATTGCCCTACTAAAAAACCTAATGCAATAGAAATAAAAAGTAAAAAGATTTGAATTTCAAAAGTATGACCTTTCTTGAATAATTGATCAACTCTCAATCCTTTTACAGCCTTAAAAGAAAATGCAATAGTTACCAAATATGTAATAAGACTAACAACAGCATGAACTCCCACTTGTTTCATCATATAATTTTCTCCATAAAAAAAGACGAACAAGATGTTCGTCTTTTTCTTCTATTATTTGCCGTAATTTTCACGTACATGTAATCTATTAACTGCACGACGCAAAGCAATTTCAGCTTCTAACATTTCTCTTTCGTTATGTTTCTCTTTAGCTTCTTGCATGTGTTGTTCAGCACGCTTCTTAGCTGATTGAGCACGTTCAACATCGATGTTGCGCGCACGTTCTGCACTATCTGCTATGATCGTTGCTTCATTATTTGAAAATTCAATGTAACCACCATTAACAGCAATGTGGTCAACACGATCATTCATTTCATGCGTTCTCTTTACTCGAACTTCACCAATAGCTAAAGGAGTAACGATTGGAAGGTGATCATACATAATCGTACGTTCACCATCAATTGCTCTCATTGCTACCATAGTTGCATTATGAGAATAGACAATTCCATCTGGTGTTACAACGCTAACTTTTAAAATCTTTTCTGGATCTGCCATAACGCATCACCCTACTTTGCTTCTAGCATTGCTTTTGCTTCAGGATTTTTAGGAGTAACTCCCATCTTTTCAGCCTTTTTGACAACGTCTTCAATCGGACCAACGTTACGGAAAGCATCTTCTGGAAGATCATCTAACTTACCATCAATGATCATCTTGAATCCTTTAATTGTTTCTTTAATTGGAACATAAGAACCTGGAAGACCAGTAAATTGTTCAGCAACAAAGAAGTTTTGCGAAAGGAAGAATTGAATCTTTCTTGCACGTTCAACAATTAATTTTTCATCGTCTGATAATTCATCCATACCTAAAACGGAAATGATGTCTTGCAATTCTTGATAACGTTGCAAAATATGCTGAACTTGAACAGCAACTTCATAGTGCTCTTCACCAACAACTTCTGGATCTAATGCACTAGAAGTTGATTCAAGTGGATCAACAGCTGGATATATACCTTGTTCAACCAAACGACGTTCTAGGTTAGTAGTAGCGTCCAAGTGAGCAAATGTAGTTGCTGGAGCTGGGTCGGTATAGTCGTCAGCTGGAACATAAACAGCTTGAATAGAAGTAATAGATCCCTTCTTAGTTGAAGTAATACGTTCTTGCAATTGACCCATTTCAGTTGCTAAAGTTGGTTGATAACCAACGGCACTTGGCATACGACCAAGAAGAGCTGAAACTTCAGAACCAGCCTGAGTGAAACGGAAGATATTATCAATAAACAATAATACGTCCAAACCTTCAACATCGCGGAAGTATTCCGCAATAGTCAAACCAGTTAATGCAACACGCATTCTGGCACCAGGTGGCTCGTTCATCTGACCAAAGACCATGGCAGTCTTTGATAAAACTCCAGATGCCTTCATTTCAAAGTAAAGGTCATTACCTTCACGTGTTCTTTCACCAACACCAGTAAATACGGAAATACCACCGTGTTCTTGAGCGATGTTATGAATTAATTCCTGAATAATAGTTGTCTTACCAACACCGGCACCACCGAATAGACCAACTTTACCACCACGAACATATGGTTCAAGCAAATCGATAACTTTAATACCAGTTTCAAGAATTTCTTCACTCGTACTTAACTCATCGTACTTAGGTGCTTCTTTATGAATACCTTCACGTTTTACATCTTTACCTAAAGCAGGACCACCATCAATTGGATCACCTAATACGTTAAAGACACGTCCTAAAGTATCTTTACCAACAGGAACAGAAATTGGAGCACCAGTGTCTTCAACTTCCATTCCACGTCTCAAACCGTCGGTAGATTCCATTGAGATAGTTCTTAAAACACCATCACCAAGTTCTAGTGTAACTTCAAGAACAAGAGTATCACCATTGTTATTCGTGACACGTAAGGCGTTATTAATATCAGGCAAATCTTTATCTAGTGGAAATTCCACATCAACGACAGGTCCAATAACTTGGACAATTTCGCCTTTACCCAAAACATCTACCTCCTTTTCTATTTTATTCTAAGGCATTTGCTCCACCGATAATTTCAGTAATTTCGGTAGTAATCTGTGCCTGTCTTGCTCGGTTCAATTTTGTCTTCAAACCAGATACAACATCATCAGCATTTTTAGATGCACTCTGCATTGCAGTCATTGAACTGGCATGTTCTGCAGTTTTAGCATCCAAAATAGCACCAAAGATCATTGATTTAGCAAACTGTGGTAAAACTGTTTTTAGCACTGAATCAACATCTGGTTCAATAATATAATCTTTTGGCATTGTATCTTTATGATTAATATCAATGTCAGATATTGGAAGCATGCTCTCTACTCTAAAAGCAGAAGTCAATGTATTTACGTGGTGCGTATAACAAACGAAAAGCTCATCATAAACGCCATTTAAATACATTTTAACAGCAGTCTGGATAATGTCTCTTACTTCATTGTAAGTTGGAACATCACTTACTCCGCTATATTCATACACAACATTTAGATTTTGTTTCTTAAAGAATTGTGCTGCTACACTACCAACTGCCAAAATTTTAACGTCTTTATCTTGAGCATCAGCATCTTTAAAAATACTCATCATATTCTTAATAACTTGACTGTTATAAGAACCAACTAAACCTCTATCACCACTAATTACTAAGTAACCAGTAGATTTAATTTTCTTACGAGGTTGAACTAAAGACGCAAGAGTACCTAAATCAAAAAAGTTACTATAATCGATGCTGGCAGAGCCACCAAATTCGTTATATTCTTTGGTTTCTTTACCTAATTGCTTCACAATTTGTGAACTCATCAAGTGAGAAACTGTTGCTCTAACCTTATCGTTATAAATAGTATATTCTTGATCCAGCTTTTCAGTTCTATTCAGTTTAACACCAGAAACCATTCTCATAGCTTCAGTGATCTGACCTGTCTTCTGGATTGAAGCAATCTTTTTTTTCAGTTCAAGGAGAGATTCTGCCAATGAAAAAACCTCCTCTTCTATTTCTTACTGATTGAAAAACCTTCGTTGAAGTTCTTTAAAGCTTCGTTAAGCTTATCTTCCTCAGGTAAATCTCCCGTTGTCCGGATCACATCAAGCAAGTCATTATAGTTACTTGCAAAGTAATCATATAATTCAAGTTCATAACGTTGAATATCCGGTACAGGGATAGCATCCAAAAAGCCATGTGTTAAAGCATAAAGAATCAATACTTCATCTTCAACAGGAAGTGGCTTATGAAGTGGCTGCTTCAATACTTCAACAGTACGACGTCCACGGTTTAACTTAGCTTGAGTAGCTTGGTCAAGATCACTACCAAATTGAGCGAAACTTTCAAGCTCTCTATATGAAGCTAAGTCAACACGCAATGTACCTGCTACTTTCTTCATAGCCTTGATCTGTGCACTACCACCAACACGAGAAACAGATTCACCAGCGTTAATGGCAGGACGAGTACCAGCGAAGAATAAGTCGGCTTCCAAGAAAATCTGTCCATCAGTAATGGAAATAACGTTAGTTGGAATATATGCCGAAATATCTCCAGCTTGAGTTTGAATAAATGGTAAGGCAGTCATTGAACCGCCACCAAGTTTCTTATTCAGCTTAGCACTACGTTCCAGTAAACGAGAGTGTAAGTAGAATACGTCACCTGGGTAAGCTTCACGACCAGGTGGACGACGAAGAAGTAAGGAAATTTCACGGTAAGCAACGGCTTGTTTACTCAAGTCATCAAATACGATTAATACATCCTTACCATTGTACATAAACTCTTCACCCATAGCAGTACCTGCATATGGAGCGATGTAAAGCATTGGTGCTGGTTCACTAGGTCCAGCTTCTACTACAATTGTGTAGTCCATAGCACCAAATCGTTTTAAGGTTTCAACAGAGTTTTTAACTGTTGATTCCTTTTGACCAATGGCAACGTAAATACAAATGACATCTTGTCCTTTTTGATTAATGATAGTATCTAAAGCAAGAGCAGTTTTACCTGTCTTACGGTCACCAATAATCAATTCACGCTGTCCTCGACCAATTGGAACTAAAGCATCGATAGCTTTAATACCAGTCTGTAAAGGTTGGTTAACGGATTGTCTATCCATAACACCAGGAGCTTTACTTTCGATAGGTCTAGTTTTATCAGTCTTAATCTCACCTAAACCATCTACTGGTTGTCCTAATGGGTTCACAACACGACCAATTAATTGATCGCCAACAGGAACTTCCATAATTCGACCAGTACGCTTAACTTGGTCACCTTCACGAATATCATCAAAGCGACCTAAGATGATGATACCAACATCATTAGCTTCTAGGTTTTGCGCAATACCATATGAACCGTTAGAAAATTGTAACAATTCACTTGATAATACGTTATTTAGACCGTGAGCACGGGCGATACCGTCACCGACGTAGGTAACAGTACCAACTTCGTTGACGTTGAGCTTATCATCATATTTCTCAAGTTGTTGCTTGATCAAAGCGCTAATTTCTTCCGCTTTAATGCTCAATGGTTTCACCTCTTTTATCTATTTTCAATTAATTGCTCACGAATTTGTTGCAATCTAGTTCTTATCGAACCATCAATAATGCGATCCCCGACTTTGAGGATTATACCTCCTAAGATACTGGAATCCACTTCATTTGTCAGAACCAATTTCTTAAAACCATACTTCTTAGCATAAGCTTGACTAATACGATTTAACTCGTCCTCATCAAGATTAATAGCACTCACTGCTGTGCCAGAAGCAATATTTTTATCTTCATCATAGAGCGCATCAAATGCGTTGATAATTTCAGTCAAGGCATTGAATCTTCCATATTCTAAGAGAAAGTCTAAAAAATTCTTTGTCTCAGAAGAAAACTCGCCACTAAAACTTGATAAAAAATCTTCTTTTTGATTCTTTCGAATAATTGGATCGCTTAACAAGCGTAGCATATCAGGATTCTCTTTAGCGACTTGAAGCAACACATTCATATCTTCGTGTACTTCATCAAGCTTTTTAGCATCCTGTGCATAAGCAAACAAAGCTTTACTGTATCTGGAAGCAATTTCTTCTCTACTTAAAGCCATTAGTCATTCAGCCCCTTGATAAATTGATCTACCAAGTCCTTTTGATCTGCAGCAGATAAACTCTTACTAATTACTTTTTCAGCAATTGCTACAGAAATATCTGCTACTTGATCACGAGCTTCGTTTAAAGCATCTGTTTTTGCTTGCGCAGCGTCTTTAGATGCTCTTTCTCTAATTGCGGCAGCTTCTTGATCAGCCTGACTAATAATACTACTCTTAGTCTTTTCCGCATTGCTCTTTGCAGTAGAAAGAATTTGTGTTGCCTCCTGTTTAGAGTCTTTCAAGGCCGCTTCACGTTGATTAGCAAGAAGAGCTGCCTTTTTACGGTCACTTTCTGCTTGATCAAGGTCGCTGATTACCTTTTGACGACGCTTTTCCATCATCTTTGTTACTGGGCCCCAAGCAAAATGCTTAACCAAAAGGAGCAGAGCTGCAAAGATCAGAAGATAGTAAAGCGTATCTCCTAACTCTAATTTTAAGGCTGCAAACATAAATTGCATGTCTCAACCCTTCTTTCTCGTAATTACGATCTTATCTCTAAAACGCAAATTACAGGAATAGAATCAAGAAACCAATAACGATAGCCAAAATAGGAACGGCTTCGATCAAACCAACACCGATAAACATAGTTGATCTCAAGTTGTTAGCAGATTCTGGTTGTCTTGCGATACCTTCAATAGTTTTTGAAATAACTTTTCCGTTACCCCAGGAAGCAGCTAAAGCAGCTAAACCGGCGGCAATTGCGGCAGCTAAATATTTCATAGAAAAAACCTCCGTAAAATTATTCTTCAGTAACCTTCTTACCAATGTACACCATTGATAAAGTTACGAATACATATGCCTGGATAGAGCCAATAAAGACAGAGAAGCCTTGCCAGATTAAAGTTAGTGGAACCGAAGCGATGACGGTAAACCAACCCGCACTCTTTGCAAAACGTCCACCGATTAAAGTTAGTAAAACTTCACCGGCATAAATATTACCGTAAAGACGTAGTGATAACGTCAAGAAATTGGTAAATTCCTCAATAATATTGATTGGAAGTAAAAATCCAACCGGTTTTGCATAATTTGCAAAATAACCTTTAGCACCAAACTTCTGAACACCAAAGTTATAAGACAAAAGCAATGTCATCATAGCCATAGTCATTGTAATCAATGGGTTGGCAGTTGGTGATTTGACAAGGATATGGTCATTAATTGAAAACTCAAAGAACAAACCTAACTGATTCATAAAGAAAATGAACATAAATAGGGTAAAGGCATAAAGAGATAGATGTTTTTGTGCATCTACATCAGCAACATTATCTTTAACAATTCCATTTGTAAAATCAATTAGATACTCTAACAAATTTTGCTTTTTATTAGGTTTTAAAGAAACATTGCGTCCTAAATACCAAACAAGAAAGAAAACCGCAATTGCGACTAACGTTCCCCCTAAGCAGTTAGTTACATTGAAATTCAAGCCGAATACATTAACGACTACAGATTTCTCATTCACTTCGTGACCTCCCTTCTTGTGCTGAATACCTCAAACACACTAAAAATGATAACACCCAAAAATTTCAATTTCAAAAGATTTTTGAGTAAAATTACTTAGTTCCGAACAATCTATCTCCTGCATCCCCTAGGCCTGGATAGATGTAACCGTTATCCATCAATTTTTCATCTTCTGCTGCTGCATAGATGTCAACATCTGGATTTGCTTCTTGAACGGCCTTTACACCTTCAGGAGCTGCTACTAAAACAGCTAAGCGAATGTTTTTAGCACCGCGCTTCTTTAATGCTCCAATAGCCATATTTGCGGATCCACCTGTTGCAAGCATTGGATCAACAATAATACATTCACGTTCTTCAATATCTGGTGGCATCTTGAAGAAATATTCATGTGGCTTTAAAGTTTCTTCATCACGATACATACCAATATGTCCAACTTTTGCAGATGGGATCATTTGAAGAACACCATCAACCATTCCAAGACCAGCACGCAAAATTGGTACAATAACCAATTTCTTACCTGCTAATTCTTTTTGAGTTGACTTTCCAATTGGAGTTTCAATCTCAACATTCTTCAATGGCAAATCACGTGTCATTTCATACACCATGAGTCCACCAATTTCACCAACAATTTGACGAAATTCATTCGTACCTGTATCCTTCTTACGAATGATCGTCAACTTATGTTGGATCAACGGGTGATTCAAAACGGTAAACTTACCCATAATGGCCTCCTATTTTAAAAATAATACTTCGTTCATTATTTTAACAAATTATTAGATAAATGTTTCTTAAATCGTACGAAAAAAGGCATGTTTTTGATACATGCCTTTTAATATTAATGAAAATGATGTCCAGCAGCTGCTTTGTTTAAGCGATTCATATATGCAGGACTAATTGCTCCATGATCAAAACCTTGCACATAAATACGCTTAATATTATTTTCGCTATCAAAGTATCTGAGAGCACCGAATAAGTTGTGCGCTGCCTTATCAATTGTTTTACCTAAACTATATTTATTAGAACTATCAATTTTATCAAGCACTTCATCTAAAGCAGCTACTCCAGTTTCCTTATCCCATTTAATTTTTGAAAAGTCTGCTTCTTTATCAACGATAAATACTGGAGCACTAGGAGCATAATGACGATATTTCATCCCTGGAGCCTTTGGTACACCTTTAGTTTGAGTTGTACCCTTATTCATCAAAACTTCCTCTCCAAGCACTTTTGAAATTTCTTCAGGAGTAATTTCTCCAGGGCGAAGAACAGTTGGTGTTTCTACTGATAAATCAACAATTGTCGACTCTAAACCAATTTCCGTTGGTCCATTATCAATAATTCCAGCAATTTTCCCCTTTAAGTCATGATAAACATGTTCTGCTGTTGTTGGACTTGGCTTGGTTGAAGTATTGGCAGACGGACCTACAATTGGCTTTCCTAGCTCACTAATTAGGTCATGGGTCATTTCATCATCTGGGCAACGAAAAGCAGCAGTTGGGAGTCCTCCTGTTACAGCATCCGGTAAAGTACCTTCTTTAACAAAAAGAATAATTGTTAATGGACCAGGCCAGAAATGCTTAATTAATTTCTTTGCTCGCTCTGGTACTTCATTAACATAATTTTCCATCATTTTTTCATCAGAAACAGTGACAATTAATGGATTATCACTTGGACGTCCTTTAGCCGCATATACTCCTTTAACAGCTTTTTCATTAGTTGCTAAAGCACCAAGACCGTACACAGTTTCAGTTGGAAAGGCTACCAATTCACCTTTCTTCAAGAGTTCAACTGCTTCAGGAATTTGTTTTTTGCTGAAAATCTTAGTTTCCATTATTTCTTCCACCTTCCGTGAACCATCCTTGGCTTACCTGCTAAGTCATTTCTAAACTCAATTTTAAAGTCTGGCAATTCTGTTTCAAACAAATCTTTTAATTGATCTTTTTCGCTAAAACCAAATTCCAGAAAAAATTGCCCATGAGAATACAAATGCGAACGAATTTGTTTAGCAAATTTTCGATAAAAATCCAAGCCATCTTCTCCACCATATAATGCAGTATCTGGTTCATTTTTTATTACATTTGCATCCATCAAATATTTTTCGCTAGTTTTAATATAAGGTGGGTTAGAAACAATAGTATCAAACTTTTCTAAACCTACTAAAACATTAGCTTTACGAGTTTTAACATCCAAGTCATATTTTAAAAAGTTTTCTTCGCTTTCACGTAAAGCAGCATCAGTAATATCGCTAGCATATAGAATTAGATTTTCGATTTTTTGATCTTGAGCCTGCTTCACTAAAGCAACCATAATTGCTCCCGAACCAGTACCTAAATCAAGAATTTTTTCACCAGATTTAATATTTTCAAGAGCCCACTTAACAAGCTCTTCAGTTTCAAATCTAGGTATTAAAACACCGCGATTAACCAAAATTTTATAACCATAAAACCAAGCATATCCCAAAATATATTGCGGAGATATTCCTCTACGCAATTTTTTCATATCTTTCAATGCTTGTTTTTCTTGATCTAGATTTAATTCATCATTTATATGTAATGCAAATTCTGAAGGTGTATAGCCTAATCGTTCGCCCAGGACATAGTCAACGTCATCTGAACGAAGTTCAGGACTATCTTTTAACACAGCTTCTTTTATCTGCTTTAAACTTTTAGGCATTTTCTTCAGCCATCTTTTCTAGTTGTTGGGTCTGGTAATAAAGAACTAAGGCATTAATAATCTCATCAAGTTCACCGTTCATTACTCGGTCTAGCTTGTTCAAAGTTAAGCCAATTCGGTGATCAGTTACACGATTTTGCGGATAATTATATGTTCTAATTCTTTCTGAACGGTCTCCAGTACCCACTGCATCTTTTCTTTTAGCATCATATTTATCACGATTTTGACTTTCATAATAATCATAAACACGTGATTTTAAAATTTGCATCGCTTTTTCACGGTTTTGCTGTTGACTACGTTGATCTTGCATAGCAACTACAATTCCAGTTGGAAGGTGAGTCATACGAACAGCACTAGAAGTTTTGTTAATGTGCTGACCACCGGCACCAGATGAACGATAAACATCCACACGAATATCTTTAGGATCTAAATCAATATCTACTTGTTCATATTCCGGCATAACTGCAACTGTCGCAGTCGAAGTGTGAACACGGCCTTGAGATTCAGTCACAGGTACACGTTGAACACGGTGAGCTCCATTTTCATACTTTAATTTTGAGTAAACTTTATCACCGGTAATCATAACAGCAACGCGCTTATAGCCTCCTACTTCAGTTGGCTCTGAGTCAATTAAAGATACTTTCCAGCCTTGAGTTTCAGCATATTTCTCATACATTCTAAGTAAGTCACCAGCAAATAAGGATGCTTCATCCCCACCAGCAGCTCCTCTAATTTCCATAATGATATCTTTATCATCATTGGGATCTTTACGAAGCATCAAAATCTTGATTTCATCTTCTAATTCAGCAACTTCTTTTTCTAATTCAGAATTTTCTTCCTTAGCCATTTCAACCAAATCATCATCAGATTCACTTGAAATAATTTCTTTATTGTCGTCGATTTCTTTTATATCAGACTTATATTTTCGATACTTTTGTACGACTTCGCGCATATCAGCTTCTTCTTTAGAAATTTCCATATAACGCTTAGTATCATTAATAACTTCCGGATCGGCCATCATTTCTTGAAGTTCTTCATAATGGGCAACTAATCCTTCTAATTGGGCCATCACTTTATCCATTTTTATTATCCTTCCTTACTTTTATCTTTGTTTATCGGGATGAAAATAGTGAAAACGACACACGGGATAATAAGACTCATCTCCGCCAATTTGAACTTGTTCACCCTCATAAACAGGTTTTCCAGAATTAATTCGTAAATTCATTGTAGCCTTATGACCGCAATAGTGACAAATGGTCTTCATTTCTTCTATTTTATCAGCAAAAATCAATAAGTTTTCACTGCCTTCAAATAAATGATTTTGAAAATCATTCTTTAAGCCAAATGCCATAACGGGAATCTTTAATTCATCAACAATTTTTGCACATTCTAAAACATGATGTTTCTTTAAAAACTGCGCCTCGTCAATTAAAACACAAGCTACAGTCCCATTACCAGACTCAACATCATTCTTATTCATTTTTGAAACATAATCAAACAAATTCAAATCTTCACTAATCGGCTCAGCCTTACGGTGCAGGCCAATTCTAGAAGCAACTGTACCAACACCGCTCCTATCATCCACACTACTCGTCATCAAGGCAATTTTCCGACCTTGCGCCTCATAATTATGGGCAACCTTTAGTATTTCAATTGACTTACCACTACTCATTGCACCATAGCGAAAAAACAATTGCGCCACTGCAAAATTCCTCCATTATCAAGTTTATGTACTTTCACTAGTATTATCCTAATTAGTATAAAGTAAATTTAAAAATCGTGCAGGTAAAAATAAAAAGGTCGTTTTCATTTTATTGATATGCTATAGTAAAATTTAGTTTTAAAGTGAGGGATAAGAATATGAATTTAAAATCAGGCATCGCTAAGGTAGCCGGTAAATCATCTTACTGGTTTCTTCATAATGTATTAAAGGGCGGGACGAGTTTTCCTGGAAAATTTGCCATGAAAATTGATCCTGAAGTATTAAATTCATTAGCAAAAGGCTATGAAACGATCATTGTTACTGGAACTAATGGTAAAACAATGACAACTGCTTTGATTGTAGAAGCATTAAAGAAAAAATATGGCGATATTTTAACCAATCCATCCGGCTCAAACATGCAACAAGGAATCGTTACAGCATTTTTAGCTCATAAAAATAAGAAAGCCAAAAAGAAAATTGCTGTACTAGAAGTTGATGAAGCAAACGTCAAAATGGTAACTAAGTTACTTCATCCTAGCGTATTTGTTTTGACAAATATTTTTCGTGATCAAATGGACCGTTATGGTGAAATTTATACTACTTACCAAAAAATTGTTGACGGAATTAAATTAGCCCCAAATGCTACAATTATTGCTAACGGGGATGCAAGTATCTTCTCTTCAGTTGAGCTTCCAAATAAAAAAGTATTTTATGGATTTAAGCTACCAGATGATAAAGATGAAAATGACTTTAAAGCTCCAGTAAATACTGATGGTGTGTTATGTCCAAAATGTGATCATATTTTACATTATCATGAACGAATTTACGCAAATTTAGGAGATTTCTTCTGCCCTAATTGTGGTTATCATAGACCAGAATTAACTTATAGTGTAAATCAAATTATTAATCAAACTCCAAATAGTTTAAAATTCAAAATGGGTGAAAAAGAATACAGTATTGGCATCGGAGGAACTTATAACATCTACAATGCTTTAGCAGCTTATTCTGTTGCGCGTGAGTTTGATTTAAGCGAGGAAGAAGTTGCTCAAAGTTTTGCTGAAAACAAGCGAATTTTTGGTCGCCAAGAATTAATTAATTATGCCGGCAAAGAAATCGACTTAATCTTAGTCAAAAATCCTGTTGGCCTTGATGAAGTTCTTCATATGCTCAACACTGAGAAAGATAACTATTCTTTAGTTGCTCTTTTGAATGCAAACCATGCAGACGGAATTGATACCTCTTGGATTTGGGACGCAGACTATGAAGGCCTCAACAAAGATAAAATCAAAAAAGTATTAGTTGGTGGGAAACGCTGGCATGATATGGGCTTTAGATTAGAGGTTGCTGGATTTAATCCGGGTCTAATGACCACAGCTACCAATAATGATGCTTTATTAGATGAAATTTCAAAATTACCAACTAAAAAAGTATATATTCTGGCTACATACACTGCTATGCTTTCACTTCGTAAAACTATGGGTGAAAAGAAAATTATTAAAGCAGGTATGTAACACATAAAAGGCCACTGTCGCTTATGACAGTGGCCTTTTATTAGCCTTTATAAATATTTTCTTTTAGAAAGGTATCAACTATCTTTTCTCTCATCGCTAGAAAGACATGATTATGTCCACTAGGATGGATTCGATTAGTTAAGACAACCATCGCAGTTTGATTAAGGCGATCAATTAAGATAAAAGTACCAGTAAAACCTGTGTGATAAATAAGTGGATGCTGATCAACTGGATCAAAGCGTAAATCCCATCCCCAAGAACGAGGATGTACGTTTTTAGGTGTTTCAATTTGAAATAAGTTAGCTAATGTATCCTGCTTTAAAGCTAGAATATCATGACGTAGTCCTAAATAAGCCTGCGTCATTTTTATTAGATCTTCTAAGTTTGAAAATAAGCCAGCTGACCCACAATCCTTACCTAGTACACGTGCTTTAGGATCATGTACAATTCCTTGCAGTAACTCACCTTGTTCAGTATAAGCGGTAGGCACACAATCAGATGCTTTTGGATGAAATGTTGTTTCCTTCAGCTTAGCTGGTAAAATAATCTCCTGCATAATTACATCTTGGACAGGTAAGCCATATATTTTTTCAAGTACCAATCCCAATAAAATAAAATTGGTATCTGCATACCGCATTTTCGTTTCAAATTCATCAGTAACTGGTAAGCTGATAATTGCTTTTAGTAAATCAGGAGCTGCTAGTTCATCTCGATTAGGAATCCAACCACGAATTCCACTAGTATGCGTCAATAAATGACTAAGGCGAATACGATCATCTTTAAATTCAGGAATAAATTCTTGAAGTGGCTCAGTAAAATTAAGTTTACCCTCTTCTTTTAATTTTAAGAAAACATTAGTAGTCCCTAACACCTTAGTTAAACTTGCTAAATCATAAAGTGCAAATGGACTAAGTTGTTCAATCTCAGGCATCAAACTAGCAAAACCTACTGTTGATGTAAACACCTGTTTTTTCTTAATAAATGCGTAGTTTACCCCTGGTACAATGCGTTCACTAACCATACTTTCAATTAAATGCTGAGTCTTAAAAAATTCTATCATCCTACCACCTGGATTATAAAATAAAACCGCCAGATCAACGATCTGACGGTAACATATTGAGATATTCGGGCTCGAACCGAAACATCCAGGAACCAGAATCCTGTGCCTTACCAATTTGGCTATATCTCAGTATTATCACCCGTACGAGAATTGAACTCGTAACTCCACCTTGAGAGGGTGGCGTCTTAACCATTTGACCAACGGGCAAATTCAACATATGTAAATATAATTGAATATCGTAAATCTGTCAAGTTTCATAATAATTTTTCTTAAAAAGTAATTTTAAATGAAAAAAGCTGCATCACGTCTTACTCACCATGATGCAGCTTTTCAATTATATCACTTATTATCCTACTTTATGACATAGTTTTACTACTTTTCTCAATCTCTTTAATTCGATTAATGTCCATTTTCAGCAGATTTTGTTTTAATTCTAGCCACTGTTTACTTAAATTTTTACTTTTTTTCTTAGCTTTTGTTTCTGAATAAGTAACTAATTTCTCTAAGTTAGAAAAGTTCTGGATTAGTTGATGCGCTTGATTTTGAATCAATTTAAAATCGTTTTTCACATCTTTTGTATTTTCACTGACTTGTAAAATTGCACGAATCTGCGGTTGACAAAAATCTTGCAAAACACTGGTAATTTCTTGCAATTTTGCAACATCTTTTCTATCAAAATGCAGTAAATCCTTCTGTTCATCCTTTTCTACTAGATCAATTGCAACCTCATTTCTAAAATAAAGCTCTTGAGCAAAACCATGGATATCTTTTTCTACCGCCAAGAAATTCTTGTTCATTATTAATTACACTTTCTTTTACTTATTTTCTTTACTCAGCTTAAACATAATCCAATCACATATTAAAATCAAAATTCCAAGGCCAAAAGTGAAATAAAATGCTGCCATACTTCCCTGAGCAGTCAAAGTAGTGTATTTTGCTGTATGCTTATTCTGAAAAATAGCTATAATTGCTGCTAAAATTGCTGTTCCCATTGAACCAGCTAGTTGTTGCGCTGTCTGACAAACAGCAGTTGCGTCTGACTTAAGGTTATTATCTACTATTTTCAAGCTTTGGGCCATTGTATTACTGAACGACATTCGATGTCCTAACATCAAAATTCCATAAAAGCAGATAATCATCCAGGTATTTAAGTTTAGTCCCCAATTAGCCAATAAGAAGCTCCCTAATGCCATTAAAAAAGCTCCACCATATAATGGCACTCTTGCACCTAAGCGATCATATAAACGGCCAAAATACGGATTTAAAAGTCCAGCAATAATACTTCCTGGAAGTAAAACCAGACCACCGATTAAAGAGCTTTGTTTGTTAACAATTTGAATATAATTGGGTAATACAAAACTTACACCAATATTGATAAATTGAAGCAAAAAGTACGCAAATGCCCCAAAAACGAAAGCTTTATCTTCAAAAACTTTCAAGTCAAGCAACTTTCGAGTAGATCTTTTTGAAATTGTAACAAATAAAATGAACAAAACAACCGTTAAGATTAATAGTCCCCAAAGACGCCAGTTTTGTAATCCTTTACTTAATTGATTTACACCAATAACTAAGCTTACTAAACTAAGACTTAAAAATATATAAGCTAGCCAGTTAAATGACTTCTTTTGAACCGGATGATAACTTCCAATTACAAAAATACCGGAAATAAAGACAAAGAGGGCAAAAATTGCAGCAATAATGAAAATCCAGCGCCAATTAAGATAATACGAAACACTGCCTCCAAATGTAGGACCTAAAGTCGGTGCCATTGCAATTACTAAACCAGCAATTCCCATGTAAAATCCCCAGCTTTGCCTAGGCATTACCTCCACGATTAAATTAAACATCATCGGAGTGCATAGACCTACTCCCAGAGCTGAAATTAATCTTCCTAAAAGCAAAATGTAGAAACTTGATGCAAAAGCAGAAATCATGCTTCCAGTTATAAAGGCAACTGCTGATGAAATGAACAATTGTCTTGCTGTAAATCGTTCATTTTGATAAGAAGAGCTAATCATAATAATCGCAATCATCAGCAAATAGCCAGTTGTAATCCATTGAATAGTGTCCAATGAAACTTGGAATTGCTTCATCATAGCAGGAAAAGTTACATTTAAACTAGTTTCAGTTAAAATTCCAACAAAAGACATGAATGCTGTTGCCAAAACTGCAAGTGTATTTTTAGTTTGTACTTTCATTTTTTCTCCAATAAAAAAGAGTGGAGGCAATCGCCTCTACCCTTTCTTTAACTATTAATTATAGTTATATTAATCCGCATACTATCAAAATATGCTAAGTAGATTTATTTTAAACGTTTAGTCAAATCATCATGTAAGTCTTCATAACCAGGCTTGTTCAAAAGACCAAACATGTTTCTCTTGTAACTTTCAACACCTGGTTGGTTAAATGGGTTAATACCGTTCAAGTAACCTGAAATACCTACAGCTAATTCGAACCAGTAAATTAAGTAACCTAAAGTGTGAGCTGATTGATTTTCAATATCAACAGTCATAACTGGTACTCCACCATCAGTATGAGCTAAAACTACACCTTCATATGCACGATCATTTACGTAGTTCATAGTCTTACCTGACAAGAAGTTCAATTGATCTAAGTTTTCTTTATCGTCTGGAATAGTTACATCATGTTCTGGATTTTCGACACGAATAACAGTTTCCATTAAATTACGACGACCTTCTTGGATATATTGACCAAGTGAGTGAAGATCAGTAGTGAAGTTAGCGCTAGATGGGTAAATGCCCTTTTGATCCTTGCCTTCTGACTCACCCATTAATTGCTTCCACCATTCACCAAACATTCTTAATGATGGTTCATAGTTTTCAAGTAATTCAGTAGTATAACCCTTACGATAAAGAATGTTACGAAGAGCAGCATACTGGTAAGGATTATCTTCTGATACATCTGGATCAGTGTATGCAGCACGTGCATCTGCAGCACCCTTCATCATTGCATCAATATCTCCACCAGCTACAGCAATTGGAAGTAAACCAACAGCTGATAATACTGAGAAACGACCACCAATATCATCTGGAACTACAAATTCTTCGTAGCCTTCTGCATCAGCTTCAGTCTTTAACGCACCCTTAGCACGGTCAGTAGTTGCATAAATTCTCTTAGCAGCTTCTTCTTTACCATACTTCTTGATTAACTTATCCTTCAAGACACGGAAAGCAATTGAAGGTTCAGTAGTAGTACCAGACTTAGAAATAATATTGATTGAAAAGTCCTTGTCTCCTAACCATTTAAGTAAGTCATAGAGGTATGAACCTGAAAGAGAGTTACCACAAAATACAACAGTTGGATACTTTTCCTTTTCTCTGCCATAAAAAGAACTATTTAAAAATTCAATTGAAGCTTGGGCACCAAGGTAAGAACCACCGATACCAATACCAACTAAAACTTCAGAATCATTTTGAATCTTCTTAGCTGCTTTTTTAATACGGTCAAATTCGTCTTTATCGTAATTAATTGGTAAATCAATCCAACCACGGAAGTCACTACCTGCGCCAGTACCTTCGCGTAATTCTTGATCTGCAGCAGTTACCATTGCTTGCATTTCCTTTAATTCATTTTCATGAACAAACGGAGTTAATTTACTTGCATCAAAGTGAACAACTTTACTCATTATTTAAACTTCCTTTTTTGTAACTTTTTTCACGTACAAACCTTATTTTAGCAGTTACTTCTTCATAAAACTAGAGTTTTTATTATAAGAATCGATAAATAATTCGATATATTATAAAACCAATTATCGTACCGCAAACATTAAAAAAGACATCGTCTATATCACTTACACCAGTTTCAAGAACAAATTGTAATCCTTCAATACAAACTGAAAGACAACCACCGGAAAAAATCGTTAAAAGCATATTTTTTTTCTGAATAACTGTTGGAAATAATAAACCAAATGGAACGAACCATAAAATATTTCCAAGCGAATTATAGAAAAAATCAAGCATACTCTCTCCCTGGGTCAGCTTAAGCGTTTCTTTCATAAACACTAGATTAATATCACTTAAATTGCGATGAAAATTAAAGGTTAATTGCCATGGAAAATATGTATCTCTAAATACCGTAAGCATTAATAATAAAATGACATAAAAGCTAAAAATCCAAACGCATGCTTCTGATTTTAATGTTCTTCGATGTCTTATAAATAATAGCCAACATAAACGAATAATTGCAAAGATAATAAAATAAAAAATTGTCTTATCTAAGCTATACAAAATTAGCTTAATTAGAGCAAAATGATTAATATGTGCTGCATAATGATGATAGATATATTCATATAAGGGTTGTAAAAAAAGCATAACCTAACCGACTCCGTAATTTTGGCTTAATTATAACGTAAAGCTCTCTATGAAAGACATTTTTTTCTAAAATATTAAAAAATCGCAAACCTTTAACAAAAGTTTGTCGTTTTTTAAAATTACCAGTAAAATATTCCTTATTAAAAGGAGTAGTGAAGCGTGAATAAAATAAAACGTAATTTTTGGCAAACTAGAATTGGATTCTTAACAATCCTTACACTTTGCTTTTGGGCAAAATATATGTATGCGGCTTATTTTGATTTTAAGCTTGGTTTAAGTGATCCATACCAGCATTTTATTGTTTGGTTAACTCCACTTGGTACATGTATCATTATCTTGAGCTTAGGACTTTATTTTTCTAAACCACTAATTTCATACATTGCTATGCTGGTTTTAGATACAATAAATACAATTTTGCTCTTTGCAAATGTAATTTATTATCGTCAATTCTCAGATTTTTTAACCAGTAAAACTATCCAAAATACCGGTAAAGTATCACAAGGGCTAGGTAAAAGTACTGTTGCTCTACTGCATCCCAGCGATATCCTTCTCTGGCTTGATCTTATAATAATTATTATCTTATTAATTATAAAGGTTATCAAAATTGATCCACGTAAATACGGCTTTAAGCGACCATTTGCAGTTTCATCATTTGGGGTTTTCATGCTAACTTTGAATATGTTTTTAGCTGAAACTTCACGTCCACGTCTGTTAAGAAACACTTTTGATCGCTCCTATGTAGTTAAATACTTAGGAATTGATACTTATTCAGTATACGATCTTTTAAAAAGCGCACAGTCAAACCAAGTTAAGAAAAATGCTAATGCCGAAGATATTAATCAAGTATTAGCTTTCACTAAAAAACATTACGCTAAAGCTAATCCAGAATATTTTGGAAAAGCTAAAGGTAAAAACGTCATTGTCTTACACCTCGAAAGTTTCCAGCAATTTCTAATTGGCTTAAAAGTTAACGGTCAAGAGGTCACGCCATTTCTCAACTCGCTTTATCATAGTAAAGATACAGTTAGTTTTAGCAACTTCTATCATCAAGTAGGCTTAGGCAGAACTAGTGACGCTGAGAACATGCTTGAGACTGGAACATACGGTATTTCAGACGGTTCATTATTCTCTTCCCTAGGGTCTGAAAATACATTTCAAGGTGCTCCGCAAATTCTTCGTCAAACTGGCTACACTTCAGCTGTTTTTCATGGTAATACTGGAACATTTTGGAATCGAAATGAAGTATATAAGAATCTTGGCTATAATTACTTCTTTGATGCAAACTACTTTTCACAAAAGAAAAATGACAAAATTGGATATGGACTAAAAGATAAGTTATTATTTGGTGAAAGTATCAAATATCTTGAACAAATGCAGCAACCTTTTTATGTTAAATATTTAACTGTTACTAATCACATCCCATTCCAATTAGACCCAGAAGATAAAGACAATAACTTTACTACTACTGATACTTCAAATACAACAATCAATAACTACTTCGAAACAGCCCATTATCTTGATCAATCAGTCAAAGAATTTTTTGATTATCTAAAAAAGAGTGGTCTTGATAAAAATACAATAGTCATTCTCTATGGTGACCATTATGGTGTGGGTAGTTCAGACGACGAACTATCTGCTTTAGCACCTGTTCTAGGCAAAGACTTCAACAATTGGACATCCTATGATACTGCTGAACTTCAAAAGGTTCCATTCATGATACATATGGATGGAATCAAAGGTAAAGTAGATAATAAAATTAGTGGTGAAATTGATGTACTTCCAACCTTACTGCACCTTTTAGGAATTTTAAATAAGAATTATATTCAATTTGGACAAGACCTATTTTCTAAACAATATCGTCAAGTCGTTGTCTTTAGAAACGGCACGATAATTACTCCTAAGTACGTAATTATCGGCGGTAAAGGAACCAAAGGAACAGTTTACAACCAGCAAACTGGAGAAAAAATTACCAAATTTAATAAAAAGCAAAAAGAAGAAATCAATAAATTAGCTAGCTATGGACGCACTTCACTACACTATTCAGATTTATTGAATAATCATAATCTTTTACGATTCTACACTCCTGCTGGCTTTATTCCGACAAATCCAAATGAGTTTGACTATAAAGTCAATTATCAAAAAATGCTGACATTACGAAAACAACTTGGTAACAAATCTACGTCTCTATATTCTCAGCATAAAGGCACAACTACCGATCTTTACAGCACAGATGCTTCTGAAATTGATAAAGACGAAATCAACAAGGTTCCTGAGAATATTCAGTCTGCTACAAGCGACAAAGACAAAAACCATCAGGACAATGCTCCTAAAAAAGATAATCCTGAAAAATAAGTCAAAAAGTTTCTGAGAAAAACTCAAGAAATGAAAAATCCTACTAAATCTAACATTGATTTAGTAGGATTTTGTTTTAAGTTAAGATCTGAAATTTGTTAAAAATAAGATTTGCCTTTGCCACTCTTTAATCTTTAATAAATTCTTTATAACCCTTATCATACAAAGTCACAGTAAATTTTGCTCCCTTGCCTGGTTCTGAATCTACATCAATCTTACCGCCATGTTGCTTAATAAGCGATAAAACAATAGAAAGCCCTAAACCTGATTCTCCAGACCCAATTTTAGCTCTAGATGGATCAGCCTTATAAAATCTTTCAAAAATATACTTCATCTGCTTTTGATTCATGCCAATACCAGTATCTGCGATTTCAAACTGGGCTCCATGTTTTATTCTCCAAGCAGAGATTTTGATTTTTCCATTTTCAGTAAATTGCAAAGCATTTTGAACTAAATTGACCATTATCTGCGTAAATCTGTCTTTATCTGCATAAACCTCAACTTCAGGTGGACAATTAAGAATCAACTTATCATTTTTTTGAATAGCTTTTTGTTTCATCTGAGTTAGTAAGTTCGTTAAGACTTCAGTAGCATTGAATCGAGATTGAATTAGACTAATTTTATTATTTCTGATTTTTTCGTAATCTAAGTTTTCATTTACTAACCTAATTAGTCGTTTAGTTTCACTATGCATCAAAGCAATTGACTTAGGCTTTGCCTCTTCAGGAATAGCATCATATTCAAAACCCTCAAGTAATCCATTAATTGTAGTTAAAGGCGTCCTCATTTCATGGGCAGCGTCAGCCATAAATTGCTCTCGTCTTTTCTCTTGTGCCTTGATTTCATCATTTGACTCTTTTAACGCATTAACCATAATATTAAAATTACGTGCCAAGTCATCAATTTCATCAGTATCTTTATGTTTCAAATGCACATTAAAGTCACCTTGAGCGACTTTTTTAGTAGCATTTGATAAAAGTTTGATTTTTCTAGAAATATAATATGACAATATAAAGCTAATTAGACCACCAATTACCAGAGAACTAAGCAAGGCTGTAATTAGATTATGTTTTTCACGTACAATCATCTGTTCGACATTCTGTACACGTGAACCAATCCAAATAACTCCAACCAGTTTTCCTTTGCTACGCCAAGGAACAATTACACTGGTATAAGCATCCTTATTAGAAAAAGACGTCACACGTCCATCTTCATGATCATTTCTAATTCGAATAGTTTTTCCATTCTTCAATTGCTTAAACAATTTCTGCGGCAAAGCCCAGTTCATTGTAGTTTCAGGATAAACTTGCCTATTTTTATTATTAAAAATGCGAAGATTTACATCTTCGCCTTCCATTACTACCTGTAAATTCTTTAAAAATTTTGCATCTAATTCATGTCTAGGATTATCTTTAGCTAAAGCCAATTTTCCAATTGAGGTTCCATACCCCTCTAAACGTGAATAGCTTTGAGAATATGCCTGAATGGTGGCAAAGTGAATTGTGGATGAGCCGATAATTACAATACTGGTAATAATTACCAGCAGAAAACCCAACATTTCTTGGTAGAATAGTTTCAATTTCTATACCTCAGAATCGTCAAACTTATAACCCACGCCCCAAACTGTTTGCACCACTTGAGGACCAGCTTTCTCTAATTTTTGCCGTAATTTTTTGATATGAGCGTCAACAGTTCTTTCTTCACCGAAGAATTCATATCCCCAAACTAATTCTAAAAGCTTATCTCTAGAAAAAACTTGTTTTGGCTTTTGAGCCATAGTATAAAGTAAATCAAATTCCTTCGGGGTTAAACCTTCAACAATATTATCATCAAAGCGCACTTCTCTTCGATCTTTTGAAATCTTTAAATGCTTAGTAATTACATCGTACTTTAAACCATTAGAAGCATGCATATCTTTTTCTATATGACTTCTTCGATATAAAGCTTTAATGCGAGCAATCAATGCTAATGGACTGAATGGTTTAGTAACATATTCATCTGCACCAATGCCCAGTCCCAAAATTTGATCAGTTTCTGAGTCACGTGCCGTTAACATAATGATTGGAATTGAAAGAGAAATAGCCCTAATTTCTTTAGCTACTTCCATTCCATCCTTCTTAGGCAAGTTAAGATCTAACGTTACAATGTCATAAGAATCTGGATGCGCCTTAAACATCTCAACAGCTTCTACACCATCTTTTGCTATATCTACTTCCCATTGTTCTTTACTGAAGAACATCTTCATCATTTCTGCAACAGAATTGTCATCTTCAACCATTAATATCTTTAGCATTATTTATCCTTAAATCCTTTTACTCTAGTATGTTTAATTTTATCTGGTTCAATATAATCATGTGGTAATTCATGCCGGGCACGTAAAAAAGCCTGCAATTTCTTTTCAGTTAAGATTATCGGAGCCAAAATAAACAAATAAAAAGTAAGCAACCAGATTAAGAAATAGCGATCCCAGCGTAATAAATGGATTCCTAATCCTAATAAAAATTGAATTAAACCAAAAAGCATAAAATAATTTCGTGCAACTTTTTGAGCATACTTGTAACTTGCCTCATTAACTGAAGCCAAATATGACATATATCCATAAACTTGATTCGGATTAGGTGAAGGAGCGATCAGCCAAATGACTCCGATTACAAACATTATTACCCCGCAACCAATATATATCATTTGACCAACTCCATTCACTTAAATTTATTCTTTACCAGGAGCTGAAATTACTAAACGTAAGTCACCGCTAAAACTAAAGTCTTTCATTTCATTAGGAATAATAAAATTGCTTCCCAACTTAATATCATATTCTTTACCATCGGCAATAAACTTACCATTACCTTTAATTACAGATACCAAAAGATAAGGATGATCCTTTAAACTCCAATTAAAACTCCCATCAACATCGATCTGCCATAAATAAAAATGCGGTGACATTGGTGGCTGAGCCAAAGTAGTAATCTTAGCATCTCCAATTGTTTCAGAAGTAATGTTCAGCTTTGGATCTTTATGTGGTACTTGAATAGTATCAAGAGATTGCTTAATATGCAACTCTCTCTTTTTACCAGTTTTCTTGTCTACTCGATCCCAATCATACAATCTATAGGTTACATCACTTGATTGTTGTGTTTCAATAACCATAATTCCTTTAGTTAAAGCGTGAACCGTTCCAGAAGGTACATATAAAAAGTCTCCCTCTTTTACTGGTACATAACGTAACAGTTTGGACCACTTTCCATTTTTAATCCAATCTTCTAGTTCTTCCTTACTTTTTGCGTTGTGCCCATAAATCAGTTTAGCACCAGGTTCAGCATGAAGCACGTACCAACTTTCAGTTTTTCCAGAATCATTTTCATGAATTCTAGCGTATTCGTCATCTGGGTGTACTTGAACAGACAAATTATCATTTGCATCTAAGAATTTAACTAATAGCGGAAATTCCTTAGTTTTTGGATTACCAAATAATTCTGGATGCTCTAAATATACTTCTCTTAATGTCTTTCCTTTTAAAGGACCAGCATTAACTGTTGAAGCGTCATCTTTGTATCCTGATATTACCCAAGCTTCTCCAACTTTTCCATCTGGAATATCATATCCTAAAACTGTATTTAACTTACGGCCACCCCAAATTTTTGGTCTAAAATATGGTGTTAAAAATAATGGTTCCATAAAAAAATCACCTCAATAAAAGTATATATCTTTTTGAGATGATTTTGAAACCACTTTCAACTATTTTTTGAATATTTTTTAATTCCAGTAATTAAACGACTAATTCCATCTTCTACCATTGAAATTGGTGATGCTAGATTAAGACGTAAAAATTTATTGCCATTACCGCGATAAATAATACCAGGTGAAACGATTAGCCCAGTTTCTTTTCTAATATAATCAGCTAATTCTTGACTATTTGCCGAAACTATACTTACATCAAGCCATAACAAGTACGTTGCTGGTCCTGATACAATTTTCACGCCTTCTAGATTACTAGTTATTTCTTTTTTAGCATAATTAAAATTATGATTAATTATAACTAATAATTCATGTAACCAGTTAAAGCCTTCAGTATATGCAGCAAGATTACTTTTTTAATTTATTATAGGGAAAAGATAATTTTGAGAAAATTTACAGTTTTTCATACTAGAATAAATTATATTTATAGCAAAAAAAGATGAGTCATATTAAAACTCATCTTTTTTATAAATTTAGTTATTACGCTTGCGTTTTGAAATACCTGCTAAACCGATAACTCCTAACATTGAGCTTACAGCACCTAAAATTGTTGCAGCAATACCGTCTTTAGCTCCTGCCTTTGGAAGTTCTGACTGAGTAGTTTTCTTAACTGGAGTAGTTGGAACTTCTGGAGTACGTGGAGTATCAGGAGTATTTGGTGTTGTTGGGTTTTCAGGTTTCTCTGGAGTTGTTGGAACATTTGGAGTCACAGGTTGATGTGGTTTCAAACTATAACTATTAATTGCATCCCAATCAATAAACTTGCCCCATTCTCCATCTAAAGCAGCACTATTTGGAGAATCTTTTTCGAGACTACCAATCATATTTTTATTTTCACTATCACCATTCCAAACCCAAACACCTTGATTAGTTAATTTGGCTAAAACAGTGGTAGTATTATCTGGATTCAGTTGCAAGATAAAGCTTGGTGCCCAAGTCGAATTGTTACCTTTTCCAGCTACTTCACCACGATTAGTCATATAAGCTGTAATTAAAAGTTGATTTTCTTTTCCTTCAATAGGAACTGCATAATATGAATATGTCGCCGTACGCCAATTTGCGGGTACTGAAGCGGTTAATACAACACCAGAACCATTTAATGGCACATAACCATGCGTTAAACTATCAGAAACAAAGCCAATCATCGCTACATTGTCTCCAACAACCTTATTAGCAAGCCGAGTAATTTCTCCTTTAGTTCGTCGAGACAATCTTGTTGCTGAAAATAGATAATACTTATTTCCAACTTTAACAATATCAGGTCTTTCCATTTCATCGCTAACCATTAATGACGTTACTAAAGGTGAGTAAACATCATCTAACTTAACAGTTGGATTGTTTTGATCCCCACTTAATTTTAAAATTCCCAGTGCACCATTAGCCACAGAAGCGAGAGCTTGATCATCATTATTACCAAAATAGCTCAAGAAATTATTGACATTGAACTTATCATTTCCACCATAATTAGCCCATCTATAAACTTGATCTTCGCCTTGGTAATTATCGCTTCCAGTGTTTGCTTCAAATACTAAATAACGATCACCATTCTCTTCTTCCACTACATGAGGATCTCGTAATGTATAATTATCTCTATTTCTACTTTTACCATTTGAGAATTGATCATAGTTTGATAATGTTTACCATCACCAATAAAAATCACATGATCATTATCAACACTAGCAATTGAAACACCATTGTTATCAACATTTAACTTCAAATTAGCTGTTGCCAACTGTTGATCATTTAGCTTACCATTTGATGTATCATTTTTTGTATAAAATAGTTGAACAGAACCATCTTTATTTACAATGGCAGATCCTGACCATTCCTGTAAATCAGGAGTTTCATTATATCCAAAGATAGAACCCGCATTTCTCCAATGCGAGAATTCATTATCATTATATTTATTATACAAAAGATAAATATGATTATCGTTCTTTTTAGGCATTCCCATCATTGCAATGACAAGTTGGTAGCCCTTATAGTTTGATACATAACCAGTTATAGGGTCTTGTACTGGCCACGAATCCCAGATTTCCAAAGTTTCAGTTTTACCAGTTTGTGCATCTTTAGTTACCGCTGCATCCATATTTTTTATTTCTTTTGCATTAAAATATGGAACTGCATATTTTGGATCTCTTCTTATAAGAGCCTGTCCAATTGCATCTAAATCGTTTAATGTTAATTTTGTTCCGTCTTGTGGATCATTATCAAAATTAACTTTATTTAAATTATTAATTTGATCATTAGTTAATTTTGTGACATCAATACCAGAATTATTAACAATTTCTTTGATTTTTCCCTTTAATTCGGTTTTCTCTGAAGAAGTTGAACTTTGCCCTTGAGAATTATTATCCTTAAAATGATCGGAAATATTGTCAGAATCTTGGTTTAAATCACTAGAGGCTTTACCATTATTAATGATTGCAGAAGAAATTGGAGTACTTCCTACTTGTGTTGATGAACTATCTTCCTTACTGTCATTAACTTGGCTACTTGTTTCTTTACCAGAATTTAAACTAGAGTTTAGATTGGTCTCAGTTCCAGCTACTTTGTCGTTCGTAGCATTTTCTTTTAATCCACTATTATCATTTTTGTTAACCGAAGCAGATGCTTTTACTGTGGTAACTTGACTAGCATTAGCATTATCAACAGTATCAGTATTAGTAGCAGCATTTACAGTGGAAGCACTTAATACAATTGCTGCTGTAGACAAGGTCCCCATTAATAAAGATTTTCCGCTTAAAGACATCTTTTTATGTTTTTTATTTTCCAACATCTTTTCTCCTCCTACATGCTAAGCGTTTAACATTTCAACTAACAGACTATCATCTTTTATTATAAAAATAAATATTATTTTGAAAAATTTGTATAGCTTTAAAGATCTACACTTTTTCATTAAATGTCAATCGTTTATCAATTTTGTATCAAAAAGACATATAAAAACCGTATTGAATAATAAGATTCTATAATTTTTCATGTTGATGAATATTTATGATATTCTATTTAAAAGATTTTCATTATATAAAGAAAGAGGTGAAGAGAAATGAATAAGCTCATTCCACAAGAATATGATGAAGTTATTTTAAAAACAGGTGAATTAGTTTGTCTAATGGACCAATTAGATGCAACTCACTTTTTACCTGATTATGGCGTTGAAACCCCTGAACAAGAAAAGAAAACAATGGCTATGATGCCAATTTCAATTGACGATATAGAAAAAGTTGTTTATAGACCTAAAGGCGCTCAGTAATTGACCGAGCTTATTAGCTAAAAACTGTCATTAAAATTTCTAGTTAATAAAAAAGTTACCTTCTTAGGTAACTTAAATCAACTTATTTAAATATCTTCTATAAACTCCATTTCACAGCTAAATATATAAAAATAAAACCACCTTTTTAGCCAAAAGTTAGCCAAAAGGTGGTTTTATCATGCTTGAGTGTTGATAAATCAACATTCCTTAAACTATTTATGGAGATGAGGGGAATTGAACCCCTGTCCAAACGTATTCCGTCGTTAACCTCTACGATCATAGTTATATTACTTAAATTTCGTTTTGATAAAACGCCATATAACAGGGCTAAACTATCAAAACTAACCTAAGAATCTTATTTCTAACTATTAAGGTAAGTAGTTAAACGTAGCTCGTTAAATGGTAAGACCCGCAGACAGACACGAGCAATCCGTCATTGGATCACGCAGGCTGACTAAGCAGCTACTGCGTAAGAATTTTCGTTATTTGCAGTTATAATTTAACTGTGACGTTTTAACGTAGACGTGACCTACGAATCGCAGTCAACGCGAATCTACGCCTGTCGAATCCCAAAACATCCCCAGATGTTTCAATGATATCACAGTCACTGTTAAAATGCTATAATCTTGCTCTCACGATTACTTATCTAATTTAGCTAAACGAACAACGTCACGTGCGATCATTAACTCTTCATTGGTTGGAACAATCATTGCAGTAATCTTTGAATCTGGTGTAGTGATAATTCCTTCCTTGTTGGCCTTATTAGCTTTTTCATCATATTCAAGACCAAGCCAAGTTAGGCCATCCATAATCTGCTTTCTTACACTTGCATCATGTTCTCCAATTCCTGCAGTAAAGACTAAAACATCTAAACCACCCATTTCAGTCATATAAGCTCCAATATAGCGAACAATTCGGTTAATAAAAATATCTTTTGTAAGTTTAGCCTGCTTATCACCATTTTTAATTGCTTTTTCAATATCTCTCATATCTGGGGAGATTCCTGAAAGACCGAGTAAACCAGATTCGGTGTTTAACATCTTAATAACTTCATTAAAGCTAGTAATGTTGCCTTTTTTCATAATAAATTGAAGTAAAGAAGGATCAACGTCACCACTTCTAGTACTCATTGTAATTCCCGCAACCGGACTGAATCCCATTGAAGTATCAAAAGACTTCCCATCTTTAATAGCAGTGACAGATGCACCGCTACCTAAATGACATAAAACCATCTTTAAATCTTCAACTGGCTTCTTTAGTAAATCAGCTGTGCGACGTGATACATAACGAGCTGAAGTACCATGTGCGCCATATTTTCTAGCACGGAACTTTTCATAGTACTTATATGGTACTGAGTATAAGTATTGGACAGGATCTAACGATTGGTGGAAAGAAGTATCAAAAACAGCAACCTCAGGTACATTAGGTAAAACTTTCATGAAAGCATAGATGCCGTCAGCTTCAGCTGGGTTATGCAATGGTGCATAGTCACTCATATTATAAATCTTCCAAAGATTATCATCTGTAATGACTGTACTATCAGTAAATTCTTCACCACCAGCAACGACACGATGCCCTACCCCAGCAATATCTGCTAAAGAATCGATAACATTGTATTCTTTAAGCCAACTTAGCAACTTTTGAACTGCTTCTTCTTGATTAGCAATATCACTTTGTTCATCATGTTGACTACCATCTGCTAAAGTCATTGTGAAAACAGAACCTGGTAAACCAACACGGTCAGCCATGCCAGATGCAATTACTTTTTCATTATCTAGAGAAAATAATTTGTATTTAAATGATGAACTACCTGAATTTACTGCTAAAACTTTTTTCATTTTATATACCTCTCGTATTATATAAATTAATTTTCACTCTTATGATACCAGTCATTTAGTTTCATATTAAATGCTACTAAAGATTCTGGTTTCTTTAATGAATCTAATTTAGCCACCAAAACTTCACGCTTGAGAGCATGTTCCCCATGATTTTGGAAAACTAAAATTGATTTTTGTTGAATTTGGCTTAAAAACATGTCATCAGGCAAATCGACAATCGCCTGAATATTAACTTTTTTAGCCAACCAAGTCATGAATTCAGTAGATCCTTTACCAGTAAATAGTAATCTAGGTACTACTAAAAATGCAAAACCATCACGCTTCAGATTATTTACTATTTGTTCAATAAATAAAGTATGGGCAAACGAATGTCCCTCTTTTGCATGATTTTCGAAACGCTCAGCATTATTATCCAATGGATAATAACCTACTGGCACATCACTTACCACTATATCCGCTTTTTCAATCATCCATGGATCTAAAGCATCTTGACAATATAAATCAATCTTTAAATCTTCAAGATGGGCGCCAATATCTGCTAAATCCAATAATGCTTCTTCATTATCAATTCCAATTAATTTGTAATTGTTTTGTGAATGATTTTCCTGAATCAGCTGTCTAATAACCGAATAAAGTAAATTTCCAGTTCCAATTGCGGGATCAACCACAGTTTTTTTACCTGTCGGAACGATTCTTTGCCAAATCAAAGCAATTACTGTAGCAATTACTGAAGGTGTGGGCATCAAGTTATAGTCACTGGCATCTTGAGTAATTGCTTTTAAAGTTAATAAAGTAAATATTTGTACTTTTAAGGTACGTGGCAAATTATCATAATCTAATTGACGATACTCTTCAGTTAATTCAGCTACGGTTTCTTTATCTGGGGCACCTGATTCTACTTTGATTTTTCCATTTTCTAGATTATCAAAGGTTTCCGTCAATGCCGATGAAAAAGAAACATTCAGCGCTTTTTGTAAATGCTCAATAGCTGTCTGAAATTTTGGATATAATTCTTCTACTTTTTGCATTTTTCTTCCTTCTTTAATATTCCTTCTAATATTCTATAGGTATCATCAAATACTAGCAAGCAATCATTGTTACTTGGAAAAATAATTTATCAAAGAAAGATTACTTTCCATATTTTCAGTAAAACTGCGTTGATACATCATTACAAAGGTAATGCAAATATTAATAAGCAGCAAACTACTAATTAAGGCACTTCCCTTAAGCCTTTTTACTCTTATCTTTTTTCTCATCCTGTATTTTATTTTCCTTTTTCTTTGGTAAATCTGTTTTGAAAAACATCTCGCTTTGTCTACCATCTTTTTCAGTTACTAAAATAGAAAAAGAATCTTTTGAAGTAGAACATTTTATTTTTTTAACTTGAAAAAGTAGCGGCATGTGTCCTCCCTCATCTGTTCTCATTCTCAAAACATCATTTGAACTCATATCAATTACATATGTATCGTAAATTAAATCACCATTCTTTTTCTTCTTATCCGATAACTTTCTAAGAACAATTTTAGTTGGATCTGAACCCGTTGTACTTACTTCAACATGTCCACTTTCTTTTAAGAAATTATTTATCTGTACATAACTATACGAAATTTCATTAACTCCGGTTTTCTGGCGATTAACTTTTCTAAGTGTGCCTATAAGTCCAAATAATATTTGCGCACATAAAATAGTAACTGCGATTGCAAATACAGCTTCTAATAAGGTAAAACCCTTTATCTTTTTCATTATTTTATTTTCTATGATAGACATGATCATGCACTAATAATATCTTCTTATCACTATGTCTAAAAATATATTCCGCATAAGCCTTATCTACTCGTTTTTCAATCTGTTTTTCAGTCTGTCTATTTTGTTTAATTGTTATCCCTAAAAGCAATACTCCTAAACAGGCTATCGTGAAGCCTACACATGCTTCCAATAAAATGAAGCCCTTGACTTTTCTATTCTTCAACCATCCTACCCCATGTCATCTGTATTTTAATTTTCTTTTCTTTGCTTCCACTCTTAACAGTAATTGTTCTCGGCGATATGGTTCCGCGATTGCTAATATATAAATTATCAAAATTATAAACTCTAACATGTCGATTCAAATATACTTTTGACACTTGATGCGGCTCCATTATCTGAATTGAAGAATTATTGTCAAAATATGATAAAAAATACGACTTCTTTTCTACTGTTGAGAGATGCAAATACTTATTGATAGTTGATCTAATTTGACGCGTGGTACTGTCTAAGATTATCTGTTCCTTAATATTTTTAACATAAAGCGTTGGCATTAACACGAGTAAACAAATTATTGTTAAAGTAACTATCGTTTCAATCAAGGTAAAAGCTTTTATTCTCTTAAAAATCATTTCTGCGGTAATTTTTCATATCTTTCTTTTTGTTTTTGAGAAATATATTCCTTCTTTACTAGCTCTTCTAATGAAGTACCATCTCCATTATCTTCAGCTAATTGTCTTTGGGTCTCAATCGTTGTTCTTAAGGCTTCATCTGTTTTGGTAGTCGCTCTTTCTTTTTGCTTACTTAAGCCCGGAACAATTAACAAAATTAGCATCGCAATAATGGCAATTACAATTACCATTTCAACTAAGGTAAATCTTTTTACCTGTTTATTTTTCATAATAAAATGCTTTAACTTTCTCATTTTTACCTCTACATTGTTTCCATTAAATGATACATTGGCATTAAAATTTTTAAATACATTCCTAGAATACAAATTCCAATAAAAATAAAGCACAGCGGCTGCAAATTAACGATTAAACTGTTTAATTTGAGATTTAATTCATAGAAAAGTGTCTTGCTAAGCAATAATGCTCTTTTCCCAATTTGCTCTCTTGTCGTTCCAGTCTCTAAAAGCATAATTAAATTATTAGAAATAAAAGCTTCACTCTCAATAATTGCTTTAATTTCAATTCCTTTTTCTAATTGATTCTTCACTTTTGCTCCTAAAACTTGTTGCAACGAATTCTTTGGTTGCTGATCAGTAAGTTGACAAATTTTTTGCAGTGAGAAGCCATTGATCAGTAAAACAGCTAAGTCAGACACGATAAGATAGTGAACATATAAATTTAATGTTGGTCCAATTATAGGTATCCTAGTTAATTTATTCAGGGCATAATAATCTTGTTTATTGAGCAACATGATTATCTTACTAATAAGAAATGCACCTATAATAACTAACAACACAAGTCCACCTAACATTAAATTACTCGTCCAGTCATTATCTGACATTTCTGTCTTTAAAAAGGTTTGCATACAAATCAATAGCGTAACCATCATTCCAATTAAAAGTGCAGGATAAGCCAATTCTCCTCGCAATTTCTTTAACTGCTTATTTTTCAATCGAATAAGTTTACTTAATTGGTCCAAACAAGACAATAGATTTCCGTCAATAATCGCCATATTCATTTGTGCAGATAAAGTACTAGAAAATCCCACTTCATGCAATACATCTCCAAGTTGCCTGCCTTCTTCAACTTGTTTATTTATATAGACTAATTGGCTAGAATTACCACTCCATATTTTAGGCAGTAGTTTTAAACTAGCATTAAGCGAATAACCATTAATTAGTGCTTGTCTTAAATAATCAATAAAAATTAATTGAGCAGCGCTGTTCAGTTTATCCTTCTTCATAAAGATGCTTCGTATCTTCACTAATCTTTCCTCTTTCAACTAACTGCTCTAAATTACTTTGCCAATTACTTAAATCATGGCGATTGTCATTAAACGCAATAGCTTGATCAAGTATTTTTCCATACCTAATATCCATTAAACAAGCAACTTTATTTTGATTTTTTATTGGTAGCAACCTTTGATAAGAAACAGCTGTCAGACAATTGCATAATTCATCTTTAGTGATTCCTAATCCTTCAAGACGTGAAATTGTTTGCAAGGCTGTTTTCGCATGAATAGTTGCTAAAACCAAATGTCCACTTAAAGCTGCATTAATACTGATTTTGGCAGTTTCTTGATCTCGAATTTCCCCAATAATTAAAATATCCGGCCTATGTCGTAAAGCAGCCTTTAGTAAATCTGGATAAGCAATTCCCGCAACAAGATTTACCTGTGTTTGTAAAAAATTGGGATTCCAAACCTCGACCGGATCTTCAATAGTCATTACAACCTTTTCTTTTCCCACTAGTTGTGCTAGTTCATACATGGTTGAAGTCTTTCCCGATCCTGTTGGACCACTAGTCACTATCAACCCCCGTTGATTAGTAAGTCTTTTTAGCAAATCGAATTGTTCCGAGAGAAAATAATTATTACTTTTTTCTCCATAAATTAATCGAATTACTAAAGACTCATCTCCCTCAAATTCCCCCACACTTGAAAAGCGTAAAAAAACCTTTTCATCCCCAAATTTAGTCTGATAAGCACCCACTTGTGGTCTACGACGCTCAGATATATCCATTTGCGCCTGAAACTTGAAATAATTAAGTAATTCTTTTCCTGCTTGCTGGCCTAATTCTTTTATTTTACTCAAGCCTAGGGCAGTTCGAATCTTTATTTCATAGCCTCCAATAGCTGGAAAAATAAAGATATCACTAGCATGGCTTTTAATTGCTTTTTCTAAAATAACTTCTGATACTTCGTTCATAATTAATCCCTCCTTTGCCATACACTTATTAGTACGCAAAAATGTAATAGTTTTTTTATTATTTTAAAAATTGAGTAAAAAAAAGACTGACGCAAAGGTCAGCCATAAAAAAATAGACCTAAAATGAAAATTAGGTCTATTTCTTGATAAATTATTATTCATCATCATCTGCAGCAGCAGTATAAACATTAGAAACATCATCGTTATCTTCTAATGCATCAATTAAATGAGAAAATTGCTCTTTTTTATCTGCTGGAACTGGAGTGGTGTTTTGCGGAATCATAGTTAATTCAGCGTTAGCTAACTTGTAGCCAGCTTTTTCTAAAGCATCACGTACAGCTGTAAATTGCTTAGGATCAGTGTAGATTTCAAATGCATCATCACTAGTTTCTAAATCATCCCCACCAGCGTCCATAACACCAAGTAAAACTTGATCTTCGTCAGCATCAGTAGTGGAACGATCAATTACAATATATCCCTTACGGTCAAACATGTAAGCAACAGAACCAGTTGCACCGAGTGAACCTCCATTACGAGTAAAGGCAACACGAACATCAGAAGCAGTACGGTTCTTGTTATCAGTTAAAGCTTCAACTAAAACTGCAACACCACCGGGTGCGTAGCCTTCATAGGTAATTTCATCATAATGTTCATCTGAATTACCTTCAGCCTTCTTAATAGCACGTTCAATATTAGTCTTAGGCATGTTTGCTGCACGTGCTTTATCCATAACCATACGTAAAGTAGGATTTCCTGAAGGGTCAGGACCACCACTCTTTGCAGCCATATAAATTTCACGAGATAATTTTTGGAAAACTTTACCTCTCTTAGCGTCTTGCGCATTCTTGCGGCCTTGAATATTGTGCCATTTTGAATGTCCTGACATAAGAATCCTTCTTTCTTTTTATTTAATATAGTTAACCTTGTCAATCATAACGCACTCAAGGTTTAAATTCAATCTATGATTAATTATGAATTACTTTTTTCTTGATGGTGTCTAATCCAGTAGATAAAAATACAGAATAAAATAGCTAAAAGCGCTCCGGCTGAATCAAGAGCAACATCGTGAAGACTTGGAGTTCTATCTCCAGTCAAATATTGGTGAAATTCATCTAATCCCGCTAATCCAATAATCCCTAGCCAAATAAATAAGGGGCCACACCATTTTTTAAATAAGCGGTCTAAGCCTAAACAAGCAAATAAACCAACTAAAAAATATGATGAAAAATGGGCAAATTTTCTCATGACAAATTGAGTCATTCCCGCTTCCCCATTGTCCAAAAATGCATTGTGCCAACGTCCAGCATAATAGATATTCCACTTTCCAACTACTCTTTCAATAATTGGAAAATGTCGATGAATAAATCCTGGTGACATCTCTTGTTCGTGATAAGTCATTGAACTAGAAATAAATAAACCTAAAAGCACTAAGAGCATCAAACAAACAAAGATCATTTCTCGCTTCGTTAATACTGTTTTTTTCATTTTTCAACTTTCCTACTTTCAAGTTCTTCAGCAACCAAAATAATTATTTTTTTAGCAATTTCAATTTTAGTTGTCTCTACTATATTCTCGGTTGTTTTATCTTGCCTTAAAATCGTAACTTTATCTTTATCGCTACCAAATACTCCATGACTGACATCATTTGCAACAATCATATCAGCGTTTTTCTCTTGCAGTTTTTTAGAAGCATTTTCTAATAAATTGTTTGTTTCAGCGGCAAAACCAACAACAACTTGGTTTGCCTTTTTTATACTTCCCATTTTTTTCAAAATATCAGGAGTTTCTTTCAAATAAATCTTTAACTCATCCCCCTGATCCTGCTTTTTGATTTTATGAGTAATATAATTTACCGGTTCATAATCTGCTACAGCAGCTGCCATAATCAAAGCATCTGCTCCTAAAAAAGCAGTCTTAACAGCTGAGAGCATTTCTTCAGTAGTTTCTACCTTAATATTTTTTAAATTAGGTGAGTTAGGTAATGAAACAGCAATGTGTCCTGAAATTAAAATCACCTCTGCCCCAGCAGCAAGAGCAGCTTTAGCTAAATCTATTCCCATCTTACCACTCGAACGGTTACCCAAAAAACGAACTGGATCAAGTGGAGATATGGTTCCACCTGCAGTAATTACAATTTTTTTACCAGCTAATACTTTTTTAGCTTGAAGAGAATCATCTATCCAAGCCATAATGTCATCTGGCTCTGGCATTCTTCCCTTGCCGCTATATCCTTCAGCTAAGCGCCCAGTAGCAGGATCCATTACAGCAATTCCATCTTGTTTTAATAATGCTAGATTTCTTTGAAAGGCAGGATTACTCCACATATGACTGTTCATAGCTGGAACTACGTATTTAGGTGAAGCTGTTGCTAAAAAAGTCGTAGTTGCCGCATCATCAGCAATACCATTTGCAATTTTGGCAATAAAATTAGCAGTTGCTGGAACTACAACAGCCATTTCTGTCCAATCAGCCAATTCAATATGTTGGATCTGGTTAGCTCTTTCTTTTTCCCAGAGATCAGTCAATACTGGATACTTAGTTAAAGCAGCTAATGTTTGGGTACCGATCAAGTGGACAGCTTCTTTTGTCATAGCTACTCTTACTTCATGTCCTTTTTTTTGAAAATTTCGTACAACATTAATTGCTTTATAGGCAGCAATACTACCTGTAATATAAATTGTAGCTTTCATTTCTTCTCAACCTTAATTTCATAATTTCTTTCTACTATAACACAAGCCAACTAAGACAAATTATTAAAAAATAAATTATCAAATTAAAAAACATTACCAGATTCTGATATGATTTATATTGAATAAAGATATAGCTCCAATACCTTGAAAGGATAAATATACAAAATGAAAAAATATTATCAAAAGATTTTTTCTCTTTTTATTGTAATGGGAACATTATTTTTTGTTCTTACTGGTTGCTCCAAAAAGGATAATTCATCGTCTAACAAAATATCGATTGTTACGAGCACCAATGTTTATGCTGATATTGCCCAAAATGTTTTGGGTAAGTACGGTAAGGCAACAGCCATTATTACTAGTAGTTCCACCGATCCCCATGATTTCGAACCAACTACTGCAGATGCAAAAAAAGTTCAAGACGCCAAAATTATTGTAGCTAATGGTTTAGGATATGATTCCTGGCTAGCAAAATTAGCTAAATCAAGTAATAAGTCTGCTGTCTTAGTTGGCGAAGACTTAATGAATTTGAAAAGCGGTGATAATCCTCATATCTGGTTTGACTTAAATATGCCAACTAAATATGTCAACTATTTGGTAAAGCGTTTATCTAAAATTGATAAAAAGCATGCAAACTATTATAAAGAACATGGAACTAAATACTTAGAAAAAATAAAAAAAGTTCAAAAAATGGCTGATTCTATTGATGGTACAAAGCAAAAGCCAGTATATGTTAGTGAACCAGTATTCGATTACGCTTTGAAAGCTACCCACTTTAAGATTGGTGATAAAGCTTTTGAAGAAGCAATTGAAAATGAAACCGATCCAAGTGCCAAAATTGTTCATCAAATGAATCAAACTATTAATAATCGTGATATCTCTTTCTTTGTTAAGAACTCCCAAGTAAATAGTTCCACTGTTAACAATTTCGTTAAAAGAGCTAAATCAAAGAAGATTCCAATCTTGCAAGTTCGTGAAACCATTCCAAACAATACAACTTATTTGAAGTGGATAACAGAAAATTACCAAAATTTAGCAAATATCAATAAAAAGTTAAAATAATTACCAAAAAAGAGGCATAAGCCTCTTTTTTATTACCCTAAAATATCTTTTAATTTGCTATTAAATTGCTTAGGAATTTCCGCCATAATTACGTGACCAGTTGGTGACATAATAAAACTATCTACTTGATCATTTTTTTCTTCAAGAAGTTTTTCATATCCTTCACGATAATACGGACTCTCCTTAGCAATAAAAAAAGTAATTGGAATTGATGCGTTTTCTATAACTTTTCGCCAATCTAGCGACATATGATTTTCTAATAAGTCCACATTATCTTTTCTATTAAACGGATCTTCTTCTTTTGCTTTCATGAGTTTGGCATAAACATCATCATCTAGTCCTGCAAAAGTTTCGTGAACATGAGGTCTTTCTTGGCATTTTTCATGATAATTTTCACTTGTATAGTCCATAAAACCATACTTCCAATTCCTATCATTAAGCATCTTAGGTGATTGATCTATCACTAATGCACGTTTAACTACAGTTGGCCATTTTTTTATTAGACAAAAAATAATCGAAGCGCCCATTGAGTGTCCCATGAAAGTAGCCTGTTTAATTTTTAGAAAAGAAATTAATTCTTCTAAGTCTTGTGTTAGACGGGCAATATTATGACCTTTTTCTGTTCGTTGGCTCTTCCCCATATTCCGATGATCATAAGTAAGTACTTGATATCCTAAATTATTAAGAAATGATACTTGAGCAGACCATATTTCTTGATATGCCCCAAAACCATTAACTAAGACAATCGTCTTCCCTTTCCCAGTTAATTTATAATTAATTTTTATATTATCACTTGTTTCAAACAGCATTTTTACTCCTTATTCTGCTTAATTCTAATGAATAAACATCCAACTACAGCAATAATCGCAGTAATCAGTGCTTGACTTAATCCACTACTTAAACTTACATTGATCCCGGTATAAACGCTTTGTTGAAGCGAGCTTGTGGCAATTTCAGCTGCATACGATAAAACCCCATATGAACCTACTGCGGCAATTAAAAGTGGTAAAATTGCAATCTTTTTACCAAATAAAACCATTACCATTGCCAAAATATAAAGACCAATTAGTAGGAAATAAATCAAATGATAAATCTCGGCTGCTTGTTTTACATCAGCAGAATTCTGCCTTAATTGTTCATTTACTAATTGTAATATTAACTGATTAAAAACTTGTTCTTGCTGCGTATCATTATTTAGTTTTAAGTCAGATGCAGCTAATTTACCATTGGCCAAATAATTACTACTCAATTGATTTAGCCCTTGATATGATGTCTTTAATTCAATATTTTTGGGTAATTGTGATAAAAGTGTATCTTCGATTCCTGATTCTTGCAAAAAGGCAACTCCCATTTGCAAGTCACTATTATTCGCTTGGTCAACAACTTTATTAATTGAGCTTTTCACAAGACCAGCGGTACTATCAACTTTCAATTCAACTGGACTTGTTAAAGTCAAACTCAATGAAATAAAGATTAATCCAACTACAACTAATCTCCAAATCCATTTTATAAATTTCATTTTTTCTCCTAACGAAAATTTTAATAGTCTTTTATAATCCCCAAAATAATACATAAAGTTTTTTGGGGTGCTATATAATAAAAGTGTAACAAATATTAAAGGAGTTCAGCATGATTGATGAAAAACTAAAAGAATTTTTCAATAAATTTCCTCATATCAAGGAAAATAAACCTTTACAAAATACTCTGAGTAAAAAAATCAACAACCTAATAAAAAAAGAAATTCAGCATGGTGCAAGTCAGGTTGAAGCAGAACAAAAAGCACTTTTAAATTTAACTGATCTAGACACTTTATTATCACAATTAAAGAATTTAGAAGAAACTGACTACAGTAAATACAATGACTTTTTTGCTAAAATCTTTGATTCAAAATTAGTTAACGAATTAAATCTCAAATTAAATCAAATTGATGAGATTCACCTTAACTACCGTTTGGGCGATATTTTGGTCTTACCCACTAATTCATCAAACTTAATTGTGCATGACTTTATGTCTCGAGACATTGAAAATCTTCATTCAACGGTCGAAAAAGTTGGCAATGTCTTAAAAATTACCCAAGGTCCACGTAAGCTGGTTGGAATTTTTAAAAACAAAACTTTATTATTTTTACCTAAAAATTTTACTGGTTTTCTAACAATTAGAAGTCAAAGCGGTGATGTTTATATTAATAAAGTCACAAATTATTGCCTGCTTGATGTTACTGCAGTTTCTGGAGATCTATTGTTAGCTCACTCTAAGCTTAAACGCGTCCAGGCAGACCTAAAGTCAGGCGATATTGCTGTTTCTAGTACATCTGCGAATGTGTTTCATATTAATGCGCATTCTGGAATTTTAACTAGCGATCATGTTTGCGCAAAAGAAGAAATTTCTTATCATACAAGCAGTGGAAACATAGATTTAGATAATATTTCTACCAAAAACTTTTTTATTGATACAAAGAGTGGAAAAATTATTATTAATGACCTTAATAGCGAAAGAATGGATTTAGTCACTGATACAGGAAATATGAGCCTAAATAATATTAAAGGTAGCGGTGATATTAAGTCTGGAATTGGTAAAATAAATTTATCAATTGCTGATAAGTCTAACTTTAGTTTTTCAATTAAAAGCAGAGTTGGAAGTATCCGTGTAAATGTACCAAGAACAGAATTATTTAAATCGTTGATTGTAAAATCAAATTGAACACTTTAGAAAAATAAAAAGTCCATTCGGACCTGTTTGATAGAATGTTAATAACCACAAAAACTTTCTATTGGAGGTCAAAATGGACTCTTTACATTCTACCATGAATCGGCACGTTAAAGGAAAGCATTTATCATTTGAAGAGCGAGTTATTATTCAATTGCGTTTGAAAGATGGCTGCTCTTTGCGTGCAATTGCTCGTGAACTCAACTGTTCTCCTTCTACTATCAGTTATGAGGTTAAACGTGGCACTGTAAAACTGTATCATGGTAAAGTCAAAAGATACAAGGCTACTCAAGGACATGATGTATATCAAGCTCATCGTAAAAATTGTGGGCGTAAATCAGACTTTCTCAAAAAAAATCAATTTATTCACTATGTCCACAAACATTTCTTTAAAGACGGTTGGTCGCTTGATGTTTGCAGTAATCGTGCCACTGTTGCTGGCGAATTCTCTAGCAGCGATGTTGTCTGCACCAAAACTCTTTATAATTACGTTGATAAGGGCTTATTAGGCATTTATAATTACGACTTGCCTGAGAAGCTTAAACGCAATACCAAGCTTCATCGTGTTCGCAAAAACAAGAAAAAGCTTGGCAGAAGTATTGAAGAACGTCCAAAAGAAATTAGTGAACGTAATGAATTCGGTCATTGGGAATGCGATTTGGTCCTTGGACATAAGACTAAAGATGATGAAGTGCTGTTAACCTTATCTGAGCGCATGAGTCGTGAATTCTTAATTATTCGTATTCCCGACAAGACTTCTATCAGTGTCATGCAGGCCTTTAAAGAACTCCAAAGACAATACAGTGAACACTGGAATGATATTTTTAAAACTATTACCACTGATAATGGTTCAGAATTTGCGGATCTTTCCAACCTAGAAGAAGCATCCAATACACTGGTTTACTATGCCCATCCTTACACTTCTTGTGATAAGGGAACAGTTGAAAGACACAATGGTCTTATTCGCAGATTCATTCCTAAAGGAGAAGCAATAGCTAACTATTCTTTACAAAATATCATTGACATTGAAACCTGGTGCAACTCATTGCCAAGAAAAATTTTAGCTTATCACACACCAGATGAAATCTTTGAAAGAGAATTAGATCGAATCTATCAAGCAGCTTAACTAAAAGTGTTCAATTTATTATTGCAATTTACGGAATTATTTAAATTCAAAATTAATACTAAAAAAATCGGTCCTACCGATCTTCCACTCGACTCCATTATTTATGGCAATAATGAATACGATGAAATTGAAGGATACGTTGGCGATGAAAATTCAAGCAATTCACTAATAATCACAAGTGAAATCGGAAAAGTATCAATTAAAAACTAAAATTAAATAGCCTTAGAAAAAATGCTAGCAAACCTAAAATTTGCTAGCATTTTTTCTAAATCATTAATCCAACTTTATATCCTGCAAAAACTAAAATTAAGCCACCGCCATAAGATAATAAAGCATAAAGAAGAAATATTTTATAATTATGGTCTTGCCAATGAGAAAGCAATTCAACATTTAATGTAGAAAAGGTCGTATAACCTCCCAGTACCCCAGTTCCAACCAAAGCATAAATAAATGGCGATAAGTTGCGCGAAAAAACTAGTCCTAACAAAAATGCTCCAGTAAGATTTATTAATAAAGTGGCATAAGGAAAATTGCTAGACCAATGCTTTTTACCATAATTAGTAATTCCGTATCTGAAAACTGCTCCCCAAATTGCTCCAAAACCAGCTGTTACAAGTGTACTTATCATGCTCTTATTGCCAACTTCCTACCTAATATTTTTCCTGTAATCATTCCTAAATAAGCAAATAAAAATCCAATAAAGATTGAACTAAAGAAATATATCAGTGCCTGATTATTCATTCCGTTTTCTAATTGCTTAAACGTATCCAAATGGAAACTAGAAAAGGTTGTAAATGCACCTACAAAACCTGTACTTAACCCTGTAACTAGCCAATCTCGTCCTTCTCTAAATTCAATAAAGAAATATGTTAGAAATGCTAATAAAAAGCAACCAATGATATTAGCTACAAAAGTTCCAGCCTGTGACCAAATTACATTTAAATAAGCACGTAATGCACCTCCAAAAAATGCAAATAAGCTAACACTGATATAATTTTTCAACTTTTTATTCATTAAAAACCAACCTTCTTATTGCATATGCAATTCCATCTTCATTATTTGTTCGAGTAACATAATTAGCTCGCTTCTTTATCTCTAATACCGCGTTTCCCATAGCCACTTTATAAAAATCTGGAACGTCAAACATAGAAATATCATTTTTTTGATCACCAAAAATCATTACTTCATCTTGTTTAAGATTAAGTTTCCGTGCCAATTCTTTCAAAGCGTTTCCTTTTGAAGCCCGCTTAGAATTAATTTCAATTAATGTTTCATCAGAGGTGGAAACATTATATTTTTCAATAACTTCTTGAGGTAAACCACGATAAACCCTTTCCATTTCTGATGGAGCACCTGAAAACATAGCTTTTGTAAATTTTAAATCTTTTGCTATATCTTTTAACTCACAAACTTCAATTGGCATTCTAGTTAGCCAACTTTCACGCGATAAATAGTAGTTGACAAAGTGATTTAATGTAATAAACTTATCCCTTACTTCAACATGAAAGTTAGCTTTCAGTTGCTGAGCTATTTTTTCAAAAAACTGGAAATCTTGATAATTTAGTAATTCTTCAACTACCGCATTTCCTTGTGCGTTCAAAACCAGAGCGCCATTAAAAGCAACAGCATATTGATTAGGATCTTGCAGATCTAACTGATCTAAATACTCTTTAATTCCTGGAAATGGCCTCCCCGAGCAGGGAACGATTTTGATACCTGATCGAGATGCTTTTTGTAAAGCTTCCTTTGTTTCATAACTTATTTCTTGTTTATCATTCAATAAAGTTCCATCAAGATCAACGGCAATTAATTTTATCTTCATCAATTTTCTCCTATGTAAACGTTCGCTTTCCTTTCTATTATACAAAAAAAGACGACACTACTCCCTTATTACACATAAGAAAGTAGGCGTCGTCAGATCTTAATCGGTTAAATTGGTGAACGCCATCACCTATTATAATTTAATCAAGGCAGTTTATTTTGAACCCATCTCTTCTTCAACGACTTTAGCCACTTCTTCACAATACTTATCAGCTAATTCTTGTGTTGGTGCTTCAGTCATAACACGTAGTAAACTTTGAGTCCCAGATGGACGAACAAAAATCCGTCCTTCATCGCTCAATTCTTCTTCTACCTTTTTAATTGCTTCGGTAATACGCTTATGTTCTTTCCAGTCTTTTTTATCTTTAACAGGAACATTGATTAAGCGTTGTGGATATTCCTTAAAGTCGCTTAATAATTCACTTAATGACTTACCGGTATCCTTCATTACGTATAATAAATGCAATCCAGTAAGCATTCCATCACCAGTATTATGATAGTCACTGATAATAACATGACCAGATTGTTCACCGCCTAGATTATAACCATTAGCTCTCATTTCTTCTGAAACATAACGGTCACCAACTTGAGTTCTGACATTCTTAAGGCCACGTCTTTCTAAAGCCTTAGTAAAGCCTAAGTTACTCATCACAGTTGTAACAATCGTATCTTTCTTTAAACGGCCATGATCAGCAAGATATGAACCAATTACATACATAATATGGTCGCCATCGACTTCGTTACCATTTTCATCAACAGCAATACAACGGTCAGCATCCCCATCAAATGCTAAGCCCAATTGAGCACCTTGCTTTACAACTTCTTCTTGTAACTTCTTAGTATGAGTTGCACCTACATGATCATTAATATTTAAGCCATTGGGATGAGTTGCGATTGTAGTAAAATCAACGCCCATATCAGCAAATAATCTTGAAATTAAAGCACTAGCTGCGCCGTTTGCACCATCTACAACAACTTTAATTCCGCCTAATTCTTCAGGTAAAGTATTTTCAATAAATTGCAAGTACTTTGAAGCACCTTCGTGGTAATTCGTTACAGTACCTAAACCTTCAGCTGAAGGACGTGGAAGCTTGTCTTCTGGCGCATCAATTAATTTTTCAATTTCTTCTTCTTTAGCATCAGATAGTTTTAAACCATCACTACCAAAGAACTTAATCCCATTATCTTCAACTGGATTATGAGAAGCTGAGATTTGAACACCAGCATCTGCACCTTGAGCACGAACTAAGTAAGAAAGGCCTGGAGTCGTAATCACACCAACTTCTAAAACTTCAATTCCTACGGAAAGTAAACCAGAAATCAATGCATATTCTAACATTTGTCCAGAAATACGAGTATCACGCGAAACTAATACTTTAGCTCTTTCACCATCTTTTTTATCTTTGGTAAGAACATATCCTCCATCACGACCTAATTTAAAAGCCATTTCTGGAGTTAAGCCAGCATTAGCACCCCCCCGTACACCATCTGTTCCAAAATATTTAAGCATAATTTTTAACAACCTTTCCTTGTTTTATTCCTTTTTAGCAGTAGTATCAGTCACCTTTATATGAACTGGTATTACTGATGGTGAAGCCTTAACTACGCCCTTTGGTAATTTAATTGTTACATCTCTTGTAACATCTTGATTAATGCCACTTAAATCAACCTTTAAAGGAAGAGATGTTATTTTCTTTAGCGTATTCTCATCACCATATATCTCAACTGTTTCTTCTTTCGCGGTTAATGAATAAACATGAGTTGATGATTCATTTTTGGACGTCACGTTTATTTTAACCTTTTTTTTCGACAAGTTAATTGGGATAGTAATGTGCGCTGTTGCTGGATCAATAGCAACATTGAGTTGATGTCCTTCTTTATCAAGTGCTACCAGCATTTCTTCACGCTCAAATGTGCTGTCTATTCCCTTTGGTAAATTTGCACGAGCTACGATACGATCAACTTGGTTAACTTCGCTCTTAGCGCCAGTAATGTTAACAACTTCTGGATCGCTCTTTGCTGTGCCAAGATTATACCCATGAGATACAGCACTCTTATTATACTCTATTTGTACAGGAAGGGTACGAGATTTTCTTTTTTGAATGTTTACGCGCACTTTACTTGGACTCACACTATAAGTTAACTGAGTACTTAAACCATTTACCTTAATTGGTACCGTATGTTCTCCAGTTTTTAAATGGCTTAAATCAATATAAACACGAAAATTTTGAGTATTAATAGTTGAAGTAACCAGCGCATTTGATCCTTCTAAAGTAAGATTTATTTTTTCGGGATAGCCAGTTACATAATACTTATCAGTATTAACAGAAACTTGCAGGGGAGCTTTAATTACTTGCGTCTTGGTTGCAGTTTTCAGAGTTTCCTCTCGACGTCCTTGAGTTACAAACCCCTGTTGATTAGACGAAACATAAATGGCCAGTAAAATTGCCAATATCAATGCAACAATGCGATAGAACCAAGGTTTATCAAAAAACTTTTTCATTTTTTATTTGACCCCCAATTCCAAACATGATTTACAATTCGTTGATACCATTTTGGCTTCTCTTCTTCTTCCTTTGGAACTAATTGAGCATTTAAGTACTTCAAATACTCTTCTCTAGTCAAATCAAGCATAAATTGGCTATTACGAGTGATTGTTACACCACCTGTTTCTTCAGATACAACAATTGTAATTGCATCAGTAACTTCTGAAATACCCACTGCTGCCCGGTGACGAGTTCCTAGCTTTTTAGGAATCATACTATTATCTGAAAGTGGCAAATAAGCAGCAGCAACCGCGATTCGATTGTTTCTAATAATTACTGCACCGTCATGCAATGGCGTGTTAGGAATAAAGATGTTGATTAATAACTCGCCAGTAATATCTGCATCAATCGGAATACCAGTTTCAATATAATCTTCCAAACCAGTATTTTGCTGGATCGTAATTAAAGCCCCAATTCTTCTTTTGGACATATATTGAATCGCCTTATCTAATTCTCCAATCATTTTCTCAGCGGCCTGTTTTTCAGTCATAGTTGTGCCACCAAAAATTGGCGATCTTCCTAAATGTTCAAGTCCACGTCTAATTTCTGGTTGAAAAATAACGATTATTCCAATTACAGACCAAGAGAGAATTTGATCAACAAAATACGTTAGGGTATGTAAGTGTAATAATCCGGCTATAATTCTAACTATGATAATTAGAGATATTCCTTTAACTAATTGAACAGCCTTGGTTCCTCTTACCAACATAATTAAGCGATAAATAATATACCAAACAATCAGAATATCAATAATGTTCATTAAATTTTGCCAAGTAAATATTTGCTCGATGTTAAATTTCACTACTCATCCCTCCTAAGCCTTAATTATACCTAAACTACCGTCTTATCGACCATACATTTTAAATTCAAGAAACAGATCATTATATTCCTGAATTTTCTTAGGGCCTAAATCTTGATAAACTTGTAAATTTTTCATTGCTTGTTTACTTGGATAAAATTGCTTATCATTTTTTATCTCTTTAGGTAGTAATTTTTGAGCTTTGATATTTGGCGTTGCATAACCAATATACTCGGCATTTTGAGCAGCATTTTTTGGATCAAGCATGAAATTAATAAAAGCATATGCCCCTGCTTTATTTTTAACAGTACGGGGAATAACAAAATTATCAAACCACAAGTTTGAACCTTCTGGTGGAACCACATAATGTAAATGTTTATTATCATTTAACATTGTCCGCGCTTCACCAGACCATGTTACACCAACAGCTGCTTCATTCTGAATCATATACATTTTTAGCTCATCAGAAATAATAGCCTTTACATTGGGGCCTAATCCATCTAATTTAGTTTTAGCTAATTTAAGATCTAATGAATTAGTAGTATTTAATGACTTCCCCATCGACGCTAATGATAGTCCCATAATATCTCTAGCAGAATCAACTAATAAGATATTATGACGATAATCTTTTGACCAAAGATCGTTCCAATGCTTTATCTGTCCAGGTTTTACAAACTTGTCATTATACACAATTCCTAATGTCCCCCAGAAATATGGGACTGAATAAGTATTCTTAGGATCAAATGAGTGATGCAAAAATTCACTTCCGATATTTTTATAATTTGGAATTTTTTTTGTATCAATTTTATCAAGTAACTTAGCCTTTCGCATTTTCGAAATCATGTAATCAGAAGGAACACAAATATCGTAAGCAGTGCCTCCCTGCTTTACCTTCGTATACATAGCTTCATTCGAATCAAAGGTTTCATAAATTACATGATAGCCAGTTTGCTTTTCGAATTTTTTTATCAGCTTAGGGTCAATATAGTCGCCCCAATTATAAATAATTAAATTCTTATTATTGGCGCTAACACCACTATTATCTAGCTTCTTAGCCCAAGCCTCTAACCCCAAGCAAACTGCTAAAATAGCTAAAATTCCAATCAATAACTTTTTCATTGTGCACGCCCCTTACCGATATGGGATTTGTGATTAGTAATTACATAATAAATTAATACCAAAACCATTACGAAGATAAACATTAAGGTACTTAAGGCATTGATCTCTAAATTAATCCCTTGCCGTGCGCGTGAATAAATTTCTACAGATAATGTTGAAAATCCATTTCCAGTTACAAAAAAAGTAACTGCAAAATCATCTAATGAATAAGTCAAAGCCATAAAAAAGCCAGCCAAAATTCCCGGTGTAATAGCTGGAATCATTACTTTGCTATAAACTTGCCAAGTCGAAGCACCCAAATCTCTAGCAGCATCGACTAAAGAGTAATCAAATTCTTTTAAACGCGGTAAAACCATTAATACAACAATCGGAATTGAAAATGCGATATGACTTAATAATACTGACCCAAAGCCCAAACCAATTCCTAAAAAAGTAAAGAAGATCAAAAAACTGGCACCAATAATTACATCTGGTGAAACCATCAAAACATTATTTAATGCTAATAAAGTTTTTTGTCCTTTTTTATTCTTAGTCTGACTAATTGCAATTGCACCAAAAGTTCCAATTACTGTCGCAATCAAACTAGATAAGAGAGCTAATAAAATTGTTTCTAGAAAAATTGCTAGTAGTCGATTATCGTTAAATAAATCCTGATAATGACTTAAAGTAAATTTTTCAAAATGATCCATATTATGACCACTTGAGAAAGAATAATATATTAAATAAAAGATGGGTAAATACATCAAAACAAGGACAAAAGCAAAATAAATCCGAGACCATTTTATTTTTTTCATAGCTTGATCTCCTTTTTACGACGATGATCAGACGAAGTAAATAGCATAACAATTACCATTAGGACTATTAATACAACCCCAATTGTCGATCCCATTGACCAATTCATTGTGGTCATAAAATATTCTTCAATTGCAGTACCAAGCGTAATTACTCTGTTTCCGCCAATTAATCTTGTCAACATGAATAAAGAGAGTGAAGGAATAAATACTGCTTGAATTCCTGACTCAACTCCAGATTTAGAAAGTGGCCATAAAACCTTCATAAATGTTTGCCACTTACTTGCACCCAAATCATAAGCTGCTTGAATTACAGCCGGATTAATATCACAAATTGCATTATAAATCGGTAAAATCATAAATGGAATTTCAATATAAGCCGCTACAAAAATAAAAGCGAAATCAGTAAATAAAATATTTGCCGGTGCTATACCAAAAAGCTTTAAAAAGTTATTTAGCAATCCATGCTTGCCGAAAATTCCGATAAATGCATAGGCTTTTAAAAGCAAATTAATCCAAGTTGGTAAAATAATCAAAAGTAGCCAAAATTGCTGATTTTTCATTTGACTTAAAATATATGCAATCGGATAGGAAATTAACAAGGTAATTAAGGTAATTAAAAATGCATACCAAAATGAATTTAGCGTCATTCTCAAAAAAGTTCCATTAACAAAAAATTGTCGGAAATTTTTCAAGGTAAAACCATCATCACCTTTAAAGGCATTAATAGTAATTAAAATAATCGGAGCAATAACAAATAAACCAAGCCAAAGTACATAAGGCACAAGAAAAAATAGCCTACTCTTTTTCATATCTTACTCTTCTCCTTCATATGCCTCTAAACGTTTATCAAATTCTGCTTCGCTTTCACCAAAACGCATCACATGAATGTCCTCAGGATCAAAATATACCCCTACTTCTTTTCCAATGCTAGTTGGATTAGTCGAGTGAATCAGCCATTCATTTTCATCACTATCAATGGCCTTAATTTCAAAATGATCTCCCAAAAAGAGCTGACTTTCAACCATAACTCTTAACTTTCCATGTTCAATATCAGTAATATCTAGATCTTCAGGCCTTAAAACGACCTCTACTTTTTCTCCTGGTTTAATTCCTGCATCAGCACATTCAAAACGGTGATTACCGAATTCCACTTCATAATCTTTAATCATTCTTCCGCTCAGAATATTTGAATCACCTATAAAGCGAGCTACGAAATCATTAACTGGTTCATCATAAATATCAACTGGACTTCCACTTTGTTGGATTTTTCCTTCATTTAAAACAAAAATTTCATCACTCATAGCCAAAGCCTCTTCTTGATCATGAGTAACAAAAATAAAGGTAATTCCTAACTTTTTTTGGATTTCACGCAATTCAAATTGCATATCTTTTCTTAAACGCTTATCTAAGGCAGATAAGGACTCGTCTAAAAGTAGAACTTTTGGCTGATTCACAATTGCTCTTGCAATTGCAACACGTTGTTGCTGCCCACCACTTAATTCAGAAATTTCGCGATTTGCAAAGCCATCTAACTGAACCATATGAAGAGCTTCTTTAACAGCTAACTTTATTTCTTGCTTATCTTTTTTCTTGATTTGCAAACCAAAAGCAACATTTTCAAAAACATTCATATGCGGAAATAAGGCATAATTTTGGAAAACCGTATTAATTTTTCTCTTGGCTGCATCCAAGTTGGTAATATCTTTTCCATCAAAAAATACTTGACCACTTGTTGGTTCACTAAATCCAGCAATTATTCTTAAAATAGTTGTCTTGCCTGATCCTGATGGCCCTAATAAAGAATAGAATTTCCCTGATTCAATCGTTAAATTAATATCTTTTAGAGCCACAAACCCATCGTCATACTCTTTACGCACATGCGTTAATTTAATAATATCGCTCAACTTTTTCACCATCTCATCAAAAAAGCTACAAGCCGTTACTTGTAGCTTTGTCGTAGTATCTAATCTTTTTCTTTTCCTATAATTCTTACTTCAGTTTGCAAATCAACATCAAAATCTTTTTTGATCGTCTTTTGAATTAAATGAATTAAATCTAAATAATCAGTAGCTGTAGCACCACCAACATTGATAATAAAGCCCGCATGCTTCATTGAATCTTCGGCACCACCAATTCTTTTTCCCTGAAGACCCGCTTTAATTATCATTGGACCCACAAAGTGGCCTGTTGGACGCTTAAAGACGCTTCCACATGAAGGATATTCAAGTGGTTGCTTTGCTCTACGTAAGCCATTAAAGTATTCCATTTTAGCCTTAATGGCCCACTTATCTCCTGGTTCAAGTCCAAAAGTAGCACTGATTACTATATCTCCAGTTTCCTGAACTAGCGAATGACGATAGCCAAATTCCATTTCATCGTGAGTATAAGTTTTAAATTCGCCTTCACGAGTTAAGACCCGAACAGATTTAATGACAAATTCTGTCTCGCCACCGTAAGCGCCAGCATTCATGAAGACAGCTCCACCAACGCTACCAGGGATACCAGCTGCAAACTCTAAACCACTTAAGCCGGCCTCACATGCTGCTTCAGATGTATCAATAATTCTAGCGCCAGCATCTGCAGTAACTATTGCTTCTTCTTGGTTAGCAACAATTTCATCCATCTTAGTAAGAATTAAAACTAGACCTGAAATTCCTCCATCTCTAATAATTAAGTTAGAAGCATTTCCAATAACAGTCAAAGGGAGGTTATTAGTTTTAACTGTTTCCACTAAGATTTTTAATTCATCTAAATTTTTAGGAAAAGCAAGATATTGCGCAGGTCCACCGGTCTTAGTAAACGTAAAGCGGCTCAATGGAATATTTTCTTGAATATCAATTCCCTGTTTTTTTAAGTCCATTAGTTGCATTTTCAATCTCTCTTTTCCTTAAATAATCGTCCCTTTAATCATACCGCAATAAATAGCTAGTTTTCTACCTTAAGTGTTATACTAAAAAGAAAAATAATATTTTATTTAGAGGATAAAAATGAACTTTACTGCAATGGATTTTGAAACGGCAAACAGTCATCCTGAAAGTGCATGTTCTCTTGCCTTGGTTATGGTTAGAAACAATGAAATTGTCGACCGTTTTTATACAGTTATTAATCCGCAAATGCCTTTTGATGGTCGAAATATCAGAGTTCATGGTATTACTGCCGAAGACGTTAAAAATGCACCAACAATGGCTGAAGTTTGGCCTAAAATAAAAAAATTGTATCAACCCGGAATGTTAGTAGCTGCTCATAATGCACGGTTTGACTGCCGGGTAATGGAAAAGTCGCTCGCCCGCTATAATATTCCAGCTCCTCACTACTTTGCAATTGATACTTTAGCAACTAGCAAGGCGTTCGAACCTGATCTTCCTAATCACAAATTAGACACAGTGTCAGAAGCTTTAAATATTAACTTATGGCATCACCATAACGCTTTAAGTGATAGTGAAGCTTGTGCGGGAATTTTAATTGAAGAAAATAAACGTGTTGGAGATGATCCAATCAAAAAAATGGTTAAGCCAATCTAAGCTTAACCATTTTTATTATTCAAAAGATCTTTTTATATCTGATAACCAAGCTTGGTTTCTCTTACCAACAGCTTTAAATTCAACTATTCGTTTGGTTGAATCCCATGAATCATCAATCCGCTTAATCGTTACTTCAAGATAATCGTTTGGCAAATCATCAATAATAAATTGTGGCCACTCAATTACCACTAATCCGTCTTCGGCTAGATATCCAGGCATATCAATACTTGATAAGTCACCATCTTCTAGTCGATACATATCCATATGAAACAGTGGCATTTTACCTTCACGATATTCTCTAACAATTGTAAATGTTGGGCTTTTAACAGGACGTCTAATACCTAATGACCGAGCAATTCCTTTAGTCAGAGTGGTTTTTCCAGCACCTAAATCACCAGATAAGAGGAGCAGGTCATGTCCCTGGCTACTTTTTCCAATTGCCTGACCTAATTTTTGCATTTGTTCATCAGAATTTATTTCTAATGATTCCATTTTACTTCTCCATGTTTGCTTGAGCAGCAGTTAAAATAGCTAATAAGTATACATCCTCTGTTTTACATCCACGTGATAAGTCGTTAATTGGAGCAGCTAATCCTTGCAATACAGGCCCAATTGCACTAAAGCCACCTAAACGCTCAGCAACCTTATACGAAATATTACCTGACTGAAGTTCAGGGAAAATAAAAACATTAGCATGTCCAGCAACTGCAGAACCTGGAGCTTTTGCTTCTCCTACGCGCGGAACAATAGCGGCATCAAATTGTAATTCGCCATCGCAAACTAAATCTGGATATTTTTGATGTACTAAATTAGTCGCATCTTGGACTTTAGTTACCATTGCTCCTTTTGCTGAGCCCTTAGTCGAAAAACTAAGCATTGCAATTTTAGGATCAAGCCCAATCATTTCAGCTGTTTTACTGGATTGATAAGCAATTTCGGCTAATGTCTCACTATCAGGATCAATATTAATTGCGCAATCCGCAAATATATATTTTTCGTCTCCACGTTCCATAATCATCGCACCTGAAACACGGCTCATTCCCTTTTTAGTTTTAATAATCTGCAGAGCTGGACGAACAGTATTAGCTGTTGAATGAGTAGCACCAGAAACCATTCCATTAGCTTTTCCTTCATATACTAACATGGTACCAAAATAAGAAACATCTTGTAGAATTTCTTTTGCTTCTGCTAAAGTATTCTTTCCTTTTCTTAATTCCACAAAATCTTGGCACATTTTTTCAAAGTCTGGGTAGACAGCCGGATTGATAATCTCAATTGAACCTAAATCAACATTTAATTTTTCAGCAGATTTTATCACTTCATCGGGTTTTCCTAACAAAAGTGGTTCAACAATTCCCTCTTCTGCAAGACGAACAGCAGCCTTAATTATTCGCTCATCATTTCCTTCAGGAAAAACAATCACTTTTTTTGATTCTTCTGCTTTTTTCTTAAGTGAGTCAAATACTTTCATAACAAATTAAGCCTTTCTTTTTATCTCTAGCTAATATTTTACAATTTCAAAGCTTTTTCTCAAAACAAAAACTATGCCATATCTGATTGGCTTACTTCCTGTGGCAATTGCCAATCAATTGGACTCTCACCAAATTTAGTCAAGGCATCATTACATCTCGAAAACGGACGGGAACCAAAGAAACCACGGTCTGCTGAAAAAGGACTAGGATGCGCAGACTTGATAATGACATTCTTTTCTTCATCAATTAACGGAATTTTATTTTGAGCAAATCTTCCCCACAAAATAAATACAACTTTCCCGCGATCGCTAAGAGCTTTAATAGCTGCATCAGTGACTATTTCCCAACCTTTTCCCTGATGGCCATTGGCATTTCCATAAGGCACTGTTAATACTGCATTAAGCAATAAAACTCCCTGATCTGCCCACTTTTTCAAATAACCATGATTTACTGGAATGGCACCAACATCATCATACAATTCTTTATAGATATTTTTTAACGATGGCGGCAAAGCAACACCAGGGTTAACACTGAAACTCATTCCCGTAGCTTGTCCTGGGTTATGATAAGGATCTTGGCCTAAGATCACAACCTTAGTATCTGCAAAAGAAGTCAATTTAAAAGCAGTAAAAATATGATACATATCTGGAAAAATCTGTTTTGTTTGATATTCACTTTTTAGAAAATCATGTAATTTTTGATATTGTTCACTCTCAAAAGCGGGTGCTAAAATTTCATCCCAATCATTTCCAATTAATTTTTTCATATTTATTCTATCCTCTTGTATCTCTAAGAAATCCAAGTTCATGATATCATATAGATAAAAGATCGGAGGACTTAAAATGATTAAACTTATTGCAAGCGATATGGATGGCACACTATTAAATAAACAAATGCAAATTTCATCTGAAAATATTTCTGCTATTAAAGAAGCGCAAGCTAAAGGGATCGAATTTTTAGTAGCAACTGGGCGGGCACCTTCTGAGTCGCAAGGAATATTGGCGAAAGCTGGACTTCACACTGGGTTCATTAACTTAAATGGTGCAATGGTTTTTAATACGGCGGGCAAATTAATTGTAAATGAGCCAATACCTAAAGAAGAGAGCTTCAAGATTAATAAGTTACTTAAAGATTCTGGCTTCTATTTTGAGATAGTGGGAGCAGATCATGTTTATTCTGATTCTCGTTTGCGAAGGATCGCTAACTTTTCTGATCTTTTAGTTGACCTTAATAAAAAACTAACTTTCAAAAAAGCAGTTTCTTTTGCTGCTGGCTCCGACGAAATCATGAAAATCAAATACGTCCCTGATTTTAAAGACCTACTTAAAAAGCCATCATTTGAAGTAATGAAATTTGTCGCTTTTCATCCAGATGGTCCAAAAGTCTTTAATCATATTCGCGAAGAAATTAAAAAAATTGGTGATTTAATTGTTACTGCAAGTTCTTCAACTAACATTGAAATAAATAATATTAAGGCTCAAAAAGGAATTGCTTTAATGGATTACGCAAAACTGCAGGGCTATCAGCCTAATGAAGTGATGGCTATTGGTGATAATCTTAATGACGAATCAATGATTCGAATGGCCGGTATTGGTGTTGCAATGGAAAATGCCGCACCTGAAATCAAAAAAATTGCTAATTTTATTACTAAAACCAATAATGAGAATGGTGTTGCATATGCAATTCGCCATTTCTGTAAATAAACATAATTTTCCCTAAAGGCAGATGAAATTATGCGTTATACTGTCCAACTTACCCAAGGTCAAACTTGTGGTCAAATCCCGGTCAAAAACCACCAGGGAGAGATTGTCTATATTTTAAAAGGAAACCTTAATGAGTTTAATCAACCGATCATTCTCACTGATATTAATCATGTTGAGATTGGGCGGCTCTATTTAGACTCTAATCTTCTTCTAACTAGCTATAGCGTTGATGTAATCAACCACTCCCTAGTCAAAGTAAAGAAAATAAATAGTCGGTTTGCAAATTTATTCTATATTACTAGATTAAACTATTGGATTAAAGGAAGTTTAAAACAAGGCAGATATAGTTTTTATTCAGGCATTAAAAAAGTGGCTAGCGTTTGTTCGCTAGTCACTGATGCTGGACTTACTTGGAGCTGTGATATTTCACGTCCCGAAGATGTCCCTTTTATTATTTTAATTAGTCTGCTCTTCACACAATGGCATACTAAACCTTTATTCCTACCAACTTTTAATTTTCAAAATAGTGTTAACGCTCTCTCTTAGTCGTAGTTTAAGTAGTAGTGTGAGAAATTAAAGACTTGAAATTTATGAGAACAAATTTGTTTTTGAAAATCAATCAATTCAATAATAATCGCTAATTCTTCCAGTAAGAAACTATAGTTTTTATTACATCCATGGCTAATCCAAAAACAAATTCGATCATATAACAAGTTGGTCAATTGTTTAAGTATAAGTTCTGAAAAACTTCCTCTTTTATAAACATAAGATCGAATATACTGAAAGAAATGCTCTTTCATCTTTTCACACATACAATCTTGTTCACTTAAATGATAAGCATTATAAAAATACTGTTTATTTTTCTGAATATATTCACATAAAACATTAAGAAGTTGATTTAGACTTTCTTTTTTGTTTTTGCGTAATTCTTTTCTTAATTCAAACAAAATACAGGCTTCGATACAGTTATTTATCTTTCCATATCGTAAGTAAAAAGTTTTTCGACTAATTTTTGCTTTACTACAAAGTTTCGAAATATTTACTTTCTTTACATTTGGTTCAGATAACATACTATGTAAAGTTATTTGAACTCTTTCCAATTCTGCCAACATCTCATTTTTATTTCCTTTCTAAAAAAAGGATCACGCTACCTTTCTATGACTGACAGTTTTATTACTTTATCAGGTTTTATCAATCTAGACAATAGTAATAATATAAATAGTGTTATTTTTAAATATTTCTTTAAATTTAATAATCAAAAAAGAGAATTAATCTATTTAACCTACGATTAATTCTCTTTTGATTTAATTAACTTTTTTAACCATATGATTATACATACGGTCTCCTATCGTCATTGTCGAAGTTGTTTTAAAGTCCATGTAATCATACAGACGAGCTGCTCTAGGATTATCTTGATCAACGTTCAAACTGATCTTTTTATATCCCTTCTGCTTAGCAACTTCAGGAGCAAACTTAATTAATTGCTGTCCAATACCTTCTCCCCAATGTTTGGGAGAAACTGCAATAGCATCCAGATACCATTCATGTGGCAATGCTTCTTTATCTGAAAAAATGATTGCATCAAGAGGCAGTCCGACCTTAGGATATGAACTTTTTAATGAAATATCAATTAGTCCTTGATCATCATAACCATACATTACCATTATCCCAACTGGACGATCCATTTCATCTGCTTCTACCCACATTCGATTATGAGAATACCGATAATGAGGTGAATAGAAGCCATGCTTCATCAAATCATAGAATTGACTTTCTGGAAGTGCTTTAATGGTATCCATATCCATTTCATCAAAAATTTGTTTTAAAATTGGAAAAACTAACGGGAAATCAGTTAATTTTGCCTTTCTAATCATTTTACCTACCTACTTAATTAAATTCCATACTTGCGGTGAATTTCTCGATCTTGATCACGTTTTTTAATTGTTTGTCGCTTATCGTATTGCTTCTTCCCCTGACCAACGCCTATTAATACTTTGGCAAAACCATGCTTCAAATAAACTTTCAAAGGAATAATTGTCATTCCTTGTTGAGCTTGAATTCCAGCTAGACGAGCAATTTCTCTTTTATGAAGCAATAAGCGCCGTGATCTCAAAGGATCATGATTGTAGCGATTACCTTCTTTATATTCACTAATATGAACATTTTCTAAAAAAGCAGATCCATTAATTATTTGAACATATCCATCACGTAAATTAATTCTGCGAGCACGAACTGATTTAATCTCGGTACCAGTTAAAGCGATTCCTGCTTCAAGAGTATCTTTAATAAAATAGTCATGATTTGCCTTTTTATTCTGAGCAATCAAGTTATCTGCTTTTTGTTTCATCGTTTTCTTCCTAATTACTTTTTATTAGTTTTAACAGTTGTATTCTGACGATGGCGAATCTTAAAATTATGACCATTATTTACATGGAAAGATTTATTATTCTTACCATTATTATTTCTATGTCCCTTATTAAAGCTACGCTTACCGCGACTATAACCTCTTTGCGGACGTTTTTTGGCATTTGGATCATAAATTTCAAAGTCTAATTGATGTTGCTCAACATCTGCATTGATTAACTTAACCTTAATTGGCATTCCAATCTTAAATTGCTTGTGAGAATTGCGACCTGTTAAAGTCAATGACTTTTCATCAAAGTTGTAATAATCATCGTTTAAGTTAGAAATATGAATCAAACCTTCAACAGTATTTGGCAATTGAATAAACATCCCAAAACTTGTTACTGATGAAACAATAGCATCAAAAGTTTGACCAACTTTATCAGCCATGAATTCCGTCATCTTCAAATCATTTACACCACGTTCAGTATCAATTGACTTTCTTTCTTGTGTTGAAGTTTGTTCAGCAACATCAGGAAGCTGTGACTTGAAATGCTTTTGGACATCCTTATCCATCTTTTTATCAGCATATTCATGAATCATTCGGTGGACCATTAAGTCAGAATAACGACGAATTGGAGAAGTAAAGTGAGTGTAGTATTTAGCTGCCAAACCGAAGTGACCAAGTGGTTCTGGAGAATAATGTGCTTGTTTCAAACTACGAAGCATCATCATTTGCACAACTGCTTCTTCAGGTGTACCTTCAGTCTTAGCTACCACCTTCTGTAAATCTTTTGGTTTTACATCATTTGGATCAGCTTTTACATTTAAGCCAAATGCACTTACAAATTCAAAGAATGATTGCATCTTTTCTTGATCTGGAGTTTCGTGAACACGGTAAAGAAAAGGAACATGCTTCTTGTAATAATCTTCAGCAACTGTTTCATTCGCCATTAACATAAGCGATTCAATCATTTTTTCAGCAGTACCACGTTCATGAAGAACAATATCAGTTGGCTTACCTTTATCATCAACAATAATCTTAGCTTCTGGTTCTTCGAAATCAATTGCACCGCGTTGATGCCGTTGCTTATATAAAATACTGTGTAAGTCAGCCATATCATGAAGCATTGGAGCAACGTCTTTATATTTTTGTTCTAGTTTTTCATGATTATTTGGATCAAGAACTTTATTAACGTTGTTATATGTTAAACGACCATGTGATTTCATAACTGATGGATATATTCTATAACCAACACGCTTACCTTCTGGTGTAATCTCCATATCACATGAAAGAACCAAACGTTCAACGCCTTCATTAAGCGAACAAATACCATTTGATAATCTGAATGGAAGCATTGGAATAACACGATCAACTAAGTAAGTACTATTACCACGAGCAAAAGCTTCCTTATCTAAAGGACTTCCTTCTTTTACATAATGGGACACATCAGCAATATGTACACCTAGGTGATAATTACCATTAGGAAGCTTCCAAACTACTACAGCATCATCAAAGTCTTTCGAATCGTCCCCATCAATTGTTACAGCAGGTTGATCAGTAATATCAACACGTTTTGCTTTTTCTTCCTCTGTTACATGATCTGGAATATTATTTGCCTGATCCATAGCATCTTCAGGCCAATCAGTTCGAATATCATTGTCAACTACAATTGACATGATATCAACACCAGGATCATTCTTATTACCAATAGTTAAAAGAGCTACACCTTGCATTTCATCAGGTTGATCTTCGTTAGGATATTTGGTAATAGAAATTTTTACCATATCACCCATTTGTGGCTTAACACCGTTATCGGTGATATTAATCTTATATTTCTTTAACTTACGATTTTCACTAACAACATAACCGTAAAAGCCACTTGATTTTACTACTTCATCAGCATACGGATGAAATTCACCAACTAAAGTTTCAACTCCACGTTCAGTAATTTCCTCAATTTTACCCTCGGGTCCTCTGCCATTCCATGGATTTGCACCTGCGATGATCTTTACTTTAACATGGTCTCCATCAATTGCAAACTTGGTATTGTGCTTATCAATGAAAGCATCTTCCATACTTTCATCATCAAATTTAACAAAACCAAATCCTTTATCATTTGCTTTAAATGTACCTTCAGCAACAGTATTCAATTGATTCAACTGATATTTTCCTTGACCATCAGTTACAATTTTTTTACTGTGCTCTAAAAAAGTTAAAGCTTTAACTAAATCTGGAAAATTTAGTCTTTGATTACGGCTGAGATCATTTTCAAGTTGATCTACATCGTATTGCTCTTGAGGATTATGTCTGAATGTCTCATAAACATCAGCTAAAACTCGTTCATTTTGTGTCATTATCTAATTTGCCTCAATTTCTTTATAAGATAAGTTAAGCTAAAAGAAATTAAAAAGCCCTCCTATGACCGGAAGGCTTTTTTTACTTGGATGAAAGTATTGCCAAGATCAAAGCAAGAGCGAAAAAGAGAACCAACAATACAGCGGTAATTCTTTCCATTAATGCTTCAAATCCACGCTTTTTTGTCTGGCCACTAAATACTGCACCGCCGGACAATGCGTTTAAGGCATCTTGTTGCTTTTGCGGCTGCATCAATGTAGCAATAATAATTAAAAAGCTCACAATGATGAGTAGCGTCATGACGATATTATACAAAGCGCTGCCTCCATTACCTAAATTTCTTACTGTACTGATTTTACCATATTTAACTAACGAATGCTAAAAGAAAAAGGGAGCCACCTTAAGCGACACCCATTTTTCTTTCACTTTAAATATTAATTAAAATTGTTTGTGTAAATTATAGAAACTGTGAATTCCCTTGTATTGAGCAGTTGAACCCAAAGCTTCTTCAATTCTCATTAATTGGTTGTATTTAGCAATTCTGTCAGTTCTTGACATTGAACCAGTCTTAATTTGACCAGCATTAGTTGCAACAACTAAATCAGCAATTGTAGTATCTTCAGTTTCACCAGAACGGTGAGAAACAACAGCAGTGTAACCTGCTTCCTTAGCCATTTCAATAGCTTCAAAAGTTTCAGTTAAAGTACCAATTTGGTTAAGTTTAATTAAGATTGAGTTGGCAACACCCATCTTAATACCTTTTTCAAGGTAACTAGTGTTAGTAACAAATAAATCATCACCAACAATTTGTACCTTATCGCCTAAACGTTCAGTAAAGGTCTTCCAACCTTCCCAATCGTTTTCGTCCAAAGGATCTTCAACGGAAATAACTGGGTACTTATCAACTAAATCTTCAATTAATGAAGTCCATTCTTCAGCAGTGTATTCACGACCATCAGCAACAGTTACATACTTCTTAGTATCCTTGTTGTAGAATTCAGAAGCAGCACAGTCAAAGGCAATAGCAATGTCTTGACCTGGTTTGTAGCCAGCACGTTGAATAGCTTCTACTAAAATTTCAAATGGTTCTTCGTTGTTCTTCAAGTTAGGTGCAAAACCACCTTCATCACCTACGGCAGTTGATTCACCACGTTCTTGCAATAAGCCCTTCAAAGTATGGAAAGTTTCTGCACCCATACGAACAGCTTCATGAAGTGATTTAGCACCAACTGGCATAATCATGAATTCTTGAATATCAACGTTGTTATCTGCATGCTTACCACCATTGATAACATTCATCATTGGAGTTGGTAAAACATGAGCATTTGGACCACCTAAGTATTCGTATAAAGGCAAGCCTAATTCATCAGCTGCAGCGCGAGCACTTGCTAATGAAACAGATAATATTGCATTAGCACCTAAACGACCTTTATTTGGAGTACCATCTAAATCGATCATAGTTTGATCGATTAAACGTTGATCAGTAACATCTAAACCGATAACAGCTTTAGCAATTTCGCCGTTAACATTTTCAACAGCAGTTAAAACGCCTTGACCACCAAAGCGAGACTTGTCACCATCACGTAATTCTACGGCTTCATGTTCACCAGTAGAAGCACCAGATGGAACAATAGCACGACCAAAGCCGCCTAATTCAGTATAAACTTCTGCTTCAACAGTTGGATTACCACGAGAGTCAAGAACTTCACGTGCGTGAATATCAGTAATAACAGACATGGAGATTCTCCTTTTTCTAATTCCGTTTAAATAAATTGTTAATTAATCTTGGTAGTTTACTAATGCTAAGAATGATTCTGGATCAAGTGAAGCACCGCCAACTAAACCACCATCAATATCAGGTTTAGACATTAATTCTTTAACGTTAGCTGGTTTTACTGAACCACCGTATTGAATACGAACGTTTTCAGCAGTTTCTTCGTTGTACAAGTCTTTTACAGTTTCACGAATAGTCTTGCACATTTCTTCAGCTTGATCAGCAGAAGCAGTCTTACCAGTACCAATAGCCCAAATTGGTTCATAAGCAATAACAAGCTTAGAAACTTGTTCTGCAGTCAAACCATCTAAAGCAGCTTTGATTTGAGCAACTACCCATTCTTCTTGCTTATTAGCTTCACGAGTTTCAAGAGATTCACCACAGCAAATAATTGGAGTTACGCCATTAGCAAATAAAGCTTTAGCTTTTTTGTTAATGTCTTCATCAGTTTCGTGGAAGTAGCCACGACGTTCTGAGTGACCAATAATACAGTAGTCAATACCCATTTCGTTTAAAACTTTTGGTGAAGTTTCACCAGTAAATGCACCTTCAACTTCAAAGTATGCATTTTCTGCACCAGTATGTAAGTTTGAGCCTTCAGCAGTTTTCTTTAAAACATAAAGATCAACTGCAGGTACAGCAATAACTGATTCAACTTTACTTGGATCTGGTAACTTACCCTTAACTGCATTTACAAATTCAACAGTTTGTTCTGGATTCATATGTAATTTCCAGTTACCAGCAATAATTGGTGTACGCATTTAAAAATTCCTCCTAATTTTACTTGTCAGAAACACAAGCGATTCCTGGTAATTCTTTACCTTCAAGGTAGTTAAGTGAAGCACCACCACCAGTAGAAATGTGGCTGATCTTAGGAGCAATTCCCAATTGCTTAGCAGCAGCAGTTGAGTCACCACCACCGATAATAGTTACAGCATCCTTCAAGTCAGCTAATGCACGACCAACTTCCAAAGTACCTTCTGCGTAGTTTGGCATTTCGAATGCACCCATAGGTCCATTCCATACAACAGTCTTAGCATCCTTTAAGATGTCTCTAAATTTTTCAACAGTCTTAGGACCAATATCAAGACCCATTTCATTGTCAGGAATATCATCACCAACAACTTCGTGAGGAGCATCGTTTGAGAATTCAGTTGCTGCAACATTATCTACAGGCAATACAATCTTATCGCCAGCTTTTGCTAATAATTCTTTTGCGAGTTCAACTTTATCAGCTTCAAATAATGATTTACCAATCTTGTGGCCTTGTGCAGCTAAGAATGTGTAAGCCATACCACCACCAATTAAAATGTGATCTGACTTAGGAATTAAGTTTTCAATAACACCAATCTTATCTGATACTTTTGCACCACCAAGGATAGTTACAAATGGATGAACTGGGTTTTCAACAGCATCACCTAAGAACTTGATTTCCTTTTCAAGTAAGAAACCAGCTGCTGCAGGTTTACCAGCTTTCTTCATAGCAGTTGCAATACCAACATTTGAAGCGTGACTTCTGTGAGCAGTACCAAATGCGTCGTTTACAAATACATCGCCAAGACTTGCCCAGTATTCGCCAAGTTTTGGATCGTTCTTAGATTCACGTTTACCAAAGTCATTGTCAATATCTTGGAATCTAGTGTTTTCAAGAACAATAACGTCGCCATCTTTCATTTTATCGATGGTTTCTTCAACTTCTTTACCTTCATTTTCTGGTACAAAAGTTACAGGCTTCTTTAATAACTCACTTAAGCGTTCTGCTACTGGACGTAATGATAATTCCTTCTTGTCAGCATCTGACTTTACACGGCCCAAGTGGCTCAGCAAGATTGCTTTACCACCATGTTCAATAATGTACTTAATAGTTGGCAAAGCAGCAACGATACGGTTGTCATCACCAATAACACCATTTTTAATTGGAACATTGAAGTCAACACGAACTAAAACTTTTTTACCTTTAAGATCAAGGTCTGAAACGATTAATTTAGCCATTTAAATTAATTTACCTCCGATAGATTATTTGAAAAAAGGCGGAGGAAGTAATTCCCTCCGCCTTCTCTCGTCTGCTTACTAAAATCAATAATTAATTAATGATTAAAGAGTAGCAAATTTCAATAAAGTACGAACCATTTGGCAAGTGAATGAGTATTCGTTGTCGTACCAAGCAACAGTCTTAACTAATTGCTTGTCACCTGCAGTAGTTACCATGGTTTGAGTTGGGTCAAAGATTGAACCAGCAGTCATACCTAAAACGTCGCTAGAAACGATGTTGTGGTCGTTGTATGCAAATGAAGGACTTTCGTACTTCTTAACTGCTTCGTTAACTTCGTCAGCAGTTACATCCTTGCTTAAGATTGAAACTAATTCAGTTACAGAACCATCTGGAACTGGAACACGTTGTGCGTGACCGTTCAACTTACCGTTCAATTCTGGAACAACAAGACCAATAGCCTTAGCAGCACCAGTTGAGTGAGGAATAATGTTGATAGCTGCAGCACGAGCAGAACGTAAGTTACCACCACGTACAGGACCATCCAAAAGCATTTGAGTTGAAGTGTAAGCGTGGATAGTAGTCATAGTACCAACTTCAATGCCGAATTCCTTTTGTAAAGCATTAACCATTGGTGCTAATGAGTTAGTAGTACATGAACCAGCTGAAACAATCTTGTCGTCAGCAGTCAAAGTATCATCGTTTACGCCGTAAACAATGGTCTTCAAGTCTGAACCAGCAGGTGCAGAAATTAATACACGCTTTGCACCAGCCTTAAGGTGAGCTTCTGACTTAGCTTTGCTAGTGTAGAAACCAGTACATTCAAGAACGAAGTCAACGCCATCATTCTTAACCCAAGGAATGTTTTGTGCTTGTGGTTCAGCGTAAACACGGTACTTCTTACCGTCAACTACGATTGAGTCATCAGTTGCTGAAACTTCGTGGTTGAAAGTACCATGAGTTGAGTCGTACTTAAGTAAGTGAGCTAAAAGTGCTGGAGTAGTCAAGTCGTTGATTGCAACAACTTCAATATCTGAAGACTTTTCGCCTAAATCCATAATACGACGGAATGCTAAACGACCAATACGGCCGAAACCGTTAATACCAATTTTAACTGTCATATCCTATATTCCTCCTTAGGAAATATGTAAGTAACAATTTATTTTAAACGGGAATTACTTCCCCTTTAAAACCAAGTTTGAGGCTCCTTCATCCGTGATCAACCACGTCTGTTTGGGAGCATGATGCATGTAAGCCACAATTGCTGCAGCCTTGCTGGCACCAGCAGCAATTGCGAATACATGAGGTATTTTATCTAAATCTTCTAGTTGAAGACCAATACGTGGGATACGTTTAACAAGTCTACCTTGTTGGTCGAAGAAATACCCGAAACATTCGGCCACAGCTCCATCATTTCGAAGCTTAGAATTAGTCATAACATCTAAGCCACGTCTCTTTGACATGACATCTGCTCTACCAATTCCATGTATCACCATATCACTATTATAAATGTTTGAAATCGCATTCGCAATATCTGTGTCTTGAAGTAATAAAGTCAAGGCTTCAGATGATACATTTTCTGGTAGATATAGGCCTTTATGCCTACCCCCCGTTTCAGATGCCATCATCTGAGCTACAGTATTGCTTTGAATTTCAACACTTTCTCCAACTGCTCCCCTTCCAGGAACAAACAACAAATCGCGATAGCGACTTAATTTAGGAGAAAGATGACGAGCTACTCCAGCAACGGTAGTACCACCCAATACGGTAATAATACTTTTTCCTAGCGGTAAAAGAAGATCCAGAGCAGAATTAAGTTGTTCACCCATCAAATCAACTACACGCTCTTGCCGATCCATATCACCAGGAACAATAATTGCTCGATCAATACCCAATTTCTGTGCCAATTCAATTTCAGTTTGGCTTGCATTGAATAAACGATCAATTAATGGAGCAGCTTCTTTTAAAGTTCTCTTTCCTTTATCAGTTAATTCCATCCCATAGCTCTGAATATTGATCAGACCTAATTGTCGCAAATAATCAGTTTCAGTTCGCACATTGCGCTCGCTTAATCCTAATTTTTTAGCAACAACTCGTCGCCCAACTGGAGCTAACAGCGAAATCTGTTCAAGAACAAGAAAACGTTGCCGAATTATTTTTAAAACATCAGGAACTAAGCTTTGCAACAAGGTTAAATCCGAGTCCATTGCTCGCTCCCTCTATTGGGTCAAAATTGATACCGCCATATGACGGTCAGCGACCCAAAAAGCTTAAAAATATTAGAGAGACGCGAATTGATTAACTTCAGATTCACATTTCTCTCTCGACATTTTTTAGTATAGCAATATCTTTTTTTAAATTCAAGATATATCCTTCAGAATAATTAATTTGTACTTTCTTCTTTTTTTGATATACTTATTTTAGTTTGTCGTGCCCTTAGTGTAATGGATCGCACGTAAGATTCCGGTTCTTAAAATCTGAGTTCGACTCTCAGGGGGCGCATAGTACGAGACAGTCAGTCAATCTGGCTGTCTTTTTTTGTATTTTGTCACTTTATTTAGAAAAAATCTATCATCTGTAAGCATTTTCGTTATAATTAAATTTGGTGTTAATTATGTACATAGACAGAAAGGTTATTTTATGATCGAAGAAGAAAAAAAGTCTAATGCCAAAAAAATGCTCTGGCCAACGCTAGCGATGATGGCATTTTCAACTGTCTGGGGCTTCGGTAACGTTGTTAACGGTTATGTTTACTTTGACGGTACCAAAGTTATATTCAGCTGGATATTAATGTTCCTGTTATATTTTGTTCCCTATGCATTAATGGTTGGAGAACTAGGTGCAACTTTTAAAAATGCTAATGGTGGTGTTTCCTCATGGGTTAATGCTACTATGGGTGCAAAGTGGGCCTATTACGCTGGGTGGACATATTGGGCATGCCACGTAGTATATATTTCAAGTAAAGGTACTGGTGGCTTAAGAGCCATGGCTTGGGGAATCTTCGGCAACACTAAATGGTATGATGGTCTTCCAACTGCTTGGACTCAATTTGCCACTTTAGTGGTCTTCCTCTTTTTCTGCTGGGTTACTACTAAAGGTATCCCAGTACTTAAAAGTTTAGCCACTATCGCTGGATCATCAATGTTCATCATGTCAATTTTATTTATTATTATGATGTTTGCTGCACCAGCAATTAACCCCCATGCTGGTTATTACTCAATCAATTTTAATTGGAAGAGTTTAATGCCCACATTCAACCTTAAATATTTAACATCTCTTTCAATTTTAGTTTTTGCTGTCGGTGGATGTGAAAAGATATCTCCTTATGTAAACAAAGTTAAAAATCCAACCAAAAACTTTCCTAAAGCAATGATGGCTTTAGCAATTATGGTCATGGTTTCTGCAATTTTAGGAACTTTTGCTATGGCTTTAATGTTTGATCCTAAAGTTGTTAACAACAATCTAAACGAATATATTTCAAATGGTGCTTACATGGCCTTTCAACGTTTAGGCGAGTATTACCATGTTGGTGGTTTATTTATGTATATTTATTCATGGTGTAACGTTATTGGCCAATTCTCTACTTTAGTTATTAGTATTGATGCTCCTTTAAGAATGCTACTAGGTAGTAAAGAAGCTAAAAACTTCATTCCTAAGAAGCTTCTTAAGATAAATAAACATGGTGCCTACATTAACGGTATCTGGATGGTTGTAATTCTTTCAGGTGGTTTAATTGCAGCACAAGCTTTATTACCTGATGCACAGGCAGTTATGGCTCAATTAGTTAAATTAAATTCAACTACAATGCCAATGCGTTACTTATGGGTATTCGCAGCATATATTGCACTTAGAAAGCAACAAAAGAAGTTTGATACTTCTTACCAAATGACAAAGAATCAAGGATTAGCTTATACAGCTGGGATATGGTGTTTTATTGTTACAGCAGCATGTTGTATTTTAGGAATCTACTCACCAGATCCATTTACCCTATTTCTTAACATCATTACTCCAATTATCTTGATTGTTTTAGGCTTAATTTTGCCAGCAATCAAAAAAAGAGAAGATGGAACTAACCCATTAATGAAGTAACTTTAAATGAACGATATGCTTGCTATATCGTTCATTTTTTCTACATAAAATTAAGTTTGATTAGTTGACATGATTAAAAGTAAATGATTTAATTAGCACTGTACTTATTAGAGTGCTAATTTTGTTTAGGAGGTAAAATTAATGCTCGTACCTACAGTTATTGAACAAACTGCACGTGGTGAACGTGCTTACGACATTTACTCAAGATTATTAAAAGATAGGATTATTATGCTTAGCGGTGAAATTAACGACCAAATGGCCAACTCAATCATCGCTCAACTTTTATTCTTAGATGCACAAGACAATACTAAAGATATTTCTCTATACATTAACTCTCCAGGCGGTGTTATTACTTCTGGTCTCGCAATTATGGATACAATGAACTTTATTAAGTCAGATGTATCTACAATTGCAATTGGTATGGCTGCTTCAATGGCTTCAATTCTTTTGACTAGCGGAACTAAAGGTAAACGTTTTGCATTACCAAATTCAACAGTTCTTATTCACCAGCCTTTAGGTGGTGCACAAGGTCAACAAACAGACATTCAAATTGCAGCTAATGAAATCTTGAAGAGTCGTAAGAAGCTTAACCAAATATTACATGAAACTACTGGTCAACCTCTTGATAAGATCCTTAAAGATACTGAACGCGATAATTACTTATCTGCAGAAGAAGCTAAAGACTATGGTCTAATTGATGAAATTTTGGTTAACCAAAAGAAAGACTAGTTTAATTTAACAAAAAATAGAGCTCACGATAGATGTGAGCTCTATTTTTTTGACTAATTTTCTTCTTTTAACTGTTGCGCCATTTCACGAATTTTTTGAAAACGGTGGTTAACTCCTGACTTTGAAATTGGGCCATCTGGAACCTGAGCTGCAACTTCTTTGAGTGAAAGTTCAGGATGCATTAATCTAAAGTGTGCTAGGATTGCCAATTTTTCTGGCAAATTTTCTAACCCCACTTTTTCTTCAATTAATTGAATATCCTCAACCTGCTTAGCTGCTGCATTCGCGGTTTTCTTCAAATTTGCTGTATCGCAATTTACTAACCGATTCACCGAATTACGCATATCCCGCATAATTCTTAAGTCTTCAAATGCTAACATTGCATTGACGGCACCTACAATATGTAGAAAATCACCAATTTTTTCAGCTTCTTTTAAATATACAATATATCCATTACGTCTTTTTGTAGCTTTTGCATTTAAATAAAAGAAACTATTCATTAATTCCAGTAAATCATTATTATGATTTTCATAAAGAGAATAGATCTCTAAATGATATCGACTCGTTTCAGGATTATTCACACTTCCAGCTGCTAAAAAAGCTCCTCTTAAGTATGACATTGCCCTTTGTTCCGATGTCATAATCTTCTCAGGAATTCCGGTAATCAAGCCATTATCACTGTCAAATATCTCTAGATCACTTAAAATTTCATGAACTTGTTTTTGAAGCCTAACTAAATATTGATAATTTTTCTTTAACTTCATTTTCTTAGAAACAATTAGCAGCGGCTCGATTCCATAGGCTGTTTTAATTAAAGAAAATATTCTTCTAGCAATGGCTGGATTTTCAGTTGTGATATCTAGACTAAATTGATGGTCATGAAGACTAAGTACTCCGTTCATTCGCAAAAAAGCTGCTAATTCTGCCTTAGCATGTTCTGGATGAACTGGCAGACTAGTAAGTTCTTTTTTTACATCACTTGCGTATGAAACCATTAACTAATCCTGTTCCCTTTTTCTTCGGCAATATGCTTCAAAAGCCAAATTTAAAATTTCATCGGCTACTTTTTTACCATCATGAAAAACTAATCCACTATGCTGATCAATAAAGTCAGCCGTAATTACGCGGCAATCCTGAGCCCGTAACCCAGCAAAATCATTTCTTACCGGTTCAAGATAAGCATCATAATCTGCCGGATTAAACTTACTCATATCAATTTTAGCTCCGTTAACTAAGGCAGTATTAATATAATGACCACCTAAATGATCATTAATAACTTGAACGTGTTCCGCTGCTGTGAAATGATCTGTTTCACCTTGCTGCGTCATGATATTACAGATATAAATAACTTCAGCCTTAGTTTGTCTCACAGCATCACCTAAATTAGAAATCATCAAATTAGGTAAAATTGAGGTAAACAAACTACCTGGTCCTAAAACCACTGCGTCTGCTTGCATAATTGCAGCTAAAACAGGTAAAACTGCCTTTGGCTCATCGTCAGAATCAGTATCAGTTACCCATACCCGTTTAATGCGCTTATCCTTTGAAGTAATTTCTGTTTCACCAGCTTCAGTTGTCCCATCAATAAATTCTGCATTTAAAGTTAAGGGTTCGTTTGAAGCAGGGAAAATTCGCCCATCAATTCGCATCATTCTTGATAACGATTGAACAGCATCAAAAATATTCCCTTGCATTTCATCTAAAGCGGCAATAATTAAATTTCCAATTGCATGACCTGCAAAAAATGAGTCAGATGAATTAAAACGGTATTGAAAAATATCTTTTTCTTCCTGTGGTAAGTCGGATAAAGAAACTAGCACATTTCTAATATCGCCTGGCGGCACCACATTAATATAATCTCTAATTGCACCTGATGATCCACCATCGTCTGCCACAGTTACAATAGCTGTTATATCGGCATTTTGTTCCTTTAAAGCATTCAAAATAACAGGTAACCCTGTCCCACCACCAATAACAACAATTTTAGGGCGACGTCCGCGAATGACACGTACAATTTTATTTTCTCCGTACGCCATCTCCCAACAATCTCCTTTATTGTCCAATATAACGACTAATTTCTCGATGAGAAATATCAACAGGATATTTCTTAGCCAAATCAACTGCTAATTGGCGAGCGATTGAAACGCTCCGGTGTTGACCACCAGTACATCCAATTGCAATAGTTAATTTTTCTTTTCCTTCCGCAATATATCCGGGAATAGCCGTCTCTAACATGTCTAAAAACTTAGCATAAAACTTTTTAGTTTCTTTCTTGCTCATTACATAATCAAAAACTCGACGATCTAAGCCAGTAAATGGTTTAAGTTGAGGAATATAGAATGGATTCGGTAAAAATCTCACATCCATTACAATATTAGCATCAATTGGAATACCATACTTAAAGCCGAAACTCATTACTTCAATTGAAAAAGTCCGAGTTTGATTATCTCCAAACTTATCTACTAATTTAGCTTTTAATTCCTTAGTAGTTAAACGGGAGGTATCAATAATTATATTTGATATATTTTTAGTTCTTGATAAAATAGCTCTTTCTTCTTGAATCCCATCCAATAAGCGTCCTGTATGAGCTAATGGTGGCAAACGTCTTGTTTCCTTATACCGAGATACTAATACATCATCTGAAGCATCTAAAAACAAGACAGTCGACTGAACATTTTGACTATCTTCTAAAGATTTAATTTCGTCAACCAAATCTTTGTAGAAGCTTTTTACTCTCAAGTCAACAACTACTGCTGCCTTACTAAAATCTGATGAATTGTTAATTAATTCCCAGAAACTTCCCAATAATTCTGGTGGTAAATTATCTACCACAAAATATCCCATATCTTCTAAAGCTTTGATTGCCACAGTTTTACCTGCGCCACTCATACCAGTAACAATCAATAATTGTTTCTTTTGTTCAGCCATAGCTATCCCTCCTTAATCGCTATTATAACATACCGGGTGTTTCATTTTTTGAATAAAATAAAAAGTCGTTGTCACAAGTAGTTATCACAATCAACTACTTTAAAAACGACTTTTTATTTTATCTGTGCATCCATGAAACAAAAATTTCATTGATTCCAAATACCATTAACCAAAATGCTACCAAATAAACCAAAGTAATAGCAGCAAGCACTGGATTAAATAGCAAAGCAAAAGCAATAATCAAACTAACAATATTCAAAATTAAGCAGAGAACAAAATAGCCAGTTGAATATTCGCGCAAGTGCCATGAAAAGATAATACCGATAATTGAGTCGGCTAAGAACCAAATAGCAAATAAAATAGCTAAGGTTAATCCACCAATTTCACGTGAACATAAGAATAAAACTCCGATTACAATATCGACAATTGCTGAAATTAACGTAACCCAGCTTAAATCAAAAATATTATGAAATTTTACATATGCGGAAATCCAAATAATTCCTTGTAAAATTGACAAAATACCAAATACAAATACAAATGCGCTTAAACCACGACCAGGGTAACGTAATAGTAAGAATGATGCAACAACAAACAAAATTCCTGCTATGAATGAACCCCAATCAAAGCCTTGGTGTCTAGAATTATAAATATCGTTCATTTTTATATCCTCCTAGATAATATTCTACACTTAATTTACTAAAACACCATTAACTTTATTCCTGCTCATCTTTGCTATTCATTAACTTTTTAGTTAACTTAATATCTCGCTTGAGAACTGGTTTTAAGTATTGTCCCGTATAACTTTCTTTAACTTCAGCAACTTCTTCTGGAGTACCAGTAGCCACAACTTGACCACCGCCATCTCCACCTTCAGGGCCTAAATCAATCAACCAATCAGCGTTTTTAATAACATCTAAGTTATGTTCAATAATTAAAACAGTATTTCCCTCATCGACTAAGCGCTGCAATACTTCTAATAACCGCTTAATGTCATCAGTATGTAAACCCGTTGTTGGTTCATCTAAAATGTAGAAATTATTACCCGTGGAAAGCTTCTGTAATTCAGAAGCTAATTTCATTCTCTGTGCTTCCCCACCAGATAAAGTTGTGGCTGACTGCCCAAGTTTTACATAACCCAAACCAACATCAACGATTGTTTGTAGCTTACGATGAATTTTAGGAATATTTTCAAAAAATTTGCAAGCTTCATTAATTGTCATATTCAAAACTTGCGAGATATTTTTTTCACGGTAAGTTACCTCAAGAGTTTCTGAATTGTATCTTGTCCCATGACAAACTTCACAAGGTACATAAACATCAGGTAAGAAATTCATTTCGATTTTAATAATTCCATCACCATGACAAGCTTCGCATCTACCGCCCTTAACATTAAAAGAAAATCTCGCTTTAGTATATCCACGCATTTTTGCTTCATTAGTTTGTGCAAATAAAGCTCGAATATCATCAAATACACTAGTATAAGTTGCAGGATTACTACGTGGTGTCCGCCCAATAGGGCTTTGATCAATATCGATAATTTTTTCGATGTTTTTATATCCCTTAATTGACTTATACTTTCCTGGTTTAGCTGAATTATTATTTAATTTTTGTGCTAAAGCACGCTTCAGAATCAAGTTTACAAGAGTTGATTTTCCAGAACCTGAAACGCCGGTTACTACAACAAATTTCCCTAGAGGGAAATCTACTGAAATATCCTTCAAGTTATTTTCAGCAGCACCAGTAACAGTAATTTTTTTACCATTACCCTTTCTTCTCTCTAACGGTACAGGAACGATCTTTTTACCTGATAAATATTGTCCAGTTAAAGATTTAGGATTCTTCATCACTTCTTCTGGTGTACCAGCAGCCATTACTTTTCCGCCATATACACCTGCTCCTGGTCCCATATCAACTAAGTAATCGGCCTGTTTCATCGTTTCATCGTCATGTTCGACTACAATTAAAGAATTACCAAGATCCCGCATCTTTTTCAGCGAAGAAATAAGTCGATCGTTATCTCGCTGATGAAGACCAATTGATGGCTCATCCAAAATATACATAACGCCAGATAAATTAGAGCCAATTTGGGTTGCTAGTCTAATTCTTTGTGCTTCTCCACCGGATAAAGTTCCAGCAGAACGAGATAAAGTCAGATAGTCTAAACCAACATTCTTTAAGAAAGTTAATCTATCACGTACCTCTTTCAAAATTGGTTTAGCAATCATCTTTTCTTGTTCACTTAATTTTACTGAATTAAAAAAGTTCAATGACTTAGAAATTGACAGATCAGAAGCTTCAGCAATATCTTTGCCATTTACTTTTACTGCTAATGCCTTTTCATTTAATCGCTTACCGTGACAAGTTGAACAAGTAAGTTCAGTCATATACTTACCCATTGCATCACGCATAAATTTTGACATTGGATGATGATAACGACGATTGATATTATTTAAAATTCCTTCAAATTCTTGAACAGTATCATTTACACCAAAGTCACCTTCAAGATGAAATTTGATTTTTTTCCCTTTAGATCCATTTAAAATTAGATCTTTTTGCTTTTTAGTTAATTTTTTATATGGCTTGTCCACAGGTATTTTTAAAGCCATACATGCTTGCTCAAGCATGGCAGTATAGTATTTTGAATTAGACCATGGCACTAAAGCTCCCTCTGCTAAAGTTTTATCCTTATCAGGAATAACTAAATCTTCATCAACTGATAATTTCATCCCCAATCCATCACAATCAGGACAAGCTCCAAAAGGCGCGTTAAATGAAAATAAACGAGGCTCCATTTCGCCGACCGTAAAGCCACATATTGGACAGGCATAGTATTCAGAAAAGTTAATACGTTCACCTTTAATCACATCAACATCCATGTAGCCATCTGCCAAACGAAGAGCAGCTTCAACAGAATCAAATAAACGACTTCGAATATTTTCTTTAACAATTAAGCGGTCAACAACAATATCAATACTGTGCCGTTTATTTTTGTCTAGGTCAAAATCATCAGTGATTTCATGCATTTCACCGTCTACAATTACCCGTACATAACCCGCACGCTGGATTCGTTTAAATACTTCCTTATGTTCTCCTCTTTTAGCGCGAATAATTGGAGCTAAAATCTGAATTCTGCTTCTTTCAGGTAAATCCATTACGCGATCTACCATCTGATCCACGCTTTGTCTCTCAATCAAAGTTCCATCATTTGGACAAATTGGATGACCAACGCGTGCCCACAGTAAACGCAAATAGTCATTAATTTCTGTTACAGTTCCAACTGTTGAACGCGGATTATGAGACGTCGTCTTTTGATCAATGGAAATTGCGGGATTTAAGCCATCAATTGAATCAACGTCAGCCTTATCCATTTGGCCTAAAAATTGTCTAGCATAACTTGATAGTGACTCAACATATCTTCTTCTACCTTCAGCATATAAAGTATCGAAAGCTAATGAACTTTTTCCTGAACCTGATAACCCGGTAATAACTACTAATTTATCTTTTGGAATCGATAAACTTATATCTTTTAAATTATGTTCACGCGCTCCATGAATTACAATTTTATCATTTGCCATTTAGCTTTCCTCCTCTACTTTTTCTTTTCATGTACTTGCTTTTGTAAATCCATAATTGCATCACGTAAGTTAGCTGCTTCTTCAAAATCTAGTTTCTTTGCAGCTTCTTGCATTTGAGCAGTCAAAGTTTTGATCATGGTTTGCTTTTGTTTCTTAGTCAATTCATCAAAGTTTAGATCAGCAAAACTTTCTTTATTTTCCTTCTCATCACTATCTTTAGTAATTGAAATAACATCCCTGATAGGTTTAACAATAGTTTTAGGTGTAATGCCGTGTTCTTTGTTAAACTTCATCTGCAAACTACGTCTTCTTTCTGTAGCATCAATTGCTTCTCGCATCGAATCCGTAATTGAGTCTGCATACATAATTACCTTACCATTTGAGTTCCTAGCAGCACGTCCTATCGTTTGAACTAAAGGTCTAGTTGAACGTAAAAAACCTTCCTTATCTGCATCTAGAATTGCAACTAAAGACACTTCCGGTACATCGATTCCTTCTCGCAAAAGATTAATTCCGATTAAAACATCAAATTTACCAAGCCTTAAGTCTCTAATAATCTCTAAACGTTCTAATGTCTTGATATCTGAGTGTAAATAGCGAACTTTGATCCCCAGGTCTTTCAAATAATCAGTTAAGTCTTCTGCCATCTTTTTAGTTAAAGTCGTAACAAAAACACGTTCATTACGATCAATTCGTTTATTAATCTCACCAACTAAATCGTCAATTTGTCCCTTAATTGGTCTAACTTCAATTTCTGGATCAAGCAGTCCAGTAGGACGAATAATTTGTTCAACTTTATGATCAGTCTGATTTAACTCATAGTCTCCAGGAGTTGCTGAAACATACATAATTTGGTTTACATGCTTTTCAAACTCTTCTAATTTTAGTGGTCGGTTATCCAGAGCTGAAGGTAATCTAAAACCATAATCAATCAAAGTTTGCTTACGAGCTCTGTCTCCGTTATACATCGCCTTTAATTCTGGCATTGTAGCATGCGATTCATCAATTAAAATTAGAAAATCATCAGGAAAGAAATCAAGTAAAGTATGCGGAGGCTGACCAGCTTTACGTCCTTCCATGTGCCTAGAATAATTTTCAATTCCGTTAGTGTAGCCAACTTCACTCATCATTTCCATATCATAGGTAGTTCTTTGCTTAATTCGTTGAGCTTCTAAAAGCTTACCTTCTCCCTCGAATTTTTTAACTTGAATATTCATTTCATCTTTAATTGAAGCCAAAGCTCTTTGCATAATTTGTTCATTAGTAACAAAGTGTGTTGCCGGGAAAATAGAAACTTGTTCGCGTTCACCAATTACCTCACCAGTCAAAGAATCTACTTCAACAATCCGATCAATTTCATCACCAAAAAATTCAACTCTAAATGCATGATCAGAATAACCAGCAGGAAAGATCTCTACCACGTCACCGCGGACTCTAAAACGACCACGTTGAAAATCAATATCATTACGATCATATTGAATATTCACCAAGTCCCGTAATAATACATCACGGCTAATTTCTTGGCCTTCAGAGATAGATACTACACTTGCTGCATACTCTCTTGGATCACCTAAACCATAAATACATGAAACTGAAGCAACGACAATTACATCATTTCTTGACATTAAATCACTGGTAGTTTTATGACGCAACTGGTCAATTTCATCATTAATTGATGAATCCTTTTCAATATATGTGTCCGACTGTGGCACATAAGCTTCAGGCTGATAATAATCATAGTAAGATACAAAATAATCAACGGCATTTTTAGGGAAAAACTCTTTGAATTCACCATAAAGCTGACCAACAAGAGTTTTATTATGCGAGATTACTAAAGTAGGTTTATTTAATTTAGCAATTACATTCGCCATAGTAAAAGTCTTACCTGTCCCAGTAGCACCCTCTAAAATTTGGGCCTTTTCACCGTTTTCAAAACCATCAGTCAACTTTTTAATTGCTTGCTCTTGATCACCTGCTGGTTGAAATTTAGAAACAAGTTCAAATTTTTTGTTTTTTTGTCGTCTAATCATTTTCGATCCTCCGCAAAAAAAGTTGGACTAAAATAGCCCAACTTCTATTAACGTATTCATTTTACTACAGCGAACGTATTTTCGCACTATTTTTGCATTACTTTAATAAATTTGCTAATGCATCTTGATATTCTTCAGCTGCCTTTTCCGCAGTTTCAATATCCTTCTTGTTTACACCAACATAAGCCTTAATTACAGGCTCTGTTCCAGATGGACGAAGAGCAACCCAAGTTTCATCATCTAAGAAGTACTTCAAAACATTAGATTTAGGGAAGCCAGTTAATGGAGTCTTTTTGTTTCCTTCAATGGTTTCTTGAGTTTCAAAGTCTTGGATTTTTACAACTTTGGCACCATTAATTTCAGTTAAGTGCTCTTTACGTAATTTACTCATTAATTCAGCCATTTTCTTTTGACCACCAATACCTGGCATTTCAATAGCCTTGGTAATTTCGTAAGCCACACCATACTTTTGCCAAATTTCTTGCAAACCATCAAAAACAGTCATGCCTTTAGATGCATAGTAACTTGCTACTTCTGCAAACATCAATGCACCTTGCATAGCATCCTTATCTCTAGCAAATGGTTTAAATAAGTAGCCGTAACTTTCTTCAAAGCCCATTAAGAATTTACCGTCATTTTCTTTGTTCATGCGGTCAACTTCTTCACCAATGTACTTAAAGCCAGTTAACACATGCTTGGTCTTAATACCAAAATCATCAGCAATCTTAAATGGAAGTGCACTAGAAACTACTGAGGTTACTAATTCATAATCAGATGATAAAGTTCCGTTTTCTTTCATGTGAACTAATAAGTAGTATGCCATTAAAGTAGCAATTTGATTACCAGTTAGAACTTGGAAGTCACCATCTGATTTTCTAACAGCAGCACCCATTCTATCGGCATCTGGGTCGGTTGCAATAATAACATTTGCATCTACTTCATTAGCTAACTTAAAGCCTGGTTCAAACACATCACGGTATTCGGGATTTGGCTTAATAGTTGTAGGAAATTCAGGATCAATAATTGATTGACTTGGAACTGGAATGACATTGTCAAAACCGCCTTGTCTGAATGCGCGATCGTAAAGCATTTTACCAGTACCATGCAATGGAGTATAAATAATCTTTAGCTTATTAGCGTTAGCTTTAACCATTTCAGGATCAACAGTAACATCCTTCAAATGAGCTAAGTAAGCTTCATCCACATCTTCACCAATTAATTGTAATGTACCCTTAGCACGCAATTCTTCTACTGGAGCAGCTTTAACGCCAAAAATATCATCAACTTTTTGAGCGTAAGCAAACAAGCGATTTGCATTTTCTGGAGCCATTTGAGCACCATCTTCACCATATACCTTGTAGCCATTATATTGCTTAGCATTATGGGAAGCAGTGATATTAATTCCAGCAAAAGTATTTAAATGACGAACAGCAAATGACAATTCAGGAGTTGGTCTTAAATCATCAAATAAATAAACATGAATTCCATGTGCACCTAAAATACGAGCAGCATGCTCAGCAAATTCTCTTGAGTGATAACGTGAATCAAAAGAAATTGCGACACCACGTTTTTTAGCTTCTTCACCATTTTCATCAATTAATCTTGCAAGTCCTTCGGTTACTCTTCCCACAGTAAACAAGTTAATTCTGTTAGTACCTGGTTCAAGCCGCCCTCTCATTCCAGCAGTACCAAAATTAATATCTTGTCCGAAAGCATCTTCAATCCACTTTTCATCTTTACCTAATTTGTTTAATTGATCTTTTAAATAATCAGGTAAATTATTTGCATTAGTCCATTGACTATAAATTTCTTTTGCGTTCATAATTTCCTCTTTACGTAAATTTTATGGTTTCATCTGCTATTTTAACGCAAGTTATAATGAAATTGCTATCATAATTAACAATTTAATTATTCTGCTCGCAAAAGATTTAACGTCTTCTTTTCTATTCGATATTTGAAAAAACTCTTAATTAACTAAAGTTCCAGTTAATCTTTCGCTCAAACTTTTCATAAGGAAGTAAAGTGATTTCACCTAAGTTTATCCCTTCTGCTGGTGGGCATTGTGCTTCTAAAGTAATTCCGTCATATTGACCAATATTGTTTGCAATACCAGTATGATTAAAGTGGTTAGCTGTATAGGTAACAATTGCAGGAGCATTAGTTGTCATAACCATTTTATGTTTATCAGATGTTAAAACTGCTGCTGGTTGCATCCCATTTAAGATAAAGGGATGATCTAAGCCATTGCGTAACTTAATTTGACTATTATCACTGTTTAATGTTTCAGCTATTCTCTTACCTTTTCGAAAATCAAAAACTGTATTTTCTACGCTTTGCATTCCTTGATTTGGTAGTCCATCTTTACCAACTGGTAAATAGTAACCGGCTGCAAGTTGTAATTGTAAATCAGTTGCTCGTTCACCTAAATTAAAATAAGTATGGTTTGCTGGATTAAAAATAGTTAATTGATCACTAACCGCTTCAAGCTTATATGACACATTATTTTCATTATCTAGCCTGTAAGTTACATGTAATTTCATATTGCCAGGATAGCCATTATCACCATCTGAATCAAAAAGGAAAAGATCAGCTTTAGATTCTTGATTGGAATTTTTTAATTTAAAATTCCAAACTTTCATGTCAGTACCAATACCACCATGAATATGATTTTCTCCATCATTTTTAGGTAGTTGAAAAATATGATTTCCATGTTTCCATTGTCCTAAGCGAACACGACCACAAATTCGACCAACTGTTCCACCTAGAAAATTTCTCTCTTTTGAATAGTCTTCCGGACTGTTTAATGACAAGATCATATTTTCACTATTGAGTAGAACTTTTTCTAAAGTTGCTCCGTAATTAAGAAGCTTAACTTGCATCCCATGATCATTTTCAAGGCTAATCTCGCATAGATCTTGCCCATCTTTTACACCATATTTTACAAAACTTGTTTTCATTTTATTTATCTACCTCGCTTACTAAAGCCTTGGTAAATTTTTGCCAACCAGCTTCTCCATCTTTATTATTTTTAAAGACACCAGCACATTCAAGAACTTGATCAAACACTTCGACTAGAGCCTGTTGCAAAATACTATCTACATTCTCTCTAGTAATCTGATGCTCTGCTTTGATTTTCTTGGCCCAATCAAGATGGCTATCAGCTATTTCATTATCTTCATTAAGTAAATATTTTTTAACTTCTTCTAGTTCTTTCTTAAGTCTTCCTGGGAGAATGGCTCTTCCCATAACTTCGATTAAGCCAATATTTTCTTTTTTAATGTGCCAAAGCTCAGCATGTGGATGAAAAATTCCTAATGGATATTTATCACTAGTATTGTTATCACGAAGAACTAAATCTAAAACGAAATCTTCTCCTTCACGATGCATAATTGGAGTAACTGTATGGTGTCTAGTTTCACCATCAAAGGCTTTAATTTGACGATCTTGGTCACTATAGTGATACCAAAAATCAATAATTTTACTGCCCAAATCAATTAAATCTAAGGAATTTTTACTAATTAAGCGTAAATCACTCATAGGCCAATCAACTACTCCAGCTTTAACTTCTGGGTATTGATCAAAATTAATCACTTTTTTTATTTTCGCCTTCATCATTGGAAAGACGTGACGACCACCTTGATAATGCTCATGAGCAAGCATCGAGCCACCAACAAATGGTAAATCAGCATTTGAACCAACAAAATATTCTGGTAGTTGTTTCTCAATATCTACTAAATTAATTAAAGTCTGCTGATTAATGATCATCGGAATATGCTTTTGATCTAAGAAAATACAATGTTCATTAAAATATGCATATGGTGAATATTGAAAGCCCCACGGACGGCCACCAATCATTATACGAATTATTCGCAAATTACTACGTACATTCTTTCCATATCCGCCAACATAGCCTTCATTTTCAAGACAAAGTGCACATTGAGGATATTTATTACCGGTACTATGAGCTGCCGCAGCAATCGCCTTAGGATCTTTTTCAGGTTTTGAAAGATTAATCGTAATTTCTAATTCATGATTCTTAGAGCTCTTTCCTGAAAAGACAATATTTTTGGCAATAGCTTCTTTTTTTACATAATTATTATCAACGCAAAGCTTATAAAACCAATCAGTTGCTGCATTAGCAGATTTTTGCATTTTTTGCCAGAAAATTTCATTTACTTTTGAAGGCGTCGGCGTTTTTAAATCATATAACTTATCATTTAAAACTTCGCGTGAAGTATTGTCATCAGGAATAATTTTGCGATCAACGGCTATTTGAACAAGTTGTTTTACTGGAGATTGTTTTCCATCATATTCTTGATCTTCATCACCTACTAAAGCTTTGATCTTATTAATTACATATACACGATCTAATTCTTTATATGCTCCACTCGCAATGACTTCATCTGCAAATTTCTCAATAATTTTCATTTCTGTAGCTCCTTAAGCTTAAATTCTTTTTGTTCCATCTACAATTTCCGCATCATAGAAACTTGCATCGTACCCAACTGCATCACGATAAATTTTTCCAACATTTTGCTTAAATTCTTCAGCTTCATCCTTTTTTATAATTGCAATTGCGCTACCGCCAAAACCGCCACCAATCATTCTAGCGCCTAATACACCATCTTGTTTCCAAGCTGCTTCAGCTAAAGTATCAAGTTCTTTACCAGTTACTTCATAGTCGTAATGAAGAGAAATATGAGATGCATTGATTAAACGCCCTAGCTTTTCTAGATCATTATCTTCCATTGCTTTGGTTGCTCTGATAGTTCTACCATTTTCACTAACAGCATGGCGAGCACGTTTTAACTCTGTTTCGTCATTAATTAAGTATGAATATTCATCAAAAGTATTATCGTCAAGTTCACCTAAAGCTTTAATATCTAGTTTAGTTTGTAATTTTGCTAAAGCGTTGTGACATTCGCTAACACGATCGTTATAAGCAGAGTCTGCTAGGGTATGCTCTTTGTTAGTCGACATAATAATAATTTCGTAATCACCTAACTTAAGTGGTTTATATTCATATTTCATTGTGTTGCAATCAAGAAAAATAGCACTATCTTTCTTTCCCATAATGCATGCAAATTGGTCCATAATTCCTGAGTTTAATCCCACGAATTCATTCTCAGTTTTTTGACCCAGTCTTGCTAAGCTAGGACGATCCACATCTAAATCAAATTCATCCTTCAAAATCATTCCCATTAACATTTCAATCGCAGCACTCGAAGATAAGCCAGATCCTGATGGTAAATCAGCTTTAACATATAGATTAAAACCATGATTAATCTTTTCTCCATCTTCTCTTTGACGAAGATAGGTGATCATTCCCTTAAAGTAATTAGCCCAAAAGCGATCATCTTTTTCTACTGAATCATCATTTAAATCAAATTCGACAATATCGCCATCGACATTACCTGAATAAAGACGAACTTTATTGTCAGTCCTTGGACCATAGACACCATAAACACCTAAACTAATTGCTGCTGGAAAAACATGACCACCATTGTAATCTGTATGCTCTCCAATTACGTTAATTCGACCAGGTGAGAAAAAGACATCCTTTCCTGCTTCACCAAATATTTCTTGATAATCTTTAAGTAATTCATCTTTATTCATAATTTTTACCTCGTAAATCAATTATTTATTTGTAATCGTTTTCATAGACGATTATAAAACTATTTATTAATTTAGTAAATATATTTACTGGTTTTCATAATAAAAAGTGTATTGAACTAGTTCAATACACTTAGTTAAAGCTCTTTCTTATAATTAAATTAGTATTCATCGTAACGTGAACCTTGGGCAAATCTGAGTTGGTTATTCTCATCAATAAAACAGAAATGGCTAACTTGCTCAAAGCAGTTTGATCGATATTATATGAAGTAAGCGGGGGTGAAATGTATTTAGCTACTTCACTATTATTAATACTAATGATAGCAGTATCTTTTGGAACCCTAATTCCTACCTCATTGAAGTATTGTAAGACACCAACACTTAAGGTATCCGAAGCAATAATAAAGGCATCTGGTAAATTTCTACCTAATTTTTTAACTACTTCTTTTGCTAATTGATAACCATTTTTTACACTAACAATTCCTTTAGCAAAAACTTCAGTCTTTTTTATTCCTTGTGTTTTACAGAACTCTGTAAATGTAATTTCACGAATATCACGTTGAGGTTGATGGTCTAAAGTAAAACTTTCAGCCCCAATATAACCTAAATTTGTATATCCTTGAGCAATTAATTTCTTAACTGCATCTTGTACAGTCAATTCAAGATTAGGTTGAACCGAATCAAATAATTGCGGTGCTGGATTGATATCAATAAATACACCGCTTGGCAAAACATTATGCAGTCTCTTCAGTTCCTTATAGTTAAGTTCAGCCGTACCTACTCCAAGAAAGCCCTGAAAAAGTGAAGCTTGCTTTATCAATTCATCTACTTCTGTAAATAATGTTAGCTTAATCTCTTTCTCTATTGCTACCTTTCTAATGGCATCACGCAAGAAAGAAAAATACTCATCCTGCAGTTGCTCATTTCCATTTACACGATAGAGTACAGCAATTTCTGGTTTTAGGTTATTAACTTTATTGCTGTTCTTTTTAAAATATCCTAGTTCATTTGCAACCCTTAAAATTTTACTTTTTGTTTCAGAAGTAACTGAAAGACGTGGATCATTACTTAATAAACGCGATACAGTCGCTGGGGAAAAACCGGATTTAGCAGCGATTTCTTTAATTGTTGTCATATTTCCACCACTTTTCTATATTCACAATTACTTTATCACAGTCTTAATAATTGTGCTATTACTAAATTATTTACTAATTAAATAAAGCATTTATTGATTTTCGTGCTATAATGTAATCGATTTCAAATAAATAATTAAGTAAAGGAGCACACCATGCGAGTATTAGTTATTGGTGGGGCCGGTTATATTGGTTCTCACGCTGTTAGAAAATTAATTGAAGAAGGTAACGATGTCGTTGTCCTTGATTCTCTCTATACTGGCCACAGAAAGGCTGTTGACAAGAAAGCCAAGTTTTACCAAGGCGATATTGAAGACACTAATTTAGTAAGCAAAATCTTACGTGATGAAAACATTGATGCTGTAATGCACTTTGCCGCTTACTCATTAGTTCCTGAATCAGTTAAGAAACCACTTAAGTACTACGACAATAACGTTTCAGGTATGATTTCTCTTCTGCAAGCAATGGATGATGCTAAAGTTAAATACCTAGTATTCTCATCTTCTGCTGCAACTTACGGTATTCCAAAGACTTTACCAATTACTGAAGATACACCGCTCGATCCAATCAACCCATATGGCGAAACCAAGATGATGATGGAAAAGATTATGCACTGGGCTGACAAAGCTGACGGCATTAAGTCAATCGCTCTTCGCTACTTTAATGTGGCTGGTGCTTCAAGCGACGGTTCAATTGGTGAAGACCATGGTCCTGAAACTCACTTAATTCCAAACATCTTAAAGAGTGCTATTTCTGGCGATGGCAACTTTACTATCTTTGGTGACGACTATGACACTAAAGACGGTACTAATGTCCGCGACTACGTTCAAGTTGAAGACTTAATTGACGCTCACATCTTGGCACTTAAGCACGTGATGGAAACTAACAAGTCTGACGTCTTCAACCTAGGTACTGCTCAAGGCTACTCAAACTTAGAAATCCTTGAAGCTGCTAAAAAAGTTACTGGCATTGACATTCCTTACACTATTGGACCAAGAAGAGGCGGAGATCCTGATTCTTTAGTTGCTGACTCAAGCAAGGCTCGTAAAGTCTTAGGCTGGAAGCCAAAACATGAAAATGTTGATGATGTAATTGCAACTGCTTGGAACTGGCACAAGAGCCATCCAAAGGGCTACGAAGATAAGTAAAAGGTAATATTTTATAACATATATTTTAATTTTACATACACAAAAAGCTGTCTATCAACAAACTAATGATAGACAGCTTTTATTTGATAATTTACTTTTCATTCAAGCCTTGGTAGTAATTATATACTTCTTGACCAGCAATACTTCCCTCACCAACTGCAGTTGCAATTTGGCGAAGTTCCTTAGCACGTACATCACCCAAAGCAAAAATACCCTTAACTTTAGTACGCATATTGTTATCTGTCAAAATCCAGCCTTGTTCATCTGTAATACCAAGATCTTTAAAAACAGCAGTTTGTGGTTGAATACCAACATAAATAAACACACCAGCTACTTTAACTTCTTTTTCTTCACCAGTTTCTTTATCTTTGTATTTAACTGCAGTTACTTTATTGCCATCGCCAACAATTTCTTCAGTTTGAGCATTCCAGATAAACTTCATTTTCTTGTTTTCAAAAGCCTTCTGTTGCAATTCGGCCTTGGCACGAAGTTGATCACGACGATGAATAACAGTTACAGACTTAGCAGATTGAGCCAAATATAGCCCTTCTTGAATAGCTGAGTCACCGCCACCAATTACTGCAACATCTTCGTCTCTAAAGAAAGCAGCATCACAAACGGCACAATAAGATACACCTTTTCCAGCATATTCTTCTTCTCCTGCAACGCCAAGATGCTTATGAACAGCTCCGGTTGCAATAACTACTGCACCTGCTTCATATTCACCTGAATCAGTCTTAATAATCTTTTTATTACCATCCTGCTCAATACTTTGTACATCGCCATAAGCAAATTCAGCCCCAGCGTTCATAGCAGTTTGATACATCTTTTCACCCAATTCAGGTCCTTGAATATCAACAAAGCCAGGATAATTATCAATACCAGCCGTATTATTCATCTGACCGCCATAAATCCCGCGATCAAGAATAACAACTTTTAAGTTAGCCCGAGCAGCATATAATGCAGCAGTTAATCCACCAGGACCTGCTCCAATCACAATTACATCATAATTTTTTCTCTCAGACATATTTTCGCCTCTATTCTTACTTTTTGTAAGTATATATTACTATGAGAAAATAAAAATTGCAATCCTTTTGCTTAAAGTTGAATTTCTGGCTTTGGAGTTCTTCCCATCATTTGTTTAATTTCATCTTCAACATTGGCATTTTCATATAAAACACGGTAAATTGCTTCACTAATTGGCATATCAATATTCTTTTCTTGAGCCAATTCGTGAACAGCTTTAACAGTAGTAGCTCCTTCGACAACTTGTCCCATATTTTCTAAGACATAATCTAAGCTCTTGCCTTCACCAATTTGCTTACCTGCACGCCAGTTACGAGAATTAACTGAGGTACAAGTAACGATCAAATCACCGATACCAGACAAGCCTGAGAATGTCATTGGTTTTGCACCAAAATAATTTACTCCTAAACGTGTGATTTCTGCTAAACCACGAGTCATTAAAGCTGCCTTAGCATCATCGCCATATCCTTGCCCAACCAAGATACCAGACGCAATTGCAATAACATTCTTAACTGCTCCGCCTACTTCAACACCTACTAAATCGTCATTAGTGTAAAAACGAACATAGTTATTTGAAAATACTTCTTGGATTCTCTTTGCATTTTCTTCGCTAGTTGATGCACAAGCAATTGCAGTCAAATCTTTTTGAGCAACATTTTCAGCATGACTAGGACCTGAAATAGCTACAATTTTTTCACTATTATTAGGATAAATTTCTTCAGTTAAAATATCTGAAATTAATTTTTTGCTTCCTGGTTCAATTCCTTTAGTTGCAGTCACTAATAAAGGAGTTGCCCCACTTTTATCTAATACTTTACGTACATTTTTAGCAACAATTCGAACTGCTTTAGTTGGTAAAACAAATAAAACAATCTCTGCACCTTCTAATGCTTTTTCTAGATCTCCAGTAGCTGGTACATTAGGATTAAGTTTCCAATTTTTCATATAATGAGTGTTCGTATGGTGCTCGTTGATTTCCTGATTAACACTATCAATATTTCCATATAACACTACATCATTTCCATTATCAGCTAACATTGAACCAAGAACTGAACCCCATGATCCATTACCTAAAACTGCAATTTTTGCCATTTTCTTACTCAAACTTTCTATAAAAAATATTTCTTTCAATCTCTATTATACGGGTATTTTAATCCGCTACCAGCTAAATACCACTTCGGCTTTATAACCTTTCGACGATAAATCCAAAGAATAATCGCCCCAAAGAACAAAATCAAGCTTAATGCCTGTGAAACTCGAATCGTATTAGCGATATATAAACTATCCGTTCTCATTCCTTCAACAAAGAATCGGACAGCAGAATACCAAATTACATAACTTAAAAAGATTTCCCCCCGCTTAAACAAATGTTTTTTATGCCTTAAACTCAAAATTAAAATTAAACCAATCAAATTTAAAGCCGATTCATATAAATAAGTTGGTTGATAATATGAACCATTAATATACATTTGTTGAATAATGAAGTGCGGTAAATGTAAACTTTCTAAAAATGATAAGGTCGTTTTAGCGCCATGTGCTTCCTGATTCATAAAATTGCCCCACCGTGCAATTACTTGAGCAGCCATCACACCAGGAGCAATAATATCAAGCATCAAAAACGGAGGAAGCATTCTTCGATGACAAAAAATTAATAACACTATTAAGCCAGCTATCAAACCGCCATAAATAGCAATTCCACCATTCCAAATAGCAATTATTTGATCAGGATGTTGCGAAAAATATCCCCATTCAAAAACTACATAATAGATTCGAGCACCAATAAAACCAATTGGAACTGCCCAAAGAAGGAAATCAATGAAGTCATCAGGCATAATTTGTCTTTTTTTTCCTTCATTAATTGCCATTAAAGTGGCAACCAAAACACCAGTAGCCATTAAAATGCCATACCACTTAACCTGAATTGGTCCCAAATCAAAAGCTACCGGATTTAAAGCTAAACTCATTTCTTGCTTTCACCTTCGTCTTTTTTAGAATTATCTGAGATTAATTCAGTAAGATTTTGTTCAAATTTTTGGCTTGCGTCATATCCCATCTTCTTAGCTCTAAAGTTCATCGCAGCAACTTCAATAATAATTGCTAAGTTTCGTCCAACTTTAACAGGAACCGTTACTTGAGGAACGTCTACTTCAAAAATCTCACGTGTCTTTTCATTGAATCCCAAACGATCATAGTTAGCTTTAGGATCCCAATTTTGCAAGCAAATTATTAATTGTATTTCAGTACTATCCTTAACCGCGCCAGCACCAAAAAGATTCATCACATCAATAATTCCAATTCCTCGAATTTCCATTAAGTGCTTCAAAATTTTGGGAGCTTCCCCAACTACAGTCTTATCATCTTTTTGGTAAACATCAACTCGATCATCCGCAATTAAACGATGTCCTCTTTTAACTAAGTCTAAGGCAGTTTCTGACTTACCAACACCAGAATTTCCAATAATTAAGACACCCATTCCGTAGATTTCTACTAAAACACCGTGAATACTCTTTCTTGACGCTAATTTTTCATCTAAAAACTGAGTAATCACACTTGATAAATGCGTTGTAGCCATATTGCTAGAAAAAACAGGGATATTCTCTTTCTCAGCAGCCTCAAGCATTTCGGAAGGAATTGGTAAACCACGAGACACAATAAAACAAGGGGTCTCAGGAGTAGCCATCTTATTAAAAACCCGCTCGCGTAAATCATGGTCTAAACGTGCACTATAAGAAATTTCGGTTCTTCCTAAAAGTTGAATTCGATTTTTAGGATAAAAGTCAAAATATCCTGTTAATTCTAACCCTGGTCGCGAAATATCTGAAGTATCAATTAACTTTTGACTTAAATATTCTTTTCCTTCAATAATCTTAAGTGAAGGTACATCTTTTACTAATTCGCTAACTTTAACTGCTTCAACCATTTTTGTTGTCCTCTTTATCTTCTACATCTTTGACTGAAACATCTCGTGCTTTCTTTCGCTTTTGATTATTGCTAGTTGGCTGCACTGGATTATGAATACCAGAATCAGTTGAATCTTTCTTATTACCTGAAAACTTAGCTATCAACCAAATTATCAAGGCAACAATTAATGCGGCCGGTAAAAGTCCAATAAAGAACTTAAACACGGAAAATAAGATACTTAAAATAACTAATGCAGCTAATACTAATATTAAAATAGTTACAAATCCCATAAGCTTTTTTCCTTAACATTTAGTTTGGATTTTTTTGACTTAAAAGCCACTGTAAATAAGCGTAAATAAAATTATCTAATTTTCCATCCATTACGCCATTCACGTCACTTGTTTCAAAATTAGTTCGATGATCTTTCACCATATTATAGGGATGGAAGACATATGAACGAATTTGAGAGCCAAAACCGATTTCTTTTTGATTGCCTTTGAGTTCTTCTGTTTGCTTCTTTTTCTTTTCCTCTTCCAGCTGGAACAATTTAGCACGCAGCATATTCATTGCAGTTTCTCGATTTTGCAATTGAGAACGTTGAGCTTGTGATGAAGTAACAATTCCAGTAGGCAAGTGGGTAATTCTAACAGCACTTGAAGTCTTGTTAATATGCTGACCACCTGCACCGCTTGAACGATAAACATCAATTCTTAAATCATCTGGATTAATATCAACCTCAATGCTCTGATCAATCTCGGGTATAACCTCAACCGAAGCAAAAGAGGTATGGCGTCTTTTAGCGGAATCAAAAGGAGAAATTCTGACTAGCCGGTGGACGCCATTTTCTGACTTAAGTAAGCCAAAAGCATTCTTACCTTGAATTCTGACACTTACACTTTTAACTCCCGCTTCCTCACCAGGCTCATAATCTTCAATTTCAAATTTTAAATCATGATTAGCTGCATAGCGTTGATACATTCTTAAAAGCATATCAGCCCAATCCATGGCCTCTGTGCCACCTGCACCAGGGTGGATTTCCATCAGAGCATTATGTTGGTCATATTTATCTGATAACAATAATGATAATTCATAATCATGAAAACTTTGTGATAATGAAAACATCTCTTTAGCTAATTCTTCACTTAACTCAGGATCTGGATCAGTTTTAAGCAATTCTAAGGCTGTTTGAGCATCTTCAAACTTTTCTTCAAGTTGTTTGAAATTTTCGCTCTTTTCTTTCATCCGATTAGTTTCATTAATTAAACTTTGTGCTTGTTCTTGATCATCCCAAAAACCGGGTTCCGCCATTTTCTGCTCATTGATTGCAATCCCCTCGTTTAATGAATCAAAGTCAAAGAGACCTCCTAAAATGTTCTAACTTAGGATTTAATTCATTTAGTTTTGCTTGAATTTCACTAATCTCCATTTTTATATTCCTCACATCATCTAAATCACTTTTACTTTAATAATAGCAAAAAAGAGAGACATTATCTGCCTCCCTTTGTTTTATCGACTAATGTTTTGTCGTATTTGAGCCTTCATGAATAGACGGGTGGCATCAAATTCGATATCACTGATCATTTCTTCAAACATTCTATAGCCTGCTTCTTGATATTCAACTAATGGATTAAGTTGTCCATATCCTCTCAAACTAATAGATTGACGTAGTTGATCCATCGCATCAATATGATCAGTCCAGCGTTCATCTACGACACGCAAGATAACAACTTTTTCAAATTCTAGCATTTGCTCAGGATCAGCCAGTTGTTTTTCCTTTTCGGCGTAATTATCTTCGGCAATCTTGTAAAGACGCTTTTTAAGTTCTTCAGCACTTAAGTGCTTAATATTAAGTTTCTTAGTAGTTTCTTCATCAGTAATAGCAGATGAAATAAAGTCCCTTAATTGATCGTTGCGCCAGTCCTTTTTATCGCCCTGCGTATACATATCAACTTGATGATCGATAGTTCGTTTAATCATTGGCATCAGCACAGGTTTTAATGATTTTTCTTCAGAAATAACCTGCATTCTTTCCCCATAGATAATTTCACGTTGAGTACGCATAACATCATCATACTGCAAGGTCTGCTTACGAGTATCGTAGTTGTTACCTTCAACACGTTTTTGAGCTGATTCAACCTGCTTAGTGATCATCCGTGATTCAATTACTTTATCATCATCATTATCAGAGATTCGATCAAGGAATAATTTTACACGGTCCCCACCAAAACGCTTCATCAAATCGTCTTCTAGAGAAAGATAAAATCTTGTTACACCAGGATCTCCTTGACGACCAGATCTACCACGTAGCTGATTATCAATACGACGAGATTCATGACGTTCAGTACCAATAACTGCCAAGCCACCTAACTCTTTTACACCAGGCCCTAACTTGATATCTGTACCACGACCGGCCATGTTAGTAGCAATAGTTACTGCTCCTCTTTGACCAGCATTCATAATAATTTCTGCTTCTTTAGCATGGTTCTTGGCATTCAAAACAGCATGCGGAATACCAGCTTGATCAAGCATCTTACTTAAACGCTCAGAACTTTCAATTGCCACAGTACCAACCAAGACAGGCTGTCCTTTAGCATGACGTTCCTTAATTTCTTTTACTACAGCTTCAAATTTAGAATCTAAAGTTGGATATAGGATGTCAGGCAAATCTTTACGAGCAATTGGTCGGTTAGTTGGAATAGTAATTACTTCCATGTTGTAAATTTCACGGAATTCTTCTTCCTCTGTTTTAGCCGTACCAGTCATACCAGCAAGTTTTTTGTACATTCTAAAGAAGTTCTGGTAAGTAATGGTTGCTTGCGTTTTTGATTCTTCTTGAATCTTAACTCCTTCTTTAGCTTCGATTGCTTGGTGAAGTCCATCAGAATAGCGACGTCCTTCCATTACACGTCCAGTGAAGGAGTCAACAATCATAACTTCGCCATTTTGAACTACATAGTCAATGTCTTTCAACATAATGTAGTTAGCTCTTAACGCTTGGTCAATGTGGTGAACTAAAACCTGATTATCAATATCATATAAGTTCTTTAAGCCGAAATGTTCACAAGCTTTTTTAATTCCTTGGTTGGTCAAATTAATAGTTTTAGTTGGCCAATCAATCTTGTAATCACCGTGATCTTCATCGTCATCTGCATCATCATCACTTTTATCTTCAGTTAAAGTCTTAACAAAGCGGTCTGCACGAATATATTCACTATTAGCCTGCTCTGCTTGTCCAGAAATAATTAAAGGTGTTCTAGCTTCATCGATTAAAATTGAGTCAACCTCATCGATAATTGCATAGTTAAGTGGACGTTGCACCATTTGATCCTTGTAGACAACCATGTTATCTCTTAAATAATCAAATCCTAACTCAGAGTTAGTGGAGTAGGTAACGTCGCAGTTATAAGCGTCTCGCTTTTCATCTGCAGACATAGAATTAAGGTTCAAACCCACAGTCAAGCCAAGCCACTTATATAGTTGACCCATTTCACTTTCGTCACGGCTTGATAAGTACTCGTTAACTGTTACAACATGAACGCCTTTTCCTGTTAAAGCATTTAAATAAACAGGTAGAGTAGCTGTTAAGGTCTTACCTTCACCAGTCATCATTTCTGCGATATTCCCGTAATGAAGTGCAATACCACCAATGATCTGAACGCGGAAAGGATATAATCCTAAAACTCTCTTAGCTCCTTCACGTGCTGTCGCAAAAGCTTCTGGCAAAAGATCGTCTAACGTCTCGCCCTTTTCTAAACGTTTGCGAAATTCGGGCGTTTTTGCTTGTAATTGTTCATCAGACAATTTTTCATATTCGTCTGCTAAAGATTCTACCTTAGTTGCTAATTTTTCAAATTTTTTTAATTCTCTTCTGTCATTGTCATAAATTTTTTTAAGAATATTAGCCATTTAATCGGTCCTTAGGTTTAAATTTTGTGCACAAATCTAAAATAATACTATGTAATTTTAACATTAATTTGGAAAAATGAGAAACCTACTATTGCAAGAAAAAGCCTCTTAAGCTAATTCATTACTTAAGAGACTATCAATTAATAAAATTGTTTTAATTATTCGTTAGTTTCAATTAAACCGTAACGACCATCATTTCTGCGATATACAATACTTGTACCGTTAGTATCTGCATCTTCAAAAACAAAGAAGTCATGACCCAATAAATCCATTTGCAAAACTGCTTCTTCTGCGTTCATTGGTTTCAAATCTAAGTGCTTGTTACGAACAATATCAAATTCCTTAGGTGTCTTCTTTTCTTCTTCTAAGTCTTCATAGAAGAAGTCTTTCAATCCCTTTTCACGGCTCTTTCTATTAATACGAGTCTTGTATTTTCTAATTTGACGCTCTAATTTTTCAGAAACGAAATCAATGCTCTTGTACATATCATCAGTTGTATCTTCAGCACGTAAAACTAAGTATGGAAGTGGAATTGTCACTTCAACTTTAGCAGTGTGATCTGGATAAACTTTTAAATTGATATGAGCAATTACATCGGAATTAATTTCGAAGTACTTTTCGAGCTTATCCAATCTCTTTTGAACATAATCTCTTAAGGCATCAGTAACTTCGATATTTTCTCCACGAACATTGTATTTTAACATTGTAGATTCTCCTTCCAACGTCTTATGACGTTTTTCTTTACACATCTAGTATAGCAAATTGTAAGCGGTTTTACTAATCATTTATCTACTAATTGTAAAACTATTTATTTTACAATTAGGATAAGCTTCTAATACCGCATCCCGAGCATGATATAAGGTCCGTCCCGTTGTATAAATATCGTCCAACAACAAAATTTTTCCTCGGACATTCTTGTTTCTAATTGCTGAAAATGTCTGCTTAGTTAGCAACCGTTCTTGTCTATTTTTTTCACCTTGGGCTTTTTCAGTATCCGCCTTAACCAATAAATCTGTTAAAGGGACAAATTTTTGATAAATAGAAGCAATTGTTTCAAATCCTCTTTTTCGTAAATGGCTGGGAGAACTAGGAATCGAGACATAATAATCTGCTTTTGGCAAAGAATTAACTAATTCAGCTAGTACATAGCTCAAAACGTAGTCGCCATAGCGTTTATACTGCACCATCAAGTCATGAAAAGCTTCATTATATTGATATATGGCTTTATTGTCTAATATATTGCCTGCGTAGTTTTGCTGCCATTTAATACAATCAGAGCACAATCCTTTTTTATTTATTTCTTTGTTGCAGCCTGAACATACGATGCCTTTCTTTTTGACAAACTTTTGTAAACAATCAGAACAGGCATACTTTTCTTTAGATTTAACAAATGAAAAAATTATTTCGTAATTAATTTGGCTCCTAAAATTAGACTTACACAGTAGACATTTACTCATCTATTCATCATCCTAATCTGTCTCATTGCTTCTCGGATACTTTTAGTATATTTGTGATAACAAAACAAAACTAATCCATCTCGATCATCAGCACTTCTCCCAACTCTTCCTGCAATCTGAACTAAGCTTGGCGTATTATAAATTGGATCATCGGCAGCAATCACAATTACTTGAACATGCTTAAAAGTTACTCCTCGTTCTAAAATTGTTGTCGTCAGTAAAATATCTATCTCTCGCTTGCGAAAGCTAGCAACTTTTGCCTGTCGATCCTTATCACCTGCATACACACTAACAATCTTACTTGCTTTAAAAATCGAGCTTATATATTCTTCATAAGCCGGTAATTCTTTAATTCGAGGAACAAATATTAAAAGTGGCTTTTTCATATCAAGAATTTGCTTAATTTGTTTAATCAAAACCGGATGAACTTTTCCCTTATTTGAAATAAAAGACTTAAAAAAATATTTTTCTTTGGGGACTGGTAACAAACCTTGATGAAATCGCCTCTTAAGTAAAGAATAATTTATTGTTTTATTTTTCGCTTGCCTTAATAACTTTGAGTCTGGCGTTGCTGTTAGAAAAAAAGTACACCCTGCTTCCTTTACCGCGTTTTCTGCCGCAAAATGCAACATCTTATTTTCATAAAAAGGAAAAGAATCTACCTCATCAATTACAATTAAGTCAAAAGCATGATAAAACTTTAAAAGTTGGTGCGTTGTACAAATAACAAATTGTTCATCACTTATTTCATGATGTTCACGTCCATGGTATTTGCCAATTTCTACTTTTTCAAAAGCCGCTTGAAAACGTGGAAACAATTCATCAACTACGTCAATTCTTGGAGTAGCAATTGCTATTCGAAAACCGCCTTTTAAAACTTCTTCTACTACCTTAAATAGCATTTCAGTCTTACCAGCCCCAGTTACTGCATGAATCAGATGATTACGCCTATCTTTAAAAGAATTCACTAATTCCTTGGAGATCAATTCTTGCTGTTCAGTTAGCGTGCCACTCCAGCTTAAAGGCATAAGTACTTTAGGATAATTGACATTCTCAACGTTTCGTTCTAACTCATCCCCTTCTGTTATTCTTCCTAGCCCAATACACTCTCGGCAATACCGTCGCCCATCTGGTAATTTCGATACTGCTTTGGTGTTACATCGCTGACAAATTCCATTTATCATTGCAGGAACTTTTGTAGTTTCGCCGTTTATGTTATGGTTATTCTGATCAGATATCCATTGGCGTCCTTTTAATTCGGTCATCAATATCACCCTATGTTAATTACGCATTTGGAGGCGATTTTTTGTCATCAAAACCATTAAATTATTTAACAATTGGTAAAACTGGGCAGCATGAGCTAATTATTAAGAAAAGTAAATTTATTTGTTCTTTAGCCCGGACTGAAACAGTAGAAGAAGCTCAAGAATTTATTGAACAAGTTTCTAAAAAATATCATGATGCTACACACAATACTTATGCTTATACTCTTGGATTAAATGATAACCAAGTTAAAGCAAGTGACAACGGTGAACCTTCAGGAACAGCTGGAATTCCAGAACTAAAGGCTCTACAACTAATGAAGTTAAAGAATGTAACAGCCGTTGTCACCCGATATTTTGGCGGCATTAAGCTAGGAGCTGGTGGCTTAATTCGTGCTTATTCGAATTCAGTAACCGAAGCTGCGCAAAATATTGGCGTTGTTAAGTGCGTTATGCAGCAACTAATTCAATTTTCAATTCCATATAACCGAATAGATGAAATCAATCATTACTTAGAAGAAAATCGAATTTCAATCGCTAGCCAAGAATATACTACAAATGTCACTATTCAGATTTATTTAGACTTAGATCAAATTCAAAAAGTTGAAGACAGCTTAATTAATCTATTATCTGGAAAAGTAGAATTTAATAAACTAGATCAAAGATTCAACGAAATTCCTGTTACTGATTTTAATTTCCATGAGCAATAAAAAAAGATTTACGTTAATATCAACGTAAATCTTTTTTATCTGGATTCTTTTTATTTAATCGTCTAACCTTTACTTCAGGATCTGCACGTTCCATTTTATTAATAGTTCGTTGCAAGAAATGCAGAAGTGGCTTATATTTTTCACCTAATAATCCAATAGTCTCAACAAAAAGTTCAACTGCAAACAACAAGCCCAAAATTAATAACCAAATCCCCCATCTAGGTGAAACTAATGAAAGAAGTGATACAAAAGAAAAAATAAGTGAAATTCCATAAATGGCTAAAACCGTTTGACGATGTGTCAGTCCCATTCGCATTAACTGGTGGTGTAAATGGTGCTTATCAGCCTGAGAAATATTCTTTTTATTCAATTTCCTGCGGATCATTGCATATACTGTATCAGTAATTGGAACACCTAAAATAAGAATTGGTACTAATAACGATACAAAAGTTACATTCTTTAGTCCCTTTAAAGAAAATACCGAAATCATAAAGCCAATATACAGTGCACCTGTATCTCCTAAAAAGATCTTAGCAGGATGGAAATTATATGGTAAAAATCCTAATAAACAAGCTGCGAGCATAATACACATAATTGGAACATAGTGCTGCCAACTCTTTAGGAAGAAAAAGCCGACAATTCCCATCGTTACAAGAGAGATCAAAGTAACTCCTGTAGCTAGGCCATCGAGCCCATCAATTAAATTAACGGCATTAGTTAAAGCTAAAATCCAAAAAATAGTAAGAGGAAAACTCCACCAACCTAGTTGAAGATGACCTAATAATGGCAAACTTAATTCTCTAACTTTAATTCCAGCTAAAAAGTAAACAACTAGGGATGCTATAAAGATTCCAAACATTTTTTGTCTGGGTTTTAGTTCTAAAATATCGTCAATCAATCCAGTCAAAATAATGACACTAGATGCTAGTAATACTGAAAAAAGCTCATGTGTGGGGAAATCTTTCCTTAACAAAACAAACTCTCCAATATTAAAAGCTACAAAGATCGCTAAGCCGCCAATAGTTGGCATTGGCTTTTTATTAATTCGGCGAGCATTTGGATTATCAACTGCACCTAATACGAAAGCTAATTTTCTAATAAAAGGAGTTATAGCAGCAGTAATAATTACTAATAAGAATATTTTTACAATTGTCTGAAACATAACAATCTACTTTCTTAAACTTCTTTTTCTCATTATACCTAGACCCCAATTCAAACACAATAAAGCAATAAACAAAAAAGACGAATCTTAAGATTCGTCTTTATTTTGCTATTGCAACAGCACGTTTTTCTCGAATAACTGTAACTTTAATGTTACCAGGATATTCCATATCTTGTTCAATTTGGTTTCTAATATCATGAGCAAGAATAGTAGTTCGAGCATCTGAAATTTTATCAGGTTCGACCATCACTCTTATCTCACGACCTGCTTGAATTGCATATGCTTGTTTTACGCCAATATGTCCTTTAGCTATTGTTTCCAGTTGCTCTAAACGACGAATATAATTTTCTAGAGATTCGCTTCTAGCACCCGGACGAGCTGAAGAAATTGTATCAGCGGCCACAACTAGTTCTGCAATAAATGATAATTTAGGAACATCATCGTGGTGAGCAGCAATCGCATTCACAACCAAATCTGGTTCATGATATTTTCGTGCAAGTTCAACACCAATTTCTACATGGGAACCTTCAATTTCATGATCAATTGACTTCCCAATATCGTGTAATAATCCTGCGCGTACCGCTATTTTTTCGTCTAAACCAAGTTCAGCAGCCATCACACCAGTTAATTTGCCTACTTCAATAGAATGAGACAAAACATTTTGTCCATAAGACGTACGATACTTTAAGCGTCCCAAAATTTTTACTAATTCTGGATGCATCTTATGAATTCCAAGTTCCATTAAAGCACTCTCTCCAGCTTCGTAAATGTCATCATTCACTTCTTTACGAGCTCGATCAACCATTTCTTCAATCCGTGCTGGGTGAATTCGACCATCCTTAATCAAACGCTCTAATGCTCTTTTTGCAATTTCACGTCTAATTGGATCAAAACCACTTAGGACTACTACATCCGGTGTATCATCAATAATCACATCTACACCAGTTAAAGCCTCAAATGAGCGAATATTTCTACCTTCACGGCCAATGATACGACCTTTCATATCATCATTTGGTAAATTAACTACTGAAACAGTCTTTTCCGAAACTGTATCAGCTGCACTACTTTGAATTGCATCGACAATTACTTTACGAGCAAAATGATCCGCTTTTGCTTTAGCAAGTTGATTACTTTCTTCAATCATTTCTGCTCTCTCTTTAACCAGTTGGTCGGAAAGCTTGTCTAAAACGATCTTTTTAGCATCTTCTTGACTTAACTCTGCAACTTCACAGAGCTTTTGCTCTCGCTCGGTCACTAATTGATCAGCTCTTTTTTCTTTTTCTAAAACTTGAGCCTGCAATTTTTTAATTTGGTTTTCTTTTTGTGTGAGTTGTGAATCTTTTTGATCCAGCAAACTATCTTTATGATCAATAGCATCTTCACGTTGCAGTAAGCGATTTTCTTGTCTAGAAACTTCTTGTCGCCGCTCATTCAATTCATTATCTACTCTTTCACGATAATGATGAATTTCTTCTTGTGCTTCCAAGATCTTTTCTTTTTTGGCATCAGCTGCAGCTTTTCTCATCGCTTCTTTTTGAGAAGCAAGATCAGCCTCTACCGCTTTAGCCTTACTTTCTGCATCTGCCAAGATGTGTTTTGCATCATGGGCTGCATTCTGAGCTTGAGTCTCCCATTTATTCTTACGAAGACTATAACCCGCACAACCTCCAACTAAGACAGAAACAATAGCGACAGCAACAGGAACTAAAATTGTATTTATCATATCTTTTACTATCGCCTTTTTTATAGAATTATTTCACACATTATTAATAATAAAAGTATCCGGAAGTGATGTCAATCATACAAAAAACCTTGACTTTTAAAAGCCAAGGTTTAACTGTATTTGTTTACTAGTTTTTTTTACTTTTCTCATTGGAAGCATCATCTTTTACCGCTGCTGCTTCCTTCTCCTGCTTTATTTTTTCGGGGTTTTCACGCTCTTCAATAGCTTTAGAATCAATTCCATATGCTTTACGCACTTTTTCTTTTACTTCATCATACACATCTGGATGTTCTTCAAGGTACTGCTTAGCATTCTCACGTCCCTGACCAATTCGATCATCACCGTATGAATACCATGAACCAGCCTTCTTAATGATATCCTTGTCAGCAGCCATATCAATTAATTCACCAGTTTGAGAAATTCCTTTACCGTACATGATATCAACTTCTGCCACTTTAAATGGTGGAGCAACCTTGTTCTTAACAACCTTTAGCTTAACACGGTTACCAATTACATCAGATCCTTGCTTGATCTGTTCTGCGCGACGAACTTCTAATCGAATAGTAGAGTAGAACTTTAAAGCGCGACCACCAGGAGTAGTTTCTGGATTTCCAAACATCACACCAACTTTTTCACGAATTTGGTTAATGAAAACGGCGATTGTCTTCGTCTTAGAAATATTTCCAGAAAGTTTCCGCAAGGCCTGACTCATTAATCTCGCCTGTAAACCAACGTGAGAGTCTCCCATATCACCATCAATTTCAGCTCGTGGTACTAATGCAGCAACTGAATCCACAACCAAAATATCAATTGCACCACTGGCAATCAAAGTATCTGCAATTTGTAATCCTTCTTCACCAGTATTTGGTTGAGATAAAATTAATGAATCAATATCTACACCTAATGCCTCAGCATAAGCCGGATCCATAGCATTTTCAGCATCAATGTATGCAGCCGTTCCGCCACGCTTTTGAACTTCTGCAACAGCATGAAGTGCTACTGTAGTTTTACCAGAACTTTCTGGTCCATATACTTCAATAATTCGTCCACGTGGATAACCACCAACTCCAAGAGCAGCATCTAAAGCTAGTGAACCGGAAGGAATAGTGGAAATTTGAGTGTCTACTTTTTCACCCATACGCATAACTGCGCCTTTTCCAAAGTCTTTTTCAATCTTCTTTAAGGCAATGTCTAAGGCCTTCTTTTTATCATCTTTAGCCAAATCTCTTCCTCCTTATTCATTTATAATAATTATACTTGGTTTGACTACCTAAAAGCAAGAGAAATACGAACTAGCGTTCATATATATATTTCTCTAATTTTTATTACGCAAACTAACTTTATTTTTTTCAAAAAAAAGAAGCATTTCTGCTTCTTTTCATTCTAAATTTCACCTTTAAATACATCGCCACTTTGCTTAAAGTAATCATAACCTGAGTAAATTGTAAAGATTAAGCAAATATACAATAAAATGGTACCGATGTAGTAAACGTCACCAAGCAATAAGAAAATGATGGACAACATTTGCGTAGTTGTTTTAATCTTACCTGGCATTTTGGCAGCTAAAACTTGACCTTTATTCTCAGCTAAAATCAAGCGTAAGCCAGTAACAGCCAATTCACGACAAACAATAATAGCCACTACCCACGCAGGTGCTAGATTTAAAGAAATTAAAAATACAAAAGCAGTCATTGTTAGCATCTTGTCTGCTAATGGGTCAGCAAATTTTCCAAAATTGGTTACCAAATTTCTTGAACGAGCGATATGACCATCTAAAAAGTCAGTTATTGATGCCACTGCAAAAATCACTGCAGCTAATACATGAGACCAGTAAATATGTGCACCTAAAACAATTGCACCACCAGCCGGCCAGTTAAAAATTAAAACTAGCATAAAAACTGGAATCATAAAAATTCTAAACATAGTTAATTTATTTGGTAAATTCATTAACGGTTACTTTGACCTCCATTATTTTGATTGGTATTCGTTTGCCCTTGAGTATTTTGAGTGTTTTGAGTACCTTGTTGATTTTGCTGTGTCTGCGTATTCACATTATTCGTAGTAGTAGAACTTTGAGTAGTTGCGCTACTTTGTTGAGTACTAGTAGTTTGACTATTTTGTCCACTAAAAGTAAATCTGACAGTCATTGGTGAAGCAGGATTCGTTGAGTTATGGGCATTCACCTTCTTACCAGCTAAAGTCAAAGTAGTCGAAACGCTATTACCCATTTGCACAGAAACACTATTTACATTCTGCGGTAATTGAACTGAATGCTTACCGTTTGCCTTTAATGTTCCTTGCCAAACTGAAGAACCATTAACTAAAATTTGTGCCCAAACTTCATTCTTAGTGGTGCCTAAAGTTAAAGTACGGTCATCTTTCATCCCGCTAACACGATAACTATTATTACCTAAACTAGCAATTTTAACTTCTGAAGTCTTAGACTTTGGAGTTGATTTCTTCTTTGATGAAGTTTTAGATTTTGAAGATTTAATACGAGAAGAAGAAACAGTTACGTTCTCAGCTTGATTTGCTGATTGCTGATTAGTTCCAGTAAAGAAACGAGTATAAACAATATAAACTACCAAAATTACTAAAACAACACCAACTACGGTTGCAATCTGAGGTAGGTAACTACGCCACATTCCTTTACGACTATTTGTAGTTTCTTTAATTTTCTCACTTTTATTGTCGATGGAGTTTTCAACGTATTCCTCAGGCTTTGCTTCAGGAACCTCTGATTTATAGTCCGCTAATAGTTCTTTACCATTAAGACCAACCACATCGGCGAATTGTCTAATAAAGGCTCTAACATAAAAATCTCCTGGCAATTGATCAAAATCATTATTTTCAATTGCTGTAAGATATCTACGCTGAATCTTTGTTATTTTTTCAACATCTTCAATTGACATGCCCTTTGCCTTACGAGCACTGCGTAATTTATCTCCAATATCTGCCATAATATCCTCTCAACTTTTTGCAATAATTCAAATATGAGTATACCAAACTAATCAACCATTAAACAAGCCAGCCACCATCAACATAAATAGTTTGGCCAGTCAAATAGTCTGAACGTTTATCAAGTAAGTTTTCTACCCAAAAAACTATATCACTAGGTTCAGCTAATCTCCCTGCGGGAATTTCATTTTTTACTTCGTTTAAAGTTTCTGCATCAAAAATTGCATTCATTGGTGTATCAACTGCCCCAGGAGCAATCACGTTTACCGTTAAATGAGCTGATGCGACTTCACGTGCATATCCTTGTGCAAAGCTAGATAAACCACCCTTACTGGCACTATATACGCTTTCTAACGCACTTGCTTGACCGCCATATACCGAGCCAATAAAGATAATACGTCCATGCTTTCTTTTTAAAAGCTGTGATTCTAAAAGAGAAGTGATCTTTATTGGCACTAATAAATTAATTTGCATAATTTTTTCTATTTGAGTCAATTCTTGACTACCAAGGAATTGATAGTTAGTTATCCCTTGAGTGAAAATAGCCGCATTTACTGGTAAAAGGCTAGCGACTGTAGTTTTAATTACTTCATCTTCAGCCAAGAAATCTAACTTTAAAGGAAAGAATTCTTGACTTGGATATTTATCAATAAACTCTGCCACCATTTTTTCAGCTTCTTGACTGCTATGATTAAAGTGAATGTATAAAGACCAGCCTTTTGCAGCAAGTTGAGCTGCAATGGCCTTACCAATTCCTCCTGTTGCACCAAAAACTATTGCACGTTTCATTTAATCAGCTTCCTCTTTGCCTTTTAAAATTGTAGTAAATATATCACTTTTAGCTAAAATATTATCAATTGCTGTATAAAATTCATTAAAACTTAAGGATTGAATTACGTGAGCTGCAGTATTAAAGTCTTCATTTTCTAAACCATATTCAGCTTCTTCGATTGCAACTGTACTTAAATCATCAAATTCTCTAATCGTCTGTGCCAAGGCCTCTTTCTTTTGGAATACGAATGCCTCTTTTGATATTGGAACTTCTAGTAGCTGATTTTTGGTATTTTCTAAAAATAAATCTGGCTTATTCGAAGCGCCAATAATCGTAGCAAAATTTCCTTCAGTAGTATAAGAAACTTGAAGCTCCATCGGAGAATTTAAAATTCCCTGCTTTTGCATTTCTTCAAACCAGGGACTGGTTACTCCCAACTTAGCTTGGAGCATCATTTCAAGAATTGTTTGTGCAGTACTATTTTTTAGACCAACTTTTTCAAAGTTAGGCAGCCTGATCCCTATACCAACGCGTGAAGTAGCTAGATCAGAATCAATAATGGTATTATGCTGTTTTTTTGGACTTACAAGAGTTAATTTTTTAGGAGCAACTTTTTTAGAAATTAAATATTTACGCTCAAGTTTCTCTACTTCACGCAGGACTTCTTTTGTTTGATTTTCGCTAAATCCACCACATGCGACAAATTCCATTCGACCACTAACATAATTATTATCATAAATTTCCTGTAAAATTTCTGGCGTCATCTTTTTTAAACTAGCTTTGGTTCCAGTTAAATCTTCCGCCAAATTTGTCTTAGGAAACATCATCTGCATCAGTTCATAATTTACTTGCCAATTCGGATCGTCTTGATACATCGCTAACTCTTGAGCAATGATCTTTGCCTCTTTTGTAACATTGCTTTTAGTAAAATACGTTGTTCCTACTAATTCAAAAATCAGTGGCAACACTTGCCGCCAATGTTCAGTAAAACTAGCATAAAACATTGTTTCGTTATACGTAGTAAATGCATTAGTAGAAGCACCAACTGCTTCAAATTGCTGCGATATATCACCATTCTTTTTGGCAAATAATTTATGTTCCAAAAAATGAGCTCCGCCACACAACTTCTGAGGATCACTTCCACCAAAATCCACAATAATTCCCATAAATTTTTGTGCAAATAATGGCCTTCTAATTACCTTTGCTCGAAATCCAGACTTATAATCTCTGGTAGTTACATCTAATTTTTTCATTTTAAACAATAGCTTTCATTAAAGTACAATTTTTGACTAAAGTCGATTAACTTATCTATTTTAAATTGCTCAACATCATTAATTCGTTGTACAAAAGTATAGTCGCGACCTCTTAAAGCATTTGCCAGCATTTGAATTAAAATTAAGTCCTGTCGATCAGCACTTATTTGATAATTACGCTTCAAAGCAGCTTTAGCTTTATTAAAAACATCTTTGTCCACTTTTCCTTCTTGGACCGCCTTCACACCGTTTTTAATTGCCTTAGAAGCAACTGCAATCTTTTCTTTAGAAATTCCTGTGCTAATTAAAAAAAGTGAATTATTAACATAATTAGTTGCATCAATGGCATACGCTGCTCCTAATTTTTTTCTGACCTCAGTAAACAACTTAGATGACTCATCCCCAGCAAGATATTCTCCTAAGAACAGACCTCCAAATTGTTTAAAATATACTGGCAAGGACTGATCATAGCCATAACCAATTAAAAGCTGCGCTTGTTCACTCTTAAATTGTACTTCTTTTTCTACTGGATCTTCCGTAGTCGCTAAAGATAATGTTGGCACAACAAAATCATCAAAATAACCGGCCCAATCAATTCGATTTTGAACTAAATCAGTTAAACTATCAGGATCTTGTGCTTGTCCCAAACAAAAGGCAGGCGCATTTTTTAGTGTATTAAAAAATGACTTAATTTCTTCTAAGCTAGCATCTTTTAATGTCTTCTCATCGCCAAAAACACTATCTTGATAATTAGGTGTATTTCGATACCAAGTATTAAAAAAGCCGTTCAAAGCAAAGTTTGCAGGTAGTTCATAGTATTGTTTTCTTTCCTGTTCAAGCTGTCTTTTGGCTAGCTCTAATAACTGACCATCAAAAAGCGGCTCCTTTACCACCTTGAAAAAGGCATCCATTACTACTTGATAATTATAGTCTGGATCAAGAATTTCACGAGGCTCAACAAAATTTATAGTGTAAAAAACTACAATTTGATTTCCAAATACTTCAGGAAAAACTTGTAAACTCGCATTATATAGATTAGAAAAAGTCCTTGCCTGAATATTTATACCCGGAAAACTTTTACTAGCATTGCTCTGCATACAAGCTAAAATATTTGCCAAAGCCAATGTTTTCTTATCTAAAGGCAAACGCAAAAAACAGCCTAAAGTGGCTGTTTTAAATTTTAAATTATGGTCAATTCTAATATTCGTCATAATTACTGATCATCATCCTTTTCTGGTGGAATAAGTACTTGTCTCGGTTTAGATCCTTCCGAAGGTCCTACAATCCCCTTTGCTTCCATTGCATCCACAATTCTTGCTGCTCGATTATAACCAATTCTAAATCGACGCTGAAGCATCGATACGCTTGCTGACTGCTGTTTTCTGACTAAGGCTACCGCTTGATCATAGAACTCATCTTCAGGCTCATCTTCGCCATCAGTTTGATTTTCAGAATCATTCTTTGAAGGAATCATGTCTTCGTTATATACCGCTTCTTGCTGCTCTTTTACCCACGATACTATTTTTTCTACTTCATTTACAGAAATAAATGCTCCTTGAACACGCTCAGGCTTAGCTGCTCCAATTGGTAAGAAAAGCATATCTCCACGTCCTAAAAGCTTTTCAGCTCCAACTTGATCTAAAATAGTCCGTGAATCTACTCCACTAGAAACAGCAAATGAAATTCGAGACGGAACATTTGCCTTAATTAAACCTGTAATAACGTCGACACTTGGTCTTTGCGTTGCCAAAATCATGTGAATACCTGCCGCACGTGCCATTTGTGCTAAACGAACAATTGCGTCTTCTACATCATGACCAGCAACCATCATCAAATCGCTTAGTTCATCTACAATTACTACAATATAAGGCAATTTTTCCATTACTGTATTAGTCTTATCGGCATTATTTTCAGCTACCTTTTGATTATATTCAGTAATATTGCGAACTCCCCCAGCTGCAAAAAGCTGATAACGTCTTTCCATTTCTTTAACAGTTTTACGTAAGGCATTTGTAGCTAGCTTTGCATCTGTAACAACTGGAATTAATAAATGAGGAATCCCATTATATACAGAAAGTTCAACCATCTTCGGATCAATTAAAACTAGCTTGACATCCTCTGGGTAAGACTTCATTAAAATACTAGTAATAATTGTATTAATTGCTACTGATTTACCAGACCCAGTAGACCCAGCAATTAATAAGTGCGGCATCTTGCGTAAATCTGCCGAGATTACTTTTCCTTCAACGTCTTTACCTAAAGGTACATCAAGTGAAATATCTTTTGCTTTTGAATCTTGATGAAGCATTACGTCTTTAAAAGAAACAGCGGAGGTAGTTCGATTAGGCACTTCAATCCCAATTAATGGCTTTCCTGGGATTGGGGCTTCAATACGAATATCTTTAGCAGCCAAAGCTAAAGCTAGATCATCTGCTAAGTTTACAATCTTGCTTACCTTAACTCCCACTGCAGGCTGTACTTCATAACGAGTAACAGTTGGTCCTAAGACTGCTTTTTTGACAATAACATGTACACCAAAACTCTTAAAAGTAGATTCTAAAACTTCAGTATTTTTCTGAATTAAAGATTTATCTTGACTCTGATCAACGCTTTTTATCGGTGCTAACAAATTAATTGGAGGCTTCTGATAATTAGCATTTTTTGTTTGAGCGTGTTGCTTAGTCTCTAAATCACCATGATCAACATCCTGAAGTTCCTGCTTCATCTTTTGATCTTCTTCGGCATAAGAATGTGAAATTGGCAAATCATCAGTTAAATTATCTCCAACTTCTGTCTCTGAAGCGGCTGTATTTTCTTGAGAAACCTCAATTGGAGGATCAAAATGAGGTGTTTCTTCAAGATCTTGAGTTTTATTTGAAATAGGTGCATCTTCCGTGAAATCAGCTGTACTTGGGAAAGTATCATCATGATTATCTAGAGGATCCGTCAATTTTTCACGATTATTTAATTTTTCTTGCTTACTCTGCTCATGCTTTTCGACTAAATCATTATATTTATTCTTTAAAGCATCCCCAGCATCTTTATTTTTCTCAATTACTAATTGCGAGCCTTTTTGAAAACCAGATAGTAAAGTAGCAAACTTGACATTACAGATCATCAAGACCCCAACCAGCATCATTAGTAAAGATATTACTTCTGAACCTACGGTACCTAAAATTGGAAAAATAAGTTGATAAAACATACTTCCAATAAAGCCGCCACCAACTTTGGTCGTGATTTGAGCACGAGAAAATTCTTCACCAATTGATGTTAAAAAGGCGTTGACAAATCCTTGATGGATCATCATTTGATTGAAAACATGAGAACTTTCCCAAAGGAGTAAACCTAAATAAAAAATCCCTAATCCGCTTCCTCTTTTTAGACCAAAATGAGGTGGCTGATTATAAATTACCATGACCAAACCAACTAAGCCTAAAACAATACTAGCTAAATAGTGACTATCGCCAACAAAAAAGCGAATTAAGTTAATTAGTTGTTGACTAAACAAGCCGAAATGAACGCAACTTAAAACTGCTATTAAAACAAGTACGATTCCAGTGATGACCCATTCCATACTTTGCTTTTTCTTCTTAGTAGTTGTCTTTCTCTTTCTTTTTGTCCTGCGTTTTCGCTTTTTAGCCATCAAGACACCTTCTCAATCTTTTTACTTATCATCTTTGTCCTTTTGGTTATCTCTGTTTAATTCGTTAAAGTTTGATTTAAAACTAAGGTTAACTGGATGATCTAAAGTTAATTGGGTAATTTCATAAGTTAAAGTTTCAATTTGTTCAACTAATGGTCTAGAGAGTAACTGGTAATCTGATGGTTCCAAATCAGTCCCATCGCCAAAATAATCAACAAATTGAACAACTCTCGTAATTACACCACTAACGGTAAAATCACCAGGTGCGGGAGAAACCTCGAATGGAACGGCAATTTCAAAATACTTACCAGTTTTCCCCTCATCTTGGCTACCATCATCTAAATCTTGGTAAACCTGTCTTAATGAAACATTAACTTCATTTTTTACCTTTTGTTCATCATTTAAATCATAATGAAAAGAACGAACAACAATTGGAGTCATATTTTTAAAATCCATTTTAATTCTCTCCTAAATTTCTTTCATAACGTTCAGGACGGTTGTAATTATCTTTTAACTTATCATTTTCATAATGATGGCTCGTTTCCATATTTGGAAAGCCTTGCTGTCTCAAAGCTTCTAAAAGGACCATTGCTACTGAATTTGATAAATTATAACAACGAATATTATCGGACATAGGGATTCTAAGATTACGATCATAATATTCTCGCATGAAAGTTTCTGGTAAACCAGTCGTTTCTTTTCCGAAAACAAAATAATAATCTTTATTAGGATCAGTATAGTCTACTTGAGCATAATTTTTTGAAGAAAATTTTGAAATTAAGTACATTTCATCATTTGGACCAAGAGTCTTTAAAAAGGCATCTAAGTCATCATGCATTCTAATATCAACTTTATCCCAATAATCTAATCCTGCACGTTTCATTTTTTTATTATCAATTTGAAAGCCGAGCGGTTCAATAAGATCTAAGACTGTATTCGTACCCGCACAAGTTCGAGCAATATTTCCCGTATTTGCAGGCATTAATGGCTCATAAAGTACAACGTGGTTTGTCATAAAAAAAGCTCCTCTTGTAAAAAAACGTAGCACCTGTAATGAGGCAAGTACCACGTTTAATTTTCTACCTAATTCTACTCTTTAGACTTTAGATTCGCATCATCTGATTCCGATATCTCATCATAAAGAGTTGAAATCTTACGATAATAATTAAATAGTCTAGTCACAATAATCTTAATTACAGCATAGACTGGGATCGCAAAAATTACGCCCCATAAGCCGGCAACAGCGCTTGCGCCAATTAATAGCAAAATAGTAGTAACTGGATTCATGTTCATCTTATTCCCCATTACCAATGGCGAAATAACACGTCCCTCAAGCGTTTGTTCAATTGCAAAAACGATTAAAACCTTCACCAGCATCATGGGTGAGCTAATTAATCCCAAAATAATTGCTGGAATAAAGGCAATAAAGGTACCGAAATAAGGAATCATGTTTAGCACACCAGCTAGAACAGCTAATGTTATACCATAATTTAGGCCAATTACCGAATAGCCAATCGCAAACATCACTCCAACCCAGAAAGCAACTGTAATTTGTCCTCTAATATATGATGCTACAGCTCCATTAATATCACTAAGTAAACTTGAAAAACTGGGTTGTAATTTTTGCGGAGCGAATTTAGTCACATAAGGATTTAGACGATGACCATCTTTTAACATAAAGAATAAAACAAAAGGTGCTGTTAATAACGTCATAAAAATCATTGTAATAACATTAACAGCCGACGACAAATTACTCAAAGCTAAGTTAAAACTATCTTGACCAGTTTTAAACATCTTTGTCTGAGCATCAGAAATGGCCTGATTGATTCCACTACGAACTCCATTTAAACGAGGATCGTGGATCATCTTTTCAAAGCCTTTTTGTGCATCTTGCCAATAAGCTGGCCAGTTCTTAATTAAAGAATCAGTTTGATGTTGAATAATTGGGATCAAAGTATTAATGATCCAAATTAATCCTCCCAAAACAATTACAAATAGCAAAATAATTGTAATTATACGTGGTACTTTTAGCTTCTTTTCCATCCAGTCAACGACTGGATCCATTAAGTAGTATTGAATTGATGCAACCAAAACTGGTGGCAAAATTGCATTAAAAAATGTCCAAAAAGGATTTAACACAAAAGAAATTTGGTTAAACACCCAAATAATTAAGAAGAATAATAAAATATTAAGTAATACTATGCTAAAACGATTATTTAAAAACCATTTAACAAAAAAATTATTCTTCTGATGATGTTTTTCTACTTCCATAGCTTCCCCTCTTATCTATGTTCGTAGGTGATCCAGTCTCCCACTTTAAATTCAGGCATTTCTTCTTTTGGATCTTTATCTAAATAAATTGCATTAGTCATCGGCTTTTTCGGAACTTCATTAGTAAATACTAAAGTTGCATGTCCAATAGCCTGCATGTTCATTTGAACCATTGGACCAACGTACAAAGCTAAATAAGTAGTGCCGTCAATTGTAATTGAGTCGTCTTTTTTAAAAACAAACTTTTCAACTGGCGTTGCCTCATCAAATTTTTGTAAAACAGCAACATCTCGCAACTTATCAGTTGCTTTATTATCAAATAAAATTACGATATTATCATTTGGATCCAACGCTTCTGATCCAATAGCAGTAATTGTAGAATTCCACTTCATTTTTATCAACCTCTTTACTAAATTTTACCATATCACTTTGCCTAGCTGATAACACTTAATAACAATTGCCTATTCTAGCCAAAAGGTAGAGAATAAATATGTTACGGAAAGCTTTTATCAGGAGGTAAAACTATGAAAGTTTGGTTTGGTGGCTATACTAGCCATGACTCAAAAGGAATTTATACTGCTAATGTAGAAAATAATGAGGATGATATTAAACTAGTTGATGTTAAAAATATTGTTGAAATTGATCGTCCAACTTATTTTCAACTAGTTGGTGACTTATTATTTACCATTATTCAAAATGGTGACCAAAGTGGAATCGCTACTTACCGCATCAAAGATGGAAAAGCAAAACAGTTAGATACCTATTTCCATGAAGGAGCAGCACCTTGTTATATCAGTGTCGACTCACAAAAGCACTTAGTCTTTACTGCAAACTATCACTTAGCCACTATTAACGTTTTTTCTTACGATGAAAATGGAAAATTAACTTTTATTACTAACGATACACATGAAGGACATGGACCAAGAGCAGAACAAGATCAAGCCCACCCACATTTCTTTGATGAAACTCCATCTGGTAATCTAGTTTCATGTGATCTAGGAATTGATGCGGTTGATTTTTATAAATTAGATGGAGATAAATTAAAACATTTAGCTCGCTATCAGATGGAAAACGGCTTTGGTACTCGCCACCTCGTCTTCTCACCTGATGGAAAAACTATGTATATTGTTGGTGAGTTATCAAGTCAAGTTAACGTTGCTCGTTTAAATGAAAATACTTGGAAATTTGAAGATGTTGCAACTTATAAGACTATCCCTGACGACTTCAGTGATCACAACGGCGCGGCAGCTATTAGAATTTCTAAAGATGGTAAGTTTATTTATATTTCTAATCGCGGTCATGATTCAATCACTGTCTTCAAAGTTCTAGACGATGGAAAACTAGAATTAGTACAAAGAATTTCCGTCTTTGGATCATTCCCACGCGACTTTAACTGGGACAAAGACGAAAAATATCTTGTAGTGGCTAACCAAAATACTAATAATGCCACCTTATACCGTCGTAATTCCGAAACAGGTAATCTAACACCTATCCAAAAAGATATTCCTGTGCCAGAAGCTACACGCGTTTTATTTGAAGAAGATTAGTCTTATAAATAGTTATCATAAATTATTAAAATTCTATTTTGCCATGATTTTCATGGCTTTTATTTTATCCTACTTAGAAAGCAAATTTTACATGCAAAATAATGCTACTGATAAACTTTCACCATTAAAAAAATTAACCACTGAGCAACAAGATTTAGTTAATCAAATTATTAATTTTACCGATCAACATCTTCAAAATAACTATCCCGCCATTTTTACTATTTATGGCGACGCTGGAACTGGAAAAAGCGTAGTTCTTTCTGCACTTTTTGATCAAATGCAAAAATTACGTCACGATAAGAATAGCAATTTTTATCAAACTAATAATTATTTTCTAGTAAATCATCCTGAAATTCTTAAGGTGTATAAACAAATTGCAGGTTCTCTTCCAGAATTACTAAAGAAAAATTTTCAAAGACCAACTAGCTTTATCAATCAACTAGATAAAAAACAAAAAAAGGCAGACATTGTCATTATTGATGAGGCACATTTACTTCTATCAAAGCCAGACCACTACAATAATTTTTATCATGATAATCAATTAGTTGAAGTTATTAAACGAAGTAAGGTAGTCATTCTGGTTTTTGATCCCTATCAAGTGCTTAAAATGAAGACACTTTGGACCAAGGACCGACTAGAAAAAATTACTCATTCTTATCCATATAAAAAATACTACTTAAAGCATCAATTTCGAATGAATGCTTCCTCAGATCTGATCGATTGGTTTAATTCTTTTACTGAAAATATGATTATCAAACCAATTCCAGATAATGCAACAAAGAATTATGACTTTCGTATTTTCGATGATGCAGAAAAAATGCGGAAAGAAATTGTCAAACGTAACAAAGAAGTTGGATTAAGCAGAATTCTTTCTACGCCTGGTTATCCTTCAACATTAGATGGTGGAAAACACTATATTCAAGAAGGAAAGTTTAAAATGCCATGGGATCAATATAATTACACCTCAACGCCTTGGGCAGAAATACCTGAAACAATTAATGAAGTTGGGTCAATATATACTTGCCAAGGTTTTGATCTAAACTACACAGGTATCATTATTGGACCACCAATTAGTCAGGTCCCTGGTCAAAATAAAATTCAAGTTAATTTAGATAAAATTACCGATATTGAAATGTTTAAAAAAAGAAAGGATTTGACCGATCCAACTGAAATTAAAAAGCTAGAAGAAAGAATGGTACTTAATTCTTTAAACGTACTTTTTAAACGAGGAATTATGGGAACTTATCTTTATGCACATGATCCTTTACTTAGAAAAACGCTAGTTTCGCTATTTAAAAATAAACAAAATAAGTCAAAATAAGTAATAAATTATTACTTTCGACACAAAAAAGGTTACGGCTTCAAAGCGCCGTAACCTTTTTTCTTAATTCTCATTCAAATAAATTGTTACAATTTTAAATCAAGTTTGCTTCTTCAAGCAATTCCTCAATCCATGTTCCCTTAATCTTCTTCATCCCTGCTTTAACGGCAAGTTTTTCAGGAAGAGGCATTTCTTGATCTGCTAGCTTCTTCTTGTCAGCCATATAGTACATTGCACGGAGCAATTCACGAATATCATAGACAGAATCCCAAACTTCTGGAACTCCGCGGTCTACATTAAGTAAGGTGTAAACTGACTCCATCGCAGTTCTAACTGAATATTCAGTAGTAAAGACAGTATCTCTAGTAGGACTTTCAGCAAAGTTACCAATAAAGGCTAAATTCTTTGAGCCTTCTGGTACAACTGCCGGACGGTCACCATCATGACGAGGCATGAAGTAACTAGTGATATAAGGCATATATACTGGAACAGTATTCATATTTTCTTCTGAAGAAAGTTCTTTAATTTCACTTTCTGGAACACCTAAGTGATACAGCATTTCTTCAGCAATTTCTTGTCCGGTACAGTCAACTACTTTTTTCTTAATATAATTTCCCTCAGTATCTGAATATAAAGCATAAATCCAAACTACGATTTCGTTTGGCTTTTGCGTTGGGAAGTGCGGTTGACGGTGGATAGTAAAGCTTAAGCCCCAGTTAGAATCAGTAACTGTGATAATACCACCAGTATTTACTTTGCCATCATACAAACTACGTTTAGTTAATCTTTCAAAGTAAGGTGCAACCTTTTTATTCTTCAAGGTTGTAGTTGCAGAAACAAACCATGATCTTTCTGGAAGATTTTCACTAAAGACATCAGGATGACCAAATGCTGGGTCTTGCTTAGCTAAGTTCTCCCATAATCTCCATGAACCACCTTTAGCATGAGTAATTGGTGCTGGCGTAGTTTGATTACCATAAGTTGAACTTTCAGTAATCGAACCGTTAGTCACAAAGACAAGATCATTTTCAGTTAAGTCGATATCTTCTTGCTTACCGTCTTTCTTCATAACAATCTTTTTAGCAACTTTTTCGTTACCTTCATGATCGACTAGCACGTTTTCAACTTGAACGCCGTACTCAAACTTAACGCCATGATCCTTTAAGTACTTAAGTAGTGGCTTTACCATCGAATCATATTGGTCATATTTGTTGAACTTCAAAGCAGTAAAGTCTGGCAAACCATCAATATGGTGAATAAACCGCATGCAGTAGCGTCTCATTTCTGCAAGAGAGTGCCACTTTTCAAAAGCAAACATTGTTGACCAATAAGTCCAGAAATTAGATTCAAAGAATTCTGGAGAGAACCATTCTTCAATAGTCTTTCCTTGAATTTCAGATTCCGGTGTCAAAACTAGTTTAACTATTTCACTAGCATGTGAACCTAGTTGATACAAACCATCAGTTGGCAATTCATTACCACGTTTATGAATTAAACGGCAATTTGATGAGTTCGGATCTTCTTTATCAAGCCAATAATACTCATCTAAATAGGATGCTCCTGGTATTCTCAATGAAGGAACAGAACGGTACATATCCCACATACATTCGAAGTGGTCTTCCATTTCACGACCACCACGAACTACAAAACCAGCATTAGGACGCTTTGTTCCGTCTAAAGAGCCCCCAGCAACATCTAATTCTTCTAAAATATGAATCTTGTCACCAGCCATTTTAGCATCTCTAACTAAGAAAAATGCTGTTGAAAGACCAGCTAATCCACTACCAATAATATAAGTAGATTTTCTATCTACATCTGCTGGCTTTTTTGTGTCTGCAAAAGCTTCATAATTTCCCTTTGAATAATACATACAAGTGATCCTCTTTTCTATATTAGGATAGTATTAACACTTCTTATATTCAATTCTATGTAAAGCGGTTACAATAGTCAATGTATTTGACTATTATATTTATAATTTATTACTTATTAGCCTTTGCCACAAACATTTCATATCCACTGGTTCTGAAATAGTAACCTCCTGCTTACGTTCCGAAAAAGGATCATCAAACTTAAGATAAAAGCAATTCAAAGCTTGTCGTTTAAAATTATCTTTAATCCCATACAAAGGATCACCAAACAAGGGATGGTCAAGATACTGCATGTGAACTCTAATTTGATGAGTTCGACCAGTTAATAACTGTAATTCAACTAAGCTTGCACCATTAACTTGGTCTAAAACACGGTATTTTGTAATTGAGCGTTGACCATTAGCTACTATTCCGCGTTTAACGCTGGCATCTAGTTTACCAATTGGCGCATCGATAATCCCTATTTCTTGTTCTTTACTAAAATTGCCATGCACAATTGCATGATATTTTTTAATAAAACAATCCTTCCCCATTTCGCTAAATCGAGCATGAGCAACTGCATTTTTTCCAACTAAAACTAACCCTGATGTATCACGATCAAGTCTTGTAATAACATGTGGCTTAAGATCTTTCTGCCCATTTTTCTGAAAATAATATAGCAATCTGTTAACTACTGCATCATTATCTTCATAGCGAGATGGGATTGACAAAACGCCAGCTTCTTTATTAATGACTAAATAATCATGCTGTTCAAGAACAATATTCAGCTGATTAGTAGATGGTTTTAGCCATTGATTTTTCTTCTCTTCACCTAAGATAAAGATTACTTCATCCCCTGAATGTAAAAGATAGCTAGTATAGCGGCGATGGTGATTTACCAAAATCATCCCACCATTATGCTGGCTATTAGTTAAAGCTCTTTTAGAAAAACCATTTCTTAACAAAAAACGCCCCAATTTTTGAGGTGTTTTATTTTCAAATTTTAATTTAAAATATTGCATAATTATTTATTTTTAGGTTGCCCAATAAAAGCATCCTCTACCCGATTCCAAAAATGAGTATGTTGATACTTATCAAACCGAATAACATGTTGAGAAATACGGTATTCAATTTTCTTAATATGCTTGTGATTAAATTCATATCCATCATAGGTTACTACGTAGTGATCATCACTTTCTGGTTTAATAGTTATCCATTCATCTGGAGCAATAACTATTGGCGATGACAAAGTTCTGAAAACACGGTTATTAATCGAAGCTATTTCAGTCATCTGCAGGGCTTTTAAACGGGGGTGAATAACTGCGCCGCCTAAAGATTTGCTATAAGCGGTAGAACCTGTAGGCGTTGAAACACATAATCCGTCTCCTTTAAAGCTCTCAAAGAATTGATCTCTAATATAAACATCAGCCTTTAAAGTCTTTGAAACTCGTTTAATTGTTGCTTCATTCAAAGCGAGCAACTTTTTCTTTTCACCTGAACCAGTAGTAATAATTAACTCTAGCAGTGGATAAGAAGCGGAAGAGGGTTGCTTCTTAGTTAAATTATCAACCATCTTGCCAATTTCAAAGTTACGCCAATCAGTATAAAAGCCTAAGTGTCCTGTATGTACACCAATAAACCTTATTTGATCAACTAAATTTTGATATTTGTGAAAACCCGAAATTAAAGTTCCATCTCCCCCAATTGTGATTACCACATCAGGATTCTCAGGATCAATTTCAATCTTTCTAGAATCAAGTAATTTTTCTAATGCCTTAACTACTGCCAAGGTTTCAACTTTTTCATTATAAACGAGTGCGACTTTCATTATTGTTCTTTTCCTTTAGATTTAGTAAAAATTCTCTGTGCTTCCTGCACTTCATCTTTAATTGATGACATTTCTTCATCTAACTTATAAGCAGCTTCAGCTGTTGATTTAAGTCGCTTAGAAATATCTTCTGGGTACTTCCCTTGATATTTATAATTTAAAGTATGCTCTACTGTTGCCCAAAAATTCATTGCCAAGGTCCGAATTTGAATTTCGGCAATAATCTTTTTTGGTCCATCAGGTAAAAAAACAGAATATTCAATTACCATATGGTAAGAACGGTATCCAGATGGTTTTGCGTTTTGAATATAGTCCCTTTCTTCAATTACCTGCATATCTTGACGCTGGTGAATTAGGTCAACTACTCGATAAATATCATCCACAAATTGACACATAATTCGAATGCCAGCTATATCTTGCATATCGTTCTCAATGACATCAGGAGCAATAACTCGCCGCGTCATTTTTTCTTTAATTGAATCGACGGTTTTTACGCGTCCGACCACGAATTCAATCGGCGAATGCTCACCCTTGTTTAAAAAACTTTGTCTAAGTGATCGAAATTTAACTTTTAATTCAGATACAGCCTGTTGATAAGGCCATAAAAATAAATCCCAATCTTTCATGTATAAATCCTTTCCGTTTCAAACAAAATTATTCTACCATAGAGAGGGATAACATTAACTAGTGAAAGGATAAAATTATGAGTAAAAATTTAGAAATTGAATCAAAAACACTCCTAGATAAAGATACCTACGAAAAAATGCGTGATGCATTTACCGCTAAATCAGATTTTATTCAAAAGAACTACTACTTTGATACACCTGATTTTGACTTAAAAAATAGTGATGCCAGTTTAAGAATTAGAATTCTAGTTGATCACGCTGAACAAACTATTAAGGTTAAGGAAACCAAACCTAAAGAAAAAAAATATAGTGAAAGAGTAGAAATTAATGATCTTTTGTCAGTAGCCCAAGCCGAGCAAATGGCTCAAAGTGCATATGAAGGTACTTTTTTCTTATTTGGCGGTGATGTTGGTAATTATTTACAAAAACATTATTCTAAAGAATCCATTCACTCTTTAAAATTAATTTCTTGGAGTCAAACACGAAGAATATTAGCCGTTGGACCAGAAAATTGTGAATTAACTCTTGATTTAACAGAATTTCCAGATGGCTATTATGACTTTGAATTAGAAATTGAAAATGATGATCCAGCAACTATAAAAAAAGTACTTGCTGAATTAGAAAAGCAGTTTGATTTCAAAGCTAACAAGGAAAATACTAACCAAAGTAAAGTAAAACGTGCTTGGGAACACAAAAAATAAAACAAATTTTTTTCCATTTCGTTCATTTTCTGATACAGTATTCATGAACTTGGACGGAGGAAATAGCAAAATGTTTGAAATATTTTTCTTTGTTAATCCGATTGGAATTAACTGTTATCAAAATGAACAGGAAATAATTGCTGCAGTCAGTGGTTATAAACAAAATATTTCTTACCACTTTATTCCCATGACTACCATGAACACAATTCGTAACGATATCAGAGCGAGACATCTTTCATCAAGTAATGTCGAAATTTTTAACACTTTTAGTCAAAGTGCTTATAATACAACCAAAGATTATCACACCCTAAAATTAATAGTAGGTAATAAAAAGGCTAGACAATATATCATTAAATTGCAACATGCTATTAATGATATGGGCAAAATTTACTCATCAGAGCTTATTAATGAAATTTTGAGCTCACTAGATGTTTCGATTAAGAGCTTCAAAAAGAATCGAGAATCGAATTACATCAAGCTTTCAATGGATAAAGACTTAAAACTTGCCGATGACTTGAATGTTGTAACTACTCCAACTACGATTATTTTTAATTATGATAATGACCGTGGAGACTCAGGAATGATGATTGAAGGTTGTGCAAATCGAGAAGAAATTGAGTCAGCAATCACTGGGGATAGACAAACTAGTAGTGATAATAGTTTACGCTTATTATAATTTATTGAGCTAACTGGCTTTTAAGTCAGCTAGCTTTTTTTGTAGAAAAATTATTATTGGACTTTTTTCCTTCGGCTCTCGTAATTTTAAGAAGAGTTCATCTGGAATATCTGCCACAGAATAATGTAACTGATATAATAACGAAGCAATTTTCAGTCCCAGTCTACTTTTTTGATTAATTTGCTTTTGTAGATATATTTTTTGATCTTGAATATAGCTTATTTTATTTTTTCTAGTAGATGGAATGAAAGTAAACAAGCTTGCCACGCCTCTTTCATCTAATGAAAAAGTTTTAATCTCATAACTTAGTTCAGAACTAAGTGCTGCCATTAAAATATTATATTTTAATGTAATCACACAACTAAATGGATTAATTTCTAAATAATACCATTGCCATTGTGTACTGTATCTTAAAAAGATTTTTTGAGAACGATTAATTTTATTTTTCAAATAATGCCTTTTCCCGACAATCCAAATATCTTTAATCTGCAATTTTTTATATAAGGCATGGCGATGCGCAAATTCTGCCCCACTCAAGGGTGCGCATTGCACTTCAAAAGATAATCTATTTTCTACTAATACATCTGCTCTCAATTGTTGATCTAAAAGTGGAACTTCAATATCTGCTCGAAGTCCATTTACTTTTAACGCAGTGCACAATAACTGTTTTGCCTGTAAATGCTCTTCCTTTTCCCCTGTTCCCTTTACCTGATAAAAATGTTTAAAAAATGGCTTTTTTTCTTCCGATAAAATCAGAATCATTCGATGCCGACAAGATGGACAAAGATAAGATTCTTGATTCAACTTTTTTAATCCCTTACTAACTTGTTCTGCTTCATTAATTGCTAAGACTAATTTTTGATTTAAAATAGCAGCATACATTTTATCGCCCATTATTATATACGCAAAAAGGAGATGATTTTTTTCATCTCCTTTATTTTTTAATCAAAATATTGTCTTAGATTTCCTAACGCGTCTTGCCTAATCAAACACTTTGCATTTTTCTTTATTTTTTGGAATTGCTTTTCTGTCATTCCATTTCCATATTCATTAGCAATTACCCACGTATCTTCAGGCTTTAATTCAACATAATTGTCATCTAAGTAGGCTAAATCTAAATAATATTCATGATGGTAAGTATATAAACTAGATGCTAAGCCATCAACTTTTAATGCATCCGCTAAGGCGGCAACTAAATCAATACTATCAATCTTAAAGACTCGGCGATTATCACTAATTAATTTATCTTGATTATTAATTTTTGTTTTACGATCATCATTATCCGATCCGGCGCCTAATCCCTTTAACAGATCACGTAATTGATCGTTAGGGTTATCACCGACATCTTCATCACTATCAAGTACTTTAGAAATTAGTAACTCTAATCCAGAACTACTTGGCATAACTTGAAAAGTAACTGGATCGCCTTTAGCAAAAGTATGATCTGTATCGACTTCACTTAAAATTTGATAGAAGAAATGTTGAATTTGACTTTTATTTCCTAATAAATCGAGCATTGTTATTCCGCGCTCTTTAAGTTCATCTGCATCCATTGTTACACGAATGGTGTTCTCACTTATTCTGTGTACTTCCACTTGTTATCACCTCGAAGTCTCTTGTCCTTAATACATTGTAACCTATTTTCTTGCTCATACAAAAACGCTAGCTTAAAAAGGCTAACGTTTTTACAATTTTTAATTAAAGATCAGCTGTCATTGCTTGGATTTCTTCAAGCTCTAAACGACGAACCTTTCGAGGAAGAAATCTTCTAATTTCATCTTCGTTATATCCTACTTGCAAACGTCTGTCATCCATAATGATTGGACGTCTTAATAAACTTGGATTTTTTTCAACAAGATCAATTAATTGATCAATTGATAAGTCATCTAAATTGATTTTTAAATTTTGGAAAGTACGAGAACGAGTAGAAATTATTTCTTCCGTTCCATTTTCAGTCATACGTAAAATTTGCATGATTTCTTCTTTGTTCAATGGATTAGCAAAAATGTTTCTTTCCTTAAAAGGAATATCGTGTTCTTTTAACCATGCTTTTGCCTTACGACATGACGTACAACTTGGTGATGTATATAAATTTAACACTTAACTCCACACTCCTTTGCGTGTAGAAAAATAACTACTGTTTCACTTACAATTATTATTATATCACAAATACTTGTTTTTTGTAAGTTGTAATTAGATTTCTTCTTATTAGCTTACAAATATTACTTTATCAGTAAATAATGAAGTTTGTGTGAAGTTTTGAAAGAAAAAAGAGTACTTACGTACTCTTTTTCTATTAATCATTAATGTTAAGCTTCTTCATAGTTTCTTCAACTAACTTCTTGTTTTCATCGGCAGTTTCTGAAACAAAACAAGCTTTATTAGCTAATTCTTTAATATCTTCAGTATTGATCTTCTTCATCAAACTTCTGATACGTAAGATTGAAGTTGCACTCATCGAATATTCATCAAGTCCCATTGATAAAAGAATTGGGAACATGATATCATCACCAGCAGCTTCACCACACATACCACACCAAATACCGTTTTCATGAGCACCATCAATAGTGTGCTTAATCAAACGTAAAACAGATGGGTTATATGGTTGGTAAAGATAAGAAACATTATCGTTACCACGATCGGCAGCCATAGTATATTGGATTAAATCGTTAGTTCCAATTGAGAAGAAATCAACTTCTTTAGCAAATTGGTCAGCTAACACTGCAGCAGCTGGAACTTCGATCATCATACCAACTTGTAGGTCGTCACCGACCTTAACGCCTTCTTTAACAAGTTTATCTTTTTCTTCAGCTAAAATTTGTTTAGCTTCACGTAATTCTGCCAAAGTACCAATCATTGGGAACATAATTCCTAATGGACCATATGCAGAAGCACGAAGTAAAGCTCTTAATTGAGTTCTAAAGATATCCTTGTATTGCATTGAAAGACGAATAGCACGAACACCTAGGAATGGGTTCATTTCTTCTGGAAGATCCCAATAATCTAAGTGCTTGTCACCACCGATATCACAAGTTCTAATGATAGTTTGCTTACCATCCATATCTTCGATAACTTCCTTATAAGCATCGAATTGAGCTTCTTCAGATGGGAAGTCTTTTGAATTCATGTATAAGAATTCAGTTCTGTACAAACCAATTGCTTCAGCACCGTTTTCTTTTACACCCTTCATATCATTAGGAGTACCAATGTTAGCGGCAATAATAAACTTCTTATTATCTGCAGTTACAGATGGTTCATTCTTTAACTTCTTCCATTCTTCCTTTTGCTTAGCAAAGGCTTCACCTTTCTTGGTGTACTCTTCAACTTGAGCATCAGTTGGGTTAACAATAGCATCACCATCTAAACCGTCAGCAATAAGCATATCACCATCTTTAACGTCTTTAGTAATGCTTTCAGTACCTACAACAGCTGGAATTTCTAATGAACGAGCCATGATTGCTGAGTGAGCAGTTCTACCACCAATATCAGTTACAAATCCCTTAACATACTTTTTGTTAAGTTGAGCTGTATCACTTGGTGTTAAATCATAAGCCACAACAACAACTTCATGGTCAATAGCTGCAGGATCTGGTAATTTCTTACCAAGAAGGTGTGCCATAATACGTTTTGAAACATCACGTACGTCAGCTGCACGTTCTTGCATATATGCATTATCAGTCATGCCTTCAAAGATGGTAATAAACTTTTGAGCAGTTTCATCTAATGCAGCTTCAGCATTAACTTTTTGATCTTTGATTTCTGTTTCAATGGCACCAGTAAATTCTGGGTCACTTAAGAAGAGAAGGTGAGCATCAAAAACTTGTGCTTCTTCTGCTCCTAAACTTTCCTTAGCCTTATCACGAACTTTTTCCAGTTCTTTAGTTGATTCTTCAACAACTTTTTTAAAACGAGCTACTTCAGCATCAACATCGCTAACTGAGGTTTTAGAAAACGAAAGGTCAGGTTCTACCAAAAGGTAGGCTGGTGCAACTGCAATACCATCACTGGCAGCAATTCCCTTTAAAGTTTTCGACATTATTCAGCTAAACCTTCCTTTTTCATAGTGTCAGCAATAGCTTCGATTGCTTCTTTAGCATCGTCACCATCAGCAGTAATAGTTACATCTGCACCTTGGCCAACACCTAAAGACATAACACCCATAATTGACTTCAAGTTTACTGATTTACCGTTGTATTCCAAGTTAATATCTGAATTAAACTTAGATGCTGCTTGTACCAACAAAGTAGCTGGACGAGCATGAATACCAGTTTCAGCAACAATATGAAATTCGCGTTTTTCCATTTTAAATTATCTCCTTTAAAATCAAAAATAATCGGGAGTTTTATACCCACTCGTTTATTAGGTTATCATGTTTTTTAAATGAAAACAACACAAATGTAAATGTTTACATTATAAGTTGCTTAATTTTCATTATCAGATAAGGTGTAGATTATATCCCCACCACGTTGAGCAATTCCAGTTATACTTTGCCTTTTACCATAGCTTCTAAGTGCCAATTGAAATTGAAAGGCATCTTTAGGACTAACTCTATATTCTTTTAGTTCGCCACTCACGATTTGATCTAGTATTTTTTTATAATCCATATCTTATAAATTTCACTCCTTAAATTTTGTTAGTCTAGTAAAAAATTAATTCTTCACCTATTGTAGCAATTATTCAGCAAAAATCTAATCTAACTACTTGCAATTAGTAAGTATCCGTACTATGATATTACCAAGTTAGCACTTGAGTATCAAGAGTGCTAAAATAACAATATAGCCTGTATATTATAAGAAAGGCGGAAATATTAATGCTATGCGATAACTGTCATGAACGTCCTGCCTCAATTCATCTTTATACAAATGTTAATGGGCAAGATCGTGAAATATCATTATGCCAACAATGTTATCAAGAATTAAAAAATCAACAAGGACAAATTAATAGTATGAATAATAACAATGCTTTTTTTGGCGATTTTGATGATTTATTAAACGCCTTAAACAATAGTAATAACGAACAAAATAACTCTCAAGAACGGGATCCACGAATGCAAATGGGTGGTGGCCGTCGCGGTGGTAATAACGGTGGTCAAAAATCATTATTAGACCAATATGGAACTGACTTAACTGATCTAGCAAAGAAAGGAAAAATTGATCCAGTTATTGGACGTGATAAAGAAATTGCTAGAGTTATTGAGATCTTAAACAGACGTACCAAAAACAATCCAGTTCTTATTGGAGAAGCCGGCGTTGGTAAAACAGCCGTTGTTGAAGGACTAGCACAACAAATTGTCGACGGATCCGTTCCTGCTAAGCTACAAGATAAGCGTATTATTTCACTAAATATGGTTTCGATGGTTCAAGGTACCGGCATTCGTGGTCAATTTGAACAAAGAATGCAGCAACTAATTAAAGAACTTGAACAAAATGACAATATCATTTTATTTATCGATGAAATTCATGAATTAGTCGGTGCGGGTAACGCTGAAGGTGGTATGGACGCTGGCAATATTATCAAACCAGCCTTAGCTCGTGGAGATTTCCAACTAATTGGTGCAACTACCATCAAAGAATATCGAAACATTGAGAAAGATTCTGCTTTAGCACGTAGGTTTCAACCAGTTGAAGTTAAAGAACCAACTACTGAAGAAACAGTTAAAATTTTACAAGGTATTCGTAAACGCTACGAAGATTATCACCATGTTCATTATACTGATGAAGCAATTCAAGCTGCCGTTGTCCTTTCATCTCGTTACATTCAAGATCGTTTCTTACCTGATAAAGCCATTGACCTTCTAGACGAAGCTGGTTCAAGAATGAACCTTACCATTCCTTATGTCGATAGCGAAAAAATCAAAGAAAGATTAGATGCAGCTGAAAACTTAAAGCAAGAAGCCTTGAAGAATGAAGACTATGAAAAAGCAGCATACTATCGCGATCAAATTGAAAAATATGAAAAATTAAAAGATCAAAAAGTAGATCCAGATCACACACCTCAGATTACCGAAAAGATCATGAATAAGATTGTTGAAGAAAAAACTAATATTCCTGTTGGCGACCTACAAAAACAGGAAGAAACTCAATTAAAGAACTTATCAACCGATCTTAAAGATAATGTAATTGGTCAAAATAAAGCTGTTGAAACTGTTGCTCGCGCAATTCGTCGTAACCGTGTTGGTTTTAACAAGTCCGGTCGTCCAATTGGCTCATTCCTTTTTGTAGGACCAACTGGCGTTGGTAAAACAGAGTTAGCTAAGCAATTAGCTAAACAAATCTTTGGTACTGAAGATGCGATGATTCGTTTTGACATGAGTGAATATATGGAACAATATTCAGTATCTAAGTTAATTGGCTCTGCTCCAGGTTACGTAGGATATGAAGAAGCAGGTCAATTGACTGAGAGAGTACGTCACAATCCTTACAGCTTAATTCTATTTGACGAAATTGAAAAGGCTCATCCGGATGTACTTCACCTCTTCTTACAAATTCTTGACGATGGTCGGTTAACTGATTCACAAGGTCGTACTGTTTCATTTAAAGACACAATTATTATTATGACTTCTAATGCTGGTCAAGGAATTAAAGAAGCAAACGTTGGTTTTGCTGCTGAAAACAGTCATCAAGAACAATTTAAGAATACCCTTGGTCAATACTTCAAACCTGAATTTTTAAATAGACTAGATGATATTGTTGAATTTAATTCACTTGATAAGAAGGACTTAATTAAGATTGTCGACTTGATGCTTGCTAATACTAACAATATGGTTAAAGATCAAGGTCTTCATATTGAAGTTACTCCAGAAGCAAAGGAACTACTTGTAGAAAAAGGCTATGATCCATCTATGGGTGCTCGTCCACTTCGTCGTACAATCCAAGAAGAAATCGAAGACAAAGTTGCAGATTACAAGTTAGACAATCCTGCAGCTAAAAAATTAAAGGCTAGTGTAGTAGATAACGACATTGTAATCAGTGAAAATTAAGTCTCCCAATACTAAGTAAGAGCCACATAAATGTGACTCTTTTTTTATTTATTTTTATAAATCTTCTAAAAAGGTTATACTTAAGTTGGGATTTTAAAGACACATTTATATTATCGAGGTTATAAATATGATGCATTTAATTGATGTTACAAATAGCTACCGTGATTTAGTTCAAAGACAGCTAGCAGCTACCAATAGTCAATTCGTAAAGGTTTACTCTTTAGGTAATACCACAATAGTATATAGCGAAACTACTGATAAAATCGAAATCGTAATGGAAAATCATAAACGTCCTATTAGACAAGACGAAGTAGAGTTTGTCATTAAGCGTTTAATTCATGAAGATCGCATTTACGATATAACAGTTGATAAGAGTAGAAAGATTATTTCTATTACTTGCGATCGATAATACTTGCGATCGATAAAATCGCATTTAAAAAGCCATGGAAAATTCCATGGCTTTTTATTTGGGCTTTATTATAATCTTGAAGTTAATTCAACATCTGGATATTTATCTTTAAACCATCTTTCTGCAAAAGCATTTTCAAACAGAAATAGTGGCTCACCATTTCTATCTTTTACTAACAAGTTACGCGAAGATGACATCTTAGGATCTAACTGATCTGGATTAATCCAGCGTGCTACACGATTACCTAAAGTATGAAGCTCTACTTCTGAATTATATTCGTTCTTCATTCTAAAAGAAAAGACTTCAAACTGTAATTGACCAACTGCACCTAGGATATAATCATCAGTTGCATAACCACGATAAAGCTGAATTGCACCTTCTTGAACCAGTTGGTTCATCCCTTTATGGAAAGACTTTTGCTTCATAACATTCTTAGCAGTCACACGCATAAAGATTTCTGGTGTAAATTGCGGCAAAGCTGGATAAACAATCTTTTTCTTACCAGCGTAAATTGAATCACCAATTTGAAAGTTACCTGTGTCATATAAACCAACTATATCGCCAGCAACCGCATCAGAAACTTGAACTCGTTCGCTAGACATAAATTCAGTTGCATTATTTAATCTAACTGGCTTTCCAGTTCTAGCTAAAGTTACGTCAATCCCCTTTTTAAATTCCCCGCTTCCGATTCTTACAAAGGCAATTCGATCACGATGGTTAGGATTCATATTAGCCTGAATCTTAAAAACAAACCCAGAAAATTCAGGATCGTCTGCAGCTAATTTTTCATCATCATTAACAACATGTTCTTGAGGAGCTGGGGCTAAATTAACAAAACTATCTAAAAAAGTCTCAACACCAAAATTAGTTAAAGCAGATCCAAAGAAGACTGGAGTCTGGCCTCCTTTTAAGATTTTTTCTTTATCAAAAGTATTTCCTGCTTCTTTTAACAAATCAATGTCATCTAAAGTTGATTGATATAAACTATCTTGTGCTAAAGGTTCATCTTCTGATAATTTTCCATTTTTATCTAATGGTAAATAGCGATCATCATCATCTTTTCGATAAAGTTCAACACGATTATTTGCAATATCGTATAATCCTTTTAATTGCTTTCCCATACCAATTGGCCAGTTCATGGCTACGCCTTCAATACCGAGCAAATCTTCTAATTCAGCAATTAAATCTAGCGGTTCGCGTCCATCACGATCAAGCTTGTTCATGAAAGTAAAGATAGGAATACCACGCTTTTTTACAACCTTAAATAACTTTTTGGTTTGAGGCTCAATACCCTTAGCTGAATCAATAACCATTACCGCAGCATCAACTGCCATTAAAGTCCGGTAAGTATCTTCAGAGAAATCTTGGTGTCCAGGAGTATCAAGAATATTGATTCTCTTTCCCTGATATTCAAACTGCATTACTGAACTAGTTACTGAAATACCACGCTTCTTTTCAATTGCCATCCAGTCACTAGTTGCATAATGTCCACTTTTACGTGCTTTAACCGTACCTGCACTTCTAATTACTCCACCAAAAAGAAGCATTTGCTCAGTAATTGTTGTCTTACCCGCATCAGGGTGAGAAATAATCGCAAATGTGCGTCTTTTTTTCACTTCATCAGTTAACTTTGTCATTAATCTTTAGCTTCTTCCTTTTCTTGTTTTTCTGGAATTGTAAGTAACAGCGTTAATAAACGCGAACCCTTCATGCGTCTAGTTGTTAAAACCATCCCATTATCAAGTTTGACGCTTAGCTTTTCTCCTTTAGCTGGAATCATCCCTAATTTAGTGATTACGTAACCAGCAACAGTATCCACGTCTTCCATTGCTAAATCGGTTCCGAATTCTTCATTAAAATCAGCTAAAGGCATCTTCCCGTAAATTACATATTCTCTTGGAGAGATTTTTGAAAATAGGACTTCAGCCTTATCAACCTCATCATCAATGTCACCAACAATTTCTTCAATTAAATCTTCAATTGTTGCTAGTCCTACGACACCACCATATTCATCAGTTAAAATTGCAAGCTGCCTTTGAGTTTGCTGCATCTCAACTAACAATTCACCCAATTCAATTGTTTCAGGTGCAAATAAAGGCTTAAACATTACCTGATCGTAATCTAACTTATCAAAACCGATCTTATGGGCTTTTCGTAAAACCGTTCTAATATGAATGACGCCAACAATCTTATCCTTGTCACCATCATAGACCGGTACTCTTGAATAAGGTTCTTTTAAGATTTGATCTAAGTTTTCTTGAAAATCATCATTGATATCAACCATAAAGGCATCTGTTCTAGGAACCATTACTTCTCGAGCCATTTTTTCTTCAAACTCAAGAATACCTTCCATCATTGAAAATTCACGATCACTAATCTCTTTTTGTTCATGTAATTTATTTAAAATTTTATTTAGCTTGCGTTGTCCATCAATATCTTCATCGCCGCGAAATTTAGCTCTTAATTTGCTAAATATATCACCCGCACCGGGATCACTACTCATCTTAAATTCTCTCTTTCTATTACTGCCTTAATCCCTACTTTAATCATAATTATCGGTAATTATATCATACGGTAATCTATGATAAAATAAGGAACAAGAAATGGGGTCTTATAGATGAAAAAACAAAATATCTACTTGGTATTTACATTCTTATTATTAATTCCGTATCTTTGCAGTTTAACCTTAATCGGCATCTGCTACAATGCTTTAGTTAGACACTCTAGCGATCTTTTTCGAAGTTTTATTGGTGCCTTAGTTGGAACAATTATCATGTTCGCTATCAAGGCAACCATTCAGCGACCACTTGATTTGGTCTCCGCTAAGGTACCAGATAACTTCTTTAAGCAAATTCTACGTTTCTACAGTATTCGTAGACGTAAACTTTTCTTAATTGGCAACTGTTTAGTTGACTTTGTGCTTTGCTGGCTTGCGATGGATCTTGTGAGAAGTTGTTTCTCATTATCCTTTATTATTGGTAACTCGGTTGGCATTGTTTTATTAATCATGCTAATTTCAACATGTATTGGTGCTTATATCGAATATGACAACCTATCTATTGACCCCAAGCAGAAATAATTATTATTTAGCATTACCGTCAGAACTGGCATCCAGATATAAAATCTGTGCCAGTTCTTTTGTTTCTAAGTTCAACTTTGCTAAAACATATGGTTTTTCGCTATCTCCCAGATTCTCATACATTGTAATACCATCTTTAGATAATTTATCTAAAAAAGTCGGAATCACAAAATTTAAAGGTTGACTAAAGAAAGCCAAATTACTATTAGGCGTATCAATTTCCGCAATTTCTGAAGCGGGCAATTCAAATTTATTTAATCCAGCACCAGGCATCTGCTTACCATCAGCTAAAACACCATACCAAAACATAAAGTTCTCTGGTCCAAACACCACCAAACTTGCACGTTCATTTTCATAGCCATTGTCTTTAATAAACTTTTGAAAGCCTGGATCATTTTCCATTTCTTGAATAGCTGCTGTATAAGTTTTATTTTCATCAATTTGGTTTGGCATAAAAACCTTACCAATAAAATTATGTGCCGAGTATTTTTCTTTCTTCATTTTCTCTCCCCTTAAAAAAACTACGATCTAAATCAGGACGTAATTGGTTATATCTTTCATACCAAATTTGTGCGAATTTTTTAGCAAACGGGCCCTTCTTTTGATCAATCCAATCTAATAATTCAAAACTAGTACTACGCAAAATACTATCAATCTCTTCACTGTAATGCCAGCGTTTTTTGTTCATTGCATACTCGTCCGCATCAAGCAATCTAATCTCCCCATCAGGAAACACCTTAATATCTAAATCATAGTCAATATATTTCAGTGCTTCTCGATCTAATATAAAGGGACTAGCTAAATTAGCATAATATGCAACTCCATCAGGTCTGAGCATTGCAATCACATTAAACCAAAGTTTACGATGAAAATAAACAATTGCTGGTTCACGGCTAATCCACTTTCTACCGTCTTCTTCTGTAATCAAAGTTCGATCATTAACGCCAATAATAATATTTTGCTCTGTTTTAACTACCATAGTGTCACGCCAATTTCGATGCAACGTGCCATTATGCTTATAACTTTGAATTGCGATATAATCGCCTTCACGAGGCATTTCCATAATGTGCGCCTCCTCACTAAACATTATACCAGCAAATTAATATTCATCTATTTCTTCTAAATCTACTACTTCGCCATTTAAGAAACTATCAATTTCACTACTTGAAAAGCCATGTTGAAACAGATATCTTTTAACCTTCTGCTTCCTTTTAAAATCTTCATCTCTGCGATAGCGACGCCATGCCTTACTTCCTTGTCTTTTTAAAGCTTCGATTTGTTCATCCTCATCGTTTTCTAAATCTAATTTCTCAATTACTAATTCACCTAGCTCTTGATCAAATCCGTGAGCTCGCAATTTGGTCAACGCCTTTTGCTTAATATCCTTATATGAAAGTTTACCTACTTGATGAATAAGTGAGTGCACTAAGCGAAGACCAGCATCAATCCACTCTTCATCTTCAATTTCATAAAGTGCCTCTTGAATAACGTCAGCTGCAAGACCTTTTTGCTTTAATTTTCTATCAACAGCTCTTGGTCCATCTTTTCCAACTCGAAGATTATTCTTGATAAACAAACGAGCAAAATTGTTATCATTTAAATAATTCAACTTAATCAAATTCTGAACGGCGGCTTGACTAGCATCCTGACTAATTTCATGTTTATTTAAATACTCTAAAATTTCATATACACTACGTGGCTGATAACTTAAATAAGACATCGCTAGTTGAATAGCATGACTATCTGATTCAGCTTTTTTAATTTCTTTAATGTCTTCAGTACTTAATTCTGTTCCCTTTAAAAGTCTTTTTTCCGCTAGGGTCCTTTCACTTACGCTAAAAGCATACTCATTATCAATAAAAATATTATAGCGTCCTTTACGTTTCTGCGTGCTTATCTTAGTTATAATTGGCATTATCGCACCTTCTTCATTTTTTGGTTTCTTCTATATTATAATAAATTAAATACTTGTATCACTTGAACATAACGCTTATGCTTATTGTGACACTTTTTTCATGAATCAATCGAAATGAGGGCCTTATTTTGACAAAATTTATTAAAAACAAGCAAGAAAAAGATATTATCATCACTATTAAACGGCTAGGTATTAATGGTGAAGGGATCGGATATTATAAAAAGAAAATTATTTTTATTCCCGGTGCTCTTCCAGGTGAAGTTGTTGTTGCAAAAATCATTGATAGACACCCACATTATTTAGAGGGCGAATTAGTTCGAATTAAAGAAAAGTCTCCAGATAGAGTGGCTTTCCCGAAGGGCGTAGATCCGGCCGTTGGCGGCTTAGAATTAGCTCATCTTTCTTATCCAAAACAACTTGAGTTTAAGCAACACCTAATTCTAGAATCTCTTAGAAAATATCATCCAAGAGACTACATTAAGTATAAAGTCAAAAAGACTATTTCAGCTCCAAATGCCTGGCACTATCGCAATAAAGCTCAATACCAAATTGAATTCAATAAAGGAAAGAGTAAACTTGGCCTGTACGCTCCTAACTCACGTCGTTTAATTGATCTTCCTGAAATGCCAACTCAAACAAAAGAAACACAAAAAACAGAGCGTGAAATTAAAAAGTTAATCGATAAACTTCATATTCGAATTGCTGACTTTAGACGTCATAATGATGGTATTAAAACTATTGTAGTTCGTCAAAGCCATGCTAGTGGAGAAATCCAAGTAACTTTAATTACAATTGGTAAAAAAATTAGAGACCTTAAATTACTAGCCAGCCAAATTATGAAACTTCCTAATGTGGTTTCTGTTTTTCAAAATGAAACACAATGGCAAAATCCTCAAGTTTGGGGCAACAAGACAATTAAATTGTTTGGAAAATCACATATTATCGAAGAAATACTAGGTAAAAAATTTAAACTCTCACCTCGTGCATTTTTCCAGTTAAATCCAGAGCAAACTAGTACGCTTTATTCAGAGGCACTTAAATACCTAGACTTAACTCCAGATCAAACTTTAATTGATGCTTATGCTGGGGTTGGTACTCTAGGGATTCTAGCAAGTGACCAAGTTAGACAAGTCATTGGGATTGAATCTATTCCTGAAGCTGTAATTGATGCCCAAGAGAACTGCCACTTGAATCATGTGAGAAATGCCGAATATATTCAAGGAAATGTTGAAAAGTTACTTCCTGAATTAAAAAATCAAGGTGTCCCAATTGATGCTTTGATCGTCGATCCTCCACGTACAGGATTAAGCAAAAAGTTAATTAAGACTCTACTTGAAGTAAAACCAGAAACCTTTGTTTATGTTTCTTGTAACCCAGCTACACTTGCAAAAGATTTAGTTCTTTTAAGCGAAGCTTACGACGTTCGCGTTATTCAACCAGTTGATATGATGCCTCAAACTCCACGCTGGGAAGGTGTTACAAAATTAGTTTTAAGAAAAAATAAGTAAGTAAAATAATATTATTTTTAGCAGTCCTAGGGACTGCTTTTTTTGCTCATAAAAAAGGTTGTAGACTGCCTGGTCTACAACCTTTTTTCAAGTGGATGAGGTAAATACTATCTAGCGCCATAACATCAGTATCTGGGTTCAATATTATGACTTGATCAACATCACTTGTTTGCATCTGTATTGAATAACGACTATTTGATCTTACTAAGAGAATCTTGTCTTTAAAACACTACAATCTGGAGATAAAAACTTTTTACAATATTATTCTACCTCTCCACATGTCTTATTATAGCAACTATGTAAGCGAATACAAGCTATTTAACTTTATATTGACGAATATCATCACAAATTCCCGCAAAATAATATCTCCCTTTTTCTTCATCACTAGTAAGTTCAACATTATTTTGGGGATCTACTAAACTCGCTGAAAAGATTTTCTCATATTCAGGAACACTTAATTTTTTTCTTTTATCTAATAAAGCCTCATCAGCATCCTTATCAAGCTCATTCTCATATCCTTCAACTACATTTGCTGAATAAAATTCGGCCATGGCACCTGAGCCATAAGAAAATAACCCAATTAAATCGCCAGCTTTTAAACCACCATTTTCAAGTAAACTAAGTAAACTCAAATACAAAGATCCAGTATAAATATTGCCAACATTAGCATTTAATTCTTTAGACGCAGTAAAACTATCCATTAAGCGGGCATTTGTTTCTTCATCTACTCCCTCAATGGCTAAACGATTAGCCTTCAACCCCATTTTAGTAAAAGGTAAGTGATAAATAATAGCAGCAAAATCTTTTGTTTCAAGTCCCTTTTGCTTCTTATAATCAGAAAAAGTATGTTTAAAAAAATTTAAATAAACTTGAGTTGAATATTTTCCGTCTACTTTGGCAGTTTTAGAATAATTTGGTCGCCAGAAATCATTAATATCTTCACTATAAGCGCTATGGCCTTCATTAATTTCTAGAATTCTTGGATTGCTAGAGATTAATAAACTAACGCTTCCTGCTCCCTGAGTCACTTCGCCAGCAGTATTGATTCCATAGCGAGCAATATCACTACCAATAACAATTGCTGTTTGATCAGGATGAAGTCGTACAAAATCTTGAGCAATCATTACCCCTGCTGTTAATCCAAAACATGCTTCTTTAACTTCAAACGCTCTAACGGTTGGATCAAGTTTTAAAGCTGATTTTACAAATAAAGAACCTGATTTAGATTGATCAACACTACTTTCAGTACCAAAAATCAAAAGCCCAACTTTAGATTTGTCAATTTTGTTTATATACCGTAATGTAGCATTAATTCCCATTGAAACCGCATCTTGAGTTGGATCAGCCACGCTCATCCTTTTCTGCCCAATTCCAATTAAAAATTTATTTGGATCTTGGTTTCGTGCATGAGCCAAATCTACCATATCTACATACTTATTTGGAGTAAAATATCCAATTTGATCAATTCCAACCTTCATTTAATTCTTTTCCCTTCTTATTTCATCTAAAAATCTCACAGCGGCTTCTTGAGTATATTGTTTACTTTCTTGCAGCTTTTCTAAAACCTTTGCCTTCTCATCTTCATTAGCCTTTAAAGTAGCAACCAAGTTTCTTGCTTGCAATTTCATATGACCAGCCTGAATTCCCTTAGTAGAAATTGCTAATAGTGCTGAAAAATTATTGGCTAAACCAGTTGCCGCAATGATCTCGGCTAATTGTTCAGCAGACACCTTACCTAATAAGTTAAAACTCTGCTGAATATCTTGACGAGCCTTGATAGAACCACCAACTACACCAATTGCTAAGGGGATCGTTACTGTTCCAATTAATCTATCATTTGCGATGCTCCACTTACTAAGTGAAGTATAGCTACCATCTTTATTCGCCCATACGGCAGTTGCTGCTTCTACTCCGCGATAATCATTACCTGTTGCTACTAAGACGCTATCAACACCGTTCATTATTCCTTTATTATTAGTTACGGCTCGATAAATATCCGTTTGACCAATTTCACTAAGTAAAACTATTTTTTTAGCTACCTTGGGTCCACCAACGCTATTAATATCCAAACTTACTTTGGCTGTAGTTAATTGAGTCGGATAGTTAGATAAAATCGCATACATGGTTTGTTCAACATTTATCTGCTTTTCTAACTTGTTTCCTAAGAATTCTAAAATAGCATTTGTTTTATTTGCTCCCATTGCTTCTGCAGGATTAACTAATACTTTAAGAAAAACCAAATTATCTTTTCTAGAAGCTTCAATTTTTCGAACACCGCCACCATGCTTAACTAAACTAGCAAATTTACGATTAGCTAATTCAATTAACTCAGGAAATTCTTTAGTAAATCTAACTAAATCAAAATCATGTGCCACTTCTAAAACGATTTGCCCGTAGATTCCATTTCTAATGCTAACTGCTTCTACTCCACCATTTTGATTAAAAATTTTACTTGCATGATTAGCTGCTGCAACAACTGATGGTTCTTCCACCGCCATTGGCACACAATAACTTTTTTCATTGACAATTAACCTCGGTAAAATTCCCAAAGGAAGTCGAACCTGACCAACTACATTCTCACTGAGTGTATTCAATCTTGTTAAAGTATCAGAATCTATTTTACTTAATTCAATTCCTTCTTCTTCAAGAAAGTTTCTTCTCTCTTCTGGCAACCATTGATAAAACTTCTTTTTAGATAATTCTTCTGATTTCATATGCAATTCCTTGACCGCCACCAATACATAACGAAACAATCGCTCTTCGACCATTGATCTTGCGTAAACTATTCACTGCACTTATTACTAACCGCGTACCTGTCGCACCCAATGGATGTCCTAAACTAATTGCTCCACCAGCAATATTTAGCTTTTCTTTTGGAATATTCAAATCACGAGCTACAGCATAAGCTTGCGCCGCAAATGCTTCATTAATTTCAACTAAATCATAATCATCAATTGTACTATTAGTTTCTTTTAGCAATTTTTTAATTGCAAAATATGGTGCATATCCCATATAAGCAGGATCACAGCCAATTTCCGCATAAGCACCTAAATAAGCTAATGGCGTTAAGTCTAATTCATCTAATTTTTGTTGATTGGCAAGAAGCACCATACTTGCTCCGTCAGTCAATGGAGATGAATTTCCTGCTGTAACACGACCATTTACTTTAAATACAGGTTTAAGCTGTCCCAAGGCATCTAAACTAGTATCTGGTCGAATCGTCTCATCATGATCTAGTACTTTCCCGTTTAACTTGATAGGGGCATACTCTTCTTCAAACCAATTATTCTCTTGAGCCGCATAAGCCTTGGCATGAGAATCACGTGCGAATTCATCCATATCTTGACGAGTAACTTGGTATTTATCAGCAACATTTTCAGCAGTAATTCCCATTGGCTTTTCAGAATAGGCGTCACCAATGCCATCTATCATTAAACTATCTTGATATACTGGATTTTTATCATGCTTTTTACTCTTATCGAGTAAAAGAGGAGCATTTGTCATGCTTTCAGCTCCGCCAACAACAGCAATTTCAGAATCACCAAGTAACATTTGCCCTTGTGCAAACCGTAAAGCTTTTAGACTAGAACCACAAACATCGTCAATGCTTGTAGCAACAATAGACTCAGGTAATCCTGATTTTAAAGCAATTTGACGTGCAACATTTTGCCCTAAACCAGCACTTAAAACATTGCCAATTAGAATGTTATCGATTTTATCTTGCGATACTATATTCTTTTTCAATAAGCCTTTCAGTGCTAAGACACCTAAATCAACAGCATTTTCATCCTTATAAAATCCACGATATTTGCCAAAAGGAATTCGATTCATTCCTACAATATAAACATCTTGTAACACGCTTCCACCTCTTAGTAAAAATTATTACAATAACTATGATAGCTCACAAATCTAAACAGAAACAAAAAGCGCTATATTTTTTAATTAATTCTAAAAAAAGATTGCTAATCAATCTTAGCAATCTTTTACAAATATCTATTTAGAAAAGCTTTGACCTTTTTCTGATACTGAGCAGGCTTAGTTGCAAATGACTTTGCATGTTTAGCACCTGGAACAATCCAAAGCTCTTTTTTACCTTTAGAAGCTTGGTAATTATCATATACCATTTTAGTTGGAACAAAAGTATCCTTTTCTCCATGAATAAAAAACATTGGTCGCTTATTCTTTGCGACTTGTCTTATACTGCTACCATCCCCTAAGAAATATCCAGCTCTAAGTCTAGTAATTCCGCTTAACACTTCAACTAATGGAAAACGTGGAAAAGTTGGTAAATGGTACAAGTCCTCTGCTTCGTGTTCAACTTCATCCTTAACATTAGTATAACCGCAATCTTCAATATAGGCTTTTACTTGTCTCGGCATTGTTAATCCGCTTGCCATCATGGTTGTTGCTCCTCCCATACTGACACCGAAAATAGCAATTTTACTATCAGAACCATTCTTTTGAATAACTTCTTTAGCCCATTTTTTAACATCTACTTTTTCACGCCAGCCATATCCAATATAGTTTCCTTGACTTTGTCCATGTCCACGAGCATCAGGTAAAAGCGTATTATAGCCAAGTTTATGAAACATAGCTGCATAAGCTCCCATTGTATCTTTATTATTCATAAAACCATGTAGAATAATCACTGTCTTTTTAGAATTTGCAGCTGGAATATAATTTGCGTCTAACTTTAAATTATCATCCGCTGACTTTATAACCCATTTTTGTTTATGAACATCTTGATACCATTTTTTCTCCCTGTAAAGCGGATCACTCTTTACTAGCTTAGTATCATTACTGATAAACGACTTATGACCAGGAACGATAGCAACCTGATAAAAATATAGCCCTGCAGCTATAAAAATGCCGCAAACTGCTAAAATAGAGATAATAATAATTTTTATTTTCTTACTCTTTATCTTCATTGGAAGACCTCTGCTTCAAAAATATAATCTATATTATATCTATTAAATATAGAAATCAAGAGCTGGTGAAATATTATGTATCTAGATGATCTTTTAACTTTAATTTCTGATCTTCATCCAAACTTTCAATTTTTTTACCAAACCAGTAAAACTGGTCCTTTATACCCTATCAGTAAAATTCAAGTCGAAGGAGATCAATGTTTGTTATTTATAGGGAAAAAGGCAAAGACAGTTACCCAAATCATGCAACTGCTTGGTAAATTAAAGTCTACTCATATTCCAGTATATGTTTATTTAAATAATTCAAATAAAAAAGCAAAAATTTTTGGTGTGCAAATTAACTTAGAAAAGGGACAAGCTTATACACTATAAAACTATATAAAAAAAGAATGAGGCTCAGCTTGACCTCATTCTTTTAGTTTTTATCTAGGTATCTATTTAAGACCTGCAATACCCCATTATCATTATTGCTAGGAGCAAGATATCTTGCATGCTCTTTCGCGATCTCCATGCCATTCTCCATCGCATAACTATATTTGGCAAAATCAAGCATCTGAATATCATTACCACTATCGCCAAAAGCAATCAAATCTTCACTAGTCAAATTAAAACGAGCAAGTAGATTCCTTAATCCAGTAGCCTTATTAATCCCATACTTAACTGCATCTATAGCTATCGGATTAGAAGCGAACGTAGTGACAAGATTTCCGTATTGCTTATTAAAATCTTGCTCAATATCTTTTGCAATTTTACTATCATAGTGAAAAGTTAATTCAATAAAAACGTCATCTGGTATATTCTGCCAGTCACTAATTTCAGTACTTTCCTTAGCAAAATATTGCAGAAATTTTTTATCTTTTGCAGGCGCTTCAGTTCCAATATAGGCCTTTTTTCTGCCATAGACCATTGTTGCCATACTGCCATATTTATTATGAACAAAATTAATTAAATTGATAGCTTGTTGTTTACTTAATCCTTCAACAGCAACTTCTTTCCCTTCGACAATTAATCTAGAACCATTAGCAGTTACAAAATCCATTCGATCAATAAACTCTGGAAAATCATTTTTTAACCGAGCAAATGGTCTTCCACTAGCTACAATAAATCTAATATCATGTTTTTCAAGCTTAGTTAAAACTTGATCAAATAATTGATGATCATAACTTCTCTGGTCATTCAAAAAAGTCCCATCCATATCAACAGCAACAGCTTTAAAAGGAATCTTCATCTTTTTCTCCTTACTAACGACGGCTCAAAGCACCATTCAATTTCTTACGATATACAAAACAAACAATTAAAATTATTGGCACAATAACTAATAAGACAGGATAAAAGTAAGCTGGAGCTAAATTTTGAGCAGTCACGCCACCAATCATTGGGCCAGCAGCCATTCCAATATCAAGTCCTAGATAGAATGTTGAACTAGCTAACCCCTGTTCTTCAATTGGAGCTAACATCAGAGCAGTTGACTGATTAACAGAATAAATAACCCCATAACCAATTGAAAGCATAATAGCTGCGAAACCCATCAACCAATTATTAACCATAAAAGCTGCAACAATTAAAAATAAAATTGTTGCTATTAGGCTTAGCCAAAACCAAAATCCAAAGCGAATTAAATCGAAATATTTTTTTAAACCAATTCTAATTAAGAGTAAAGCAATTGCATAGATAACAAAGAAATACCCTACCGCAATTGAAAAATGTTGTCTTTCAACATACACGACAATATCAGCTTGCGTAATAAAATATGGGATTGCAAAGAAAGTCGTTAGCAAAGCAATAGGAATAGCATCTTTTTGAATAATTTTAATTTTTCTTTTCTTGCTACTATTAATCTTAGGCTTAGCGTGATCTCCAACAAATTGGATAGAAATAATCATTAAGATTGCAGCGACTACGGCAAGCCAAAGGGCGGACTTATAACCAATAACTTTATATAGATTGATTGCTAAAGCAGGCGCAAGAGCCATTGCTAACGCATTCATCAGACCATAAAAGCCCATTGCCTCTCCAACATGACTACGCGGTACTAAAAATGCTAACCAAGTTGTCATACAAACAGTTGCTAAAACAAAGCCAGTACCGTTAATTAATCTAAAAATTAGCAACCAATTACCTGACGGAGAGAGGCAATAGCCGGCAACTCCGATCAAAATCAATACTCCGCCAATAAATGATAAGCTATACTTTGAAAAACGGTCAGTTAAATTACCAGCTACTGGGCGTAAAAACATTGACACTACACTCATAATTCCAGTTATGATGCCAGCAAATACTGCACTTGCACCTAAACTGATTGCATAACCATTAATTAGCGGCGTTACAAACATTACTGAAAACATAAAAAAGAAAGACGCTGCCATAACTAAAATAACGTCTTTAGTATAAATCGATTGCTTTTTTTCCAATCACTTAACCCCTCTCTAACATACCCCTTAACTTTATCACATTTTTCAAACAATCAAAAAAGCCAGTTGAAATTACTCAACTGGCTTGATTATCTTTTTCAGTTAATTAATAACCCATGTAGCGATCTCTTTCCCAATCAGAAACTGATTGATTATATTTAGCCCATTCAAGATTCTTAGAATCAATAAAACTTTGAGTTAAATGTTCACCTAAGGCTTTTTGAATTAATGGATCAGCCTTAAATGCCTTAACAGCATTATGCAAAGTAGATGGAAGTGGTTTAATACCACGTTTAGCTCTTTCTTCTTCAGACATTTCAAAAACATTAGAAGTAATAGGTGCCATTGGTTTCTTTGCTTCTTTAATACCACTTAGACCAGCACTTAAGCATGCTGCAAGCAAAAGATATGGGTTAGCTGTTGGGTCAGCTGAACGCATTTCAAGACGAGTATTAATCTCTTCAGCATCAGGAATTCTAACAAGTGGTGAACGGTTCTTTGAAGCCCATGAAATATAAACAGGTGCTTCAAAACCTGGAATAAGACGCTTATATGAGTTAACAGTTGGATTACCAATTGCTGTAATTGCACGAGCATGTTCCAAAATACCGTTTAAGAAGTAAAGAGCAGTATCTGATAAGTGGAATTCACCATCTTTATCGTAGAAGACATTCTTGCCATCCTTAAACAAGGACATGTTAGTGTGCATCCCGTTTCCTGCTTGACCTTCTACTGGCTTAGCCATAAATGTGGCATATAAACCATGCTTTCTTGCTACTTCACGTACAACCATCTTAAAAGTTTGAACACGGTCAGCAGTTGTTAAAGCATCATCAAATCTAAAGTCAATTTCTTGTTGACCGTCTCCTACTTCATGGTGAGCTGCTTCAACTTCAAAGCCAATACTTTCTAATGTTTCAACAATATCACGACGGCATCTTGCACCTTCGTCATCAGAGGTCATATCAAAGTATGAAGCATGATCAGGAACTTCAGTAGTCCAGTTGCCATCTTCACCTAACTTAAATAAATGAAATTCTGCTTCAAAACCAATATCAAAATCAGTAAAGCCCATATCATTCATTTCTTTAAGGATACGCTTCAAGTTATTTCTCGGGTCACCTTCAAATGGTTCACCATCGGTCTTATGAACAGAACATACTAAACGACCAATCTTTCCGCCCTTTTCATCTCCCCAAGGTAAAACTGCCCAAGTTGAAAAGTCGGGATATAAAACCATGTCACTTTCTTCTAGACGAACAAAGCCATCAATTGAAGAACCATCAAAACGGATATCGTTAGTTAAAACTTTATCTAATTGACTAGTTGGAACCTCAACAGCCTTAGAAGTTCCATTAATATCAGTAAAAGCTAATCTTAAGAAACGAACATCGTTATCCTTAACACTCTTTTTAATATCTTCTGCAGTAATAGTTTTACTCATTGTACACACCTATTCTAAAGGATTATACCTGTTCCAAACGATTGGTATAGTCCTTAAAAATCTATTAACTACTTGTGCTAATGCACACTGAAAACAATAACAAACTAGATTGGTCTCGTCAATCAGTATTAATATTTTTTTAGATATATTTTAAACTGTTTGTTATGAATATACCAGTAATATCCTATCATAACCATAACTTTTTTATTTATTTAAAAAACTTTTTATTTCATTTAGAGCTTTTTCTGGCGTCTCCCTATCATGTAAAGGATCTAACCAGACAACAGGCAATTGATGTTTAAAATACGTTAGCTGACGTTTGGCATATTTTCGCGATGCTTGTTTTAGTTTATTTACGCATTCATCAAGCGTTTTTTCACCTGAAAAATATGGGAAAAATTCTTTATAGCCAATCGCTTGAATTGCTTGATGCTCACGAGCACGGTTGTCATAAACAAATCTTGCTTCTTTAAGTAACCCAGCGGCCATCATTTTATCTACACGTTTATTTATTCGCTGATAGACTTCTTCTCGATCACTATTTAACCCAATAATCAAGGCATCATATCTAGGAGAAATTTTTTCTTGCTGCTGACTAAATAACTTACCTGTTCGACTAATCACTGTTAATGCTCTAAGAGTTCGACGACTATTTTGTGGAGCTATTTTTTTAGCAGCATCAGGATCCTTTTCATTAAGAAGCTGCCATAATTTTTCTACACCATTTTCTTTTAAATATTTTTCCCACTTAGGATCTACACTTGTTTGATAATCACCAGGTTCACCTAATTGCAGCTTATTTACTAAGGCATTAATATAAAAACCCGTTCCGCCAACAACTAGTGGAATAGACCCCTTAGCTACAATTTGATTAACAGCTTTTGTACCTTCAGCAACGAAATCTTTAACAGAATATTCTTCAAAAATGGAACGCTGGTTAACCAAATAATGTTTTACTTGTCTTAGTTCTTCAGCTGTTGGCTTAGCAGTACCAATACTTACCTCTTGATAAATTTGCATTGAATCTCCAGAAATGATTTCTGCATTAATTTTAGGGGCAAGTTTCAATGCTAGGTCGGTTTTTCCAATTCCAGTGGGTCCAATCAGGACAATAATTTTTTGCATAAATAATTCCTCTTATTTCTTGGTATCCATTCTAACAAAAAACTACTATTTCTTCAGACTTAATATAGCAAAAGGCTTTATCGAAATAAGAATTATTGCTAAAATTTGAATTGATAAAATAATTTTTAGGGAGGCATTAACCATGGCAAAGAAATTTGGTGCTGGTGTCGTAACTGGCGTTTTAGCAACTGTTGGCGCACTTGCTGCAGGACTTGCTACTTATAAAAAAAAGGTAGTAGAACCTGAACAAAAAGAAGCTGATAGAATCGAACAAAATAGAATTAAAGCCAATAGAAAGAGTTACTCAGCTCATCAAGGTTAAATAAAAAAGAGAGATTAATCCCTGTAATAAGGATTGATCTCTCTTTTAGTATTTAGAAGACTTAGTTTGGCCATCCCATTTTTCAAAGCCGTCTTTCAGCCAATATACTTTTTTATAGCCTTTTTTCTGCAAAAAGCGTGCTGCTCTTACAGTTAATGCACTTGAATCAGAATAAAGATATACGGGTAAATCTGGACGGATTTCTTGATATTGATACTTAAACATTGTGTAAGGAATGTTACGTGCTCCTAGAATATGTTCTTTCTTAAATGGGCCCTTTTCACGTACATCAATAATTTGTGCTTTTCTCTTACCCTTTTCAAACTCTTCATTAGTTAGCGCACCACCGACACGCTTTGATTGAATCCATGTCCAAAGCCAGCTTAAAGCAAAAGCCAAAATAATGATGATTAAGACAAAATTGATGATCCCAAAAATATTCATTAATTACTTACTCCTAATATAAGAATTTCTATAGTACTATAATAATCCATTACTATCTTTTGTGCTAGTTTCCTTTTCTTCTTCAATTTCATGCTCGTGACTCAAAATTAACTTAGCATTCATGTATTCTTTTTTAGAAACTACACCGGCATGATATAAATTATCTAATTCTATTCCCATTAATTCAATATCCCATTTACGTTTACCAACATAAACAATAATATTAAACTTTTTAAGTAGCTTTTGAACATCGTGTAAATTTTTCATTATTAATTATTAATCACTATTCCTTGATGTAAGCAAAATACAACATAAATAATTGTAATAACGGCTGCAATAACTCTTAATTTATGATGGTATTGTCTTAAGTGCGCACTACCAAAAATTATTCCCAATAGAAAACCAGATATTAAACCACCTAAATGACCTAAAATATCAATATGACTTGCAAATAAATCAAGTGCCAAATTGATAATAGCTAGGGCTAAAGCCTGCTTTCCTAAATAATTAATTGCAGGAATTGCACGGTTAGCTAAATAAAGTGCGATGACTACTCCAAAAAGTCCAAACAACGCTGTTGAAGCGCCAGCACTAACTACAGAATCACTCCCATACGCATAGCTTAGTAAATTTCCACCAATTCCTGACAGCAAATAGACGCTTAAAAATCGCCAATGCCCTAACAAAGGCTCCATAAATTGCCCAATATAATAAATCATCACAGCGTTAGAAGCAATATGTAGCCATCCAATGTGTAAAAATTGAGCAGTAAACAGCCTCCACCATTGATGTTCAACGGTAACTAGCTGATTATTCATTGCACCTAAGCGAAGCAAAGTATTAATATTAGTCGATCCACCCATTATTGTTTCAAGAATAAACACAATAAAGAGCACTATTAAAATAGCATTTGTAATAAATGTGCTAGAAAATCGACTAAATTTCAATTTTTGCATCTCGTCTCCTCTTTCTTATTTAACTAAAATTAACTTCTCAATCGGAATATCATGTTCTTCAACCTGCCATGAAGTTCGCTTAAAAAGTTGGACTGAATTGACTAAGCTAAGCGTTCTAGTTGGATACTTTTCTAAAAAGCGATCATAATAGCCCCCACCAAAACCAAGACGACTATTTTTATCTAAACCGTAAGCTAGACCGGGAACAATCATTAAATCTAAGTTATTATTCACGATAGCTTTTGAATCACGATTTTCTAAAACACCAAACTTAGTTTTAACTAATATCGTATTTTTATCATAAAGTGTAAATTCCATCTTCCTCTTTGGCAAGCATCGCGGAATATATACTCTTTTACCCATCTTCCATAAAGAAGCAATAATAGGCACTGTACTGACTTCTAGAGGCATTGAAACAGAAATACCTATCGATTCTGCGCTAGCTAAAAGTGAATTTCTAAGTAGCTTTTCTTTTAAGATCTTATCTTCAGATAATTTTTGCGTACTATTCGCAAATTCAGTTAATCTCTTTATTTGTAATCTTCGTAATTCGTTTTTACTAATTAAATGCATTAAATAATATCTCTGGATACAAAAAAACAACAGGAATTGCCTGTTGCTTTGATTACTTAGTTTCGCGGTGAAGTGTTACCTTTCTTTCAACTGGGCAATACTTCTTTAAAGCTAAACGTTCCGGATGCTTACGCTTATTCTTTTCAGATAAGTAACTTCTATCGCCACATTCGGTGCATTCAAGGATAATATGTTCTGCCATCTTTTCCACCACCTACTTATTTAGTTAACTGTTAAACTATACCATGTTTTGCGTACTTTTACCAGTACTTTTCTATTTATTAAGCTTGAAGTAGTCTTCAACCATTGCCTTGGCAACTTCAAGGGTATATTTACCTTCCTTATCAGGATCAAGTCCTGGGAAAACAACCGCAACAGCAAGTTTAGGATCCTTTGATGGTGCATAACCAACAAAAGTCGCGTTAATAACTTCTGGAGCGTTAGAATTACCCGGATTATCTTCATCATAATAGAAAGTCTGAGCAGTACCAGTTTTTCCAGAAATTGAAGGCTTAACATTTTTCAGTGAGTGAGCTGTTCCCCATGAGTTAGTACCATGGACAACACGATAAAATCCTTGGTGAATAACATCAAGTTGATCTTGCGTCCAAGGAATACGCATTTGAACCTGTGGTTTACTGTTATAGAGAATAGAAACTTTATTTCCTTGAGCGTTAGTTTCACCAACAGATTGAACTAAATATGGACGCATACGATATCCACCATTAGCAATAGTTGAAACATATTGAACTAACTGAATCGGGGTATAAGCATCATAGTTTCCATAAGCTAAGTCAAGTACAGAACCACTAAGTAGTTGCCCCGCCGAATTATATGAGCGACCTTGAATACCAGATACTTCACCTGGAAGATCAACCCCCGTCTTTTGTCCTAAACCAAACATTGCGAAGTTACGTCTTAACTTTGTAAATGCATCTGAAGGCATAGAAATAAAGCTATGTGGCGTATATTTTGCATTAACCCACCTTAGAGCGAGCTGCATCATATAGATGTTACTTGAGACTTCAAGTGCCGTTGGTGCATCTAAGCTACTAAAAGTACCAACTGGATAAACAGATTTCTTAATCGGTGAACCTGGTAAGTAAATTGGTGTATCAGGCATTACACTGTTAGTTGGTGAAATAATACCATTCATTAATCCACCTGCAACAGTAGCACCCTTGATTGCAGATCCCATAACAAATGATTTATTAATTACACCTAATGCATCATCTGTATTCTTTCCAGTTTTAGCATTATGATCAATACCTGCAATTGCTAAAAGCGCACCGGTTTTAGGATTCATTGCCACAGCATATGCACCATTAGAGTATTGAGTAGCGCCCGCAGCTTGAGCAGAAGCATATACTTTTTTCAAAGTCTTTTCAACTTCTTGCTGGTACTTAGCATTCATTGTCAAAATCAGGCTTGCACCACTTTGACCCTTATATACAGTCTTAGTTTGTTCAACCCCATCTTTAGCCTTAGTTACTACTTGCGACTTAGATTTAGTACCCTTCAAAAGCGGTTCATATTTTTCTTCAAGGTAACTCGTACCAACTCGATCATTACGTGAATAGCCTTGAGTCAAATAGTATTGTAGGTTATCACTCGGTAGACCTGCTTTTTCTGAAGAAACTGAACCGATAATACTCTTAATCGATTTACCGTTTGGGTAGCTTCTAGACCAGTCTGTTCCAATACCTACGCCAGGCAATTCAGATAAGTGTTCCCCAACCAATGCCATTTCACGATCAGTTAAACCTTTATTCTTAATATAGATAGTCGAAAGTGTATATGCACCGGAAATCTTATTAAAAATTAAAGCAGCTGTTTTTTGACGCTTAGTAAAATGAATATTTTGTTTTTCTACACGTTTTAAGACATTATTATATATTTGACTTGAACTTAGCGCATCACCATTACTGTCATAGCGTTCAGATTTAGGTAATTTTGCTGTTTCCTTTTCTGAAATTTTGCTATTAGCTAAGTAATAATCATATAACTGCCTTTTTGTGGGTTTTTCATCATCAAGTGTTATATATTGACTTAAATGATTAGAAACTTTATATATTTGACTAGACGTAATGCTAGAATTTTTGGTATAAGTAATTGCGTTATTGGCTTTATTACCTACCAAAATCTTGCCACTGCTGTCATACATCACACCACGTGGTACGTTATTAGATACAATTTTTTGGTCTGTTTGTTGCACTTCCGCTTGAAAACGACCACCATAGAAGAGTTGCAAGTAAGCTAATTGACCAATTAATAATAAAAATAAAACTAAAATGACGCCCAAAATAATTTTCATTCTTAGGGGCGTCGAAGTGGAATTTCTATTCGAACCTTTACTTTGTTTTAAATAATTCAAAATTCTAACCTCACTAAACTAGAATTGATTTTAGCAAAAAACGGATCTAAATTCTATTTTTCTATCAATGAAAATCGCAATAATTATATATTCTTAAGAAGTAGGGACTCTATCAATGTTTATCAACCAAGTTAAAACATATTTCAAAAACAATTATCTATATTGGCTTTCCTTTTTACTACCTGCCTGCATTTTTGCAAGCTACTTTATCTATCGCAATCATGAAATTCTAACTGTTGATTTAGGGCAGCAATATATTGATTTTCTAGCTTTTTATAAAAACAACTTATTTTCTAATCCGCTAAATCTTATTTTTACATTCAGTAGTGGCTTAGGTAATTCCTTTATTGGAACCTGGGCTTATTACTTAACTAGTCCCTTCAACTTTTTATTATTTATTTTTTCCAAGTCGCAATTACCCGAAGCAATTCTTTTAATTATTAGTTTAAAAATTGGAAGCATCGGACTTAGCAGTTTTTATTATTTTCAAAAATTCTTCAATGGCGATAACAGAATTTTTGCTCTTGCAGCTAGTCTAGCCTTCTCATTAAGCGGATTTGTTGTTAGTTATAACTTAAACTTAATGTGGCTTGACAGTTTAATTTTGCTACCTCTGTTGCTTGACTCTATTGATAAATTAGGAAACAAAAGGCAACACTACTTCTATCTTACCATGATCACTTTTTTATTATGGTTTGCTAATTTTTATACTGGTTTCATGGTGCTTTTCTTCGGCTTACTTTACTTTATTAATACGCTATTCAATTCTTCTTTTTCTAAGAGACAGATTATCTTTCAATATTTTACTAAAAGTTTTCTTGGCACCAGTTTAGCTGCAATCATATTACTACCATCTTTCTTTGAAATATTAAATGGAAAAATTCATTCAGATACTACTTTATCAATGGGATTTCAATTTGCTCCATATCAAACATTTTATAAATTGACTGTAGGTGCTTTTAACTTTACTGAAATGGAAAAAGGGCTGCCTAATATCTTTTTAACTAGTATCTTTACTCTTCTTTGCATCCTCTATTTCATCAACCACCATTTTTCTATTAAAGAAAAGGTAGCCTCCGCGTTATTACTAGTATTTTTATTCTTTTCCTTTAGTTTCAATCCTCTTATTTTACTTTGGCACTTAGGTCAATACCCAGTTTGGTATCCAGCTCGCTTTAGCTTTATCTTTTCTTTTTACGCAATTTATCTCGGAGTTCAGGTTCTTGCTCACACACATAAATTTAATATTAGCAGCAAAATAGTGTCTTTTCTTCTAGTAATTAGTTTAAGCTCATTTCTTTTTCTAAATCTTCATCAAAAAGAGTTTTTAAATCAAACAAATATTACTTTAACTATTCTCTTTTTATTATGTAGTTTGTTAATTCTTTTGTTTTTCAACTATAAATGGATCCCAGTAATTTTCTTTGGCATTGTTGGTCTTGAAGTAAGTATCAATTTGTTAGCTAGCCTTGATAATATTTCTTATCAAAAAAACTTTGACTATACCAATTTCACTAAAAACATCTCTGAAAGTACATCATATTTACACAAATATGATTCTGGCCTATATCGAACAGAAAAAACTTTTACGCGTTCAGATGACGATCCTTTAAGCAATAACTATTATGGTATTAGTAATTTCAACTCCATTTCTGACCGTTCAACTATTAATTTGATTGAGTATTTAGGTCTTGAAAATAATGATAATTCTTTTACTAATAATTTTGCTACTCCCTTATCTGATAGTATTTTAGGCGTTAAATACAATATCGTTCCGATTAAGAATCGGCGAAAACTTCCTTCAAAACAACAAATAGTTTTTACAAGTGCATTTTATCGACCCGATTTAATTACGAATAAGATTGTCAAAAGTTTTAAACAAGTACAAATTAGAAAAAATTCTTCAGCTTTACCTCTTATTTTTATCTCTCCATCACATAAGAAAACAAACTTTTATGCCAGTATGCCATCTGCTAATCAAAATACTCTTTTTAATAGCATTGTTGGTAAAAAAATTAATCTCTTTAATAGCTTGTACCTAACAAATCCTAATAAACTAGAAAATATCAAATCCACTAAAAATATTAATGAATATCAAAAAATTAACAAAAGCAGAATTGCAACAATTTCTTTCAAAATTTCTGCCTTTCAAAAAGGACCTTATTATTTAGAACTTCCTTCAAATTTAGATGCAAATTCTGTTTCCATTACTGTCAATGGACATCATCTTAATAATCAAGATTTAGGAATTTCAAACAAATTATTAAATATTGGTTATTATTCTCCAAATGCTCCAATAAAAATTACTTTTAATTTACATAATGAAAAAACTAATCTGAGTGGAATTCGAGTACTACAATTTAAAGAGCATGAATTTATCCAAATTATTCGTAAATTTAACAAAAAACAGCCTATTACTTGGCAAACTAGTCCTATTTCTTTAAAGCTCACTTACATTGCTAGAAGAAATAAACTGCTTAATTCTACTATTCCTTATTCAAAAAACTGGCTAATTTTAGATAACGGCAAATTTCTAAGAACAGAAAAATTTGCTCATAATTTTTTGAGTGCCAAATTAAGCAAAGGAAATCATCATTTAATTTTGATTTATATTCCCTTTGCCTTTCTAATCGGTCTTATAATTTCACTCATTTCACTTATAATTATATTTATTTTCAAACCAAAAAATGCTTAACTTGCAAGAGAGCAAGTTAAGCATTTTTATAAACGAGTCAGAGTTAGTTCAATGTTTTAACATCATTGATAGTTACATCAAATGTTCCACCAGGAGTGTTAATAGTTACCTTTTCACCCTTTTTCTTGCCAAGTAAAGCTTGAGCAATTGGTGAATCATTAGAAATTTTCCCGTTAAGCGGATCAGATTCATCAGATCCAACGATAGTATAGGTTTCTGGATCATCAGTACCTACTTCAGTGTAGGTAACAGTCTTACCGATAGAAACTTCGTTAGGATCAACGCTATCTGCATCAACAACTTGTGCATACTTAAGCATTTGTTCAATTCGAACAATACGTTGTTCTACAGCACTTTGCTCATCTTTTGCAGCATCGTATTCAGAATTTTCTGATAAGTCACCGAATGATCTAGCAACCTTAATTCTCTCAATAACTTCTGGACGTTTTACTAATTTTAAGTTTTTTAATTCCTTCTGAAGTTTTTCCTTACCTTCAGCGGTCATTGGATAAACTTTTTCTGCCATACTAAAAATTCTCCTTACCTATACCTATTATTCTTTGCACCAACCAGCTTATGTTTTCTACTAAAAAAAGTCAACCATTTTTACTGGCCTAAACTACTATTCCGTTTCAAGTGTTCGTCATAGTTTTCATTGTAGTAAACCTTACCAGTCTTAAGATTTGCAACAAAGTAGAGATAGTTAGACTTGATTGGGTTTAATACAGCACTAATTGAATCTAAACTCGGATTATTAAATGGTCCCGGACCATATCCCTTGTGAACATACAAGTTATATGGAGATTTTACCTTAATATCCTTTAGGGTCAAAGAATGTTTATGCTTATTCAGCGCATACATGACTGAAATATCAGATTGAAGTGGCATATTTGCTTTAATTCGGTTAAAGAATACCCCAGCAATCATGCGGCGATCCTTAGACTTAACACCTTCACGCTCTACTAAAGAAGCTAAAGTTAAAACTTCCTGTACAGTCAAATGTTTTTTCTTGATAGAACTATAGTAAGGTTGTAAAACTTGATCAGTCTTATCAACCATTTGGTTAACTAGTTCTTTCAAAGAAGCACCTTGATAGACATCATACTTAGCCGGAAAGAGATATCCTTCTAAGTGATAGCGAACACCTTTACTGTTCATTGAACTAGTTAAGAGCTTAGGATATTGCTTTTCTAAACTCTTCATAAAGCTTTGATCTTTCATTAGCTTCAAGAAGTCTTGACGGCTATATTTCGTATTCTTACCAACTGTCGTAGCAATACTATCAATCGTTTGTCCTTCTTTTATCAAAACGTGACCGACAACTGGACGGCCGCCTCCACCTTGCAATTGACTAACGATTTCCTTGTTATGCATTGAAGGTGAAAGATAGAAATTACCTGCCTGAAAATTGGTTGCACTATGACTCTTTAACCAAAAGTTAAAGATGATCGCATTTCTAATAATCTTTTTCTCCTGTAAAATCTGAGCAATCTGACTATTAGTTGCACCTGCAGGAATATGAACACTAACGACATCTTCATCATGACGGTTGGCAGGCTGAAGGGCATAGCCAACATAACAGCCTCCAATTAAGATAAACAAGACTAAAATAGCACCTAATCCACTAAGAATCCAACGGGTAACTTTTTTAGATGCCTGTTCTTCTAACTCATGATTTTTCTTTTTGTCCTGATTTAGCAAACGCTTTTCCTCCGAAAATCACAAAAATCTAAGACAATTATAGCAAAGCTCCCTAGAAAAGAATTAACGAACTTTAATCTTTAGACTTTCTTTCAGATCTGCTTCAATTTTTTCCATTGCTTTAGTAACTACTTCATCAGTTAATGTATCTTTTTCATTCAAGAAAGTTAATGAATAAGAAATTGACTTATGGCCTGCTTCAATTTGACTACCAGCATAAACGTCAATGACTTGAATATCATGAAGATACTTGCCACCATTTAATTTAATTTGGGCTTCAATTTGGGCATTAGTTACTGCATTAGGTACTAATAATGATAAATCACGTTCAATTGCTGGGAACTTAGGAGCAGCTTTGGCCTTCATTCCCTTATGAAGCATTGAAACAATCGTATCTAAATCAATTTCGTAGCCATAAATTTCACTTCCACGCAATGCCTTATCAAGGGTAGTAACTGTATGAGCAATCATCCCAATTAAACCAACATATTGATCATTAAGGTAAATACCAGCTGTTCTAGTTGGATGCATACCAACTATGATTTCTGGACGATACTCAATATCTGTATCCTTAATTCCAATTGCTCTAAATAAATTAGTTAATTGGCCTTTTACAAAGTAGAAATCAATCTTTTGATCTAAATGTTGCCAATTTGCTGACACAGTATGTCCTGAATAAAGAGCAGCTAAATGTTCATGTTCATTAAAAGTATTATTTTCATGATCATAAACTCTACCTTGTTCAAATAAGGCTAATTCCTTTTGCTTACGTGCCATATTATAGCTTGCAGCATCAACTAAACCAGTTAATAAGTTTTCTCTCATCGTTGAACGGCTTGAATTCAATGGCCATTGAACTTCTACAACTGGCTTAGGATCTTTGGTAAATGAAATTGCTTTTTCCGGAGAAGTCAATGAATAAGAAATTGCTTCCATCATGCCTTGTCCTTGAACAATATCTTTGATTCTGCGCATAGCAGTTTCTTTTTCTGAATATCCACCATGAGTTTCAGCTAAAAGAGGTTGAGTAGACTTTAAGTTATCATAGCCATAAATTCTACCTACTTCTTCAACTAAATCTGCTGGAATAGAAATATCCCATCTTCTATTTGGAACTGTAACAATTAATTCATCTTTTGATCCATCAACAGTAAAGCCTAAGCGATCAAAAATCTTTTCCATTTCTGATCTACTTAATTCTGTTCCTAATACCTTGTTAATGTATGAAACAGTAGTTTTAACTACTGAAGGATTTCTTTGCACATCAGCTGCCTTAATTTCACCTTCGTTAACAGTACAATTTGCATCATTACGTAATAACAGAGCAGCAATATCTAAAGCTTTTTGCGTGTTATCCCAATTAACCCCTTTTTCAAAACGACTTGAAGCTTCAGTACGATTAGCATGACGTAAAGCAGATTTTCTAACACTAGTTCCATCAAAAATAGCAGATTCTAAAATTACATCAGTCGTATCATCTTCTACTTCTGAACTTTTACCGCCCATCACACCAGCCATCATTACTGGCTTTTGACCATCGGTAATAATAATATCGTTTGGATCTAAGTCAACTTCTTTATCGTTTAGTAAAGTAAGCTTTTCACCTTTCTTAGCTTTTCTAACCTCTAATTTACCATCTTTAAAAGTACGAGCATCATAGGCATGTAGTGGTTGTCCAGTCAATAGCATTACATAGTTAGTTACATCAACCACATTATTAATTGGCCGCAATCCTGCATTCCAAAGACGTCTTTGCATCCATAATGGACTTTCGCCAATTTTAACATTTGAAACTTTTCTTAAGTAAAACTTAGGCGCTAATTTTTCATCAACTTTAACATCTAATTCATTAGTCCATTCAGGACCATCTGCCTTAAGAACTACTGGCTCAACCTTAGGCTTTTTATCGACAATTGCACCAACTTCATATGCTGCACCTTCCATTGATAAAGTATCAGCACGGTTTGGGGTAATATCAAAGTCTAAAATGTAGTCATCCATACCAAGTGCTTCATAAACTTCTTCACCTGGTTTTACATCGGAATCTTTAGGGAAAACAAAGATTCCATCAACATATTTTTGAGGAACAGTCTTATCTGCAAAACCAATTTCTTGAAGACCACAAATCATTCCATTTGATTTAATTCCGCGAATTTTACCACGCTTAATCTTTTCATTGCCTGCGATTCTTGCACCGTGTAAAGCAACAATCACATCTTCACCCGCTGCAACATTTGGAGCTCCACAAACAATTTGAATTGGTTCATCTTCACCTACATCAACTTGACACTTATGTAAGTGAGTTCCCTCAATATCTTCACATTCTAAAATGTGACCAACTACTAACTTCTTTAAGCCTTCTGCTGGATGGTCTACTGATGCAATTTCGACACCAGTTCTAGTAATTTTTTCTCCTAAATCTTTAGGATTTTCGTCTAAATCAAGAAAATCTTTCAACCAGTTATATGAAACAAGCATTAATCTTCCTCCTTACGGAATTGTGCTAAGAAACGAACATCGTTGGTGTAAAAATCACGAATATCAGAAATACCGTATTTCAAAATTGCAAAACGGTCCAAGCCTAAACCGAAGGCAAAACCACCATAAACTGTTGAATCAACGCCAGCATTTTCTAAAACGTTAGGGTGAACCATTCCAGCACCAAGTACTTCAATCCAACCAGTATACTTACAAATTGGACATCCCTTACCGTTACAGTTGAAACAAGAAACATCCATTTCAACAGATGGTTCAGTAAATGGAAAGTAGGATGGACGAAGACGAGTTTTACGATCTTGACCAAAGACATGCTTGGCAATCATTTCTAAAGTACCTTTAAGGTCCGACATAGTAACATTTTTATCAACTACTAAACCTTCCATTTGTTGGAATTGGTGAGAATGAGTCGCATCATCATCATCACGACGGTACACCTTACCAGGTCCCACCATCTTTAATGGTCCTTTAGAAAAATCATGCTTTTCTAAGACTCTTGCTTGATCTCCTGAAGTTTGAGTTCTAAGCAAGTCTTCACTATCAATATAGAAAGTAGCTTGCATATCACGTGCTGGGTGATCTTTAGGTAAGTTCATCATCTCGAAACAGTAGTGATCTGTTTCAATTTCTGGACCTTGTACTACCTTATATCCCATACCAATGAAGTAGCTTTCTAAATCATCCAAGATAATATTGATTGGGTGCTTGGAACCTAAATGTCCTTCACGTCCTGGTAAAGTCACGTCAATCTTTTCTTCTTCTAATTTTTGAGCAATTACTGCTTGTAAGAAATGATCTTTTGCTTCATCTAATTGCTTTTGAAGAATATCACGAACTTGATTTACTTCTTGACCTACTTTTGGTCTATTTTCAGGTGCGATATCTTTCATTGAGTGTAGAATTTGAGTTAATTCACCCTTACGCCCCATTAATTCAACTCTAATCTTATCAAGCATCTTTTGATTTTCAGCTTGCTTGATTTGATCTAATCCTTCTTCTTTTAACTTATTTATTCTATCGAATAAGTCCATCTCATTTTCCTTTCCAACAAAAAAAGCTCCGTCCCAAAAGGGACGAAGCTTCGCGGTACCACCCTAGTTTGAACTAGCACAAAAAGTGCGTGTTCACACTCTCTTCATATAACGGTGAAATACCGGAATTGATTAGATTCTGCTCCTAAGATGAAATTCATGCTTCTATCTTAAGTTTTTTCCACCAATCAAACTCTCTCTAAAAAGATATCTACATTACTAATCTTAATCATTGCATTTAAGTATAATAGTATCTTAAATCTTTTTACTTAACTTTGCAATTATCTTTAGGCCCATTTATCTGCCCAATTATGAACTTGTTCAAAAACAGGGTGTAAGTCTGCTCCTTTTTGAGTCAGAGTATAGCTAATAATACCGCTCTTTTCATCAACTGTACGATTAACAATACCGTCCTTTTCTAGTTCTTTCAATCGCTCAACTAAAACTCGATCAGAACACTTACTAATACAACGTGCTAAATCTTTAAAACGCATTGCATTAGTATCGCACAAAGAGCTAATAATTAAACCATTCCATTTTTTACCAATAATTGCAAAAGCATCAATAAAATGCGAACACAGTGAGTAATCTTCTGGATCTGGACAGTCACCCATTTTAGTTTTGCTTTCAATTTCTTGGGACATTTATAATTCCTCCTAAAAAATCAAAATATTTTTAGATCAATCTATACTAAAGATTATAGTAATATTACTTACTTAAAACAAGCTGTAAGCTTATGAAAAATGATAAATCATGATTCCAGCTGCTACTGCTGCATTTAATGACTCTGCCTTACCTTTTATTGGAATATAAATCTTTTTATCTGCTGTTTCAATTACATCTTTACTTGCCCCATGAGCTTCATTGCCAATTACTAAGGCTAATTGAGGAACAGAAATGCAATTATTCAATGATTTGGCTGTTTTATCTAGAATACTTACATAAACTGGAATTCCATTTTCCTTAAAGCTACTAATTGCTGCTAAGATTGGATTCTGAACAATTTGAATGTGAAATTGACTGCCCTGCATACTACGCTGAACTTTGGGATTATACAAGTCTACACTTTCTTCAGATAGAACAACTCCATCAAATCCAGCTGCATCAGCTGTACGAATAATAGTGCCTACATTTCCTGGATCAGTTAAGTTGTCCAAAACAACCCATTTTCCATATTCAAAACTAAATGATTTAGGCTGATTAATCGGTAAAACCATAAAAATATCTTGACTATTCTTAGTACTGCTCAAATGCTCTGCAATTGCATCAGTAATTTGAATTACCTTGTCATCCTTCAACTTATAATGAGCAGTAAGTTTTACTAAAGCTGCTGAAGTTCCTAAAATATATAGATAATTTTCGTGATTCTTGAGTGCTTCTTCAACTAAATGAAAACCTTCGATTAAATAAGTTTGAGTCTTTTTACGATATTTCTTCTGTTCTAGCTTTCTAAGACTCTTAATTGTCGGATTGTTTACTGAATTAATTTCTATCATAATTTCTACTTCCTTCTAATCTAATATTTTAAATTACCTCGCTCAAAATTAACATGTTAAAATTTAAGTTAGAAGATAAAGAAAAGAGCGATATTTATGAAAACTGTCACAATGAAAGTTACCGGTCTTGTCCAAGGTGTTGGCTTTAGATGGACCACGCAAATGATTGCACAAGAATTAGGAATTACCGGCACTGTTAAAAATAACCCTGATGGATCAGTTTCTATTGTAGCTCAAGGGGAGGAGCTTCCTTTAGAACATTTTATTAAAAAAATTAAAGCTTCACCATCAGTAGCTGGACATGTGGATCATGTTGATTTAAATACAATCTCCAATGCAGAAAAATTTACTCGCTTTAGTGTGGTTTATTGATACTTTAACAAATAACTAGTAAACTTTATTCCAGTAACAATAAAGTAGGAAAGGTTATAGTTAATGAAATCAAAAACTAAATATTTTAGTCTATTTGCCATGCTAACTATCTTGGCATTAGTCTTAACTGGTTGTGCTAACAATAGTCAAAGTATCTATCAAGCACCTACTAGTGGACCATATGCTTGGGTTTTTAGTCTTTTTGGTAAGCCAATTCAAAATATCATGTTAGCTGTTGAGCATCAAATTGGTGGCTCAAATGGTGCTGGCTGGGCAATTATTATCATTACTTTTGTTGTTCAGTTAATTGTTATGCCGCTTCGTCTTGCATCTCAGCGCAAAATGACTACACAGCAAGAAAAGACTCAAAAACTTCAACCACAAATGAAGTTGATTCAAGAAGCACTGAAAAAACCTGGCTTAACTCAACCGCAACAAATGCAAATTAGCCAACTTCAAATGCGAGTTTATAAAGATAACAATATGTCCATGATGGGTGGAATGGGATGTTTACCATTACTTATCCAACTGCCGATTATGATTGGGATCTATCAAGCAGTAGCTTATTCTAAAGAATTAGCTGCTTCAAGTTTCTTTGGTATTTCTTTGGGGCAGCGCTCAATTGTTCTAACCATCATTGCTACCTTGCTTTATGTAATTCAAGGTTATCTATCAATGGTTGGAATTCCTGAAGAACAGAAGAAAGCCATGCAGATGACTTTGATTTTGAGTCCAGCAATGACTTTCTTCATCAGTATTTCAGCTCCTGGTGCCTTAGCTCTTTACTTCTTAGTTGGTGGTTTAATTGCTATCTTGCAACAAGTAATTACTACATTCATCATCATGCCAAAAGTAAAAAAGGATGTTGCAGCTGAATTAAATGAGCGTCCACTTAAGGTAGTAGTCACTCAAGAAACAATCGATAGTATTCTTAATACTACTACTTCATCAAATACTAATAACGAAACAGAAAAAGATCTTCATCAAGATTTACGTGCACGAAATGCTGGTAAGCAAAAACGTCCTCATAACTCTGATAAAGATTAATAAGCAAATAAGAAAGGAATCCAATTTTTGTAGGTCACTACAAAATGGATTTCTTTTTATTATCATTTATTTTCTTGTTTAGACTTTAACAAAGGAAATTCAATCATAAATTTACTGCCTGAACCAAGTGTCGAACTAACACTAATTTTTCCATGGTAGCTTTCAACTAATTTTTGAGCAATAGCTAAACCTAGACCATTACCACCTTTTTCACGAGTTCGAGCTTTATCTACACGATAGAAACGATTGAAGATCTTATCTTGCTCATCAGGCGCAATACCTTCACCAAAATCTTGGACGGAAATTTTAACTTTATCTTTTTCGGTAGCTGCATCAACTAATATTTCTTTACGATCCGTAGAATACTTAATTGCGTTGTCAATTAAAATAATCAAAATTTGCTCTAAGTGATTACGATAGATCTTGATAATTGTATCTGGTGCTAAGTCACTGTCATCATATGTAATTGTAAAATCCTGATGAATCATTCTCATATCATTAACTGTTCGATTAAGAACTTCGTTAACATCAGCCGTTTTATCAGGATACTGTAAATCAACTTGTTCAGCCCTAGTTAAGTCAAGCATCTCCTGAATTAAATGTTTCATTCGTTTGCTTTCTTGAAGAGAGGCTTGAATTGATTCTTCTAAGACCTGCGGATCATCTTTTCCCCATCGTTCTAGTAAGTTCAAGTGTCCTTCAATTACAGCCACCGGTGTACGTAACTCATGAGATACATCCCCAACGAATTGCTTCTGTTGTTGCATATACGCCTGCATTCGATCTAGCATTTCATTAAATGAAGTAGCTAATTCACCTAACTCATCATTTCGATGGAGATCTGGAACTCTTCGTTTATTAGTTGGATCTTCATTAATATCATGAGAAATCTGTGACATCTTTTTGATCGGTTGGACAACACTATTAACAATCAAATATGATAAACCGACAAAAACAATAATTGCAATAATCGACAGACCAATCATCCAATTACGAATTGATTTCAAAACATGATTTTGTTGATCCATCGAATTATCAACAATTAAGTATCCAGTTAATCGATGTGTTTTATCAGAAAAAATCTTCTGATAAATTTTCATATGGATTTTTCCTTTTGTGTTTTCTACCTTTAAAACATGATTCTCTGTCTTGCTAAAATGAGGCATTCCATTATCAGGAACATTTCCATTACTAAAGACCACATCTCCGCTTGGATTATAAATAGTAATACTTGTATCTCGATTCGACAAAGTCGCTAAAACATCATCATTAAAGACATTTCCCCCATCATTTGAAGTAATAGGGGTTTGCCCTTCCAAAATTCGATTAGTATTAGGCGAAAGCTGAGGAACAACATTTGAAATCTGGAGACTGGTCGGAATTTCGACCAATCTTCTCTGAAAGGTGGTGGCAACACTTTCAGTCAAATTTCTTTCCTGCGAAACAATTTGCTGCTTTACTAAAGAATAAATTGCAATTGAAAATATAACAAAAGAGACCGTAATTGTCGCTGCAACTAAGCTTACCCACTTAAAGGTTAGCGAGGACTTGAGGGTCTCTTTGGTCGATTTATTTTGCTTCTTCACGTGCTTCATCATTTTCATCCGTTCTTACCATATAACCGGTACCACGAACAGTCTTGATGTATGAAGGACGGCCCGGTACATCGATCTTATTACGTAAATAACGTACATAAACTTCGACAACATTAGTTTCAATTTTAGATTCAGGTCCCCAAATCTTATTTAAGAGTTGCTCTCTAGTAACAACGTTATTTTTGTTTTCAATTAATGTCATTAACAAGTTGTACTCACGCTTAGTCAGATCGACTGTACTATCTCCGCGATGAACGATTCGGTTAGCTGTTTCAATGGTTAAATCATTAAAATGAACAACTTTTTGAACACCCATCGTGTCGCCCATAGCTCTCTTTTCAATTTGTACTCTTCTTAAGACTGCACGTAAACGAGCCAATAATTCTTCGATTGCAAAAGGCTTAACAATATAGTCATCAGCACCATGATCTAAGCCAGAAACTCGATCAATCACTGAATCTCTTGCAGTCATCATAATAATTGGAGTAGTTTTTTCTTGGCGAACGCGACGAGCAATTTCTAATCCATTAAGATCTGGCAACATTAAATCAAGTAAGATTGCATCAAAATCTTCGTTTAATGCTAAATCTAATCCTTTTCGACCATTTCCTTCAACTTGAGTTTCGTATTTCTCATGTCTTAATTCTAGTTCTACAAAACGGGCAAGATTTTTTTCATCTTCAATAATCAGAATTTTACTCATTATTTTCTCCACACTATAATTAATCTGGTTAAAAATTTTATTAATAAATTAATATTAAATTTAAAAATACATTAATGCAAGGGTTTATTCCTTGTTTTTTTCATCTTTGAATAAATCTTTAAGCTTAGCAAAGGCTGGATTTTCCTTATTTGATTGTTCTTCTTGATAAGCCGCTTGAGAAATAACCTTCCATCCCTCTCCTTCAGGGAAATCACCTTCACTTTTTTCTTGGGGCGTTAGAATAACTGATGGTAAGCTTAATAATAAATTGTCTTCTACAGCTTTTTGAAGATCAATTTTATCATCCTTAACAGTTACGATAGTATCTTCTTCATCAAGCTGCTCTTGAGTTGGCTCAACTTCACTATAATTTTCAGTAAAATTAAACTCTTGATGCAGTTTTACCGGCTTCAAACTTCGAGTAGATGGGGCAATTACATCTGCTTCTACAGTGAAATTCCCAGTTACAAAGGGTTCATCATAAAAGAAATCGCCACTAACATGCACATTTTTGGCATCTTCAAGTAATTCTTTACTTCTATCAAAAAAATCTTTACTTAACTCGACATCTTCATCAACGTGAGTCAAGGGATTACGGCTATTTTTAATTTGTGAATATGAAAAATTTAACATTATTTTACCTCGATTGGTCTTCGACCAAAGTTTTGATCTTTACCCATAATTTGTTCAAAAAGTCGATCTACTCTTACTTGCAGACCTAAAGTTCCACTCGCTGCATTTTTCTTATCGACTTTAGAAATAATTGGGAGTTCAACATCTTTCCGAATTTTCTTAAGATAATTTCTTCCACGACTATTATAGCCAAGCAATAGCGTTGAAACATCTTGATATGAAGTCTGTATTTCCTTTTCGGTTACGTTTAAAAGAGTGTAGAGACAAAGCCTTCTTAGGCGCGCATAAGTATAGCGTTTAGACTTAATCTGGCGTAAAAATGAAGTAAAATCTTCCGCAGTATGAATTTCTTCTTTCATTTTGTACTCTAAACCCTCGCTCATTTGATAGATTGAGCGTAATTCTTCTAAACTGGCGCTTTCAATCCGATACTTTAAAAAATTAAATAAAAGATTCCAATTGGGGTAGACTTTTTGTTTTTCTAGTGCTGCTAGTTCTCCTTTAGGAAGATACTTTTTCAATTCAGTTAAATCATTTGGGTGATGTAAACAATAGTTTCTAATTGCAGTAGCAGAAGAAATAATCTTGTCTTGCAAAAGTGGATCATCGTGCCCACTCCCTAGTCTTGTCACGGGATGCAGATGAAGCGGAGTTTCTAGTTGTTCACTAGCTACAGCATAAGCAACAGCTAACATCATGTTAGGCTGGTTTACTTCATGACCTACTTCTCTAGCAACCATTTCATTATATTGCGTAGCATAAGTTTGAGTATAATCTCTAAAATCCATTCGATTTTTAGGAATTTGATTTATTTTTTGTCCTAAATAAGAGAAATTTAAATTAGCATCTTCCACTCCAAAAAATAATTCTGATACTCCTAAATTGCTTAACATCCTGATGCTACCGTTAGCAAAAATATCAGCTGGTTGAACTGCAAAAGAAAAAGGTAGTTCAAATACCAAATCAGCACCTGAATTTAAAGCTGCTTTGGCTCTTTGCCACTTGTCCATAATCGCCATTTGTCCACGTTGAACATAATTGCCTGACATTATAACAATTATTGGATCATTTTCGGCAACTAAACGTGCTTGATTTAATAAAAATTCATGTCCACTATGAAAAGGATTATATTCGGCTACAATGCCAATTACACTCATACGTCTTCCTTTAATCTAAGTTTAATTCTAACTTCTTACCATTGCTCCAGAGCTTTTCCAAGCCATAAAAGTCTCTAGCATCCGCAGTGAAGACATTTACAACTACATCTCCCATATCTACTAAAAGCCAGTTAGAATCACGTGTTCCTTCAATACGGTAATCTTCTTTTCCTTGTTCATGAATTTTATCAATAATGCTATTAACAATTGCATGAAGTTGACGATTTGAGCCTGCAGTAGTTACAACATAGTAATCTGCTAAAATACTAATTCCTTGCATATCATATGCTTCAGTATCTTCACCATGTCTCTCATCAATTGCTTCTACGGTTAAATCTAATAATTTCTTGCTATCCAATTTTATTTTTTCCTTTCAAAATTCTAATCTTTCACAGCCCATTTATTATATGCGGCAAAAGTCTTAGGATATATCTTTTTTCTATTAGTTATTAAAAAGTCAAGCGTATGAGCTAGTTCAAAACCTACTCCATCATCTAAATTAGCATATGACACCTTTCTTGCCTCTTCTACACCTGGAAAATCACGTCCTGGTTCTATAAAATCAGCAACAAAGACAATTTTATCCAAAGTAGACATTTCAACATCTGCTGTTGTATGACGTCTAATTGCAGTTAAAATTTCAGGATCAGTTATCTTTAACTCTTTCTCAATAAAATATGCCCCAACAATGCCATGCCAAATAGCACGATTATAGTTAAGTAAGTCCTGATCAAAGTGTTGTTCCTTAATTACCTTAATAAATCGTTCTGGAGGTACTTGCTTTGCATAATCATGAATAAATCCAGCTAAAGCTGCTTTATCCGGATCATAATCATTAAGTTCAGCTAACTTACGGCTCGTTTCACTTACACCAATACAATGCTTAAATCTTTTTTCATCCATGTTGCTTTTTTCTTGAGCAACAATTTCAGCAGAAGTTAACGGGGAATATGTTTTTGCAAAATTAATTTCAGTCACGATATAAGCCTCTTGATTCAATATATAAACGAACACTTTCAGGCACTAAATACCGAATAGAATTACCGGTAGCTACATTTTTACGAATTAGAGAAGACGAAATATCTAAATTTGGAGCATCTACCCAAATCATAGGGAATCTCGGATTTTGTGGATAGTTTGGTCTTCTAACTCCTACTAATGTCGACAAAAGGGCAATTGTTTCAGGTTCACGCCAATTTTCAAAATCATTTACTTCATCACTCCCCATAATCAAATAATATTGATTACGTGGTGCTCTTTTTTTCAAATAACGCAAGGTATCAACTGTATATGAAGTACCACCCCGCATTATCTCAAAAAGTTTAACATGAAAATATGGATTATCATGCGTAGCTAATTCAAGCATCGCACAGCGGTCTTTAGCACTGACATTACCTGCTAATTGTTTATGAGGTGGAGTATTATTGGGGATAAACCATATTTCGTCTAAGTGAAGTTGCTTTCTAACTTGCTCTGCCATTACTAAATGAGCAAGATGGACTGGATTAAAAGTTCCTCCCATAATTCCAATTTGCTGAGCAGAACTTGTAGCTGGTTCAAATTTTACTTGTGGCTTTTCTTTTACAACGCACTGCATTATATCAACGCTCTTCTAATTCCTAAACCAATGCCTTCCGGCGTATAAGCCTTCACTACAACATTAGCTGGTGTTGTAATAAATCCTACGCCTCCAAACAAAATATCGCTTTTTTCTTTTGGTGAAAATGTTTGTCCTTTTAATGGTCCTAAATTATCTTCCTTACTTGGTGGAAGTAATAAGTCATCTTTATGCTTTTCATAAAATGTATCAGCATTCTCAGTCTTGGTTCTATGAACATAAAGGTCTCGTGCCACATAAATTGTAAAACCAGCTGATGGGCCATCAACATAATCAAAGCGCCCGAGGCCAGCTAAGAAAATTGTTTGTCCCGGTAATAACTGGTAAGTTGCAGGCTTTAATGGTTTCTTTGGTTCAACAACTTCTAATTCTTTGCCACTCAAGTGACTAGCCAATTGATTAGCGTTCAGGATTCCTGGGGTATCAATTAAATAATGACCATTAGAAAGAGGTATTTTAATTTCATCTAAAGTTGTTCCAGGAAACTTAGACGTAGTAATGACATCTTTTAAATCACTATTCATATTGATAATTGCATTAATTAAAGTCGATTTACCAACATTAGTAGTTCCAACAAAATAAATATCTTTCTTTTCACCCTTTTTTGCTAAAAAAGCCATCAAATCAGCTAAATTTTTCTTTTTAGCAGCTGAAACTAAAAAGATTTTTTCTGGCTTTAAACCATTTCGGTTGGCTTCTTGACGCATCCAGTCTTTGATTTTTGACTCTTTAGAGTTTTTCGGAAATAAATCTACCTTATTACCAACTAAAATATATTCATTACCGCCAATAAAACGTTTAATCGAAGAAATTAATGAATTGCTAAAATCAAATAAATCAACTACGTTAACAACCAAGGCTTTTTTTTGACTAATTGAATTGAGCAATGCCAAGAAATCATCGTTATTTTCTTCAACTGGCATAATTTCGTTATAATGTCTTAATCTAAAGCAGCGCTGGCAATATACCTCATTGTCATCACTTGTTAAAGCTTTTTTTAAGGCAGAAGTTGGTAAATAGCCTGACTTTTTAGGATCTTGATCCTGCAATATACTTCCACAACCAATACAACGCAATTCTTCACTCATTCTAATTTCTCCTTAAAAACTACTGGCTTTCTTAAATTCAAAAAGAAGAAGATAAATTTTTCAAAAAAACGATTAATTCTAGTATTCCACTTATCGGTTTCAACTAATGGCTTTACCAAAACTGTAGCTACACCAGCTAAATTACCAGCCTGCATATCAGTAATCAATTGATCGCCAACCATTAAGACTTGATCTTTTTGTAAATTTAGTTCTTTTAATTCCTGATTAATTCCAATGGGAAGAGGCTTTCTAGCCTTTGCAATAAAAGAAATATGATATGGATTCAAAACTTTTCCAATCCGTTCAGCATTATTATTCGAAATAACAACTAAACGAATTCCAGCTTTTGCTAAACGGCGATTAAGTTGATCCATTTCAACTGCTGTATCAGCTTTGTTCCATGCAAGCAAAGTATTGTCTAAATCGCTAAAAACAGCCTTAATCCCCATCTTTTTTAACTGTTTTGGATCTAAATGATAGATAGTATCTATTGTATACCGAGGTCTAAATAACATTAAAAAATCTCCACTTTTTTCTCATATCTATAGTATCAGAAATCTTTAATCTTTAGAAATATTTGCTGATTAAAAAATTAAAATTTTACTTTTCTTTAGCACAAAAGATGGTAAAATAAGAACAATTTAAACTTTTCCACCGTATTACACAAAGGAGCTAAAAATGAAAAATTTTATTGATCTCCATCTTCACCTAGATGGTTCTTTGCCATACACTACCGTTAAAAAGTTAATGGAAGTACACAATTTTTCCAGTTTAACTGACTCGCAATTGAAAGAAAAGTTGTCTGTTTCTGAAAGATGTGCTGATTTACAAGAATATTTAACTAAATTCGACTTTCCATTGTTATTTCTGCAAACAAAAAAAGATCTAGAAACAGCAACTTTTGATCTTTTACAGAAACTCCGCTCTCAAGGTTTAGTTTATACAGAGATCCGTTTTGCTCCACAGCTCCACATCCAAAAAGATCTTACTCAAGAAGATGCAATTAAGGCCTGTATTTTAGGATTAAAGAAATTCTACAACTGGCAAAATAACCATGAAGATAATTTTTATCCTCTGCACGCCAACTTAATTCTCTGCCTTATGCGCTTGCCTGATCGAGAACAAGAAAACTACTTAACTGTTAAACTAGCTGCTAAATATGCTAAAGAACACGTTGTTGGTATTGATCTAGCAGGGCCAGAAGGACCAATTCCAAATAAAAAATTTAAGCCTTTCTTTGATGATGCTAAGGAAATGCACATTCCTTTTACAATTCATGCAGGAGAAGCAGCGGGCCCAGAATCAATGCAAGAAGCATTAGACTTAGGCACTAAAAGAATTGGTCACGGAATTCGCTGCTTAGAAAGTGAGCAACTAGTTCAAGAATTAATTAACCAACATATTACCCTAGAATGTTGCGCCACTTCTAATCTTAATACTAAAGTATTTAAAAAAATCGACTCATATCCAATCAAAACTCTGCTTTCAAGAAAAATAAAAGCAACATTAAATTGTGATAATATGACCGTTTCAAATACCAATTTACCTAAAGAGTTTAAATTACTTGAAACTAAAACTAATCTTACAAATTTAGATGAACATCAATTATTATTAAACTCCATTAATGCTGCCTTTGCTTCTAACCAAGAAAAAAGTCGCTTATTACATATCTTCAATCAAATTTGAGAAAAAAATGCTCCGCTTATGCGGAGCATTTTTAATATTTTTAGTTCAAAGCTTTCTTAGCAGCATCTGCTAAATCAGCAAAAGCTTTTTCGTCGTTGTAAGCAATATCAGCTAACATCTTACGGTTCATGTCAATACCAGCTACCTTTAAGCCGTGCATTAACTTAGAGTATGAAAGACCATTTTGTCTTGCAGCAGCGTTGATACGAGCAATCCATAATTTTCTGAATTCACTCTTACGCTTCTTACGGTCACGGAAAGCATATTTACGAGAAACAAATACTTGAGTACTTGCAGCTTTAAATTGTAAGTGTTTTGAGCCACGGTAACCCTTGGCTAACTTCATGATCTTCTTACGACGAGCGCGTGTTACGGTTCCACCTTTAGTTCTTGGCATCTAAAATTCCTCCTCAAAAAGTCTTCTAATAATTAACGCATTTGGGAAAGCATCTGTTTGATGCGCTTTAAGTCACTTGCTGAAACCATAGCAGCTTTTCTCAAATGACGACGTTGTTTCTTAGTCTTACCGTGGAAACGGTGTCCAGTGTAAGCATGGTGACGCTTTAAACCACCATTAGCAGTTCTCTTGAAACGCTTTGCTGAAGCGCGGTGTGTTTTTTGCTTTGGCATATCTATTCCTCCAATTAACTACTTTTTCTTTTTATCTTTCTCACTTAATGGAGCAAGCATTAAGAACATTGAACGGCCTTCCATCTTAGGCTTAGTAACTACATTAGATAAGTCACTAGCTTCATCAGCCATCTTCTCTAAGACCTGTTTACCTAACTCCTTGTGAGTAATTGCCCGGCCTCTAAAGCGAATAGAAACTCTAACTTTAGCGCCCTTGGTCAAGAATTTACGAACATGCTTTAACTTAGTGTCAAAGTCATTGCCTTCGATTGTTGGACTTAAACGAATTTCTTTGACAGCCATAACCTTTTGATTCTTACGGTTTTCTTTGGCTTTCTTTTGTTGTTCAAAACGGAATTTACCGTAGTCCATAATTCTAGCAACAGGTGGCTTAGCATTAGGAGAAAGCAAAACCAAATCAAGGTCAGCGTCAGCTGCTTTACGTAAAGCTTCATTCTTAGAAACGACACCAATTTGTTGGCCATCAACTCCAATTAAACGAACTTCACGAGCACGAATATCTTCGTTTAAGATCATATTTCTTGGTATGAGTATTCACCTCCACGTTAATTTCGAGGACAAGAAAAAAGCGGGCAAAGTTAACGCCCGCTTTTAATCAACAGATATTATCGATCAGCCCAGAGGTAATATTAACTTAGGCGAGAAGCGGGAGCTTCTTCTTGTTCTCAACTTCTAAATTATACCATCTAATTAATCTACGTCAAGAATTAATTGAATGCAACTGCTAATTTTAATAAAACTAATAGAAAGAAAGAGAGCCTTGCTTCTTCACAGCTTTATTAACTTTTTCAAAAATAAATAGTCCAAGCAACAACCAAAATATCGAATTAAAGGCTGAAAAAGATAAATAATATTTAAAATTATAAGCTGATCCACTAATAATTAATCTCATCCAGCTAACCATTGGTACAAGTGGCAAAAAATTTGCCATGTTCTTTACTAAAAGATCTGCTTTCTCAAATTGTGTTAGTAAAATTCCTAAATACAAATATTGACAAATTGCTAAAAAACTTCCTATTCGTTTAAATCTTAAAACTAAGCTAATTATCAGATACCCCAAGCCGAAAAGAGTAACTAAAGAAAAAATAGTTGGCCAAATAACCATAATTGTAAAGTTTATCCATTGTCCTGTAAAAAGCATAAGCGCTAAACAAACAATGATAGACTGTCCAAGTGAAATAGTAATATTTACCATACTTCTATTAAAAAATAATTTTTCACTTGAAATTGGCATCAAATATAATTGCTGTAAAATCCCACTTTTCGCATTATTCATAGTATTACTGCCTAACATTGATACTGTATTCTGAATTGTTGTCCACAATGTGAAGCCAATAATTAAAGCTGAAAGTGATTGTCCGATAATACCCTTACTAATTGAGTTACTACCCCAAAAGATACCCATAAACATTAAAATAGTTAAAGCTAAGTCTGAGACAGAGCTAAATAAATAGCGTCGGTATATGATTAATTCACGCTGAAATTCCGCTTTTAATGCTACCATCTTCATTTTTTCCTTTCATGTAAAAATCAACCACTTCTTTTAAACCTTTATTTTTAGTTTTAAGGTCAATTAATTTAAATTGAGTTAAAAATCCCAATAAATGTGATAAGTCTTTTCGATTAGATAAAATCAACTGATAAGTAGTATTATTAATCGAAATAATCTTAGCAATACTTTCTAAAAGTGCTTGTTGCTCATTAGACAAAACTCGCGAGAATTGAACCGTGATAAATTTTTCTTGATTGAATCTATCTAAACAATCTGCTTTACTGCCACTATAAATTAACTGTCCTTTTTTTATTAATAGGATCTGATCTGCAATTCTTTGTGCAAATGCCAATTCATGCGTAGTTAATAAAATTGCAACTCCTTCAGAAGCTAATGTCTTTAATATTCGTTCCACAGTTTCTACTGCCTCAATATCTAAACCAAGAGTCGGTTCATCTAAAATTAAAAATTTAGGTCTAGAAATCAACGCACAGCAAATAGCAATAATTTGCTGCATCCCTCGACTTAATTCAAAAATAACCGTATCCTTTTTAGACAACAGACCAAATTTCTCTAATAGTTCTAAACCATTTTTTCGTGCCACTTTTTTATTCAACCCACGTTGAGCTCCCCAATATATAAAATTTTCCATTGGCGTCAAGGCATAAAACATATTGCGCGTACTCTCTAAAACTACTCCGGTTTGTTTTAATAAAGGCGTAAAATCATTTTTTAGCAATTTATTTTCAAAATATATTTTTCCTTCATCAGGAAGCAATAAGTTCAAAATTATTTTTAAACTTGTCGTTTTTCCCGCTCCATTAAATCCTAAAAAAGTAGTTATTTTTCCAGCAGGAATATCAAATGATAAATCTTCAATTGCCCTTGTTCCATTTTGAAAACTTTTGCTTAAGTTTCTTACTTTAAGTAACATTTTAAGTCCTCTCAAATTTCTTTCAGTTTCTTATTAATTCGCTTAACCTCATGCCATAAATGATAAAAATAAATTCCGTATGCTAGAGCATACATAATAACAAAATCAATAATCATTTCTAATAATGCGGATCCAGAATAATTAAACTTATTTAAAAAGAAGCAAAAGCTTAACCATGCACCAAGACAAATAAAAAAGTTAATAAAGATTTGTTTTTTTAAAGACCAATTATCATGGTCAAAAACCAAACTAGCAAAATAGAAGAAAATTCCAATCAAAAACGAAGACCCTAACCAGAAAAGAAAATATTTTACCGAAATAGTTGTCTCTAATCTATTCTTGAAAAACTGATTTTGTAAAATATCAATTCCCAGCCAAGTCATCCCAATTCCTATTCCTACTAATCCACTATTAATTAAACGTACAATATGTTTCATAATCCCAGTCTCTCCTTTAATTTTTTTATTTTTCGACGGGCAATTTGCACACGTAACCCATTTTTCATCAAGGCATCGATATTACCATTACTGATAATTTCTAAATGATCGATAAAACGATAATTTAGAATTGCACTTCGGGATGCTTCAATAAAATCAGTTGGTAAGTTAATGCTGGCCTGATAAAGTCTACCTTTAAAAAGATATGTTTTATCCTGCGTATAAATTATTGTCTTTTCATTTTCTACTTGAATTAAATATATTTTTGAAACTTCAATCGCATATGCCGTTTCTTTTCGATATCCCCATAAAATTTGAGGATCAGACTGCAATTCTTGAGTGATTTTTCTTATCTTGTCTGTCATCTTCTTTAGCCAAAATTCAGCTTTTTCTTTTTGTAAATCTTTATCGATATTAAACTTTATTTCCATATGCTCACTCCTTATATTGCCTATAAGTATACTCATTGCATTTTCTAAAACCAGTAATTTTCGGTAAACGGTTAAAAACTTGTGGTGAATGGTCATATCTCAAATAAATTTGAAGTTTTTGATAATATAATGATTACTAATTGGACTAACTGGGAATATTTAGTACCTACTATTCTTAAAGAATATACTGACAACGAATCAGCAAACTCTATCTATCAACGCAGTCATTCATTACCCAAACAAATTCTTAATAACATTATTAAAATCATCAAGTAAACAAAAAAACGAGAAGACCTTATTATCAGTCTTCTCGCTTTTATATTAAAAACTATTATTTTAATTATTTTTCTCTTGAGTATGACTTAACATCTGCGTCAATTTCAGCAATAAAGTCATCTAAACTCTTAGAAATTTGTTCTTCAGTACCATAACGACGAACATTAACACCATTGGCATTCATTTCATCGTCACCCAAAACTAAAGTATAAGGAACTTTTTGAGTTTGTGATTCACGAATCTTGTAACCAAGTTTTTCGTTTCTGTGGTCTACTTCTGCTCTAAATCCGCGCTTAGCTAATTCTTCACGAACCTTATCAGCATATGCGCCGTGAGCTTCCTCGTTAACTGGGATAATTTCAGCTTGAACTGGAGCAAGCCAAGTTGGGAAGGCACCCTTGTAGATTTCAGTCAAGTAAGCGATAAATCTTTCCATAGTACCAACAATACCACGGTGGATCATAACTGGACGGTGTTCTTCACCATCTTGACCTACATAAGTCAAGCCAAATCTTTCTGGAAGCATAAAGTCAAGTTGGATAGTTGACATAGTTTCATCGTTACCTAAAGCAGTCTTAGTTTGAATATCAAGCTTAGGACCATAGAATGCTGCTTCACCTTCTGCTTCAACATAATCAAGGCCAAGATCATCCATAGCTGCCTTAAGCATTGATTGAGATTTCTCCCACATTTCATCATTTGCGTAATACTTATCAGTGTTCTTTGGATCACGGTATGAAAGTCTGAAGTAGTAATCAGTAATATCGAAGTCTTTGTAAACATCCATGATCAACTTCAAAACTTTAGCAAATTCTTCTCTGATTTGGTCAAGTGCAACAAAAGTGTGACCATCATTCAAAGTCATTTCACGTACACGTTGTAAACCTGATAAAGCACCTGATTTTTCGTATCTGTGCATCATACCTAATTCAGCGATACGGATTGGCAATTCACGGTATGAACGAATGTGGTGCTTATAGATTTGAATATGTGAAGGACAGTTCATTGGGCGAAGTTCAAGCATTTCACCATCACCCATGTCCATTGGTGGAAACATGTCATCACGATAATGTGCCCAGTGACCAGAAGTCTTGTATGCATCTACGTTCATCAAAACTGGAGTATAAACATGTTCATAGCCATCAGCAACTTCTTTATCAACAATATATCTCTCGACAACGCGACGAATAGTAGCACCCTTTGGCATCCAGTAAGGAAGACCTGCACCAACTTTAGGATCAACAAAGAATAAGTCTAAGTCTCTACCAATAGTTCTGTGATCTCTTTCCTTAATTTCAGCGCGACGCTTTAAATCTTCATCTAAAGCTGCCTTCTTAAAGAATGCAGTACCAAAAATTCTTTGAAGCATTGGGTTAGAGGATTTACCTAACCAGTATGCACCAGCAACTGATAAAAGCTTAAAGTTCTTAATCTTACCAGTATTTGGTAATAAAGCTTCAAAACCAAAGTCAACAAAGTCACCTAATTTGTAAACTGCAACTTCGTCTTTTTCGTCCTTTAAAAGATCTAATTTGAATTGGTCATCTTTAAAGATATCTTCCAATTCACTCTTTTTCATTGAAGTATATTCGATCTTTTCGCCATTCTTGATTGCCTTTTGCATTTCCTTTTCAAGTTCTGGCAATTCAGTAATTTTAATTTGATCTTCCTTATCAGTATCTACAAAGAAGCCACCCTCATCTGCTTCGTGCATTCCCAAACGTAATTCTGGATACTTACGCTTAGCAATAGCTTCAAGCAAAAATGCAGCAGTAGCACGTAAAATATCTAAACCTTCCTCATCCTTATCAGTGATGATAGCTGCTTCTACATCTTCATCAACAACGTAATCTAAAGGCTTCATTTCGCCGTTAATTTTTGCACCAACAGCAGCTTTTCCTAGAGAAGTAGCAATTGAAGATGCTAGTTCTTTAACAGAAACTGCCTTGTCAAAATCTTTCTTTGAGCCGTCTGGCAAAGTTACAGAAAAACTCATAAAATTTTACCTCCAAATAAAAAATCCCAGCACTAAAAATAGCGCTGGGACGTTAAAATACGTGGTTCCACCCGAAATTCGAATTAATTACCAAGAATTAATTCCTCTAAAGGTCGTTAATGGTACCTAACCAAATTATAAAAATTTCAGGAATGAAATTGGGGTTTTCTTCTAATCAGGAGCTTCCAGAACTAGGCTCCTGTCTCTGAGTTGAAGAAAATCATGTCTTTCATTGACTTTCATTATACTAGCTCATCAAATAGATGCAAGCAAAATTTGAAATTAATTTCTACGATTTTTACCGCCAACAAAAACCTCTTTACTCAAGAAACGAACCCGCTCCATTAAGCGTCTTGCCTTAACCTCATCAACATTATTTCTTGTTTCAGCAAAATGTTCAGCCAAATCATCCATTGTCATATTTGAACTAAAAAATGTTGGTAAAACATTATCCATGCGTTTTTGCAAAATAACGCCTAACACGTCATCACGTGACCATTCACTTAGAGTCTCTGCTCCAATATCATCAAAAACTAAAACAGGAGCTGATGAAATACGATCAATCTCGTCACTTAAGCTATTATCTTGAAAATGGCTCCCCAAACTGGCAATAAAAGAAGGTACATGTAAAAAGACTACTCGACTTCCTTGACGCGCAATAGCGTTAGCTAACCCAGCTAAGATATACGTTTTTCCTACACCAAAATCACCAGTTAGATACAAACCTTTGATATGTTTGTTCTTCTTAAAACTGGCTAAAAACATAGCTACTTCATTTAATGCAGCATCCCGTTCAGGAGTTGAATCAACATTTTCTAGTTCAACATGACGTAGTTTTCCTGGTAGATCAATCAATTCAATCCTGCGTTCTGCCCGCATTTTAGCTTCTGAGTTTAACTTTGCCTCAGTTGGAACATAGGTAATATCAATTACCTTTCCATTAAGAAAAAGCTTTGGCGTATATCCTTCCATCACAGGGTTTGGCGCCTCAATTTGCTCAACATAGTTAAAAATCGTAGGAAGAGAAGCCTGGACAATTTCTTTATTTAATTTGTCTTTATTTTGTGCGAGAAAGGCTTGAACACTGGGATGCTTTATTGCTGTTTTAGCAATCTTTTTCCCATCTTCGCTCAATTTTCTTTTCTTGATAATACGTGTGATTACTTCAGAAATATCTTCCACCAGTACAACACTTCCTATTCATTTTTACCAAATTCACGAAAGATTCGATTTCTTTCCTCAGCTGACATGGTTGTTTTCTTATTTTGATGCTGTTTTTCATACTTCGACCAATCAGTTGTCTTACGAATATTCTTTTTGGGAGCACGATAATATTGATGACTACGTTTATTCTTTCGTTCCTTAAGATATGCGATAGCTTCAGTTGGCGTGGTTATTCCTTGCTGAAGCCAATCATTAGCAATTCGATCAGCTAAATTATTAGTCAACACAGCATCATATTCAAAACAAGTATGAACAATCAAATTAATTAAAGGTGGTGTTAACCCCATTTGATCTTGCAAACGAAAGATAACTTTCTTTTCATTTGCAGTTACATAGCCACCTTTTTTCTCTTTTAATTCGTATAAATAATCAGTTGGCACCTTACTATCTACTTCACGAATTAGATCTGCATCAGCTTTTGATAATTTTTTAATTGCATGATCAGCATCTTTAGGAGTTTGACGTAACTGCTTTTTAACCATTTCTTTATTGCGATTAAGTCCAAAGTTTTCATTAACTGCATTTTGAATTGCATACATATTGAGTTTATCTGCCCCAGCTGACATCGTAATCAGCGCAGTTTCGACAAATTCTTGCTCAGTTAAATGGTAAAAATCAATAATCTGTTTAATTTCTACCTGGTGCTTTAAAACTTCTTCTTTCTTAATATGATAGCTCTCAAACAAATCAACCAAAAAGCTCCAGTCAACTTTTACCGGCTCATTACCTAACTTAATTTCACCTTTGGCATCCTTAGGAACTTCACCAGCCGCTTCTTTAACTTCAACTGGTGCATCAATCGCATTTTCAGCACTCAAGTGAAAAACATCAAAAAAGCCACTAGTAACTTCCTTAGCATCTTTTAAACCGACAAAAGTTCGCGGAGTAAATTTTTTTACCAAACGATCAAAAGCTACATTTCCTACTCGTTCAAGCAACAAACTTGAAAGTAAAAAGGTGTGAAAGAACTCACCTGCTGAAGGAACTTTTTCTACTTCAAAAATCAAAACCTCGCCTAAAACAGGATTTGAACCTAAAAATGTCTTAATTAAGCCTGTTGCCTCTAAATGATGCAAAGTTTTAAATAAGTCCTCTAATTTTAAGTTAGTTTGATCTTGAAGTTGATATAAAGTTTTATAATCTTTGGCAAAAGGTACTTCATCAAATTCTTTTGTCAATGTTATATATAATCCTACTCCACGAATACCCACAAGAGGCTCAAAAAGAGTAGTTAAAACTTTTATATTTTCTTCACTAACAGCTACTTGATTAGCCACATAAAAAGGCTGCTTAGGGTCAGCACTTTCAAACACAGGCTACCTACTCCTTATCATGTTTAGCCATCATATCTTCCATGGCTTCCATAAATCCTGAAACATCTTTAAATTGGCGATAAATACTTGCAAATCGAATGTAAGCTACATCATCTAAATTAGCCAATTCCTTCATCACCAAATTGCCAATGTCTTTAGATGAAATTTCATTAAGACCTTGCTTTCTAATTTCATTTTCTACATGATCTACTAAAGTATCTAGTTGTTCGCTTGAAATTGGTCTCTTTTGCGCAGCCATCATTACGCCATGCAAAATTTTATCGCGGTTAAAGGCCTCACGAGTCCCATCATTTTTGATTACCAATAGAGGCGAGCGCTCTACTCTTTCAAAAGTAGTAAAGCGAAAACCACAATTTTCACATTCTCTGCGTCGTCTAATTGCTCTATTTTCATCGCTTGGACGAGAATCAATTACTCTTGAAGCATTCTTGTGGCAATTTGGACATTCCATCTTCTCTACCTGCCTATCTTTTGTAATAAATCAGATAATCTTTTCTCTAAGTTATCTATTGTACCAGTATTAGCTACTACATAGGTAGCTCTTTTTTCTTTTTCACTTAGTGGCATTTGATTATTTATTCTAACCAAAGCTTCTTCTCTAGTGAAATTATTTCGTTTCATCAGACGTTTAACCTGCAGTTTTGGTGAAATAGAAATAACCAAAACGCCATCGCATAAGCTTTCAAAACCAGATTCAAATAGTAAAGGCACATCAACTACAACTAATTTTTCTTGATTTAAACGGTATCGCTCCATTTGTTGTTTAATTTTCTGATGAACAAGTGGATGAGTTATCTCATTTAATTTTTTCAGCTTAGTTTTATCATTAAAAACTATTCCACCTAATTTATGACGATTAATTGTTTGATCATCATTAAGAATATTGCTGCCAAAATAATTAACTATTGCCTGATAACCCTTTTGGCCTACTTCCATTATCTGATGAGCAATCAAATCGGAGTCAATAATCGGAATATTTTGCTTTTCAAAAAATTCATCAGCTGTACTTTTACCACTGGCTATTCCGCCAGTTAATCCTAAAAAATATGTCATTTATATAGTACCTGACAATGCGGACAGAAAGTAGTTCCGCGTCCATTTACTTTGATCTTCTCTAAAATAGTGCCGCACTTACTACACTCTTCACCAGCATGTCCATAAACCTGCAGCATCTTTTGATAACCACCAATTTGGCCATTAGCATCTAAATAAGTATGAACAGTAGTTCCGCGTTCCTTAGTTGCTATAGCGATAGTATGGTTGATATTTTGATATAAATTCTTCACCTTATCAGCAGGAATGGCTTGAGCGCTACTTAGGGGATGAATTTTACTCTTCCAGAGTACTTCATCTACATAAATATTTCCTAAACCACACACAATTGTCTGATCCAATAAAGTGTTCTTTATATTCTTTTTCTTCCGGCTCAAAGCATTAATGAAATAGGTTAAGTTAAATTCAGCAGTACTAGGTTCAGGTCCAAGATGCCGAATTCCAGTCGTCTTTCTTTCAGTTCCTGTTTCAACTAAATGCATCCTACCGAATTTGCGCACATCATCATAACGTAAGGCAGTCCCATCAGTAAAAATAAATTCTACATGTTCATGCTTTCCCTTAGGTGTATCAGGACTAACTAAATGATATTTTCCTTCCATGCGCAAATGCGAAACCATTGTTAAGTCGCCATTGAACCTAAAGAGTAAATACTTGCCATAACGATCAATTTTCAAAATCGTTTTATTTGTCAATTTTTTAATAAATTCAGCTGGATCGTTAACTATAATTTTAGGATACCAAATATTTATTTTAGCAATTGTTTTTCCCTTTACTAAGGGGGTTAAAGTCCGTCTAACTGTCTCAACTTCTGGCATCTCTGGCATTAAATCACCTACTTTTTACTTAGCGTCATACCAATTATGACCCCAGTTAGAGTCAGCTATCAGTGGAACATCTAGTGTTACAGCTGACTGCATAACTTCTGGCACAATTTTCTTAATTGTATCTAATTCAGCCTTCGGTACGTCAAAAATAAGCTCATCGTGTACTTGTAAAACCATTTTAGTCTTTAAGCGCAATTCATCAAGTTTCTTTTGCATATTAATCATGGCAATTTTAATAATATCAGCAGCTGAACCTTGAATAGGAGAATTAATTGCAGTTCTTTCAGCAAAGCTTCTAACGTTGAAATTTTTTGAATGAATATCTGGTAAATAGCGTCTTCTATGCATAATAGTTTCTGCATAGCCTTTTTCGCGAGCTTCCTTAATTGCCTTATCCATATAATCCTTAATTTGCGGATATTGTTCAAAATAATTATCAATAAATGTCTTGGCTTGTTTACGACTGATGCCTAAGTTCTTAGACAAGCCATAATCAGAAATACCATAAACTATTCCAAAGTTGACCGCCTTAGCATGCCGACGCATTAACGGCGTTACTTCATCAGGTGAATTCAAATGGAAAATCTTCATTGCAGTGTGGGCATGAATATCGTAACCAGATTTAAATGCCTCCTGCATATGTTCATCCCCGGAAACATGTGCCAAAACTCTTAATTCAACCTGTGAGTAGTCACAAGAAAAGATATAGCCATCTTTAGTTGAAGGTACAAAAGCCTTCCTAATCTGTTTTCCTTCATCAGTTCTAGTTGGAATATTTTGTAAATTAGGATCAACCGATGAAAGACGACCTGTTGCAGTTAAAGTCTGTAAATAACGGGTATGAATTCTTCCATCTGGTTGAATACACTCGAGCAGTCCCTTAACGTAAGTATTTTGAATTTTAGCAATTTGACGATAATCTAAAATTTCCGAAACAATTGGGCTCTTCATTTTCAATTGCTCTAATACTTCAACAGAAGTTGAATAGCCAGTTTTGGTCTTTTTAATTGGTGGTAAATTTAATTTTTCGAAAAGAATATGACCTAGCTGTTTTGGCGAATTTAAATTAAATTCTTCACCAGCTTGTTGATAAATCTTATGCTCTAGTTCTTGTAATTTAAGTGCAAAGTCATTGCCTAATTGATTTAAAACTGATGCTTCAACCTTAATTCCAGTAATTTCCATTTTAGCTAAGACAAAAGCAACTGGAATTTCAATTGTTTCATATAAATCATCTTGCTCATGATCTTTTAATTTCTCTAGAAGTGGCTGCTTTAACTTCTCAATTACAACGACTTTAGCTGCTAAATGTTCAAAGAACTCATCATCCTCAGGAACAGCTTTCTTTTTACCTTTACCATAAACTTCCAAGTCAGTTTTTACTGAATAATCGCCATATAAATGCGCTACTTCACCAAGATCGTTAGAATTATTCTCATTATTAACTAAATAAGAAGCTAGAAGCATATCATAGTCTAATCCTTCTGCATCAATATCTAGCCGATGTAAACCTACATAGGTTCTTTTAATATCGAAAACATTCTTCTTAATCTTCTTATCTTCTAGCATTTGACGAAGTGGAGTTTCTTGTAGTAAAACCACATCTTTAGAAACATAGATTTTATCGCCAACTTTTAATGAAAATCCTTCAAGTGGAGCTAAATGGTAGTTATCACCCAACATTGCTAGATAAAATGTTACTTCTTTTTCATTAATTTTACCTAGTTCAGAGATATTTTCTTTTGTCAGCTCTTGATACTCGTACTTCTCGCTTTCTTGCTTACCATCACTCACTCCACTTACGCCTAACTCAGCTAAAAACTTCTTAAATCCTAATCTTTCATATAAATTACGTAAGTCTTCAATATTAGGTTCTTCCAGCTTAGTATCAGCAAGGGTCACTTCTACTGGAGAATCACGATCAATTGTGGCCAGTTTTTTAGCTAAAAAAGCCTTATCTTTATCATTAATTAAGTTCTCTTTTAACTTGGATTTTTTCATTTCATCCACATGTTCATAAAGTTTTTCAACAGAACCATACTTCTGAATTAAACGTGAAGCTGTCTTCGGACCAACTTTCGTTACACCTGGATAATTATCAGAATTATCTCCCATCAGAGCTTTCATATCAATAAATTCAGTTGGAGTTACGCCATTAACTTCTTTCATATGTTCTGGCGTATATGCCTCAGTATCACCAACTCCATTCTTAGTTATTAAAACCGTGGTTTTATCAGAAGCAAGCTGTGTTAAATCACGATCCCCAGTTACAATATCAACAGTATAACCAGCTTCTTCTCCCATTTTAGAAAGTGTGCCAATAATATCGTCTGCTTCATAATTCTTTAGTTCATAGCTCTTAATACCTAAGTCTTTAAGCATTTCACGAATTACAGGCAGTTGCTCTGATAATTCACTTGGAGTTTTTTGTCGACCACCTTTATAGTCTTGATACATTTTAGTTCTAAAAGTAACTTTTCCTGCATCAAAAGCAACTAATACATTGCTTGGATCAGTCTGCTTCATAATCGCATCAAGCATATTTTTAAAAGTAAAAATTGCATTTGTATGCAAACCATCTGGGCTAGTAAAGCGATCCAGCTGACGGTATAAAGCATAAAAGGCACGAAAGGCCACAGAGTTACCGTCAATTAAAAGTAATTTCTTTTGTGCCATCTTTTTCTCCTTAAATAAAAAACTGTCAAATAGTCTCTTACCTATTTTAACAGTTTTTCTTACATGATTTAATTATCTACATCCTTTTAGTCATTAAATGCTAAAAGCGATTATTTTTGTCTCTACATCATTTTCCCTATCAGTAACTATTCACTTTTATTTGCTTGGGTAAACTTAAGAAAAATAGCAATAATAATTAACACAAGAACCAGTAAGAAAACATAAGCTAAATGTGTACCATGAGCTGTTAGAATTGCGCCTTTTGAACCAGCATTTCTTTGTGCAAATGCTACAAAAGCAGCAGTTGTTGAAGTACCAACCGCACCAGCAAATTCTTGTAAAGTATTTAAAATTGCGTTTCCTTGAGTTACTTTACTTTTTTCTAGATGGTCTAATGCATCTGTCATAACGCAGCCCATCATCATTCCCATTCCGCCCATATAGAAAATATAGACAAACAGAATAAGCAGATTATTTAAATGATTTGTAAAAATGGTAAAGATAAGTAGCTCTAATAACATTAAACTAGAACCAATTAAAATTGGTCTTCTTGCCCCATAACGATCTAGTAAACTCCCTCCAAAAGGTGCTAAAAATGCACCTGCAAAACCTGCTGGTAAACTTCCACTTGTTAAAGTAACTACTTATCTCTCTGCTTCACTTGTCCCTGATTTAGAAAAAGTGAATTTTTCAACTGCTTCTTTATATACGGAACTTGAGAAACGAGACTTAGCTGTTACACATGTTGTAAGAAAATTAGAGGTAAAAACCGCTTCTTCCGAAATAGCCGAGGACTTGAATATTAAAGAAAATGCTCCTATCTTCTATTTCCATACTCATGGATATACAAATAAAGATCAATTGATTGAATATTCAATTGCTACTTACCGCGGCGATATGAATTCTTTTGTAATTGATCTTAAGCGCTAAATAACAAAAAGGATTGATATCTTGTTACAACAAGAATAATCAATCCTTTTTTCATATTTTAAAATCTTTATTTAATTAAAGTAATTTTTCATATGCATCTTCATATTTAGGAATGTCACCAGCACCCATAAATACAACAACTGCATTTTTATGCTTAGTTAAGTCAGCAATATTGTCTAAATCAATTACTTCTGAACCAGGAATATTGTTAACCAAATCTTGACTTGAAATATCACCGCTTGCTTCACGAGCAGAAGCATAAATTGGAGTGACGTAAGCCTTATCTACATCACGTAAGATCTCTTCAAAATCTTTTTGATATTTCTTAGTTCTTGAGAAAGTATGTGGTTGGAAGACAACAACTAATTCCTTATCTGGGAACTTTTGACGAGCGGCTTGGATAGTTGCACGCATTTCTGTTGGATGGTGAGCATAATCATCAATTACTGAAACATCGCCAAAGTCTTTTTCAGCAAATCTTCTCTTGGCACCCTTGAAAGTGAGCAATCCTTCCTTAATATCTTCCATTGGAACTTTTTCAGTATAGGCAACTGCAATTACAGCAGTAGTATTCAAAATACTGTGGTCACCAAATAAGTGAATTTCGAAACGGCCTAAGTCCTTACCATGAGCTAAAACATTGAATTTAGAACCAGTAGTAGTCTTTTCAATGTTTACTGCTTGGAAGTCATCAGTATCTTTAAAGCCATAAGTATACTTAGGAATATCCGTCTTTAAGCTTTGAAGACGCTTGTCATCTCCCCAAACAAAGAGAGCTTTCTTAGTTTGATCAGCAGCACTTTGAAAAGCACTAGTATAGTCGTCTTGATCTTTAAAGTAATCTGGGTGATCAAAATCTATGTTAGTCATAATTTGGTAATCAGGGTGATATGCCAAGAAATGGCGGCGGTACTCATCTGCCTCGTAAACAAAGAAACGGGAATCAGCAACACCCTTGCCTCGTCCATCTCCAATTAAGTATGAAGTAGGTGCTACTTCACCTAATACATGAGCTAAAAGACTAGTAGTTGAAGTCTTTCCGTGAGTACCAGATACACCAATTGAAGTGTGCATTTGCACTATTTCTTCAACAGTATCAGGATAGCTTTGCCATTCAACATTTTTATCTAAACAAGCTGCTACTTCTGGATTATCTTGTTTAAAAGCATTTCCCTTAACAATTACTTGTTCATCATTACTCTTAATATTTGCTGGGTCAAAATCTTTTACTTCAATACCGGCTTTTTCAAGTGGAACTTGTGTGAAAGTATACTTCTCAATATCTGAACCAGCAACGTTATAACCTAAGTCATGTAAAACTAAAGCTAATGAAGCCATGCCAGTTCCTTTAATTCCAATGAACCAAATTTGTTTATTTTTGTCTAACATATTATTAATATCTCCATTGTTTATGCCAAAATATTCGCTTTAATTCTACCATTTTTAACACAAAAAAAGAACATAACACGACGTTATGTTCTAATTCAGAAAGTAGTAAGCTCATCCATGTTTCCTACTTTCTTTAATTTTGTTAATTTCAACCAAATTAATTATATCGAACCCTAAAAATATTAAGCAACTTTGATCATCAATTCGCGCCAAAACCGTTTCTTACATCCTCACTATAACACTTTTTCTAATTAAATAACACAATAAAGATATTGAGCATACATGATTTTTGATTTATATATTCGTAGTTTTACTACTGTGCAAGACTATTAGCAAATAAAAACTGACATATAACTTATCAAAAGAAGTTTAAAATTACACTAGCCTAAATTTCACCTAATATTTTAGTACCATGAGCTTGAGTTACACCAACTTTTTCTATAACAGAATTTACATTTTTATCTGTTATGCCACCACCAGGTAAGATCTCGATTTTTCCCTCAGCCTGTTTATTTAATTTTTTTAAATTTTCAAGACAATCAGTAATTGAACGATCTAATGACCCACCATGAGTAAGAACACGTGCAACCTTGTTTTTAGATAACCATTCCAAGGCTTCTTTCTGCTTTGAAGCTGTTAATTCATCAAAAGCCATATGCATTACAACTTCTAAATTTCCAGCATGGGCAGTTGTAATAAGCTTTTTCATTTCAATTTTATCTAGCTGTTTATTATTAGTTAAGCACCCAAAAGCTATACCGTCTGCTTTGAGTAAACTACACATTTGAATATCACTATTCATGATTTCTAACTCATCAGCAGTGTAAACAAAGTTTCCGCTACGTGGCCTAATCATTACAATTACTGGCACATTATACTTATGAGCATACTCCACTGTCTTTTTAATTACACCAAATGATGGTGTGGTCCCTCCATTAGCTAAGTCATTATTTAATTCTATTCGTTCAGCTCCTCGCTCAATCATTAATGGCACATTAGTAAAATTCTCAACACATACTTCTTTAAGCATTTGTTATACCTCACTAAAGTCAATATCTAGGTCTTTCTCAGCAGCAGCTTTTTCTTCTTTAAGATATTGTTTATCTAGCATTTTCACAAATGGATAATAAATTAAAATATTTAAAATAATCTCTACAATTTGTAACGCAGATCCTGTCCAGCTTCCTGTTGACAACCATCCGGAAATAATTGGTGGAGTAGTCCAAGGTAATTGAACACCATTTGTCCAAGCTACCCATCCCAATTTCATTACAATTCCTGAAATCAATGTATTTAAAACTGGACATAAAATAAACGGAATAACTATAACAGGGTTTAAGACTACTGGTAAACCAAAAATAACAGGTTCATTAATACCAAAAACTCCAGGCAAAATTGCCAACTTACCTAACTCAAGCAACCTTTTTGATTTACAAATTGCAAATACAACAATTAATAAAGCAAGTGTACTACCACCGCCGCCATAGGTTGTAAATAAATCAATAAAAGGTTGAGTATAGATATGTGGTAATGGAGCATGATTTTGAAATGCCTTCAAATTATCTTGCGTTGAGACAAAGAATATAGGTTGCCATACTGAATTGGTAATTGAAGGTCCATTAATACCAAAGAACCAAAAGAAACTTGCTAAGAAATTGTATAGCAAAACTGATGGTAAAGAAATACCCACATGCTTCAATGGTGTCTGTAAAATCGTGTAAATAAAGCTATACGCTGTATGAAAACTAGTTAAAGAGAATAGAATTCTTATTAGAAAGAAGAAAACAACGACTAATGCACTTGGAATCAAAGCATCAAACGATTTAGTAACTGCAGGGGGAACACCATCTGGCACCTTAATAGTCCAATTACGTTTTATTGCAAATCTGTAAATTTCGACAGATATTAAGGCAATAATAATTCCTAAAAAAATACCATTAGGCCCTAAAAACTGAGTTTCAACTGCAGAAACAGTTTTCTTTCCTAAAACAACAGAAGTAGGTGTCAAAATTAGAAATGATATAAATGAAACCATCCCTGCTTGAATGGGATCCAGTCCTCTATTCTTACCATATGCATATGCAATTGCAATTGCTGATAAGATTCCCGTAAAGCTAAATACGGAATTAGATACAGCACTAAACCAATCAGAAAATTGCGGCCCACATAATTTAATCCAAAATTCAGACCAGCCTGGAATCGGAAAATTACCAATAAGTAAAAATATAGAAGTAACTATGATCAAAGGAGTAATAATTAAGAAGCCATCACGCAATGACATTAAAACGACATTATTTCCTAGCTTCGAGGCAACTGGCATCAGCACCTTTTCAAATTTCTTTTGCATTTTAAAGCCTCCAACTGAAAAACTAATAGCAGCAACTTCCCTTAAACTTTGAAATATCTTCTTTATTTGTTAGAATTTGACAACCCTTAGCCAAATTATCTAAGGATTCAGCAAGACCAGTACCACCTTTTTTAGGCATCTTAACAATCGGAAATCTGTCTTTATATTTTTCAATAAGTTCTTGATTCTTTTCCTTTGCGACAGCTCCAATTACTGGAATACTAGTGTTTTCTGTAATTGCAACTCCAATTTCTACCGCCATTTCAGCAAAATCATGATAATCAAATGTTGGCCCCACGATAACTACATCAGCCTTCATTTTTTCAGCCATTTTTGAAAATTTTCTCTGTACAATGTCTTTATTTTGTTGATAATATTTCGGCCCACAGTAGAATGTACCAATAATCTCTCCGTGCACAGCCTCTAAAGCTTTCTCAACATTATCAGCACTTCCCATTGCAATCTTCTTACCGCCTAGTGGTGTATCGCTTCTTTCATCTCCGCCTAACCCAGCTTGAATCTGATCAAGAATAATAATAGTTTTCATAATATATCACCTTCCTACTCTATAGGTGCATGAATCCTTTTTTCGTAAGCATCAAGCCATTCCTGGCTAACAGGTTCAATTTTAGTCTTCATATTATCTATTGGGTTGGCCATCAAAATTACAGGTTTTTGTTTATCAGTTGCAACACAGAATGTAAATTCAACGTTAGTAGCTACTCCCCATTCTCCCTTATTATTCATTGCAACTAATGAAAATTCTCCAGCTTTACCATAGCGCTTCTTTAGGTCTTCTATAAATGGATAAACTGCATGATCACAAGCATCTTGTGGTAATTCACCATCCCGCATTCTCCTAACAATTTCATATGATAAACAGCCTTTCATAATATCTTCTCCAAGACCTGTTGCCGCAGCGCCACCAACTTTACTGTCAACATAAAAACCTGAGCCAGATAATGGAGAATCACCCACACGACCATCTTTTTTCATAAATAAACCTGACGTTGAAGTTGCAGCTGCCATTGAATTATTTTTATCTAAAGTAATGGCACCTACAGTATCATGCCCATCATATGGATTCAAATTCTGCTGTTCGATTTCTTTACACCGCTTTTGCCAGCGCTTTTTAGCACGTTTTGTTAACATATTTGTCATTTCAAATCCATGCAAACTAGCAAACTTAGTTGATCCTTTACCGACTCTGAAGCTATTACAATGTTCATGACTCAAAGCCCGAGCGACAGATACAGCATGCATTACATTTTCAATTGCACCAACCGCTCCTTGAGCTAGCGTATCTCCATTCATGAAAGCGGCATCCATTTGTACAATACCCTCTTCGTTTGGAAGACCTCCATAGCCAACTGACTTATAATACGGATATGCTTCAACTGTATTAATTAATTTTTCGACTGCATCTCCAGCAGTACCATTTTCTTCTAAAATTGTACTGGCCTTTTCGACTCCTTCATTTGCCATTCGCCAAGTTGCAATTGTTCCCCATGACATAGCAAATACTTCCTCTCTATTCTAAAGAACCTAATCTTTCTAAGCTTCTCATATATATTTTGATACTTAGTAATAGATCATCTAAATCCATCCATTCATTTTCTTTATGTGCTATTCCCTTTTGTCCTGGAAAAGATGGTCCAAAGGCAATGATATTTGGCATTACTCGAGCATAAGTGGCACCTGTTGTTGTAACTGGTGTGCCATCAAGTCCAGTAACTTTTTCATATACTTCAGATAGAATTTGGATAAATTTAGAATTTTTATCGTGCATTACGCTTGGAATACTACGTATAACCTTAATATTACTGTCTACTGGAATATTATTTTTGATCCCTGCTGTAATTTGCTTCTCTTGATATGACACTGGATAACGAATAGCTATTTCTATTCGCATGCCATTATTTTCAATATTTAAACCAGTAGGAGTCATAATTAATTTTCCAGAATCATTATCGTGAAATGCAATTCCTAGGCCTTCTCCATAATGCTTTTGATGGAGGGCTTTAACAATCCATTTAAAATAATTATTCAATTGACCAGAAACTAAGTTTTCATCAACTATTTTTTTAGCTAAATATGTTATTGCATTCTTTCCCATTTCCGGAGCATTACTTGGAACTCTTATACCATGACTCTCAACCTTTTTGTTTTTAATTTCTATACTTAATTCATCAGGAACATGATCTTTTGACATATCCCCTTGCAAATTTTTGATTTGGCTTAAACTTCCATCTAAAATCGGCGTAAAAATAGAATAGTTGACAATTCCACGTTCTCCATATACTACTGGATATTTACAATCAGCTGTCCAGCCAAAAATAGGTGGTTTTTCCTTTTCTAGATATAAAGGCACATCTTTAGAACCATTTTCCTCATCTGATCCAAAAACTAACCGAATCGTTCTTTTTGGTCTATATCCTAAATCTTTAAGAATTTTCATAGCCCATAATGTTGCTAATGCAGGCCCTTTATTATCTAATATTCCTCTACCATACAATCGGCCATTCTCATCGGATAAATCCCACGGATTAAACTTCCATTTGTCACCCACTGGCACTACATCTAAGTGATCAATGATACCGATATAATTTTCATCGTCATCTCCCCATTGCGCATATGCCATCGCATTATTAACAACTTTTGCTTTAAATCCACATCTTTCAATAATTGGAACTATAGTTTCTAATGCTTTTTTAGGTCCTTTACCAAATGGCGCATCTTTTTCTGAACTACCTTTAACGCTTGGAATCTGCATAATTGTTCGTAAGTTTTCTAAAAATGCCTTTTCATTTGTACTTATAGCTTCGTTGATTTTTTCTTCTGCTATCATTGTCTTAACCCTTAAAACTAAACTATCTCAACCTAGTCAGCGTTGACTTAAATGAATATTTATCAGCTCGATAGAATGATGTATCAAAGAAAATTGGAATTGCATCTGGCGTATAAGTTATCGTCTTAACTTTAAATATTGGTTGCTGTCCTTTAATGTTCAAATATTTAGAAATTTCATCAGTAACCATAATTGCTTCAATTTCTTGATGTGCATAACCAATTTCGATGTTTTCATTTAAAATCTTAAACAAAGATTGTTCAAAATCAGTTAATGTCTTATTTTTTATATATTCATCACAAATAAGAATTTTTTCGAGAGTCATCGGATCATTATCCCAATAACGTATTCTTTTTAACTCAAAAACTTGTTTATCTAATCTATCGTCCAACGCTAATATTTCACTAATTCTTTTGCTCGGATTTCTAATAGGAACAAATTTTAATACTTTAGTGTGCGCAGTTTTTCCATGTTCTCTAGCAACTTCAGTAAAACTCTGTAATCCTCCCCTACCAGACTCAATTTTTGAATTTCTTTCAGCACCTAGCATTACATATGTGCCTTTACCCGGATCTTTTACTAAAATTTTGGCATTTATTAAACGACTAATTGCTTTTCTAATAGTCAGACGTGAAACATTAAATTCTTGCGCTAATTGATATTCAGAAGGGAGTCGTTGACGGCTGGTATATGTTTCATTTCTAATTCTTTCTCTGATTATTTTTACTATCTCTTCAACTTTTGTCATCATTTTCACCAGCTCTTCCTTATTTAAGGTTCTTTTCATAGTATATACTATGCTGTATATTCATAGATGTAAACGCTTTAACAAAAAATCTCACTAAAAATATTAATTAATTCTTAGTGAGATTAAAAAAAGGAGCCCATTAACATTAATGAGCTCCCTTTATATAAAAAATATTAAAATCTATTACAAACTAATTTGACCACTAGCTAATAATTCATCGCATTTAGTTGGTTCAAATTCGTCACCAGCATTAAAGTCATCAGGAACAACCATAATACCACGTTTTTGAGGAGCATGAGCTAATCCTAATTCACGTGCTGAACAAATCATACCGTATGAATCAACCCCGCGAAGTTCACCAGGCCAAATTTGTTGACCATTTGGCATCAAAGTACCTGGAAGTGCAACAACTACCTTTTGACCTTGAGCAATATTTGGTGCACCACAAACAATTTGGTGTTCTTCACCATTTCCAACATCAACAGTAGTTACATGCAAGTGATCAGAATCTGGATGTGGTTCACAAGACTTAACATAGCCATAAACAAGAGTTGGTTTACCAATTTCTAATTTAGTATCAAAACCAGCTTCAGCTAATTTTTTATTCAAAGCATCAACTAAATCTTGTGTTGGTTTAATTTCACCATTTGGTAACTTATCATAATCTAAAAAGCTACTTACGTTAAAGAAATTAAATCCAATAACTTCACCATCTTCATTTTCAACTCGCGTAACTTGATCCTTTTCTGTAAACTTACTACGACCCTTATCTTGGTCAAGAATTACAATCAAAGTATCAGGATAACTTGTTTTATTGGTAGAAACAATCATTTCTAGTAAATTTCCTTTCCTAGACTATTTGAGAGAGTTAAGGAAGTTTTCTACTTCTTCTTTAGTCTTTCTGTCCTTATTTACTAGTCTACCAATTTCTTTGCCATCTTGGTAGACAACAAAGCTAGGAATTCCAAAGATATTTAATTCTTTTGCTACATCGACTGAACCATCACGATCAACCTTATAGAATTTTGCATCAGAATTGTCTTTTTCAATTTGTGGTAAAAATGGATCTAAAAAGCGGCAATCTGGGCACCATGCAGCTGAAAATAATAGTACTACCTTGCCATTCTTTGTAATTTCTTTTAATTTTTCAGAAGTTAATTCTTTGATTTCTTCCATCCGTTTCACTCTTTTCTTACTTTTTATAAGTTATGTTTATTTTACAACCTTTTATTTTAAAAATCTAGTCCAAGATCTTTCAGTTAATTTTAAAAACGGACTACAATAAAAGGCAAAAAAGAAGGTAGTACATAATGCAAGAGATTAGAAAAGATACTGATAATTGGATGAAAAAAGTGTCTAAGAAAATTATTTTTCCTAGACACTTTTTATTATTTATAAAGAGCAATTATTTTTTCTAATTCTTTGTTAGAAATTAGCTTTAAGCTTTTCACAAATTCTGTAGCTTGTTCTAAGGAACTGCCATTATTCATTTGGTTCTCGAAAATAACTTTAGCAGAATCTATTTTTCCTTGTTCTAGCCCTTGTCTTAATCCCTGTTTAATACCCTCCTGTTTTCCTTCTGCCCTACCTTGTTTTATACCATGCTGCATTCCTTGTTCATATCCTGCTTTTCCAGCAGCTTGTTCACGTTCTAGCATTCTTGTTTCGTAAAGCATGATCTTTTCCCTCATTTCCGGATCTTCGTTAATTTCTTTAATTCTTCTTTGCGCGTAATCGAAATGTTTATTTAAATTCACAGGCTCATTGTTCATCAGCTTCGCCAAGGCTTTTAAATCTTCGCTCTGACCCTCAGCTGAAACTTGTGAATTAATGATAATCTTTGTCACGCCATCCTGCAATTGTTTTGATTCGTTCTGAGCAGAATAATCGAGTAGGCCATCCAAATGTTTATTACGCATTCTAAGGACATTTTTTGGAGAAAACAAAAAATGCCTCCCAAAACGAGAAGCATTTTCAACTTATTCAAAATGTGCATGCAGACAATAAATCGGATTTCCTTTTGCTGCAAATTTATGTTCATACTCAGTCTCAACATTTCTTTCGAAAATTTCATTTTCTGCATGATGTAAATCTAAACTGACATAGTCAAATTTCATCCCATAATTGTTAAGACTTACCAAACTGTACTCAAATAATCCTTGATTATCTGTCTTAAATTCTAAATGTCCTTTTGGCTTTAATATCTGTCGATACTTGTCTAAAAAGCTCTTATAAGTCAATCTCCGCTTCTCATGACGCGTCTTTGGCCATGGATCGGAAAAGTTCAAGTAAACAACATCTACACTATTTTCGGGTAAATACATTGCTATATTAGCTGCATCAGCACACATTAATTGTAAATTATCGATCTTTTCTTCTAGTTTAGTTCTTAAAATCATCCCTGCAGCTGTTGTTTGAAGCTCCACGCCAATAAAGTTCATTTCAGGATGTTTCTTAGCTAAAGTAGTAATGAATCGTCCCTTACCTGAGCCAATTTCAATTGCCAAAGGTTTAGAAAAGTCATCAAATCTCTCTTCCCAGTTAATTTTCTTTTCTGGATCTGGCTCATTCAAAATAGCTTCTGGATGTTCAACTACCAATTTTTGAGCCCAAGGCTTATTTCTTAATCTCATTTTTTCACAACCTAATATCTAACTTTTTTAAATAACTGTTCAATTTTACTTGGTAAATAGAAATATAGCAACAAGAATGTCAAAGCTAGCAAACCAATAATGCCACCAACTGCTTCTAATTTTTGCGGAGAAAAAATAATTATTGCTAAACTGATTAATCCCCATTCAAGTAGCATTCCTTTTTGCAAAACTTTTCTTAGTGCTTCTCCTCTTGAGGTCAGCGGAATTGGCATTACATGATACATCATATTATGTTCATAAACGGTTCCTAGAGGAATCAGCTGATAAAGCGTTAAGAAAATAATCAAAGCACCACTAGCAATTGCCCAGCGTGCATCTTGCAAACAAGCAATTAATAAAATTGAAAAGAGCACCATTCTAATCAATAAATTGCTATATTCTGGATCCCTTAATAACACTCTTTGATAAATAAAAGTATTCGGTGTCTGATCTTCAGTTTTAATTAAGAAGTCTAAATACTTTCTTCTAGCGATTCGAACTTTCTTATCTGGTACATCAGTAAACATACTGTAGAAATTATTTAGTAAGTCAACTCGTCTTTCTTCATAGTCTAAAGCTTTGTACCAGTCAAACATTTTACCACGTGGTAAATAATCCACTCCAATCCAACCTGCAATTGCTAAATTCGAATAAATAATTGGATTTGGATAATATCCTAAAAAAGATAAATAGAGTATTAAAAAGTTAATCCCTAAAAAAAGCCAAGTATTGTAGTAATCATGCTTATTAAAATAAAAACTTCTGACAATCAACTTAAATTGTAAGTCTTTACTTGCAATCAATCCTATTACTATAAATACAAGGTCGCCAACTGAAAAACCAGCCCTCATTGTCGCAAACGGCAATAAAATACCTGATACCAAAATAATTAAAACTACCGGCAGAATCATATTATGCATATATAATGGCTTAAAATATTTCTTCATTTCATCATCTTGATTGAAAAGGAAATGTTCATCAGCCCTATCAAATAAAGTCGCAAAATGACCAATTCCTAAAGTTGTAGTCCAAATCAAGGCTAAAAGCGGCTTATAAAACCAAAGATTATTCGGCCACTTCTTAATATTCTGCGCATACCAAAACATTAAAGCTCCAAATAGGAAAATTAGAGCTAAAATAAAAAAGTCATTAAAAACCAAAGTTAGATAGTGCATTTGCTTTTTAAAGTTTTTATTGAGTCTGTTTTTAATTAAATCAGTCATGCTTCTTCACCGTTTTCTGATTTAAAATTTGATACAAACGATCAAATGAATCACTAGGCTTTAAGCCATAAAACTGCCTAATTTCAGTTAAACTACCTTCAGTTTCAATTGTGCCATTATTGAGTACCGCAAATGTTTGCACAGCTTCTTGAGCTTCAGCTAGAACATGAGTAGTCATTAAAACCATTTTCTGATCAGCAACAGCTTTTTTAACTAGATCAATAAAGTTAGCTACAGCTAAAGGATCAAGACCCGTAAAGGGCTCGTCAATTACTAACAAGTCTGCATTTGCTAAAAAACTGGTTACAATCATTACTTTTTGCTTCATTCCTTTAGAAAAGTTAATTGGCAACCAATCAAGTTTATTTTCCAGACGAAACATCTTACATAATTCTTTTGCTCTTACCCATGCTTGATCATGATCTAAACCATAAGTAAGCATCACTAACTCAAGGTGCTCTTTCAAAGTTAATTCTGGATATAAAATTGGCGTTTCTGGAATATAAGCAACCATCTTTTTAAATTCAGCAGGATTTTCAGTTAAGCTGATACCATTTAAAGTAATCTTGCCTTTTTGCATTCTTAGTAATCCCAGCAGGTGCTTAATCGTCGTTGATTTACCGGCACCATTTAGTCCAATTAAACCAACAGCTTGACTAGGTTCAATCGTTAAATTTACATTTTTAATGACATTAATTCCAGAGTAGCCCCCGGTTAAATTCTCAATTTTAAGTGTCATTACTTTTTCCTCTCTACTGCAATAAGATACATATTTATGATAGCATGAACATAAGTTAAACTAAATTTTCTTTTCATTAAGAAAGGGGTCTTATTCATGACAGAATTAGAAAAGGATTGTTTATTTTGTAAAATTATTAGAGGAGAAATTCCTTCTTACACAGTTTTTGAAAATGATGACGTCAAAGCTTTTCTTGATATTTCTCAAGTAACTAAAGGACATACTCTAATTATTCCTAAAAAGCACTTGGTTAACCTCTTTGACTACAGTCAAGAAGACGCTGCTCGCTTTTTACAATATATTCCAGTTGTTGCACAAGCAATTAAAAAGTCTGATCCGACTATTAAAGGATTAAATGTTGAAGTAAATAATGGTGAAATTGCAGGACAAGTTGTTATGCATTCCCACATTCACTTAATTCCACGTAGAAGTGAAAATGATCCAATCTCTACTCCTCATGTAAACAATGCAGATCAATATTCAGAAGCAGACTACCAAGCAGTTGCAAACGCTATCAAAAACAATCTATAATATCAGTAATTTTTCCTTTAATGCGGTACAATAAAGATGGTTATTAAGTTAAAAATTATTGAATAGATAAAGAGGTATACATTATGTCTGGATTTTTATTAGGAATTCTTACTGGTACAGTTGCAGGTGGCTTATTATCATACGCCAAGAATCCATTAAGCGGCAATTCAATTAGAAGCGATGTAAAGGATTCTGCAGATAACTTCAATGATTCAGTTCACCGCGTTAAAACAATTTACGATGAATTAGAAGAAAAGAGAATGGAACAACCAGAAGAAGAAAAGTCTGAAGACACTGACGCAACTGAAAGCCCAGTTGAAGAGGAAAAAGTTGAAGTTTCAGATCGTCCTTCACTTAAAGATAAGGCTCATGATTTAGTTGATGCCTTCTCTGCAGCATCATTCAAGGCTGTCGATCATGATCGCGTTTTTGCCGCAGTTAAGAACAAATTAAATGAAGCAAACGAAGATCTTGAAGACGTAAACGACGATATTAAAGATGCTACTCAAGATGAAGAAAAAGTAGACAGCAATTCTGGCGCAAGCGAAGAAGAACATAAGGAAGAAAATTAATGAAATTTTTTGGAATTGGCTTAGGATTAGGTAGTTTAGCAGGATTAGGAATTTCTCTTCTTCCTAATCCACAAACTGGACATAAAGTTAAAGATGATGTTCGTCTATTTTTAAATGATACTAAAAATGACGCTACTTCATTAGCCACTAGCACAAAACAAGCCAAAAGTGCTGCTGACCAGTTGATAAATGACTTACCACAAGCTGAAAAATCAGTTAAAGACATTCAAAACAGCTTAACTAATTTTCAAAGTTCAATTAAACCAGAAGTAGATCAAATGAAAGAAAACGTTTCTACACTAACCAAGGAAGCAGAATCTACAATTAATGGAATCAAAAATGAACTTTAATCTTAAGATTTATTAGTCTTTTTTATAAATATCAAGAAAACTCTTATTGTCCATTGGGATAATAAGAGTTTTTATGTTATATTTGAACTTGTAATTAAGCAAAGGATGTGCAAATTAATTTATGAAAAAAACATGGAAAAAAGCAGCTACTGTTTTAGCTTTTGCAGGAATTGCCTTAAGTGCTACTGCTTGTTCTGGCGGTAAAGCTGTCGTTACTTATAAGGGCGGTAAAATTACCGAGTCACAATACTACAACAAGATGAAAGAATCTCAAGCAGGTCAATCTACCCTTGCCAGCATGATTGTTTCTGATGCCCTAGAAAGTCAATACGGCAAAGACGTTACTCAAAAACAAGTTGATAAAGAATACAACAAGTACAAGAAACAATATGGTAGTCAATTTGACTCAGTTCTTGAACAAAATGGAATGACTGCTTCAACTTTTAAGGATAACTTGAAGACTAATCTTTTGACTGAAGCTGCTTTAAAGCACATCAAGAAGATTACTCCAGCTCAAGAAAAGAAAGCTTGGAAGAATTATCAACCAGAAGTTACTGTGCAACACATTCTTGTTTCAAAGAAGAGTACTGCCGAAGATATCATTAAACAATTAAAAGATGGTGGCGACTTTAAGAAGTTAGCTAAGAAGTATTCTACTGATACTGCAACTAAGAATGATGCCGGTAAGTTACCTGCATTCGATTCAACTGATTCCACTTTAGATTCTAGCTTCAAGACTGCTGCATTTAAGCTTAAGACTGGTGAAATCACTACTACTCCAGTTAAGACTCAATACGGCTATCACGTAATTAAGATGATTAAGCACCCTGCTAAAGGTACTCTCAAAGAACACAAGAAGCAAATTGATAACCAAATTTATCAATCAATGTCTGAAGACCAAAGCGTTATGAGAAGTGTAATTGCTACTGTTCTTAAACGTGCTGATGTTTCTATCAAAGACAAAGACTTAAAGAACGTTCTTTCCCAATACGTTTCATCAGATAGCCTTTCAAAATAAAACTTTTATTCACTAAAAATACCGAGATCAATTTTTACGATCTCGGTATTTTTTTATTCTAGTTTTGGTGCTTGATCTAAAGCCTCGTCATTTTTAGGACGGTAAAATCTACGATTATCTTGTGACTTAATTGTTTCAGTGAATTCTCCTGGTTTAGTTTGCTGCAAAGCATTAGTAATTGCATAAACTGTAGCATCTAAATCATCGATCTTATGCAAAACTTCAGCTTCTAAAACTACCGGTCTGTGAGCGGCTCCATATTCTGGCAATCCATGATGTGATAAAACTAAATGTCTCAAAAGCATTAAGTCCTCACTATGTTCATCAATTTTTAGTTCATGTGCTGCTAGCATAATTTGTTCATCAATTAAAACTAAGTGACCAATCAAATTTCCTTCAGTAGTGTATTTAGTAGCAACAGGACCAGATAATTCAATCACCTTTCCCATATCATGCAAAATACACCCAGCATAAAGGAGCGAACGATTAATTTGTGGATAAGTATTAGCAATTCCTTCGACATCCCTTAACATTGAAACAGTATGAAATGCTAACCCATTTCTAACAGCATGATGGTTAGACTTACCTGCTGGATATGAAAAGAATTGCTTATTCCACTTTTTAAGCAAGTAACGCACAATTCGATTCCAAGTTGGATTCAAAATTTCAAAAACACGTTTATTAATTTCTTCTTCAAGATCTTTTTGCTTAATTGGAGCAGAATGAACAAATTGATTTAAGTCATATCCTTCATTTGGTCCTACTACTCTTAGGTCATAAATTCTTATCTGCGGACGATCCTGATACTCTTCTCTTTTTCCGCTCAATTCAACAATAGTGCCTGGGCTAAAAGTATCAGCATCTTGCTGACTAGCATTCCAGAGATTTCCCCTAATTGTGCCGCTTGAATCGCTAAATTGTAAAACTAAATATTGTTTACCATTTTTACTAGTGCGAAGACTTGAATCTTTTAATAGCAAAACCAAATCCATATCTTCGCCATCATTATAATCAAGTAACCTTTTTATCATGATTATTCCTTTTCTATCATTATTGGCTTCATCTCAAGACTAGTTACTAAATCTTGACGTGCTGTAAAAATCAAAACTTGCGTCTTCTTAGCCAATTCTTTTAATAATTCAACAATATAATTTGTTCTTTGGGCATCAAAGTTTACAAAGGCATCATCAATTAGAATTGGTAACGCGATCTTATCAGCAACTTGTTCAACGAAAGCTAATTTCAAAGCGAAGTACAACTGCTCACTAGTTCCACGCGAAAGATATTCAACTTCAATTTTTTTGCTGTCTGCCCGCTTAACTTTAAGTTTTTTATCTAACTCAATGTCTATATATCTACCACCAGTTAGTAACTTAAAGTACTTTTTAGCATCTTCAAGCATCTTAGGAAAACGCTCATTTGAAGCTAAGTCTAACCCTCGTGCAATCCAGTTACTAGTCAACAGATTTGCTAGATATTCTTTAACATTTTCATTTAACGATGATTCAAGATCAGCTAGCTTTTGCTTTTCTGCGAAATACTTATCTGAGTTTGCTAAAACATTCATTTGATTCTCAAGCTTAGCATTTTCAGCATGTAAATTGTTAATTTGATCTTGCTTATGAGTAATTTGTTCTTCTAATTGAGCTTTATTTTCTGTCAATGCATCTGGATCTTGAGCGATCTTTTCTAACTGAGCTAGATCAGCTTGGAGATCATTTTGCAATGCTGCGATTTTCATCTTCAACTGTTCTTGCTCTTCTGCTTTTTTCTTCAAATCTGTAAATTCAGCAAAGTTAGCAACTTTATTTGCTGCAAACAGCTTAGAAAGCTTAATCTTGTTTTTAGCCAGTTGATTCTTTTTATCTTGTAATTGAATTGTTAAATCACTTAAGTGCTGCTTAGCTAAATTACTTTGATCAAGTACTTTTTGCAGTGAATTTAATTGACTCACAATCTCAGAAAAAGTTTGTATTTTTTTCTGAGTAAGAGGATATAACTTTTGAACAAAAGCTTGAACCTTTTCATTTAAAGATTTTTGCTCTTGATCTAATTGGATTAACAATTGCTTCTTAGACTCAATTTGAACTACTTCATTCCATAAGCTATTTAAATCAACTGTATTTGGATTAAGACCATACTTTTCAATAAATGCTTGTTCTCTTTGACCAGCTTGAGCATTCTTTTGTCTTGTCCAAACAAATAAACCAAGGCCACCTAAAGCAATCATCACTCCTAAAAAGCGAACAAATAAGTTACTGATTGCAATTGCGCTAAAAATTCCCGCAACTAACAAGATTAATGACACAATCGCTGGTAAATTATTAGCTTCTTGTTTTTGGCTATTTAAAGCTTGATAATCAGACTTTATTTGACCTCTTGCTTCACTAGGCAACTTACTTAATTTAACAGCTTCTGGTTGAAATTGGTCATAAGACTGTAAATCTTTCTTAGCTGCTTCAATTTGTCTTTGCAAGTCTTTGCTTTCACTCTCCCAATGAAGAACTTCTGCCTTATAATCAACCAAAGCTTGAATCTTCTCTTTATTAGATAGTTCACTACTTGTCTTAATTTCTTGTAGTTGCCTATTCAAATTATCAACATCATTAGTTAAGTCCGCAATTTTACTCCGAATAGCCTGAGCTTTTTCGTAACTTTCTTTAGAAAAAGAGAGCGGTTTTAATTTGCGTTTTAGTTCTTGATATTGTTTAAAATTGGTTAATTTTTGCATCAAAAGACTAATTTTTTGTTCTTGCTCATTTAGCTTAACTAACTCAGTCTGAACTTTTTTTAAATTTTCTTTTTCTACAATTAGTTTCTTTTCAAGTTCACGATAATCTTTAAATTCATTATCTGTTTGAGCCAAAACTTCTTTTTGCTCTTGAATCTGATTAATTAACTGGTTAACTACAGGTTTACGACCGCTCTTTTTAAAAAGCTTTTGCGCATTATTTGAAAATTCATCCCTTAAATCGAGCAATTTATGACTTTGCGAAGCTCCTAAAAAATAAATCTGTTCCATCAACTCTGCTTGAGATAGACCAGTTACTTCACGCATCATATCTTGGTTGAAAATAAAGCTATCAGTGTAAAAACTACCATCAATATTTTGAATTCGATCAAAAAATACGCTTTCTGGTACGACTTCATCATTTAAATTGACAGTCAAAACACCCTTTTTAGGATCGCCTTTAGCATATAAGCGACTTAAAACAAAAACATCATTTTTATCTTCAAAGGTCAAACTACCACCCATCGGACTTACATGATCTAGGGGTTGATAATTCTCAAAGAAGGGTGATTTATTATTTCTCAAGTGAAAGCCAAATAAAACCTGCTTAACAAAAGCAACTGTTGTACTTTTACCCGCTTCATTTGCACCTAAAAAGATTGTTAAATCTTTGTTCAAATTAAAAGTTACATCATTTAATTTTCCAAAGTGAATAATTTTAATTTGGGTTAGTTTCATCATCCATATCCTTTAACTTTTGTCCCAATTTAACTTGTGCTAATTCTTTTACTTCGTCAATAAATTCTGGCTGTTTCAACAGATCAGCAACATAATCGCTCTTTTTGCTTAAATCATTAGCTAAAGAATAAATCTTATCTAGTTCAAAAGTTTCATTCTCTGCTTGATCAAAAGCTTCTTTATCAGCCGTCTTAAGTTGAAGTTTTTCATTATTGGTCAAATAAACTTTCACAAGTCGCGAATTAAATTTTAAAGAATTAGCAAGCTGAAGCCAATAATCACTATCATTAATTAATTCTAGCTCTTGTTCACTTAAGTATTGGGCACCTTGAATTGTCAGACCAAATAAAGTTTGCTGCGTATTATTTTTAGTTAAAACTTCAATTATTTGCTTTGTTAAGTCTGTTTGAGAAATTGCTTGATCTAAATTCAAAGTCACCATTTGCCAGATAATTGGGGCTGTTTCAACAAAATCAAGGTTTATTTCTTTGGTGGATTCATCTACTGTACCGATATAAACACCCTTAGCTCCCTGCTCATTAATGTGTCTACCTTGTAAATTACCACTATAAACAATTAGTGGCTTCTCACTCAAAGTCTGACGCAAATGAATATGCCCCAAGGCAAAGTAATTATAATTTAGGTCTTTAATTTCTGCAGTTGTAAATGGAGCGTAGACATTTTGATAAGTTGCTGTTGTCTTAGCCCCAGCATGCATCAAACCAATAGTAAAATTGTCGCCCCTTTTTGGAAATTCGCTAATTTTGTCAACTTCAATATGGTTATGTTGATAAGAAAAGCCAGTGACTGTATAAGGAAACTCAGACTTAGTCTTAAAGTCTGCGGTTTCTACCTGTTCATCAGGACCTAAAAGCTTAAAATACGACGTTTGTGGCAAAATCATTTCGTCTGGATTTAAATAATCGTGATTTCCCAAAATCATCACAACTTGTATTTCTTGATCAGTAAGTCTTTTAACTTCACGATTAAAGAACAACTGACTTTGCGGACTTGGATGAACTGAATCAAAAGTATCACCCGCAATTAAAACTAAATCTACCTTTTGATCTAGTGCTGTATCTATTGCTTTACTAAACGACTTTTGGGTTGATTGCTTAATATTATTAAACTCATTAGATGGCAAAAAAGATAGTCCTTGAAAAGGACTATCTAAATGCGCATCGGCTAAATGCATAAATTTCATATTAACTATTTTGCCTTTAAATCATCGTATAAATCACCAATTGGCTTAGTCATAGCTTGTTGAACATCATTAATCATTTGGAAGAGAGCTTGTTCCTTAGTAATCATGTCCTTTAATTCGTCGTTATTACGAACTTCTTCATTAATCTTTTGATATTCTTTCTTAACATCGTCAGAAAGTGGTTGACCTGAATTTTGAGCAGCCAAGATTTGTTGTTGAAGCTTATCCATTCTTTGGTATAAGTCTAAACTTTCTGGCTTGTTCTTCAAATTTTCAAGAGATTTCTTTAAATCCTTAAATTGTTCAGTTTCTTGTAAGTCCTTTGCCATTTGGTTGGCATTATCATAAATATTAACCATTTTTATAATTAAATCTCCTTTATTTTTACTGACCTAAAAGTCCTTTAAGATTATTATACCATTCGTTAAACTTAGACCCAGTATCATTGATTCCTTTTTGTACTTGTTTTCCAATATTACCAAGCCAGTCCGAATTTGCACCTGTATCTTGAGAAATTTGTTGAGCGCTCTTTTCTTTAAATTGCGTTTGCGAAGTATATGGAAGCAGGCGTTCTAACTCAGACTTATAAAGGTGCGTAATTCCTGTTTCAGAAATTCCTTCCATATAGTGATTTTGATCCGTCTTATCAAAACCAACCCAAGTTGACAAAACAACATCTGGAGTATAACCAACAATCCATTGATCCTTAGTACCAAAACCATAACTATCTGGCACTTCTGTAGATCCAGTTTTACCAGCTACTCTAAAGTTTGCTGGCTGTGCTGATCTACCAGTACCAGAAGTGAAAACACCTAAGAGCATAGAGGTCATCTCTTTAGCTGTATTAGTAGAAATAATTCGATGACTGCCAGGATTTTTATTTTGAGCAATTACATTTCCGCTAGCATCTGTAATTTTAGTAATGCAGTAAGACTGATTTGGTAAGTTTCCTTCATTAGCAAAAGCACTGTAAGCTCTCGCCATCTGCATTGGAGAAACTCCTGTCGACAAACCACCTAAAGCTAAGGCCAAGTTTTGGTCGCTCTTATTAACATGAATGCCGAAGTTTTCAACAGATTGAACACCCTTGCTGACACCAATTTTGTCTAATAGCCAAACAGCTGGAACATTTTTACTTTGTGCTAAAGCCTCATACATTGGGATCTTATTTGAGTATTGATTATCAACGTTCTTTGGCTCATAACCATTTTTGCCAAATTTTTGTAATTTATTAGAAAGCTCCGAATCGTAGTGATAGCCACTTTGAAGGGCTGGCGAGTAAACGGCCAGTGGCTTCATCGTTGAACCAGGCTGACGCTTCATCTGCGTGGCACGATTATAGCCTCGAAAGACATGTTGACCTCTTCCGCCAACTATTGCCCGAACGGCTCCCGTCTTTGGATCCATCGCAACGCTTGCTCCCTGAACTTTAGTTCCATCGCTTGCATTTGATGGGAAATTCCAGCTTTCTTCAAAGCTATCTTGCAAAGCACTCTGATAACCTGTATCAAGAGTGGTGTAAATCTTTAAGCCCTTGTTCATTACATCTTCTTCTTTTAAACCATAACGATCAATTGCTTCATCCACAACTGCGTCAAAGAAGTAAGGATAGCGATAACCATCTTCTTGAGAAAATGTATCTTCTAAAGTTAATGTCGTCTTTTTGGCATTATCAGCTTGAGTTTCTGAGATCTTCCCTGTATCAGCCATCAAGCCCAGAACCACATTGCGCCGTGAAATTGCATTATCCATATGGTCAATTGGATTATAATAGCTTGGACTTCTCAGCATCCCGGCAATGGTAGCTGCTTCACCTACAGTTACATCACTTGCATTTTTACCAAAATACCGCCTTGCAGCATCTTGAACTCCCCAAACACCATTACCAAAATAAGCGTTGTTTAAGTACATCGTTAGAATATCTTTTTTAGAGTAAACACGATTAATTTCAATTGCAAAAAAGAGCTCTTCTAACTTTCTAGAAAAAGTCTGCTTTTGTGTTAATAAAGCATTCTTAGCTAATTGCTGCGTTAGTGTTGAACCACCACCAACAATACCATGGTGAATTACACTGCTTATGGCTGCTCTAGCCATTCCCTTAACACTGAAGCCGGGATTTTTATAAAAAGTTCGGTCTTCTGTCGCAATAACGGCATCCTGAATATAAGGTGAAATCTGACTTAATTCTACAAAAGAACCTTTTTGCGAATAAAGTGACCCCGCCTTTTGATTTTTATTGTCATAAATAGTAGTTGTAGTAGAAAGAGCTGCCTTCATGTTAGAGATGTTTGAAGTTTTTACCTTAACGGTATAATAAGTACAAACAAACAAACAACCCGACAGCAATATTAAAATTAACCAACGCCAAATTTGAAAGCGGTGGTTGAAGTTTTTAATCGCTAAATGTACGCGATGCCAAAACTCATGATTTTGGGAATGCATAAAATTAAAACTCCCTTTTCGTCAATAAACCTAATATGACGATTTTAGCATATCTTTATTTGAAAAATAGTATTTTAAAAGTTAAAAATTAGATAAGGTGGAAAAGATGACCACATACCATTATTTTCTTACATATCCTGCAAATTTAGGACCAATAAGCGTTGACGAATTAATGCGGAAATTATTAATTCCAAGAAAATGGCGTCATTTTTTACGTACTGAAAATCAGATTTTAATTAATGGACATTACTTACCACTTAATTTCTTAGTAAAAGCTGGTGACAAGATTGATATTTATCTAGATCATGTCGAAAGTGAACAACAAACTTACACCGCTAGTGGAAGTTTACCTGAAGTTGTATATGAAGATTCAGATATTCTAGTAATTGATAAACCTGCTGGGCAAAAAACACACCCGAATTTAAATGAAAAAAACACTGCATTAAATGATTGTGCTACTTACCTAGGCTACAGTCCCTTTATTGTTCACCGCCTTGATATGCTTACAAATGGCTTATTATTAGTGGCTAAAAATCCTGTCGTTGTTCCCATCTTAAACCGGCAATTAACTAATAAAACCTTGCACCGAGAATATTTAGCATGGGTTTCTAAATCAAATCAATTAAAACAAAGTGGAACAATTTCTTTGCCCATTGGACATGATCCTAATGATCAAAGAAAGAGAATGGTACGATCCGATGGTCAAAAGGCTATTACTCATTATGAAATAGTTAAAGAATGTGAAAATAAGGCACTAGTAAAACTTATTCTAGAAACGGGACGCACACACCAAATTAGAGTTCATTTAGCAGCACTTAACGCCCCTATTATTGGTGATCCGCTGTACAATCCTAATTATCAAAAAGGAGAGGGTTTACAACTAACTGCTTATCAACTTACTTTTATGAGGCCTTTTAAGTTTGAAAGTAAAACTGTTAAATTGAAACAAAAATAAAAGAGATACGCAAAATGCATATCTCTTTTTTCATGTGCCTCAAACAGGAGATAACTATGTTTTTATCGACTTTTATTTGCTTTTCTTCCTATATATAATGAAAAAATATTCATATTCATTTGTATACTATTTTACTTTTGGCGGTCATTTTAGCGGTCAAAGGCTTTTTTTTGCAATTTTTGTCCAAGTCACATAGATACTTTCTTTTAAGCAACTGATTAATTTGATGATTTTTCCGAAAAGTAACTTATTTTTATAGAAAAATAGAGCTACCAAAAGGCAGCTCTCGTAAAGTAATTGAACATACCGAGGTATGCAATACAATTATATCAAAAAAAGCCACCGAAGTGGCTTTTCAATGCATAAAACGGAAAAATGACAAAAATAATTATATATCGTCAATTAGTAGTTTTATACATGGTTGTTAGATCAATGTGTTACCTTGCGATAACACATTCATATTATATCATGGTTATCAAAAAAGATCACTATAGATTATCTCTACAGTGATCTTCAAACTTTATCAATCTTAAACAACGCGGTCTAAAACTACTAACTAAACTCAAAAGAATTAAACCACTTGATTTACTATTATAATATATTTTTTAGAAACAAAAATCAACTGTATTAATCTATATTCCTAAAAATTTCAAAGCAAGCAACAGGATCACTAGTTATAATCGTTTCAATGCTATTGATTATTCTAAGACTAGAATTATCATTTCTATACAGCTGTCGCCAATCATTAAACATGCTATGCAGCTTACTTTGTAACTCCTTAACATCATTTTGCGTCATATTATCTTGTATTTCAGCAATATCAAATGATTGGGCTAATAGGTTGATCCGCTTCCAACTTGCTCTATCTAGCTTAGACAGTTCTGCTCTATAGTTAACCAAGGATTGATAGGGTATTTTTGTTAAAAGACTGAGATTTTTCAAGCTTGTATTTTTGTCAGCAATTATTGTCTTAGCCTTATCTAGCTCACTTCCACCTTTATCTCGCCAATTTTTCAAGTGATATATAGCCATACTACTTAACTCTTACAATTCTTCTAGCATTGTTAATTTCGTTATCAGAAACGTTAAGGCGTTTCTTGCTTACTTGATAAGCTTTACTATACTTTTTGCCAAACAATACTTGCATACTATCTAAGATATTTGGTTGATTACTATTTTTTTCAATTTCTTTTTTCATTTTATCGCTAAAATCATGCGGTTGAACTCTTATAAGTTCTCCCTTCTTGTTATAGTACACTGCATAATCCTTATAATCTTCCTTGCTATCAGGGTAAGGGAATCTTAATTCATCAAGTTCAGTGTTAGTTAACTCATCATATTTTTTAAGTAAATAAACTGGTTGACCATTTTTAGCTTTTTCAATAATCTTCATTTTAAATACCTCTTTTTTCTTTTGCTTAATTACCTTACACTTATATAATACCGCACCTATATACTCTGTAAAGTATTTTTATACTTTTTACATTATTTTTGACACAAAAAAAGCCACTCCAGAGAAAATTAATTATCCAGAGTGGCTTTTAAAACATGTTTTAATTCGTTTCCTTAATACTGATAAGTTCAGAAACTTCAAAGGAACTTATCAAGCCTCACTCGGCTGATATAAAAATTATACCATACTATTTAAACGTACCCCATGGATCGTTACCTTGACGACAAACTAAGAAACCTGGTTCTCCGTCAGCTCTTGGTTGTCTAATCCAGACATAACCACCATGGCGACTGTAAGCATCGTATTTAACACAATCACCCTTGGTTACTGTACCAATGATATCACTAGTGGTTCTAGCACCATAGCGAATGTTAATGGTTCCGTTTGGATAGAACTTGCCTTCTTCCTTGTACCAAGTATCGCCAATATCATCAACCCAAGATTGTGGTGTTGATTGCTTAATAGTTGGTTTAGATGGTTGGGCTACTGGCTTACCGTCAGTCTTAAGGTCAATTAGAGAGATGTTTCCGTCAACGTTTAAACCACGCCAATTATCGGTAAATTGCCAGATTGCTACTCCGTCCATTGATGGAAAGTAACCAAAGTCTGGTTTACTTACTGCACCAGATACAGGATAAGACGCTACCCATAAGCAGTTGGGATATTTTGCTAATACTTTACCAGTATCAATCTTGGACTTAAACAACGCAGCACCTGAGTATAACAATGGTTGATAGCCAGCATTTACGATCGTGTCTAAGAAAGCTAGGATTGCAGTAGTATTATCACCAGCATTTCCGCCAGTTTCATTACCACTACCTTGTTCATAGTCTAATGCTAAGTAGGAACCTGCATTAAGTCCAACTGCTTTAGCTGAGTTAACTGCATAGTTAGCCTCTTGAACGGCTACGTTACTATTGCTACTAAATCTTCCATAGTGATAAGCCATTGGCAACATACCACTATCCTTTGCGGTAGATACTTGACTGCCAGCCTTAGGATTACGATAATCTAAACCTTCCGATACTTTGACAATTGCAAACTTAGCGCCAGAATAATTAGCTACATTACTATCTTGATAGCTAGATACGTCTACACCGTAATTTCTTTTTGCTACTTCCATATATGTTACCTCCTACTTCTTAACTTCCTTTAACTCGCCAACAATGGCCGTCTTAGGCTTATCAACGGTGTCAGCGATTGACTGTGCTTGCTTCATCGCAGTCACAGCCTTTTCAACCATACCTTTTACAAAACTCATTGTTGGGTGTGGTAAGTGTGCCATATCTAAGAGTAAGAACAAGCCTTGAACGACGGAAGTTAACTTATCTTCGCCGTCCCCTCCCCTCTTTTCTGCTTGGTAGACAAGGGGACTTACAGATTGAGCAATTATCTTTTCAGACTTTGCCAAAAGGTCGCCTTGTGCTGCTTTCTTGTCAATTGCAATCTTGTGTTTAGCGTATATAGAAGCAACAATGACTGCTGCAACTGATGTAACTACAATTGTTAAATCTAATAGATGATTGAAATTCATTTCTTTTCCTCCCTATCAAAAGAAGCACCTCGTTGAGATGCTTCAAGTTTGATTATTAAAATTTTTAACTGGTTGATTTTGTCTTTTAGCTTTTCAACTTCTATTTCTTTTTGTTGATAAAGCTCTTCATAATGTTTCTTTTCTTCTTTTAGTTCCCCATACAGCCACTTAATGCCAGCTCCTACAGTTGCCAAAATACCCACTATATAAGGTAGTGCCTTAATAAATTCCACAGCACCACCTCCTCTAGTAATTATGTTTTTTACTTTTTCCGATGATTGAAAAAACGAAAATCAGAATAACTGTTTCAGCAACTCCAGCTATTAACATATGCGGTTTATGGGCTATAAAACCATGACTAAACTCTGCTGTAGCTTCAAAAGCTAATAGCCCTGCTGTCATGATAAGCAAGTTACGATTAGCATATATTTTACCTGAAGCACTTAATGCCCACTTTAAAAGCAAAATGCCATCTACTACAAATACGCCACCTACTAAATCATCATTCAAAACGCTAATCATGAAAGGTGGCCAAAAGAAGTAGTCATCGTTAAAAATAAGAATTAGTCCTATTAAAACCATTCCTAAAGCTAAAATTTCATGTTGTAGGTGTTCAGTATAGAGGAGATGCTTTAGTTTTTGTTTCATATACTATTCTCCTATCAGCCGCCCTTGCGTACTGTTTATTTCTTAGGCGACTTTCAACTTGCTAGGCTACATATGTTTGACCAGCGATCTTTTCAAAATCATCTGGGGCAAGTAATCCACTATTTACATTTGCTTTAAGGTCATCTAAAGTAATCCAACCCCAGTCAAGCTGTTCTTTATATATTTCTAGTAATAAATCAGGCATTATTTGTCACCTTCCTTAGTATTTAAAACAGTATCTAATTTTGAACTTAATGTAGCCATTTGTTGAGTAAGGCTAGTTAACATTCTAGTGGTTTGAACACTCATCTTTTCAACTCTATCAGCTGATTTATCATGGCCTTCACTATCTTTTTGAAGATCTTGAACTCTTTGAGCTAAATCGGTTAATTGTTGCCCTTGACTTTTAGCATCAGTTGCTACCCAAGCACCACTATCATAATCAAAAACTTGATTAGTGTATGCAACGTTAGGCTCTACTGGTGTATATGGCCAAGTTGGTTTAGTAATCTTAAAAGGAAGTTCAATTGGACCAGCACAATCAATTTGGCGATCTCCCACCATGCCACTAATCCAAACTAATGAAGTTTCAGTTACATCAGCAAGTTTCTTAGGTTGATCCGTTGAGACTGGCGTTTCTGGCTCAGCAGGTTGAGGATCTGCTGGTTTTACATCAGTTGCTTTGTTTGCTGGGTCACTTAACGTATGATCTGTAGGCTCTGGTTTTGATTCAGTGACTGGAGTATTAGTAGTTTTTTCATCTGCAGCTTTTGAAGTATTAACTGCAGATGTAGTTGTGTTTTCAGTAGTATTCTTTTGTTCGGCTGTCTTGTTCTCTACGTGTGTTTCTTCATTCATAATTCTTCACTCTTTTCCTTTAAGCTAATTCATTCTTTACATATAAAGCCGTTGCTTGCACACTATTAGCATCTTGTACTTGTGATGTAGGGAATTGATTTACCCATACTAAAGCAGTAGGGTTCAGCGGATCTGCCACATAATTTCCGCATACAAATCCATTAGTTTGTGATCCAATCCAGCATTTAAAAGTATAACCTGTGATATTTGGGGCTGCGACTTGAAAAGAAGCGTCCCAGTATTGTGCAGCGGGATTTGTAATTTGACCTGATGCTGTAGATGTGGGGACTTTTACATTTTCAAAATGTAGCAAACCATGAACCGCAAACATGTTTCCGATAGTCCCTAAGGTTGTACGCTTTAGTCCATCTTGCGAATTACCAATTAAAACGCTATCTGTAGTAGCTGGGTTACCGTTTTCACTTAAGTTCATAAATTTAATATCTGCCATAATAATTTTTCTCCTTTAAAGTAATTTTATTTGTGTTCTAAGTTTTGTACCTTTGCTTGAAGCTGTTGAATTGTATTTTCTGTGTTATCTAGATACCGCTTTTTAAACCAATCCACTCTTTGCATATACCATCTACCAATACGATTGACATTATCAACTGACGTGTTAGGCGTGTAAGGCCACACATCAAGTTCTGCATCAAATGCTTTGAGTGGAATATGTCTAACAAAATCAACAAAAGCTGTATCTACTGCTGAATCAGACATAACTCCATCAACTAAAGCCTTTGTCCGATTTAAAATCTCATCTTTGTAGAATTTCCACAATTGATACATTAATCTGTTAGCATTGGTTATATTCTCAAAAGTCACACCATGATCTCGCCAGTCGTCTGTATCAGACTTAGCAGGCATATGTTCTAAGAAGTCTGGCGTACGTCCGAAGATTGAATCTAGGTCATATGCTGCAAAGTACCATTTTTTGCCATCGAATGTTTGAAGTAGGTAGTTTCTGAAAATACCATCATCGTTATCGACTAAAACGGAAAAAATGTAGTAGTCAATTGCACTGTCAATATCTAGTAATGGACTAACTGCCTTATTGAAGTCATCTACCGAATTATAACTTGCAATAACAGCCCTGATTAACTCATTAACTGAATCCTTAGCCCATGTAGTATCTTTAGTGCTACAGAACTGCAATTCCATCTGGTCGTCTTCCAAGTTAGTTTCTTTCAAAAAAGCACCTTGTGGCGTCCAAATAGTATCAATAATTGCGTATTTATTCTCAGACTTCTTAGGCATTTTAGCCATCCAATCATCTTTAGGAATGTTGAAGGTATATAGTCCCCAATATTGATCGTTGATATAAACAGCAATTGGAAAACCATCTACTGCACCATAAGTTCCACCAATCGAGAGTTGTGGATCGGTTTCAGCAACTATACGGTTACCTTTGCTGTCTACTAATTGATCACCATTTATGTTGAGAATTCCCGTGTCAGCATGCTTGTGCGTATCTCTGATACTTCCCCAAAGTCTAGCACCAACGACGTTAAGTGCTTGTGATGGATCCCCATAGTTTGCTTTAATGACATACTTATGATTTTTGCCATATCCTCTAAACGCTTCAAAATTATTGTCTAAGTTCAAAGTGTAATTCTTCTTAGGATTGCCAACGCTAGAAGAACCTTGTACTTTAAACTTTTCTACAGTCCCAGAAACTCCATATGCTGGAAAACTATAAGTAACTTCGTTCTTCAAGGTTTTAGATTTATCCTTTAGAGATAAGATATTATCTCCCCACAGGTAAAGAACTGGCATGCCATACTTTTTAGGCTTAAAGGTTGTTGCGTTTTTGATTGCTTCTCCAACTGCTTGACCATCGGCTGGTAATCCAGCTTGCGTAAGGGTTACATCAGTTAGTGGCAACCACTTATAACCGCCGATGCGATTACCATAGTCATCTGTGATATGGTTACCCAATTGGTCAGTAATAAGAATATCTGTTAGCTGACCAGCGCCTTCTAGGTTCTGGATATCAACGCTGTTTTTCTTGATTCCCAGAGAATTAAGTCCAATATCAGTGATGTTTTGGTTAATTTGACCCGCTTGTTTTATCAAGTCTTCCTTGAGAGGTGCTAGTTCAGAGTTCTCAATGCCAATAGCTTGATAATTACCGCAGTCCTTCCAAGCTCCGTACAAGTATACCCACTTGTGACCTGTATCAACCGTAATGAAGATACCATCTGCACCAGTAGGATATTTGGTAGTCAGCTCTCCAGCGTTAGCAACTGCAATCGGGTTGGTCTTCATCTGAGACAAACGTTCATTAATTGCACTGTTCATCGTATCCATTCCAGTTTTGAATTCAGGTCTAGTTACAATGTCATAATTAGCAATCTGTTGTTGCGTGCCAGCTAAATGTTGACTGATATTCTCTTGTTCTGCGCGGTTAGCTCTAATCTCTCCATTAAGTGCATCAAGATTTTCTCTTGATGTTTTAAGAGATGTATCAATGTTGTTCTTGGTTTCAACTATTAGTTGAGCAATCTTTTGATTACCGTCAGCAACCATTTTATCGGTTTTGACTTGATATTCACGTTCTAAGCTATCAAGTCGTGAACTGTAATACTTATATGTATTACCAATTCTAAGATCGTTACCTAGCACTTCGAACACGATATTTACACTGGTTAAGACGTTGCCATTACCATCTTTTAAGCCAAAATGTCCCTTAAAGATACCCTCTTGAGGAAACATTTGATCTTCTAAGATGTAGTCCATTACACCGCCATCGTGTGCATTTTCCATTGAGCCTTGCCACTCACGGTAAAGGGCATCTGGAGCCATGATAATCTCTTGAGTGTTTGGATCTTCGTAATGCTTACCTACTGCACCTTGAATAAATGGAATGAACCCGTGAACATTCATTACACGTCCTTGGTCATACCACTTGAAAGGAAGAGCCTTGCCGTTATCGTTTACTCGAACTTTAAAAAAGTTGCTAAGTCTTACATAGCCTTCGCCTTCTTTAGCAATGTCAGCAGGAAAGTAATATGGTTGCCCGTTATTGTTAATTGTTGGAATATTATTCATTAGTCAAGTTTCACCTCCTCAGCCATTTGACTATGATTGTCTTCACTAGAACTAATTGTATGAACTGCTGTAGCTCCATCGCCAAAGACGGCAGTCTTTAGCTTAGTAATCTCTCTATTGATATCAACGATATCTTGCTTCATATCAGCCACTTTATCAGGTAGAACTTCTAACTTAGTGACACGCTCATCTAGGTTTTTAACCTGTGTTTCTAATGTATCCAACTTCTGAGCCTGTCGCATACAGTACTCTAGCCCTTGCGCCATAGCTTCACGGACATCAACGCCAAACTTCTTATGACGTATGGCGTCTCCGATCTCTTCTGGCGTTAGTTTCTTACCATTTATATGATTGGCATCAAAATAATTAGTTGCCATTACTCTCTCCTTTCTTTTCTAATTTATCTAGCCTTTCTCCTAAGGCTTTCAACTGTTCGGCTGTCGCATACTTAACTGGCAGTTCATCATCTAAAAACTTCTTGATTTTGGCATAATCTGTTAAGTGTTTATCTAACTCATCTTTAATTTTTTGAACATTAAAATCACTCTGTTCTGAAACATGTTGAACCTTTTGATTAGTCTGATTATTGCTACTTTCAGCACTCATAGCACCAGATGAAAGATTAGCAATGGTCAAAGATTGTTGGGCTAGAGTTTTTTGAATTGATTGAAAACGAGCGTTAATCTTTTTACCATCTTCAATCTGGTAATCTGTCAAACTCTTAGCAACATCAGCAATCTTTAAGCTGCTGTTTCTTTCGTGTGCAAAATTAATATCTTTCTCGACAACTTGAAGTAATTGAGCTGTCTTAGATACTTGCGGATTAATGAACTGATACGAATCTCCAACATTAAAACGATCAAATTCAGGCAATTCAAGCGCTGAAACCTCAAACGAGTTCTTAGTGACATGCTGCTTTTCATTAGCAAGCCATTTTTCACCCATTTGTTTAATTTGAGCTGGATCTTGCAGGTCATCAAAAATTTGCGTTCCTTCAATTACTCCAAACTGTCGTATTAAGTCGGCATCTTGAATATAATCCTTACCGCCATTCACGCTAGAAATATTAAATCTAGGCTGTGGGCTTTCATCTTCGTACGTTGTTGAATGGCTATCACTGTCACCTTTTTGACCACCCTCTTTGATCAACTTTAAAGGATCTAACCAAGCCCAGTTAGGATCGAATGAATGACCTTTGGTATAGCCTTCATACCAAGATTTCTTAGTAACCCCAATATGAACGTGACTAGTATCACGAATACCAATTACATCGCCAGTCTTAATCGTTTGTCCTTGAGTAACCCTGATATTCCCACGACTGGAAAAAGCTTCTTGATAAACAATGTCGTATCCATCTCTTGAATGAGTCACAACATACCAGCCAATGTAGCCGTCATTGCTAATTCTGGTTACTGTTCCACCATGGATTGCATGAACTTCGCTACCAGGGTGATCAATTGAGCCAAAATCTAGCCCGTCATGAAAGTTATTAGTTCGACCATTGCCAGGGTGAACGCCAAACAATTGAGCAGACATAAAATGACCTTCTCCAACTGATGGAAAAGGCCACCCCCAAGAGTTAAGTGAACCCTTATGAGTAGTTGTACTGCTTACTTCTGTTAATCGGCGCTTACCATTAGGCGACCAAGAATGATAAATCTGCCATTTATCAACTTCTGCTTTCCAATCATTCATATTGAATAATGCGCAGAGTTGATCGAACCCAGATTTCCATGTAGTAAATGGCTTTACCATATAATTTTGAAAAGTACTCTCTACAAATTGAAGTAAGCCAGCGCTTGGGTGTCCTGCTTGTGCATTAGCATCCCAGCCGTTTACTACTGTTTCAGAACCATTACTTTCTCCACGAATCATGTTCTTAATTTTCTGAACATATTCATCGGTAATATTGACGCCCATAACTTTAGCAGCATTCTTAATTGCCTGCGTCCAGTCGCCATTAACTGCGTGAGTTACACCAGTAGCAACTCCATCTTCGTTGACAGTGTCGTCATTACCTAATGTAGTCTTAGGTGCTGGCTGAACCTTACCTAGTGGAATTAATCTAGTGATTATCCCAGTAGGATCAATAGTCTGTTTAACCGATAACATATTTTTACCAACAGAAATAGGAGTGTCCGCCTTGTGGGATACTCCTATTGTTTTGGTGTAATCAATGTAATTAATCTGTTTATCGTGGTCATATCGAACTCTGATATAACCGCCACTCTTGTTAATCAGTTGGGCTGTGATTGCTTCTTTAGTAGTTGGATAATCAATCTGACGTTGAACAATACCATCTTTATCAGAATAATCGCACTTACCTAATTGAAAATGCTTATACTTATCATTTAATTGGTCATTATGCACCTTAATTAACTTTTGCAAGTATTGTTTAGCACTTGATCCAGAATCATTATCAAAGCGCTGTATGCTGTCTAATAAGTAAGCGTCAATTGCTTCAAAAATATACTCACGAGTGAAACCACCATTAGAAGCCATTTCTTTAGTCGGCTTAATCGCTCGACCACGAAAGATAAGTTCATTATCTTCATAAACGTCAATGTGAGTAATAAGTGGTTCAACTCGATCATAGAGAGGATTTAGCTGATTAACAGTAAGATCAAGGTCATCAATATCTGTCAGCTTTAAATTTAAGCTACCAGATACTAAATTCCTTGTTGCTAGATTTTGGTCGTATACGATAAAGCCGTTCTTATCAGTTGGCTTATCGTATGCCACAATCCTATAGCCCACTAAATCATCTCCTCTCGCTTAAACTGAAAGTGAACTGTGCCATTACCTGAAACGGTCAGGCTAGTTACTCCAACTGGTAGCATTACAGTTACCTTAGTTGCGCCAGCTTGATCTAAATCAAGATTGATATTAGAACCTGTTACTTTAACTTTGCCAGTAACTGCAAAACCCAACTCGACCGGCTTAGAGCCGTAATTATCAAGGTCAGCCTTAACTGAACTGGTATTCACTTCAAAGGTGGTTTGCTGGCATTCCCAATTATCAAAATTGATCTCGTCCCAGATATCACTACCTTCATAACTTCTAGCAATTGCATAAGGATATGCCTTAAATTTCACTGTTGCTGTCAAAGTACCGTTACTCTCATCATCAGAACACTCAACGCTTTCAGATTTAGCAGAAAAACAGAACCCAGAATTAAAAGTATCATCAAGCTCTCTATATCCTGCTGCTTGCATGATTAGACGCTTGATTTCCTTTTCTTTGGCTTTCCTATATGAATAATCTTCATCAACTAAAAGAAGCTCGTAAGTGATCTCACGGGCTTCAAAAAATCTCTGATTATCTAAGTTAGAAAAGTCTTCCTCCCCTTGTGAGTAAGGAACAGAATAGGTTATCTCTTTCTCTGTTGGCGTTGGTGCATCCCTTTTAGTGAGCCACCAGCCTTTGTCAGCAGAGTTGAAGTTAGCAAAGGTAAAACCTTCATCAGGTGACATATACAGATCGACATCTGAATTCTTATCTAGATCATGAAAATCGTATCTTTCTTGATATTGACGATTAAATTGAGAAAATAAATCTTCTATTTGGACCACCTGTCTTTCAAGTTAATTTTACCTCCGATAGTTTCATCATATTGAGGGGCTGTTTTAGCTACTAATGTACCATCATCAAGGATCATCGTATTGTCCTTATTAGCAATTTTACGAAGTAATTCAGTGTTAGTCTTCTGCAATCCGCTTTCTTGCATGGTTACGTTTTGGTTGTAGTTACCGCCTTGAACCATACCATTAAGTCGATCGATTGATTCAGAATACTGTTGAGAATTAATTGCAGGAATAGTTAACTGATTATCATTTAAAGCATTCTGTGCTTTATCCATGATTCCAGTAACTTGACTTGAAATCACTCCCGCCATTCCAGAAACATTATCTTGAACATCGCTAAATCCATTAGTTAAACCGCCATTCAATCCAGACATGATAGCTAAACCAGCTGGAATCAATAACTGTTCATCGTAAGATAATGGACCCTTGTGTTCCTTAATCCAGTTACCAATACCACTTACAAAGCTCTTAACATTCTCCCAAACATCTTTTAGACCTTTGAGAAGTGAGTTCATGATTGCCCGACCTTGAGCGCCTAAATCAATGTGCATTACCGATTTAATGAACTGAACATTATTATTAAAAATTCCTTTAATTGCGTTCCAAATTGAACTGAATACTCCCTTAACGGCGTTCATTACTGTTCTAACAATAGATTGAACAGCATTAATCCCAATTTGAACAACTGACTTAATACCATTCCATACAGTCTGAGCAACTCCTTTAATCGCATTCCATGCACCAGACCAGTCACCACGAATTACAGCAGTAATCGCTCTAATAATACCAGCCACCGCATTAATAGCGGTTGAAATTACTGTAGTAATAATTTTCCAAACCGTACTTACAATTGTAGTAAGAATATTCCAACCAGCTGTGAATATGGTCTTGATGATATTCATTCCAGCTCTGATTACAGTTTGAATATTCTTAAACACAGCTGAAATGTAGTTTCTAATTACATTCCAGACGGTTCTAGTTACAAGCAAAATTCCTTGCCATAATAAGTTAAAGAAAGCTTTGATTGGGGTCCAGATAGCTTTGATAACTGCAACTATCGTCTTAAAGATGACAACTAAACCTTGCCAAGTTACTTTTGCAACTAGCACAATTCCTTGCCACAAAAGATTGAAAAATATCTTAATCGGATTCCAAATCGCCTTTATCACAGTAACCATCGCTGTGAAAAGTACAGTTAATCCTTGCCAAGTTATCCTTGCTACAGTAATAATTCCAGCCCACAATCCACTAAAGAACGTCTTTATTGGATTCCAAATTGCTTTGATTGTTGAAACAATTGAATTAAATGCCACAACAAGACCTTGCCATATTGCCTTAGCAACGGTAACAATTCCAGTCCACAAAGTTCTATAGAAATCAGCTAATGCACTAAAATAATTTTCAAGCGCAGAGATAATTGGTTTAACGCCGTCTACTATACTCTGCCAAACATTCTTGACTACTGTAACTAAGCTTCGCCATATTGAAGCTATAGCATTAATTAATGGACTAAAGAAAGAAACTAGTCCTTGCCAAATACTCTTAGCAACTGAAACTATCCCATTCCAAACATTTTGGACTGTAGTTGCAATTTCAGAAAAGAACTGAGTTAAACCTGACCAAATGGATTTAGTAACTTGTACAATTCCTTGCCATAAATTACTAAAGAAACCTGCAATTCCATTCCAAGCACCTCTTACTGCATTCACAGCAGTATTAAACGCTTGAACTATAGCATTCCACACTGTTTGCGCTACCTGAACTAGTGATTGCCACGCTTGTTTTAACCAACTGACAAAATTAGACCACATTTGTTGCCCAGTTTTTGTTTTAGTGAAAAATATAGCTAACGCTGCAACAACAGCAACTATTCCCACTACTATCCATGTTATTGGATTAGCTAAAATTGCTGAGTTGAAAGCCCATTGCGCAATTGCCGCTAAATGAGAACTCTGTGCTAGAGTACCAAACGCTGCCTCAGCAGTTTTAGCTCCTGACGCCACTTGAACAATACCAGTACCTACTTTTATGAAATTACTAATTCCAGTAACTCCACCAGAGATAGTTCCTGCAATAGTTTTAGCATTTCTTAAAAATAGACCTACAGAAGTTGTTGCAGTACCAATAGCTGGACTTAAACCAATAAACCCACGAATAAATTGAGCAGTTGCTGAATTCGAGTCAGTAGCCCATTGAAGCATAGCATTAGCATTTCTAATTGACGCACCATTAATATCTTGAGCAGACTTCATAGATTTATTACGAAGCGATTCCCAGTTACCACCTAATTGTTCAATACTTGAACCAATGTTTTTCTGCATTTCATTAGCTTGCTCTTTCAAAGAAGCATTAGCCTTTTTAGTAGAACCAGCTGCCTTTTCTTGTTCTCTTGCGTAAGCGTCCCAAGATACTTTAGCGTCATTTGTTTTATTCTTCACTGTGTCAAGTAATGGAACAATAGCTTGCATACCAGCAGTACCAAACATCGCCTTTAATTTTTGAGCTTTTTCATCAGGATTTAAGCCGTTTAAAGCCTAATTTAACTCACGCAAAATTGTAGGGAATTTCTTCATATTTCCTTGCGCATCAGTAAAGCTGATACCCAAACTAGTCATCGCATCTTTTGCAACTTTAGAAGGAGCCATCATTTGCAAAATAGCATGGTTCAAATCCATAGAAGCTTGTGCTGCACTAAATCCTTTATTAGTTAACAGACCAATTGCTTCTGATGTTACTTGCAAACTCATGCCAGCTTGACCAGCTGAACCACCAATAGTAGCAAGCGCCTGTTGCATGTCTTCAACGCTAGCGTTTGACGCATTAGCAGTTTGAACTAATATAGCTGCTGCTTGTTGAGGGGAATCCAAAGATTTACCCCAAATGTTCATTGCTTCTTGAACAACCCCTGCAGTAGCTTTGATATCAGCACCGGCAGCAGTAGCAGCTTGAGCAATCGCCGGGAATTGTTTCTTAATGTCTCCAATAGATGCACCATTACGAGCCATCTCAATCATGGCATCAGCACAATCTTGTGCAGATAATGGTAAGTCAGCACCCATTTTATTGGCTAAATCATCAAGTTGACCAATATCTTTAGCTGTACCACCTGCAACAACTGCTGCTTGATTCAAACTGGCTTCAAATTTACCAAAAGAATCAAGTGACTTGACACCCATTGCAGCAACTGCTGCACCTGCTACAGTCATACCAGTACCAATATCTTCCATTGAGATTTTTGAACCTTCACTGAAAGATTTTGCTTTAGCTGCTGCTGCATCTAAACCAGAAGTAAATCCTTGGTCAATTGCTGAAAGAACGGCAACTATGCTAAATGATTCATTATTCATTAGTTGTCTCCTTCCTTGGGTGCAATTTTTGGTACTCTTTAATCCGCTTAATCATAATGTCTTGCTTGCTCATATGATCTTGCTTAGATTTACTATTTAATGGCTTATAATCAGGCTCAAACGTACTCCTTACTTGATCAATTGCTTCTTGTTTATCAAAGAAATCATTAAAATCTGTAAAAACGGCATTACCATCTTTATCGAATGCCTGCGCATTCCGATTCATCCATGCAGAAGTAGCTGTATCATACTGCTTTTCAACTTGTTTTAGGTTATATGCCTCCATTCGAAGTTCATATTCAGCAATGGTCATTGCATCTATGTCCTTTAGACTATGAAAACCTAAGTAAGCTAGAGAATTTAACCTAATTTCTCTAAATTCTTGTTCATAGCTTGTTCTTGTGCCTTTTTCATAGTCTTTAGAACGTTTTTTACCTGTGCCTTAGTAGCATTAGCAGTTTCGATTTCTTTCAAGATACTGTCACAGAGTTTTTTAATATCTGCGTCAGTTTCTAAATAATGGTCAATATCAGTAGACGTTGGGCGCTCCTTGTTGATCCATGTAGCGTTTAAAAGAATTTCAGATAAACCAATTGGATCATATTGAGATAGTGATGCTACAGCTTGATTAATGCCCATTCCTTGGGATAAACCATTTCCGCTGATATTGTGATTTTGGTTCATTAAAAGAACCCAACGAATGCCAAAGTTTAAGTCATAGGTTTTACCATTAATTTTAATTTGCATTAATCGTGACCTCCTTGAGTAGTATGTGATTCACTAGAGCTATTTTTTTCAGTCGGTACAGTGTCATTACTTGGATCAGCATTATTCTCATAAGCTAAACCACCGCCATCAGTACCATCTTCCTTAGCTGTACCAGTAATTTGACCAATACCACGGAATGCATAAGCAAGCATGTCTTGATCGTAATCACTAAGAGTTAAGTATCCTCTTCGTGGAGTACCAATAACTTCCATCTTTGGGGAACGTTCAGCTGCTGAGTCAGCTTTAAAGCTAGGCTTATCTTCGGTAACCTTAGCTCTTGCATAAATAGCCCAGAATTGTCCTTTATTGTTAACTCTATCTAAATTAATTAGCCAATACTCGACAACCTCATCATTAAGTACTGCATCATAGAATTCGTCTGAAACTTTGTTGATACCTTCATAGAATGTTTGGTCAATTTCAGTTGTTAACCCTGCACTAGTTGAAATATTTCCAGACTTAGTAGTTGTTGATTTAGAATTACGCTTGAAAGAAATACTTGAATCTCCCTCAAGTGGAACAATTTCCGCTTTTTCTTTAGTTGCATTCTTTAGTAAGCGAAAATATGACACCATTCGTTTACCAGCTAATGCTTGAACTTCTGCCATTTAAATTTTTCCTTTCGTATAAACAAATTCAAGTGTCAAAACACCGTGAAATAACCGAGTATTTGGAACGCTTGAATCGGGTAATATTCTTTTTTGAATATTTTTCAAGTTAAACGTGTAATGTTCGCTACTAACACGATTCACACACAACTTGTTCATCATCTGAGTAACTAGAAAGCGCATATCTTGGTCGCCCCAAACGTTAACTGTTTGAGTAATTGTGCCAGAATATGCATTTTTCAAATCATCAGAAACTAAATTCGTTTCTGCTATCTCAACAAACGGGTACTTAGTCCCGTCTCTTGGCAATGAGTCGTAAGTATCAAAACCTAACTCATTTTGTGCAAAAAAATAAAGCCTATCAAAAAGCTCTTCTTGTACATCTATCATTTTCTAACCAAATTCATTACATCTTTATAAAACTGTTGCTTAATTTTCTGAAATGCAGGGTTAAGCGTAGGCTCTGCTTCCATGTATCTAGTTCCGTATTCAACATATGGAAAATAAGACGTTCCGGGTGCAACTGTAGCTTTCATTCCATCATCACTAATGGTTAGTGTCGTGCTACGTCTAGTTGTTCCTTTTGAGTAACCTTTTACATAAGCAACCGATTTAGTCATACGCTTTTGGGCGTCTTCTTGAAGATCTGCCCCGTTTTTCATGACTACATTACGAATCTGCTTACCAGAATACTTTTTGGCATCAATACCAGAAACTAACGCACTTAATCCTTCAATTTTTATCTCAGCCAACGTCTTCACCTACAATCACTGCATAACCTTTTTGAACATTCAATGAGCTAATGAACCGATACTTTCGATCATCTTCATCAATCGTTAAGTAATCCCAATCATTAGCTACTTTTTCTTTGAATCTAATCGTTTTAGATCCTTGCTTAATTCCACCTAGTAATTGAACTTGGTTCTTAAGTCCCAAATCAGTCACGTTAGCAAATAATGAATCAATAAGAATGGGTTCAGCATTATGCTTATGAGTACGTGGATTATATTTGCCATCAGAATTCTTAAACAAGCTAACAATCGTGTCATACCTCATATGGATTCACCCACATCCCTTGATTAAGAACATTATTATCTTGACGATAATGCTCAATCTCATCTTTAAAGTCGTCAAAATCGTTGGAATTGAAAGTTATGCTTTCTCCGTCTTGACTATAAGACGCCATACCTTCGTTTTTAAGCCGATTAAACTTCTTTACAGCAACTGCACGCACAATATGTTCTAACGATTGTGGAAGATCTTCATTAATTGATAAGAGTAACTTTAAAGCATCAGTTGCATCTTCAAGATAAATTTCAAGTAAATCATCATACTCATCAGTTTTAAGCTGAAGTGCAATCTTGACTTTAGCTAATTTATCAGACACCTAGACCACTTCCTTTAGTGCCCTACGCTAGCGCCACCGGCTTGAGATGGTCCAGGAACTGTAATAGATGAAGTTACAATACCATCGGTTCTTTCTGGCAAAATTAACCAGCCTCCTGCTGCAACGGTTTGATAACTTAATGAGTCATCAAGTCTACTATGAGTTACACCAATTAAGCCAGTTTCATCTACTGTCATATTAAAAGCATTACCTGCTTGTCCGTGCATATCTACATAATAGAAATTGATGTTGTTATCTACAGTTAGCACAACTTTACCTTCTGGAATGGAAGTGCTTAAAAATACTACATCAGCATTTAAAAAGTTTTGTAGATATTTCAAACCAAAGGCAGTTTGAGTAGTAATTTGTGCCTTACCCAAGTAGCCATATACATCACTTGGGTTAGCATAAACGATAGTAGTTCCAACATTATCAACGTCTTCAAATAAACCAGCTAACTTGCCTAAGCCATTAGAAATTGCTCCTTGCAAAGCATTGCCAGAAGTAGCTGTAGTTCCTTTGCTAGTTAATGCTGAAAAGAAGTCCTTTTTAGCATTCTTTTGTGCAATGGATAAAAGACGCTGGTCAGTAAATGTTACTGCTTGATCAAATCCATCTTGTTGAATTGCTTCAAAAGTAGTTACTTTTCGTAACTTGTCAGTAAGGCTTAAAGTATAAACTTTATCCTTTGTTCGTTTAACTTGCGTTAACGGAATTACTTCTCCTTCATCTACCGTTCGACTAGTAGCTTCTTTGATTTCCTTTTTATAAGTTTGAATTTGTGTCCCTGATGCCATTGGATGCATTCGAACATGTCCCATCGCACCAAGTAAGGTCTTTACATTATCAGAAAATTGTTCTACAAAATCAATTGAGTGTGCTACTAATTTATCACTAGTAACTACATTTTCATCTACAGTCATTTAATTTCTCCTATCTGTAATCTTTAATATGCTCTTGAATCATCTGAACTCGTTTAACCGGATCAGAGATTTTCCTTACTTTCGCACGATCAAAAGGCTTGGTATCACTTCCAGTAATCTTAGGAGTATCGCCTTTTAGAAATTCTTGCTTAGTCTGCTTTACGATATCATCATAAAAAGAACTAAGAGCTTTCATGTTAACTGATACTTGTTTCTCATCAATTCCAGAGGGCACGACAAGCTTTAACACTTCCTTAGGCACAATTACACCAGCCTTGTTGAATTGCTGTGCTACTGTATCCATTTGATCTCTACGGGTTAGTTGAGCTTTAAGATTTTCATTTTCTTTCTTAGTTTCATCTAATTCTGGATTCTCAACTTTATCTTCCTTAGATTTATCTTGTGATTTAAGCTTTTCTGTCAAAGTTTTCACTTGATCTTGTAACTTAGCATTTAAATCTTCAGAAGCCTTTCGTTGACCAACCTCTTGATCAATACGCTTTCTCATTTTTTCAATCTGCTTAGTAACTGTTGGTTCTTCCTTAGCCTTGGGTTGAACTTCATCTTTTACTTCTTCAGATTGAGTCTTGCTTTCGTCTTCCATGTTTAACCTCCTCGCATTTTAAGGCTTGGGAGCCTATAACCTCGCATTTAACGTCTTGGGAGACAAACAAAAAAGAACAGTCAATTTAACTGTTCTTTACTTTCAATTCATTATTAATTTGGATTAAATAATCTCCATAATGAGCAATTTCAATATTGTTTTTTCCATAAATAAAAAACACTTTTTGCCCATTTTCTTCATTACTTAGTATAATCTTATTTTTTGAAACTAATCTCCATGCCCAATCTGGCCATGGTGTTCCAAACTTATATTTTTTCTTTTTCATTGTTTGAATTAATCAAATCACTTAAACCTTTAATGGCGATAGCTACTGACTTTAAGTCATATCAAGACTTTGTGTCACTCTTTGTAATACTTTCATCAACCCAGTGAGCAGAAATAGAACACATACAATTAGGATGCACTGGAATATCTGGTACATCTTTGGCTTTATAAACTCCATCTTCGTCATAGCCGTTATCTTTATAAGCTATTTCACGGCATACTTTGCATGCTGAACCCTCAGCAATCCATTTAACATACTTATATCCAGTATCTATAATGGACTTTTTTTGAGCTTCAAATTGCACTCTTGCCATCTCAGTTCTAGCCAATCTTTCAGCAGCATATTCTTGATTACTTACAGTAGAAGACACCATTCCAGTTAGCCATTTTGCCATCTGTTGTGGTGATTCACCACGGATAACTGCACTAGATATTAAACCATCTAATTGTCCTTTTAATCCGTCCATATCAGACCATATACGTTTTGAAAAGCTTGCACCTGCTACTTGCTTAGCAATCTGTTCTTGAACTTCCTTTGAAGTCCACAAATTAGATTTAGTAGTAATTCCTAAAATACCTGCTTGTCGCTCTTTTTCTTTGATGTAATCATTCCAAAGTTTGTTAGTTAGACTTTCTTCTTGATCAACGCCAAGTTCAACAAGTCTAGCTCCAATCTTTGATTTAATGATCTCATTACGATTAATACGCATAGTTGCGTTATATATCTTAAGACGATCATTGACATCCTTTGAGAAGTCTTTACGAGTAACGTGTTTACCGCTAGCCCTGATTGCCTTAGCCTTATTAACTGCCCTTTTTGCTAATGCTTCATACTCTTTCATCCCCTCAGAAGTAACAAGCTTGCCATTTGCTAATGCTAAATCTGCTTTAATTTGTTGGTTAAGATCGACAATAGCATGGTTATACATCTCAACTATATGTTGGTTGTACTTTTCCATATCTTTTTTAGCTGAATCTTGCCAAACCTTTTCAGCCTTGGCTCTTGCATCCCAGTAAGCCTTACTTTTCTTGAGACTTGTCATCATCGTCACCAGAATTCAAATAATCAGGTAGTGATCCAGCTGCTTGTTGAGCATTCTTAATAGAATCTTGTTTTTCCTGGTTCATTTGCTTAATTTCTTCATCAGGATCACTAACGAACGGTAGCAATTTTAATGCTGTGCGTTGAGATACTAATCCTTCAACGTTCTTAGCTTTTGAAATAGCACCAGCCACATCAGTTGGTAGGTTTGGATAGAACTCAATTGACAACTGATTCCATAAATCAGGTTTATTGACTACTTGACCAACAGAAAAAATCACCCGAAACAATTGTCTGAGTGATTTTTTGAATTTTCTAACTTGGTTTGCTGTTTTATTTTGTAAAGATAGTAGCTTGTATTGAAGAGCTACACCACTTTGATTACCTGCAAATGCTTGATCGTTAAGGTTAGGAACCATTGACACTTGATAAATCAAATCTTCCAATCGTTTTAAATAATTTTCTTGCATACCATCGTTATCAGGCTTTGAAACGAATTCAAGTTTCGGTTCCGTTCCTGGTGTCGTATTAGGTAGATACAAAAATCTATTATTTACTAGATCAAGGATAGGCTTTCCTGTCTTCTTATTAGTCTTCAAATGAACATTAAATAGTGCTAAATATGCATTATCAAAATATTCATTCTGATTAGCCTTTTGGCTAAGTACCTTATCATAAGCATTTAACAATGTCTTAACTGGATCAAGAACACCTTGACGTTCTTCATTTTCATAGAACTCAATCGCTGGAACCATCTTATAAGGATTAACTGTATCATCATCTGATATCTTCATATCATCAAAATCATAAACCTTATTAGCATAGTAAATTTTACCTCTAGCTTGCCAATCGCTCTCAGTGTCGTAATACTCATACATCACAAAGGCTAATGGTTCTCTGTTAACTGTATTGTCATAGATAATAAATGCTTTGGACGGACTAACATAATTAAACTCTGTTTCAGCATTCTCATTCTGATAAACATATCCAATTGAGCGTCCATAAATGCTTGTTTGTTTCCCTAACTCATTGAGTTTATCAAAGAATGAAACGTGATTCAGCCAATCTTGCAAACTATCATTGTTACTACCTTTTTCTAGTGTGATCTTAGGTGCTACACCTAATGAATATCCATTATAGGTATCAACAATATACTTAGCTAAATTAGCCACTAATCGGTTATCAGGTCCAAATTCTTTGGGATCATCGTCTAAAATATCGTGTTTACTCAAATAAAGTCTCATATTCTCACGATATTTAGGCTGTAAATGATCTGTATTCCAGTTAATGAATCCTTTCAACTCATCATTAGTCAGCTCTGCATCCCTTGGAAATAAGAAAGTACCATTTCTTGTAACTAATCCTCTACCTCTAACTTTTTTCAACTAATCACCACCTTTAAATATAAATATTTGGAATAAATTCATTGTCAAGTTGTTTGTGCTGGTTATATAAACCATATCTGAATGAATCCATTACGTTATCATGCTCTTTCTTAGGCACACCTTTAACTGGATCCCAAACATATTGATATAAGTCGTCTAAAAAAGGATCTGCACAACTGCGCAAAACCTTAAACTTGCCTAATTTAATTCGAGATGAGCAATATTCAATCCCATCCATAACCGATTTATCAGCATTTCTAGCTTGAATATCTTGTTGCTGGAAATAAGATACATATTCCGGACGTGCTGAATCACACCAAAAATTAATCCCATAACCACGCTTGTCCTGTATTTGTTGAGCTATATCTACCCAGTAATCAATATATTTGCCAGTCGATTTATAAACACCGATTAGATAAGAGATATCAGTGTCGAGATCATCGCCCATGACTGTGATTACATTCTCATGTCCCTTAGCAAAGCCCCAGTCAACACCGCAATAATACTCTAAGTCATCAGGTACTTCATCAACCACCATAGTGTCCTTATTAAAGTCTTGGTAAACAATTCCGTCACCTGTAACCCACTGACCTAAAATACCACGGTCATAAAACATTCCTCTTGGAGTAGCAGCCTTAATTGCCTCAACATAATCTTTAGAAAGAAATGTATTGTCATCTATTGTAAACGTAAATGACTTTATACGTGCTTTTGGATCATGATTATCAATGTAATCTGTCTTAAGCCAATGCGTGGGAATATCAGGGTTTGTGTCACAGATAATTCTTGCTGATCTAACAGAACAACGCTGTACGATTTCCTGAAATACTTCATGCGTGGCTAATGATGCTTCGTTGATATATGCTCCGTAAGAAGTCATACCACGAATAGCACCAATTCCTCGAACCGACCCTGTATAAGCTGGCACTATATCAATACCGAAAAGATGATAATGACCATGTCTATCGGTCTTCATCACTATTCCGAATTGATTTTCAATTGATGAGATAACGTTTGTATAGATTGAATTTGAACTATACCCCGCAAGAATATATTGAGGGTGTGGCTCTTTCTCAATCTCAGCAAGCTTTTTAATTCGTTTCAACTCTAGTAAGAAAAGATAGTTATCTATCACTGTCTTACCAGCACGAACAGCACCATTTAAGATTAAGTACTTCCAATCATCGTTAAGGTAGGACTGCAACACCTTAATCTGTTTCTTCGTTAATAGATTTATCAGTGCCAACTTTCCCTGCCTCCTCAATTAGTTTGTTTAATACCTGATCTAATTGCTCGTTGTCCTCAGTTCCAAGCCGTTCAGCCACAATTGCCTTAGCTTCTTTAATTCGTGCATCAGCATTAGCTTTTCTAATGTTAGCTAAAACCAATTCACGCTCTTCCTTAGACAACTGGCTGTCATTGTACTTGTCACGCCAATTATTTTTCAGAAAGAAAATCATCGCTGTAGTGTTACCTGATAAGGCTTTTTTCAGCAATGCGTTCTCAACAATGATATTTATTTCATCTCGTCCTCTTTTTAATGCCTGCCCAATCTGTACATGCTCACGTTTCCACTTGTTTAAGGTATTAATACTAATACCTATGTTATGAGCTATTTCAGCATCAGTCAGACCGTCACGCTTCCAACCTTGAAGAAGTACAAGCTTGTCTTTATCTAGCCACTCTTTATACATCGCTCTAGCCATTGCAAGTAACACCACCACCTTAGTTTTATGCAAAAATAAAAAGCCAGCTTATGCTGACTTAAATATTATGATCCATGATTATACTGCTTAAACTTAGTGTCAATGCTCATAATATAAAATATATTTTTATATTTTTTACCAATTACTCTCCCTTGATTACTAAGTCTAAAGACCCAATAATTTTCTTCACAAGAGTTATATCGAGTTCGCTTAAATACGGGATCTATTCTTAAATCTCTCATTTCTGATTCAGGAATCTGTTCTAAGCCATTACGTTTATCATCATGGCTGACTAACTCAACGATATCCCTTTGAGACAAACTATAAATTTTATTAAGCAATTTAAGCCTATGCTTCTTTTCAACTTGTTTTCCTTCAAGATTATATCTTTTATCTGGTGTTAAAAAAGAAAGGTTGAAAGCAAATCTTTCAACTGGGGGTTTATTAATAATTGCCTTATCAATATTTCGTCTTTCATATGTACTAGTTATTTGCAACTTGGAAGACATTTTTATAGAAGTCCTTTATCTTTTTGTCACTGATGACCTGATTGCGTGTTGTTTCCTGCCATGGTCTCTCACTATGAGTTTGGCGCATTAAATCATATGCAGAACTATGACCGTAAGTATCGTAAATACTGTTTAAAATCGCTGCAGCCTCATCATCATTTTCAAGTTCTTTATAGTCTTCAACATCTTGCTTACTAATTTGACCGACGATTCCTCTGCAACCAGCATATTTATGATGAACTTCTTCTACTACTGGACCATATTTCCAGGCAACAATATCATTATCAAACATTCTCTTATTGGTAACAACTAAACTGGCTGCTTGAATATAATACAGTAACTTCATTGCTTTCATTTGCGTAAGTTCTTCTGCGTTTAAATCTGTCCGTAAATCTGCATTATTTCTAACTCGTAGCCAATTGACTATTTTAAAAACGTCATACATAATGCTTCCTCCGTTAAAAGTATCTCCTTAATGTTTCACAGTTATTCTACACTAAAAGTATAAATAATTATACATTTTTTATACTTTTTTAATCATATGTGTGCATAATCCATCAATAGTTCTCAATAAATTTGTGAAACAATTATAAAAAAATCAGCTCTTACGAAAATAAAGCTGATTTTGTGAGATGAATATAAACTTAAACTGGACGTTCCAGCAATGGCAACTGGTGGAATCGAACCACCACTAACTTGGTACTTCACACCAACGCTCTACCAACTGAGCTAAGTTACCCAAACTAGGAAAGCTGCTATACTTAAGCCTCGCTTTTACGATTGCCACGGCATCTCAGTATTAGATTTAATGCAGAGTTACGTATCATCGACCGACTTACTGCTAACCAAACCTATATAGAAAAGAAATGTTTAGATTAGCTTTTGTCACAAAACGAACAAACCTGGGAAAAACCGTAAGAACAAAACGCCAATCTAGAGGATACATCGGAATTGAACCAATAAGAGATAATCGTTGCTGGCATACTTAGCTATATCTCGGTAGAATTGCCACTACCCCAGCTCGCCAATGGCTGGCTATATCCTATAATGCTCTGTTAGGTACAGAGCTAAACCAGATGCAATTCTGTAAATTAAAATCAGACAAACAAAATATATTCGTGATCTGAATAATATTATTTTTACGCCTGCTTTCCGACAGGCAATGGGCAGGCGAGGAATTGAACCCCGCTACATAAAGTGAAAGAAAATTCCTCTTTTCTTTCTAAATTCCAAATTGTGCCACTCTACCCACGGCAGTTGCTGCTGCGGTCCAGCCAACAACTACCCAGCTCTTCCCACGCTCTCCTCGAAACCGTTGAGGGTCATGGCATAGGATCTCCTAGGCAAACTATTATATACAATAACCAACAATGAACTACCGCCTAGGTTATCAAGCAATCGGGATTCGAACCTGAGTGCCTAAGTCAAATAAAAATTAATAAGAAAAAGTAAAAAATAAAAGAATTGTAAGCCAAAAACCAAAAATAAAAGTCATTTAGAGGAATTTGTTTAGCCTGAGATTAGTCAGGCTATAACCGCCAGTCGGATCGAACAACTGCTAACGTCTACCAAGAACGGTTACTTTAATCTGTTACTTACTGAAACAAATTAAGAACTGTGTTAATTTTGAAAGGGAGATTTTCTTTCAAACGTACCGCACGTAGTACTGTCAAGGTTAAGTCGAAAGATCGTAACCACCACGTCTAATCTTTCGACAATAACAATTTATCATGGAATGCACGCAAGCAGAACGCAAGGTTTACGCATACTTTACGCACGACCAATTTTTCCGAAGCTTACCAAACAGTCTTAATTCTTTCAGTAAAAACTCTTAAATCTGGTAAGTCCTCAATATCAAAATACTTCTTCCAGTACAGCCAACGGTCGGCGAACTCACATTGAGCATTAATCTTCTTAGTGTCAATTGACCTAGTCGACAGATTAACTGTAGCTGCTACATCAACAATGCGTAACTGGTCAATGTACGTTCCAATCAAGATACGCCTGTAAGGCTTTAATGCTGTATCGGTGCAATTATCCATTGTCTTATAGATAGCTGCACAGACCTTCCTAGCAGGATCAGCAATATCAATATCGTCTTGTGCTTCGTCAATAAAGTTCTTTTCAACGCCATTTTTGTTTGTCGATCCAGGTGCAAAAGATAATTGAGGGCTTGTAAGCTGATTACGATGTAAGCCAGCTAAATTAAGATAGCTCTGAAAATTAATAGTCAGGAACTTATCCACCCTTTTAGCTGTAGCTCTTAAATTTGGCTGTAATCCTAAGTCAATCTGATACACACTTACACTCCCTCTCGTCTTCTAGTTGTTTAATTACTTGCTTTATTCGCTGCGAACATATCAGTAAATATTCGATCCGTGATCTCATAAGGATCTTCATCTTCGGGACAATGATGCTTAGCATACTTTAAGATGTTCAAGTACATCATGACTGCTGTTTCATTGCCTACTTCTAAATCGTTCCTAGTTTCGTCCATCATTCGACCTCACTTTGATTTCATGCTCAATCAAAGGTAGCAGCTCCTCAGCTTTATCTTCGTCAATCATTTCTTCGATTGTTGGCTCTATCACATTTTCAAAATTCTTGATATTTGATTTAAGCATTTATCTAAAATTCTTAAGTTGTTCTGTCTTAAAATCCTTGTACGTATAAGGATTTACTTCATGCCCGTATAGTTGCATTGCTAGAACTCCTTGTCAGGCTCTGATAATACTTTTTTCTCTTCATCAGTTAATTCAGTTTCTTTAGCTACTCTTAGATCCCAAGTGCCATCGCCCATGTATGTCAAAATGTCATCGAAACTGAAAGAACACATATAGCCGTATTTAGTATGAACTCCCCAAACGCAATTGACTGCGAACTTTCTTGGATCAAACTTCAATAAACCGTTATCTTCTAAAAAACTTCTAGTGTACGTGTCCTCAAACTCTTCTCTTGTTCCTCTAGTCCCAATCTTCAACTCAATTGCCATAGTTATCTCTCCATTTCTTGTAATACTCTTCAACTTCTTTGTCATAGTCTACTGGCTTAAGTGAACCGTCTTCTTGTACGTGATACCACTTGCCTTTTTGATACTTTAAGTTGCTACTCATAGGCAAAACACCACAAAACCGACAGCACCTAAGCAGATTAGCATCCCTGCTATAGTAATTAACTCAGCACTATGCTTCATACTGTCTCAATTCCATTCACTATAATCACCACGAAAGTTCGAATTTAAATATCATATGGACTTTTATCATTTTCAGAAATACCCATTGTTGCTACTGTAGATAAATCCAGATATACATGCTCATGAATCCCATCAATAATTAAGATTCTATTTTTCATTTCTTGCCCATACTCATCGAATTCTTTGCTTAATAAATTCCAGATATGTTCTTTTGTACCTTTTACAGCTATGGAATCAGTACAGCCATTCTTAAATATCAAATTAACAAAGCATAACTTTCCGCCTAATTTAAGCTCATCATTCATCTAATCACCCATATCTCTCTTAATTCTTACGTCAACTCTTGCACGCTCGGCATACCTCTTTTTGACTAACAAGGTTGTTACTTGCTTGTCATCGTGGTAAACGCCCCTCATAACCTCAACCATTTTGTGAAGTTGCTTATTTCGTCTCATTTTTGGGTTCATGCCGTCCATGATAATTTTGCTAACGTTATCTATATCAGGTTTTTTAATTGGCAATTCCTTATTGGTTAAACACAAAGCCTTACGCTTCTTGCTATAGCTTTTTGGAACTTCAAAATATGCCATAATTTTAACGTCTACAGGTTCGTTCTTATCAAACATACCCTTGAAACTGTTAATCGCTGTATACCTGACTAAATCTTCATATTGTGCAGTCTTAGCAGGTGTGTAAGTTACCGTCCTAGTAACTCTCGGTCTAGCCTTGCCTACTGGCGGTCCTTCAATCGTAAAGTTAACTCTCATATGCTATTCAAACCAATCGTCATAAATTACAATTTTTGGGTCATCATCACTATCACACATCACGCTCATAGTATCTTTGGTCGTTGGCTTAGATTCAGGAAATGAAATGATTAAATCATGATTTACTATTTTGTGCAGAAAACGTAAATTTGAAAGATCTTTAATATAAATCTTATATATCTGACCACCTAATTCGTCCTTTGCCTTTACCAACCTAAAACCGGCTTTAGCAAGTGCATTTAAATATTTTTGAGACATAGAACCATCTTCAAATATGTCATTTACAGACCATATTTCAAAAATCATACTCATAAACTCCCTACATATATAATCACTACAGCTAGCAGAATTAAGAATGCTGCTGCAAAAATCCAATCTGACATGCTACTTATCCTCAATTAAACTTCGTAAGTAATAATTGCTTCATAGTTTGAATTATTTGATGAGTACTGAATATCTATAATTTTTCTATTTAATTGATTAGAAAAACGTTCTATATCAAATTCAAATTCATAATTAAAGTGCTTCAGCTCCAACGGAATATGAATAGATGTAGAAGTCATATTTAGTTGCTCTATATAATCTAATTTCGCAACTACCGTAACCTTTGCCAATTATGTTTTTACCAAAACCATCTGCATCAAAATCACAACAGAGACATTTTTTTCTTTTTGCATCTTTTCTCTCAAACCTAGTAAGCAACTCGTCTACTTGATTTTTTCTAGTCATTTGTTAATTTATCCTCTGCTACAGAATCATCTTCTAAGTAAATTTCATATGTATCTTGCAAGCAACCTAGCAAATCCGGAATTGATTCTCCAACAACAGTGTCTGATTTATCTTTTAAAGATTTACCTGTAGCAAGTTCGATAGCATAGAAGTATTTGTCCTCGACTTCAACTAGTTTTACTTCTTTAAAATCAGCTGACTTTTTATTTCTTAAAACTATATTGTTACCAAGTTTTGGCATTTTAAATCTCTTCATTGATTAACCTCCAACTACTTCTCTAACCACGCCATGAAGCACCTTAGCAACCTCACTGGCTTCTTTCTTGTCTATGAAGATGGACTGAACAAATCCAGCTGAACGTCCTGTCGTATCTAAGATTTCAACCATGTACATATCAGGAACTGAGTACCAGCGGTAGTGCTTAGCATCTTCGATAATCTTTTTTTAATTGTGATTTTCTTCAAGCATTCTGTTCTCCTAATTATCAGTATTGATACCTAATAATTCAGCAATTTGAAAAAGACCGTCAATATTTGCTTCCTTTAAGTCTTTTACGCTCATAGGGTGTGCTTTTCCATTTTCAGTTACTGATACAGTATTTTCTAAACTGTTAAGTTCTAAAAGATAATTTAGTCCGTCTTTAATATTTTCAATTTCACTCATTTTGTTGACCTTTCTAAACGTTTAACGTTGATACCATAACTTTCTGATAAGTATCATCAAATTTTCCTCTTAGTGCTTTGTTAATAATGTGTTTCTGACCTTTAGGTGTTACCCACGTTTGAGAATATCCTCTGCCGTCTTTAGTCAAATTATGCGTAATTCTAAATAGACCTCTTTTAACCATCTGTGTCATAGGTACGTTCCAGCTATGATTAAAACTTGAAAGATATTTTTCTTCTCTAAGCAATTGGAATAGCTGATTTCTGCCAATTACAAAACCGTTTTGAGTTAGAATTTCAGCTAATTCGCCAACAGGGATTGCATGATGGCTATATCTAATAGCCTTAGCAAAAACCACATCGTCAGCATCTTTAGCAATCTTAGCTGCTTGTTTTGCATTTGTATCTTCAAGCCGTTTATTCTCAGTTTCCAGCAACTTCACACGATTACTAGCAATGGTCAAGGCGCGTTGCATAATCATATCTGGATTATTCCATTTCTTTTCAACTTCGATTAGGTATTCTCGATATTCCTTTCCCTTTTGAGTACGGCTCAAAAGACATAACTGCTTAGCCATATCAATCGTAAGCGCATAGTCTTGAATCTCTTTTCTTGCACCATTATTAACAACCGTAGTTGTAACTACACTTGTAAAATCAGCGCCCTCTTCAAATTCTTTAAAGTTTTGACTAACCCAAAGGCTAAATCTAGTTCTAATTTCTAAACCTTTATATAAATCTCTAGCACTAACAAGTTGTTGGTCGTTCTGTACAGTTACTTTGATTAATTCGTTATTCATCTTCATCGTCCTCACTTAACACAGTTTTTAAAATTGTGAACATAGCGATATCACTTGGTTTAACATGCAGTTCATTTACAAGAAAAAGTGTTACATTCTTGCCTGCACTATCTAGCCGTTCACTTACCTTATCTTTCTTATCACGTTCATTAAATGCACTAGCGTTAGCTAGATCATTAACTGCTTCTAGTAGTAACCCCACATTCTTTGATTTTTTATTAGATTTGTTTTTCGGCTCTGAGTTTTTTCTACTAGCAATTGCTTCTTCGGCTGCTCTAGTTCTAATTGCCAAAATATTAGCTGTCTTCTTCAAAATATCGATGCAATCTTCTTGAGTGTATTCGCCCGGCGTAAATGGTTCTGTATCGAACCCGACAAAACCTTCCTCACTTTCAATATCTGGAAAAGTGCCAGCAAACGTTACACCGCCCGGAAACTCTTCAAATTCATCCCATGAGTCGAAAAATAATTCTTTGCCCATTTCTACGTGATTTCTCCAGCTAAATGGATCCTTATGCAAGATCTCAATATACCCTGTGTAATAGCGACCAAAAGGCATATCCATCTCTTTTACTAAAGCAATTCTTCCGCATAATTCTTCTCGATAAACAACTTTTTCCATTTTCTATTCCTCCGCTGAATTAATTAACAATTGACCAATCTTTGACCAAGAAATGCTGTCTTCTGGGTATTCTTCGCATAGCATATCCGTGATACGCTCGTAAACATCTTCTTCGGCTGGGTTCAAGTCGTTAACAGTTAATGTCTTGCTATCGTCGTTTAATCCCATTAGGTACTCAACTGGAACTTCTAAAAAGTTAGCTAATTTTTGCCAAATTGCTAAAGAGTTAGGTATTCCATTTTCCAATCCTTTTTCGAAATTTTCTAAAATTTTAAAGTCAATGTCGGTTTTGACTTGTACATCGGCAAGAGTTAATCTCTTTTCCAATCTCAATTTTTTTAGCCTGTTTTGCATGGTGGTTACCTCCCGTACTCTCTAAAAATTGCGTTACGTTCTTCTTGTGTCATCTGCGGTACTGTCTGCGACTGTTGTTGCTGAACCTTATCCCAGTTTGTAGCCCTTCGAACTGGCTTAGCTTGTTGATTAAATCGTGGTTTAGCAGGTGTCATATCAAGTTCATCGTCATACCTGCCGTTAAACCAAGTTGAGCCATGAAGTGTGTATTCAAGTGGTATATGTTTAATTCTTAAGTATTTCAAGTAAGTGTTTAGCTTATTAAGCATTAACTCGTAAGTATTTTCCTTGTTTGACTTACGCCAGCTCTTGTAATGTCTTAGAGCATCTTTTTTACCCAATTTTCTAGGGTACATAGTCCATAATTTTTCAAACTCAATTTCAATGATTTCATTTTCAGTTAATTTTTTAAGAATTTGAGTCTGCGCATCGCCAGATGCGGGTATATTATTATTTATACTTGTATTATTAATACTTGTAATATTCTCTTTAAACTTTTCTTTAATAGGGTGTTTAAAGTTTTCTTTAATACCCTCTTGAACTTTTTTTGTACAGGTATTCAAGTTTTCTTTAACAGGGGTATTATCTTTTTCTTTATTAGGGGTATCCTTATTTTCCTTAACAGGTTCATCAACTGGATATAATTTTCTACCAATGATTTGGCTACCATCTTTTTCAAGATAGACTTTCAAATATCCTTTTTCTTTTAAGTGATTAATCCAATTTGAGATAGTTGTCTTTGATTTTCCGTACAAATTAGCAAAATAATTATTTGTAGCTGTACAATACCCACTTTTATTCGCCAAAGCTGTAATTTCACTAAATAACAACTTCTCGTTAGCCTTAAGGTCTCTGTCATATCTCACATTAGCTGTGAGAATTGAATAGTAATTAGGCTGTTCGTTATTCATGACTTGCTCGCTTTCTAAGAAATTGACTCTTCTATTAATTTTTCAGTTTCTGGATCTAATGGTGGTAATTTGCTTTGCTTAGTAGCCTTTTCTTTTTCGAGCTTTTGAGCAAATTTAGTAAACTGTCTTACTGCTTCTCCGTCTGGAGTCTGTTCTTTGTACTTAGCATTCCACCACTCAATTGGCACACTTGTTTTAGCATTTAGCCCCATCTTTTTAGCTTTTTCGCATTCAGTCCAAATCATATATAAGAACTTAGGATTTCCGTTGTAATTCGCTTGATAGTTATATAACTCATCTTCTGACATATGTGGCGTGCTAGATGTTGCTTGTCGCTTTACTGGCTTTTGTGCAGGCTTAGGTGCTGTTTGTTTCTGTTGAGGTTGTTCAGGTAAGTCTTCTCCTGCATAAACATCTAAGCCTAAACCTGCAAATGCTAAGGCTTTAACCAAACATCTCATTTGAGTTTTGTTAATTTCAAAATATGTAGGATTAGAAAGTACTTTATTCTTGTAATCCATTACGTAGAGTTTTGAAGTGTAATCTTGATCTTCAATAGTCACTGTTACTTCTACCTCAGTTCCTGCTACAGTTTGTCGGTAGTCCAACTTTCTACCAGTAGCTAGCCAACCCTCTTTAGTAAAAATATATTCAGGAAATTCTTTAATTTGATATGTTGCACTAGGGTATAAGCTTTTAACTAAGCCCCAAGCCTTAGCCCAACTTAGATAATTTAGCTTGCCTTTCTTTTCTAAAAGTGGCTTAACATCAACCTTTGCTAAAGTTTCATATACTGATTTTTTCTTGTCGGTCATAGTGGTTACTCCTTAGGTTTCTGTGATAATGCTTGTTTCATCACGTCTTGACGTGCGTCTTCTGCAATTTCTCGTAAGTAATTGATCTCTGCTCCTAACGTTCCTCCGGGAAAACTATCGTCAATTTTTGGTTTCAACTTATTGATCCAGTTAATACCTTGTTGATATGATCCTTGAGTTAAGGCTTCGGCAGCTATCTTCTTTCTCCAATCGCTCGCTTCTTTTTCCAACTTGTATTGCCAAGTCATGTACTCTTTTTCAAATTCGGCATGTTTAGAGGTCATCAGTAGTTACCCTCCAGTCCATCGAAGAAATCTAAGACATCGTCTTTCCAAATATCATCGTATTGGTCAACAGTGGCTAAGTATTCGATCAATTCTTTCTTGTCCCAGCCTGTACGACTGATATAGTTATCAATTCCTAGGCTGAAAATTTGAGTAGTAACAAAATGCTTGAAGTTTAAATAGTCGCAATCACTGTCGCCGATAGTTACTAAGTTCCAGCCTTCAAATGCTGAACTAATTCCTTGATCTGCTAACCTTCTTTGTTCTTCTTTCAAACGCTGCTCCCTAAAAGTTGCAGCCTGCGCTGGTGTCATGATCTCAATCATTGTGGTATAATCTCCTTTAGAAATTGTTTTTACTTTGAATTTTTTCTTAGTCGTTACTGATGCCAGTCGGTAACGGCTTTTTTGTTGCCATCAAAGCTATTTCGAATTGTTTTTCGTATTCGTCCACTACTAATGGCGATCTGTCTTGTCTAGCAAAAAATGCGTTGCTATTGCTGATTAATCTTGCTTCTAATGTCATCTTTTCCACCTCCTTAAAGAAATACTCTCCAGAAGTAATAGCCCAACATAGTGATACATATAACCCCCGCTGCAATTACTTCTGAACACACTATTGCAACTAACCAATCTGTTTTATGCTTCATTCCAGCGATCTCCAATCGTTACTAAATCTGTAAGTGCTGCGTTAATTTGCTTTTGTTGTTCCTTAGTTCCTATCTTCTTAAACATATCCGCTAATTGGATAACACTTTCTAGGGTGTCACCTAGGTAAGCAATTACTGACAGTTTTCTTTCAACAACAATTTGACTATCTTTAATGCCAATTTGATATTCGGCATCTTTCTTCTGTGTGAATACTCCTCTTGATACCAATTGCCTAATTACATCAGCAGTCGTAACTTTTAACATCTTTTATCTCCCAAAATCTTTTTTAATACTTGCGTTCCAATCTATACGATGATAATTTTTTTCAATCCATTTCTTAGCATCTTTTCTAAAAATGATTGTTTTCTTACCGTTGTGTGGGTTAACTACAAAACCGCCATTTTCGAAATCAATTTCCTTTTCAAATCGATCAAAAATATATATTCTTACCCACTCTTGACCCTTACCTCCACAGTACTTTTTTCGGAACTCATCAATATTGATTGTTGCGCCCTCTGCTTCTTCCTTTTCCTTATCAAATAAAGCTTTGATAATTGGCTTAAAGATAACTATGAGAGCATCTTTATTAATTAGCTCAGGCATTTAATCACCTACTTAGTCGTCTGCATGTTCAAGTTCAAACTTGATTTGATCTTCTGTTTCTTTTGCTTTCTTCCTAAATCTTGTAACTTTTATTTAAAAAAATGGAAGGTGAAATATTTAAAGCATCTGCTACACCAAATGCAAATTCAGCTGTAAAACGTAATGTTCCATTTAAGTATCCAGTTAAATTTGATGGCGACATGTTCATCTTTTGAGCAAGATAACTCTTCTTAATTCCATGTTCTTTTAGATATTCATCTAAAATTTGTGCGCTGTTCTCTTTAGTAAGACTTGGCATGTTTTCCCTCCTTTCAGTTACAAATATCTTGTAACTTTATATTTATATAATACTACACATTTTTAAAAATGCAATACTTTTCTACACATTTTTTGTAAAAATATTTTAAAAATATAAAATTAAGTTACAATATACTTGTAATTTGATTTAGGAGGTCAAAAATATGACCGAATTTAGCGATAAACTTAAACAACTTAGAGAAAGCAAAGGATGGAGTAAAACCAATGTTGCTAAACATTTAGGCATTGGACTTTCAACCTATGCTAATTGGGAATACGGTATTAGTGAACCCGATATTCAAACCATCAATCAAATTGCTACTTTATATGATGTATCTAATGGATACTTGATGGGCAACAATAATGATGGTAATGAAGAAAATGAAACCAAATCTGTTGACTTAGAAAAAGACCCTGTAGTCCTTAGCTACGGTGGCCGTCCTGTTTCAGATGAAGATCTTGACGTTATCAAAGCCATTCTTGAAAGACATAAGAATGACGGAGGCGTTCACTACGAGTAATGCCTATGTATAATAATGATTTACTACTATATATATGTCATTTAATTGAGGATCATAACCTCGGCGTTATACTTTCTCGCTTAGATGACAGGCATTTTCGCTCTAGGTATCTTCCACAAAAAAAGCTCATTATTATTAATACAAATTGGTGGAATCCATCAGAAGTGCCATTTATGGCAGCTCACGAACTAGGACATTGCATAAATGGCGATACAGGTGTTATGTACTATGACCATGATTATAAATGGCAAGAACACGATGCTTTTAACAGAAATAATGATGCCTTCAAAGAAGATCAGGCTGATCTGTATGGCTTAAATCTTATTTGGGATTATGCTTCTTCCCAAGGCTATACTTGCGAAGACCCTGGAGAATTTATGTTACAGTTCGGCATTCCTGAGAGATTGAAAAATGTGGTTGCCAAAAAATTTGAAAGCAACAATGATCTACTATTTTAGGCGATTTTATGGACAAAAAGTAAAAGAGGAAAATAAAAATGAATAAAAAATGCTTAATTTGTGGAAAATCAAGTTTAACAAAGTTAAAACTAAAAGATGGTTATATCTGTCAATCTTGCATGAAAAAATCTGGTTGGGGTCGTTGGGCCTTTACTCAGACAGGAGCATTTAAGTGGGCTGGACAACATACTTTCAAACAGTTTGAAGAATTTACCAAATCTGGCAAAACATCAAAAGATGCAGCTCAAGAATATCTAAAGCTGAGAAACTTGGGAATTAAAACAGCTCCTAGTTCAAATGTTAGCCTTGAAGATGCCATGGCTGAAAATGAGGTAGATAAAATTAATAAAATGGATACTTCAGATAAGGTTAAACAAGAACTTATTGCTGCTAAAGTATTTGACTTAACTTTCGTAAAAAAAGAAATTAAAGCTCTTCCAGAAGTACTAGATGATACCGAAGTTATTAAGTATGCTTGTTCTGGTGTTCTAGACGGTCATACATGGCTAGTAGTATGCACTAATAAGCGAGTTATCTTCTTGAACAAAAATATGGTCTTCGGTATGGATCAGAAAGAAATACCTCTCTCAGTAATTAATGCCGTTTCTTATAGCAAGCAACTAGTTTCTGGAACTGTATCAATCACTAATGGAGCAAATGTAACAGGAATAGAAAAAATTAATGCTGTAGCTGCTCCTATCATGGCTAAGACTATTAGAGAACAAATGGCTGCTATTAAGTCTCCTGCTCCATCTCAAACAGCAGTACAACCTACTACAGATATCCCTGATGAAATTAGAAAATATAAGCAACTTTTAGATGATGATATCATCACTCAAGAAGAATTTGATGCAAAAAAGAAAGAACTACTTAATCTCTGATGGCACGAATAAGAAAACGGGGCAAGAAATGGACTGCTGAAGTATCTTGGTACATTAATAGCGAACGACAATATAAATCCAAAGGTGGATTTGAAACTAAGCGAGACGCTCAAAAATGGGCTAATGAGATGGAAGTAGCTAAAGATGACGAACAAATATCTAATAAAGACCCAATCTTTGCTGAATACTATAAATCTTGGTATGAAGCTTATAGAATAGCAGGAAAATCAAAAAACACTATTAATCGATATAAACACCTCTATGAAATTTTGAAATCATATTTTGGTAATTCCAAAATTTCCTCTATTAATCGGTTAAAATATCAAAAATTTATGAATTACTATGGAGAAAAACATGCTAAAGATAGTGTTAGGAAAATACACGGATATATCAGAACATGTGCGAAAGACGCTATAAGTGATGGTATAATCCGGAAAAACTTTACTGACAGGATTAATCTTACATGGAATCACGAACGAACCAGAAAAATAGATTATTTGAATTTTGAACAGACTCAAAAATTGGTAGCTTCACTTTTAGATGGAATAAAACCATCATATGTTAGCCGTTACATGCTTTTAACGATTATCTACACTGGAATGCGTCCCGGAGAAATACGTGTTCTAACTTGGAGTGATATTGATTTTAAGAATAAGCAGATCCATATCATAAAATCATGGGATTATGACAATGATAAAGTGGTTGATTACGATTCTAATGAGATAAATAAATCTACTAAAAATTATTCGTCTACTAGAGTAATAGCGGTTGATAAAAAACTTCTTGATATCCTTCTACAACTTAAGCCAAACAGAAATAAGCATCTATTTATTGGATCAGATGGAACAATCCCCACATCTAATGCTGTCAATAAAGTTTTAAGAAAACAACTTAAAAAAATCCATATTGAAAAGAAAGGATTTCACTTTCACAGTTTACGCCATACTCATGTTGCACTTTTACTTTTCAAAGGAGTTGACTTATACTCAATAAGTAAGCGACTTGGACATTCAAATATGAGCACTACTGCTTCACATTATGCTTATATGTTAGATGAATTGAAGCAGAAATCTGACGATAAAATAGTAAACATTTTAGATGAAATTTGACCTTAGCGGTCAAACGGCGGTCATAATATGCAAAAAAGCGTGTAAGATCAATACTTACACGCTTTTATTAATGCCTCAAACAGGAGTCGAACCTGCACTCACTTGCGTGAACAGCGACCTGAACGCTGCGCGTCTGCCAATTCCGCCATTGAGGCAACCTGTAGAACATATCTATCATACCAAAAAGTTGGCAAAATTGAAAAGTCAAATAATTTAAAAATAATTCAAGTTGCATTTGCGAACTATTGTTCGTATAATATTAATCAACAAGAACAAATGTTCAGCTGGAAGGTAATTATTATGTATGACTATCGCTACGAACCGCATCGCTTAATTTTTATGATTGACAATAAAAGTTTTTTTGCCTCTTGTGAGGCGCTTCGTTTAGGTCTTAATCCGATGGAAGCTTGTTTAGCCGTTGTATCTAGGCAGCCAGACAGTTGCTGGGGATCTGGCTTAATTATGGCGGCTTCTCCTTTAGCTAAGAAAAAATATGGTTTGCATAATGTCATGCGTGTTCGTCAGTTGCCACCTAAATGGAAAGCCCCTGATTTAAAACTAGTTGAACCACATATGAATCTTTATATTAAGCGCAGTATCCAAGTCCTAGATATTTTTAGAAAATATGCAGCTAACGAAGATATCCACATGTATTCTATCGATGAAGGGATAATCGACATGACTGATTCCTGGAGGCTCTTTGGCAATGATCCCTATTATGTTGCCCGTAGAATTCAAAAAGACATCCACGATACTTTAGGTCTTTACACTACTTGCGGGATCGGTGAAAATCCTCTTTTGGCCAAACTAGCAATGGATAATTCTGCTAAACACAAGAAATCAATGCTTGCTTTTTGGCATTATCTTGACGTTCCCGATACTATCTGGAAAATAAAAAAATTAGAAGACGTTTGGGGAATTAATACTCGCACTGCTAATCGTTTAAGAAAAATCGGAATTAACAATATGTATGACTTAGCTCACTCCAAACCCTATCTTCTAAAAAAAGAATTTGGAATTATTGGCGAGCAGTTATTGGCAGAAAGTTGGGGCGTCGATCGTAGCATCATCAGACAAAAATACCATCCAAAAAGTAAAAGCTATGGTAACTCTCAAGTTTTAACGCGGGATTATTTCAATCAACGTGAAATAGAACTGGTTATTAGAGAAATTGGTGAGCAAGTTGCCGCTCGTATCCGCGCCCATAATTTACGAGCTGGCAAAGTTAGTCTATATATTGGCTTTTCTTTATTTCAATTGGCGGAAACTACTAAGCGCGGTGGTTTTGGCGTTCAACGTAAAATTACCCCAACTAATGTAAACCATGACTTAGTAAAAGAACTGATCGCCCTATTTCGTGAAAACTGGCATGGAGAAAGTGTTCGAACCATTAGTGTTAACTATACTGACTTATCACCTGATGGTACTCAACAATTAAATATGCTTGAAGACTTTGATCTGCAAATTAAAAGATATAAATTAGACCATATTGTTGACCAAATACGAAAAGAACATGGTTTTACTTCGCTAGTCAAAGCTTCTAGCCTCCTTAAAGGCGCGACTGCTATTGAACGCAGTAATTTAGTTGGCGGTCATAATGGTGGTAACGCCTATGAATAATGCAAATTTTGATAAAGAGATCCAAAATTTCTTCAAAAACTATCACGACCGCGGGATGCAAAAATGGGGTGTTTTTTTCTTAAGCGATCATACTGTTCAAATAAATAAAGATAATCAGAAAGCTAATACTACTTATAAAAAAGAAACAGAAATGGACTTGCAAGAAATAAGTAGAACATTATTGAAAGCTTTTAGCAACCATTATAAAATTCGACTGCAACTTAAAAATCGTAACTATAATAACGAATTTAGAAAAGATATTACTGGTTTTGTTAATGGTTATCATAATAGTCAGATAATTATTTCAGGTTACGCAGTTGAAATTGAGGATATCAATCATGTTGACATCTTAAGACCAAATAAAAATGGAATATGAGCTTAACAGCGTTCATATCCCATTTTTATTTATAATTGCTTATTAGTTTTTCTGCTTGTTTGAGAATTGGTAATTCTCGATTAGTAATTAATTGTCCTAATTTGGCATTAGTTTGCTTTTCATACGCATCAACTGCTTCATCATAAGTTAGTTTTAGAGTTGATAAATGAAAATCATCAATTTCTGCTTGCGTTAGATGTTTTTTACCAAAAGAATTTATTTTACATAGAAAATAATTATTAATATTGTGTCGATGAATCAAATTATAGTAGTCACTTACCACGCCGATTTTACAAAGAATATCAACATTTGCGCCCAGTTCTTCTTTTAGTTCTCTTTTAAGCGCTGTAGTTAGATCTTCACCTGCTTCAACTCCGCCACCAGATGTTTCAATGAAGGTACCTTTACCGAAATCATCGTCTCTTTGTACTTTTACAAAATAAAAATTCTGTTCATCATCAACCACAATTGCACGAACTATTTGCCGATCATGATCGATATAGGTTTTCGGCCATTGCGTGTCTTGCAATTCGAGATTTAGTTCTGGCATCTTCACTTTAAAAATTCCCCTCATTTGTATCTTCCGAGAACAATATCTTTAACTTCCTGTAAGTAATCATCAGTATATTCGGGCGCTAGTAATTGTCCATCAATCGCATCGAGCATTACTTTTTCTTTGTCTTTTAACTTTCGATATACCGTACTATCAATAAAGCCCATATGAGCGACATCACCTTTAGTCATTAGATAATAGTAACGCGTATATTGATTCTGCGGTAACCCTAATCGATTAATTCGATCACGTGATTGCAGCATGAAAGTCAAATTAAAATTATATTCAAAGTATACAGCATCATGAACAGTTTGATGTAAAGAAATAGACTCACCTAAAGTATTAGGATTAGATACTAAAACCTGTGCATTACCAGTCCTAAAATTATCAATCATTTTTTCACGATCATCTTTAGGAGTTGCTCCATAGATAAGCGTAGTATTAATACCTTTCTCGTTAAGAGTATCTGCAATTTTTTGCATTGTTCCCACAAACATACCCCAAACCAGAACTTTCTTTCCTTGAGCCACTAATTTTTCAATCAGGTTAATACCTAGTATAAATTTAGGAGATTCCATGTGCTGTAAATCATATTTTTTATATGTAGCTGCATCACTAATATTATTTCTTTTTATCTTCAAACTTTTTTTATTCCAAATGCTAGAATCAGCATCAATTAATCCTAAATCTTGATAATTAATATTCTGCTCTAATAATTCTGGATTAGTAGAAGCCTGCAGTAATCTAATGAATGTAGCTAAAGTTCCTTTTTCATTTTCATAAATTGCTTTAGTCAGTAGTTGCTGCTCTGAAGAAGGATTAACAATCTTAATAATATCAGGATCCGGAATTGGAACATGTAGATCTTTCTTATTAGTTCTCCAAAAAAATGGAGCTAATTTCTTGTTTACATCTTCTGCATCAATATTTTTTAATTCATTTAAATCCCAAGCAAAAAATGAAGAATATTCATCAGGATACATTAAATGCAAAAAATTATAAATATCCTGAAAACCATTAGGAATTGGAGTTCCGGTTAGTACATAACGATAATGAGGCGCATGGCTAAGCTTTAAGGCTGCTTTGGCACGTTGGCCTCCTATTCCCTTAACTCTATGAACTTCATCAAATACAAGCATAGTCTTCGAATCTATCAGATCATTGATTAAGTTAAGCCTGCTTTGTAATGATTCATAATTTATTGTAATAACATTTGCTTGAACCCAATCGTGCACAATAGCTCCCACATTATTGTTGTATTTCTTATCTCTTAAATTTAAACGTTGATTGTAAAATCAAATTGAACACTTTAGAAAAATAAAAAGTCCATTCGGACCTGTTTGATAGAATGTTAATAACCACAAAAACTTTCTATTGGAGGTCAAAATGGACTCTTTACATTCTACCATGAATCGGCACGTTAAAGGAAAGCATTTATCATTTGAAGAGCGAGTTATTATTCAATTGCGTTTGAAAGATGGCTGCTCTTTGCGTGCAATTGCTCGTGAACTCAACTGTTCTCCTTCTACTATCAGTTATGAGGTTAAACGTGGCACTGTAAAACTGTATCATGGTAAAGTCAAAAGATACAAGGCTACTCAAGGACATGATGTATATCAAGCTCATCGTAAAAATTGTGGGCGTAAATCAGACTTTCTCAAAAAAAATCAATTTATTCACTATGTCCACAAACATTTCTTTAAAGACGGTTGGTCGCTTGATGTTTGCAGTAATCGTGCCACTGTTGCTGGCGAATTCTCTAGCAGCGATGTTGTCTGCACCAAAACTCTTTATAATTACGTTGATAAGGGCTTATTAGGCATTTATAATTACGACTTGCCTGAGAAGCTTAAACGCAATACCAAGCTTCATCGTGTTCGCAAAAACAAGAAAAAGCTTGGCAGAAGTATTGAAGAACGTCCAAAAGAAATTAGTGAACGTAATGAATTCGGTCATTGGGAATGCGATTTGGTCCTTGGACATAAGACTAAAGATGATGAAGTGCTGTTAACCTTATCTGAGCGCATGAGTCGTGAATTCTTAATTATTCGTATTCCCGACAAGACTTCTATCAGTGTCATGCAGGCCTTTAAAGAACTCCAAAGACAATACAGTGAACACTGGAATGATATTTTTAAAACTATTACCACTGATAATGGTTCAGAATTTGCGGATCTTTCCAACCTAGAAGAAGCCTCCAATACACTGGTTTACTATGCCCATCCTTACACTTCTTGTGATAAGGGAACAGTTGAAAGACACAATGGTCTTATTCGCAGATTCATTCCTAAAGGAGAAGCAATAGCTAACTATTCTTTACAAAATATCATTGACATTGAAACCTGGTGCAACTCATTGCCAAGAAAGATCTTAGCTTATCATACACCAGATGAAATCTTTGAAAGAGAATTAGATCGAATCTATCAAGCAGCTTAACCAAAAGTGTTCAATTTATTATTGCAATTTACGTCTTAAATTTAAATAATGTAATTGTCTTTTTAATCCAAATACTTTTTCATATTCAGTACGCCATGCAGCAAAAGCATTAAGTGGTGAGATTACTAATATTTTATTTACTTCACTTATTTCAGGGCTTGATAAATAAGCAAAAGCGCCATACGTCATTGCTGTTTTCCCAGCACCTGGTACAGAAAAATTTGCTGCTCTCTTCATAACTGTCAAAAAGAAGGAAGCCTTCTCTTGCTCAACTTTAAGTGGTCGTACCACTTCTTGGTTAACGACTTTCTTAAAGTTTTGAAATTCATTGTTCCAACGTGAATCATCTGCCTTAATAGTCAAGCCTGCCTGACTTTGCTCCTTAATATAATACTGTCGCTGTTCAACAAATTCATTAAATTTATCACTAGTTTGAACTTCAGGTAAATCTTTTCTAGACAACCGTCTATTTAATTTCTTAATTAATTCTAATAACTGAACATAGGTTAAATCAGACTTAAATATGTGTTGCTCTGAATCTTTAAAATACGGAGTGAAAATGGATAATCCTCGTTGAGCTGCCTTAGTCTCCAAAGTATGATTTTTATCATCGAGAAGTTGAAACAAGCCATCCTGATTTTTAACAATAATTGGATTATCCAATTTCTTTTCCATATTTATCAAATAGCTCCTTACTTAAGTAATGTAAATCTCTCATATATGTTCGTAATTCATTTAGCTGATCTTTGCTAACTTCGTTATAGCGCAGGCTCCCAATTAAACCACCATCTTCATTTAAATCATGATAGTATTTAACATTCTTTTTAATACTACGAATAAACTTATCAACGGATTCACTATTACGAGCATTTCGCATGTAAGTATCGAAAACCTCCCCAATAGCCTCAACTGTTTCATTTTCATCCGTAAGACTTTGCATTAAATCTGATGTTGTTTCAATTTCATCATCTTGTAAAGATTCCGATAAATCATCAACCATATCCGCTACATCATCATTAAAGTCTTCATTATCTGCACTATTATTTACAATATTCTTACCATATTCGCGAATATGAGTACGAGATGTTATACCACTAACTCCAACATGAATTTGATAAAGGATTACTCCAAAATAGGACATCATAGTTTCATTTTTTCGAACTTGAGATTCGGGATCATCGCCAAAATTTTTAGATAACGATTTTCCCATTTCATAAAACAAAGACCATACTTTACTTTCTTTTAAAATATTATATTTATTTTTTGAAGTTCCAATAAACTCTAGGAACTTTCTCATATATACTGCACCATCATAATATTTCTTTACTTCTGTTGGACGCATATGTGAATCTGCCGCATAGTCAGCCTGAGTCATTATCGGAGCTTCACCGCCGGTAGTCTGATATATATCAACAGCTAGATCCACAGGATCATAGCTTTGACGCTCTTCAACACCCATTTGAATAGCTAACTCTAACTTCTTAATCTTTACACGTTCAGTAGAGTTGTTATAAGAAAATGGCAAAACAACTGCTTCAAAATATACTGTTTTCCCTGTTGTTCGATGAATATCGCGTAAAGCAGTAAATCTTCTATTTCCATCGACAATTCGTCCATCATCTAACACATAGCCATATACTTGTTGACCTGATTCTTTAATAGAGTTAGTAGTTCGCTTTAAAGCATTTGTATTATCTTGTTCAATTAATTTTTCTACAAAAATATTATAATTGGGATCATCCTGATCATTAGCAGGGTGTAACTCACCTTCATACTGAGAAATACCAGTTGCAATTCGTCCATTTTTATCATTGTAATATAGATAATCTAATGGAATTTTATAAACATCTAATGTTTCAGAGCTTACCCCATCCACCTTAATTGGTAATTTAGGCTTTGCTCCAGTTTTTTCTAGTTTTCCTTCTTTTGCTAGTTTAATTAATGACAACACTTATTTCAGTTCTCCATTCTCTAATTTGTTAATTAAATCGTGTACTTCTTGTTCACTAGTTGCCATCCAATAATAAACTCCAGATTCTTTTAATTGATCGAAATATTTTTGTTGAATAATTCCTATCTCAGCATCATCTAAGCGCATATTTTCTGCTTTAGTTTCAATAATTAAATAAGCTGATTTGTTATTATTTTCAACCATAAAAATAAAATCTGGTGTAGTCGTACCATTGTCAAAACGTGGAATCTTGATGGCTTTTTTTGGTAATTTTCCAAATACACTAATTTTAGGACTATACGTTCTATTCAAAATTTTCAATTCTGGATCAGCACTATCATATCGAAGTGGTGGTCGATCGTATAAATAAGCTTTGTCAGCTGTAGAATGGTCTGAGACGTAGATTCCTAAAACATTTGCTGGCAATGAGTCAACAAATTCGTGTTTTTTGGCATTATAAATAGAAGTTGATGAAACAAAATCTAAAGGTTCATAACTATAAGATTGTCTTATTCGTTCATTAAATTGTTTATTAAATGTACGAATTAGATTACTCAATGTATTTTCATTAATATAGTTTTTATTTCCACCCAACCGTTTAACTGCTTTAATCATTAAGTTATTCAGCAAATTAACTGATAAATCTGTTTGCTTCGCTAATATTTTTAAGAACTTACCATAATTCATAGTTAAATATGTGGCATTATAATCAGTTTGTGTCTCTCTAATTTCAGCACCATCATCAGTAGTTTCAAGTTGCTGATGAATTATTTGAGGTCTTTGTAGGACAAAAATCTTATTATCATTATCGTTGAATACATTCTTAGCAACTATTTCAGCAACTGAGTTTACAGAAGAATCAAATTTTATCATTTGTCTTCTAGCTAATTGCATCCATAAATTTTTCAATTGCTGCCAGTTTTGTTTTCTAAGTTTTACTTGAGTACTTTCTTTTGAGTTTTTATCTCTAATTTTACCTTTTGCGACTTTTGTTTGTTGTTCTAGCTCTGGATATAACTGACATAATGCCTCATATCCTGACATTTTTTGACCTCTCAACTCAACTTCTGGTTTAAATTTATTTGATCTAGTTATTACATTATGTTCATCTAAATCATCAAGTAACTTATCTTCATTAAATTTCGGATCTGTTTTCTTTCTTACCTTAACAATGGTATCAATCATATCTTCAGTTAATTCCTCTTTATTTATATCAAGAGGAATATCATCATTAACTTCACCGACTAATTTCTGAGCAAAATTCCGTTCATCATATCCAATTAAAAATGACAATCTACTTTGCCACTCATCCTGATTTAAACGATGTCCTGTTTCATCAACTGGTAATCTTAAACCACGACCAACTTCTTGAATCTTGCTAATTTCCGAACCAGATCTTCGAAGCTTTGCAATGACAAAAACATTAGGATTATCCCATCCTTCACGCAAAGTCCATTTTGAAAACAAAAATCGTCTTGTAATCCAATTACCATCTTTATCTTTAAAGCTAAGGAGTTTTTCCTTATTTTTCAGAATATCTTCTACCTCAGCTTGAATGTCTTCATCAGAATTTCCACGATCTTCACTAAAATAACCAGCATAAACATTTTGATGATCTGATTTTAAGCTTCGTAACGTTGCTTTGAGAAAAGAACAGTATTCTTTTTCTCTCTCGTCGATCGCTAATTCATATTTATTAATCAAGTTTTGTAGTTTCTTAGTCAGTAACTCTTCAAAATGCTGTGCAAGCCATCCCTTAGTATTGTTTTTACCACGGAAGCTAGCAATACTATCGATAAAGAATAGAGATAAAGTTTTTATCTTAGGCATATTATTTGCTGAATCTGGTCTTAAAAAATTATCTTCTTCGGCCTTAAAATGACAATCTAATGCTTGAGATATAATTTCATCCTGATAATTTTTAGCAAAAGTTCCTGGAATAAGCTCCATATCTTTTGATAAAGCTAATCCATTAGATAATTCTTTATCTGTTCCCCCTGAATAAATAATGTTGCCTTCAAACCCGGAATCAATATCGGCTAAATTTTCACCAGCAGAAATAGAATAATCATGTCCATTTCTAGATAAAATCAACTCTCTAGCTTTTGCTTGCTTTACCTTATATAAATGCTCTGCTTGTTCCTTTGGAATATCAGGATAATCAATATCAATTCCTTTAACTAAGCCTTGGTTAAAACTATCTACTGCATCCAAATTAAATTGTGGTTTTCCACGATAATAATCTGGTTTAGTTACTCTATTTTTGCCACGACCAGATGCAACCAAAGGAAATGTTGCACCAAATCTAACGATTAGTTGAGGCTTTAATAATTCAATATCTTTATAAGACTTTTTGTTACGTGGAAAACGGTGTGGTTCATCAATAATTACCACTGGCCTTGTCGCAGCAATTGCCTTAATCGGAATATTTTCTCCGCCTAGTAGAGTTTGGTCATAGTCCTTACGGCTCATGGATTTTGAGCTGAGCATTCCTTGATTGATTAATAATACTTCGATCTGATTAGCATTCTGCCGCGTAGCTTCTACAAACTCTGATAGTTGAGCTGGAAAGTTTCTTCGCCCTGAGCGCGACTTAAAATCACCTGCATTTATTACATTTAATTGAATCCGTGTATTTTCATAATACTGACTAAAGTGTTGCTTAGCATAATCACTAGTAATAAAACTTCTCGTTCCTTCTTTAATACTTGGAGTTGGGACAACAATTACAAATTTAAATAGTCCATATTTTTTATGAAGCTCATACATCATTCTGGTATAAACATAAGTCTTACCAGTTCCTGTCTCCATTTTAATATCAATATTAGCTTTATCTTTGTAGCGACAATTAATTAACGGATTAGCATAGATGTAATTAGCGTCTGGATCATCACTCATCATATCTATTCCTGGAAAAGCTTGATCGATAGCCCTTAGTGCATCTACTTGATGTTGTAAAGTTTCAAGTTTAATCTTCATAATCTTAATACCTCTTGATTAAATTAACTTTACTGTCTAACTGCTTAAGACCATTCTCAAGTTCACGTAGTTCAGCAATATTAAATGAATAACCAAAAATCACTACGCTTTGTAAATCCAATTGATGTGTACCTAGCTGATTTAATAATTCTTTAGTTTCATCTGCACTCCAGCCTTCAGCAATTAAATACAAGCGATTATCTACCATATGTGCTGTATAGTCATTGAATTTAACATCTTGAATATTGGTATCAAATGAATAACCATCTTGAGCTAGCCAAGTAGTTAAGACTGTTTGTTCTCCGCTAGCATTACCCGGAATATTTAAGCTATCACTCGAAAATCCCTCAATCATATCTGTGAATAAGTTAATGTTATTTGGATCAAAGTCATCAATGTCTTCAAGCGTTTGCGTAGTTGGTTTTACTACACGATAGTGTTTGAAACTTCCATCGAAATTTTCAGGAAGAGTTAATCCATTATCTTCTTTTATTTTTTCAGCTGCCCGACGAATACGTTCACGGGAAATTTGATCAATAGATTTGTAGCCAGCCTGATATGCAGCTTTTCCACCTTTGGTTGGGATATAATCTCCATGCTTATCTAACTTAGGAGTTCCATCGTCATTAGTTTCATATGTTTTTTCTGGAAGTTGAACCATGATGAATTTACGGTTTCCACCGTCTTCCGCATTAAGCTGCATTACAGCGTCAGCTGTTGTGGATGAGCCAGCAAAAAAGTCTAAAATTATATTTTCTTTATTATTTAATATTTTCAAAAGATACTTAATTAATAGAGTGGGTTTAGGAGTATCAAAAAACTTATTCCCATCAAAAAGATTCATTAGCTCTTGGGTAGCTATATTATTTAAACCTATATTTTCAAAAATTGTTCCTATTTTTCTCTTTTTTCCTGATGCTAATCTATCCTTTAAAAACACTTTTTGCACAGGAGCACTTTCTCCATTTTTTCCAAAAATTATTCTTCCATCTTTGATACGTTTCTTTACTTCATCTTCATTAAATACCCAGTATCTTCCTTTACTTGGAAAATAAGATTTTCCATTTAGAGGATTAATTATCTCAAAATATGGGCCTTCATGATTAGCCGACAAAGGCATTGTAGTCCATAGTCCTCTAGGATCATTATCTGGATTTGAATATCCTTTTTTACTTAAGGGCAATCCAATATAATTTTCTATTTTTTCTTGTTCTTTTGCATAGACAAGTAAATAATCATGAATGGCTGGAATATTTCCAACATTATTTGGTCCACTTTTTCGCTTCACAATAATTTCTGCTACAAAATTACTTTCACCAAAAATTTCATCTAATAATAGCTTTACATTTGCTTGCTCATTATCATCAATCGAAACAAATATTAGTCCATATTCATTCAATACCTTCTTCGCCAAGACTAATCTTGGATACATGAAAGTAAGCCAAGCTGAGTGACTAGAGTTTCCTTGAATACTCTTTAACCGTGTCAATTGATCATCGTCAAGCCCAAACATGTTTTCTAATTGATCATCTGTATACTCAAACGTATCAGGATATACGAAATCTCCATTTCCTGTATTATACGGAGGATCAATATAAATCACATCAACTTTATTAGCATAAGCAGACTGTAAATGACGCAATACTTCTAAATTATCTCCAGTAAAGAACAAATTTTTACTATTCTTACCCTCTCCATTATTTTGTTCTTCATCAGGTACAATTACGCTAGTTGGCATTTCTCCAGCCTGTCTACGAGCATAATCTTTACCAATAAAATTTAACTGATATCCTTCACTTAATTCATTAATATTTTTTTCTTTAAGTTCATCCCTAAATTTATCCAGATCAAAATTACCGTTTTTAGTAAAAAATTCCGGTAACTTTTCTTTAAGTTCGTTTAGAAATGCTGAATTGGGTTTGATATCCTGATTGAATTTTTCACTATCTCTAAGCATTTTCAGCACCTCCATTTAAAATCGAGAGTACAAAAAAAGAGCCCACTAATTCCTTAAAAATTAGTAAGCTCTTTTTAAATTGCTTGACAAATAAGCGTTGATCTACATAATCAGCGTGTTGTGTTGTGTTGTGTTGTGTTGTGTTGTGTTGTGTTGTGTTGTGTTGTGTTGTGTTGTGTTGTGTTTAGCATAATTATCCTCAAAATTTCATCTTAATTGTTTTGATTATAGCAAAATATCTCAGTATAAAGTACGCATACTATGGGAATAGTCAGTACACTATATTAATTTTAACATGTTATTTTTTCGCTTTTTTATAAAAAAATACAATATAATCTCCTCTCTTAGACTATATTGCACTTTTCGAGTATGACCAACCTATTTTTCAATTTTAATCTTAATTGGCCAAGACAACTTAAATTTCTTTATCTTATTTTTCAAAATTGCCATCGATTCTGAAAAATTATAAATAGTTATCGAAGTTCTAAAACTCTTATCTTTATTTTGATATTCAAACTTTTTCATACCTTACTCCTCACTAGTATTCAGATTCATTTTTTAAGCCCATACTTCAATTATCCAAAAACTTCGGCAGCAGCAACAACTTTGAACAATTCTTCATCTACCTTATCTCTACCATAAGCGTCAAGGAAACGATCGTAATATTGATTAGTCTTCAAATTAAACCAAAGTGTCCAAGTTCCCCAAAACAAATCAATATGGCGATCACCGACACCCGCGCAATCAAGATCAATAAATCCTGAAAATTTCCAGTTATCCAGAATAATATTTGGCAAACAGTAATCTCCATGCAGTAAAACTTGGCTTTGCAAGGCATCTTTATCAGCAGTTAAAACCTCATGAGCTTGTTCAGCTGAACGATAACCAAAACTATTCGGAAAACTCGATTTATCATAATTTCCTGTCCGATAATTATTTTCAGCTTTTGCCAAATACTCAGCCGTTCGATCCATCACTGGACAATCACTATAGTCTATTTCGTGCAATTTTCTTAATTCGGTAGCAATCATATCACATAAGCGCTTCGGATGATTTAAATATTCGCTGTCTATACAATCGTGCCCTACTACTGCCTTGGTTAACAGCCAATCATGAACATTTGAAGTATAGTTCAATACTTCGGCACCCAATTTTTTGAAGTGAAAGTATTGCGTCATTTTAGCTTCTTTTTCAAGCGTACCAGTTTTGGCGCATTTTAAATAATAACCGCCGTCCTTATCAATAAAATATACGCGAGCCTCAGGAGATGATGAACTATCATAAATATCCGCGCCAGCAATTAAATGTTGCATATTTTGCGGTACTTTATTTGGAATTTTATTGATTAAAGTTTTTCTCATTCTATACTCTTATGTCCATTCTTGGAAATTTCCTTTTTCAATACAGTTCTGAACAATTACATCATTCAATGATTTCTCTCCAGTTATTAATTGCAAATAAATATAAAAATGCTCTAACTCATTGTCAACTATATTAAATGCAATGAAATTCCTATTGTCATCTAAATAATATCGTACCTGCATAGTTTTTTGTTTTTCAGAACTAGAAAAAATAAATTCAAAATCTTCTTCTAACGAAACCAACTCATTTTCGTAATCAGCATTTGAAAATAATTTATGAATTTCATCTAATAATTCATCTATCTCCTCTGCCAATAAACTATTTAATCGATAGTTTACATCTAATCCAGATCCTTGAATTCTTAGGTTTACTGTTACCCAATTATCATCATACTTATTTAAAACTAAACTATAATTTTCAATTTTTAAATAGATTATCAGAGACGAACTACTTAACTTAACTCCAAACTTCATTTCTACAATCCAAATCCTTCACCCATATAATGATGAAGCAGATAATCAGAAGCCTTCTTCAATGTTAAGTAATTAATATTATTAGAAAACAACATAATCATTTCCTTAGTTTTGTAGTTAGTTACAAAGCATGAATTATAACCAGGGATACTACCTTCTGCACGAATAACATCCCCTTTAAAGTAAACTCCACCATAGTAAGCTACTGCTTGATGCTTAGCTTGCTGAGCATACTCGTTAATCATCTTAGGATCTTTCAACACTTCGTTATACACAAACTTCCAATAATCATTAGGTGATATAAACAAGTTTCCAGCTCCAAAATCAGATGATGTAGTCACAACTACCTTATGCCAATCGACATTGCTGCTCATTGGTTGAGGAACCTCATTTTGCTTAACTTCAGAATAATCCTTAATTTGACGTAATTTTAACTGCTTAGCAAAATTTTTTTGAATATAGTCGTTATAGCTTATGCCACTTTCTTTACTAATAATCGCTGCTAACAATTCATAATCCACATCTTGATAATCCCAAGTGTGTAAATGATCATTCTGCATGTATTTGAGCATATAAGCAATCTGCTCTTCTTGATTTTTAAGCGGCTCAGACGGACGAGCATTATTAATCAATCCACTTGTATGATTCATTAGTTCATGAATTGTTATATCGCTGCTACCTGAAACTTGTGGATAATATTTAGATAAAGGCGTATTCCAATTTAGCTGACCTTTTTGTTGCAAATTATAAATCGCAGTTCCTGTCATAATCTTTTGAAGAGAAGCAGTTGGAAATAGCTGATTCGCATTCACTATGTCATTTTTGCTAGACGTTTCATTATTTTGAATGACAATTGGCTTGCCATCTTTTCCACTAACAAGCATCACTCCATTGATATGATTTGATTTCATATAATCTTTGAGCAGCTTTTGTGAATTTTTTAATCCAGGATCTATCCTGCTTCCCGAAGGCACAATAAGTAAAAACACTGAAAACATACAGAGCGCCAAAAAGATATAGACAATAATTTTTTTATGATGCATAACTATTCCTTTCATTTACCGCGCAAAGTATAATGATGATATTTTTTGCAGAATTTCCTTTTATCACTTTTCTTTAATTGTATGCCTAATCTATCAGTCTACTCAAGCAACCAGCATAAATAAAAAATGTACTAATCCGATCATTTATGGAAAAGTACACTTTCTACTAGTAAATTTTATTTATTATTTTTTCTCAAGCACCGTCACTGCTTCAACATGCGGAGTTTGGGGAAACATATCCACAGGATCAATTTCGTTAAAATCATAGCCTTGCTTGCGGAATAATTGCAGATCTCTAACCATTGTAGCTGGGTTACATGAAATATAAACAATCTTCTTAGGATCAGTTTCAACAGCTGCATCAATAAATTCTGGCGTTAATCCCTTTCTTGGTGGATCAACGAAGATCACATCAGTCTTAAGCCCCTCTTTAGCCCAACGCGGCATTACTTCTTCTGCTTTACCAACAACATATTCAGTATTCATGATCCCATTTAATTTTGCATTTGCATTAGCATCATCAACAGCTGGCTTGATAACTTCCATCCCCCGCACTGCCTTAACATGCTTAGCAACTGACAAGCCAATTGTTCCAATTCCAGAATAAGCATCAATTACCACATCATCTGGTTTAAGATCAGCCTTTTGAATTGCCAAGTCATACAAGCGCGGAGTTTGCAATGAATTAATTTGGAAGAAACTTTGCGGTGAAATTTTAAAACTAACATCTCCAATTTTGTCGGTAATTTGAGGCTCGCCCCAGAGCAAATAGTCTTTTTTGCCCAAAATCACGTTAGTCTTCTTAGGATTATGGTTCAAAACTACGCTTGTAACGCCTTCAATTTCGCTAATTTCTTTAGTTACCTTCTTTAACTGTGGAAAATCCTTGTGCAAACAAACCAAAATTACCATGATTTCCCCAGTAGCCTTTGAACGACGAACATCAAGGTAACGCACTTCACCCTTATTGTGGATTTCATCATAAGCTGGGACATGATTCTTTCTTAAAATATCACGAACTTTAATTAAAACTCGGTCAATCTCTGGATCAGTTGTAAAGAAGTTAGTTAACGGAACTAAATCATGCGAATGCTTTCTAAAGAAGCCAATATCAAGCTTGCCGTGAACCTCGCGAACTGGTACTTGCGCTTTATTACGATAGCCAGTTTCTTCTGGACTAGGTAAAGTCTGACCAACCTTAATCTTATCTAAATCAGCCTTATGCAATAAGTTCACTACTTGATTGCGTTTAAATTCAAGCTGCTTGTCATACTTGATATGAGCAAGAGATGCTAGACCTGTTTGAACCCATTGACGAAGTTCAACGTTAATTCTATCTGGACTTTCTTTCTTGATTTTTTCAATTTTAGCAAAGGCAAAATTCTTCTTTACCTTTAAAATTTTAGCTGAAACAATTTCACCTGGAAGAGCGTTATTTACAAAGACAGTCATACCGTCTAAGTGAGCAACCCCCATTGCTTCATAAGATAGGTCGGTAATTTCTAAGTCGACAATTTGATTTTTTTGCATAATTTCAATCCTTTTTAGATACTTGCTACTATTTTACTAAAAAATATTATTGCTTTTTAAAAGAATAGGCACTAAAGATACTTAAAATAAACCCTAAAATCAAGCTACAAATGATTAAGCTCCAAGTTCCAAAAACAAAATCACCCTTAAGCCACATATTATTTAAAAGCATTCCCCAATCAAACGGCCACCACATACTAAAAGCTGTCCGACTTAAGAACATTGCCAAAATTGAACTTAAAAATCCAATTCCTAGGGCAAAATATAAGTTAGTAATGCGGCACAACCATGAATAAAATGGAACTAGCCAAATAGAGGTGAGCAAAATTCCAACTATAGAGCCAGCTATTAATCTAATTTCTTCACTACTTGAAAAAATAAATCGTACACAAATTACCAAAACCAAGAAAACTGCACTCATTAAAATTGTTTGCAACATTCCGTGAATAATGCGACCAATTTCATAAGTAAAAAGATCTTGCGGCGAAGTTAAAATTTCTTTGAATTTTGTGGCTTGTTTTTGATAATAAGTACTAATTCCAATTACGAGAGCAATTGACATATTTAACTAAAAATAACTCCACTGCCCCATCATTAATTGCACTGAATATTGATTATCCCAGAAGACAGCAGTCATCATCAAAATGGCAATTAATGGCAAAAGCCAAACTAGTGAGCGAACAACGGTATGCTTTGTTTTTAAAAATTCAACTTTTAAAATATTAGTCATGCTTTATGCCTGCCTTTTCTAGAGTTGAAATAAATAGGTCTTCTAAATCTGTCTTCTGGTCATAGTCCTCTTCCAGCAACAGCTCACCATTACCCAAGATTGCAATGCGATCAGCTACTTTTTGAATTTCAGAAAGCATGTGACTAGCAATAATGATTGTTTTACCTTGCTTCTTTTCTAGCATTAAAAGTTCACGTAATTCATGAATTCCAAATGTATCAAGGCCATTTGTTGGTTCATCCAAAACTACTAAATCTGGATTTCCCATAAAAGCGAGCGCAATACCAAGCCGTTGGCGCATCCCTGTTGAAAAGCCTTTAACCTTTTCCTGATTATGATCGCCAAAACCGAGCGTGTTCAAGATTTGCTCTTGATCCTTATTTTCAACATGGTGCAGCTTTAATTTCAATTTGATATTATCTTCAACCGTTAAGTTATCAAATAAGCCCGGCTCTTCGATTAATGAGCCAATTACTTTTAAATCTTCTCGCTTCCAGTCTTTACCCTTAAAAATAATGCTACCCTCAGTTGGCTTTTCAATCCCACTAATCATTTTCAAAAGAGTTGACTTACCAGCTCCATTTGGTCCCATAATGCAGTAAATTTTTCCTTTAGGAACATGGATATTGATTCGACTCAAAACACGTTTATTTTTGAAGTTTTTTCCTAATTCTTTGGTGGTTAAAATATCAGTCATCTTAATCCCTCAATTTATATTTATACTTTTTTCTATACTTATCTATTTTACCGCTCAAAGTGCATAATTCGAAATTCTAATCATTTTTATTAATAAATTCATTGACATCTTTTTTTAAGCTTGTTATCATAATTGCAACAATTATCGTCACAGTAGTGCTTATGTTAAGCGTCAGAGAGCTGGTGGTAAAGTGCGAACCAGTCAGGCATAAGTTACGAATTACAGCGATCAATCTTTTATTCGGCCACAATCAGTGCCGTTATCACCTGATGAGAGTGCTGCAAACATGCAGTAGATAGGTGGTACCACGGTAATGCGTCCTGTTGATTAATTTCAACAGGACTTTTTTTATGGAGGATTATTTATGAAAAAGAAAGTATCTTTTCTAGAAGCAATTATTATTTTACTATTGCTTTTAATTATTCTAGGCATTTCAGTAATTAAATTTGGTTTAATGCCAGAAGTTCCAGTTTTATTCACCGTTTGCTTATTAGTCTTCTGGCTCAGACTACGTGGAAATGACTGGGCTTCTATTCAAGATGGAATCAAGGAAGGAATTGGCGTTGCTATTATTCCAATCTTTATTTTTATTCTAATTGGGGCCTTGATTGGCTTATGGATCAAGGGCAGTATCATCCCTTCAATTATGGTTCTTGGCTTTCACTTAATTAGCGGACAATTCTTTGTTCCTTCTGTCTTTATTGTTTGCTCAATCGTGGGGCTAGCGATCGGAAGCGGCTTTACTACAATTTCAACCGTTGGAATTGCCCTCTTCGGAATTGGTGCCAGCATGAATGCCAATCCTGCTCTTGTTGCTGGGGCAATCATTTCCGGAGCAGTATTTGGCGATAAAATGTCTCCTTTATCAGACTCTACCAACCTTTCTTCCGCTGTTGCAGAAAGCGAATTATTCGCCCATATTAAAAATATGATGTGGTCAACAATCCCTGCTTTTATTGTTTCTTTAATTCTTTTTTGGATTTTAGGAAATAGTGGCTCAATTGATGCTTCAAAGATTAATCATACTGTCGCAGTTTTACAGCATAACTTCATTATTACTTGGTGGGCAATCATTCCAATTATCTTAATGTTAATTTGTGCCTGGAGAAAAATCCCCGCTATTCCTACTTTATTTTTAAATATTGCTGTTACTGTCATTATGATTTTTATTCAAAATCCTCATCAATCTCTTACTGACTTAACTAACCTCATTATGAAAGGGTTCGTTGCCAAAACTAGCGACTCATCAGTGAACGCCTTACTTACTCGTGGTGGTATTTCCAGCATGATGGATACGGTTGGCTTAATTATTGCTACCTTATCTCTTGGTGGTTTATTAATGAAATTTAACATTGTTCAAACTGCCATGGAGCCTCTAGTTGAACACCTTAAAAAGCCTGGTCGTTTAGTAATTACTACCATTCTTTCAGGTATCTGCATTAATTTATTTGTCGGTGAACAATACCTATCTGTCATCTTGCCAGGACGCGCCTTCAAGCAAGCATATGACAGAATTGGTCTTGCACCCCTTGCTCTCAGTCGTGTTCTTGAAGACGGCGGTAGCGTAATTAACTACTTAATTCCTTGGGGAGTAGCTGGTTCTTTTGCAGCTTCTACTCTTGGAGTTCCCGTTTTAGCCTTTATTCCATTCACATTCTTTAGCTTACTTTCTCCTGTCTTTTCAATTCTTTCTGGGGTCAGCGGAATTGGCCTAAAGTGGCAAAATAAGGCTGAAAAATAATTTGTTATTAATAAAATCCGTACTATATGCGCTTACATAGCAAAATAGTACGGATTTTTCATTGACGAAACTTTTAATACATTGTAAATTATTAGTAATTAAAAACATATTAAAGGAGGAATTTAATGGAAACAAATCATTTTCTAGTACTACAAACCGACTTCGGCTTAAAAGATGGTGCCGTTAGCGCCATGCACGGCGTAGCTCATTTGGTTGCTCCGCACGTTGCTGTTTCAGATTTAACTCATGAGATTCCACCTTATGATATTTGGGCTGCATCTTACCGCCTCTATCAGACAATCAAGTATTGGCCAAAAGGCACAACTTTTGTTTCGGTAGTTGATCCAGGTGTTGGTTCAGATAGAAAGAGTATTGCAGTTAAGACAAAAAGCGGACATTTTATTATTACACCTGATAACGGCTCATTAACTCATGTTGCAACTTATATGGGGCTTGAAGAAGTAAGAGAAATCGATGAACAAAAGAATCGTCTTCCTTATTCTTCAGAAAGTAACACCTTCCACGGTCGTGATATTTATGCTTACAATGGTGCCCTTCTAGCTGATGGTGAAAAATCCTTTGAAGATCTAGGAGAGCCATTAGATCCAGCTTCAGTTGTAAAATTACCACTTACTGAAGCTAAATTAGAAAATAATCATCTAAAGGGATCAATTGATGTATTGGATATTCGCTTTGGTTCTTTATGGACGAATATTCCTTATGACTTAGTTAAAAAAGCTGATATCAAACGTGGCGACAAACTTACCGTCACAATTACTTATCAAGGTCAAACTTATTATCATGATACAATACCTTTTGTTACATCATTTGCTGATGTAGCAATCAAAGATCCTTTGATGTACATCAATTCATTAGTCAATGTAGGTATTGCGCTAAATCAAGCTTCATTTGCCGATACCTACAAAATTGGTACTGGAAATGATTGGAAAATTGATTTAACTAGAGAATAATTTATTTACGGAGGAAAAATTATGAACAAGCAAAAAGGTTTATCAGTAAAAAGCGTCGTTGCAATTGGTATCGGAGCAGCAATCTATGTTATTTTGGCACGTTTTACATCAATTCCAACTGGTATTCCAAACACTAATATTGAAATTGTCTACCCATTCTTAGCTTTACTTGCCACTATTTACGGACCTGTTGTCGGCTTTTCTGTTGGTTTCATCGGCCATGCACTAGGTGACTTCTTAATGTATGGTCAAACTTGGTGGAGCTGGGTTTTAGCTACAGCTGTTTTAGGTTTGATCATCGGTCTTTACGGTATGCGCCTTGACTTAGATAATGGTGTCTTCACTGTTAAGCAAATGGTTGGCTTCAACGTGGTCCAAATCATCGCTAACGTTATTTCTTGGTTAGTAATCGCACCAGTTGGCGATATCTTAATCTACAGCGAACCTCAAAACAAGGTCTTCTTACAAGGAGCCACTGCAACCATCACTAATTCACTTGCTATTCTTATTTTAGGAACCATCTTGCTTAAAGCTTACGCAGCAACTAAAGTTAAGAAAGGTAGTTTACGTAAAGACTAATCACGAAAGGTTACTCAATTAATGACAGAACCGATTATTGAATTTAAAGATTTTTCATTTAAATACAATAGCCAAGCTGAACCCACTCTTAAAAAGATTAATCTCCAAATTAATAAGGGTGAGAAAATTCTCTTGGCCGGACCTTCAGGCAGCGGCAAATCTACAATTGGCCGCTGCCTTAATGGTCTTATTCCAAATATTGATCAAGGCAACATCACAGGTAAATGCTTAGTAAACGGAAAAGATATTACTAAAACTAGTCTTTTTGACTTTTCATTTACTACTTCCACAATCTTACAAGATGCAGATAGCCAATTCATTGGTCTAACAGTTGGCGAAGATATTGCTTTTGCTCTTGAAAATGATTGCCAGCCTAAAGCCAAAATGCATCACACTGTAAACCAATGGGCAGAAGAACTCCAAATTAAAGAGCTTCTTAAACAATCGCCGCAAAGCCTTTCTGGCGGTCAAAAACAAATTGTTGCCCTAGCCGGCGTCTTGGTCGATGAATCACCAATTTTACTTTTCGACGAACCACTTGCTAACCTTGATCCTGCTTCCGGACTCAAAACAATGGCTATTATCGATAAAATCCAAAAAGAACTTAATGCCACCGTTATTATTATTGAGCACCGTGTCGAAGAAGTTTTGAGTCAGCCAATTGATAGAATAGTTTTAGTTAACGACGGTCAAATTGTCGCCGATGAGCCTACTAATCAACTTCTTCATGAGAATAGTTTAGAAAAAATTGGCGTTCGTCAGCCGCTTTATTTAAAAGCGATGACAGCCGCAGGTATTAACTTAAGTTCAATTAAAAAGCTAGACAAAATTGCAGACTTACCTACTTCTGACTCAATTAGCCAAGAATTAGAAAATTGGGTTGATCAAGTTCCAGTTAAAGAAAGTACAGCTACTCATCAACCTTTATTAAAACTAGACCATGTCGGCCACCAATATAATAAAAATCAGCCTTATCCTTTAAAGGACGTTTCTGCTACCATCAATCAAGGCGATTTTATCTCAATTGTCGGTCAAAATGGTGCCGGTAAAACCACTTTATGTCGCATCATTTGTGGTTTTATTTCTAATGAAGGCAAAATTACACTTAAAGACCAAGATCTAGCTAATTTATCAATTAAAGAAAGAGCCGAAAAAATTGGCTATGTAATGCAAGATCCTAATCAAATGATCTCGCAAAAAATGATTTTTGATGAAATAGCTTTAGGATTACGTCTGCGTAACGTAGATGAAGAAACGATCAAACAAAAAGTAAATCAAACTTTAAAAATTTGCGGTCTTTATCCTTTCAGGCACTGGCCAATTTCTGCTCTTAGTTTTGGGCAGAAAAAACGTGTAACAATCGCTTCAATTTTAGTCTTAGAACCAGAAATCATTATTCTAGATGAGCCAACTGCTGGTCAAGATTGGAAGACATATACCGAAATTATGGGCTTTTTAAAACACTTGAACAAGCTAGGCAAGACCATCATTATCATCACGCACGATATGCACTTAATGCTCGAATATACTACACGCTCGCTTGCCTTCACTAAAGGAAAACTAATCGCTGATACAAGCCCGATTGAATTACTAACTAATCCTAAACTAATTAAAGAAGCGTCTTTAAAGAGAACGAGCTTATTTGAACTTGCGCAGCATTACGACTTGCCTGATCCAAATAAATTTGTGCAAGCCTACATTAATTCTGAACAAAAGAACTGGAAGGATGAAGATTATGAATGATAGTAAAATTTTAGGCTACCAGCCAGGGAATAGTTTTATCCATGCCTTGAATGCTACTACAAAGATGATCTTTTTAATTCTAGTTTCAATTGCTTGCATGGTTACTTATGACACTCGCTTCTTAATTGCAATCTGTATCCTATCCTTGATCTTACTAAAAATAGCAGGTATTAAATGGAAACAGGTTTCTTTTATTGTTAAGTTCATTATTGTTTTTGCCATAATTAATATCTTGGCAGTTTTCATTTTTCAACCCACTTATGGCGAAAGCTTATACCATTCAAGAACAGTTTTAATCAATGCGGGATACTTTACCTTAACTGCTCAGGAATTATTTTATTTGCTTAACGTTAGTCTGAAGTATATCTGCTCTATTCCCCTAGTTCTGCTCTTTTTATTAACAACCAATCCTAGTCAATTTGCTGCTAGCTTAAATAAAATTGGTGTCAGCTACAAGGTTTCTTATGCCGTTTCTTTAGCCTTGCGCTATATCCCTAATATCCAGGAAAGTTACTGGTCAATTTCTGCTGCTCAACAAGCACGGGGAAATGAACTTTCTAAAAAAGCATCTCTTGGCAAGCGAATCCATGGAACATTAAACATTGTGACCCCGCTTATTTTTTCAAGTCTTGACCGTATTGATACGATCAGTACTGCCATGCAGCTTAGACGTTTCGGCTCAAAGAAAAAGCGGACTTGGTATGTAGCCGAAAAATTTAGCTTGGCTGACTATTTAGTTACTAGTCTAGCTTTCATTCTTGTTTTAGTTGTTATTTTGCTCTTTAAAGTCAATTCAGGACGCTTTTACAATCCATTTGTGTAAAAGTTTCTTTTACTGTTAAGATACGTTAAAATATATTAATAATAATGAAAGAGGGAGAGCTTATGAATAACTTTTCACAAGAACCAGAACGTCGTACAATCGTTGACGTAACTGGCTTAAATAGATTCTTAAGCAGAATGTACGGTATGATGACAATCGCCGTTTTAGTTTCTGCTTTAAGTGCTTACTTAACAATGACTGTCTTTAGAACTCAAGTAATGACTTTATTTGCTAGCAACCCAGCAATGACTTGGATTTTATTGTTAGTTCCACTTGTATTAACTTTTGGAATTAGCTTCAGAGCAACAAGAAATCCCGTAGCTAGCTTCGTCATGTTAATGATTATGGCAATTGTTTACGGAGTTGAATTCTCATTGATTGCTGGTGCCTATACTGGTCGCAGCATTGCTTCCGCATTCGTTGCTTCATCAACTGTTTTCATTACGATGGCAGTAATTGGTACAACTACTAAGAAGAACTTAAATAATCTCGGCTCTTATGCTTCTGCTGCCTTGATTGGTTTAATTGTTGCCATGCTTATCAACATGTTCTTAAGAAATCCAATGGTTTCTTACGTCTTTTCATTCATCGCAGTTATTATCTTCACTATCTTAACTGCTTGGGATGCACAAAGAATGAAGCAAATTTACGAAAACTACGGTGGTCAAGTTTCAGTTGATGGTTTGGCTGTTGCAGGTGCTTTAGCACTTTACCTAGATTTCGTTAACCTATTCTTACAATTCTTACAAATCTTTGGATTTAGTGACAGAAATTAATAATATTTATGAAAAAATGCGAGGTGCTTTTGAAAGTTACCTCGCATTTTTATTTGAAACAAATTTGATACAGATATTAACTTTAATATTGAGGAGGAATTATCATGACAGAAAGACGTTTAATTCAACGACTAGAAAATTTTGCTCAAAGGAAAAATATTTATTGCATTTGGCTTAATATGGACCCAACCTATATCCCAGTTGTTTCTACCCAAGACAGGGTTATTTTCATGAATAAAAATTGGAAAGAAAAAAATAAGAATGCGTATGCACTGGCTTACTTAATTGAAGGTATACTCCATAATACTACCTCTGTTTCTGAAATCGATAAGTACGTTCAATACTTACTTAAAGAGATAAAAAATGATTCTATTATTGTTATGGACTAAATTATAAAGACTAGAAAGGAATAAACGATTAAATCCTTTCTAGTTTTTTCGTATTCAAAATTTTTAACTTTACATATTGCAGCAAAAATCAAAAATATTTTCTTAGCTATTCTCCTTCTTATTCTCTCAACTTTTTGTTAGATACAAATCACAATTTTTAGTAGTTTACGCCACTTGATTACACTAGATATTGTGTTATCCTCTTAAGTGTCGACAAGATATTGTACTTAGGGAGAGATAAAAAAATGTCTGATTTGAGAATCACACTTGATCCAGATTTCATTGCACAAACTAAAAAAGAAGTTACTCCTCACTGGGGTGAACTTGGTTGGGTTACTTATAAACGTACTTATGCTCGCTGGCTTGATGATAAAAATCGCTCTGAAAATTGGGACGAAACTGTTAAACGCGTGATCGAAGGTAATATTAATCTTGACCCACGTTTAAAAAATGATCCTAGCGAAAAGACCATTCATGAATTAACAGCTGAAGCTAAACAGTTATTTCGCCTAGTCTATGGTCTAGCTGCTACTCCATCTGGTCGAAACTTATGGATCTCAGGAACTGATTATCAAAAGAGAAATGGCGATTCACTAAACAACTGTTGGTTTATTGCCATTCGTCCACAAAAATATGGTAATAGCCACATTGTTCCTGCTTATCTTACACAAGACCAAATTGCACCATCAATGCCTTTTTCATTTTTATTTGACCAACTAATGAAAGGCGGCGGCGTAGGCTTTTCTGTAGTTGACGAAAACATTAACCAAATTCCAAAACTCGATCAAAAAGTAGATTTGGCTATTGTTATTGACAAAAAGAGTAAGTCCTATGACGCATCCCTTAAGTTAGGCGCTACTGATCTTGATGAATGGAAAGAAGCTAATCAAGAAAAAGAAGATTACATTTACTACAAGCTCCCTGATACTCGTGAAGGTTGGGTCTTAGCGAATGCTCGTTTAATCGACATGCATTTCAATTCAACTAATCCTGAGAACAAGAAAAAACTAGTACTTGATATCAGCGATATCCGCCCTTACGGAGCTAAAATTCATGGATTCGGTGGTACAGCTTCTGGTCCAATGCCACTAATCGAAATGCTCTTTGACATTAATCAAATTCTTAATGATCGTGCTGGTCAAAACTTGACTGCAGTTGATGCAACAGATACTTGCAACTTAATTGGTAAAACCGTCGTTGCTGGTAACGTTAGAAGAAGCGCAGAACTAGCACTTGGTTCAAGCGATAACCAAGACTTCATTACTATGAAGCAAGATAAAAAGAAACTTTACCACCACCGCTGGGCATCAAATAATAGTGTCGCAATTAATTCTGAGTTTGATAACTATCAACCAATTGCTGACAGTATTCTACACAACGGTGAACCTGGTGTTGTTAATTTAGAATTATCTCGTAACTACGGCCGCATCAAAGATGGTTACCAAGCTGGAATTGATGGTGAAGTTGAAGGAACTAACCCTTGCGGAGAAATCTCCTTAGCTAATGGTGAACCATGTAACTTGTTTGAAGTCTTTCCTTTCATTGCTCAAAAACAAGGCTGGGATCTGAAAGAGGCCTTTAAACTAGCTGCTCGCTACACCAAGCGTGTTACCTTTAGCCCATATGATTGGGAAGTATCTCGTAAGATCATCAACAAGAATCGCCGAATTGGTGTTTCAATGTCTGGAATTCAAGACTGGATTTTATCTACTTTTGGTCACCGCGTAGTGACTGGCTTTAAGACTGCTACTGATTCAGAAACTGGTAAAGAAATTAAAGATCCAGTTTACGACCCTGAAATTATTAAAACAGTCGATGGTCTCTACCAAGCTGTTGTTGATGCTGACAAAGACTATAGCCAAGAACTAAACTGTAACACCTCAATTAAGCACACTACAGTTAAGCCATCTGGTACTGTTGCTAAACTTGCTGGCGTTTCTGAAGGGATGCACTTCCACTATTCTGGCTACTTAATTCAACGTATTCGCTTCCAAGAAACCGATCCTCTTCTTCCAGCATTAAAAGCCTGTGGCTATAGAACTGAACCTGATATTTACACACCACATACAATTTGCGTTGAATTTCCAATTAAGGCAGCTAATGCTGACAGTGATAACTTTGCTTCTGCTGGAACTGTTTCAATTGCTGAACAATTTGCTACTCAAGCTTTCTTACAAACTTACTGGTCAGATAATGCGGTAAGTTGTACTATTACATTTCAAAATGATGAAAGCGATCAAATAGCTCCATTATTGCATCAATATCGTCATGCGATTAAATCTACTTCACTTCTGCCTTACTATGGTGGCTCCTTAAAACAAGCTCCAAAAGAACCGATTAGTAAAGAGAAATACGAAAAAGCAGATAACCACATTACTGGTAATGTCGAAATAGTCTTTGAACAAACTAATGATGATCAAAAGGGTCTTGAATTAGTAGATCAAAGCGATTGTGATAATGGTGCTTGTCCAATCAAATAATAAGAGGAGTTTCTAGAAATGAAAAACACTAAAAAGTTAAGTATTTTTGCTGCAATTATTTTATTTTTTACCTTCAGTCTAACTGGTTGTCAAAATAATCAAGAAAAAGCTAAACCCAAAACTGACCAAATTACAGTTACTTACACACTAAAAGATAATAAAAAGACTTTTGCTAATAAAAAAGTTCACCTTAAAAAGAACTCTACTGTAGCTACTGGTCTTAAGAAAAACTGGAAAGTAAAGAGCCAAAAAGAATTTATTACTGCTATTGATGGTAAAAGTCAAAATCCTCAAAAAAAGATTTACTGGACTTATACAGTAAATGGCAAAATGGTAAACAAAAGTGCCTACCAACAAAAGCTTAAGAACAAGGATAAGGTAGTCTTTACCCGGAGTAAATATTAATGGCTACCGAAGAACTAGCTGGAACTAAGAGGCTCGCACTCTTAGGTGTTCTGACCGCCTTATGCGTTGTTTTGAGAATTTTCAAAATTATTCCGGTTCCTAATGTTCAACCAGTTACAACAATTATTATGCTTACTACTCTCTTTGTAAGTGGAGGGATGGGATTTGCCCTAGCTATCTTAACCATGATTATTTCTAATATTTTTCTTGGTTTTGGTATTTGGACAATTCCGCAAATTCTAGCTTACGGTGGTTGTGTTTTAACAATTCTACTATTTAAAAAGCTAACTCCCCTAACGAAATGGTTCTGGCTGCAATTAGCTCTGGTCGCATTTTTAGGAATTGAATATGGTATTTTAGTAGATTTAGGAATGACGATTTTCGGTGGTTTACCAGCCTTTATTGCATACTGGGCAGGTAGCATTTTATTTGATACCTATCATGCAATCGGCAATGTTGTTTTTTACTTACTTTTATATAAACCTATCTCTTTAGCACTTAAGCATTTCTTTGAGGATTAATATGACACTTAAAATTTATACTAAAGTCGGCGACCAGGGAAAAACCAAGCAAGTTAGCGGTAAGTTGGTCCCAAAATATGACTTACAAATTGAAACTCTCGGCAATCTTGACGAACTCCAATCTTACTTAGGCGTAACAATCGCCAACTTATCAGATAATTGCCAAGTTCTAAAAGATGAACTACAAAAGAGACAAAAAGAACTTTATCAGTTCCAAGCTGATATCGTTGTTAGACGACACCAAGAAATTACTCCAGATAAGGTAAAAGAATTGGAAAGTAGAATTGATAAGATTACACAGCAATATCCTAGGATTCCAGCTTTTATCCTTCCTGGTGGTTCACCCACCGCTGCCAATTTGCAGTATAGCCGTACATTGGCACGGCGCGCTGAACGGTCATTAGTTGAACTAAATGATAAAAAGCAGCCAATTTCACCTTTTAATCTGGAATATATTAATCGCCTATCTGATTATCTCTTCACGCTAGCACGCTACGCTAATGTCTTAGATGGATATCAAGAAGTCAAAAGTAAATAAAAATGAACTCCGTTAGAATAAGATCTAGCGGAGTTTTTTTGTGATAGTTAAATTTGTAAATCAATTTTGCCTGCCCTATACTTAATTTATAAGTTTATATAAGGAGTTATTTATGACAGTTCATATCACGAATTTATATGGCATGGCAATGAATAGTGTTGCGCAATTAGCACAACAAATGGTCGCTAAAATCGGAGTCCAAATGGGAATGAACGAACTCGGTATTTACGCCTACCATTGGAAAGAAGAACCAGACCAAGCTAAGAGTACTCGTTTTGACGGCATTATTGCCTCCTTATCAGTCGGCGATACTGTTATCTTCCAATCCCCTAATTGGATAGCAATTGAATGGGATCAAGCTTTGATTGATCATGTTAATATCTATCCAAATGTCAAAAAAATCATTTTTATCCACGACGTTATTCCCTTAATGTTTGAAAGCAATCGATACTTGCTTCCTCAACATATTGACTACTACAACAAGGCAGATGTCTTAATCGTACCTTCTAAAAAAATGTACGACTTTTTAAGAGAAAATGGTCTAAAAGAAAAACCTTATGTTATACAGCATTTTTGGGATCACTATCCTTGTCAAATTAATTATTTTGTTACCCCGCAAAATAACAAGGTAATTAATTTTGCTGGTAATGCAGACAAGTTTGACTTTGTTAACAATTGGGGAAATCCACGCGTTAAGTTACAAGTCTTCTCAGATCCATGCAAAAAATTTGAAGATCAAAACTTAGAATTTATGGGTTGGAAAAATGATCCGATCTTACTTGAAGAACTACGCAGATCTGGTGGCTTCGGACTAGTTTGGTCAGAAGAACCATATTGGTCAGAATATATGACAATGAACACTTCTTATAAACTAAGTACCTATCTTGCTGCAGGAATTCCAATTATTGTAAATAGTAAAACACCTGAAGCAGAAACTATTAAACGTAAGAAACTAGGAATTATTGCTGATAGTTTAGCTGAGGCACAAGCCAAGGTCCTTCAAGTAAATGATGATGAATATAAAGAAATGACTGATAATGTAGAAAGTTTTGCTAAGTTAATTCGTGAGGGTTATTTCACCAAAAAAGCATTAGCAGATGCCGTAGTTAAAGCCAGATACGAATAAATTTTGTTCATTGTATGCCGAATTTAAATTAATCCATAATCTATATACAAAAGGGTTGCTAAGCTTTCAAATGCTCAGCAACCCTTTTTATTAGTTTTTCCACTTTTCAAGAATAGCCAGTTTTTGTAGTGTATCTCTGTATTTCAAATATTCTCCCTTATCTAACGCATGATTTTTCCATTTTTCTAACCGATACCGATAAGCAGATTCTTCATTACTCGTATCAAAACCAATTAAACGTAGAATTGTAATTCTTTCCTCAATTGATCGTAAAGGAAAGACATCAGTTTCACTTACACTGGCTGATACGCTTGATTTTAAAATACGATGCGTATAAATCGCTTTATTTTCATACGCAATTTTATTTGCAAGTAAATATATCTTCCATGTAGTCAAATCATCTTCTACTGGAACATTTTCAGGATAAACTATATTTTTAAATAAAGAGCGTTTATACAATTTATCCCATGGAACGGTAAAAACTAAAGACATATTGTAGTAATCAGTGCGATACTGCAAACTAAACCATTCTTTGATTGAATAATCTTTTTCAAAATAGCTATCTTTATTTAGCCAATAAGCAAAAGTCGACTTATCATCATAAAAAATGTTGAAATTCCCTGCTGCTATATCAGCCTTATTTTTTACGGCTAAGTTATACAAGTCTTCAATATGATGTTGATCAAGCCAATCGTCATGATCAACAAATAAAACGTATTCGCCAGTTGCTAGGGCAAGGCCTGCATTTCTGCTTGAACCAACCCCACCATTTTTCTTATGAAGAACTCTAATTTGATTATATTTTTCACGATATTCTTCACATATTTCTGGTGTATGATCAGTTGACCCATCATCTACTAAGATAATCTCTAAGTTAGTATAAGTTTGAGTCAGAACACTTTCTACACACTGCTTTAAATATTTTTCATCATTATATACTGGTATAATTACAGAAACTTTTTCATTAGTATCCATTTTAAACTTACTCAATTCTCTCTATTACCTGACTACTATAAGTCTTATCATGAATTGGCGCGATATTTGCATCACGATTAAATTCGGCCGTGTGCTTATTCTTTAATTTTACTTTATCAGTAACTCCCATTTTGAACCATTCATATTCTGAATCAATATGACCAATGTCAATCTTTTGATTATTAAGATCTTGCAAATCATCTACAATAACCTTAGCTGTAGGGCCAAGCATTAATAAGATCAACCGATTTTGGGCATTATTTCTAATTGTCTGTTCAATTTGATCAATCTTTTCATATGAATTCTTAGCTGGACACAAAATTCTCTTAATTGATTTAGCATTATCAAATAAATCATTTCTTACGCCTGAACCTGAATACTTACCTTCCACAATTAAAACATCACGTTGATTCCAAATCTGTCTTAACTTTTCAAAATAACCAGGACTTTCGCTTTTATCGACTAAGTCAATATATGGCCTTGACACAAAAGTAGATCCATACCAATTTCTAGTTTGTTCTATTCGCTTCAAGAAAGCAGCATTCTGCGGGAAAAAGCGCTTCTTATAAGTTCTTTGAGCATAGTCATTGTAGCGTGCCAAATCTTCAAATACATCTGGCAAACAAATCAGCGTATTGTCGTAATTGCCGCTTAAAATAATACTTTCTAAGCGTAGAGCTAATTCTTTATTGTAGTCTTGATAAAAAATGGATTCACCGCGAATAATATTAAACTCGCCATCTCCAAAACGAATGACTGACTTATGTTTATTCAAAATTAAGTCTAATGATTCATCAATATCTTTTACTTTAATGTCAAAAGCAGAAGTTTCCTTTTTCTTATCAATTATTTTTTTAATTGCCTCTACCATTTCATCTTGAGCGTCATTTGCGAAAACATAATATTTATCATAAGAAATATTATTATTTTTCGTTTCTTCAAAAGAAAGAATTGGCTTTTGCTGGTTAATAATTTTTTCGGTAACATCATCTTCCTTAAGATAGTTAATATCTAAAGAAAAGTCAGCATTGCTAATTAAATTATCTAAAGTTGGATTCATGACAAATGGATATAATTGGACATTGTCATACTTTACCAACTTTTCTAGGAGCCACGACATATTAGTATATGAAGCAATATTAAAACGTACATTAGATAAATTTTGAATTAATAATTCTAAATCTTTAGTTTCAGCAACACGAGCAAAAATAAATGCTTCAGCGTCAAATTCTGGTCTTCTAACCTTGCTCTTATCGAATTTACCATAGCGCTTAACAATATCTGACCATTCCAAATTATGATATTGCCACCAATTATTTCTTAAATCTCCTGTGGAAACCAAATTAAACGGGTTATCATCACCAGAATAGTTAATAATTCGAGGAATAGGCACCCTATTGTAATTATCAAAAACTACTTGTTTATTATTCCAATAAGCATTCTTTTCAAGACCAATCTGATAATTGTATGATAAGTTTAATTTTCCAATTTTATCTTTAAATACTTCATTAATAATTGCTTGATCATTTGCTAATCCTTGCTTTTTACTCATTTCAATGAGCTTAGAGCTCATTTTTTCTTCACGCCAGCGTTTATTATTGATTAGCATTACACTCGAGTTAAATTGGTCTGGATTTTGATAATCATGTACAGCAAACAGCATCTTATCATCAAAATTCATTTGGAAAATGCTTTGAAGATTATCAGTTACAATTAAGTCTGAATCAAGATAGAGAACCTTATCAGCTGAAATTAAATCAGGAATTAAAAAACGACCAAAAGAAATTTTCTTAATTTGATCAGAGCTAGTATGGACATTACCTAAAAAATTCGGATCAATTTTTTCATCAATTATCTTACTTCCAAATTGGTTTACGTATTGATTAACGTTAATAAACCATTCATGTGGAATATTAAAGTTAATAATATGAATTTCTACATGTTGATTATGAAGAAAAATTGATTTAAGCGTTGTCTCAATTTTATTTAAATCGTTAACATCAGCATCTAATGCAATAGTATCCATTCATTCTCTTCTTTCTATAAGACTAGGTATCTCATAACTACTTGGCTAATTGTCTAATTCTTTGCACCATTTGATTTACTTGATCATCACCAAATACCTCATACCTTGAATATTTATTATTTTTATCTGCTGTTGATTCAAATGATAAGATTGGAATGTCTTTTTCTTTTATTTGTTCAACAATATCTTTTTCTTTATTTCCTTCATTTATATCTAGATAAATATTTGTATTCTTAAATAAATAATCCAGACGTTTTCCAATTACAAAAGGATACAAAGTAATATTAGGATATTTAGCCAAATGCTTTAAATTCCAAGCCATATTACTCCAAGCTGTAACATTAAAATGAAATTCTGGTAGCTTTTGCACTAATTCTTCTAAATGATCAATAATAGCTGAGTTAGTAAAAGTAAATATTTCTCCAGCAAAATGTCTTTCTTTTAGTTTATCCAAATTTAATGGCTTATACTTTTCTACTACTTGGCTTAACTCTAGATTTCGATAAAACCACCAAGTCTCCCTCATTCTTCCTTCAGAAAAAATGTTGAACGGTTTATCATCTGAAACATAATGAATTATTTTTGGATTCTTTACCTTATCCAATATTTCAGTGGCTGTTTCTGTATTAGAATTATTTGACCAAAATAGAAATCTATCTGCACCAATTTGATAATTATATTTAAAAGATAAACTTCCGATTTCATCCTTAAACCAATTATTAATTGTATCTTGATCATCTTGCGGAAAATTATTTTTTCGAGCAAAATCTAATAGTTTCTCACTCAAATTATGATCTTTACGTAATTCCTGATTATTAATTAATAAAACACCTGCATTTATCGAAGGTACAGGGAGATCTACTTTACTTTCATTTTTATTTCTAACATCAAAAATATGTGTGACTGCTAAAATCTTTTTTCCATTAAACTTGCGAGAAAATAGTTCATCAATTTCACCATCTACAACAAGATCTGAATCTAAATATAATACTCGATTCGCTTTAATTAATTTTGGTATTAACAAACGAGCATAAGTCATTTGATTAATATGTTTAAAATCAGAATTCAAATCATGCAATTCTTCTGGATCAAATTTCTCGTCAATAATTTTTGAATCAATTTGATTTGCATAACGGTTAATATTTGCGAACCATTCTTGGGGAATATCATAGTTTAAAAGATGTATCTCTACGTTTTTTACATTGTATAAAATTGATTTTATTGTTGTTTCAATTTTATCGATATAACCATAGTTAGCACTTAAAGCAATTACTTTTTCCATTACTCTTACTCTTCCAAATTTTTAATCTCTTGCACCATTCGATCTACTTGGTCATTTCCAAATACCTTATAATTTGAATATTCACTATCTTTATTTGCAGTATCTTCAAAAGATAAAATTGGAATACCTTTGTCTTCGATTTGCCGTAAAACATTTTCATCTTTTTGATAATAATTAATATCTAAGTACAACTCACATTTTTTAATCAGTTCTTCTACACGGGCATAGATTATTGCAGGGTAAACAGTGACATTCGGATATTTCATTAGATTTAATAATCCTGTTGCAACTTCTGTATAAGCTGCAATATTGAAGTGAACTTCTGGTAATGCCTTAATTAAGCTTTCAAGATTTTGGATATTAGCAGAATAAGTAAAAATTAAAGCTTCCGTAGCAAACTTAGGTACTCCTATTTTCATCGAATCAAAGATCGTAAATTTTTGGACAAGCTTTGATAACTCTAAATTACGATAAAACCACCATTTTTCTCGCATTATTCCCAAATAACAAAAATCTGATGGCTTTCCTTTCATAACATAATGGATGATTTTAGGGTCTTTAACTGAATTAAGAAGATTGATCATTCGCTGATCATTTCTAGAGTAAGCAAAATATGTCGCACCCACCTGATGGTTGTATTTATGAGGAAGCAAGCCAATCTTATCCTTGAAATATTCATTAATTATTTGCTGATCGCCATTGACGTAATTTTTACGACTCATTTTAATTAAATCACGACTTACATTGTTCTTTTTTAATGCAGCATTATCTAAAACTAAAACTCCGGAATTTATTAAGCAGTTAGTTGTTGCATCTCCTTGATCGTCTGAATCAAAGATATCGCCTACTCCCAATATTTCTTTCCCATTAAAAGGAATTGTAAATAAGTCATCAATTGCATCATCCACAATTAAATCACTATCCAGATATAAAACTCTATCTTCTGGCACCAATTCCGGAATTAAAAATCTAGCAAATCCCATTTCATTAATACCCGGTCTTGGACCCTGCGAATCGTTTAAAATTCCATGATCAAACTTTGCATCAATTACTTCAGAGCCAATCTGGTTAACATACTGATTAATATTAACAAACCATTCCTGTGGAATATCACAATTCAAAAGATAAATCTTTACATACTGGTTGTTATATAAAATTGACTTAATCGCAGTCTCTGCTTTATCCAGATACCCATAATCTGCGCATAAAGCGATTACTTTCATAACCTACTCCGCTTTCTATCTTTGTTTTATAACTATTATCTATTAATAATTATAATACTAATTATTAGTTATATATTTCAAATTTTAAAATAATTCACACATATGTTATTAATAATAAAAATAGCTCTCTAAAGCTTTTAAAGGCCTTAGAGAGCTATTTTGGTATTTATTTTGAACAAGAAAAAGCCATAGCAAACAAGCTATGACCTTTTTCTGTTATCTTCTTCTCTTTCTATTCTTTTTACGTCTTAAACCAAGTAAACCACCAACAGCAGTTGCAAGTAGACCAAGTAATGATGACGAATTCGTAGAAGCACCAGTTTGTGGCAACTTACGACGAGTATTCGTTCTTACCCGATGTTTCTTAGCACTAACTTGTTGTTCAGTTGATTCTGCTGGCTGTTTTTCTGGAGTAATGTTTACGCTAGTTTGTTCGCTGACAGATTCAGCAGGACGTGAAATAGATGGATTCGTAGTACTATTAATTGATTCTGAATTATTAGTATTACTGTTCGTTTCAGAAGTACTCTCAATTACTTCTGAGTGAGTAGAAATTGAAGTTGATTGACTAATTGAATTACTAATTGAAGCTTCACTTTCACTTAATGAATTGCTTAGGCTTCCACTCTGACTTGTTGAACCTTGTGAATGTCTTGGAGTATTAGAACCTGAATTACTTAAGCTGTTACTCAAACTTTCGCTTTGACTCAAGCTGTTACTCAAACTTTCACTCTGGCTCAAGGAGTTAGACAAGCTTTCGCTCTGGCTGAGGCTGTTGCTCAAGCTTTCACTTAAGGAGTTGCTTAAACTTTCACTCTGGCTCAAAGAGTTACTCAAGCTCTCGCTCTGGCTCAACCTGTTGCTTAAGCTTTCGCTTTGGCTCAATGAATTACTTAGGCTTTCACTCTGACTTAAGGAGTTACTCAAACTCTCGCTCTGGCTCAAGCTGTTACTCAAACTCTCGCTTTGGCTTAAGCTGTTGCTCAAACTTTCACTCTGACTCAATGAGTTACTCAAGCTCTCGCTCTGACTCAAGCTGTTGCTCAAACTCTCGCTTTGGCTCAAGCTGTTGCTCAAACTCTCGCTTTGACTCAAGCTGTTACTCAAACTCTCACTCAATGAGTTAGACAAGCTTTCGCTCTGGCTTAAGGAGTTTGACAAGCTCTCGCTTTGACTCAATGAATTACTCAAGCTTTCACTCTGACTCAAGGAGTTACTCAAACTCTCACTCTGACTGAGGGAGTTACTCAAGCTTTCACTCTGACTCAAGGAGTTACTTAAGCTTTCACTCTGGCTGAGTGAGTTAGACAAGCTTTCACTTTGACTCAAGCTGTTACTCAAACTCTCACTTTGGCTCAATGAGTTACTTAAGCTTTCGCTCTGGCTCAAGCTATTACTCAAGCTTTCACTCTGGCTTAAGGAGTTAGACAAGCTTTCGCTTTGGCTTAGTGAATTGCTTAAGCTTTCGCTCTGGCTTAGGGAGTTACTCAAGCTTTCACTCTGACTTAAGGAGTTACTTAAGCTTTCACTTTGGCTCAAGCTGTTGCTCAAACTCTCGCTTTGGCTCAAGGAGTTACTTAAGCTTTCACTCTGGCTTAAGGAGTTGCTCAAGCTCTCACTTTGACTCAGTGAGTTACTTAAACTTTCACTCTGGCTTAAGGAGTTAGACAAGCTCTCGCTTTGACTCAAGCTGTTACTTAAGCTTTCGCTTTGGCTTAAGGAGTTGGACAAGCTCTCACTCTCACTCAATGAGTTAGACAAGCTCTCGCTCTGGCTCAAGCTGTTACTTAAGCTTTCACTCTGGCTTAAGGAGTTGCTCAAGCTTTCGCTCTGACTCAATGAGTTACTCAAGCTCTCGCTTTGACTCAAGCTGTTAGACAAGCTCTCGCTTTGGCTCAAGGAATTGCTTAGGCTTTCGCTTTGGCTTAAGCTGTTGCTCAAACTCTCACTCTGACTCAAGCTGTTGCTCAAACTCTCGCTCTGGCTCAAGCTGTTGCTCAAACTCTCACTCTGGCTCAAGCTGTTACTCAAACTTTCACTCTGACTCAAGCTGTTAGACAAGCTCTCGCTCTGGCTCAAGCTGTTGCTCAAGCTTTCGCTCTGACTCAATGAGTTACTCAAGCTCTCGCTTTGACTCAAGCTGTTAGACAAGCTCTCGCTTTGGCTCAAGCTGTTACTTAAGCTTTCACTCTGGCTCAAGCTGTTACTTAAGCTTTCACTCTGACTCAAGGAGTTACTCAAGCTCTCACTCTGACTCAATGAATTACTCAAGCTTTCACTTTGACTCAATGAGCTACTCAAACTCTCGCTTTGACTTAGGGAGTTACTCAAACTTTCACTCTGACTTAAGCTGTTACTCAAGCTTTCGCTCTGGCTAAGGGAGTTACTCAAGCTTTCACTTTGACTCAATGAGCTACTCAAACTCTCGCTTTGACTCAACGAGTTACTTAAACTCTCGCTTTGACTCAAGGAGTTACTCAAACTCTCACTCTGACTCAATGAGTTAGACAAGCTTTCACTCTGACTCAATGAATTACTTAAGCTCTCGCTTTGGCTCAAGCTGTTACTTAAACTTTCGCTCTGGCTAAGGGAGTTACTCAAGCTTTCGCTTTGACTCAAGGAGTTACTTAAACTCTCGCTTTGACTCAATGAGTTACTTAAACTCTCGCTTTGACTCAAGGAGTTACTCAAACTCTCACTCTGACTCAATGAGTTAGACAAGCTTTCACTCTGGCTCAAGCTGTTGCTCAAACTCTCACTTTGGCTGAATGAGTTACTCAAACTCTCACTTTCACTCAAGCTGTTGCTTAAGCTTTCGCTCTGGCTAAGGGAGTTACTCAAGCTTTCACTTTGGCTGAGGGAGTTGCTCAAGCTCTCACTTTGGCTCAATGAGTTACTCAAGCTTTCACTCTGACTTAAGGAGTTGCTCAAGCTCTCGCTTTGGCTCAATGAGTTAGACAAGCTCTCGCTCTGACTCAAGCTATTACTCAAACTCTCGCTCTGGCTCAAACTGTTACTTAAGCTTTCGCTTTGGCTGAGGGAGTTGCTTAAACTTTCACTCTGGCTCAAGGAGTTAGACAAGCTCTCGCTTTCACTTAAGGAGTTACTCAAACTCTCACTTTGGCTTAAGGAGTTACTCAAGCTCTCACTCTGACTTAAGCTGTTGCTCAAGCTCTCACTCTGACTTAAGGAGTTGCTTAAGCTCTCGCTCTGGCTCAAGGAGTTAGATAAGCTCTCACTTTCACTTAGTGAGTTAGACAAGCTCTCGCTTTGGCTTAAGGAGTTACTTAAGCTTTCACTCTGGCTCAATGAGTTACTCAAACTTTCGCTTTCACTCAAGCTATTGCTCAAACTTTCACTTTGGCTCAATGAGTTACTTAAGCTTTCGCTTTGGCTAAATGAATTACTCAAGCTCTCGCTCTGGCTTGTTGAATGACTTAGACTCTCACTTTGACTGAGTGACCTACTGGTACTTTCACTTTGTCTAATTGAATTACTTAAGCTTCTACTTATACTTCCTGAAGTAGCTTCACTAATACTTAATGATTCACTTCTACTTTCGGATCTTTGAATTGAATAACTATTTGAAATACTATTAGATACACTCTGACTTGCGCTAATGCTTTGAATATCTGTGTAATGTAAATAAACAGTGAACTTATTAGGACTGTCAATTAAATTACCATAAGGATAAGCAGTTAAATTCTTAAGATCTACTCCTTCTGGGGGGGTAATTACCTTTCCTGTTTGGTTATTAACAACTTTCTCAAGGCTATAACCTAACTTTTCCAAATATGCCAAAGTATCAGTAGCATTTGAAAAGTCAATTTTACTATCGGCTGTTCCTTGAGCGGTATTAGTTGCCGATACAATCGTAATTGGATTAGCAGGATCGTTGTCATTAACAAATTCTAGAGTTGCAGTTCTTGTATTAGTTGGATCTACGGCATTTTTAACATCACCACTAGTGTCATACCGAATTAGAGCTGCCCATTTTTGCCCCTGAACTCCAGTAGAATCTTTACCAGTTGTATTATTAGTAACTTTCATTAAGGCAATAGGTGTTTTTTCTAACGCATTTAGAAGAGTCTTGTTAGATGTATCTGCACCATTAAAATTATCAGCATCTATTAAATGATCGTAATCTTCTTGATAAGTTTTAATATCAGATGGCATCGTAAATTCATTAGAAGAAACAGTTAATGGGCTAATGCTTCCATCCAATCTAGCATTTGGATTAGATAATTTAATATGATAAACTCTTTGAATTCTACCACTCGCATCAACTGGCGTATCAGTATGTGTAACCGTTACTTCAGAGTCAACTTTATCACCATTTTTTTCGTTATTATTCAAATATACATTTGATTCTGAATCTACTGTATTACTTAAATCATTCGTTACATATTTAGCAAGGCGATCTTTTATTTGAGTTGCTAGATCTTCATCTGTAGCCCATTGATAATTAAAGACATCATTTTTCCCTACGCTAACGGTAATGTCAAAATTATTACTAGTATTTTGATTAGAATTTTTTGCCCCATTTGTAGCAATATTAACAGTTACCCTGTTGTACCAGTTAGTAGCGATTCCAACTTTATTATCTGGATACCAAATACGATTGTACGGTTCAACCATACTTGAATAAGTTTGATCATTTCCTTTCAGGTATTGTCCATCATAGACATATTGTCCTTGAATATGCAAACCACTAGCATAGCGTTGTCCATTTATTGTGACATCGTTAGTTGGAGTATAAGCAAACTTTGTACCATTAAGAGATAGATCATTGGTATATTTATAAACAAAGGTAGTACCTAAGTTAGTAGTATTACTGCTACTTTGATCAGTACTAATTGAAGGAGTTTGTGAACCCGGATTACCCCAACTGAGCTTTAAATTCCAAGAAGGATGGTTATTACCAGTCGTATATTTAGCTGCATTTGCGTTAAATACTATCCTATAATACGTTCCCATATTATAAGCTGTTCCGACTTGAGTACCATCTGTAGTAGTTATGGCTAAATTATTTCCAAGCTTAGTATCATATTCTTTAATGGAACCATCTGCATTAGGTAAACCTAGTTGTACATCAAAATAGTCTCCACTCTTTAATTGAGTAGTTGGAGTAAAGGTAAAATGAAGTTGTTCATAACCTGCATCATTAATTGTTTCTCCTTTATAAGGAGTAACCTTAAGATTGCTGATATTATATGAAGTAGTATCTAGTTTAGTACTACCAGCTTGAACGGTATAAGAAACCGCTCCGTCATTTTGCTCGTTTACTGGATACTGACTTTTCACTACATTTATAGGTGTTTTATCATTTCCAACTTTAAAAGTATATGTGAAGTCACTTCCAGCTGCGCCTTGGTTGGCATCTCCAGCAAGTTCAGATACTAATGGAGCTGTATTATACGAATATTTATACGAGCCACCATTTTGAGGATCCAATGTTAATTTAACAGTGTTAGTAGGAGAACTCCAAACCGGATTACTGCTTAAAGTAATTTCAAATAGCTTTTCTCCGTTTGGCCCATAATTTCCTAAATCTTGAACATTTGTAGGATTTACTCCAGCTCCAAATGTTATATCATCTTTTGTAGCTGTAAAACCTGCAGGAATCATCAAAATAAACTTAGGATTTTTTATAGTGGAATTTCCATAAGTTGATAAACGAAAAGTATAAGTAGGAAGCGTAGCACTATTACCATTGTATACTTTTCCATTTGCGTCAAACCACGCAGTACCAGAGAAAGTCGGTGTTTGTGTGTTGTTTATATAGTAAGTTACATCTGTTGCATTGCTACTTCTTACAACATCATAAGTCTTGCCATTAGCAGTAATCGTAGCAGTGCCTGCTGTACTTTGACCATCACTTGCAAGTTCAGATACTAACGGCGTACTACTACTATTATATGTATAGCTTCCTTGTGCAGATGAATCTAAAGCTAACTTAAATTGTAAGCCAAGATCTTTGTTATTACTTTCTGATGGATTAAAGTTCAGCTTTACAAGGTATAGTTCTTCGCCATTACTATTAGTTCCAATAGATTCAACACTGTAATCACTGCTACTGAAACTGTTAGTTCCTTTAAAATTATCCCCGAAATATTTACTTACAGTATCTGAAGAGATTAGACTATTGCCTGTTGCTGTGAATCCTTTAGGAATTGCAACAATAAATTGTGGCTTATCGACCGTCGTAGTACCGTTTGTTGACAACCGAACGTTTAAAGTAGGCAAATCAGTCGTTGGAGTATCAGCTGTATAGTTAGTGCTATTTGCTGAAACAAAAGTTCCATTTGAAAGATTACCCAAAGTAGCAGTACCAGTGAATGTTGGCTTAAGTGCTTGATTTACAGCATATTGGATTGAGGAAGCATATCCTTCAGTATTTACAACATCAACATGTTTTCCATCTATTGTAAAGCCCGTAAAGTTCCCGTTATTCCAACCTTGTCCATCACTTGCAAGCTCAGACACTAAAGGTGCAGTATATTCGTTATAGCTATATTGCCCCGTGACAGTAGGGTCTAATGTCAGTTTAAATTGTCCACCAAAATTATTGCCCCAATTAGGATTAGCAGTTAGAGTTATACTAAAAAGCTGTTCGCCATTAGGTCCTACTTCACCTAAATCTTTAACAGAATATTCACTAGAAGAAAAGCTCTCAGGGCCACTAAATCCAGCGTTAAATGGATAAGTATAACGACTACTTCCAAGTTGACTAAAGTCATTGACACTTGATTTAAATCCCTTGGGGATCATTACAAAAAATTGTTGACTATTAGTAGTGTCATTATTTGCCGTAGAAAGTCGAAAAGCTAAGTTAGGAAGACTTGATGCAGATGTTGAGCTCGTATATGAAATATCACTACCTGAAACATATTTTCCATCAGTACCTATATATCCTAGGAGCGCAGTACCTGTAAAATCTGGCTTAGCAACGGTAGCATCAGTAGCTGCCAAAGTCATAAAGTTAGCAGCTAAAGTAACTGGTAATTGAGAATTTGAATTATTCGAAGTGGAATTATTACTAGAAACACTATTAAAGGCTAATGGTAAGTTAGACAATGAAGAAAGATCATTACTTAAATTAAGACTTGCCTGTAAATTGGTCGTAATATCATTAGAAGTAGAAGCATATGTAGAACTCTGTTCTTGATTAGCAGAAGTAGAATTATTTGAAAGAGAGTTTTCGGCACTCCGTCTATTATTTTGTCCACTCTTCTTTACATTTGCAGTTTCAGATTGACTCGCTTTATTGTCTGATTTATGTGAAGTACTCGTTGCTTGCTTATTAGACTTAGCTTCTTTTTCTTTACTTTTAGCTAAGCTTAATGAATTAAGCGCACTTTCAGATTCACTTAATGAATGACTTAAAGATTCTGATTGGCTAATTGACTGACTCAAAGATTTTGAAAGACTTTGAGATAGTTGTGTACTTTTAGAAGCTGAAGTTGATTTAGTTTTATCTTCAGAAGCGCTAATACTAAAAGTCTTACTATCAGACTTGCTACCAGTAGTATCTGACGCACCACTCTTGATAAAGTCAGAAACTGATCCAACAACTTGTGATTTTGGATCAACGGAAGTCTGAGCCGCGTATACTCGCCCATTCGGAAGCAGAGCTCCACCAGTTGCTCCAACGCCAAGAATTGTAGCTAGACCTGCAATATCTTTCAGATAAGAAGTTGCATCATCTTTGTCATCCCTAATTGCATTAGGATCAACATAATGTTTAACATGTTTTTGAAGTTTTCTATTTCTAAAATATCTTCTCATAAGTTATGCCTCTAATGTATTTATTCCTAATAGTAATATTTTAATCATAACTAAGTTATATAACTATTAAATTAATAGCAGTATCTGAATCTATAATACATCATTTGTTATTAAATGACACATAAAATTTAATATATTATTTGATGATATTTGTTAATTTTTAGCGAGCTTAAATATATTTAATTAATATTTTTATTTTTCGAATTCTTCACACCGTTATATTATCTTCTTTCTTGCAAACATAACATCGAACAACCAGAATTTTTATATAAAGACGATAAAAAAATAAGGCAAAGCATCTTTTTTCGATACTTTGCCTTATTTAATACCTGTTTTTCTTTATCTAACAAAAGTCTGCAATAAAATCATTACCAAAATAATTGTAAAACATACCCCCATAATGATTGTTTTCCAAGGAATTTCTTTTGGCTTTTTTTCGTATGCCTTTTGTTTATTCTTTTCTACTTTTGCCAATCTTTTTAATGCATGTCTTTCAACAAGCGTTTTACCTTTTTCACTCATTATTCAGCGCTCCAATTACCTTTTGATAATTTTCAACTGTCGTGTCCCCAGCAGTCAACCGCTGGTCATCAACAAATTTTTGCATCTTTTTTGCGTCTTCTAGCGCTTCATTAACTCGATGAGCCATATCATTCACTTGATCAACTTCAAAAATACTATCTGGACTTACAAAATTAGGATTATGCAAAGTATTCTTAAAGCCAACAATTAACATATTTTGCTCAAATGCGCCACGAACAGCATCAAGAATTTCATTACCATGATTAATGTCAAAATAGATGTCACAAGACTGATATAAATCCTTCATTCTCTTTGGTGTAGCATTTGGATACAAGTGAACATTGTTATATTTATCAAAAGCTAAAAGCTTAGCCGACATTTCTGTTATCGCTGCAATATGGAAATTAATATTAGGAAGAGCTTCAACTATTTCCTGCAAGTGTTCTATTTGGTCAGAATTAGTCAAAATGACAGCCTCTGGTCGTAATTTATTCCCACGTGCATGTGGATAAATCATCCCCAAAAAGCGAAAATCTAGCTTACCACCCTTAGGTAACTTATTTTTCCACTTCTCCCAATCCAAGTAATTCTCAAATACTACATGCTTAGTACGTGTGCCATTCTTTGAAAGATAAGTCATATTCCCCGGCAGCTCTTCACCTAACTTTTCATGCCAAAATAGCGTATCCGAGCCTTTTTCACCCATGCCTAAGCTAACAAACATTGATTGGTTCAAAGTATTATAGAAAATATGATCTACCTTATAATGGCGTGCTCTTAAATAATATTGCATAAACTGGACTAAATTAGAGAAATGTCTTGTTTCATCATCATCAAACAATAAAATATCTCCAGCTACTAAATAATGAACAATTACAGCTTTTCCCTCATTGTCAAAATACTCCCGTAAAACTTCTTGTCCATTATTCACATAAGTTTTGGCAAAAATTCTACCTTCACGATTATAATGATCAATCCAGCTTAATTGCCCCTTGTCATCTAACCATCTTACTTCTTTAACTAACCGATTATTATCCGTTGCAGCAAAGACAATATCAGCTTTTTTTTGATGAAGATCGAAAATTTCACCTTTCTGCGCCGTAGCAACGATACGATAGAACTTAGGTATCTTAACTTTGTCAAAATATAAGGGAGTATTTTTATCTGTAACCTTACAATAAAACTTGATTGGCGAATCTACTTCTTTAGGTAAGAAGCCATCATCATGAATCACGACTGAAGGAATATTAAGCCCAGCAAAAAGTTGCGATCTCAAAAAATCAGTTGATGCAACATCTAAGTTTTCAAATAAGTTAATCATTTGTTAATTCTCCCAATACTTCTTTCCATTGCTTAGCTACGCGATCAGTTAGATAAGGTTCTGCAATTTGATATGATTTTTCATTAAAGGCTTTTAGATCACTTTGCTTAAACAATTTAATAATTGCCTTGGTCAATAATTCCACCTTGCGATACTCATTCCAATCTTCGTCATAAGGCAGTAAATAACCATTTTCATTATTTTTAATAAAGGTTGGATCTCCATAAGGAACGTCAAAACCAATCATAGCTAATCCCGAGCCAATTGCCTCAAGTAGTGATAACCCAAATCCTTCACTAGTTGAAGCAGCAATATAAGCCGGATATTTAACATAAATATCTTTTAAATCATGCTGTCCTTTTAAATGAATATAATCCTCAGCCTGGTGATTCTTAATCATTTCGTCAAGAGCTGCTCCTTCGCTGCCTTTGCCATAGATATCAAGCTTCAGTTCTGGAATTTGATTCTTAGCAGCAATCACAGCTTTAACAATCCAATCAAGATGCTTTTCTTTAGCTAAACGCGATGCAGTAATAAGTGAAAATGGCTCACGTTTCTTAACCGGATACGTTAACTTCAAAAGACTACCCACCGGGATACAATCAACACGCGGTGTAATATGATAATATTTTTGAAATTGCCCTTCTAATACTTTCTTTTGAGCTGGCGTAGCTACCACAAAACTTGCTACTTCTGAAGCATGTGAGAATTGATACTCATAAAAGTTATTCCACAAAACATGATGATCATTAGTAAAATGCTTATCATAGTGATCAGCATGAACCACAACGACAATTTTAGCAGGACCATGATTCTCAAAGATTAGTTGTCCATTAATTAACGACTTATCTTCATCTTCACGATCTAAGATAATAACATCTTTTTTAGTGAAACGAAGTGCTTTAAGCATCTTCAGATATAATTCATCTTTAGAATAAATAATTTCGCCATTTGTAAATTCATAAGTTTCTTGATCATTATTTAGATGCTGAACATAAGCAACTGAGCCATCTTCATTGTAAAATTCTCTAAAAACTACACGATTATTTTCAGCTGTACCTAGATAGTACTCAGCCGCATACCTAGTATAAGAATAGAAATCACGTCTTAAAATGGTATTATTTTTTCGATAAACAACTTGATCAATAATATCTTTTTGCCCATTACATAATCTTGCAACAGCATAAAAGTCATCTTTTAATTTATAAACGACTTCTTTGCCCTCATTATTAACTTCTTTAGTGAAATTCTTAAATTTCAAGCTAGCTTCAAAGGCTTTTAAGGTATAAGAAGTTTTAGCAATCTTAATATCAGTAAAAAAGTTATATAGCCAAATAATGCTTTGATCCTTAAAGCCCATATTAGCAGTCAGATCACCAATATTATTATCTAAAATTAAGTCAGAAAAAATAAATTTAGCGTCAATTCCAGTTTTTCTAAAACTTTGATCACGATACTTCTGTGCATACTCAACACCAGAACTTGCCCAACCTATTCCTAAATTTACATTATAAACTGTCATTATTTACCTCTAATTAAATACAACAACCAATTGACCTTTTTCATTTATATTAATTTGGCTCAAAAGCAAATTATCAAAAATTGCTAGAGTAATCTTATCCCAAAACTGTAAATACATCTTAAAGGCTGCTTGGTGTTGTAACAAATCTTGTGGACGACCTGAATTCGTCCAACCATGCGCCTCAATTTTTAATTTTGAGATTTTATCCACTTCATCAATCCAGCAACCATCCATTGCAGCAATCATTATTTGACGATAAAAATTATTAAGCTGTTCCTTATTAATTAAAGTTTTCTTTTTCTGGTTAATAACTTTATTAATAATTTCATGCAAATATTTTTTATAGTCTTGGATATTTTCTAAATCCTCTGGAAGTATAACTTTATTATAGGTTACATGTTCATTAATAAAATACTTCAAGTCGTTCTTGTTTTTTATTTTTTCTTTCTTAAAATATAGCTCGATCCCTCTATCAATTGCCTGGTCAATATCTGCTTGCAAATCTTTCTTTGCCATCACACGATCACGCATATCGTAATAATTTTTTCGCTGCAGAGATAAAATTAATTCTCCTTTATTTGTTTCAGTTCTCTGAAGGGCGCTCATTGCCGCTACTCGATCGCGAAGCATATGTAAACTGAACTTAGTAATTGGTGACTTTAGCGTTACTAGATCTTTTCCATTCTGCTTTTTTCTCATTAACCGGCGATAATATTTTTTCTGTCTGCCAGTGTTGTTACTAGAAACAAAATCATCCTCTAGTGAAATAAAGAATTGACTTGAGCCAGGATCGCCCTGTCTTCCTGCTCTACCAGCGAGCTGCAGTTCAACTCGTTTAGGAAGCATTTCAGTACCAATTACTGCTAGACCGCCTAATTCTTTTACGCCCTTGCCTAACTTAATATCAGTACCACGACCGGCCATGTTTGTTGCAATTGTTACTTCTCCCTTTTGACCTGCACGTTTAACAATTTGTGCTTCATAAGCAACACTATAAGCATTTAAAACATTATGAGGTATTCCCATATTTAGCAACAATTCAGAAATAATTTCTGAATTTTCTACTGAACCTGCAACTAGTAAAACTGGTCGACCCGTCTGATGAAGTTTTACGACATAATCGATGGCAGCCATTAATTTATCTCGAGTTGTTAAAAAGAGTACAGGCTTTTTATCTTTTCTGATAACAGGACGATTAGTTGGAATACGGGTAACTTTTAAATTATAAATATCTAAAAATTCTTCTTCATTAACTTTAGCCGTACCACTCATTCCACTTACCTTATTAAACAAACTAAACAAGGCTGGAAAAGTAATTGACGCAGCAGTTTTTTGGATATTTGTTAATTCCACCTTTTCTTTAGCTTCAATGGCTTGGTGCAAACCAGTACTTACTTGAACTCCACGCTTTAAACGGCCACTATCTTCATCTAATAGGATTACTTTTCCTTTAACAACTAAATAATCATGGCCCTTACGCATAATTAGATGAGCGGTCATTGCTAAGACAATATGTCGATAAACTGCCCTACTTTGCTCATCAAATAAATCTTTCAACTTAAAAAAGCGCTCTGCCTTTTTAATTCCATGAGCGGTTAGCCAAAAAACTCCATCGTCTTTACGGAATTCATAATCCTTCTCACTATCTAGTAAATTAACAAACTGATCAGCTAAACCATATAAGTTTGATTGAACACTTGGTTTAGATGACACTACAAATGGTGATTCAGCTTCATCAAGTAAAACCTGGTCTACTTCATCAATAATGACGAAATTAAATGGCCTTAAATATTGTCTATCTTTTGTACTACTCAAATTATTAAATAAATAATCAAAAGCTAAAGATGAAGCAGTAGTATAGGTAATATCGCTTGCATACCATTTACGCTTCATTTGCGGCGTTGCTTTTTGCTCTTCATCATCAGTACTCAAGAAAGCTAAACTAACTGTTAAACCTAAGAACTTATAAACTGGCGCTAAATCTTTTTCATCCCGGGCAGCCAGATAGCCATTAGGCGTAACTAACATCGCTCCCTTTCCAGTTAGGCCATTTAAATAAAGCGGCATCGTGGCTACTAAAGTTTTTCCTTCGCCAGTTTTCATTTCTGCAATTGAACCCTGACTCAGCATAATGGCACCTAGAACTTGAACATCATAAGGATAAAGACCTAACACTCGATAATCTGCTTCTCGAACAGTTGCGAAAGCTTCAGGTAAAATATCTTCTAGCGTTTTTCCTTTTTTAAGAAGCTCCCTAAAAATCTGGGTTTGATTTTGTAGTTGCGCATCACTCATTTTTCTCATTTTAGGAGCTAGTTTATTTATTTTTTTGAGAATCTTTCTTGGCTTTCTTAGCCTAAGAGTATCTGTCAACACGCTTTATCACTTCCTCAAATATCGTTCTACATTATTGAGAACCTGTTGTTGATCAAGCTTAACCATCTCTGGGAGAAACCAAGGCTGTTGTCCTTGATTTTCTAAAGTATAATTCGAAGTTATAAATTCAAAATCACATTTTTTTGCCAATGAATCTTCCAAAATTTGATCAATTTTCTTGTCACTGCTAAAGATAAGTACTGTCTCTTCTTCATGTTTTTTTAGCCACGACTCTAATCTAGAAACCGGGTTAAATAATTCTTGCCAACTAATATAACCCATAAAAACTTGCGTATCTGTAATAGTCGTCTTTAACTCTTCTGGAAGTTCTCTGGCTCTTTTATTATCTGCCACTAAAATTAAGGCTACTTTCTTTGCTTCTTTCAGTTGATTTAATGGCATTACGAAAAATTCATCAAAGGCTTTTTCAGGTAAATCAGCTCTTCCAAGTTGAACTTTAGCGAAATTAATTTCACTGCATCCCCCATTAATGATTTCAAAAGTATATGACACAGCTTGACTAGGATAAATAAATTCTTTTTCCATGGATGAAAACACGACTTTACTAATTTCATCGGTTTGTATATCAAAGAAACGTAAGCAAAAAATTGCAGTATCTTCAGGATTTACTTCCATATTTATCTTTATGCGATATTTTTTACCACTTAATAAAATTGGTAGACGTGGAACTTCTTTATAGGCCTGATAATTAAGCCTAGACGACCAGCGCATAATTTTCTCACCCGACGCCATTAAATTATTTTGGAAAGTAACTGTTTCATCGATTCTTTTACTTAATTTTGTTCCATACATATAGGTCTCATTAACTCGATCCCAATATATTTGATTAATAATCTTCATTATTCATACTTTCGTCCAAAATTACCCATAATTTCATACAAACGATAAATAAACCAATAGTTAACAGCTGGATCATCATTATGTCGCCCATCAAATCCTTTAATTGAAAACTGAATAGCATTTCTTACAGCGGGTGACTTTTTTAGTTCAGCCACTGCATGGTCATCATAATCATCATTTTTCATATAAGCTACAAAAAGTCTAGTCTGAGATAAATCACTTTGACCAAGTTCATTCATTGTCTTTTGATCTAATTCTTTTAACTTTTCAAAAGATAAAGATCGGTTAATTGCCCCATCAACGTCGAAAATGGTATCAAAACCACCTGGTCTATCTAAAGCAGCTCGACGTGCTATATAGCCTAAATTCAATAAAGGCTTAGCTACATTGATTGCGTATGGCTTAAGTTTGGCACCATATTTTATTGCTGGATAAGTTCCCATGGAAATTCCAGTCATTACTAACTGAGATGAATCAAATCCTAATTTTTTTAGAGTTTGCTTAATTACTTCAATAATCTTTTTACCAAAGTAACCTTCTGCATCATCATAGAAACCACCAACAGCTAACCGCATATCCGTAAACAAGAGCATTGGAGCATTTAATCTTTTCATTAAAAAATATCCTTCAAAACCTTCTCGTTCACGTGCACCTGAAAAGTAAACATTTAGTGGCGGTTTTAAATCACCGGGATTAAAGTAATATGCAATATCTTCACGAGTTGCTGGATCAACGATTCGTTTTCCACCACTGATAAAATCACCAGCTCCATCTCGTCCCCAACGTGCGTGAAGTGTACCAATAGTCAACTCCCCGCTTCCCTTTACTTCAAGGCTAATAGTTGCATTTCGATAATATTCAAGCACCTCAAGTTGAGAAAAATACTCATCTTTTTGAAACTTAGTTAAGTCAATAACAACTTGATCTTTCACATCACCATCTGAACCAGGATTTTGAATAAAAATTCTCATTCTAACTTGGAAGTTATTATTTTTCATCGTTAGCCAAAAGTTAATCCGCTTACCCGGGTCAATATAAATACCGGTTTTGTATACTCCAAGATTAATCCATTCGTTATTGGTATCTAAATTCAGCTTCAATTCACCATGACCTAAATATTCAAAGCTGTGTACTTGCCGATCATTAAGCTTAAAATTAACAGCTGCAACACGCATTCCTGTTTGACCCATAAAGTAGCGCTCTTCTAATTTATTAATTAGATATTGAGGATCTTCAGTAATTTCTTGAGCAGCAATACTTTTCAAAAAGTAGCTTTCCTCGGTATCAGCAATTTCTAGAACTTTAGGTAAATAAAGAACCTGATATGGTGGGACTAAACCTTTTAAATCAGCCCAATTTTTTTTAGTCAGATTCGTTGGACCTGTAATCAAAATTACATCATAATTTTTTATTTCAATCTTTTTCTTCTTAGGATCCTTTTCATCAACCTTTTCAATAGGTGGAAAATCATTGAAATGCCACTCTAAGTTTTTAGTTAATTCATACTTTTTAGACCAGTCTATTGATCCTAATTGTAAGACTCTCATTTTGCATCACCTAGTAATTTTTCCCAACGCTTCATAATATTTTCTTCTGAATAACGATTTAGCATTTTAACGTTATATACAATTGCATTGTTCCAAGCAGTTAAATTATTTAAATAATCATTAAGTGGCGTATCAATTTTCTCAGCCGTTTGGCAAACATATCCATTTTTTTGATGGATTACTGTTTTTGAAGCGAAATTTTGAATTTGCGGTATTCCAATGCTTACAGCTACCATTTGCATTAACTCATTCACGCTGCCCCAGCTAATCAATACACGAGTTTTATCCAATGCCTTAAGCAACTGAGAAATATTAGTCAAACGCAATTCTTTTATTTTAATTTGTGGCAATCCTTTTGCTTTACCTAAACCAGCAATTTCAATATTTTCGACTTTTTCCTTTTCATCGCCACTACTAATAATCCACTTTCCTTTACTGTCTTTCTTAATTTTAGCTATTACCTGATTTACCCAGTTATCCTTATCAAGACTGTAAGTGAAAACTTGGATACTTTTATTCTTAAAATCATGACTTACATATTCACACAAATGCTTGATAATTTTTTCAATGTCTGCTTGATTTGCATTTTCTGCAAAGAAAGCAATTCTTTGTACCCGTTCTCTAGAACTATGCCCTAATCGAAATTCAGAATTATAAGCTGGAATTACATTAACGCTAAATTTTCCAGGATATTGCTGCTCTAATTTATCAGCCAAGTCCGTTTTGCTAACTAGTAAATTTCCTTGATTCAAATTTGACAGCTCTTCTTGATAAGGCTGCCTTGGATTAATCATAAAAATTGCATTTGAATGATTAAGTTGGTTTAAATCTACTAAACTATCGTTATCGAGGGTCACAATCAAATGATCAGAATTTTTTAAGTTCTTTTCCAAGTATTGCTGTAAAACTTCATTAATTAAATCTTTAATATTAGAATAGGTCGTTTTTTGATAAAAATTAAAATTAGGATTAATTGTTACCATACCAGTATCCCTATCCTGTTTAAAACGCCAATTGCCGTACGGGTCATAAAAAATAGCTTCATGGTCTGTATTTTTAGAAGAAATAAATCCCCGACTATCCATGATCAATGTATAGTTTTCAGACGGCGTATCTCCATGATGCTCAATACGAATAACTTTTCCAGCAAAATCATAAAAGACTTTGGCAATGAATTTATCTTTATCTGCTATTATCGTTCTAAATGGAATATAATCAAAAATTGCATTTTTCGGCCAAGCAAAATCATTTATTTCAACGACTCTACTTTCTAAATTGTGGATACCTTGCAAATAATCATAAATTGAAAATAGCTGATCTGGATAATAACTCAATTGATTTAGACGTGTCATTAGTCCGGGCTCATAAGTAGAAATAATAATTCCTACCTGATGACCATTATTTTGTAAAATACGCATATGACTTGTAGCATCTAAAATAGTAATCGATGGAATTGCAACAGCCCAATCACTATTGTCTTCATGCCAAGCTGGGATAAAGTATTCCATTTTATTTTTCTCTTTCTAAGCGGTCATACTTATATGGGAACAAGAGAGTTGCCACTTGATCACGAATTCCGCTCATAAACATAACTATCATTACAACATTCATTGGAATAACTGCAAAGCCTGCATATCTCCCCATAAAGCGCGAGCCATATAATCCTAATACCAATTGTGCAGCATTCAATATAGCTCCAGGAAAGCCCAGAATCCAAATTAATTTTCGAAGATATGTTTGAGTTGGCCTACCTGGTGCGATTCCTAAAATATAATTATGATTATTTCTCATCGCCTTTGCCTGATCTTTAGGATTGAAAGCAACAAACATGAAAAAGTAAAATAGTAAAATTGCCATTACAGTTGAAAAAGTAGCTGAAAATTGCCAACTATTGAGTAATTTATTAGAACTAAAATATGGTGCAATCATCACCGGCAAAGTTAAAATGGCCATTCCAACCATGTACATCATCATTGCTGCCATGTTTAAACCAATTGGAACAAGCATAGCTTTGCTTTTCGACGGTAAACTAGGATTAATAACTCTTAATGGATAATAAGTTTTATTAAATGCCATCCAAAATAGAATAAATAGCAAAATAAACATAAATAATAAAGTAATCCAGATCCAAGAGTTTTTAAACTTTAGCAACATCTTAATATTATTAAAAATATTTGGAATGGCGCCGGTCATAATACTAGTCAAAATAATTGGAGCACTTGCACCAACTCCATATTTAATATTCCGATAGCATAGCCAAACAACTAGACAAGATCCAGCAATTAAAATTACAATCATCTCAAAGTCCCGCCAGAAATCTCTTTGTGGCGTCATACCAAAGACTAAAAGAACTGCTTGTAAAATTGTTAAAGCAAGTGTAATCACCTGCATAAAAAATTCAATTTGCGGCTGAGATAATGCATCAAAACCGAAAAGCTTAGTCATCATTAACAACTGCAAGATCAACATTGAAAACATAAGTGGATTAAGTCCCACAGAAAAAATTGATATGCGAGCATAATTGGCCCCACTAAATACTCCTAGCAAGGTAATCGGAGTATGATTCATAGTTTGTGCATATTGCTTCGTAATCTCTGCAAACGGCAACGGAATATATGTCCCCATGACATAGATAATTACAATTCCTAAACTGAAACTAACTCTTTTAATGACATTCAAAAGATTTTTGTTTTTTATCAAAATAAAATGCCTCGTTATTGTATGTTGGAACTTAACTTATTTGTTATACAACTATAGTCTATCATTTTTTAGAGTTAACATTACAACTGTTTTGTTTTTTAATATATTAAAATAATTTTTTCGTAAATTGCAATAATAAATTGAACACTTTTAGTTAAGCTGCTTGATAGATTCGATCTAATTCTCTTTCAAAGATTTCATCTGGTGTGTGATAAGCTAAAATTTTTCTTGGCAATGAGTTGCACCAGGTTTCAATGTCAATGATATTTTGTAAAGAATAGTTAGCTATTGCTTCTCCTTTAGGAATGAATCTGCGAATAAGACCATTGTGTCTTTCAACTGTTCCCTTATCACAAGAAGTGTAAGGATGGGCATAGTAAACCAGTGTATTGGATGCTTCTTCTAGGTTGGAAAGATCCGCAAATTCTGAACCATTATCAGTGGTAATAGTTTTAAAAATATCATTCCAGTGTTCACTGTATTGTCTTTGGAGTTCTTTAAAGGCCTGCATGACACTGATAGAAGTCTTGTCGGGAATACGAATAATTAAGAATTCACGACTCATGCGCTCAGATAAGGTTAACAGCACTTCATCATCTTTAGTCTTATGTCCAAGGACCAAATCGCATTCCCAATGACCGAATTCATTACGTTCACTAATTTCTTTTGGACGTTCTTCAATACTTCTGCCAAGCTTTTTCTTGTTTTTGCGAACACGATGAAGCTTGGTATTGCGTTTAAGCTTCTCAGGCAAGTCGTAATTATAAATGCCTAATAAGCCCTTATCAACGTAATTATAAAGAGTTTTGGTGCAGACAACATCGCTGCTAGAGAATTCGCCAGCAACAGTGGCACGATTACTGCAAACATCAAGCGACCAACCGTCTTTAAAGAAATGTTTGTGGACATAGTGAATAAATTGATTTTTTTTGAGAAAGTCTGATTTACGCCCACAATTTTTACGATGAGCTTGATATACATCATGTCCTTGAGTAGCCTTGTATCTTTTGACTTTACCATGATACAGTTTTACAGTGCCACGTTTAACCTCATAACTGATAGTAGAAGGAGAACAGTTGAGTTCACGAGCAATTGCACGCAAAGAGCAGCCATCTTTCAAACGCAATTGAATAATAACTCGCTCTTCAAATGATAAATGCTTTCCTTTAACGTGCCGATTCATGGTAGAATGTAAAGAGTCCATTTTGACCTCCAATAGAAAGTTTTTGTGGTTATTAACATTCTATCAAACAGGTCCGAATGGACTTTTTATTTTTCTAAAGTGTTCAATTTGATTTTACAATCAACGAAAATAATTTTTTTGTAAAAAAAAAGCCTCTGGCTACTGTGCCAGAGGCTTTTGAATTAAATTACGAATTTTTTAAGTGCTTTTGCGATGCCATTATGGTCATTATCATCTGTAACAAAATCTGCTTTTTCCTTAATATCTTCAATTGCATTGCCCATCGCAATTTTCTTAAAGCTCGGATTTTCAAACATCGAAACATCATTACCTTGATCACCGAAGACCATGACATCTTCTGGACTAATCTTTAACCGCTCTGCTAGATTCATCAAGGCATTTCCCTTTGAAGCACCGATACCATTTAATTCAATGCAATTATCTAAACTACGAACAATATCGTAAGATTCAAAGGCCCAGTAAGGAATAGAATTCCAGAGCTTTTCAATTTGGTCGCTATCTTTTGGACAAGTAAACCCAACTTTATTGAAGGTAAAGTCTTGTGGAATTTCTTTCCGTTCACGAACTCTAATTTCATTATCAGTTAAGGCCGCATTAATTTGCATTTGTAATGAAAGATCACGATCTAAAGTCCAAAAACGTTCAGTCGTTTCAAAGTGCAAGTTCACATGGGCAAGACGCTGCAGACGAAGCATTACTTCAAAATCACGGTAGTCCATCTCTTGACTCATTAAAACTTTTCCAGATAAATCTTGGACCACAGCTCCATTGAAAACAACTGCATATTCTTCTGATCCCTCAAGTCCTAACTGATTCTCAAATGGCATCACACCAGAAAGAGGACGTCCCGAAGCAAGTACAACTTTAATTCCCATACCATGCGCTACTTGCAAAGTTCTTAAGGTTTCAGGTGAAATTGCGTTACCGCTATTGAGCAAAGTTCCGTCTAAGTCTACTGCAATTAATTTAATCGCCATACATACTCCTATCTTCCAAATATCATATAGAAAATTACATTTAACACAAGTCCCATCAGTGCCCAGCAAGCTGCTGCTTGAGCCTTGATTTTCTCTTTCTTTACTAAATATACCAAACTAGCAATGAACCCTACTAGAGGAAAAACTACATAAAAGAATAATATCCATTCACTAATTCCATTGACGTCTGTACTCAAATTGCGAATAATCTTTTTCATTTTTCTCCCCATAAAAAATAGAGACTAACAAATTATTAGTCTCTATTTTATATTAACCAACATAAAATTCAATATGCTGCTTCAGATTTTCAAAATCAATTGGTAGATGTCCACCAATTTCGCCATCTAAATTAACGGGAATTGGTTCTTTATCTTTACTGTTATCTAGTAATTCAACTTTTAAGTACTTAGTCTTAGTATAGATAATTTGAGGATCATTAACATGATTTCCATTTAAGGCCATCGCCATTAAACGTAAAACATCTACCGGATTTGCGGTTTTAACCACGATTAACTGGAACAAACCATCAGATAATTGTGCATCAGGCATAATACGCTCAAAACCACCGATTGAATTAGTCATCCCTAAAAGAAACATTGATAAGTTCCCTTCATAGACACCATCATCATAGGTTAATCGCATCTTGTTACTGCTTATTTTTGGTAACATTTCTGCACCCTTAAGCAAATATGCACTATAGCCAAGAACCGATTTCACTTCTGAAGGAACGCCATAAGTTAATTCGGTTAATGAACCACTGGCCGCAATATTCATAAAATATTGTTTACCAGCACGACCGATATCCATCTTTTGCGTTTTACCCATCAGAATTACTTTAGCTGCATCAACTAAATTATCTCTTGGAATTTTTAAAGCTCGAGCAAAATCATTCGTTGTTCCTGCTGGAATAACAGCTAGCTTAGGTCTTTTTTCTAGGGGAGCTACACCATTGACTACTTCGTTAATCGTTCCGTCTCCACCAGCACCTACTAGCAAATCGAAACCAGCTAGGGCACATCTTTTTGCTTCATTTTGAGCAGACAAAGGTTCTGGCGTAGTTCTAAAGGCACTCGCTTCAAAACCAGCCTGTTCTAATACGTTTAAAATATCTGCGACATTTTGAAGCATCTGCTCGTGACCTGAAACAGGATTATAAATTAATCTTGCTTTTTTCGTCATCGCCTTTCGCCTCCCTAAAATGATTAACGACTTTGAAGTTCCTTATTAAGCAACTGGTTAACGACCTTAGGGTTAGCCTTACCACGAGTTTGCTTCATGATTTGACCAACTAAGAATCCAATTGCACGATCCTTACCATTCTTGAAGTCTTCAACAGATTGTGGATTGTCATCAACAACCTTAGTTACCATTGGCCCAAGAACAGAAACATCTGATAATTGGACCATGCCCTTGTCTTCAACATACTTCTTAGGATCAGTACCATTTTCAATAGATTCTTTGAAGACCTTCTTAGCAATCTTAGATGAAATAGTTCCATCTTTGATCATCTTGATCATTTCAGCTAAGTGTTCTGGCGTCAATTTAATATCTGCAATACCAACTTGGTTTTCATTCAAGTAACCATTAACTTGAGTGTTCAACCAGTTAGCAGCTAAAGTTGGATCAGCACCAGCAGCTACTGCAGCATCGTAGAAATCACTTGATTCCTTAGTTTGTAAAATAACGTCAGCATCGTATTCCTTAATACCGTATTCTTCAACGTAGCGCTTGCGACGTTCAAATGGTGATTCAGGTAAACTTTCTGTAATTTCATCAATCCAGCTTTGCTTAATGTGGTAAGGTGCAATATCTGGTTCTGGGAAGTAACGATAATCTGCGTCACCTTCCTTAACACGCTCTAAGACGGTCTTACCAGTAGCTTCATCAAAACGACGAGTAGAAAGTTGAACTCTGCCACCAGAAAGAAGTACTTGTTGTTGACGTTTTTCTTCATATGTAAGAGAACGACGAACGTGGTCAAATGAGTTCAAGTTCTTCATTTCGACTTTAGTACCCAGCTTTTCTTGACCAGCAGGACGGATAGAAATGTTGGTATCAACACGCATTGAACCTTCTTCCATCTTAACGTCAGAAGCACCAGTAAATTGAACGATTTGACGTAATTTAGTCAAGTATGCGTAAGCTTCTTCTGGATCTTCCATATCAGGTTCAGAAACAACTTCAAGAAGTGGAACACCCTGACGGTTTAAGTCAACGTATGAATAACCATTAGCTCCGTGAGTGTTCTTACCAGCATCTTCTTCGATGTGCATTTCGTGAATACCAATGCGCTTCTTCTTACCGCGAACTTCAACCTCGATGTAACCATCGCGAGCAAGTGGTTGGAAGAATTGCGTAATCTGGTAAGCCTTAGGGTTATCTGGGTAGAAGTAGTTCTTACGGTCAAAGTGAGTTACAGGCAAGATATGTGAATGAGTTGCTAAAGCAACCATAATACCAAGACGGTAAACATCTTTATTTAAACGAGGTAAGACACCAGGCATAGCCCAGTCGATAACATTAGTTTCAGTGTTTGCTTCAGCACCATAAGTAACTGGTGATGGAGAAAAAATCTTACTCTTTGTTTTTAATTCGAAGTGGACTTCTAGACCAATAGTCGATTTAAAATTCATTAATTAATCCTCCATTCCTGTAGGTGTTTTTTCGTAGAATTTGTTATTACGTTCAATGAAATCAGCAACCTTAAATACAGTACCTTCATCAAAACGTTTAGCCATAATTTGAAGACCAGCAGGCATACCATCAACTAAACCTGCAGGTACACTAGCGGCTGGGATACCAGCTAAGTTAGCGGAAATTGTTAAGATATCGTTGTTGTACATCTTAATTGGGTCTGAAAGTTCTTCGCCAATGCCAAATGCTGGCTCAGTAGTTGTTGGTCCAACGATAACATCATTTTCTGCAAAGATCTTTTCAAAGTCGCGACAAATTAAAGTTCTAACTTGAGCAGCCTTCTTGAAGAATTCGTCATATGCACCTGCTGATAAAGCAAATGAACCAAGCATAATACGACGCTTAACTTCGTCGCCAAAGCCTTCACTTCTAGATTTTACGTAAACATCTAATAAGTTCTTAGTATCCTTTGCACGGTAGCCATAACGAATACCATCGTATCTTTGAAGGTTTGAAGAAGCTTCACTAGAGGCAACAATATAGTAAGTAGGAACAACATATTTAGTATGTGGCAATGAAACTTCATTAATAACTGCACCAGCATCCTTCAAGACATCAATTTGCTTTTGGACAACATCGCGCATTTCACCATCAACAGCATCCATGTATTCCTTAGGAACAGCTATGCGTAAGCCTTTAACATCTTGACCTAAGAAACTAGTAAAGTCAGGTACTTCTTTTTCTGAAACAGTTGCATCATGTTCATCAGGACCAGCAATTACGTTTAATACCTCTGCTGAATCCTTAACACGTTTACTCATAACACCGATTTGATCTAATGAAGAACCAAAGGCAATCAATCCCCAACGTGATACACGCCCATAAGTTGGCTTAATCCCAAAAATACCATTGAAAGCAGCTGGTTGACGAATAGAACCACCAGTATCAGAACCAAGAGCTGCTACAACTTCACCACTAGCAACTGCAGCTGCAGAACCACCAGATGAACCTCCAGGAACTTTTTCTAAGTTCCATGGGTTATGGGTTGCACCATAGTAAGAATGTTCAGTAGATGAACCCATTGCGAACTCATCCATGTTAGTCTTACCAACAAAGGTTGCTTGAGCTTTCTTTAACTTGCTAATTACAGTGGCATCATAAACTGGCATGTAATTGTAAAGAATATGGCTAGCTGCAGTAGTCTTCATACCATTAGTAATGATGTTATCCTTAATTGCAATTGGGATACCAGCCAATTTATTTTTAGCAAAATCTAAATCTTCTGCTGGCTTTGCGTCATCGTCAACAGTAATCCAGGCATTAATTTTTTTGTCTGTTTCTTTAATATTTTTAACTGTTTCCTTAGCTAAGTCTTCAGCTGTTATTTCGCCATCTTGTAATTTTTTATTTAATGAGTCAATGTTTTCATTTAAGTAATTCATTATTCATTATCATCCTTATCAATAATTACTGGCACCTTAATGAAGCCATCAGCTTTTTCAGGAACATTCTTCATTAATTCTGCGCGACTTTCCCAATGTTCAGGCTTGTCTTCTCTAAAGTCAGTCTCTCGATCAACAACTTGAACAGTTTCAGGAACTCCTTCAGTATCAACTTCGGCTAATTGATGTGCCATATTGATAATGTCACCCATTTGTTCAGTAAACTTATCAATTTCGTCTTCACCAAACTCAAGTCGAGATAGTGTTGCAACGTGATTGATTTCATCTTTTGTAATTTTCACCGTTTGCCTCCTATTCACCGCCAAAGACGTGGACATAATAACTATCATCTGCGGAATTCTTAGCAATTAATGCCTGCGTATCATTAACAGAATTAATCTTAATTTCTATTGGTGCATCTTTAGGTAAGTACTTCTTAGCAGCTGAAAGCACAAGTCTTGAGAAACTCTCGATCTGTGCATAGCCAAAGAATTGCGTAGTTACAGTAATGTTCATTTGTGTCAAAGTTTTATTTTGATAGCGAACAGTTGCTGTTACCCCACTAATATTAGGGAAGTATCCTTGAATAGCAGCCTTAAAATCACTAAATGAAGCTGCATCAGTAGAATTAATTGCTTTTTCGCTTCCAACAGTCGGTAGTACTTGACTACGATTATTGACTGTTTTCCAATCATTTATTTTACTACTATTTGCATTAGCAATTCCATATGCAAAGTAATTTCCGCCAACTAGGGAATCTTTACTAGTCTTACTAAATAGTCCAACTAGAATTGGGATATCCTTTAATCCCTTCTTTTTACGCAAGTAAGAAACCAACTTGTTAGCTGCTTCCTTACCAAAAGTCTCCTGCTCTGCGCGAGAAATATCCTTATGATATTGTGGACCATCTTTAACTTTTTGATAGTAATCAACTGAGTTAAGGGCTAAGCCTACACTCATACCACCCATTTTGTAACTAGAATTAGATTTAGTCAAAAAATCTTGTTCCAAAATTTGGTCTAAAATGACTGGATTATAAGAATCTTTCTTAGTACTCTTTTCCGCATTTAAACCATCTGCATTGCTCTTAGACTTTCTTCCTAGCCAATCAGTCGCATCTGCAACAGAAATTTTTTGCCCTTCTTGGAAAACATACTTACTACTTGAAAAAGTATTTTGGGATAAATTTATTAATCCAGATTCTAAAGCACGACCGTCAACATTATTATCACTAGTATTTTCAGTTGTACCTTCAATTGGACTAGTTACATATTCACCATCTTTTAAGAGGACATTATAACCATTCTTACTTGTACTAGTCGTTTGATAGCTTTTCTTCTTGGTTGTCGAAGTTGTGGGATTATTGGCAAGATCGGAATTTTTTAAATTGCCACATGCACTTAAGCTCAAACCAGTTGCCACTAGCAGTGCTATTTGCAAAAATCTTTTCAATTTATTTTTCCTTCTTATTTCTTTATTTTTCAATTTTTGCAATTGCTTCTTGTTCAGTTAACATTGGAACTTGAAGTTTCTCAGCCTTATCTTTCTTAGAGCCAGCATCTGCACCATAGATCAGATAATCTGTCTTCTTAGATACTGATCCAGTCACTTTAGCTCCAAGATTTTGAAGTTTCTTAGTAAATTCACTTCGAGTAAAGTCTGATAACTTTCCAGTTAAAACAACAGTCTTTTCTTTAAAGAAATTATCTGGTGCTTCTTCTTCAACTGTTCCTAAATATTCCATATTTAATCCACTGTCACGCAACTCTTGCAACAACTTTTGCGCACTCGGCTGATTAAAATATGCTGTTAACGATTCCGCAATCGTCTCTCCTATTGTATCGATACTTATTAATTCTGGCACTGTTAATTGACTAACCTTTTCCAAATTTTTATATTTTTCCAAAATTAATCTAGCAGCTTTAGCACCAACGTGATCAATTCCAAGACCAAATAGTAATAATTCAGCTGAATTTTGCTTACTATTCTCAATTGAAGTTAACAAATTAGTAATTGACTTATCTTTAAAATGATCTAACTGACTTAATTGCTCATTAGTTAAATGATACAAGTCAGCTACATCGTTGACAAATTTTTTATCAATTAGCTGTTTTACGATTCTTGGACCAAGTCCCATAATGTTCATCGCGCCGCGTGAAGCAAAGTGAATAATTCCTTCTTCAACTTGAGCTGGACACATTGGATTGATGCAGCGGAGGGCTACTTCATCTTGCAAGTGAACCAAGTCTTGCCCACAAGATGGACATTTATTAGGAATCTCATAAGGCTCACTATCTTTAGGTCTTTTATTTAAAACGACACTAGAAATTTCTGGAATAATATCCCCAGCCTTGTGCAATTTAACTGTATCGCCAATCCGTACTCCCTTTTCTCTTAGGTAATCAGGATTATGCAAAGAAGCACGTGAAACAACAGTACCAGCAAGCTGAACGGGATTCATCACCGCAGTCGGCGTGACTACTCCAGTTCGGCCAACTGTCCATTCGATCTCTTTAACTATCGTTTCTTGTTCTTCAGGAGGAAACTTATAGGCAATTTCCCAACGCGGTACCTTGACGGTATTTCCTAATTCATTTTGTAAGCTCAAATCGTCAACTTTTAAAACGATTCCATCGATACCATAGCTTAAATCGTTACGCTTAGCAGTATATTCATCAATAAACTTAAATACTTCATCCATTGATTCTAGACGACGACCAGTTTGATTAGTGTGAAAGCCTAAGCGATTCATTTCATCAATTGCCTGGTGCTGACTAGTAATGTTTCTTGGTGGATTAACCCAAGTATAAATAAAAGTACTTAAATTTCTCTTTTTAGTAATCCGCGCATCTAATTGTCTCAAAGACCCAGCTGCTGCATTTCTAGGATTAGCAAATACTTGCTCGCCTTTTTCATCGCGTTCCGCATTTAGCTTGGCAAATGCTTCTTTTTCCATATAGCATTCACCACGAACCTCAGTTGTTAAAGGCTCAGGCAAAGTTTGTGGGATATCCTTAATGAACTTGGCATTAGCTGTCACATCTTCACCAACACGACCGTTTCCTCTAGTAGATGCGCGTGTTAATTTACCAGCTGTATATTCTAGCGATAAAGATAAGCCATCAATTTTTAATTCAACGTTGTAAGCCACAGGATGTCCAACTAGCTTTGTAATTCTGTCATCAAATTCTTTAAGCTCATCTTTTGAGAAAACATCCCCCATTGAGAGCATTGGAATAGGATGTTCCACTTTAGAAAGATCACTCTTAATTTCGCCACCAACTCGCTGCGTAATTGAGTCAGATGTTACTAAGTCAGGAAACCGCTTTTCTAATTCTACTAGTTCTTGATAAGCCTTGTCATAAACTGCGTCTTCAACTATTGGTGCGTCTTTTGCGTAATAATCTTCTGCCCATTCATCGAGCTTTTTTCTTAATTCATCGACTTTCTGAGAAGCCTGATTGTGAGTTAAAACTGCCATTATTTCAGTCCTTATCTAAACCAAACTACTTCAATCTCATTATATCTTTTTAATTGGTGCAAAGGCAGCTAAAAGGCGCTTTACTCCTTGACTAGCAAAAGCAATATCTAATTCCATATCTTCTCCGCTGCCGTTAACTTTGACGACAACACCCTTTCCCCAAGCCTTATGAGAAACTTGATCGCCAACATTCCAGGTCTTCTTATTTGCGCCAACTGCACCACTAGCCTTCTTAGCTGTTTCAATTCTAGTTTTGGGACGGTAAACTTGAGAAGTTGCACGTTCACTACTTTTAGCAAAAGGAATCGACATTGAAGAATTAGATTGAATTGGATTAACAAATTCTAGATCCTTATCTTCAATTTCATCAATAAAACGAGATGGCTGATTATTTTGCGGACGACCATACATTGTTCTAGAAAAGGCATTCGTGATGTAAAGTTTCTTTTCAGCACGCGTAATACCTACATAGGCTAAACGACGCTCTTCTTCAAGTTCACTTGGATCGCTTGCCGCTCTTGAAAGCGGGAATAGACCTTCTTCCATGCCAACTAAAAAGACAACTGGAAACTCTAATCCTTTAGCTGCATGAAGCGTCATTAAAGCTACTTGATTATCTTGATTTTCTAAATCATCTTGATCGCTTAAGAGTGAAATTTCTGAAAGAAAATCACCTAAGGCAGTCGAGTCTTCATCTTCTGGCTCATAATTATCATCAAAACGCTTAGTAACAGTTAAGAATTCGTTCAAGTTTTCTAATCTGGTATCAGCTTCAATTGTATGTTCATTTTCTAGGGCTTCTTTATAGCCAAAGTCAGCTAATAATTTTTCAGTTAAACCAGTTACGCTATGCGTCTTACTGTACTCAATTGCATCTTTTAGGGCAGTCCCAAAAGTTGCTAAAGTCTTAGCTGGACGTCCTGTAATTGGTGCTAAGCTTAAGTTCTTAAATGTTTCTTCAACTGTGAAATCATTGTCATTGGCAAAACCATTAAACTTAGCCATCGTTGTTGGACCTAATCCCCGCTTTGGCACATTGATAATTCGATTAAAACTCATCGAATCAGCAGGGTTTGCTACAACCTTCAAGTAGGCCAAAATATCTTTAATTTCTTTTCGATCATAGAATTTATGACCGCCAACAATTCGGTAAGGAATGTTTGATTTAACTAAAGCTTCTTCGACGTTACGAGATTGGGCATTTGTACGGTAAAGAACTGCAAAATCCTTGTAGTCTCTGTGATGCTCTTTTATTTCTTCGTTGATCTTTGAAACAATAAAGAGTGCCTCATCGTTACCACTTTGAGCACGATAATAGTTGATCTTATCGCCATCGCCCTTATCAGTCCAAAGTTTCTTAGGTTTACGATTTTGATTATTCTTAATAACTGAATTAGCAGCATCTAAGATATGACCAGTTGAACGATAATTTTGTTCAAGTTTAATCGTATTAACTTCATCATCTTGATAGTCATGCTCAAAATTAAGAATATTTTCCATGTTAGCACCGCGCCAACCATAGATCGACTGATCTGCATCCCCAACAACGCAAATATTTTTATATTGAGCAGCTAGTGCCACACAAAGTTGATATTGAGCTTCGTTTGTATCCTGATACTCGTCAACTAAAATATAGCGGAACTTATTTTGGTAATAATGAAGCGTTTCTTTATCTTTCTTAAACAAGACTAGCGTTTGCATAATCAAATCATCAAAGTCCATAATTTTATCTCGCTTTAAGCGGTGCTGATATTCGGCATAAACTTGCGCTGTTACTTTTTCAAAAGGACTAGCTGCTTGTTCTTTGAAATCTTTTGGCGTAAGTAAGTCATTTTTGCCGTTAGAAATAGCACCTAAAATAGCCTTAGGATCATACATCTTAGGATTAATATTAAGATCCTTTTCAATTCGCTTAATTAAAGTTAACTGTTCTGCTGAATCAGCAATTGAAAAGTTATTAGAATAGCCGATTTTTTCTGCATCTCGGCGTAAGATTCTCACACATAAAGCGTGAAAAGTTGACATCCAAACACTATCAGCAGCTGGCCCTAAAAGCTTTTGGACACGTTCTTTCATTTCAGTTGCAGCCTTATTAGTAAAAGTAATGGCTAAAACATTCCATGGCGCAACGCCCTTTTCTTCAATTAAATAGGCAATTCGACGTGTTAAAACTGATGTTTTTCCACTACCAGCTCCAGCAACTACTAAAAGTGGACCTTCAGTACACTGCACAGCTTTTTTCTGCTGCGGATTTAATCCTGCAAGAATTGTTTCTTCGCTCATTGCTTCTCTCTTTCCTGATAACTTAAACACTAAAATAGACCTGTCTATTATAACAAAAAACGACGATAGCTTTTACCTTAACTATCATCGTTTTGGAATTAATCATATTGCGTTAAATTGAACTCTTTAATTAAATCAATTAGCTTTTTAGCATAACCTGGATCAGTCGCATAACCATCCGTCTCTAAAGCTTGCGCTTGACTTGCATAATCTTTTGCAGCTAAAACATGCTGATATTGATCTTTATTCCAGCTAGTTCCATTCACAAATAACCGCGTATGTGCCTGAATAGATTCTTCATAAGAATTATAAACTTGAAAACGACCAGTTACAGTTTCCCAGTGATCATTAACAAATTCCGAAGTCGTCAGCTCTCGGCTAGTATTAGGATCGGTTCCCTTGACACCGAACAAATTATAATATTTTTTTGAAAGCTCACTTTGACCAAAATTACTTTCTAAGCATGCTTGCGCAATGGTAACACTTGGAAATAAACCATAAGGCTTATCTGCTCTTTGAGCAATTGGAGCTACTACTTTAATAAACCTTTCTTTACTTTGAAGAGCGCGTTCCTTTTCTAACTGCGCTTGCCTTAATTGTTCATTAACCGCGACCTCGTGACGCCAGTACAAAAAGCCTGATAAAATTACTACCAAAGTAAAGCAAATAGCAAAGGCTCTTGCAATTACATATTGAATATTTTTTTGACGGCGTCTACGCGGCATTTTAACTCATCTTCCTTTTCATTACTTGCTTCAAAGGCATCGCAATTGCTGGCGTAAGGATAGCAGTAAAGATTGCTTCTACAACACCATTAACACCTAAAACACTTAATAAAATTGCAATTAAAGGAGCTGAATTTTGAGTTTGGCCTAGGCTTTGAAGCAAGGCAGCTGGATTATTCATAAACCATAAACTAGTAATACTAATCACCAGTAAAGTATTAGCAAGTGACGTACATAAGCCTGCAATTGTATAAACAACGGTCTTCTGAAGTTTTGATTCATCTTTTGCAGCTTGACCAATCATTCCAGCAATAAAGCCAGCTGCTGCCCGCGGAACTAACGCAATAAAGATATTTCGAAACAACAACATGCTGACAATATCGCCAGGTTGCGTATAAGCAATAAATAAACTTAATAAGCCCCAAAATAAGCCAATCGACGTACCGAACCCAGGTCCCATTAAGCAACCAGCTAAAGCCACGGTCAAAGGAATAGTTGTAATTGAAGGCAATCCCGGCAGAATTCTAATGTAGCCGATGTAAGGAACAAAAGTCTGAACTAAAATAATTGCAACAAAAATAGCACTAATAGCAATTCTAAAGGTCTTCTTATTAATCATAGTCTTTCCTACTTTTATCAAGTATATCTTTAACAAAAAAGAAAGCCGCATTTGCGACTTCCTTTTCTTAGTGGTGCGGGCGAGAAGACTCGAACTTCCACGATCTAAAAGCGATCACAAGATCCTTAGTCTTGCGCGTCTGCCATTCCGCCACGCCCGCGGTACTTAACTAATATACCAAATAATTTTTCTTTTAGCAAATGGAAATTTGTTTTTTTACTTATTTCTTCTAACTAATTTTAGTCTACCACCACATCTGCCGCAGCGATATTTTCTTGTATTTACTTTACGAACACGGGGATATTGAAAATGGCAGTCTTCACATTCATAAAGATAGTTTTTAACTTGCCTGCGTCTTAACCCAATGTCAGATGTATAACGACTACCACCAACACGAGCTAATAAGTTCTTAAAATCACGATTGCGGTGCTGATAGCCTAGTCCCGCTAAGTGTAAATGATAATGCGTCAACTCATGCTTAATTATTCCCACTAAGTCTGAGCGATATTTTTCATCTAAAAAATGACCATTAATATCAATATGATGGTCATTTAGAAAATATCTTCCTCCAGTTGTCGTCATGCGATTATTAATCTTAACTTCATGCCTGAAAGGAAGGTGAAAATATTTTAATGAAATTTCTTCTACTAATTTTTGTAATTCTGTTTGATTCATTATTTTCGAATTAATTTTTGATATAAACTAGCCTGTCTTGGAGAGGATATTCTTCTCTTTAGACCGGTCACAATTTTTTGCTTTACTGACTGCTGCCCATCAATCCAAGTACCAGTAAATAAGTGAATAGAGTATGAATCTTTACTTGGATTACACAAAAAGCCATCTGGATAAACATGAACGCCATCTTTTAAAAGCTGCTCGCAGTTACCTGTTTTTAGCCCATACTTTTCTTTCAAAATATCAGTTACTGACAAACTATTCACGCCCGCCATTTGATTATTTTTGTCAAAAGTAAACTCTTTGTCTTGATAATAATCGAGAATATCTTTTATGAATGGATGATAGGCCTCTGCACCAAAAATAGCAGCTGACAAGTAGTCATTATTTTCAAAACCAATAAACGCCTGATTCTTTAAAAGTGGATCTAGCTTTTTAAGAACTCTAACATCTGTATCTAAATAGATTCCGCCCTGTTCATAAATAGCACGAGCGCGAATATAGTCAGACACAAAGGCCCATTTTTTAGCCTGATAAGCTTCTTCAAGATAGCGATTCTCATGCATATCAAAATTACTTTCATTCCACTCAATAATTTCATAGTCAGGCAACTTCTTTTTCCAAGTCGTAAGACACTCTTTAATTAATGGCGACTTGGGGTTATGTCCTACCCAGACGTAATGAATTTTTTTAGGAATCATCTTTTTACCTTTCTAAGAAAGCGAGTTATAAAGTCCATGATATCTTGATTAAAGTCTAACTTCATCATAAACATAATTCCAGCATAAATAATTAACATCAAAATTGATTTAACTGCCATGTTCAAAAAACTTGAACTAATTAGGTTAGGCATAAGCATCCCTGCAATTAACGTAATTATTCCAATTAAGAAATACTTTGGCACGTCGCTAAATGCATTTTTAAAACTATAATCATCTCTCACAATCCAAAGCCGCAAAATTAGAACTACAAATTCCGTAATTAGAATTGCGACTGTTGCTCCACTAGCTCCATATGGTCGATCAAGTAGCGCCGCTAAGACAACTTCGATAAGCGCCCCAATTACAACTGGAATGGCGTATTCCTTATCTCTTCTGTTAGCCAGCGCAAACTGATTAGCAAATACTCCCCCCATCGGAATCATGATGATCGTTAAGGCAAAAAAGAACATCAAAGGCGTCATTGGAATAAATTTCTTACCAAAGAAGAATGGCACAAATTGCTTAGTATTAGCCATAATAATGACTGCGAATAAGGTTCCAAGCATCGTCGTTGCTTCAAGCGACTTTTTTAAGACAATTTTCTGAGTTTCTTTTTCTTCGCTAGCCATCTTCGGCATGATGACTAAAGAAATACTAGTAATTACTCCTAAGATCATATTAGAAATTCGTTGCGAATTGTCATAAAAGGCAACTTGTGTTGAATTGCTAAAAAAACCTAGGATTGGCTTATCAAGCGAGGTATAAATCTGCGTTGCTATCTGCGGAATCATTAAGGTAATGATTGAAACAATCGTTGTTTTATATTTATAAAAATGACTAACCGGTTTTCCTACATAGCGATGAATATCAAGCCAAAAGACAAAAGACCCAAGCACTGTCGAAACTGACATAATTAAAAAATACTTCCAAAGATCAGCTGGTGACTTAATTAATAATAAAATCAAAACCACACTAGCTAACTTAACAGCAGTATTTTTTAACACTACCCGACCAAAATCAGCTAAACCTTGAAAGAACCAAGAAATATCGACCTGGGCAGAAATCAAATATGGAATCATTAAGATTAAGTAGTTCCAGTATTGAATATGAAAAATATTGGTAATCAGTAAAGTAATTAAAATAGTCACTAAACCAGCAATTGCTTGGAAATACCATAAGCCCCAAAAGGCATCAGTTAATTCTTGAGGAGTCCCATAAGTTCTAGTTCGAGAAACTGTTCGAATTCCAATATAAGAAACTGACAAGGTACAAAATACCATCAGAAACTGCACAGTATTATTTACACTGCCATAAATACCATAAGTCTTAGGACCTAAAACTCGAGATAGATATGGAACTGTAATTAGCGGCACTAAAACTAGAAAGATTTGATAGACCGCATTATATAAAATATTAAGAAAAGTTCGCTTCACTACTTTTTCCTCTAAAATTTCTTTGTCATGTAATTGAAGATAAGCTCGCAAGAATCAAGATTATCAACTTCATCAATTAACTCACGCCAATAAAAACGTTGATTTTTGTATTGATGATCATCAGGATGCGTCAAAACTTGTAAAAATTCCTCTTGTGACTTAACACAGGGACCTGGCGTAACGTCCTCATATGGACTCAATAATAAGCCACGGACCTTTTCATATTGCTTTAGATAGTTGGTAATGAAAATAATTGGCTTATCTAAGTACAAATAATCAAAATAAATTGATGAAAAATCAGTAATTAAGAAATCAGTATTTCCAAGCAGCTCGTATAAGTCGAAATCATTTTTAAATAAATAATCATTATTTAAGAAAGCGATGTTTGAAAATTGACTGTTAAAGTCTTCAAACATCCGCATTTCATAAGGATGAAGCTTCACGATTAGATACTGATGCTTTGCTTTTAATGCATCATTTAATTTATAAGGATCAAAATCTTGAAAGGCAAAATAATTTCCTTGCTTTATTTTTTCCATAACCAATGGATCTTCAAGCTCATAACGAAAAGTTGGCATGTAGATTCCTATTTGAGCTTGATCATCCCTAGTTTTAAATAAATCTACTAATAATTTTTCCTTAGAGATTGCTGGATGGTTAATGTAATCAATTCTAGGAAAGCCTAGCTTTTGATATTTTTTACCTTCAATTGCCATACAGGCACTCATTAAACTTTCGTAGAGATCAGAGCTTGAAGTTACCAGGTCTGCATTTTTATGCCATAGCTTTTGGTTACGCTTATTATCACGATAGTGCGTATTGTGAGCCATAAAGCCCATACGTTTTAAAGGTACGCCATGCCAGAATTGAATGTTAACTTGACTTCGTCGCGCTTTAAAAGGTTGATGAGTCGTGATCACATATTTAGCGGCCCCAATTTTTTTCCAGGTTTTCCATGATAAGTGAGAAGACGGCCAGGGCTCAACTAAGGTAATGTTGTAGTCTGGATGATTAGCCTTGATGTATTTATAAAATAAATAACCGTTTGAACCAGATCTACCTGAGCCGTTTAAGACTACAATGTTCTTTTCTTTAATTGGACGAAGACTTGCAAGGAAGCTTATTCCCCATAAGTACAAGCGAAAAAATAAACTTTTCATTTAGATGTTCCTTAATAAATGAATTTGTTGACAAATATTTAATATTTGTCAATTATATACTCATTACTAAGGGTATAAAAAAAGCTTGAGTAAACTCAAGCTTTTTTTGATTATTTGATAAAACTTTATTTTCTTCCACTATCTCATTCCATTTCATTTTATTTCTATATTTTCCATTTAAAGTTTCATATAATTCATAACTAGATAGACCTTTATAGATTGGAGATTACAATATGAACATTGGCGAAGCATTAAAACAATATCGTACTAGCGCAGGACTGACTCAAAAAGAATTCACTCAAAATATCCTTTCTCCAGCGCATTACTCGAAAATAGAACGTAATCTACATGAAATATCAGCAAATGACCTGCTAAAACTGTTGAGTCAAAATAAAATACGTTATTCAGATTTTTTCTCATCCCTCGATCAAAACAACGTAAAAGACCAAGATGAAAAACTTAGTGAGCAATTATTATCTGCTTACTATGATCGAGATCTTGATAAAGCAAAAGAAATCTATACTCAAATTAATACATCTAGTGATGATTTACTTAAATTACAAGCTCAACTTATTCTCAATACTCTACAATCAGGTCGTCATAAATTTCCTAAAAACAAAGATAAAATTATACAAAAAGTCTTTTCAGGTACTCATTGGCTCAATGATTCTCACAAAATTCTGATATTAGCTACCTTTATTGAAGTTCTTGATCCCGCTGACTTACCTTTCTTTTTAAATCAAATTTATCAGAAATATCAAAACAATCTTGGTAAACAAACTCTAAAAATTCAAGAAAGCGTTGCATCTTTCTGTATCAACTATTTATATTCAGCATCCCAAAACAGAAATATTAGTTCAACTAATAAAGCTATTCAACTATTAACTCAATTAACAGAATATCCCGAATTAGGTATTGAGAAAATTATAGGTTATTACTATCATTGTTACTTTACAAATCAAAAAGAACAATTAAAGACCATTATTACTATTTTAAAGAAAAGTAACTTAAGTAAAACAATAAATATCTTGCCACAATAAACTGCATATACGCAACTCGCTGATCAATTATGCAAAAAAAATCCTCTTCATTACGCAAATACCTTATCATTTATCTCATCTTAAATGAAAAGAGGAGTAACAATGAAGAAGTTTATCAACAAAAAATATTTTACCTTAAGCATCTTGCTTTCATGCTTGAGTGGCTTAGAATTGCCTTTTGGAACTTGGTCATATTCAGAAATATTCTCTTTAATTACTGAAAAAAATATTCCTAATACTATCAGGATGGTAGCAGTTATTACTATTGCCCAAATTCTTTTGGTCATTATTAAGTATTTAAATACACGGGTACTTAACAGAAATATCGCTTGTTTTAATCAAAACGTGCGTGAATTTCTAATGAAAAGCAACTTTATTGAAATCAGTGAAAACAATGTATCAAAGCAAATTTCTTTTCTTTCAAATGATCTTAACTTAATAGAAGAGAACTATTTGAAGCAACTTTTTCAATTAATTTCAATGATTGTAACAATTGTCGGTACTTCAATAGTTGCAGTTGGCAATAGTTTTTTATTAACTTTAGTTTTTATTTCATTCGCTATTTTTTCAAGTATTATCCCTAAGTTTTTTAGCAAGAAAACAGCCCAGCAGTCAAATAATTGGAGTACTTCTACTGGAACTTACATAACATTTATGTCCGATTTTTTAAAGAATATTAGGACAGTTTTAAATTACAATGCATTAGATACCTTTATTAAAAAAGGGCAAAAAATTATTACTCAATCTACTGAAAATAAGAGATTACGTGATAATACAATTGCTAAAAGCAATTTTTGGGTTAATATATTCGTTTATTCTTTTGACTTTTTACCTATTGGAATAGGAATAATTATGGTCATCAAAGGGATGCTTACTCTAGCCTCATTTGTAGCTGTCCAATACTCCAGTACTTGGATTATTAACAGTTTTTACAGTATTAATAGCTGCCGTAATCAAATGTCATCAGCCAAACCTATGATAGATAAGCTACTTTCTTTTAAACCAGAAGAATTTGACAAAAATATTCCTAATTCTAACCTAAATACCTTAACCCTTAACAATATTAGCTTTGGATATAAGCCAGGAGAATTAGTACTAGACAAAATCAACTTAAAAATTAAAAGAGGTGATAAATTATTACTTACTGGTAAGTCTGGTCAAGGAAAGTCTACCCTTCTTAATCTTTTAACTGGTCAACTAAAACCTACTAAAGGAAACGTGCTCGTCAATGGGATGACCAATCAAAATTATACATTTAGTGAGGTACAACAGACTTCTCAAATATTTAATGATACTTTACTTTTCAACCTAACATTAGGTAAAAAGTTTGATGATTTCAAAATTACAGAAGCTATCAAAAAGGCTGGACTATTGCCATATGTTAATCGGTATGGCTTAAATACGATTATAGAAGAAAATGGAAATAACTTATCTGGCGGTGAAAAGAAACGAATAGAATTGGCACGAGCTTTTCTATATGAAAGAGATTTTTTAATTGTTGACGAAGGGACAGCTTCGCTTGATCCCACCACAGCTAATCAGATTCATGAAGTGTTCTTAGATTCTCTATTAACAGTAATTGAAATAGATCATCATATTCCACCTAAAATTATGCAAATGTTTAATCATCATTATGATCTGCACGACAAGCAATTAGAACGGATATTCTAATTTGTAAAAAAAGGCAGCTAGAAAATTTAAACTAGCTGTCTTTTTTCATGCATATTTTTTATTCTACCTGCTAGAAGATGATATTTATTATTTTCTAGCAGTCCGTCTTTCAAAGAATTTAACGATTTCAACAATGATAATCATCAAAAGTCCTGCAATAATTACAACCAACCATTGCATTCCATCTAATTCAGTCACATCAAAAATCTTAGTCAAAAATGGAATTTCTACTGCAGCCATAACTAAAGCAGAAATAATAATTGCTCCGTTGAACCACTTATTTTCAAATGTTTGCCCTCTAAAGATTGACTTGTGAATAAATTTAGAGTTAAAGGCATGGAACAACTGAATTAAGCCTAAAGTAAGGAAGGCCATAGTTAAAGAATCTGCATGTTGCATAGCTGCGTTTCCAACGTGAGGTCCGACATGTAAACCAAACTGATATGCACCTAAAACTAAAATGCCTTCTAAAATACCTTGATAAATAATCGAACTTGCAACACCGCCGCTAAAGAAGTTTGATTTTCTACCACGCGGCTTCTTCTTCATAATTCCTGGCTCAACTGGTTCAACACCCAAGGCAATTGCTGGTAAGGTATCAGTAACCAAGTTAATCCATAACAATTGCACTGGCATTAGAATATCCCAACCAAGCATTGTCATCATGAAGACTGTTAAAACTTCACCGACGTTACAACTCATTAGGTAAAGAATTGCCATTTGAATATTCGCAAACACCTTACGGCCTTGCTTAATTGCTTCAACAATTGTTGCAAAGTTATCATCAGCTAATACCATATCAGCTGCACCTTTTGATACTTCAGTACCTGTAATTCCCATGCCAATACCAATGTCAGCTTGCTTTAAACTAGGTGCATCATTTACACCATCCCCAGTCATTGCAACGATCTTATTATTTGCCTGCCAAGCTTTAACAATTCTAACCTTATTTTCAGGAGATACACGAGCATAAACGCTGTAGTCTTGAACGTGCTTGTTAAAGTAATCATCTGACAACTTATCAAGTTCAGCACCTGTAATTACGGACTTATCTTTGTCTGAACCTGTTTCTAATATACCTAAACGAGAAGCAATTGCAGCAGCAGTGATTTGGTGGTCACCAGTAATCATAACTGTTCTAATACCAGCACTCTTGGCTTCTGCGACGGCTGCTTTAGCCTCTGGTCTTTCTGGATCAATCATTCCGACTAAACCAGCAAAAATTAAATCTTGCTCAACGTTATTAGTAGTTGGATCGTCATAAGCCTTATCCACAATCTTGTAAGCCAGTCCCAAAACACGTAAGGCTTGTTCAGCCATATTCTTGTTAGAAGCTAAGATGTTTTCCTTTTCACTGTCAGAAACTGGCGTTACTTGACCCTTTTTTTCGATCTTAGTTACACGCTTTAATAACTCATCAGGTGCACCCTTTACAGCAACAAAGAATTTATCGCCATAATGGTTAACCGTTGACATTAACTTTCTTTCTGAATCAAAAGGAACTTCTTGAACACGGCTATCTTTCTTGAGTAAATCTTCAACTTTGACGTTTTGATCAAAAGCATATTGAATCAAAGCTGTTTCAGTTGGATCTCCTAAAAGCCGTCCACCATCTTCAATTTTAGTGTCGTTAGCCAAAATCATGGCCATCATAGCTGGATTATCTACCTTAACTGCCTCTTCATCATTATGAAGTTCACCATCATAGTAAACTTTTTCAACAGTCATTTGATTTTGCGTTAAAGTACCGGTTTTATCAGAACAAATAATATCTGTTGCACCTAAAGTTTCAACAGCAGGTAGCTTTCTAACAATCGCCCTATGCTTAGCCATCGTTTGCGTACCAAGAGCTAAAATAATCGTTACAATTGCTGGTAAACCTTCTGGAATTGCAGCGACAGCTAAAGAAACGGCAACTAAGAACATATCAATAATTAACTTATTAGTTGGCTCGCTTCCTTGCTTGGTAAACATCCCCACGACAAAGACAATTACACAAATTGCTAAAATCATAATGGTCAACGTCTTACCAAGTTGATTCAAGTTTTCCTTTAATGGGGTAGCTGTTTCATCGGCATTATTAAGCATTGTAGCAATCTTACCGACTTCAGTCTTCATTCCAGTTCCAACAACAATACCTTCTGCTCGTCCGTACGTAACATTAGTATTGGCATAAGCCATATTAACGCGGTCACCTAAAGCTACATCATCAGCTTTTAAGATGTCGCTATCTTTTTCAACCGGAACTGATTCACCAGTCAAAGCAGACTCTTCAACCTTTAAACTAGCTGTCTTAGCTAAACGCATATCAGCAGGAACAACGTCTCCTGCTTCAAGTAGCACAACATCACCCGGCACAATGTCAGTACTTGGAATCTCTAGAATTGCTCCTCCGCGTCTTACATGTGCATTCGGCGTCGACATTTCTTTCAAGGCATCAATTGCGGCTTCTGATCTGGCTTCTTGAATTACGCCTAAAATTGCATTCAGTAAAACAACAATCATAATAATTGCTGCATCCGTCCACTCATTTGCCACAACTCCTGATAAAACTGCGGCTACAATCAAGACAATGATCATAAAATCCTTAAATTGATCAATGAAGCGCATGAACATACTGCGTTTTTTCTTTGATGCTAAAGAATTAGGCCCCTCTGAAGCTAATCGTTTCTTAGCTTCATCATCAGACAGCCCATTATCTAGTGATGTATGTAGTTCTTTCTCAATTTGAGAAATATCTTGAGCATAGTACTTCTCTTTCAAAGCCAATCCCTCCAATAACTAAAAAAGACTTATAACGAACCCATCGTCATAAGTCTCACTAATTAAGATAAGCCCAGAGACATTCATCCCGGTTGTTGAACTTATCGCAATAAATTGCCGTTACTCTCTTATGCAAGTTTATTATATTAAACTAACGAGTCCGACACAAGTTTAGTTCTTTTTATAAAAATCATCAAAAATAGTTACTGGCAAGTGACGCTTATGCTCACTCTTCTTCCATAACTTTTCAATTTGTTCAGCAGCTTTATCGCTTACTTCTTTACCTTCTAAGTAATCGTCAACTTCCTTGTAAGTTACGCCTAAAGCTACTTCATCTGGTAAATCTGGTTTTTCTTCTTCTAAATCAGCAGTAGGTGCCTTTTCATACAGATGTTTAGGACAACCAAGCTCTTTAAGCAGCGCCTTTCCTTGACGCTTGTCTAAGCGGAAAAGTGGTGTAAGATCAGCTGCACCATCGCCGTACTTAGTGTAAAAGCCAGAGAAGTTCTCTGCAGCATGGTCAGTTCCGACAACTGCCCCATTATTTGCACCAGCAATTGCATATTGAACAACCATTCTTTGACGCGCCTTAATATTACCCTTATTAAAATCAGTAATCTTTTGACCAGTTGCTTCAACTACTTTGACCATTGCATCAACTGGTTCTTTAATATTTACGATTAGATCTTGATCGGGCTTTTGAAAAGCGATTGCATCTGCCGCATCACTTGCATCGGCTTGAACGCCATAAGGAAGACGAACAGCGATAAATTGGTAAGAATCGTCGCCAGTTTCTTCACGCATTTCTTCAATTGCCATTTGGCAAAGCTTACCTGTTAAGGTTGAATCTTGACCACCAGAAATTCCCAAAACATAGCTCTTTAAAAATGGATTTTCTTTTAAATAATCTTTTAGAAAATCAATTGATTTACGAATTTCTTCTTTAGGATCAATTTCTGGTAATACATGCTCATAAGCAATAATTTTTTCTTGTAATGGGCGCATTCTAATATCCTCTTTTCACAATTCGGCTGCGAATATTATTAATCAAGTTTACCTTGTTGTCATATAATTTTTGCGATAAATCGACTGGGTAGTCTTGTGGATTCAAGCTACGCTTGTATTCATCCCATAAACCATCGAGGTTATTTGCGGCAAACTCTTTCGTTTCTTTTAGAGTAGGTTCTTGATAAACTAACTTACCTTCATGAAAGATTTCGTGCAATAACGGACGAGCAGTATAGTCGGTAACAACCTTATTGATATAAGTATATTGAGGGTGGAACATGAAAAGAGCATCGAACTTTCTTGGGTTTTCATCATAGCGTGATACCCAATCACCTTCATTTTTCTTTTCAGAGTTAGCTTGAATTCTCCAAACTTGCTTTTTACCTGGAGTAGATACTTTTTCAGCATTTGAAGAAATCTTCAAAGTATCACGCATATTACCATCTTTATCTTCAATAGCAACTAGCTTGTATACCCCACCTAGAGCAGGTTGGTCAAAAGCCGTAATTAATTTAGTACCAATTCCCCAAACATCAATTTTTGCGCCTTGCATCTTAAGGTTTTGAATAGTCTTTTCATCCAAGTCATTTGAAGCATAAATCTTTGCATCAGGGAAGCCAGCATCATCTAATTGCTTGCGCACTTTTTTAGAAATATATGCCATATCTCCTGAGTCAATTCGAACGCCTTGGAAGTTAATCTTGTCGCCCATTTCTTTAGCAACTCTGATAGCAGTTGGAACACCACTTCTTAAGGTATCGTAAGTATCCACTAAGAATACACAATTCTTATGTGTTTCCGCATATGCCTTAAAAGCATCGTATTCACTATTAAAAGCTTCAACTAAGGAGTGAGCGTGAGTTCCAGCAACAGGAATACCAAATAATTTTCCTGCTCTAACATTACTAGTAGCATCAAAACCACCAATGTATGCTGCACGAGTTCCCCAAATAGCCGCATCAGTTTCTTGAGCACGACGTGAACCAAATTCCATTAAACCGTCATTACCAACTGCAACCTTAATTCTAGCTGCCTTAGTTGCAATTAAAGTTTGGAAGTTAATAATATTCAAAATTGCTGTTTCAACTAATTGAGCTTGTGCCAATGGCCCTTCGATTTGCATAATTGGCTCATTAGCAAAAACCAATTCACCTTCTCGAGCACTGCGAATGGTTAATTTTAATTTTAGATTACGTAAATAATCAATAAATTCATCATCATAACCACAAGTTTCCTTGAGATATTCTAAGTCGCTTTCCTTAAAATGGAGGTTATTCAAGTATTGAATAACATGGCTTAAACCAGCATTAACTGCGTAGCCGTTACCAAAAGGTTCTTTTCTAAAAAATACTTCAAATACTGAATTTCTTTCACTTACACCCTTTTTAAAATAGGTATACATCATATTAATTTCATACAAGTCTGTATGAAGAATTAAAGAATCGTCTTGATCAATTTGTGGGTAAAACATTTTGTCTCCCTCATCACTAAATAAATAATTTCTTTCTTGTACCTTATTATAATCAAAGACACGCAGATATCAAAAAGAGACACCAAAATGATGTCTCTAAAAATATTTAAGCTATTTACTTATGATCTTTACATAGTCTCTAATTGTAAAAAATTCTAAAATTTCAGTTAATTTTTCTCGATCTTTTTTGTTCACCACGTAAAGGCTTGTTCCCTGACTAATTACTTTCATTAAATTAGCGTAAAAAGGCGCTAGTTTATTTTGTTTGAGCTTTTGAATAAATTCTTCAATATCTGCTCCGTGGTACACTTTTAGGTCTTTAGGAATAATGATTTCTATCTTTTTTTCAGGATTATAGTTAGTACTAAAACCGACAATTGTTTGTAAGTAAGGTGACTTAATATTCCTAAGCCTATTTTCAATAATTAACGGAGTAATTTCTTTCAATGAGGTCTTACCCTGCTTAAAAATCACTGGACAAAGCGAAGCAATATGACACTTATTAAATGCATAATAAATAGCAGCTTGAGGACGATAAAATGGTATTTTAATTTTACTTGTAATGTGATGCAGAGTGCGTAATTCTGCTATAACCTGATCTTGATTCAATTGCTTATCTGCTGGCTTTTTATTTTTAACAATTCGATATTTTAGACCTACAAAGTTACCATTGACCATTCTTAGACCAAAATTAATTTGAGCATTATACCAAGATGGCATTCCATTCACTAAATAGTTCTCTCGCACACTAGTTTCAAAAACTTCTCTGCGCCAAAAAGCATAATTAGTATAAATGTTTACACCCATGCCGAGTGCTGTTTTTACCAAACTAATTTGATTACGATAATATGGTCTAATTAAATGCAATTTACCATCTTTTAAGCGTTGATACATTGCTCGAATACCAACAAACATTCCATCGCATTTTTCACCATAAAGCGTACTAGCTGCACGATAAAAGACATTCTGATTAAATAAAACTTTATCAGCATCTAGAACAAAAATTATTGAGCCTTCTACAAATTTTGTTCCGTATTCAATCGCATGCAAATAATTATGCTGCTTTTGCTTATGATATTTAACTGGTAAAGGCGTATTTTCTAAATAACGCTTAACAATTGTTTCCGTTTCATCATTTGAACCATCATTAATTAAGATTATCTCCCAATCACGGTACGTCTGATTCTTGATTGATTCTAACGCCTCAACAATTGTATTAGCACTATTATGAGCTGGAATGATAACTGAAATTTTTCGCTGATTTCTGCCTAATCCAATATTGCCGAATACGTTGACTATACATAAATCTATGATCAAGACTAAAACTAAATAACTGGTATTAATTACATTTGATTCAGCAATAATCAAACTACCTTCGTTAATAATTAAAAATAATACAGTCCCTAAAATTAAATGACTGTTTATGTTCAACTGCCTTTTAAGCCTTATATAGACAATTGCTCCCAGCGTTTCTAACAATAAAGAAATTGCTTCAATATTCCAGGAAAGATTTTTAAAAACAAAGTCAGTAAACTCAGGTGTGTACCAAACTAGCGAAACGAGCAAAACAATTAAATAAACGCATAGTAAAAAGGGTCTCAATTGTTCACTAAAAGTAACTACTACTCTAATTACATAGAAAATAAAAGTTAAAACAGCAACAATTAAAATTAAGATTGTTCCGGACCTAACTGATAATTGAGCTAGAATATTTAAATTCAACAAAAGCAATACTAAATTTTTAGTATTAAAATGTCTATCTAAGAAATATAAAGTTCCCATATAAGCAATGATAGCTAAACGGTATAGCGATCCTATTTCGGCAAAGGGCAAAACTTCGCTCTTATTCAAAATCGCTGTCAAAGATAAAAAAACTGATAAATAGCTTAGAGCCTTTTCTGCAAACCACTGATCTAGATCTTCAATTTCAATTGATAAAGTTAACAAAAGCAAGATCAAACCATATGCCGCGCTAATTATAAAAAAGCCATTATCGCCATGCCAAATATTGCTGCTTAGTTCAAAAATTAGCGGTAGAATTCCAATCAAAATTGCCAGCAGACTACTTTTATGATAATTTTCCACTATTTTTCACCCAAGATGAATTTATAATAATTTTCAATTGCCACTAACTGATTTTTCATTGAAAAGGCATGCATCAAATACGTCTTTTCTTTTTCTGCCATCTCTTCAAGTTTTTCTTGACTAGTTGAAATTGCCTGCTTTAGCTTTTCACTAATATCATTTAAGTTTCCAATTTTAGCAACAAATCCATACTTTTCACTAGGAATCATTTTTTCAATATCGCCAACATCTGTTGACATAATTGGTACTAAATTATCGCTAGCTTCAAGTAATACCAAAGGAAAACTTTCTGAATAAGACGTCAAAACAGCCAAATCCATTTTTTGATAGAGTTTGCGGATCTCTTTCTGGTTCAAAAAGCCGTGGAAAGTTACCTGTGAACTAATCCCTAGATCTCGCGCAAGTGCTCTTAAATTATTAAATTCGCTTCCATCACCAGCAATATGTAAGCGAACGTTTTTATCATTGATCTTTTTAATGGCCTTTAAAAGCAAATCTTGTCCCTTAACTTTTTCTGTTCTTCCAACATTAATTATATTGAAATAGGGATGAGCATATTTTTTAGGTAATTCTTTATTATCATGGAAAAAAATTCCATTATAGATTACACAAATTTTAGTTTTCGGAATGCCTACCTTTTCAACTAAAAGATCAGAAAAGTTCTGCGTAATCGCAAAAATACCATCAGCTTTTTTTAAAGCCATAATGTTCAACTTAGTAAAAATGTTTCCAATCATTCCCCGTCCTTCAAAATCTTTTAAAGGATCAGAATGAACTGTGATAATCCATTTAGCCTTAATTTGCTTTTTAATCATCGAAACAAATAAATTAGCTCGTGCACCATGAGTATGAACGATATCAAAGTTGCCATTATTAATGAATTTAGCGAGTCTTTTTAAAACAGTTAAATCATAACGACTTTGGGCACCTAAAATCGTTGTCTTAATTCCTGCTTTTTTGGCAGCTTTTGCCACTGGGCCATCTGCTAAGGTCAGCAATTCAAAATCAGCATCTTGCCGATTAGCTTCTGTTAATAAATTAACAATATGAGACAGGCCCCCGCCCTTTTCTAATCCAGCGTTAACATGTAAAACTTTCATTTAATTTATATTCTTTCTATTATTTTTGTTTCTTAGACTTTTCGACTTCAACTACAAATTCTGGTAAGGCCAGCATCCGTTTAAAACGTGTTGGATTGGTAATCAAGCGATAAAACCATTCAAGATGAGTTTTTTGAAATACTTTCGGAGCACGTTTAACCGCGCCCGAAAAGACATCAAAACTTCCGCCCACTCCCATCATAATTGCTGGCACCTCTGCTTGCCGCAATAAAGAAATTAACTCTTCTTGTCTAGGAAAACCAATTGCTGCAAAAACCAAATCAGGCTCAGTATTTTCAATTCTTTTAGCAACGGTTTTAAGATCATCCTTAAAGTAGCCATCTTCAGCCCCAACTAATTCGATTCCTGGATAATCTTTAGCAATTTTGGCCTTAGTAATTTTCATTACTGCAGGCGTTGCACCAATTAAATAGACACGGAGCTTTCTTAAATTTCCCACATGCAAAAGCCAGGTAAACAAATCATAGCCTGTTACACGTTCCTTGATTGGAGTTTTAAGCATTTTTCCACCTAAAACAATTCCAATTCCATCAGCTGTAACTAAATCTGCATCCTTTTTGATAAGTTCCATAAATTTAGGATCTTTATTTGCAGCCATCACAATTTCAGGATTAGCTGTTACCACCATAGTTGATACTTTATTGTTTAGCCGGTTAATTAATCTATCTTTAAATTCTTCTAACGAATAATTATCAAATTCTATTCCCAAAATACTAACTTTATTCATGCTCTGTTTTTAACCATTTCTAATCGAAATATATCTTTACTTACCATTTTAACAAAAAAGTGCTACTAACTTTTTTAAACATAAAAGTTTCACTTTTTTCTACTTCTGCTAGAATAGTAACTATTACAAGGGAGTATTTATTATGAAAAAAATTATCACCTACGGTACCTTTGATCTACTGCATTATGGTCATATTCGTCTTCTAAAAAGAGCGCGTGCACTAGGAGACTACCTAATAGTAGGACTATCAACAGACGAATTTAATGAATTCAGCAAGCATAAGCAGGCTTACAATAATTATGCCGAAAGGAAATACATTCTTGAAGCAATTCGATATGTGGATCAAGTTATCCCTGAAGAAAATTGGGATCAAAAAATCAGCGATGTCCAAAAATATGATATTGATACTTTCGTAATGGGGAATGATTGGGAAGGAAAATTTGACTTCCTAAAACCCTACTGCAAAGTAAAATATCTTGAAAGAACCCCTGGAATTTCTACTACTCAAATCAAAGAAGACTTAAAATAAAAAATGCATGGTGCAGTCAATAAATCAAAATCAACTGTACTATGCATTTTTATTTTTCAAAAGTAAATTCAAATCTTTCAGCTACATAAGATGCACGAACGTACTCAAAAGGATAGTGATCGTTAAGTTCTGTAACTTGCCGTCTCGTTACTAATGGTTCACCCTTTTTCACTGATAATAAGCGCGCTTCATTTTCATTGGCAACAGACGCACCAATATTTTCAACTACACTACCAATCTTATAGCCACCTTTTTTTTCAAGAGTTTGATATAAACTACTCGAAATCTCATCTTTAGAGAAACGTGAAACTAATTTATAAGGAATTGTGGCTACTTCGTAACAAATTGGCACATTATCAGCAAAACGAACACGTTCCATTCTTAAAACATTATCCGTATCCTTAATCTTTAACTTTTCTTTTTCAGATAAAGAAGGCTTAGTTACGCGGTAAGACAATAATTTACTAGAAGGGACTTGACCATTAGCACGAGTTATATCCGTAAAGCTCATAATTCCAGACATTTTTTCTTGCACCTTTTGGCTAGAAACATAAGTCCCGCTTCCTAAGCGTCTTTCTAAAATTCCTTCATCTTCCAATGTCTTAATTGCTTGACGTAATGTCATTCTAGAAACATTAAATTTCAAGGCTAATTGCCGCTCAGCAGGGATTCGCTCTCCAACTTTATATTTTTTATTTTCAATATCACGCTTTATTTGGTTGTGAATTTTAATATACATCGGTTCTTGCATGATAAACCCTCACTTCATTATCCTATCAAGTTTATTTTAGCTTAAAGTAGCCAATTAGTCATTGTTCTTCTTTGCTTCCCAACGCATTCCTAAAATATTTACATTAGGCCGACTATTACATTCTACTTCTAAATCTTTGCTGCTGCTTGAAACAATGTTCAACTTGATCTTAGCATCATCTTGAACTGCAAGCGTACTACCATTAGGGTTAAGAATTAAATCTCTACCACCTAAACTCGCTTGCCCATTTAAAGCTAAAAAGTATTCGAAATCATCTCTACCAGAAAAAGCAACTCTAGTCGCATCAGCACTTGCCTTATCCTGAAAATCAGCATGGCTCACAATACTTGAATTATTGAGTGTAACTTTAGCATTATCACAGGCAATTAAACGATCTATTTTACTATTTTGAATTAAAGTTTTAGTATTCTTATCAATAAAAACTCCGCCTTTAAATTCAGATTGTAAAATATTTACCCAAGAATCATCAGAAATATAAAAGCTAGAATCATCATTTTTTTCAACAGTCGAATTAAGCATATTTACCCAGGTCTGTCCATGAATTAACCCATAAGAAATCGAGGTATTATTCAAATCAACTTCTGCATTTGAATCAGGATAAGTACTTAAATTACCGTGAATCACACTATTAGAAATAATTGCCGTCCCTTTTCCCTGAATACCTAAAGCAGCGTAATCTTTAGAATCGTAATCAATTAAAGAATCAGTCATGGTCAATCTAAAATCAGCTTGCGCAAATAAAGAAACGCTAGAATTTAAAATTTTACTGGAAAACAGCTCAAGGGTGCACTTACCATTTACAGCAATTGCAGCCATATCATTTTCATGGCCGTAAAGATTAGTGTTGCGCAAAGTCAGATAAGTATCCGCGTTGTCTTCAACATAAATAGTATTATGGTCAGATTTTGTTTGAAGACAAATATTTTCTAAAGTAAAAAAACTGCAATCCCTATCAAGTACAAAAAAGCCGCTAATTACAGTTTCTTCTGGTGCATTACCTGTTCCTTTGATAGTAATATTATTTACTTCTAAGCCTTGATTTAGCTCATAAAAACCTGGAGCAAGCAATAATACGTCATCAGGCTGTAAGTCTTTTAGTGCACTTTTCCAATCAGTCCCGTCTCCGCGACCACTAACTTTAACAAGACGTGTCATATCGACTAATCCTTTCTACACATAAATTTCACACATTATTCCTTCAAATTTCAATTTTTTTAGCTTAAATATAATTGTTAATGGAGGTAACTATGATTAACATTACTACAAATCAATTAGCAGAAATTCTAGCAAAAGATTCTACAATTAATTTATATGATTTACGAACACCAATTGAATTTGCATCCGGACATATTCCTGATAGTCATAATCTTCCCTTTGAAGAATTAAAATACTTCAATGATCCCAAAAACGAGACCTACTACTTCATTTGTCGGTCTGGAGACCTTTCTTATTATGCTTGCCAAACCTTAAAATCTAAGGGTTATAAACACCTAATTAATATTAACGACGGCATCCTTAATTGGAAGGGAAAAATCCAAAGTTTAACTTAAAAAATATAATACAACAAAAAAGGTCATCAAATGATGACCTTTTTTTCGGGTTGGGTGTTCTTTCGAACGATTGGGTTAGCTGGATTCGAACCAGCGCATGATGGTACCAAAAACCATTGCCTTACCACTTGGCTATAACCCATTTGATTGAACTTTTACTTGTTGTTCAATGCAACCAGCTGGAATAATCCAGCAATGGAGGCCAGTGGATTCGAACCACCGAACTCAGAGAGAGCGGTTTTACAGACCGCCGCGTTTAGCCACTTCGCTAGGCCTCCGAAACGTTACTTAATTATAATAACGAACCGCCTAGCAAAAAGCAAGTAAAAAAATAAAAAAGTTGGAAAAACTCCAACTTTTTATTTTCTAGCTTTCTATTTTAGTTGAGCAATATGCTTTTTAATAATTTCAGCTGACTCTCTTAGTTTTTGATCTTCTTCACTAGGTAACTCTAAAGGAATAACTTTTTCTACACCATTTTTACCAATAATTGCTGGATAACCAATATATGTTCCAACCTCATCTAAATAAACTGAAGCTGGTGCAAACAAGCGTGCATTACTAAAGACAGCCTGAATTAAGCGCACTCCGCATGTAGCAATTGCATAGGAAGTATATCCTTTACCAAAGGCAACTTTCATTGAGTTCTTATTAGGCTGTGCGCTCAATTTTTCTTCTTGTTCTTTTGTAAACAATTCTTTAGCGGTTTTGCCATTAATCGATACCGTCGACCAAGCAGTAAATTGGGATGCTCCATGTTCACCTAAAACAAAGCCGGCAACATTTCTTGGATCTTCATTTAATTCTTCACCAACAATTCTTTGCATTCTAGCCGTATCTAAGAAAGTACCTGTGCCCAAGACTTGCTTTCTTGATAAACCAGTCGTTTCTTGCAAAATAGTTGAAATAGCATCACATGGATTTGAAATATTAATTAAAACACCATTGAAACCTGATTCTTTAATTTTTGCTCCGACTTCTTTAGCATTTTTAGCGTTAATCTCAAATTCACCAAATCTGTCCCCAGTCTTAACTGTTGCGGCAATATCACCAAAAGAAGTTACAATAATATCTACATTCTTTAAATCATTGTAGTCGCCTAAAAACACATTAACATGATAATCATTTCTAGCTAAAGTATCACGTAAATCATTGTATTCAGCTTCTGCTTTAGCTTGATTTTTATCTAATAAATATAAATTATCAACAATTCCATGAGTAAACAAAGTGAATGCGACTGTTGCACCAACGTGTCCCATTCCAATTACGGCTACATTTCTCATTATAATTCCCGCTTTCTATAAAATTTCTTACACCTTTAGGATAATTCACTTAAGACAAGTTTTAAATTATTTTTAGATTTTTTGACTAGAAATAATTTGTTCATGCTGTTTAATATTCTCAATTCGCTTCTCGTTACTTTTTATAAGTAATAAAAATAGAGCTTCAGTAATCGTAAAAGCTGCTACACGAGAAAAATAATATTGGTTTTGCAAAATTGTCTGTCTTACACCAGTCTTTAAATGATAGTCACTCGCTAAAGCAATTGGAGAAGCAGGATTATTAGTGATACTAATAACCTTTAGCTTATTTTTGTGTGCTAACTTTATTTCCTTTAACAAAGCTGCTGATTCCCCAGAATTTGAAATAACAATTAGACAATCCTTTTTGCCTAAATTCATTGTTTGCGCATCAGCTGTTTCAACATTTCCACCAGAAGCAAATGACAATAAGCCGATTTGATTAAATTTGTAGACAGCATCGGCAGCTACTGGATAAGTATCACCTTCTGCGCTAATCTGGATGATTCGGCTTGCTTCAATAATAGAAAGAATCTTTTCTAATTCATCAGTTGGAATTTGATTTAAAGTAGCGTGAATTTCACCAACTTTATTTTTTTCTATCTCTCCTAGCGCTGCCTGCATATCGTCTTTTGGTAGTTTCTTTAACGATTCACTTTCTTTTTGACCAATGCATTGTGCTAATAAAATTTTTAGCTCATGAAAACCAGATAAGGATAAATTACGACAAAATCTTGTAATAGATGCATCACTTACACCTGCTCTTTTAGCTAATTGAGAAATTGTAATGTTTATAATCGTTGCTGGATTCTTGAGAATTGTTCTACCTACCTTTTGATCAGAAGGAGACATGCTACTCATTTGTGCATAAATTTTATCAATAATATTTTCCACGGTTCTACCTCATTTCATAGAAATTATATCATGATTGTAAAATTATTTTCACACATTGATATTTGACTAAAATATTTTTTAATATTATTATTTTTTATGTAAATAATTTTCATGTAATTTATCAGTTGAAAATAATTAACAGAGATTTTTCATGTCAATAATTAGTAAAAAAGCGCTTAGTAAAATACAACCTAATATGACCGTTAGTCTTGGTGGCGGAAGCAACGTTTTAACCCTAGCTAAAGACTTGAATAACGCACAAATACCAGGTTTACGCCTTTACTCACCATCTGAGATTACTAAGTTTCAATGTGAGCAGCTTGGATTAAATATTTTAGCTTTAAATGACAATATGCCTAAATTTGATCTAGCATTTGATGGTTGTGATAGTATTGATCAAAATTTTAACGCATTAAAAAGTGGTGGCGGAATCCATCTTTTTGAAAAAATAGCCGCTGAAAATGCAAAAGAATATATTCGTAAATTGCAATAATAAATTGAACACTTTTGGTTAAGCTGCTTGATAGATTCGATCTAATTCTCTTTCAAAGATTTCATCTGGTGTATGATAAGCTAAGATCTTTCTTGGCAATGAGTTGCACCAGGTTTCAATGTCAATGATATTTTGTAAAGAATAGTTAGCTATTGCTTCTCCTTTAGGAATGAATCTGCGAATAAGACCATTGTGTCTTTCAACTGTTCCCTTATCACAAGAAGTGTAAGGATGGGCATAGTAAACCAGTGTATTGGAGGCTTCTTCTAGGTTGTACAGATCCGCAAATTCTGAACCATTATCAGTGGTAATAGTTTTAAAAATATCATTCCAGTGTTCACTGTATTGTCTTTGGAGTTCTTTAAAGGCCTGCATGACACTGATAGAAGTCTTGTCGGGAATACGAATAATTAAGAATTCACGACTCATGCGCTCAGATAAGGTTAACAGCACTTCATCATCTTTAGTCTTATGTCCAAGGACCAAATCGCATTCCCAATGACCGAATTCATTACGTTCACTAATTTCTTTTGGACGTTCTTCAATACTTCTGCCAAGCTTTTTCTTGTTTTTGCGAACACGATGAAGCTTGGTATTGCGTTTAAGCTTCTCAGGCAAGTCGTAATTATAAATGCCTAATAAGCCCTTATCAACGTAATTATAAAGAGTTTTGGTGCAGACAACATCGCTGCTAGAGAATTCGCCAGCAACAGTGGCACGATTACTGCAAACATCAAGCGACCAACCGTCTTTAAAGAAATGTTTGTGGACATAGTGAATAAATTGATTTTTTTTGAGAAAGTCTGATTTACGCCCACAATTTTTACGATGAGCTTGATATACATCATGTCCTTGAGTAGCCTTGTATCTTTTGACTTTACCATGATACAGTTTTACAGTGCCACGTTTAACCTCATAACTGATAGTAGAAGGAGAACAGTTGAGTTCACGAGCAATTGCACGCAAAGAGCAGCCATCTTTCAAACGCAATTGAATAATAACTCGCTCTTCAAATGATAAATGCTTTCCTTTAACGTGCCGATTCATGGTAGAATGTAAAGAGTCCATTTTGACCTCCAATAGAAAGTTTTTGTGGTTATTAACATTCTATCAAACAGGTCCGAATGGACTTTTTATTTTTCTAAAGTGTTCAATTTGATTTTACAATCAACGAAAAGAATATATTTTATTATTACCAAAAGAACGTTTTAAAGAGACGCTTAATCCTACTGTTTCCTTGTGTATTGAAATCATTCCAAATTGTTTAAATAATTTAATGAAAAAAATACCCCAAGGATATACAGCTAAGATTCGTTTGAGCCAGTCAGTAGCATCATTCGCTCATTCACCATTGGGCAATCTCTTAATTGATATTTATCCCAACAATTCTTGGTCAGACATTGAACAATTAAATGATTTTCTTCTAAAGCAAAATGGCGTTATAAGTAGTTCTTATTTTAAAAATCTTGTTACAAGTATTATTACCGAAAGCAACAATGAAGCAATTGAAATAAAGAAAGGATAATTAAAATGACAAAATATAATTGGGGAATTATTGGTACCGGTTGGATTGCACATGAAATGGCAGATGCTCTTCAAGCAGTTAAAGGCGAAATATATGCAGCTGCTAACCCAAATGAAATTAGTTTAAAAAAATTTGCAGCTGAAAAAAACATTAAGCATTTATTCACCAGTCCAAATGAAATGATTCAAGATCCAAATATCAATATCATTTATATTGCTACACCACATACTTTTCATTATGACTATATCAAAAAAGCCTTAAAGGCTGGTAAACATGTTTTCTGCGAAAAGGCCATTACGGTCAATGCAGATCAATTTGACGAAGTGGAAAAATTAGCAAAAGATAAGCATTTAATTCTTTCTGAAGGATTTACGCTTTACCATATGCCTATTTATCAAAAGGTAAAAAAATTGATTAGTGATGGTAAGCTTGGTCAAATTAAGCTAGTCCAAGTTAATTTTGGTAGCTTAAAAGATTATGATCCTAATAACCGCTTCTTTAATAAAGATTTAGCAGGTGGAGCTCTGCTTGATATTGGCGGCTACGCTACTGCATTTGCCAGAATGTTTTTATCAAAACAACCTGAAAGTATTCTTACCACAGTAAAATTTTTTGAAACTGGTGTTGATGAACAATCAGGAATCATTCTTAAGAACACTAAAGATGAGATGGCAGTCATGGCTCTTTCAATGCGAGCTAAGCAACCAAAGCGCGGTGTAATTTCCGGAACTAAAGGTTATATTGAGATATCAAATTATCCGCGTGCAACAGAAGCGCAAATTACTTATACAGCTAGTGCTCATGAAGAACGTCATGAGACAATCAATGCTGGAAGCACTTCTGAGGCCCTTGAATATGAGGTCAAAGACATGGAACGTTATATATCTCAAGGACATGATGATGGTGAATTAGCAATTTCACGAGATGTAGCCCATATTTTAACTAGTGTCCGTACCTCATGGGGGATGAAATATCCTTTTGACGAAAAATAACTGTATATAAAACATAAAGACTAGGAAAAATTCCTAGTCTTTTTATTAATTAATGAAAATCGTATTTCTAGCCTTCCAGTCTCTAATCTTTATTCCAACCCAGAAGCCATAAATGCCAAGAGTAATAATCGTTAATAGAAGCCACTTTATCCAATTACCAAATAAACCAAATGCACTTCCGGTAAATTTCATCCGATATCCTTCGATTACAGTATGATTGATTTCCCATCCATAAATCATGCACACTGCCCAAGGGTAACAAATACCGAAAGTACAAACTGTAATAATTGTTCCTAATAGGTGCCAGCCAATGAAAGATAGCAAACCACCATCAAAAAATGAATTACGCCCATGTCTTGTTTCCATCAGAATAAACCTCATTTCTAGGTACAAAAAAAAGCCAGGTAACAACCTGGCAAAACTATTGGGTTAGCTGGATTCGAACCAGCGCATGATGGTACCAAAAACCATTGCCTTACCACTTGGCTATAACCCATCCTTCAAGCCTTTTACTTGTTGGCTCTATTTGAATGAACTTAATCACTCAACGTTTAATATCATATTATAAATAGTAAAAGCTGTCAACAAAATTATCAAAATAAACTTTATTATCTTAAAAAAGTTAAATAAAAAAAAGACCACCAAAAAGGTGATCTTCCTAATTATAATTCAGTTGATATTAGTACCAACCGTTAGTTTGCCAGAACTTTTGAGCACCAGTCCATGAACCGTAGCGTGATTTTACGTAGTTATCTGCTACACGTTCTTGGTTTGCTGCTGAGTAGTCTCCACCAAGGTATGATGCTGATAATTGGTACTTACCAATGTATTGACCATTTCTTGCTGAGTATGAACCACCTGATTCACGTCCTGCAATCCAAGCCTTAGCTGCAGCTTCAGAGCCAGAAGCATTTGAAGTGTAGCTAGTAGTTGTTTGGGTCTTTTGTGCTACTTGAGTAGTTTGTTTTTGTGCTGAAGCGTAGCTGTAAGTTCTTTGTTGTACTGGAGCTGAGTAAGTACGTTGTACATTGTAGTTGTAGTTAGTCTTAGGAGCTTGTGCAACAGTTTGGTGTTGAACTTGAGTTGCAGCCTTAGCTTGAGTATTTACTTGTTGTGAAGCTACAGAAGTAGTTTGCTTTTGTGCTGATTGTTGTACTTGGGTAGTTTGTTGCTTTTGTACTGAAGCTTGAGCTTGTTGAACAGGAGCTTGAGCAGTTGTAGCAGTAGCAACTTTAGCAGTTGCAGCATTTCCACCTTCTACAGTGTACTTAGCCATGATCCATTGGTTTGCGCCAAGGTCATACCACTTATTACCCATGGCATCATAAGCAGTTCTGATAACTTTCCAAGTTGTACCATGTACTAATTCTTTGCCAGTAAAGTGAGCATTTTCAACGCCATCCCAAACGGCAACAGTAGAATTTGCATTATTAATAGTTACAACATTAGTATCATTTTGAACAATAGTAGCAGCTTGTGCGTCATTAGTATTTTGTGAATTTAAAGCTACCAAACCAGTTGCGGTAAGAGCAGCTGCTGCAAGTGACTTAGTTAAGATAGATTGAAATTTCAAGAGAAATTCTTCCTTTCATATTTGTCAGTCATTTAATTTACAAGTTACATAATACAGTCTCAAAATGTCAAAACTATAACATAAATGCTACTACATTATTAAATAAAAGTGCCTTATGTTACAGTTTGTGTAATATTTGTAATTTACACACGCTTTCTTGTAATATTCGGGGTACAAAAAAGAGATGTCATTGAAACATCTCTTTTTTAACTATTCGCTATTTTTTAGTACCAGCCGTTTGATTGCCAGAAACTTTGAGCATTAGTCCATGAACCGTAACGTGACTTTACGTAGTTATCTGCTACACGTTCTTGGTTTGCTGCTGAGTAGTCTCCACCAAGGTATGATGCTGATAATTGGTACTTACCAATGTATTGACCATTTCTTGCTGAGTATGAACCACCTGATTCACGTCCTGCAATCCATGCTTTAGCTGCTGCTTCAGAACCAGATACGTTTGAAGTGTAGCTTGATTGTGATTGTGAAGGTTGTGCTTTTTGTACTGGAGCTTGTTGAGTTTGAGTACTTTGTACTGATGAGTAAGAACCTACTGAAGTCTTAGGAGCTGAGTATGAACCTTGAGTAGTTTGAGTTTGTGCTGCAGTATTGTATGAACTTGCTTGTGAAGTAAACAATTCTGAAGCAACATTAGGGTCAACAGTATCTTTACCTAAGCGAGTGTACTTCGCCATTACCCATTGGTTTGCACCAAGGTCGTACCACTTGTTACCTGCATCATCGTAGGCAGCTCTGATAACTTTCCAAGCAGTTGCGTGTGGTAAGTATTGACCAGTCATTTGCTTATCAGGACCGTATGAATTCCAAACAGCAATGCTCTTATGTGGAAGATAGTTAATTGTAACAATCTTTTCTTGTTGGCCAACAGTAACTTCTGCGGCCTTTACAGTATTTTGAGTATTATTTACAATTGCGGCACCTGCTAAAGTAAGAGCAGCTGCTGCAGCGGTTTTAGTTAAAGTTGATTTCAAATTATTGTTAAGCATATTCAAAATTAAATTCTCTCCTTGATAAATTCGATTTGAATCATTTATTTCGTCAATTTCAATTTACAGCATATATAATACATGCCCAATATTTCAGAATAGTTCCCGGAAAATTAAGGATATATTTCATCTTGTTACATTCTTGTAATATTTGTGCTTTAAATTACAATAATGTAACGATGTAACCTTTCTGTAGCAAAAAGGGCAAAAAAAATAAGGGCTAGTAGCTCTAACTCTTATTTTTCCTTCTAATCATTCTTTTATGCTTAATTGCATTAAATTGATCTATATCCGTAAATTTAAGTTGTGGGAAACTTGTAAGAAATCTTTTTTGATTCCATGACAGTGACTCAAGTAATTTATCAAAACGTTGATTAAGCCTATTTTCATCTAGCTTTATCTGCGTATTTAATCGCTCGTCCCATCGTTTAGTACTAATATGAAACTTTTCAACACTGATAATTGTAAGAACAAAGTCTGTCCCCATTCCTAATAAAATAATTAATGCCAAGTAGCCATGAGTTCTCGCTTCTTCCCAATTAATTATCTTTTGAATAAAAGGTTGAATGATTTTTACTAAAAAGACCACTCCTACTCCCCAAAATAAAGAAATTACTGGAGCAACTCTCCCCTGTACATTCCCCCACAAATGGGAGTAATCCCATAACTTCATATGAAAAACATATTGTAAAAATATACTCGCGCAATACTCAAAAATTGTCGCCACTATTATTCCTACTACATACAATAGGAAAAGATTATCCTGAATATGATAAGTAAAGATTAAAATGGTAGTTACTGCAAATCCATAAACCGGACAATACGGGCCAAACAAAAATCCACGATAATCATAATGATGATCTTTAATTGAACAATATATCGTCTCCCACATCCAACCAATCACTGAATATGTAAAAAAGAGCACGATAATTTCAGAAAAAGTAAATGGCATTTTTAATAACCTCATGAACAAACTTTAGTATTTCTTCTATATTAAAGATATCATTATTTAACTAAATAGCATCCTAAAACAACTCTGGAAAAATTAGCTAAAAAGCGTAAAAATAAACTTATCTACATATGAAAGGTATATATAATGAAGAAATTCAATAAAATTGCTAGCAAATATGCAAACTTTCTCCGCTTTTTTATCATGATCGCTTTAGGAATTTTAGGCGCGTTACTTATTGTTCTAATGTTTGGACAACTATTTGCAATTGGACAAAGAATGATTAGAAATAGCTTCATTCACATACCAATCAAAGTTTTGGATGAGATTGTTACTTTCTTCCTCTTTTTTGAGTTTTCAGCAATGATTGTTGCAGCCCTTAAACACATGGGACATACAAGCTTAAATTTTTTGATGAGCTTAGGAATTACCGCCTTGTTAAGAAATTTAATTACTGCTCATGGGGAGCCTATGCAAATTTTAATTCATTCAATTGCAATTTTATTATTAATTATCGGAATCGTTATTTTGAATAGACACATAAAACTATAAATTCAATTCATAGGCTAATCGATTAGGATCTTTTGGATCCTCCTCTACCTGAATAATTCCTCGTTCACTAAAATTATGCTTTAAAGCCAAATGTTGCATGATTCTATTTTCACGTGACGTATCAATTCTAAAATTTCTAATTTCTTGGCTAACCATTATTGAGATTAGATCCGAAAACATCAAGTTTGCAAGATGCATTCCGCGGTATTTATTACTAATAGCTAATCGATGAAAAGTCGCATAATCAGATGTCTTATTTTTCCAAGAACCATCAATCTTTTGGTAGGTTGGCTCTTCGCCAATTATACTGGCTGCATAACCAGCAACTTGATTATCTACTACTAAGACAAAAGCACATTTATTTCTGATATCATTTTGTATCGTTTCTTCATTAGGATAACTGCCCTGCCACTGACTACTTCCGCTTTGCTTTAGAAATAATTTTGCTTCATTAATAATAATCATAATTTCAGATAAATCATGATTATTAGCATAACGTGTATAAATTAAAGTCACTATTTTTCACTACTTTCATTTTTCTAATAGTATACCTAAAAAAGCAGGGAAAAAAAACCTGCTTTTCATAATGTTTATTTCTAACTTTCCTTCAAAAATTTTTCTAATTCTTCCTTAGAAAAACTATCTCCATAATCTTTTTCTAAACGTTGTAAAATTTGTTGATCGTTTCCACCAAAATCTTTTAGAGCTAGAATCAATTTCTTTATTCCTATTAATTTTTCTTTTTTCTTTCCTTCTTTCGTCCCTTGTTCGATACCTTGCTGAATCCCTTGACGAATGCCTTGCTGTATTCCTTGTTGTATTCCTTGCTGCATCCCTTGCTGTATTCCCGGATTTATTCCTTTTTCAATTCCTCGTTTTAAGCCTCTCTCTTCTGCATCTTGTTCACGTTCTAGCAGCTTAGTTTCATAATCCATAATCATATCCCTCCATTTCTCATCACTATTAATTTCTTTAATTCTATTTTGAGCAATATCAAAATATGCATCACCAGATATAGGCAAGTTTTTCATTAGCTTTACCAAATTAAGTAAAGTCTTAGTTTCATTTCCACTAGGAATTCCATTTGAATTAATTATAATTTTGGTCAGTCCATCCTGCAATACATCTGTTTGGTTATCAGAATTTATAGTTAAATACTTACTTTTAATTGGCTTCTTTTCAGCTAAATTAAATGAGCAGAGAAAAATTATATAGACATTCTTTAGATTTCGATATGTACTTCCTTTCTTCAAAGTATATCTTTGATCTGCCTTCGCAGCATAGTAACGCATTCTGCGTGCTATATCATCAGTGTTTGTTGTCTGTACTTCAATGTTATAGAGATTATGATTATAATCTTCAACTAAGATATCTAAACGAACGTCTTTCTGATCATAATGTTCAGGATCATTTATTTCTTCTTGCTTATGTGGAAAATAGATGTCTTCAATAGCTAACTCTGGCAAGATTCCTTGCAAAACATGCTTGCAAAATTCTTTATTTGACATTACTTCGCCAAACACCATGTCTTCTGTAAAACCGAACCATGGTTTTTTGTGCATATTTTTCATTCGGCACCTCTTTCATACTTTTGTTCTATTAGTTATTACGCGAAAAAATGCCGAATTTTTTCATTATATTAAAAATGTGTAAAAAAAGCCTTTCAAAGCAAGTTCTACGGAACTCTTTGAAAGGCTTCTTTAGTTAATACCCTGAGTGCTGAATGCCAGAATCGAACTGGCGACCTCTTCTTTACGAGGGAAGCGCTCTACCAACTGAGCTAATTCAGCAACTAACATTAGAATTATAACAAAGATTTTCTTTCTCTGTAAAGTATCAACAAATTTTTGCAAATAAAAAATCGAAGTAGTATCTACTCCGACTTCTAATTAAAAGCTAGCTGTATCTGGATCAGTAGCTAAACCACTAACTCCATGTAAACTATCTAATTTATTCATCTGTTCAGAACTCAAGTTAAAATCAAACACTTCAGCGTTTGCTCGAATGTACTTGTCATGAACTGACTTAGGTAGTGGTAAAAATCCATGTTCTAAAGACCAGCGAATTAAAACTTGCGCTGGAGATTTTCCTACTTCACTAGCTATTTCATTGACAGTTTCATTACCTAATAAGCCACCAGTACCTAAAGGACTATATGCTTCACTAAGTAATTTTAATTCATTATTAACTTTAACTACATCTGGTTGTAAATCACTTGGATTAAGCATAATTTGGTTAACCACAGGTTTTATTTCTGCAGTTTTCAGAAGTTCATCTAAATGACGTTTTCTAAAATTAGAAACTCCAATTGCCCTAATCTTTCCAGCTTGTACTGCTTCTTCCATTGCTCGCCAGCTTTCAGCATTTGCTTCAGCCCAATGGTCACGCATATCAACAGGATTAGGCCAGTGAATTAAGTACAAGTCTAAATAATCAACCTTTAAATTTTGCAAACTCCTATCAATTGCTGCCTTAGCCGATCTATAACCATGGTCTGCATTCCAAAGCTTAGTTGTAATAAACAAATCATGACGATTTACACCACTTCTCTTAAGCGCCTCTCCGACACTTTCTTCATTGCCATAAGCTGCGGCAGTGTCAATATGGCGGTATCCTGCATTGAGTGCAGATTCTACTGCGTGCTCTGCAACATCCCCATCCGGTGTTTGCCAAGTTCCAAATCCAATAATTGGAATCTTTACACCATTATTTAATGTATATGTATCTTCAAGTGAATTAAAACTCATACATCTACCTCATTTCTATATCTAACCGTATTATAAAAGCAAGTTATGAAACTTTTATAACAGAGATGCGCCTGTCTACTTAAATAAATCGTTAAAGGCTTCTGACATAGTTGGATGAGTATAAATCTGATCTCTTAAAACCGTATAAGAAAGATGTGCCTTCATTGCCAAAGAAATCATATTAATTAACTCATAAGATTCAATTCCATATAAAGTTGCGCCTAGAATTTCTTCAGTCTCAGGATCAACTAAAGCCTTAAACAAACCTCTACTATCTTTAGCAACTTTTGCTTTTGGAATGGCTGCAACTGGCAACTTAAATAATTTATATTCCTTATTTTGATTGTGTGCTTGCTTTTCATTTAAGCCAACTTGAGACAAAGCAGGTGAAATAAAGACACTATAAGGAACCACTTTACGATCACTGATCATCCGTGCACCTGTACCAAATAATTGATCTTTAATAATTCTAAAATCATCTAAAGAAATATATGTAAATTGAAGACCACCCTTAACATCTCCAATCGCCCATACTTTATCAACTGTTGTTCTTAAAAAATCATCTACTTTAACTGCACCGCGGTCTGTTATTTCAATTGAAGTATTTTCTAAACCAAGATTTTCAATATTCGGCTTTCTTCCCGTTGCAGCTAAGATCCGATTTGCGCTAATTTCTTTTTCTTGACCGTTTATTTGATAACGAACTTTTGCTTCATTTTCTTCATCAATAATTTCTTTGATATCAGCTCCAAGTTCAAAATGAACCCCTGCATCTTCTAAGTCCTTTTTGACTAATTGACTAATATCGGCCTCTTCTCTACTTAAAAATTCTCTGCTATGATCAAGCACTGTTACTTTACTGCCGTATTTTGCAAACATACTTGCAAATTCTAACCCAATATAACCAGCACCAATAATTGTTAGATTTTCTGGCATTTTCTTTTCATCCATTGCTTGCGTAGAATCAAGAATATACTTACTTTCTTTTAAACCTGGAATTGGTAACATTACCGGAACAGCTCCGGTATTAATAAAAATACGCTCTCCCTTAAACTGCTCCTTTTCACCATTAGTTAAAACTACTTCAATTTCATGATCCGCAATAAAGTGAGCTTCACCATCCAAAACTGTCACTGTCTTTTCATCTGCTAACATATGATAGTTTTTATTCCGCAATTGTGCAGTCATTTCATTTTTTCCACTCACTGCATCCACATATGAGACACCATTTGAAGCTTCAATAATTAATCTTTTTGACGGTAAGCAGGCGATATTAATACAAGTACCACCGTACATTTTATTAGATTTTTCAATTACTAATACTTCTTCACCTTTTTGAGCTAAAAACTTAGCTAAAGTTTTCCCACCTTTACCAAAACCAATGATAATATTTTTAATTGTTTTCATAATTTTATCCTCTTACTTTTTATAAGCTTACTTCTTTAACTATTATTTTAAACATATAATATAAAATTGCACTATTTTTGCTTATAATTTTTTGTGATTATCTAATATCAAAGAAAAAATAAAGAATCATAGTGGCAACACACAAATTTTTTAATTAGAATTTTCAAAATAAGTTATTGTGCTAAAATTAACTTGATTCGGTTATTATTTAATAAAAAAGGAGTAACTAGTTAATGCGAGTATTAGTTATTGGTGGGGCCGGTTATATCGGTTCTCACGCTGTTAGAAAATTAATTGAAGAAGGTAACGATGTCGTTGTCCTTGATTCTCTCTACACCGGCCACAGAAAGGCTATTGACAAGAAAGCCAAGTTTTACCAAGGCGATATTGAAGACACTAACTTAGTAAGCAAAATCTTACGTGATGAAAACATTGATGCTGTAATGCACTTTGCCGCTTACTCATTAGTTCCTGAATCAGTTAAGAAACCACTTAAGTACTACGACAATAACGTTTCAGGTATGATTTCTCTTCTGCAAGCAATGGATGACGCTAAAGTTAAATACCTAGTATTCTCATCTTCTGCTGCAACTTACGGTATTCCAAAGACTTTACCAATTACTGAAGATACACCGCTCGATCCAATCAACCCATATGGCGAAACCAAGATGATGATGGAAAAGATTATGCACTGGGCTGACAAAGCTGACGGCATTAAGTCAATCGCTCTTCGCTACTTTAATGTGGCTGGTGCTTCAAGCGACGGTTCAATTGGTGAAGACCATGGTCCTGAAACTCACTTAATTCCAAACATCTTAAAGAGTGCTATTTCTGGCGATGGCAACTTTACTATCTTTGGTGACGACTATGACACTAAAGACGGTACTAATGTCCGCGACTACGTTCAAGTTGAAGACTTAATTGACGCTCATATCTTGGCACTTAAGCACGTGATGGAAACTAACAAGTCTGACGTCTTCAACCTAGGTACTGCTCAAGGCTACTCAAACTTAGAAATCCTTGAAGCTGCTAAAAAAGTTACTGGCATTGACATTCCTTACACTATTGGACCAAGAAGAGGCGGAGATCCTGATTCTTTAGTTGCTGACTCAAGCAAGGCTCGTAAAGTCTTAGGCTGGAAGCCAAAACATGAAAATGTTGATGATGTAATTGCAACTGCTTGGAACTGGCACAAGAGCCATCCAAAGGGCTACGAAGATAAGTAAAGGTAATAAAAATAACCATTCAGTGATAGATTAACTGAATGGTTATTTTTTTATCTCAATTCATTAACGCACTTTCTCATTTCTTTAATATCCAAAATACTTCGTGCGAATTCTTTTCTTACTAATTCATCTGGTAAATACTCATCATATTTATCAAAAACAGGGACTTCTTTCGGATAAACTAATTCCAAGGGATCAAAATCTTTATTTGCTTCTTCTTTCAGAATTTCTAAAAATTCATCTTTACCTACATCCATCGCAAATTGCATAAAATATGGACGGCTAGAATTGAAGCCTCTTAAGCCAAGACGTTTAGCACATTTTATCTTGATTAGCCTTTCTAATGCTAAAAAAGCATAAGTACCAGTCCAAGGAAAAAGACACCACATTTTTCCACCAAGCTTAATTAAATTACTCTCCAGCATCCCTGAAATTTGTGCTGTATTCCGAACTTCTTTTAGACGCGCCACAGCTTGTTTCATTAAATATGGATATTGCGTTCTTTCACCTAAAATTTTCCTCATCCTTTGCAAAATTTTAGGTTGAATATCTCCTGCTACATCCCCAAAATAAGCTGGAATACGCCCTTTAACTGGATGACAATACACTTGATGTCGTTTTCGGTCTACATCCTCTACCACCCAGACCCGGCCAGCAATCGCAATCTTATCTCCAACTGGAGGTGGCTTAACAATTGTTCCCAATTCTTCAGAATCAGATTTAACAGAATATTCTTCATTTTCTTGAAAAACAGCATAAAACTTAAAATTGTTTATTACTCGTTCTCCAGCTAATCCAACAATCAAACCACCGTTTTCGGTTTGTTGAATATGATCTTCTTTAATCAAATAACGCAATAGAATTCGATAATCATTTTGACTAACGTTATGGAAATAATGCAGCGTCAATACACGAGATGCCAGTTCAGCAGGAGTCATTTCCCCGCTTGAAGCTAAGGTAGACATTGTTTGATGATACAACAAACTATAAGGTAATCTGTTTGGTTCTGGTGGCTCTACCCATTTTTCTTCTAAATATAGCTGAACTAAAGCAATTCCTTGGAGTAATGACCAAGGAATAATTTCTGGTAGCATCGCACGGGACTCAGGATGTGACTCCCGCATCACAAACCACATTTCTGCTGGATTTCCTCTGCGTCCAGTTCTACCCATCCTTTGTAAAAATCCAGAGACTGTAAAAGGAGCATCAATTTGAAAGGCACGCTCTAATTTTCCAATATCAATACCTAACTCAAGCGTTGCCGTCGCGCAAGTTGTCATTAATGAATCTTCATTTTTCATTTCAGCTTCTGCAGTTTGCCGATACGCAGCTGACAAATTACCATGATGGATTAAAAAACGATCTGGTTCATGATTTACTTCACAATATTGTCTTAAAACCTGACATACTGCCTCGCATTCTTCTCGACTATTAGTAAAAACCAAACATTTCTTTCCACGTGTATGTTCGAAAATATAAGCCATCGATGGATCAGCCATTTGAGGTGCCTGATCACTTTTCTCATCTAAAACTGGCTGAGCTGGATCAAAGTCATTACTATCAGCTTGTGGTCCATTATCATAAAAATGTTCCATCGATAATCGCCAAACTTGACCCCCACTTTCTGCGTTAGGAACCGTAGTTTTGCGTCTTGAACCTGCTCCTAAAAATCTAGCGGCAGATTTAGTATCACCGATCGTGGCTGAAAGTCCGACTCGCCGGGGATCAACACCAGCCATTTTCGATAATCTCTCAATCAAACAAAAAGTTTGTCCTCCTCGATCTGATCGTAAAAAAGAATGGAGCTCGTCAATTACCACATATCTTAAATCATGGAACAAATTAGGAATATCCATATGCTTATTAATCATCAACGATTCTAATGATTCTGGCGTAATTTGCAAAATTCCCGATGGATGCTTAAGCAATTTTCTTTTTTGTGTTTGAGCTACTTCACCATGCCAGCGCCAAACTGGAATATTAGCATCTTGGCAAAGATCCGTTAACCGTTCATATTGGTCATTAATTAGCGCCTTTAATGGTGAAATATATAGAACCCCAACTGAGTGAGCAGGATTTTCATATAGATCCGTCAAAATTGGAAAAAAAGCAGCTTCAGTCTTACCAGATGCTGTCGAAGCAGCTAATAAGACGTTGTCTTGACTATTAAAAATTGTTTCTGCTGCGCCAACTTGAATTGAACGTAAATTTTTCCAATTATGTTCATAAATATAGTCCTGAATAAAAGGAGCAAAACGTGTAAAAATATCCATTTTTCACTTAAATTCTAAACTCAGCAAAATTATCAGACTTTTCATCAGAAACAGCTTCTGACTCAGTATAAGAAAACTTATCAGAATTAAGTAGCTGCTCAATATTAGTCTTGGGATTTTGCCAAACAATATCTAATAATTCAATAAAATCACGAATAATCTCACGTGGCGTGATATTGGAAGAAGCACCCACGCGTGAATATTCAATTTTAATAAATTTTTCTAAGTCATCCTCTGTAATTGTTCTTTCATATCCATATAAATGAGCGTGCATGTCTGCCAATTTTTCAGCCAAAACTAACATTTCTTCAGGAGTAAGAGGATCAAGTTTGATAACAGGAGCATACATGTCCCTATTACCAGCTTCTGAAAATTGTCCGCTAGCAAGACGTGAACGTAAAGCCTCGTAAGAATATACGCCTCGTCTCTTATCTTCAACAGCTTGAGGCGTACCACACATAATAATTCCCAAATACTTTGATTTTCCTTGTAAAGCATCATTATACATTGTTAGTATCTTTTCATAATTGTACTGCCGGCTGATACTATTCGGAATTTTATAAATATTAACTAATTCATCAATCATGATCATTAAACCTGCATATCCAGCCTGTCTAAAGAATGAAGCAAATAGCTTAAGATACTCATACCAATCATCATCCGAGATTACAATATCTACTCCTAACTCCTTTTTAGCCTGAGTCTTATTTGCATATTCTCCCCTAAACCATTTAACAACTTTGGCTTTAGTTTCTTCATCATCATTAATATAGGCTTGATAATACATTTCGAGCAATTTAGCAAAATCAAAACCATGCACTAATTCAGAAAGATTAGAAATTACAGCATAGATCTTTTTATTAACTGCTTCTTCAAAAGCAGGATCATCCGTATTTAAGTTAGTCTCGGTGGCAACCTGCATTTGAATTGTATTAATCCAGCGATCAAGAATTAAAGTTAAGGCCCCACCTTCTGGTCTAGTCTTAGTAGAAAGATTTTGAATCAACTCACGATAAGTAGCTAATCCTTGTCCCTTTCCACCTTGCAGGCGTCTTTCAGGCGATAAATCTCCATCAACTACGACAAAATTCTTATCCATTACATAATTTCTAATTGTTTGAAGCAAAAAGCTTTTCCCAGACCCATATCGACCAACAATAAATCTAAAAGATGCACCACCATTTTCAATTAATTCTACATCGTGTAACAAGGCTTCAATCTCAGCTTTTCTTCCAACGGTAATATAGGGTAAGCCAATTCTTGGAACTACTCCTCCTTTTAGGGAATTTAATATAGTTTGAGCTATTCTCTTAGGTACTTTTCTTGTCTTATTAATAGCCATCTTTCTAATTTTTTCCTTTCAAAAACATGTCTTCTATATCTTCTTGATAGTCTTCAATTATTGTTGGTACATCATTGAGAAATTCGATTACATTATCGCCGATTTCATCAAAAAGCCTTTCATTTATATTGTCGACCACAACTGCTGTCATTAGATGCTTTCCTTTAAGATATTGATCTGGATTCTCGCCTTTTAAAAGCATCTTAATAGTATGCAATTCTGCTTGACTCAGACCATAATCTTCAAAATCCTCGTCTTTATCTTTTTCATTTATTTCTTCAAGTTGCCTTTTTTCTTCTTTTTCAGCTCGTAGTTCTTCTTCAGTTAATAAACTATCCCTCGTACCAGCGGCATCTTCTCTAATGGTAGACAAATGCGTTAAATTAATTTCAATCTTTGGTTGTTTTAATTTATATTCTTCAATTTTGTACTTTTTAATTCCATCTTTTATAGCCTGAAGATAATGCTTTTCAATTTTTCTAGGCTTTAAGCTTCGCCCTACATTAAAGTTCTTCCTAACTTCACGATCAACTTCATGCAATAAATTTCCAATGATACTTTTTTGACCAGCTAGTCCCCAATAAGATTCACAATACCACGAATCTTTTTCTTTATCATAAAAATACTTTCTAAGTTGATCAATTTCAAAATTAACTGTTTTAGGCATCAGTTTATGATTGAACACTGCAGCGGAAAATAACTGAACCGTCATTTGATTTTTATAAGTAATATAATTGGTCAAAAAATCAAAACCATCTTGGCGTAAATCTAATATTTGCTGCCAAACTAAAACTAATAAATGTTCAAATTTTTCTGGATTCTTTTTATACAAAGGACAATTTTCAATTTTATAATTAGATAAATTTATTAAGCTTTCTGCAACTTCATGCTCAGAAAATTGTTTTGGGTACAACAAATGCTCATATTTTTTATCCTTTTCTTGTTCTTTCTGAAAAAATTCATCTCTTTTTTCACTAATATTATAAAAAATAATATAGTCACGAATCCATCTATCAAGATATGCTGCCATTTCTGGGGAAAAGCTTTGAGCATAATTTTTATCAAAATCTATTAACTTATCTAACCCTTCTTGAGGATTCTCTACGCCTATTCCATTTAATAACTCATATAAATAAATATAAGCATATGAATTCGATACCTTTTCATAAATACTATTCCTAATCTTGGCACGCCAAGTAAAATAAGTCCTTGCTTGTCCAACCGTTAAGTCATGATAAGCCGGATAATAACGCAAAAATGACTGCCTTTTTTGATAATTGTCTTCATAAGTAGCCATTAATTTGCCTTGTAAATAAAAATTTTGTTCTCTGCGAACTGAACCTGCCAAATCATAACGATATGCCTTAATCATTTTCTGAATTTGCTCAGGAACAGATTCCGTATTTTCAAAATTTAATTCTATTTTTTCTTTGGTAGAATTATTTTGTTTAGAATTATTAGTTTTTTCCCAACTATCAAAGTTTATTTTTTGTTCGTGATAAACATTTTGCTGATTCAATTTATCCGTACTCGCATCAGGTATATAAATTAATTTTTCAGGATTAGGAGCCTTATTTGACATGAGCACTACTTTAAAGGCATATTCTAAAGCTTGTTTTATTTTTTGCTCGCTTAAAAGCAAACTAACTTCTACCCATTTATTATCCTTTATCAAAGAAGCAGCTGAGAACCCAGGTAAATCTTTAATAGTCGTTGCAAAATTGCCACAATTAATATTTAATTTTTTATTTTTAGGATCTAAATCTAAAAGAGCAAACCAATTTTTAGTAATCGGTGAACTAAAAGCAACTAAATTAGAATTATCATTAAGCTCACTGACACTATTCTTTCCAAAGTGTCTAATAGCATAGCTCAAGAGTTCATCAATATTCATGGCTTCAGCTCCTTTCGAACGTATATTCTACTATATTTTACTTGGTTGATCCATAAACTTGCAGTAAAAAAGGCACCGAAATTATTCAATTTCAGTGCCTTGAAAATGATTATTTTACTTGATTAATGACATTAATTGCATTCAGGCTACGTGGATAGCCAATAAATGGGACATTAGCTAAAACTATTTTGGTTAAAAATTGTTGATCATTTCCTAATCCCACATTCGCCTTAGCATGAGCTAATAATTGTGGTTCACAACCGCCTTGGGCAGCTAAGTAACAAAATGTAATCATTTCGCGCTCTTTGTCACTAAGACCTTTTCTCGTATAATAATCACCAAAACAATTATCCACCAACCATTTATTAATAGTCCCTTTTTTAGCAAAATCCTTCATTTGAGGACCAAACAATCTCATTTGAGTTTTCTCGCCTTTTTCAAGTCTGTTTTCCATAGTTGTTGTAGCTTGTTTTGGCAAAGGTAACTTTTCTCCACGATCAAGTAAAATAGTATTAGTTACTTTAAAAAATGGCATTACGCGTCCTAATCCTAAATAATCAACTGCTTGATAAACAATTTCTTTTACTTCAACTGGACTTACACCATTATCTAAAGCTACAGGTAACATCAAGCGATATTCTTCTAAGCCCTGCATCCCTAATAAATAAGCTAAATTAGAAATTAATTTTGTCTTATTTGGTAAATCTACATCATCTTGAACTTCTTCGAAAGTAAAATGACTAATTCGCTCCCATGCTTCTGGATCATTTTCTTTTAAAACTTTTTCATGAATATTTTTTACATCTTCTCTAAACATTAGTTCACGCCTCTTTCTTATGTTTTATATTATAAAGAGAGCCAGATGGATTGAAAATTACTTTCTTTCTATGTAGAAATATGCCATCAAAGTATAGAATAAATTAATTACGTCTGTATTTATGTTGATATTAGTTATTTTAAACCTATACGTTTATTTTATAAAATAACATATTATTTTTGAAGTAATGACAGTTAGCTTTTATATTAAAGATGATTAAGTTAACAAATTGATTTGAGGGGGTATATGTAATGACTGATTATGCAAAAAGAGAACTTAAAAGCATTAGACAGAATTGCTAAGAAAATTTCAGATGCAGAAAGTCATTTAACAAAGATTGAAGATAGTATTGATGATAAGAAACATCGCACCGCTCAACACGAAACAATTAAAGATATTAAATCAATTCTTAAGCACGCAAGAAAAGTCGATAAAGACGAAGATAAGATCGAACAATTCAAAGGCGAAGGTCCTAAAGATTCAACAGAAAATCACTACGTCTACGAACAAGAAGAAGAACCTGTTATCAACGACTTAAAGAAAGATTTTAATGAATTAAATAATAAGCTTTCTAAATTAAACGACTTTAACGGCGGAGATATTGATGCTTTTAGAACTGAACACCACTATCTTGAAAAAAGCTGGAAAATTGAACTGATTAATTTATAAAAGGTAATCTAGTAATTAATTTACATACACATCAAAAAAGGAGAAGCAAAATTGCTTCTCCTTTTTATATGCGAATTCATATTGATATTTAAATGAGATATTGGAATAGAGATAAACTAGGCTTCAATACCCTTTCCCTTATAAGTTTCTTTCATTAAGTCTTTAATTTCACTAATTAATAAAGCGGAAGGATTAGTTACGACATTTTGATCTCCATAAGCTTCAACAGCCATAGCGTCAACTTTGTTATTGAAATCAGCCTCATCAACTCCGTTAGCCTTAAGACTAAGTTTCATTCCTACACCGTGCCCTAATTCAACAACTTTCTTAATTAAAGCATCCACTAATTCTTGATCCGTATTACCTTTTAAGCCTAAGCTACGAGCAATTGCAGCATAATCCTTATCAGCTCTGAAAGTTGAATAGTGAGGACGCATAGCAAGTTTTCTTGGTTTCTTAGAATTAAATCTAATTACATATGGCATAGCAATTGCATCACTCAAGCCACTTGGAATACCAAATTCAGATGATTCAGTATGAGCAATTGCATGTCCTACTCCTAAGAAAGCATTAGCATATGCCATTCCAGCTAGAGTAGCCGCATTATGCATTCTACTTCTTGCATTTTGATCGCCGTTATATGATTTTTCTAAGTTTTCAAAAATCAACTTAATAGCTTCCATTGACCAGCCACGAGTAAAATCGGTAGCCATTGTAGAAACGTAACTTTCTACTGCGTGAGCTAATGCTTCAAAGCCAGAACGTGCAATCAATTCTTTAGGCATTGTTTCTACAAATTGATCATCAACAATGGCAACATCAGGATTTAAAGAATAATCACAAAGAGTATGTTTAATGCCAGTTACAGTATCTTTAATGATGGAAAATGGTGATACTTCTGAGCCAGTGCCTGAAGTTGTTGGGATACATACTAATTGAATGGCGTTATATTTTGGAAACCTTACCGTTCTTTTTCTAATGTCTAAAAACTTTGAATAGGCATCTTCAAAACTCATATCTGGATTTTCATAGAATAAACGCATTGCTTTAGCAGCATCCATTACAGAACCACCACCAACAGCAATAACTACATCTGGTTTAAAGATATTCATTCTGTGAACACCATCAGCAATTATAGTGGTATCTGGATCTTTAGTTACTGCTTGAAAGACTTCATAGCTCTTCTTTCCACGACGTTGACTAATGATATCAGTAATTTCATTAATGTACTTACTTGCTACGCCTTCATCAGTCACAATGAAAAATCTTTCAACATCTGGCATATGTTTTAAGTAATTTGCAGCATTATGTTCAAAATACGTCTTCTTTGGTACTTTAATCCACTGCATATTATCGCGACGCTTTGCAACCGTCTTAATATTAAGCAAGTCTCTAGCACCAATATTATGTGAGAAAGTATTTGCTCCGTATGAACCAGTTCCCAAAGTAAGAGAAGGAAGCATATTGTTGTATAAATCACCAACCCCACCAACTGAAGCAGGAGAGTTTACTAAGATACGACATGCATCCATTTTCATTGAAAAGTCATCAATAACCTTTTCATCTTGTGAGTGAACGCCAGCAGTATGTCCACGCCCACCATAGTTTAGAAGATCAGTACAAATCTTATAGGCATCTTCATGATCTTTAGCCTTGTACATAGTAAATACTGGAGAAAGTTTTTCAGCAGATAAAGGATACTTTTTACCTACACCCTTATATTCAGCAATGATTACTTTGGTATCTTCTGGAACATCTACGCCACATAACTTAGCAATTTGATAAGCTGAACGTCCTGCAACTGGACCAGCAACTGTTCCTCTTCTAGGATCGATAAACTTTTCTTCAAATTTTTTAATTTCATCTGGTTTCAAGAAATAGCAGTTCCAAGACCTAAATTCATCTTTTACTTTGTTGTAAATTTCTTCATCAACTACTACAGAGTTTTCAGATGAACAAATCATTCCATTATCAAAAGTCTTAGACAAGACAATGTCATAAACAGATTCTGGAATATTAGCAGTCTTTTCAATATAAGATGGACCATTACCAGGACCAACACCAATAGCGGGCTTACCAGATGAATAAGCTGCCTTAACCATTCCGGGACCACCAGTAGCCAAGATAGTTTGAACATTTGGATGATTCATTAAAGCACTAGTGGCTTCAAGACTTGGATATTCAATCCATTGAATGGCGTCTTTAGGTGCACCCGCCTTAATTGCAGCCTCACGAATAATTTCACCAGTTTTTACACAACTCTTCTGTGCTTGTGGGTGGAAGCCAAAAATAATAGCATTTCTAGTCTTCAAAGCAAGCATTGCCTTAAAAATTACAGTTGAAGTTGGGTTAGTAACTGGAGTTACTCCAGCAATTACACCCTTAGGTTCAGCAATTTTGACTAATTGCTTTTCCTTATCTTCTTCAATAACACCTACAGTTTTCTCGTGGCGAAGACTGTTCCAAATATTTTCACTAGCGAACATGTTCTTGATCGTTTTGTCTTCTACTACACCACGACCAGTTTCCTCAACTGCCATTTTTGCAAGAAGGTAACTATTTTGCTCTCCAGCACTTGCAATAGCCTCACATATTTTGTCAACTTGTTCTTGATCGAAATCGGCCATCTCATCTAAAGCAACGTGAGCTTTTTCAACATAACCATCAATCATTTTATTTACATCAATTGTTTCTTCTTCTTTTGTAGCCTTTTTATCTTGCACCATCTAAATTGGGCCTCCTACTCGGAAATCTAGGCATATTTTCATGAACAATGACAGTATAGCGCCTATCTTAGACATTTGTAAATGACTTTGTGCACTCTTTTACAAATTCACAATATGATAAAAAGTAAGAAATAGCTGTTTTAAGTAATGATATCGTTTACATTTTTGATAATATTGAAAAATATTTCACAATATAACTTTGATTTACAATCTTATAAAAAATATTAAAACCTATACGTTTTAACTATTGTCATAGATTTTTATGTTAAAATTTTAATAAACTATGAAAGGAGTTTTACATCTTAATGTCAAAAAACAACTCAGAAACATCTGAGATTAAAACTATGAAGCGTAGTTTAACAAATACCCATATCCAACTAATTGCATTAGGGGGAACAATTGGAACTGGGCTTTTTCTAGGAGTCGGAAACAGTATTGAACTAGCCGGGCCAGCAGTAATTTTTATTTATTGCCTAGTTGGTTTCTTCCTTTTTCTTTTAATGAGAGCACTAGGAGAATTGATACTTTCTGATATTAAGAAAAATACCTATATCGATTTTATTACAGAATACCTAGGAAAAAGTATTGGTACAACAACTGGATATTTATATTGGTTTAGTTGGCTGACGTTAGCTATGGCAGAAATTACCGCTTTAGGTATTTACTTTCAATATTGGTGGCCAAATTTGCAAAGCTGGATTCCAGGATTGATTACTTTATTGTTTTTACTATCTATTAACCTAATTTCAGCTCGAGTATTCGGTAACTTAGAATTTAGCTTTGCAATTATTAAAATCGTAACAATTATTGCGTTTGTTATTCTAATTTTTTATTTATTAATCACAAACTCTGCAACAAAATACGGACACGTAAGCTGGCAGAATATGGTTATTGATGGCGGAATTTTCGCTAAAGGTCCCAAAGGTTTTTTATTAGGTTTCCAAATGGTTATCTTCAGTTTTATCGGAGTTGAGTTAATTGGATTAACAGCTGCAGAAGCCAAAGAGCCTAAAAAAACAATTACTCGAGCAGTTGATCAATTACCAATTAGAATCATTTTATTCTACGTCTTAGCAATTTTAAGTATCTTATTAGCTATCCCTTGGGATAAGGTGTCCACGTCTAGTTCACCTTTTGTTCAAGCATTAGGTGCTACTGGTATCAAAAATGCTGGCTCAATAATTAACTTTGTTGTAATAAGTGCAGCTATTTCATCAACCAATAGTTTTATCTATAGTGCAGGGCGGTTATTATTTTCAATAAATTACAAGGGTAAAACTAAATTAAGTAAGCATTTAGGAAAACTAGATCGGCGACAATTACCTAAAAATGCATTAATATTTTCAACAATTTTAATCGCTTTAGCACCACTTTTGAATTTCTTTTTAAAAGATGCCTTTACTTTCATTTCTGCTACAGCGACCAGCATGTTTTTAGTAATTTGGTCAATCATGATCATTACCCATATGACTTATCGAAAGAAGACACCAGAAAATGAATTACCAACATTCAAAATGCCCTTATATCCTCTATCTGATGTGGCAGTATTAACTTTCTTTCTTGCTATGATTATCATTCTTTTAATTTTTCCAAATTATCGTATTCCAATGATTAGTGCAGGCATAATTTTCGCAGTACTTGTATGTATAACTCACTTTATACAGAAAAAAATGAATTAATTCTTTAGGCTCTATAATAAATCCTGTTGATGGATATCTATGATATTCTATCGACAGGATTTTTTATTGCATAAAGAAAGAGGCCATAAGCCTCATTGCATTAAATCTTCTGATTCCACTCTAAAGAATAAAGGTGATTGCTTATGTCCTCTAACAATGATTGTATTAAATTTCATCTCAATATTGAAGACCCTAATATTGTTTTTTCTGATTATTTTAAAAAATATATTAACGGCAAATATCATAGCGTTTATCAAGCCGAGCTTATTCAGCCTTCTTGTCCTTTTTGCCATTCAACTAATCTTAAACATAATGGACACTATACTTCTAACGTGCGCTTTATTACTGCTGATGCTAGCCATCCAGCTATTATCAGACTTAATAAACAGCGTGTTTTATGCAATGACTGCCCTAAAAGATCTATGGCTCAGTCTAGCCTTGTTAATAAATATTGCCACATTTCTAACGCTTCTAAACGTAAGGTCTTAGCTGCTCTTACAGAAAATCGCTCTATGACTAGTATTGCTCGAGAACATAACTTATCAGTTAATACGGTTCAAAGAGTCTTGGAATCTTGTTCTTCTAAGTTCTACGATCATTTTGAACGTCTTCCTGAACACTTAGCTTTTGATGAATTTAAAGGCGTTGGCAAGAAACTTTACTTTATTTGCTTAGATGGTGATTCTCACCAAGTAGTCCAAATTCTTAGAACGCGTTTTAAGCCTGAAATCTTGCGTTACTTCTACAAATTTACTCCTAAAGCTCAGGCTATGGTTAAGACAGTAACCATGGATCTCAACTGCTATTATCCAATCGTGGCTAGAGAGCTATTTCCCAATGCCCAGATTGTCATTGATCGTTTCCACATGGTTCAGATGCTCACCAGATCTTTTAACAGCTTGCGTGTTCAGACTATGAAACAATTTAAGAAACAAAGCCGTGAATACAATCTCTTAAAATCTACCTGGAAGCTCTATCTCATGAAATATGACAAGCTCAATAAAAAGACGCCTTACTATGACTGGCATTTTAAAGACTATTTGACTCAAGAGCATGTTGTTTTAGACGGCTTGGACTGCAGTAAAGAGCTTGAAAACACATATTGGGTTATGCAAGCCTTTATGGCTGCTATTCAAAACAAAGATGAAAAAAGATTATTCACTTACTTCATTCAAAACAAGCTATCGGGAAACAAATGCATCAGACATTATTAACTTTTAAACATAATTATACTGGTGTACTAAATGGCATCTCTTCCAGCTATTCTAATGGCTGTCTTGAAGGTGTCAATCGTAAGATTAAGCAAATTGAACGTACTGTATATAGCTATAGCAGTTTTAGCCATCTATTAATCAGAATCAGACTAGAAGAAAATATCATAAAAGAAAAGGAATCAAACAACTATTCTTTAGTTGCTTAATTCCTTAATCTAATAAAAAATTGGCCATCAACAAGATTTGCAAAACAGCCATTCTTTACAGTCTCTAGTTAACTCTAGAGACTGTTTTATATACTAATTAAACCTAAGCAAACAAAAAAGGAGAATGAAGTTATTTCTCCATTCTCCCTCTTTTATTTCTTCATTTACTTACTCCGGCTGTCAGACTCGAACTGACGACAACCTGATTAACAGTCAGGTGCTCTACCAACTGAGCTAAGCCGGAATATTAAAAAAGAGCACGGCGACTGCCTACCCTCGCAGGCAGTTTCCCACCAACTACTCTCGGCGTTAAGAAGCTTAACTTCTGTGTTCGGCATGGGAACAGGTGTATCCTTCTTGCCATCGCCACCGTACTCTTTCTGAGCTTTTACACTCAAAACTGAATATAATCTTCCGCTCTAAACCTTTGAGCTTTGGTCAAGTGCTCGACTGATTAGTACTAGTCCGCTCCACATATCGCTATGCTTCCACTCCTAGCCTATCTACCTCATCGTCTTTAAGGTGTCTTACTGCTTGCGCATCGGAAATCTCATCTTGAGGGGGGCTTCGCACTTAGATGCTTTCAGCGCTTATCCCTTCCATACATAGCTACCCAGCGATGCCTTTGGCAAGACAACTGGTACACCAGCGGTATGTCCATCCCGGTCCTCTCGTACTAAGGACAGCTCCTCTCAAATTTCCTACGCCCACGACGGATAGGGACCGAACTGTCTCACGACGTTCTGAACCCAGCTCGCGTGCCGCTTTAATGGGCGAACAGCCCAACCCTTGGGACCGACTTCAGCCCCAGGATGCGACGAGCCGACATCGAGGTGCCAAACCTCCCCGTCGATGTGAACTCTTGGGGGAGATAAGCCTGTTATCCCCAGGGTAGCTTTTATCCGTTGAGTGATGGCCTTTCCATGCAGTACCACCAGATCACTAAGCCCGACTTTCGTCCCTGCTCGAGGTGTACCTCTCGCAGTCAAGCTCCCTTATACCTTTACACTCTGCGAATGATTTCCAACCATTCTGAGGGAACCTTTGGGCGCCTCCGTTACATTTTAGGAGGCGACCGCCCCAGTCAAACTGCCCACCTGACACTGTCCTCCAGAACGCTCAGCTCTGCGAGTTAGAGGATCCATCAAACAAGGGTAGTATCCCAACATTGCCTCCAGTAAGACTAGCGTCCTACTTTCTCTGGCTCCTACCTATCCTGTACATGTTTAACAAATACTCAATATCAAGCTACAGTAAAGCTCCATGGGGTCTTTCCGTCCTGTCGCGGGTAACCCGCATCTTCACGGGTATTATAATTTCACCGAGTCTCTCGTTGAGACAGTGCCCAAATCATTACACCTTTCGTGCAGGTCGGAACTTACCCGACAAGGAATTTCGCTACCTTAGGACCGTTATAGTTACGGCCGCCGTTTACTGGGGCTTCAATTCAAACCTTCGCTTGCGCTAAGCTCTCCTCTTAACCTTCCAGCACCGGGCAGGTGTCAGCACCTATACGTCATCTTACGATTTTGCAGATACCTGTGTTTTTGATAAACAGTTGTTTGGGCCTATTCACTGCGGCTGATCTTTTACCATCAGCACCCCTTCTCCCGAAGTTACGGGGTCATTTTGCCGAGTTCCTTAACGAGAGTTCTCTCGCTCACCTGAGTGTTCTCCACTCGACTACCTGTGTCGGTTTGCGGTACGGGTAAAATTGCTCTGGCTAGAAGCTTTTCTTGGCAGTGTGACATCATGACCTTCGCTACTTTGATTTCACTCCGCGTCACAGCTTGAAATCTAAACATAAGCATTTGACTCATCTTTTTTCTTACTGCTTGCACATGTTTTTCCAGCTACATGCGTCATTAGCCTCCTGCGTCCCTCCTTTGCTCTTATCGAACAATTTCAGTACAGGAATCTCTACCTGTTGTCCATCGGCTACGCCTCTCGGCCTTACCTTAGGTCCCGACTTACCCTGGGCGGACGAGCCTGCCCCAGGAAACCTTAGTCTTTCGGCGGATAGGATTCTCACCTATCTTTCGCTACTCATACCGGCATTCTCACTTCTAAGCGCTCCATTAGTCCTCTCGATCTAACTTCGCCGCTCTTAGAACGCTCTCCTACCACGCATATCCTTTGATATGCATCCACAGTTTCGGTACTATGCTTAGCCCCGGTACATTTTCGGCGCAGCGTCACTCGACTAGTGAGCTATTACGCACTCTTTAAATGGTGGCTGCTTCTAAGCCAACATCCTAGTTGTCTACGCAACTCCACATCCTTTTCCACTTAGCATAGATTTGGGGACCTTAACTGGTGATCTGGGCTGTTTCCCTTTCGACTACGGATCTTATCACTCGCAGTCTGACTCCCGTGCATTGATATCTGGCATTCGGAGTTTATCTGGATTCAGTAACCCCTGACGGGCCCCTAGTCCAAACAGCGCTCTACCTCCATTATCATTCACACGAGGCTAGCCCTAAAGCTATTTCGGAGAGAACCAGCTATCTCCAAGTTCGTTTGGAATTTCACCGCTACCCACAACTCATCCCCGCGATTTTTAACTCACGTGGGTTCGGTCCTCCAGCGTGTTTTACCACGCCTTCAACCTGGTCATGGGTAGGTCACTTGGTTTCGGGTCTACGTCATGATACTCTCTCGCCCTCTTCAGACTCGCTTTCGCTCCGGCTCCGTCTTTTCTGACTTAACCTTGCACCATAACGTAACTCGCCGGTTCATTCTACAAAAGGCACGCCATTACACTTTAATGTGCTTTGACTACTTGTAGGCACACGGTTTCAGGTTCTCTTTCACTCCCCTTCCGGGGTTCTTTTCACCTTTCCCTCACGGTACTGGTTCACTATCGGTCACTAGTTAGTATTTAGCCTTGCGAGATGGTCCTCGCGGTTTCAATCGGGATTCCTCGTGTCCCGACCTACTCAGGATCCTGCTAAGTCTCTCTGCAATTTCGCTTACGGGGCTCTCACCCTCTCTGGCTTATCTTTCCAGATAATTCTGCTATCGCTTCAAGTACTTTATTGCAGTCCTACTACCCCAACTGGCAAGCCAGCTGGTTTGGGCTCTTTCCTGTTCGCTCGCCGCTACTTGGGAAATCGATTTTTCTTTCTCTTCCTGCAGCTACTTAGATGTTTCAGTTCACTGCGTCTTCCTTCAACAGCCTTAACAGCTCTTGATAATACCTCGCGGTATTGGGTTCCCCCCATTCGGATATCTCCGGATCATCGCTTACTTACTGCTCCCCGAAGCCTTTCGTGGTTCGTCACGTCCTTCATCGGCTTCTAGTGCCTAGGCATTCACCATGCGCCCTTTTCTACTTGACCTATTTCAAGTTGAGTTTCTCTCTCTTCTCGGTCGCTCTTCAATCTGTTTTTTTCGATTGTCTCGGTTTTTTGCTTTAGATTATATTCAGTTTTCAATGTACTAACCCTTGAGACACAAGGTCTCAATGGAGGCTAACGGGATCGAACCGATGACCTCCTGCGTGCAAAGCAGGCGCTCTCCCATCTGAGCTAAGCCCCCATCATTGCCTTTTATCAAAGCTTTCACTTTGAATGGGCCTAAATGGACTTGAACCATCGACCTCACGCTTATCAGGCGTGCGCTCTAACCAGCTGAGCTATAGGCCCGATTGTGCTTGGCTTGTTATTCAAGTTGTTTGAGGTAATACCCTCAAAACTAAACAAAGTTTCTCAGTGTGCTTCCGCTTGGCTTTCTCGATGACTTCTCTTTAGTGCTCTCGCACTCTCCATCATCTTTCGCCTTCCTTAGAAAGGAGGTGATCCAGCCGCAGGTTCTCCTACGGCTACCTTGTTACGACTTCACCCTAATCATCTGTCCTACCTTAGACGGCTGACTATAAAGGTTATCCCACCGGCTTTGGGTGTTACAGACTCTCATGGTGTGACGGGCGGTGTGTACAAGGCCCGGGAACGTATTCACCGCGGCGTGCTGATCCGCGATTACTAGCGATTCCAGCTTCGTGTAGGCGAGTTGCAGCCTACAGTCCGAACTGAGAACGGCTTTCAGAGATCCGCTTGCCTTCGCAGGTTCGCTTCTCGTTGTACCGTCCATTGTAGCACGTGTGTAGCCCAGGTCATAAGGGGCATGATGACTTGACGTCATCCCCACCTTCCTCCGGTTTGTCACCGGCAGTCTCATTAGAGTGCCCAACTTAATGATGGCAACTAATGACAAGGGTTGCGCTCGTTGCGGGACTTAACCCAACATCTCACGACACGAGCTGACGACAGCCATGCACCACCTGTCTCAGCGTCCCCGAAGGGAACTCCTAATCTCTTAGGTTTGCACTGGATGTCAAGACCTGGTAAGGTTCTTCGCGTTGCTTCGAATTAAACCACATGCTCCACCGCTTGTGCGGGCCCCCGTCAATTCCTTTGAGTTTCAACCTTTGCGGTCGTACTCCCCAGGCGGAGTGCTTAATGCGTTAGCTGCAGCACTGAGAGGCGGAAACCTCCCAACACTTAGCACTCATCGTTTACGGCATGGACTACCAGGGTATCTAATCCTGTTCGCTACCCATGCTTTCGAGCCTCAGCGTCAGTTGCAGACCAGAGAGCCGCCTTCGCCACTGGTGTTCTTCCATATATCTACGCATTCCACCGCTACACATGGAGTTCCACTCTCCTCTTCTGCACTCAAGTTCAACAGTTTCTGATGCAATTCTCCGGTTGAGCCGAAGGCTTTCACATCAGACTTATTGAACCGCCTGCACTCGCTTTACGCCCAATAAATCCGGACAACGCTTGCCACCTACGTATTACCGCGGCTGCTGGCACGTAGTTAGCCGTGACTTTCTAAGTAATTACCGTCAAATAAAGGCCAGTTACTACCTCTATCTTTCTTCACTACCAACAGAGCTTTACGAGCCGAAACCCTTCTTCACTCACGCGGCGTTGCTCCATCAGACTTGCGTCCATTGTGGAAGATTCCCTACTGCTGCCTCCCGTAGGAGTTTGGGCCGTGTCTCAGTCCCAATGTGGCCGATCAGTCTCTCAACTCGGCTATGCATCATTGCCTTGGTAAGCCGTTACCTTACCAACTAGCTAATGCACCGCAGGTCCATCCAAGAGTGATAGCAGAACCATCTTTTAAACTCTAGACATGCGTCTAGTGTTGTTATCCGGTATTAGCATCTGTTTCCAGGTGTTATCCCAGTCTCTTGGGCAGGTTACCCACGTGTTACTCACCCGTCCGCCGCTCGCTTGTATCTAGTTTCATTTGGTGCAAGCACCAAATTCATCTAGGCAAGCTCGCTCGACTTGCATGTATTAGGCACGCCGCCAGCGTTCGTCCTGAGCCAGGATCAAACTCTCATTTTCCTTCTTGAAAATGAGCTTTTTATCGTTTAGCTCTAAAACTTTCTTTGAGTTATCTCAAATTTATTGCTTGCGAATTGACTTCGCTTTTGTTTGGGATTTTTATATCCCGCACACTTTCAGCGAAACTTTGTTCAGTTTTCAAGGTACTACCGTTGCCGTGTGACAACTTTTTATTATATCATGCCTCTTGAGTTTTGACAAGCTTTTTTCTCTTTCTCATCTCTCTCAAATGACAGCTTTATAATATTATCATCTTTCTGCTCTCTTGACAAGCTTCTCGCTTTGCCTCCTGGCTCTGCTTCTTGCTTGCCTCAAACAGCATGTATTACTTTACAGACTTTTCTCCTTTTCGTCAATATAGTTTTTAACAAAAAGATATATTCCGAATATTAACTATTAATAGATTTCAATTGTCTGATTTTCGTCTTTTATTTTTCCAACTTAAAAGCAATCTTTATTTTAAAAATTCGGATATACAAAAAGCTGTGTTAAGCATATTTACTTAACACAGTTTTTCTTCCTATTTTTTCAATTCTGGAGCATCCGTCTTAAAGTCACTTTGTGTGGACTTCTTACCATTTTGATACCATACGCTGTTTTTACTCTTCTTTTCCGCCTTTTTCAGTCTCTTCAAAGAGTCTGTCTTTTTATAAGAATAATTCTTTCTCTTTACATATTTAAATCCATTCGGCTTATAGAAACGAAGCAAATTACCGGTAATTACTCGATCAGACAGCGATAGCTCGGTGTTACCGTATTAGAAATTGAAGCTAATTGTGCTTTTACCTTCTTACTTGGATGAGTTACACGCTTACCCGATTTAGTATAATAATAACTTCCTTCCACCTTACTATATTTTGGCGTAATAAAGTCACCATTTCTTTGAGCAACAATTTGTGGAGCATTTTTTGCTAAAAGACTATGTCCAAATTGAATCATATTCTGATCATTGATACCCAACAAGTTAAATAAAGTTGGTCTAACATCAATCTCTCCGCCATATGTATGATTAATGCCACCCTTAAGTCCTGGCATATGGAACATCAAAGGCACACGCTGAAATGTAAGTTATCAAAATTATTAAAGCTATCTTTGTTCAGCAATTGTGCTGAAGCCTTATGGTGATTTCCTGAAATTCCATAATGATCACCATACAGCATGATCAGAGTATTCTTCTCCAATCCTGACTTTTTAAGATAACTCATAAGCTCTCCAATAGCTTCATCAAGATAGTGGGCCGTTTGTACATACCCATCTACTGTTTTATCACCAGTATCTGTTTTATCAATTGACTGATTTTTCTTATCTAAATCATACGGATAGTGATTGGTTACAGTAATCATCTTCAAATAAAATGGTTGCGGTAAATGTTCTATGTACTTAATAGATTGATCAAAAAAGAGCTTATCTTTAATTCCATACCCTAAATAATACCCCTTCTTATTTTGATAATAAGATAAAGGCATAAAGTAATCATACCCAAAGGATTTATAAGCATTATCACGATTCCAGAATGATCCTGCACCACCGTGCATAACCGCACTCGTATAACCAGCTTGTTGCCCTAAGATAGCTGGAGCACTTTCAAAAGTATTGGACGTTCCATAACTTGACATTGCTGAACCTGATTGTAAGCCAAAAATAGAATTTTCTAGCATCATTTCAGCATCTGATGTTTTTCCTTGACCTACTTGATTAAAGAAATTATCGAAGCTAATTGTATCATTTGCATGATATAGCTTATTTAAGTTAGGAGTAACTTCTTTTCCGTGCCACTTATAATCAATTAAAAACTGCTGGAAACTTTCTAAATGAATAACCAACACATTTTTATTTTTAGCTACACCATAATATTCAGGATTCGGAGCAATATAGTTCTTCTTAATATAAGATTGAACAGTTTTTAAGTCACTATGATTTGCTTTTGCCATAATCGCATTACTTTGAGCTGTTTTTACACCATCATAAAACAGCAAAAGAATTTAAACCTAGATATTTGACAATATAATTATTATCAAAGGTCCTTGTGAGCAAACCAGGTCTGTCTTTTTGCGCCATAGTTAGATTTGTTCCAATCAATACTACAGCTAACCCTTCAATTAGAAGAGATATCTTTAGCTTTAAACGACGAACATCAATTTTAAAAACTTTAAAAGCTATTAATAAAACAATAATAACTACATCCAAAAATACTAAAAAATCAGTACCTTTAGTAATTCCAGCAATACTCTTTCCCAAATTATCTGACGTAGATCCTGAAGTTTTAATAATGGATGTAGATAAGAAATCAGAAAATTCTCGATAATACAAAATATTCGAAAATAGCCACAAAGACAATAGGAAATCAATTATGACCATAATCCAATATGACTTTCTACCTTAAAAAATAATCCGATTCCAATTAATAGCATGGCTGTTGGTAGTGGATTAATCAATAGCAAAAACTTCTGCATTGGGCCCACTACTCCTAGATTAAACTTAGTTATATAAGTTAAATATGTTTTAACCCAGAAAAATACAACAACTACAGTAAAAAAGCCTAATTTAGTTTTAGTTAGCCAATTATATGATGCTTTTAGGCGTCCCATTTAAGTCCTCCTCAACTTTGTTCTTTCATGATATTACTACTAAAAAATAGTTTTGATAAATTAAAATAGTAAATTTAAGGAATTTTAATGACTTCTTATTTTCTTCGGCTTAAACAACCAACCAAATATTCCTAGAATCATTCCAAAAAAGTAAGTGGTAAAGCGCCACAAAAACATCCCTAAGGTTAATAATATATTTGAATGAATAAAGGTAGTAAATAAAGTCTGAAAGCTAAATTCAGCTCCACCTGACGCACCTGGAATTGGAACAATTGCCATAAACATAATAATCATGATATTCATCTGTGTCACTTCTAACCAAGAAGGCGTTAAATTTAAAGCTAACAGAATTAAATATGGAATTGAATAAAAGCACAGCAATTGTCCAATAGTCAAAATACTTGCACCAAGTAATTTTTTCTTTTCGCGTTTTAAATTTTGACCTTCTGCATAAAAGTTTCAATTTTTTCCATAGTATTTTTACGCCATTTTTCAACAGTATTTTTGTTCATGAATCTTTCTAATAGATTCATCAGCCAATTAGCCGCGCTTTTTGTCCAGCGGTAAGCAAACATAATAGCTAATAAAAATATTATTGAACTAACATGAAGAATAAAACCAATTAAGATAAACAATGCTAATCCTGAAAACTTGGTTATCACCATATGGAAACCAAAAATAATTGTTGAAACATAAGCAAACAAAACACAAATCTGATAAATAATAAATTTCATCAATAAAATTGAAGTAGCACGGCCACCTTCTATTCCCATTTGAATCATTGCTACTAATTGTGAAGGCTGACCCCCAGTAGATAAAGGTGTTATGGCATTAAAAAGTGCTTGAATAATTGGAATTCTGAAAAAAGACCATGCGGAGCGATGAGGCTCTCCTTTTTTATGTTCTAAAATCCAAATAATTGCAGCTTCACAGGCATAAGATAAAACCATTACCAAAAGAACTAGTAATAAAAAGTTTATATTTAATTTCTTGCTAGCTCCCCATAATGCTTTAACTGGCGTTTTTCTTAGTTCTTGCCAAATAACGAAACCACTAATTAGAAGAACAATTAGCATTCCAATAAAATGTTTTTTGTTCATTACTTAATTTGCCCTAACTTTCTACCAATTTCATACTGCTCCATATAAAAGTCATACCAGATTTTAGCGAGATGGTCTTCTGAATACTCTTGACTTGCTTCAGCAGACAATTTTGATATTTTTTCAATTTTTCGGGATTGGATACTACAGATTTAATTTGAGAATTTAACTCTTCAAAATTTCTACCTTTCATATAATATCCATTAATAATAGCTTGATATAAGTCCAAGTCACGCAATAATACAGGAGTATTACATGAAAATGCCTCTAAAACAGACATTGGAAACAGTTCATCAAAAGATGGCAATAAGAATAAGTCAGCAATATTTAAATAACTGACTAATTCTTCTCGTGGCACAATTCCTGTAAATTTTAAATTCTTAGGTGGATTATCAATTAATTTCTTAAAGTGTGCATATCCATCCGTCATTTTTCCAAATGAAAAGCCACCAGCCCAAATAAATTGAATACTTGGATTTGCTTCGGCTAATTTAACGAAATCATCTACGCCTTTTCTTTCTTGAACTTGTCCATCTCCGACAATTACAAACTTATCCAAAGGAATATTCAATTTATTTCTAAATGCATTTTTTTGAACTTGACTTTGCTCATAAAATTCACTTTTAGCTACAAAATTAGGTATATATTTTACCTTTTTTTCATTAATACCGTATTTTACTAGTTTATCAATAAAAATCGGATTAACTACTACTATTTGATCCATCCTTTTATAAAAATCGATTACATATTTATAAAAAATACTTTTTACAGGCTCGGGTAATTTAACTGAACCTTCTAAGGTTTCCGGTAAAAAATGTACATATCCAATTTTCCTACCTCGACTAGGCAAAAAACTGTTAGCAAAATATGTAGGATTAATTGTATGATAATGTGTTAAATCACTTGTTCCATATTTATTGATAGTTACATAAAATTCATCTACTAATCTTGTTCTAAGTAAACGAATTAGCTCTTTATACGCTGATCCCACGCCTTGACCTTGAACAGAGTCAGCTTGAGAAAACATATTAATTCTAATCATAATTTACCTCAGTCTTTTGTTTATTTTGAATTGCTTCTTGATAAAAATCTTCTATTTTATGTGCAAACGTATCTGCTGACACGTCTATTAACTTTTTCTCTTTTAGATTTTTAGGAATAGTGAATTGATTTGCTTTTAAATAATCAATAATTTCATTCGTCATTTCATTTTTTGTTGTGAATGTACTCCCAAGCTCCTTATTATCAAAAACATGCTCAGTATAATCAGTACTATAGACAACGCATTTAGTACCAGCAGCTAGAGCCTCAATATATGTCAAGCCCTGCGTTTCAGTATCGCTAGCTGATACAAATAAATCTGCCATTCTATAATAATTTCCTACGTCACTGTGCTCAACACTACCAGCGAAAATAACATAGTCCTCTAACGAAAGTCTAGCGACTTGATCTTTTAAAGGCTGCACATCTGGGCCATCCCCAGCAATTACAAATTTTACATTTGGTTCAATTTCTAAAACTGTGGGCAAAACATCCAGAATTTGATCTATTTTCTTTTCCGCAGCTACACGACTCAGAGTAAGAATAACTTTCTCATTCGAATCTATTCCTAATTCTTTCCTTACATCTCGTCGTGGATTTTCATTAATAGCAGTCAAATCTACCCCCGTCGGAATTATTCGCATAGGTATGGTAACTCCATATCGTGTTAAAGTTTCTTTAACGCGTTCACTGGGAGCAACTACTCCATCCATATTATGCAAATAAGCTTTGGTAAATTGTTTTACATGATATGGCTTCAGTAAATGTCCATTTAAAACGTAGTGCAAATAATCTTCGTACATAGTATGGTACGTATGAATAGCGGGAATACCTAAAGAATGTGCAACATATTTTCCAATCATCCCCATTGAAAATTCTGTTTGTGTATGAACAATATCAAGCTTTACTTCCTTAGCGATTTTGGTAGCTTGAAAAAGTCCTCGAAACGCTATTCTCCTATCAGTAAAAGAAACAAAAGGAACACTACTAACTCTAAAAACATTAGGTTCAATAGTTCCTTTACCCAAATGAGGATCTGTTGTAGTAAAAATAAAGACAGAGTGTCCATTTTTTTCAAGAGCATTCTTCAATGTTTGGATTGAAGTTGCTACCCCAGAAAGCTGAGGAAAATAAGTATCGGTAAATAGCCCAATATTCATGTAAAATACCTCCATTAAAGACCATTATAAAGTTAGTAGAAAGGAGTTGCAATTTTGGATAAAAAAAAGACGCGAGAACTAACTCACGTCTTTTTGCCAGAATGTCTGAATAAATAGCGGTGATCGGGGTCGAACCGATACGTCCCAGGGGACACCAGATTTTGAGTCTGACGCGTCTGCCAATTCCGCCACACCGCCATAAATAAAATTAATCAGGAAATTCAGGCGAAGGCGGTGATCGGATTTGAACCGATGATTAGGGTTTTGCAGACCCGTGCCTTACCACTTGGCTACACCGCCAACCTCTGATCATTAACAAATTGGGATAGTTGGATTCGAACCAACGCATGATGAAGTCAAAGTCCATTGCCTTACCACTTGGCTATATCCCAATGTTAGGGCGGAATGTGGGGATCGAACCCACGCATGCCGGATCCACAAACCGGTGTGTTAACCACTTCACCAATTCCGCCATAATATTAAAAACAGGGATAGTAGGAATTGAACCCACACTAGCGGTTTTGGAGACCGATGTACTACCTTTATACGATATCCCTATTTAAATGGAGGCCAGTGGATTCGAACCACCGAACTCAGAGAGAGCGGTTTTACAGACCGCCGCGTTTAGCCACTTCGCTAGGCCTCCAGAATGGCGCGAGACGGAATCGAACCGCCGACACAAGGAGCTTCAATCCTTTGCTCTACCAACTGAGCTATCGAGCCATTACGGTCCCTACCGGATTCGGACCGGTGATCTCCTCCGTGACAGGGAGGCGTGATAACCACTACACTAAGGGACCATATTGCGGGAATAGGATTTGAACCTATGACCTTCGGGTTATGAGCCCGACGAGCTACCAGACTGCTCCATCCCGCGATGATTAAGGAGGATGTGGGATTCGGACCCACGCGCGGGCAGAACCCGCCTGACGGTTTTCAAGACCGTTCCCTTCAGCCGGACTTGGGTAATCCTCCATTTATACCATCTTTAATATGGTAATGACCCGTACGAGATTTGAACTCATGTTACCGCCGTGAAAGGGCGGTGTCTTAACCACTTGACCAACGGGTCGTTTTTTAACGTACTTATTAATCATACTCTATTTATAAAGCAATGTCAACAAGTTTTTATTTTTTGATGCGTTGCTTTGTATTACCTTCCGCATCAGCAATAACTATATTACTAAAAACACCCAGTTGATGCAACCCCTAATTTGAACTTTTTTTCTTTTATTGCATTTTTACTCTCTATCGCTTAATAAAGGTGCTACACTTAGCGTATATGGAGGTACGTTATGTCTAGTAACAAATGTATTATTGACAATAAAAACAGCAAAAAACTATTAAAACTCGCTGACGGAAACTTAATTTGCGAAGATCACGCGAAATTAACACCCTGGCAAAAAGAAGAATTAATTGAAAAAGACGCTAATCAAGTTAATGAGTATATAGATAATTTGACCAATAAATATTTGGCCGAACACGAAATTAAACATGTCGAACCGTCCTATATATCTCTTCTCCATAAAACTGCTCAAAGTGATTTAATGGACGGAGTTTCACCTGAAGAGACTTTAAAGCTACAAAACTGGATCTTAATTAAGCAAAATAATGAAATTATTCGATTACTTAAAGATTTAAAAACCAAAAATAAATAAATTGAAAAATCTTACTAAATCTTGAGACTGATAATAGCCTTGATTTAGTAAGATTTTTCTTTTGAGCAAAAATCTAAGATTAGTTAAAAATCACATTTTTCCTGCGAAACCCTTAATAAGATCTAAACTACTTATTAATATACTCTTAAATAGACATATATAACTAATTTAGAGTTGTTTTTTAGCTTTTAAGATAAATGTGCTCAAAATTTGTAAAATCTCTTTGATAAGCGAATTTTTTCTTATTATAAAAACGCTACTATCATACTGAATAACTACTTTTTCTTAGCACATAAAAAAGCACATTGGAATATTCCAATGTGCTTAATTCAAAGCGGAGATTGAGAGATTCGAACCCTCGCGCCGGTATAAACCGACCTACACCCTTAGCAGGGGCGCCTCTTCAGCCACTTGAGTAAATCTCCAATGGGCCTAAATGGACTTGAACCATCGACCTCACGCTTATCAGGCGTGCGCTCTAACCAGCTGAGCTATAGGCCCCTTTTCCTTTGAAGCGGGTAACGAGAATCGGACTCGCGACTAAAGCTTGGAAGGCTTTCGTTTTACCACTAAACTATACCCGCAACTTCTTGCTTCCTAATGGCGCGAGACGGAATCGAACCGCCGACACAAGGAGCTTCAATCCTTTGCTCTACCAACTGAGCTATCGAGCCATTACGGTCCCTACCGGATTCGGACCGGTGATCTCCTCCGTGACAGGGAGGCGTGATAACCCCTACACCAAGGGACCATATTGCGGGAACAGGATTTGAACCTATGACCTTCGGGTTATGAGCCCGACGAGCTACCAGACTGCTCCATCCCGCGATGTTTTTATATAAAAAAAGCCAAGATCCTATGGACCTTGTAGGACTCGAACCTACGACCCGACGGTTATGAGCCGTCTGCTCTAACCAACTGAGCTAAAGGTCCAAGCTTACCTCTATAGCGGCGGGGGGGATCGAACCCTCGACCTCCCGGGTATGAACCGGACGCTCTAGCCAGCTGAGCTACACCGCCATCCTGTAACTTCCTGTTTAAGCTACAATCGGGAAGACAGGATTCGAACCTGCGACCCCCTGGTCCCAAACCAGGTGCTCTACCAAACTGAGCCACTTCCCGAAGTGTGCACCCTGAAGGATTTGAACCTTCAACCTTCTGATTCGTAGTCAGACACTCTATCCAGTTGCGCTAAGGGTGCATCATTATATGCCGAGGACCGGAATCGAACCGGTACGGTTGTCACCAACCGCGGGATTTTAAGTCCCGTGCGTCTGCCAGTTCCGCCACCCCGGCATGATAATGATAAGCGGAAGACGGGATTCGAACCCGCGACCCCCACCATGGCAAGGTGATGTTCTACCACTGAACTACTTCCGCATTTTTTTATTCAATTTTTATGCCGATTAAAGGACTCGAACCTTCGACCCCCTGTTTACAAGACAGATGCTCTACCAACTGAGCTAAATCGGCATGGTACGGGTGGTGGGACTTGAACCCACACGTCCGAAAACACTAGAACCTAAATCTAGCGCGTCTGCCAATTCCGCCACACCCGCTTGAGTTTTTCTGGGCCAATGAGTCGTGGCAGGCTCGAACTGCCGATCCTCTGATTAAAAGTCAGATGCTCTACCAACTGAGCTAACGACTCAATGGAGGATACAGGGCTCGAACCTGTGACCTCCTGCTTGTAAGGCAGATGCTCTCCCAGCTGAGCTAATCCTCCATTTAGCACGGCGACTGCCTACCCTCGCAGGCAGTTTCCCACCAACTACTCTCGGCGTTAAGAAGCTTAACTTCTGTGTTCGGCATGGGAACAGGTGTATTCTTCTTGCCATCGCCACCGTACTCTTTCTGAGCTTTTACACTCAAAACTGAATATAATCTTCCGCTCTAAACCTTTGAGCTTTGGTCAAGTGCTCGACTGATTAGTACTAGTCCGCTCCACATATCGCTATGCTTCCACTCCTAGCCTATCTACCTCATCGTCTTTAAGGTGTCTTACTGCTTGCGCATCGGAAATCTCATCTTGAGGGGGGCTTCGCACTTAGATGCTTTCAGCGCTTATCCCTTCCATACATAGCTACCCAGCGATGCCTTTGGCAAGACAACTGGTACACCAGCGGTATGTCCATCCCGGTCCTCTCGTACTAAGGACAGCTCCTCTCAAATTTCCTACGCCCACGACGGATAGGGACCGAACTGTCTCACGACGTTCTGAACCCAGCTCGCGTGCCGCTTTAATGGGCGAACAGCCCAACCCTTGGGACCGACTTCAGCCCCAGGATGCGACGAGCCGACATCGAGGTGCCAAACCTCCCCGTCGATGTGAACTCTTGGGGGAGATAAGCCTGTTATCCCCAGGGTAGCTTTTATCCGTTGAGTGATGGCCTTTCCATGCAGTACCACCAGATCACTAAGCCCGACTTTCGTCCCTGCTCGAGGTGTACCTCTCGCAGTCAAGCTCCCTTATACCTTTACACTCTGCGAATGATTTCCAACCATTCTGAGGGAACCTTTGGGCGCCTCCGTTACATTTTAGGAGGCGACCGCCCCAGTCAAACTGCCCACCTGACACTGTCCTCCAGAACGCTCAGCTCTGCGAGTTAGAGGATCCATCAAACAAGGGTAGTATCCCAACATTGCCTCCAGTAAGACTAGCGTCCTACTTTCTCTGGCTCCTACCTATCCTGTACATGTTTAACAAATACTCAATATCAAGCTACAGTAAAGCTCCATGGGGTCTTTCCGTCCTGTCGCGGGTAACCCGCATCTTCACGGGTATTATAATTTCACCGAGTCTCTCGTTGAGACAGTGCCCAAATCATTACACCTTTCGTGCAGGTCGGAACTTACCCGACAAGGAATTTCGCTACCTTAGGACCGTTATAGTTACGGCCGCCGTTTACTGGGGCTTCAATTCAAACCTTCGCTTGCGCTAAGCTCTCCTCTTAACCTTCCAGCACCGGGCAGGTGTCAGCACCTATACGTCATCTTACGATTTTGCAGATACCTGTGTTTTTGATAAACAGTTGTTTGGGCCTATTCACTGCGGCTGATCTTTTACCATCAGCACCCCTTCTCCCGAAGTTACGGGGTCATTTTGCCGAGTTCCTTAACGAGAGTTCTCTCGCTCACCTGAGTGTTCTCCACTCGACTACCTGTGTCGGTTTGCGGTACGGGTAAAATTGCTCTGGCTAGAAGCTTTTCTTGGCAGTGTGACATCATGACCTTCGCTACTTTGATTTCACTCCGCGTCACAGCTTGAAATCTAAACATAAGCATTTGACTCATCTTTTTTCTTACTGCTTGCACATGTTTTTCCAGCTACATGCGTCATTAGCCTCCTGCGTCCCTCCTTTGCTCTTATCGAACAATTTCAGTACAGGAATCTCTACCTGTTGTCCATCGGCTACGCCTCTCGGCCTTACCTTAGGTCCCGACTTACCCTGGGCGGACGAGCCTGCCCCAGGAAACCTTAGTCTTTCGGCGGATAGGATTCTCACCTATCTTTCGCTACTCATACCGGCATTCTCACTTCTAAGCGCTCCATTAGTCCTCTCGATCTAACTTCGCCGCTCTTAGAACGCTCTCCTACCACGCATATCCTTTGATATGCATCCACAGTTTCGGTACTATGCTTAGCCCCGGTACATTTTCGGCGCAGCGTCACTCGACTAGTGAGCTATTACGCACTCTTTAAATGGTGGCTGCTTCTAAGCCAACATCCTAGTTGTCTACGCAACTCCACATCCTTTTCCACTTAGCATAGATTTGGGGACCTTAACTGGTGATCTGGGCTGTTTCCCTTTCGACTACGGATCTTATCACTCGCAGTCTGACTCCCGTGCATTGATATCTGGCATTCGGAGTTTATCTGGATTCAGTAACCCCTGACGGGCCCCTAGTCCAAACAGCGCTCTACCTCCATTATCATTCACACGAGGCTAGCCCTAAAGCTATTTCGGAGAGAACCAGCTATCTCCAAGTTCGTTTGGAATTTCACCGCTACCCACAACTCATCCCCGCGATTTTTAACTCACGTGGGTTCGGTCCTCCAGCGTGTTTTACCACGCCTTCAACCTGGTCATGGGTAGGTCACTTGGTTTCGGGTCTACGTCATGATACTCTCTCGCCCTCTTCAGACTCGCTTTCGCTCCGGCTCCGTCTTTTCTGACTTAACCTTGCACCATAACGTAACTCGCCGGTTCATTCTACAAAAGGCACGCCATTACACTTTAATGTGCTTTGACTACTTGTAGGCACACGGTTTCAGGTTCTCTTTCACTCCCCTTCCGGGGTTCTTTTCACCTTTCCCTCACGGTACTGGTTCACTATCGGTCACTAGTTAGTATTTAGCCTTGCGAGATGGTCCTCGCGGTTTCAATCGGGATTCCTCGTGTCCCGACCTACTCAGGATCCTGCTAAGTCTCTCTGCAATTTCGCTTACGGGGCTCTCACCCTCTCTGGCTTATCTTTCCAGATAATTCTGCTATCGCTTCAAGTACTTTATTGCAGTCCTACTACCCCAACTGGCAAGCCAGCTGGTTTGGGCTCTTTCCTGTTCGCTCGCCGCTACTTGGGAAATCGATTTTTCTTTCTCTTCCTGCAGCTACTTAGATGTTTCAGTTCACTGCGTCTTCCTTCAACAGCCTTAACAGCTCTTGATAATACCTCGCGGTATTGGGTTCCCCCATTCGGATATCTCCGGATCATCGCTTACTTACTGCTCCCCGAAGCCTTTCGTGGTTCGTCACGTCCTTCATCGGCTTCTAGTGCCTAGGCATTCACCATGCGCCCTTTTCTACTTGACCTATTTCAAGTTGAGTTTCTCTCTCTTCTCGGTCGCTCTTCAATCTGTTTTTTCGATTGTCTCGGTTTTTTGCTTTAGATTATATTCAGTTTTCAATGTACTAGCTCTCTGAGGTATTACCCTCAAAACTAAACAAAGTTTCTCAGTGTGCTTCCGCTTGGCTTTCTCGATGACTTCTCTTTAGTGCTCTCGCACTCTCCATCATCTTTCGCCTTCCTTAGAAAGGAGGTGATCCAGCCGCAGGTTCTCCTACGGCTACCTTGTTACGACTTCACCCTAATCATCTGTCCTACCTTAGACGGCTGACTCCTATAAAGGTTATCCCACCGGCTTTGGGTGTTACAGACTCTCATGGTGTGACGGGCGGTGTGTACAAGGCCCGGGAACGTATTCACCGCGGCGTGCTGATCCGCGATTACTAGCGATTCCAGCTTCGTGTAGGCGAGTTGCAGCCTACAGTCCGAACTGAGAACGGCTTTCAGAGATCCGCTTGCCTTCGCAGGTTCGCTTCTCGTTGTACCGTCCATTGTAGCACGTGTGTAGCCCAGGTCATAAGGGGCATGATGACTTGACGTCATCCCCACCTTCCTCCGGTTTGTCACCGGCAGTCTCATTAGAGTGCCCAACTTAATGATGGCAACTAATGACAAGGGTTGCGCTCGTTGCGGGACTTAACCCAACATCTCACGACACGAGCTGACGACAGCCATGCACCACCTGTCTCAGCGTCCCCGAAGGGAACTCCTAATCTCTTAGGTTTGCACTGGATGTCAAGACCTGGTAAGGTTCTTCGCGTTGCTTCGAATTAAACCACATGCTCCACCGCTTGTGCGGGCCCCCGTCAATTCCTTTGAGTTTCAACCTTGCGGTCGTACTCCCCAGGCGGAGTGCTTAATGCGTTAGCTGCAGCACTGAGAGGCGGAAACCTCCCAACACTTAGCACTCATCGTTTACGGCATGGACTACCAGGGTATCTAATCCTGTTCGCTACCCATGCTTTCGAGCCTCAGCGTCAGTTGCAGACCAGAGAGCCGCCTTCGCCACTGGTGTTCTTCCATATATCTACGCATTCCACCGCTACACATGGAGTTCCACTCTCCTCTTCTGCACTCAAGTTCAACAGTTTCTGATGCAATTCTCCGGTTGAGCCGAAGGCTTTCACATCAGACTTATTGAACCGCCTGCACTCGCTTTACGCCCAATAAATCCGGACAACGCTTGCCACCTACGTATTACCGCGGCTGCTGGCACGTAGTTAGCCGTGACTTTCTAAGTAATTACCGTCAAATAAAGGCCAGTTACTACCTCTATCTTTCTTCACTACCAACAGAGCTTTACGAGCCGAAACCCTTCTTCACTCACGCGGCGTTGCTCCATCAGACTTGCGTCCATTGTGGAAGATTCCCTACTGCTGCCTCCCGTAGGAGTTTGGGCCGTGTCTCAGTCCCAATGTGGCCGATCAGTCTCTCAACTCGGCTATGCATCATTGCCTTGGTAAGCCGTTACCTTACCAACTAGCTAATGCACCGCAGGTCCATCCAAGAGTGATAGCAGAACCATCTTTTAAACTCTAGACATGCGTCTAGTGTTGTTATCCGGTATTAGCATCTGTTTCCAGGTGTTATCCCAGTCTCTTGGGCAGGTTACCCACGTGTTACTCACCCGTCCGCCGCTCGCTTGTATCTAGTTTCATTTGGTGCAAGCACCAAATTCATCTAGGCAAGCTCGCTCGACTTGCATGTATTAGGCACGCCGCCAGCGTTCGTCCTGAGCCAGGATCAAACTCTCATTTTCCTTCTTGAAAATGAGCTTTTTATCGTTTAGCTCTAAAACTTTCTTTGAGTTATCTCAAATTTATTGCTTGCGAATTGACTTCGCTTTTGTTTGGGATTTTTATATCCCGCACACTTTCAGCGAAACTTTGTTCAGTTTTCAAGGTACTACCGTTGCCGTGTGACAACTTTTATATTATATCATGCCTCTTGAGTTTTGACAAGCTTTTTTCTCTTTCTCATCTCTCTCAAATGACAGCTTTATAATATTATCATCTTTCTGCTCTCTTGACAAGCTTCTCGCTTTGCCTCAAACAGCATGTATTACTTTACAGACTTTAAATCAAAGGAAAATAAAATGCTCCATTAAAAAATGAAGCACATCTGCAAAGCGGAGATTGAGAGATTCGAACCCTCGCGCCGGTATAAACCGACCTACACCCTTAGCAGGGGCGCCTCTTCAGCCACTTGAGTAAATCTCCAATGGGCCTAAATGGACTTGAACCATCGACCTCACGCTTATCAGGCGTGCGCTCTAACCAGCTGAGCTATAGGCCCCTTTTCCTTTGAAGCGGGTAACGAGAATCGGACTCGCGACTAAAGCTTGGAAGGCTTTCGTTTTACCACTAAACTATACCCGCAACTTCTTGCTTCCTAATGGCGCGAGACGGAATCGAACCGCCGACACAAGGAGCTTCAATCCTTTGCTCTACCAACTGAGCTATCGAGCCATTACGGTCCCTACCGGATTCGGACCGGTGATCTCCTCCGTGACAGGGAGGCGTGATAACCCCTACACCAAGGGACCATATTGCGGGAACAGGATTTGAACCTATGACCTTCGGGTTATGAGCCCGACGAGCTACCAGACTGCTCCATCCCGCGATGTTTTTATATAAAAAAAGCCAAGATCCTATGGACCTTGTAGGACTCGAACCTACGACCCGACGGTTATGAGCCGTCTGCTCTAACCAACTGAGCTAAAGGTCCAAGCTTACCTCTATAGCGGCGGGGGGGATCGAACCCTCGACCTCCCGGGTATGAACCGGACGCTCTAGCCAGCTGAGCTACACCGCCATCCTGTAACTTCCTGTTTAAGCTACAATCGGGAAGACAGGATTCGAACCTGCGACCCCCTGGTCCCAAACCAGGTGCTCTACCAAACTGAGCCACTTCCCGAAGTGTGCACCCTGAAGGATTTGAACCTTCAACCTTCTGATTCGTAGTCAGACACTCTATCCAGTTGCGCTAAGGGTGCATCATTATATGCCGAGGACCGGAATCGAACCGGTACGGTTGTCACCAACCGCGGGATTTTAAGTCCCGTGCGTCTGCCAGTTCCGCCACCCCGGCATGATAATGATAAGCGGAAGACGGGATTCGAACCCGCGACCCCCACCATGGCAAGGTGATGTTCTACCACTGAACTACTTCCGCATTTTTTTATTCAATTTTTATGCCGATTAAAGGACTCGAACCTTCGACCCCCTGTTTACAAGACAGATGCTCTACCAACTGAGCTAAATCGGCATGGTACGGGTGGTGGGACTTGAACCCACACGTCCGAAAACACTAGAACCTAAATCTAGCGCGTCTGCCAATTCCGCCACACCCGCTTGAGTTTTTCTGGGCCAATGAGTCGTGGCAGGCTCGAACTGCCGATCCTCTGATTAAAAGTCAGATGCTCTACCAACTGAGCTAACGACTCAATGGAGGATACAGGGCTCGAACCTGTGACCTCCTGCTTGTAAGGCAGATGCTCTCCCAGCTGAGCTAATCCTCCATTTAGCACGGCGACTGCCTACCCTCGCAGGCAGTTTCCCACCAACTACTCTCGGCGTTAAGAAGCTTAACTTCTGTGTTCGGCATGGGAACAGGTGTATTCTTCTTGCCATCGCCACCGTACTCTTTCTGAGCTTTTACACTCAAAACTGAATATAATCTTCCGCTCTAAACCTTTGAGCTTTGGTCAAGTGCTCGACTGATTAGTACTAGTCCGCTCCACATATCGCTATGCTTCCACTCCTAGCCTATCTACCTCATCGTCTTTAAGGTGTCTTACTGCTTGCGCATCGGAAATCTCATCTTGAGGGGGGCTTCGCACTTAGATGCTTTCAGCGCTTATCCCTTCCATACATAGCTACCCAGCGATGCCTTTGGCAAGACAACTGGTACACCAGCGGTATGTCCATCCCGGTCCTCTCGTACTAAGGACAGCTCCTCTCAAATTTCCTACGCCCACGACGGATAGGGACCGAACTGTCTCACGACGTTCTGAACCCAGCTCGCGTGCCGCTTTAATGGGCGAACAGCCCAACCCTTGGGACCGACTTCAGCCCCAGGATGCGACGAGCCGACATCGAGGTGCCAAACCTCCCCGTCGATGTGAACTCTTGGGGGAGATAAGCCTGTTATCCCCAGGGTAGCTTTTATCCGTTGAGTGATGGCCTTTCCATGCAGTACCACCAGATCACTAAGCCCGACTTTCGTCCCTGCTCGAGGTGTACCTCTCGCAGTCAAGCTCCCTTATACCTTTACACTCTGCGAATGATTTCCAACCATTCTGAGGGAACCTTTGGGCGCCTCCGTTACATTTTAGGAGGCGACCGCCCCAGTCAAACTGCCCACCTGACACTGTCCTCCAGAACGCTCAGCTCTGCGAGTTAGAGGATCCATCAAACAAGGGTAGTATCCCAACATTGCCTCCAGTAAGACTAGCGTCCTACTTTCTCTGGCTCCTACCTATCCTGTACATGTTTAACAAATACTCAATATCAAGCTACAGTAAAGCTCCATGGGGTCTTTCCGTCCTGTCGCGGGTAACCCGCATCTTCACGGGTATTATAATTTCACCGAGTCTCTCGTTGAGACAGTGCCCAAATCATTACACCTTTCGTGCAGGTCGGAACTTACCCGACAAGGAATTTCGCTACCTTAGGACCGTTATAGTTACGGCCGCCGTTTACTGGGGCTTCAATTCAAACCTTCGCTTGCGCTAAGCTCTCCTCTTAACCTTCCAGCACCGGGCAGGTGTCAGCACCTATACGTCATCTTACGATTTTGCAGATACCTGTGTTTTTGATAAACAGTTGTTTGGGCCTATTCACTGCGGCTGATCTTTTACCATCAGCACCCCTTCTCCCGAAGTTACGGGGTCATTTTGCCGAGTTCCTTAACGAGAGTTCTCTCGCTCACCTGAGTGTTCTCCACTCGACTACCTGTGTCGGTTTGCGGTACGGGTAAAATTGCTCTGGCTAGAAGCTTTTCTTGGCAGTGTGACATCATGACCTTCGCTACTTTGATTTCACTCCGCGTCACAGCTTGAAATCTAAACATAAGCATTTGACTCATCTTTTTTCTTACTGCTTGCACATGTTTTTCCAGCTACATGCGTCATTAGCCTCCTGCGTCCCTCCTTTGCTCTTATCGAACAATTTCAGTACAGGAATCTCTACCTGTTGTCCATCGGCTACGCCTCTCGGCCTTACCTTAGGTCCCGACTTACCCTGGGCGGACGAGCCTGCCCCAGGAAACCTTAGTCTTTCGGCGGATAGGATTCTCACCTATCTTTCGCTACTCATACCGGCATTCTCACTTCTAAGCGCTCCATTAGTCCTCTCGATCTAACTTCGCCGCTCTTAGAACGCTCTCCTACCACGCATATCCTTTGATATGCATCCACAGTTTCGGTACTATGCTTAGCCCCGGTACATTTTCGGCGCAGCGTCACTCGACTAGTGAGCTATTACGCACTCTTTAAATGGTGGCTGCTTCTAAGCCAACATCCTAGTTGTCTACGCAACTCCACATCCTTTTCCACTTAGCATAGATTTGGGGACCTTAACTGGTGATCTGGGCTGTTTCCCTTTCGACTACGGATCTTATCACTCGCAGTCTGACTCCCGTGCATTGATATCTGGCATTCGGAGTTTATCTGGATTCAGTAACCCCTGACGGGCCCCTAGTCCAAACAGCGCTCTACCTCCATTATCATTCACACGAGGCTAGCCCTAAAGCTATTTCGGAGAGAACCAGCTATCTCCAAGTTCGTTTGGAATTTCACCGCTACCCACAACTCATCCCCGCGATTTTTAACTCACGTGGGTTCGGTCCTCCAGCGTGTTTTACCACGCCTTCAACCTGGTCATGGGTAGGTCACTTGGTTTCGGGTCTACGTCATGATACTCTCTCGCCCTCTTCAGACTCGCTTTCGCTCCGGCTCCGTCTTTTCTGACTTAACCTTGCACCATAACGTAACTCGCCGGTTCATTCTACAAAAGGCACGCCATTACACTTTAATGTGCTTTGACTACTTGTAGGCACACGGTTTCAGGTTCTCTTTCACTCCCCTTCCGGGGTTCTTTTCACCTTTCCCTCACGGTACTGGTTCACTATCGGTCACTAGTTAGTATTTAGCCTTGCGAGATGGTCCTCGCGGTTTCAATCGGGATTCCTCGTGTCCCGACCTACTCAGGATCCTGCTAAGTCTCTCTGCAATTTCGCTTACGGGGCTCTCACCCTCTCTGGCTTATCTTTCCAGATAATTCTGCTATCGCTTCAAGTACTTTATTGCAGTCCTACTACCCCAACTGGCAAGCCAGCTGGTTTGGGCTCTTTCCTGTTCGCTCGCCGCTACTTGGGAAATCGATTTTTCTTTCTCTTCCTGCAGCTACTTAGATGTTTCAGTTCACTGCGTCTTCCTTCAACAGCCTTAACAGCTCTTGATAATACCTCGCGGTATTGGGTTCCCCCATTCGGATATCTCCGGATCATCGCTTACTTACTGCTCCCCGAAGCCTTTCGTGGTTCGTCACGTCCTTCATCGGCTTCTAGTGCCTAGGCATTCACCATGCGCCCTTTTCTACTTGACCTATTTCAAGTTGAGTTTCTCTCTCTTCTCGGTCGCTCTTCAATCTGTTTTTTCGATTGTCTCGGTTTTTTGCTTTAGATTATATTCAGTTTTCAATGTACTAGCTCTCTGAGGTATTACCCTCAAAACTAAACAAAGTTTCTCAGTGTGCTTCCGCTTGGCTTTCTCGATGACTTCTCTTTAGTGCTCTCGCACTCTCCATCATCTTTCGCCTTCCTTAGAAAGGAGGTGATCCAGCCGCAGGTTCTCCTACGGCTACCTTGTTACGACTTCACCCTAATCATCTGTCCTACCTTAGACGGCTGACTCCTATAAAGGTTATCCCACCGGCTTTGGGTGTTACAGACTCTCATGGTGTGACGGGCGGTGTGTACAAGGCCCGGGAACGTATTCACCGCGGCGTGCTGATCCGCGATTACTAGCGATTCCAGCTTCGTGTAGGCGAGTTGCAGCCTACAGTCCGAACTGAGAACGGCTTTCAGAGATCCGCTTGCCTTCGCAGGTTCGCTTCTCGTTGTACCGTCCATTGTAGCACGTGTGTAGCCCAGGTCATAAGGGGCATGATGACTTGACGTCATCCCCACCTTCCTCCGGTTTGTCACCGGCAGTCTCATTAGAGTGCCCAACTTAATGATGGCAACTAATGACAAGGGTTGCGCTCGTTGCGGGACTTAACCCAACATCTCACGACACGAGCTGACGACAGCCATGCACCACCTGTCTCAGCGTCCCCGAAGGGAACTCCTAATCTCTTAGGTTTGCACTGGATGTCAAGACCTGGTAAGGTTCTTCGCGTTGCTTCGAATTAAACCACATGCTCCACCGCTTGTGCGGGCCCCCGTCAATTCCTTTGAGTTTCAACCTTGCGGTCGTACTCCCCAGGCGGAGTGCTTAATGCGTTAGCTGCAGCACTGAGAGGCGGAAACCTCCCAACACTTAGCACTCATCGTTTACGGCATGGACTACCAGGGTATCTAATCCTGTTCGCTACCCATGCTTTCGAGCCTCAGCGTCAGTTGCAGACCAGAGAGCCGCCTTCGCCACTGGTGTTCTTCCATATATCTACGCATTCCACCGCTACACATGGAGTTCCACTCTCCTCTTCTGCACTCAAGTTCAACAGTTTCTGATGCAATTCTCCGGTTGAGCCGAAGGCTTTCACATCAGACTTATTGAACCGCCTGCACTCGCTTTACGCCCAATAAATCCGGACAACGCTTGCCACCTACGTATTACCGCGGCTGCTGGCACGTAGTTAGCCGTGACTTTCTAAGTAATTACCGTCAAATAAAGGCCAGTTACTACCTCTATCTTTCTTCACTACCAACAGAGCTTTACGAGCCGAAACCCTTCTTCACTCACGCGGCGTTGCTCCATCAGACTTGCGTCCATTGTGGAAGATTCCCTACTGCTGCCTCCCGTAGGAGTTTGGGCCGTGTCTCAGTCCCAATGTGGCCGATCAGTCTCTCAACTCGGCTATGCATCATTGCCTTGGTAAGCCGTTACCTTACCAACTAGCTAATGCACCGCAGGTCCATCCAAGAGTGATAGCAGAACCATCTTTTAAACTCTAGACATGCGTCTAGTGTTGTTATCCGGTATTAGCATCTGTTTCCAGGTGTTATCCCAGTCTCTTGGGCAGGTTACCCACGTGTTACTCACCCGTCCGCCGCTCGCTTGTATCTAGTTTCATTTGGTGCAAGCACCAAATTCATCTAGGCAAGCTCGCTCGACTTGCATGTATTAGGCACGCCGCCAGCGTTCGTCCTGAGCCAGGATCAAACTCTCATTTTCCTTCTTGAAAATGAGCTTTTTATCGTTTAGCTCTAAAACTTTCTTTGAGTTATCTCAAATTTATTGCTTGCGAATTGACTTCGCTTTTGTTTGGGATTTTTATATCCCGCACACTTTCAGCGAAACTTTGTTCAGTTTTCAAGGTACTACCGTTGCCGTGTGACAACTTTTATATTATATCATGCCTCTTGAGTTTTGACAAGCTTTTTTCTCTTTCTCATCTCTCTCAAATGACAGCTTTATAATATTATCATCTTTCTGCTCTCTTGACAAGCTTCTCGCTTTGCCTCAAACAGCATGTATTACTTTACAGACTTTTCTCCTTTTCGTCAACCCCTTTTTTCTAAAAATTAGCAATATTTTTTTAGAGTGCTAATCTAGTGCTATCTTACTCTATATTAAATAAAAAATGGTATTCCCACATCTTTTGATGTTTGAATACCATTTTCTTTTATATTTAACTTTTATTCACCAAATTTTGGCTCTTTAGTAATTACTTTCATACCATGCATGTATGGTTGTAATGCTTCAGGTACATCTACAGTTCCATCTTCATTTTGATAATTTTCTAAAATAGCTGCTACAGTTCTACCTACAGCTAAACCTGATCCATTCAAAGTATGAGCAAGATGAAGCTTTCCATTTTCATCACGATAACGAATTAAGCTACGACGAGCTTGGAAATCCGTACAGTTTGAACAGCTTGAAATTTCACGATATTTATCTTGAGCTGGCATCCATACTTCAAGGTCATAAGTTTTAGCACTAGTAAAACTTGCATCCCCAGTTGAAAGAGCAACAACATGATATGGTAAGCCGAGCTTTTGAAGTAAATGTTCAGCGTTATGCGTTAATTTTTCCAATTCATCCCACGAACTGTCCTCATCAACAATTTTTACCATTTCAACTTTTCTAAATTCGTGCATTCTAATTAATCCACGCGTATCACGTCCCGCAGATCCTGCTTCGCTTCTAAACGCAGGAGAGAATGCAGTAACATTAATTGGTAATTGCTTTGCATCTAAAATCTTACCGCGGAAGTAGTTAACTAATGGAACCTCTGCAGTTGGAATCAAAGTTAGATCACGTGGCTTGTCAGGATCATCATTATCAACAATGGTATAAACATCCTCGGTAAATTTAGGAAATTGACCAGTTCCTTGCATAGAAGCATCATTTACTAAATATGGTGGAATCACTTCAGTATAACCATCTTTAGTATTTTCATCTAAGAAGAAATTTGAAACTGCGCGTTCAAGTAATGCACCTGCACCTTTATAGTAAACAAAACGAGCACCTGAAACTTTAGCAGCAGTATCCCAGTCTAAGATATTTAATTCAGTACCAATTTCCCAGTGAGGTTTTGGTTCAAAATCAAACTTAGTTGGTTCATTCCATTTACGAACTTCTTCGTTATAGCTTTCATCTGGTCCAATAGGATCTGAATCTGCTGGGAAGTTAGGTAAACGAAGTAAAATATACTTTTGTTTTTGGGTAAGGTCTTCTACTTCTTTATCTAAATCCTTAATTTCTTTTCCAACTTCACGCATTGCCTTAATAGCATCACTTGCGTCTTCTTTATTACGCTTAGCTTGCGCAATTTGATCGGATACTTCATTACGCTTTTGCTTTAATTGCTCACTTTTAGTTAAAGCTTCACGTCTTTCTTTATCAATAGCCACTAATTTATCTAGTTCTTCTGGCTTTATTCCACGTGTAGCTAATTTCTTCTTTGACCAGTCTAAATTCTCTCGAATTACCTTTATGTCTAACATATTTCCTCCTTAAAATAAAAAAAGCCAATTCATCCCTCTCACTGGGACGAATCGACTTACACGGTTCGCGGTACCACCCAAATTTGGTTAAAAATACCACACTCAAAAAGCGATAACGGTGCTAACCGTGTAGAATTACCTACCCAATAATCGAAATCTGGAAACGACTTTCTACTCATTTACACCAACCATGAGCTCTCTGAAATTAGTCTTAGGATTTCATGTTTATCTGCATTATATCATGCCAATCCTGTGGTGTTAACAAATAATATTTTTCTTGATAATTAAAAAGCGAAGAAACCATTGAATAATCAGTTGTATAAACATATCTAAAACCTAATTTTTTTAGTAATCTTTGTGAGTTTTCATTAGAAACAAAAGTCCCGGCCCAAATTTGATTTTGGTGCAATTTTTCAAAAGCAAAATTGATTATTAGCTGCAAAGCCTCTGTCATTAATCCTCGATGCCAATAATTTTTATCTAATAAAAAACCTAAGTCTTTTGTCATCAATAAGCCATTATATTCATCTAATCCACGTTCATATAATTCAACTAATCCTATTAAGCGGCCACTTTCTTTCAATACTATTCCGTAACTATAGGGCCTTGCCCTATATTGACCAATGCTTTTTTGAGCAGCACTTAAATCTTCCAGATATTGATAACCAGCGCTTTTATGATACACACTATCTTGACCCCACTTGAGTAAGGTGGGCGCATCATTTGTCTCAATTTTTCTTAAAATAATTCGTTTACTTTCAAGCATTACTTGCCTACTAACTTTAATAACCATTTGGCACCATAAACCAATCCCAAACTATAAGCTGCAATTGTCCAAGGCTTTCCTAATAAAATTATCCATAAGTATGTTGAAAATTTCATTTCAGTTAACCCAGCAATCATACAAAGAATATCATCTGGCGCCATTGGCGCAATAATACACAAAGCAAAGAACCAATTGAATTTCTTCTGATTTGCTGTCCACTTCATGTATTTTTCATATGTTTTTTCAGAAACCAAATGCAAAATAAATGGGCGTCCATAATGTCTAGCCAAAAAGAATAAAATGATCGAACCTAGACAAATTCCTACATAGTTATAAATAAATCCCCAGATTGGTCCAAAAAATATCACTCCACCCAGTAATGAAACTCCACCTGGAATAATAGGAATAACAACTTGAATTATTTGAATTAAAGTAAAAATCAAGGGACCAATGATCTGCTTATTTGCCAAATAAGCCTTCATTTTTTCCTGGCTTGTAAAAATGCCTAGCCTATACCAATAAATACTTAGTAAAACTAGGATAATTGTAGTAACAATCGTCAAAATATTGATTAATTTACGACTCGTTTTAGTAGACATTTTTCTGCCCTCCTTGGTATGTTAAATTAATGATAACAAAAACAAAACAAAATAGGCGCCTTAACCGATGAAATAAACTTATATATAGGATGAATAAGATATGACTTATCGTTGACATTTATTCTATAATATTAGTGTGTTAAAAAATAACTAAGAGGCTTAATTATGGTTGTTATAAAAAAAGACATAATTTACGACGAAAACAACAATTTGAAGACAGACATTTATTTTCCTAACAATACTAATTCACAAACTAAAATTCTAATCTTTTGGCATGGCGGAGGATGGTTTGCTGGCTCAAAAAATGATGTTAAGAATCTTGGGATAAGATTAGCAAATGCAGGCTTTATGACTCTTATCCCTGACTATCGCTTAGCTCCTGCCTCTACTTTTCCGGCTGCTCATCAAGACAGTAAAAAATTTGTGGAGTGGTTACTAGAGTCAAAATATACCGATGAAGATGATCAACAAAATATCGTACAAATTGGTGCCAGTGTTGGTGGTACTTTGGCTATCTACCTTGCCGGAATATATGGTTTTCCTACTGTAACTTGGTCAGCATCTGTAGACTTCTCTAATTGGATGAAAACTCATCCAAACGTTATACCTTCAAGATATGGAGCGAACGAATTAAAGCTCACTAATTTACACGATATTTTTGAATCATTTTATAAGTTCTTTGTATTGAAATACGCGGGTAAAGATGATCAAGTTATTTACAAACAAATGGATGCAGAAAATTATGATCTTAACAATTTAGGACGCTTAAAAATGATCAATTCTGCTCATGAACTTGTTCCATTAGATGGAATCTTAAAATTTGTCGACTTTTTAGCTAATCATGATCACGAAATTGAATTATTGATCATCAAAGGTCATCGTCATGCAATGGACTATGCCAAGGACTACTTGGATGAATCTTTAGATTTTCTTTTTCAGACAATCAAGGAGTAAAAGAATGATTAATATTAACAAATTTATTTCCATTCGCAAAAAATTAGGTTTATCGCAGACTGAATTATGCAATGGTATTTGTACTCAATCTACATTAAGTAAATTTGAAAATAATGGTCGTATTCCGTCTTTAAAAATTTTAAATAGTCTTTGCGACCGTTAGAATATTAACGTAGCAGATATTATGGATGTAGATTCTAATAAAAAAACATCTCATAAACTATTTGAAGCCGATTTTGCTGTCATTCAGCTTGATTTTCCAAAAGTAGCTCAACTTTTAGCTAGCATTAATAAAGATGGATTAACACGGCAAGAAGATATCCTTCATTATTACTATTTACGTGGGCTTCTTGCCTTAAATCTTGATCATGCTGAGACTGATGCTTTGTATTACTTCAATACAATTCTTGATGCACACTTGTCAAAACAGAATAAGATTTACCATCTTCTTGCACTTAAAGGTTGTAGTCAAGTTTATGATTTACAAAATGATGTTGAAAAAGCTCGCCATTACTATGACATCATTCTCTCTTCAATATCCAATGTTCAGCTTGAAGATGAAGATTCGCTACTACAATTTCTTTCTATTTTGTGTAACGGCGGGGAATTTTATGGTCGAAACCAGGATTATGAACAATCTAATAAACTATTAGAGATGGGATATGACTTATGCAAAAAACGGCATGTAATTTATTTTACTGCTCGCATACTTTTTCAATTAGCTCAAAATAATATTGCAGAAAAAGGCCCACAACAAAGGACTACTCAATATTTAAACGATTCAGCCGCTTTTGCCCGTCTCAACAATAATCATGTATTATTAGAAAAAATTAGTAAACTAGCTTAAACTAAATCACTTCTTTTATATCTTACTAAAAAGAAGTGATTTTTATATACATCCGTAAGAAAGCGCTTTATAATGAAATATATTGAAAAGAGGAAATTTTATGTCTAAATATGAATCTATTAATCCGTATACTAATCAGCTGATTAAGAGTTACCCCGACGCTACTCAAGAAGAAATTGAACAAGCACTTGCTGCTGGGGAAAAATTATACTTGACTTGGCGTAGTCAGCTTCCTGCTACTAGAAGTCAATTACTTCATCAAATAGCCAATACTTTCAAAAAGCATCGTGAAGAGATGGCTAAAACTATGACTTTAGAAATGGGAAAGCTATATCATGAATCACTTGAAGAAGTAGACTTATGTATCAGCATTTGTAATTACTATGCTGAAAAAGCTCCTAAAATGTTAGAGCCTACTCCATTAGAAACAAACTTAGGGACGGCTTATTACCTAAAACAATCAACAGGTATTATCATGGCTTGCGAGCCTTGGAACTTCCCACTCTATCAGGTAATTAGAGTATTTGCTCCTAACTTCATGGTTGGAAATCCAATTATCTTAAAACATGCACACAATGTCCCAGCTTCAGCTCAATTAACAGAAAAAATTATTCAAGAAGCGGGCGCTCCAAAAGCAAGTTTGCAAAACTTATTTTTATCTTATGCCCAAATTGGTGATGTAATTGCTGACAAGCGCGTTCAAGGAGTTGCTGTTACAGGTTCAGAACGTGGCGGAAGCAGCGTTGCCGAAGCAGCTGGTAAAAATATTAAAAAATCGACAATGGAATTAGGTGGAAATGACCCATTTATAGTTTTAGCTGATGCCGATTCTACGATATTAAAAAATGTATTAAGTGACGCTAGAACTTATAACTGTGGTCAAGTCTGCACTTCTTCTAAACGAATCATCGTTGTCGAATCACGCTACGATGAAGTGATGAATATTTTGCAGCACACTTTCGCTAGTCTTAAACCCGGTAATCCTTTAGATAAAGAAACTAGTCTCGCACCAATGAATTCTCAAAAAGCTGCTGATAAGTTAGCAGCGCAAATCAAAAAAGGAATTGAACATGGAGCAGAAGTTGCCTATCAATATCCCGAAATTGAAAGTTCTGGTGCTTTCTTCCGTCCGATGATTTTAACTAATATTGATCAAAACAATCCATTATTCGATGAAGAATTATTTGGACCAGTTGCCGAAGTATTTAAGGTTAAAGATGAAGAAGAAGCAATTGCACTAGCTAATAATTCGAGCTTTGGTCTAGGTTCAAGCGTTATTTCTCAAAATAAAGCTCATGCGCAAGAAGTAGCCAGTGAAATTGATACTGGAATGACAGTTATTAATGGACGCTGGATCACGGCTCCAGAATTACCATTTGGCGGTGTTAAAAAGTCTGGTTATGGCCGTGAATTAAGCGAACTAGGTTTAATGTCATTTGTAAATGAGCATTTAGTGATTGACGTTTCAAAATAATTTTTTTAAACATGCAAAAAAAGAATTGGATCAGATAATGACCCAATTCTTTTTAATTTTGTCTCATACTGCGAAACGCAACAACCGTTAAAAGAATACTTGATACAAATAATAAGTATGTAGAAACCCCAAATGAGATTGCATTTGCTACAATCCTCTGAATTTCAACACTATTTGCTGCTGCATTATTAGTAATTCCCAAGGAGGAACCAGCATTCATAAAAATTAATTCAACAGCACAAATTACTAAGACAATCGACTCGATTAAAGAAAGTAAGAAAACAATTCTTTTATTATTCTTACCATTCCTAATTGTCAAAATAATAATTGCGATTGGAACTCCAACTAGAAGAAGCCACATTCCATAACCAATCAGAAGATACTTGCCATTAAATCTACCAATTGAAAGTAAGGCTTTTGAAATAGATAAAGTCTGATATCCTTGCATCATTCCTGATGAAAATGGGCCACTAAATACAAGAAGCAAGTTTAAAACTGCAATTAAGACTACTCCCAATTGAGTAGCTGTTCTCTTTTGCTTAACAACTTTTTTTATTGCTTCTGGATCGCGCCCTAACTTATTATCAATCTTTTGTCGATGAGCTTTTACTCGATTCTCCCCTTCTTCAAAAGAATTAACCACATCAGAGCCAACCTTATTAACATGCTCAGTTAATCGCTGATCAACAGTGTACTGTTCTGTTACTTTGCCTTTATTTTTATCACAAACTATAAACAACCATATTAACAATGCAAAGAAGCAAGACCAGCCTAATGATGGTGAAAAACTAGTCAAAATCAACAAAATTATCCCAACAACAAAAACAATCATTGAATTTACTTGAATCCAATTAATCATGCTAGCAATGGTAGAATTTTGCTTTTTCGGTGCAATCTTTTTAACAGAACGTGTTTCTTGCTTTTGACGATTGTCAGAGCTTTCATTACGAGTTTGATTTTGCCCAGTAAAAAATTCATTTCTAAATTTTTCTAAATCAAAATGACAGTTAGGACATTGTTTATCAGTCGACTTTACATCTTCACCACAATTTGGACATTTCATTTTTAATTCCCTCATAAACTTTTTTAGCTTATTATAGCATTTCAAGCAATTAAACTAAAAAGCAGAGAATGCTTATGCCGTTCTCTGCTTTTTTCTAGATGCCATTCTTACTAATAACCAAGCAATAATGAATAGAATTGCAATACCAATTAAAGATCCAATTAACTTTTTAGCATCCCCATTAAAGATTGCATCTCCACCAAAGGCATAGATAAAAGACGTAGGAAACATCCCCACGATTACCATCAACAAAAATTTATTTGCTGGCACTTTTAATCTAGCTGCTGTGTAATCAATTAACACACTTGGTATTACTGGCACCATAAACCCTAATGTCATTCCTAAACTTGGATGTTTTTGCGCCATTAGCCAATTTAAAAACTTATTTTTTTTAAACCGATGGGAAAAATCAACCCTTTTGATTAAACTCTCTACAATACAATTTCCTAAAATATTGCCGGCCCAGTTAATTGCTAGTCCAATCCAAGGCCCATAGCAAAGTCCTGCTAAAATGCAAAAAACAGAGTTTGACATACCAGGAATAGCATTCAGAACTGTTATTAGACCCAATAAAAACAGGCTATCACGTACTTCATGCTGGCGAATTAAATAGAGTAACTTTGTTTTAGTATGGCTATCAGGATGCATTAAAACATCAATTTCAGGACGATAGTCGCGGTAGAGTAAGTAAAGTAAAATGATTGCGGACAGGATTCCACAGATGATAAAGATTACTTTTCTCAATTTTTTTGTCATAATTTCACTCATCTATTTCAATTATACGTAGTTATTAATTATAATTTTTACTATTTAAAATAATAAGCAAAAGCAATTTCGTGCTCATTAGTTCTTATCTTTATCGTATTATAATAAGATAGATAAAGCCATCAAAGGAGAAAATTTTTATGACAGCAAAACTAATTTTTAGTGATATTGACGGCACCCTGATTACATCTGGTGGTGATGTATCGCCTGATACAATCGATGCCATTCGTAAACAAATTATCGCTGGTAACTTATTTATTCCTGTTTCTGCACGCATGCCCAAAGGAATTATGAACGTAGTAGATAAAATTACTAATTTCTGTCCTATTATTGCCTATAATGGTGCGTTAGTCTTAGACGAAATGGGAAGACCGCTTAATTCACAATTTTTTGATGCTGCAGAAGCAGTCCAACTAATTACCAAAATAGATGCTCTTAAAACTCAAGATCTTGCTTGGAATGTCTACAGTGGCTACAATTGGTTTTCTTCACTTAATAAAAATCCATTAGTTAAAAAGGAAGAAGAAATAGTTGGAGTTAAATCACTTCCTGTTTCTCTAGAACGAATAAAAGATTTAAAAGGTATCCACAAGGTGCTAGTCATTGGCAAGCCTGACACACTTGATAAAATTATCCCTACACTCCAATCTGATTTTCCTAAACTAGCTTTTGTTAAATCCGCGCCCCATCTTTTAGAAATTATGCTTAAAGGTGTTAATAAAGGAAAAGCAGTTAAAATTGTTCTTGATAGCTTTGCAATAGATAAGACGAACGCTTGGGCTTTCGGGGATAATTATAACGATGAACCGATGCTTAAAGCTGTTGGGCATCCAATTTTAATGGGTAATGCACCAGAAGAGCTAAAGAATAAGTTGAATATTCCAGTAACCTTAGATAATAATCACAACGGTATTGCAGCTGCCTTAAATAAAATATCTAATTAATTTTATAAAGAAAAAAGATTGAAGTTTTATCCTGATCAAAAATAGGATAAACTTCAATCTTTTATTTTTTAGAATATTAAATACTATTCAGCATCTTTTTTATTCTTTTTTCTGCCTAAGCCTTCATATGTAATCTTCATTGCAGCGGACATGTTAATTGGAAGTAAGAATACTAATAGTAATAACCCAATATCCACACATAATGCAACTTCAATTAAAGTTGGGACACCTGATGGAATTAAGGCTGCAAATGTACCACCAAGGATGATAGCAGCAGAAATTACTACAGTTCCAATAATGTCACAAGCTTGAAGCATCTTCTCACTTGTAGTCCAGCCTGGGTTTACTTCTCCTAATTCACGATAACGCATCATTAAGAAGATCGAGTAGTCAACACCTAAGGCAACGATCATGATAAAGCTAAAGAATGGAGTATTCCAAGCTAATAATGATCTACCTAATAAGGCGTGAACTAACCATTGGTTAATAGATAGAGAAGTTAAGTAAGCAATTACTAAAGTACCTAGAATAAATAATGGTTGCAATACTGATCTAGTAACAAAGATCAAAGCAATTCCGATACCTACCAACATAATAATTGCAGTTCTTAAGAAGTCGCTACTTGCAGTTTCTTGAGTATCATAAATCTTTTCGGATTGTCCACCCATAGCAATAGTTGAGCTTTGAAGGCTGGTACCCTTCACTGACTTCTTAACCATGTTGCTGAGTTCGTGAGCTTTCTTTGCCCCTTCAGTTGAAGCTGGGTCTAATTTCAAGATAATGATAATCTTAGTAGATTTCAAATCAGAACTCATGTAGTTATCAAGAGCTGGTTTGAAAGTTGATGAATGAATCATCTTAGCTGGGATGTAGAAAGTCTTACCAGCAGCTGAATCTGCTAAGCCAGTTAAGTATTCTTGGCCTTCACCTAAACCGTTATTAACTTTATCAATTCCAGCGGTAATCTTAGGATTATTTGATGCAATTTGACCAGCACCATTTGCTAATTGACTTGCACCACCATTAAGTTGACCAATACCACTTGCTAATTGGCCTGCGCCACCATTAAGTTGGCCAATACCATTGGCTAATTGATTAGTTCCGCTTAGTCCGGCTTGTAAGCCTGTGTTCAATTGACTGGCACCGTTTGCTAATTGTCCAGCACCATTTGCAAGTTGACTAGAACCTGACACACCAGCTTGTAAGCCTGTTGCAAGTTGACCTGCACCGTTGTTTAAGCGAGATGCGCCTGAATTAAGTTTATTAGCCCCAGCTACTCCTTGAGCCATAGCGCCTTGAACTTGTGTTAAGCCAGAGCTCAATTCACTTAAAGCTGTGCTTGCCCCTGGTAATGCTTGGTTTGAAGCATCTGCTAATTTATTTACATTTTGCTTCAATGTTTGTAATTCCTTAAGTGAACCAAGCGAATTACCAACTTTAACTGCAGAATCACCTAATTTTTTATCAGCATCTGCCGCTGCTTTTAAGTTTCCTGCCACCTTTGTTAAACTAGATAAACCAGAATTTAACGCTTGAGACTTTTGTTCAGCTGCAGAATTTACCTTACCTAAAATGCTATCAAAGGCTCCACTCATTATTTGTTTTTGTTGGTCATTCAACTTAGCACTATTCATTGCTTGAGCATAAGCTTGAGTAAGTTGGGCTTTTTCACTATCACTCATAGTAGCTGATGATCCTTGAACATTATTTAAGCTATTTAAAGTAGCCCCAGCTTCTTTTAATTGTGTAGCGATAATTCCCGCCTGTGTACCTACATTAGTTAATTCCTTCTTTATTTCATCAGAATCGATTGAATTAGAACCAGAATTTAGCTTTTGATTTAATAATTGAATATTCGCATTTAATTCTGGTAATCCGTGTTCTAATTTTTGAATATTTGCCTTATCTTTGGCACTCAATTTTCCTGATAACTGAGTACTCATAGAATTTAATTGGTTAACAAAGTTTTGTGTACCCTGACTCAATTCTCGTGTACCGTTTTGCAAGTTAACAGCACCATTCACTAACTTAATCGTACCGTTCTCAAGTTGTACAGCACCTTGTTGCAAGTTCAAAGTACCACTCTCTAAACGACCAGCACCAGTAGCCAATTGCATCGTACCCACTCTAAGTGTATTAGCACCATTTTGTAGACGTGTAGTACCACTTAACAATTGATTTGCACCACTTTGAAGACGACCAGTACCATTAGAAAGTTGATTTGCACCGTTCTGCAATTGAACAGCACCATTGGTAATTTGCTTGCTACCGTTACTTAAAGTGCCCAAACCATTTCTGGCTGTATTTACACCTGAGTTAACAGTTCCTAATTGATTATCAACGTAAAGACGTTTAATAGACTTACCATTTGGTTCAGTTACTGATGAAGCAAATTTCACGTCTGGATCAGCTTGAATTTTCTTAACAATCTGATCAATTTCTTTTAAGCTCTTCTCATTGTCGAGTTTATGACCACTTTGAATATATAAGGTTGAGTATTCTGGTGTACCTTCAGAGAAGTGAACTTGCAGTAATAATAGCCCGGCCTTTGAAGGGGTAGAGTCAGAAATTTCATCTGCATCGTTATAGTTCAAATTATTTGAATAGAACAAGCAGAATGGTAAAACTACAACAGCCATCACAACTAAATAAATAATTGGATGAGCTAAGCTTCCCTTAGAAAGAGCGTGCCATAATTTAGAATTACTTTCGCCTTCAAAATTCTTAACTGGCCAGAATAATTTCTTACCTAAAACAGCCATAAAGAATGGATTTAAGGTCAAAAGTACAACTAGTAAAACAGCAACACCAACAGCAACACCAACAGCTGATTGGTAAATTGAGAATTTAGCTAGTCCTAAAGCACTAAATCCAATTAAAATTGAGGATCCAGAATAAAGGATGGTCTTACCAGCTTTACGCAAAGCATCGTTTGTCGCATCGTGGTTCGACATCCCCTTACTCAAGTTCTCTTTAAACTTGTCATACAGCAGGATATTGTAGTCGGTCCCAATACCAAACAGAACAATAACCATGAAAACTTGAGTAAAGTTTGAAAATGGAAAGTTAAACTTCTCTACTAAATTAGTAACAATTGAAAATGAAGTAATAAAGGAAACTCCAACTGTCAATAATGAAATTATTGGTACAATTGGTGACTTAAATACAATTACTAAAACAATAAAAATAAAGAAGATAGTAATTAATTCAGTCTTTTTAATACCTTCCTGAACTGAAGCCGAGAAGTCATCTTCAAGGATTCTTACCCCAGTTACATATGTTCTAATTCCAGATGTTTTAACTGCTTTAGTTAAAGACTTATTAACATTAGACACAGTCGAATGATCATTTGCAATATTCAATTGCACAATTTCAGTCGTTTTATCTTTTGAAATTAATTGTGCTTTTGTAGCGTAATTATCATTCGGGGTCATCATTGACTTAATACCCAGCTTTTTCTTGTTGTCTTTCAAAAAGCGAATAGTATTGTCAATTTTCTCCTTATCACTTGAGGTTAATTTTCCATGCTTTTTATTAAAAACAACCCCTACAACATAAGTATTATCTTGCCCGTGTCCCCACTTACTTTCGATGTTTGTCGCAATCGAGCTTTGAACATCTTCAGGAAGTGAAATTTCCGAATGCTGACGCGTTAAAGCATCTACATCTGGCAATGAAAAGATCGCAATCAGTAGAATCGCAATCCACGCTACCAAAGCACCAAGATGGTTTTTCAGTAATTTCATGTATACTTTCCTTTCCTCTATTTTGTACCCTCAACTTGAAGTTTTGGCGCTACAAGTCGCAAAAGCATCTCATGGTAATTATCATCAGCTTCTTTTTCTGTTTCATCGATCACATAACGATCTAAGAAAACGTATCCCAAGACTGCTCCCAGCAAACTGTGCAGGGAGACGATATTTTTATTATCTACATCCAGCTTTTCTCCTAGTTCTACTATTTTCATAACTTCTTCGTGAATTTGTTCATTTTGAACATATTCATTTAATCCATAGTAAATTCCAGAAATTGCTTTATCATGTAGCAAAAAATCTCGTATCTCATCTGCGAATCTAAACAAGGCGTCTAAGCCCGAATGACCTATTATCTTTTTCGTTAAATGTTGCCGCAAAACTTGTAGTCTATTCACGCAAACTAGAACTAACAGATCATTACGATTAGCAACATAATGATATAAAGACTGAGATCTAATCCCTAATGCCTTTGCCAAGGCTGGCATGGTTAGCTCACTTAGTCCCTTATCACTAATAATTGCTATTGCTTGATCAATTACTTTTGAGCGGTCTAAAGCTCTTTTTTTAGCCAAGATAATCACCTTCTTTTTGTGTACTCATATACTTTAACACGACAACCTGTAGAAAACAATCTACAATGTGTAGAAATTTATCTACTTTTTGAGCAAAAAGAAAAAGGAGTCACGAAACTCCTTTAATATAGTTATCTTTGTTTAATCATCCAATTATTAATTGCATCTCCAACTTTAGCTAGATCTGCATCTTCCTCACTAACCATTGCCATTGCATATGTTTTTCCGTTTTCTTGAATTAAGGCTGCGCCTTGTTTTTTATCAGCTATTCTATAAACTACGCCATTAATATTTTTAGCTAATCCTTTTTCGGGGAAATTAGCTAATTGACCTAAAATCTGATTATCAATATCATTGCCTAACACTTTCCCCTGATATAGTTTCTGCATAGTCGTAACTAAATCATTGCTACTGGTTTTCCCGGCAAAATCCTTACCAAAATTTTCTGTAATTTCAGTCTTGCTTGCGCCAAATGTTTTTGCAGTTTTATTTACTTTATCTTTTCCAATTTTATTTAAGATGATATTAGCCGCATTATTATTTTGCTGCCGTATCATTAAATCGAGCAAGTAAGTATAAGAATAGGCCATATCAGCCTTCAATACTTTATCTCCACCGTTTAAATCACTTGCTTTAACTTTATATGGAGTAGCAGAATTTAAGCTTTTATCTTGAACTGCCTTGTAATAAGCAAGTAGGACGTATAATTTCAAGACGTTTCCTGCATTTAAAGTGTCTTGACTAGTATTAGTTAAATCGGTAAAAACTTTAGTACTATTCAAGTCTTTTACGCTTATTTGATAATTGCCTTGAACATTTGAGCTTGCCTTAACAATAGCCTTAGCTAAGCTTTTATTACTATTTTTTGAAATAGCAGCTTCGCCAATCTCGCTTTCTCCATTAGTTAAACGAGTCTGCTTACTGCCCTCTTTCATTTTGCTTTTTTGAGCTACTTTCGCGGTTGAATTTCCATATATCTCCAAAGTTTGTGTCTTCATATGATTTATGCTTGTCATATAAAAAGCTAAAGCACAAAAGGATGACAAAATTGCTCCTAAAAAGATTTTATTTTTCATTAAAATTCTCCTTAATTACATATTTTTATTTTATCATGCAATTTAATAAAAATGCTTTAAAGATAAGGATTATTATATTTCTTACTTATCTTTTTATTTAGATAGGATCAGTTGAATGCGTTCACAAATTGATTTTTTTTTAGTACAATAATTCCAGTATTAATATTTACAGTGAGGGATAATTAATTATGTTGAAATATATGATTGGTATTGACGCAGGTGGTACACACTCTACGGCAATTGCTTATGATGAAAATGGTAAAGAATTAGGTCGTGCAGAATCTGGCCCAGGTCAAATCAACAACGACTACGAACTTGGTATTAAAAACATTGCTCAAGCAGTTAACGAATTGCGCGATAAGATTGACGGTGACTGTATCAAGGTCTTAGCCGGAATTGCTGGTTTATCAGTTGTTGGTAATGCTCCAGAAGTTGCGGCAACTATTTCTTCAATGGTTGGTAACATTCCAACCCGTGCCATTACTGACTCACTTCTTGCCCTTTACAATGGTCTTGAAGGAGCAGATGGTGCTCTAGTTATTGCTGGTACTGGATCTGTTGTTAATGGTCGTCAAAATGGCTCATTAATTGCTGTTGGTGGTTACGGTTCTTTACTTGGAGACGAAGGTAGTGGCTATGCTATTACCAAGGCTGCTCTTCAATCTGCACTTCTTAGCTGGGACAAACGCGAGAAGAATTCCTTAATTGACTTATTTGTAAAAGAATTTAATGTTGACAACATGGGTGAAGTTCCGGCTAAGTTTTACAGCTTAACTAGTCCAGAAGTTGCTTCAAAAGCTGTCAAAGTTGCTAAACTGGCAGATAGCGGCGATGAAGATGCTCGTAAGATCATCGCCGATCAAGCTCATCTTTTAGCACGCGATATTATTATGTGTTTAGATCGTTACGAAGATCCTAAGCCAATGCGCATTGCTTTAACTGGTTCAGTTCTTTCAAACAATGCTATGATGCGTTCCTACATGGAAGCTGAAGTTAAAGAAAAATACCCAGATGCAGTATTCAGCGTTTCAAACGGTGAAAACGCACGTGGTGTAATTTTTGATAAGAGTAAAGACTACCGTTACTTCACTAACCATAACGATGATGAATAATTAAAAGTTAAAAAGGCCTCGGAATTCTATTTTCCGAGGTCTTTTTCTGTCTATAAATCTTTATACATTAAGATGTGATCAATGCCAGCTTCATTAAATATATTGCCCTTCACTTGATAGTCAAGATAATCGTAAAATGGCTTAGCTGTCATCTGTGCATGGCAATATAATCTATCAACTCCATTTTCTTTTAAATAATAGTGAACTTCTTCCAGCATCTTGCTTCCTAGATGCATCCCCCGTGCTTTCTTTGAAACTACGACGCGTCCTAAATACCAAGCTCCATTTTTATCTTTAAAAATTCGGCAAGTAGCTAATGCATTATCGTTACTTTTATTTAAAGTAAAAACATGAATAGCATAGAAATCCTCATCATCTATTTCAGGCACTGTGATTTTTTGCTCGCTAACAAAAACTTCATTTCTTAATCTTTCAACACAAAAAGCCTCTCGTCCCGTCATTTCATCAATTGCTTTAAAATAAAACCTCATTACTTTAACTCCTTAACTAAAATAAAGTCTGTTTGAGGATCATCTCCAACTACAAATGTATGTTGACTAACTCTCTTAAAGCCATCTTTTTTGTAAAAAGCCTGAGCTTGATAATTTTTCTCCCAAACACCAAGCCACATATTAGCCTTGTTCTTTTTCCTAGCCAGTTCCTCAGCTAGTTTAATTAAAACCAAGCCAAATCCCTGATGCTGAAAGTTTTGTTTCAAGTAAATTCTTTCCACTTCTAAAGCATTGTCTGCCACCCGCTCTGTTTGAGCATCGCCTTCATTTACCTTTAAATAGCCAGCTACTTGATTATTTACAATTAAAAAATAAAAATTACTATTTTTGTTTTCGATTTCAGATCTCAATTTTTCTTCTGCATAAGCTTTATTCAGAAATTTTTCCATGTTTTCAGTACTATTTTGCGAGCCAAAAGTCTCTGAAAAAGTCTCGCGCGAAATCTGTTGTAAGTCTTGAATATCAGCTATCGTCACTTTTTTTATTTCATATGCTTGCATCATCCTAGTACTCCCTTTTTCCACCATTCTTTACAAAGCTCCAATTCTCATTAGCATTTTTTTCAATAATGCTCAAATATCTTCCTAACTCAGCTTGTTCAGTCTTACTTAGTCCCTTTATCATTAGTTCATTGGAATAAGTATTTTCTTTTTCTATCTCTTTCGCTAATTTTTCACCAGCTTCTGTGACAAAAAGATGCTTAATTTTCTTATTAACCTCATCATCTTTTTTAAAAACAAGTCCTGCCTGTTCAATCTTTCTAACTCCACGTGAAGTAGTAGTGCGATCGATATTCAATAATATAGCTAATTGATCAGAAATAATTCCAGGACGTTCAAAAATTCGAACTAAATATAAGTATTGTCCCCGATTCAACTTCAAATCCTTAAATTCAATATTCGCAATCGAATCTAATGCCCGTGAAATTGAACCGATTTGTCTTAGAATATCCTCTTTTTCCATGTTTACTCCTTTTATTTTTATCTAGTATATTTCACTATTGTTGTAAATGCAACAATATTACTAATTTATATTAAGTTGATCAGTTGCTTTACCTACTAACAATAAGTAAAATTTATCTGAAAGAATTAGTAAGGAGAGTACAAAATGATTTTAAGAAATATTGGAGTTATTCTAACAATCCTTGTCGGAATAGAACATATTGGAATTATGTGGTTAGAAATCTTTGGAAAGCCCGATTTACAAGCCAAATCATTTGACATGGATATAAATTTTGTTAAACAACCTGCTGCCAAAACTGCCTTAGCCAACCAAGGCATCTATAATGGAATGTTAGGTTTATTAATTTTAATCGTATTTTTCTTCTTTAGAATGCCAACTTTAATCACGATCTGGCAACTATTACTAGCATTTGTTGTAGTTGTTGCTATTTTTGGCGGTTTTACAGCAAGTAAAAAAATTTTTGTTGTTCAGATGTTACCTGCGTTAATTGCCTTTATTCTACTTTTCTTTTAAAAATCATCAAAAAAATGAGGATTGTCATCACGACAGTCCTCATTTTTTTACTTAATATTCTGTTTTTATTGATTCCAAGCACTTTGGAACTTAGTCTTACCAGCATCAATTTGTGAATTCCAGCTTTGACCCTTCTTTGCTTGTGCAAAGATGTTTTGCATAATTGAATTCAATTGAGTGTATGCGGCATTACTGTTCTTAACTACAGGAACACTGTATAAGTGCTTCATTGCCTTATCTAATTGAGCAGGAACTTTAGTCTTAGTTGAGTTCTTGTAAGCACTAGAATTAATTACTTTATTAGTTACAGGAATGTATCCAGTCTTATCAGCCCAAGTTAATTGTTGGTCCTTACCTAACAAGTACTTAATGTACATGAAGGCAGCTGCTTTTTGTTGAGCAGTACCCTTGTTAAACATGTAAATATCAGTACCTTGTTGCATATTGTACTTAGAAGGACGAGGTGCAACACCGTATTGGAACTTGTTACCAACACCCATCTTAACGAAGCCTTCACCAGCACTAGTACCTACAAACATAGCAATCTTTTGGTTAGAAAAGTCACCTGAAAGGTAGCCAGCTGAACCAGCAGTCTTAAAGTAGCCAGCCTTAATACCATCAGCATAGTAATTAATTACTTTCTTAGACTTAGAACCAGTAAAGTTGATGTTCTTAGAGAAGTTTACGCCTTCATCCTTCATACCTAAAACGTAGTAGTTTGAAAGTGAGTCAAATCCAGCACCAACAACTTTGTGGTTACTCTTTTCATAGATCTTCTTAGAAGCTGCCTTTAATTCAGACATAGTCTTTGGTACTTTAACACCGTATTTGTCTAATAAATCCTTGTTGTAAGTTAACATTTCAACAGATTTATTAAATGGAATACCATATTGAGTCCCCTTAATTTGAGCACCCTTTAATAATTCTTCACGGATATCACTCTTTTTAGCTGAACCCCAACCAATCTTACTATTATTAATGTAAGGGGTCATATCAACTAAGCGTTTGCTGTTAGCGGCATTTAATAGCCAGCCAGGATAAGCTTGAGTAATTGTAGGTAAGTTATTTGGTGATTGCAAAGTTGAGTTAATCTTTGCTTGCAAATCATTGTACTTACCTTGGTTTTCAAGCTTAATAGTAATGTTAGGATTCTTCTTTTCAAAATCCTTAGTCAAGCTTTGCAAAGTCTTTTCTTGAGTACCAGTCATACCATGCCAGAAAACAACAGTAGTCTTCTTGGTAATCTTAGTTGGAATATCAGCAGACTTACTACTTGAGCTATCATTACTCTTAGAATTTGAGCAAGCAGTAGTGCCAACAAGGGCTAAAGCAGCAACTGCAACTGCTGCAAATTTTTTAGTGAACTTCATATGTTCCTCCCAATAAAAACAACAACAAAATAAAATTTTAATTTTAACTAAGCGTAAATACCTCTCCGCGCTTAGGTAAAATCCTTTCTCCAAATGGGTTTTCTTCTAATTCAGGATGCAATGTGTGCACTGGAGCCAAGATTTTCGGCTCAAAACCCGCAATAATTTCTTTTAATTCAGCTACATCCGCATGTCCTGAGCAACGCAAAGTTATTAATTCAATTCCACGCTTCTCAATATTTTCAATAAACGGAGCATAGGCTGGATCAAAATCCCCTAAAGGCTCGGCATTACTGTGAATGTACAAGCCACCTTGTTGTAATTGATCATAATGACCAACTACTTGCCAGAAATATTGATGATCGTCCTTTAAAAGATCTTGATAACTAATTTCAAGATCAGGATCAAGCGCATCAATTTTTTTATCTTCTGGTAAATAATAATAAGGAACATCTTGCTTTAATGCTAGCTTCAAGAGTTCAGCACGTTTAGCATGAAGGACTACTTTTCGAGGTGAATCTGAAATGATTCTCAAAATTCGCTCTACATTTGTAGGATAAGTATTAAAAGTTAATTGGCGCTTCGGATTATCTTTTTGGTATTGAACTATTCTTTTTGTCAATTCAATTTCATTCTTAACGCCTTTAAATTCCTCGCTATCGTCTTCACTACGATCTGGCCATGAAACACCAGTACCTTCAATAATTAGCATATCACATCCCTTACCAGCTGCCATAAATTTACGCACCCAATCAGGATGATAGCCATGCAGACGTATATCACCAGTATGAACAATTGTTTTATCTGGCGTCTTCATAATTAAACCTGTTGCCCCATAAGCATCGTGGTCACTTGGGACAACTGTTAAAGTTATGTCACCAACATGAATTGGCTCATTTAACTTAGCAGCAATTATTGGGCGAGTATAATTTTTAGGCTTATCAGCCGCTGGCAATAAAAATTCGCCATCACGATTTAGCACTGGCAACAAGGCTGCTGTTAATGGACCTGCATATAAAGGAATTTCTGGCGCTAACAAGTTCATTGCCTTACTGTGATCTAAGTGAAGATGAGAAATATATGCTGCGCTATGTTCCCACCGTTCATGATCAATTTCTTTTCCTGTAACTTTAGGATCATAGAAATCTGGCACATCACCAATTAGTTGATACTTGAGCAGAGTAGCAAAATCTTCATCTTCCATTTTTAGCCCTAATTCTGGACGATATACTTCTCCTAAATCAAACAATACATGCGACTTATCATAAGCCACTTCAATCATTGGGCCACCGATGGTAGTTAATCCATTATAAAAAGTAACTTTAGTTTTAGGCTTTGAGGTCATTACGTACTACTCCTCGAATAATTTGCTTTCTAAAAATGAAGTAAACAATTAAAACAGGAACAACTGTTAAAGTTGCTGCTGCTAATTGCAGTTGCGTTTGAGCTCCTGCATCTGACGCAAATGCAGCTAACCCATTGTTTAATAAACGCATCTTATCTTCATTTGTAACCAATAATGGCCATAAGAATGAATTCCAGCCAGAAATAAAACTAAGTAACGCTACAGTAATTAACCCACCTTTAGACATTGGAACTAAAATTCTCCAAATATATTCCCAATCAGAAGCCCCATCGATCATGGCTGCTTTATAAATTGTTGGCGAAATTGCTGTGAAGTAGCTTTGCAAATAATACATATAGAAGATTGAAGTTAAGAATGGTAAAACTAATCCTAAATAAGTATTCAATAAGCCTAAATGAGCAATCGTGTTATAGTTGGTAAAAATTATTGCTTCTCCAGGCACCATTAACAATGAAAGAAAGACCAATTGAATTAATCCTTTTCCCCTGAACTTTAAGTTAGTCATTGCAAAAGCACCAAGGATTGAAGTAAATAGAGTAACAATTGTTGTAGTTGCTGCTGTGATAAAGGTATTCAAAAAATATCTTGCAAATGGCGCTTGTTCGAATACTTTTTGATAGTTACTCCACCTAAAGACTTTAGGAATCAAAGTTGGCGGAATAGTCGTGGTTTCTTGATATGACATCAAGCCACCTAAAATCATATAAATAAATGGGAAAACAGTTATAATGCCAAAAATTCCAATGAATAAATAGACAAAAATCATTCCCCAACGTAATTTTTTCTGCTTCATTTTAACTGTTCACCTTTTTCATCAATTTTCTTTGTAAGAAAGTTACGAACAATATAAATAGGAACAAGACCACAGTAGCAGCCATAGCTACGCCCGGAGTTCCAACAATTTGGAATTTATTATAAATATAGTAAACTGCCGTCATTGCTGAATTTCCTACTCCAGCTTGTCCATTAAATAATGCATAAACTTGAGTATAGATCTTAAATGCCCCAATTAAGTTAACTGTTAAAAGAAAAGCTAAGGTTGGTACTAGTTGAGGAACAGTTATCCGCCAAAATTTTTCTTTACTTGTTGCCCCATACATATCAGCCAAAACATAGTAATTCGGTTCAATATTTCTTAACGCACCCATTAAGATAACAATATTAAAAGCTAAGGATGACCAGACACCAAAAATAATTAGTGAAACAAGACTTAAGCTAGGATTATCTAACCAATCTGGTTGCGGTAAATGAACAAGTTTTAATAAGAAATTCAATAGGCCATATTCACCATTGAAGATGTAGCGAAAAACAATTCCGATTGCAATTGTACTTGTAACATATGGCATAAAGAACATTGTTTCAAAGAAAGCTGTATGCTTAATTTTAGAAAAAATAAACCAAGCAAGGGCAACAGAAATTATTAAAGCAATTGGAACAGCTAAAAATGAATAAATAGCTGTATTCATAATTGCACGCCAAAATTCTGGATCACTAAAAATATACTGATAGTTTGAGAAGCCATTAAAATGCAGATCAATTAATGGGCCTCCCTCAAAACTCATCGTAAAGGCACGTAAAATCGGCCAGATGCTAAATACAGTAACGCAAACAATTGCCGGTGCTAAGAATAACCAAGCTTTTTTCTGATTATCTTTCATTAATAGATTCGCTCCCCATCTGGCTTAAATAAGTAAATGCGATCCAAGTTCATCTTAAATTTAACTTTATCTCCGCGTTTTACTTCTTGCTCTAAATCAATTAATGCACGTTGACTAATTCCAGCATGATTAAACTTTAATACACGCTCACGTCCAATTAACTCAATATCATCGATCACTTCAGAGAGTTCGCCTTCATCAGCTAGCTTCAAGTTTTCTGGACGAATACTTAATGTATAATCGCCATCTGTTAATTCGCTTCTAAATTTTGAGCTATTTAACTTTGCAACTGGAATTTCAAAATCTGAGCCAACAATTTGATCATTTGCTACCTTAACATCAAAGTTATCAATTACTGGATTACCAATAAAGTTAGCCACAAATTGATTATTTGGTTCTAGATAAAGATCTTGTCCCTTATCATCTTGTTGAATTACACCATTATGGAAAAGAATAATCTTATCTCCAATTGATAAAGCTTCTTCTTGATCATGCGTAACAAATAAGGTTGTAATGCCAACTTCTTTAACTAAATTACGAATCTCTTCACGAATCTTTAAACGCAGGCGTGCATCTAAGTTGCTTAGCGGTTCATCCATTAATAAAATCTGGGGTTCTTGCACTAAAGCACGTGCAATTGAAACACGTTGTTGTTGACCACCAGAAAGGTTACCTGGTTTTTGATCAGCCAACTCTTCAATATGAGTTAACTTCATAAATTTTTTGGCAATTCTTTCAGCCTCGTCTTTAGGCTTCTTATTCTTTCCAACTGTCATTGGAAACATTACATTTTGTAAGACTGTCATATGAGGGTACAAGGCATAGTTTTGAAAAACATAGCCAATATTGCGATCTTTGGGCGCAACATTAAGAAGAGACTTACCATTTACAATAATGTCTCCTCCAGTTGGATTCAATAAACCCGCAATCATATTTAAAGTAGTGGTTTTCCCACAACCACTAGGACCCAACAAACATACCAAGTCGCCTTTCTTTACGGAAAAGCTAACAGATTTAATTGCTTGGTAACCATTCTCATAAGTTTTTTCTAGGTTATTTACCTGAATGAATTTATCTTCGTTCATATATCTCTCACTACTACATTTAGATTTAAATCATATTACACCACAAATTTTATGATAAAAGCAACAAAATCACAAATATTTTTTCAGTAAATAATTCGTACTTTGTGAATTTTTTATTGCTTTTTTGTGGATAAGGTGTGGATAATAATATCATTTTAAGAACATTTTCATATAAAAAATATTAATAAATCGTATTTTGCTACTTGCATTTTTTAGTTTTATGTTTTGTATTGGTTTTCTCAATATACAAGATAGAGAAAGTCGAACAATAAAAAAACACTACATCTTGTGCAGTGTTTTCTCAAAAAATTATAAATTATCGCCGCGTTCAAATTGAAATTTAGATGTATTTAATGCTTGTCTAGTTAAGTCACTAATCAGTTTCTTAGTTTCAGTAGTAATATGAGCAGCAGTTTCAGCATTAGCAGCCGTTAAATATTTAGTTTGTTCTTTTCCAGACATTTCTCTTGCTTTCTCATCAGTTGCTGAAACGCGACTTACAGCATAACTTTGACATTCATCTCTAAAGTTATCAACTTGGTAAATAAATTGATGATATCTTGGTTCTACTAATACTTGTAAGCTCTTATATAACCAATAAGCACTAGATTCAGGCGTAACCATATGACTAGCTTTTTGATAGTTAAGTGGCGTGTCATCAATATTGGTATAGAAAGGTACATAAGGACTATAAGCATAAAAACCAAAGTTAATCCATTGAATACCAGCTATTTCTTTAGGTACATCATTTCTAATTTGAAGAATACAACTAGATTGGTTTCTATCTAAAGCAATTGACCTGAACATCTTTTGCTTCTTATCATCCCCAGAAGCAAAAGATCCCATTGGATCATATTCAGTCCCGTTATAGTGACTTGATAAGAAATACTCTACATCTTCAACGCCAATCTTCTTTTCAGGCTTTCTGATAAATGGCATTTCTTGACTTAGAGGATCTTGTTCAACACTAGGGTTAAACAACTTTTGACCATACCAAGTTCTAGGAGTGTTGTAATAACTATCAGCTTCAGCTTTAGTACCGAAAATATCTCTAAAACTCCACTTGTCATCAGTACTTGGATTCAAATGGTTCTTTTCCACAAAATCACGAATTGTAGAAGCATACATAAAATTCTCATGATCATCAAAGTCGATATCTTGAATAACCATAATATTCGGACAAATTGCATAAGAATCTTCTGGAATTCTTTGAGCAACCCATTGATGGCCAGCACCAGTTTCAAAATACCAAACTTCATTGTGATCAGAAAAAGCGATACCGTTACTTTCACCAGTACCATATTTTTCAATTAACTTACCTAAGCGTTCCACACCCTCACGAGCACTTTTAACGAATGGTAAAACAAGATACACCATGGAATCTTCATCAACACCATTTTTAACTAAAGGATCATGTCCTAAACAGCGAGCATTGGTTGCTTCAGTTTCAGTAGCTGACATTGCTACGTTATATTCATTAATTCCTTGCTCATCCCAGCGACCTTCTGAAGCATCTGCTGTTGGTGTAGCAGTCCACTTGCAGCCATGCCCCTTTAAGTGAAGCTTCAAGCCGTTATACTTTGATACATAGTCTTCATCATAGTCCTTAGCTTCATGAACGACAAAAAGCTTTTCATTAATACCACCATAACCATCTTCATCACGTGCAATGATAGTTGAACCATCAATTGTAGCTTTTTTTCCGACAATCATTGCCGTACAGTTATCTTTACTTTTCTTCATTGTTTTCTCCTAAAAATTATTTATTGATTAACTACCATATTACGATCTATTTTAGCCCTACCATTATTATAATCAAACACATAATCAGGCTGCACGTTAAAAAGATAAACATTAAAGTTCAAATTATTGTTCAAGCTTATTGCCTGTAAATTAATACCACGCGCCATTAATTCATTTCCCCTAAAAATTGGTGTTGCTTGAAAAATAATTTTATTTCCTTGTTTTAAAGAATTTCGAACTTTTCCCTCAAAAATGGTCTGGATTTTTTGATTAGAAAATGCAGTTTGCGTAAATAAATTTTTCGGATTATTTTGATCACCTGACTGATTATTAGGATTATAGTTACCATCCTGATCAATTCCTGCCGAAATTGAATAAGCAATCAAATGACCACGATTATAGATCTGCGTTCCATTTTCTCGGTTAGAATGCCATGCCGTAGGATTTATAAATTGTCTTACTCTTAAAGAATCATTAGCCACATTTCTTGGTTCGAGAAAAGCAGTATTTGAATGAGAAGTACGATTTAAATTATCTAAATTAGAATAGATTACCTTATTAACTTTCCAGGCATTCTTAATCAATGTCGACTTATTATTATTTACGTAGACATAAGCCTTGTCGCCACTTTTAAAATCCAAATTGGCTAGTTTTTGATAATCATCACTAGATAATCCGCCATAATTAGTATTAGCTGTTGTAGCCTTATTTATTACTTGTTGAGAACTACTTGGTTCTTGACTTTGATTTGATGTATGGTTAGAAGATTGAAGCTTAAACCAACCACCCCAAATAATAATCACAATTGCTATAATCCAGTTTGCTACTGTATTTTTTTGCTTTTTTCTATATTTTCTTCTCTTTGCCATTTCCTATTCCCCTAGCTTTATTTCTTTCAGTATAGATATTTGAACGTATGTTTGCAATATGATTAATAAGTTTTTATTCATTTAGACTGCTACAATAAACATGGCAACTCTATCAAAAATAGAAAGAAGAAAAAGAATGGAATATTTCAATTTAAACGATGGGAATCGTATCCCCAAAATCGGTTTTGGAACTTATAAATTAAACGGTTCTCGCGGCGTTTTTGCTATCCAAGCAGCCTTAAAAAATGGTTATCGTCTACTAGATTCCGCTGTTAATTATGAAAACGAGGGAGCTGTAGGGCGTGCCATCAAAAATAGTAGTGTAAACCGCGACAATATTTTTATAACTTCTAAATTACCTGGGCGTCATCACAAATACCAAGAAGCACTTGAACAAATTCAAGAATCTCTTTACTCTGCCGACCTCGACTATTATGATCTCTATCTAATCCACTGGCCAAATCCAAAGGAAAACCACTACCTTGAAGCTTGGCAAGCCATGATTGATGCACAAAGATTCGGCTTAATTCGCTCAGTAGGAGTTTCTAACTTCGAACCAGAACATATTGAATACTTATACCGTGAAACTGGTGTTATGCCAGCTGTTAACCAAATCGAACTGCATCCTTACTGGTCAAGTAAAAAAGTTCGTGAGTATGATAATCAACATCATATTATTACTGAAGCTTGGAGTCCGCTTCAGCGTGGTGGTGAGGCCTTTCAAGAAAAAGAAATTATTGAATTAGCACAGAAATATCACAAATCTCCCGCTCAAATAATCTTACGCTGGGAAACGCAAATCAATGTTGTGCCAATTCCAAAAGCCAGTTCTTATGAGCACCAACTAAGCAATTTAGACATTTTTGATTTCAAATTAACTCCTGAAGAAGTTCAAAGCTTAATTGATTTAGATAAAGAATCCGCACGCCGTTTCGATCCGAATGAGCACGAAGAATTCTAAAGAAAGCAGGTAAAATCTTCATGCAAGCAATTTTAAATAAACGAGTTTCAAAAATTGCTTTATTTTATGATCTCGTTTTTGTCTACATGATCTCTAAAACAACTGAGATACTTCATCATCTTGAGCATGGCCTTGTTTCCCCTACATCTTTTGCACTATTTGCATTAATTGTTATTATCTTTATTAATTCATGGATGGTTCAAACTGTCTTTACTAATCGCTATGGGATAGGTAGCTGGGCAGACATTGCTTTTTATTTCATTGACATGATGATTCTGCTTTACATGTCTAACTCTTTTGACACAAACAACCTAACTGAAATGAAAATTTTATTTATTTCTGCTGGTTTACTTTCTTTTACTTTAGCAAGTCATTACTTAATTAATTATTTTCAAACTAAAAGTGAAATTGATCAAAATATTTCCCGGGCATTTTTTCTAATTTTAATTTTTAGATCAATTACTTTAATCATTGGCGGACTATTAGATAATATTCCTGGCTTTGTTTTAGCAGTCATTGGCATTATTTTTAGTTGGTTAATGCCTATTTTAACCACAAAATATACTATTAAACATCCTATTATTTTTCCTCATTTACTTGAAAGATTAAATCTTTTAGTAATTATTATCTTTGATGAAACAATTATTGGAATTGCGGATTATTTTCGACCTAATACTTTTTCACTTTATTCAATTCTTATCTTTTTAACAGTCGCTTTATTATTTTTCACTTATGCTTTACAATTCGATAAGTTTACTGATGAAGATCAAGATGACGTTACAGGTAATGCTTTAATTTATTTACACTATTTAATAATCTTTGGAATCAGTCTAATTACTGTTAGCATTAAATTTATTCACGAAACAGACGCTAATTCTTGGTTTGCCGTCTTATGTCTATATTGCGGGGTTGGTTTATTTTATTTAGGATTATTATTTGCAACACGCTACAATAAACCGCAATTCAAATTAAGAAGATCTACTATTCTGGTCTTTTTAATTACAACTATAATTGGAGCAACTGCTTGCCTTATTTGGTCTAGTTTTGAGGTAATTACAATTCTAACTTTTATAATCGTAGCAATTAATATCAGCTGGTTAGTCCATCTTAATCTTCCCCACATAAAAAAAGGAATCCTACTATAGGATTCCTTTTTAGTATCTAGATTTTTAACTACGTGCCCAATTATCAAGCACATTTAAGAAAAAGCTCTCTGACCAAGTTCTAATGTTTTGCCCTTGTTTTTTCAGAGCTTTTGCCTTATTTAATTCAGTAACATCTGTTCTGAAGAAATCGTGATCACCAACTAGAACGTAATCCGTATCTTGCCCCACTTCTTCTTGAATAAAGCCGCCTAGATTTTTTACTGCGTTAGCTAATTCATACTCATCTAGGTCTAAATCACCAGCAATTACCACTTTTTTATGAATAAAAGGACTGCGAAAAGCTTGCGTTTGCTTAACAATATCAGGCCACTCACTAGTTAAATCTAAAGTTTTAACTGCCTCTTGTGCTCTAAGCATATGCTCTTGTTTAAATAGTTTATGAAACTCATCAAAAACCTTTTTAGTATCTAAGCAATCATCTAAACCACGGTGTTCTTGGTTCTCTGCAATATTCATTCGATGCATGCAATCAAGCAAGCGATTATGTCGCTCTTGTGGATAAAAGCTACGCGCCAAACGGTAAACATCTACATAGTCATTGTTTAAAACTGTCAAATGATACTTTTCAGCTAAATCATAAACAAAGTTCAAATCAAAATTTACATTATAGCCAACAATTGGATCACTGCCGATAAATTCGCGATACTTCTTAATTGCTTCTTGAACTGGTAATCCTTTTTCTTCAATAGCTGCTTCATCAATTCCATTTAATTTAGTAATAAAAGCAGGTACCTTATTATTATCAGGAAACTTCACTAATTCTGAAAAAGTTGCTACTACTTCTCCATGACGTACTTTCAAGCCACCCATTTCGGTAATTCGATCACGATATGGACTAAGACCAGTAGTTTCAACATCAATTAAAGTATAGTTTTCTGGAAAACCAGGCTTTTCAATTCCTTTTTGACGTATTTTATCTTGAGCAGCTGGAATTCGTAGCACACCTTGAATAACTGAAATACTCATTTTTTAACCTTCATTTTTAGAAATTTTTTCAATCACTTCAGGAAGCGCCATCCTTAACCCGGCACTTCTTTTTTGAATGTTATCAGGTAATTCATCCTGACTTAAATCGGCTGCAACATAATGCCAATCTTTAAATTGTTCTACTAATTTTACCATTGGATCAAGCAATTGTGGACTAGTTGGATCAACACCTAATTCTAAAACCACAACTTTCTTAGTTTGATTTCTAGTTAAAAACCACCGAAATCTTGTATTAGCATCTTCATCTGGGAAGAAATGTGCATTAAGCGGCATATGAATTTCCATTGGTGAATCACAATCTTCGCAGCGCGGAATCTCGCCTTGTCCATTAATATATCTCTTTACAACAGACAAATCAGAGTAAGTACCATGGTTTAATCCACTAGAACACTGCATTCTAGTCCAATCGCCAAAAACATCAAAAATTTTCTCTTGCTCAAATCCCGCTGTTTCAAAAAAGTGGCCAAAAGCACTGGTCGCAATAAAATAGTTCTTTCCATTTAAGAGCTCTTTTAATTGCTTCATTGCCTTACTTGGTTCATATTCAACTGAATATTCATTAATTAACTGACTCCAAAACTGCCATTTTTCATCCCAGGAATCAAAATTTTTGTCTAAGGCATCTGCAATAGTTTTAACATGATATTTTTTGCTTACTGCTTGATATTCAATTGGAAAAGCCGCGTCCTCAAACATATCAAGCCCCTCCATTTGTGCAAAGCCATTACCAGCAGTAACAATTACTGCATCTGCTTCAGCTAGCCATTTTTGTATTTGTTTAAAATCTTTCATGTTATTTCTTCCTTTTTATTTTTCAGAATATCCAACCAAACGTAGTTTTCCTTCGATATATTCTCCTAAAAAGACATCATCAATACTATTATAACCAGCTTTAGTTACTTCTTGTTCAAGCCAAGCACTAGATTTATGAATTAAATCTAAAACGTCATCATTAATTTGACCATCACTAATAATTGGAAAGCGAATATTATCTTCATCGTTTTCAATTACCGTTAACTGCCCATTTTGTTCAAAAATGCAATTTTTAACTTTTTCAACTGAATAAATTCCTCGACTCCTCAATCTAAACATTAATTCATTAGCTGAAATACCCGCCTTCATACAATTTCCAACTAAGACCTGACCATTCTTTATCACTTGAACCGGTTTTCCATCAATTAAATTACGAACCCAATTACTACGTTCACGTCCAAACTTCAAAATAAAAACTACTAAAGTCCAAATCACTAATACGAGTAAAAACTGAATAATTGTAATGCTGGAATTATAAATTAAACCACCAATAATTCCACCAAGGACATAATTTTGTAACTGATCTAATGCTGTAGTTGGTGCTAAATTGCTCTTACCAAAAACGTTAATCTGAATAATGAGAGTTAAGATCCCTAAAGCAAACTTAATAAATAATTGTGTATAATCCATCTTTTACCTACTTTTGTACATATACATGATGATCAATTACATGAGCACGAGTCAAAGTGTAACTATTATTATCTTCATTTAAATTCAATTGATAATCTTCATTTTTGGAATCGATTCGGATAATCATTCCATCTTGCAAGGTCGTCGAACTTACCATTACATCGCTTTTCTTAACATTTGCATCGTCTGCAATTGACTTAATAAAAGGAACAATTTGAGCAGCCTTTGATTTTTGCTCATTATTTTGAATATATTTTTCATACTGAGTACCAGCAAATAATACCAAAAATAAAAGTGCGATGATTCCTAAATCACGATACCTGGTATTAAAACGATCTCGCAAATAAAGAATAGTAAAAATAATCATCGCACTAGCTGCTACAATCATTAAGATATATAAGGCCGTCCGATCAGTGTTTTGGTGACTTTGAATATAATTTATTGTATAAAAATTCATTTAACTTAATACTTTCTCTTTAATGGACGTTCATCACGATTACTATTTAATAAAACATGTTGCCGAACAATTTCAATCAAAGTTCTAGAAAGCAATGCCATACTCTCAGTTGTTACATATTCATATGGCCCGTGGAAGTTCGCACCACCATTAAATAAGTTAGGTGTAGGAATGCCCTTTTCTGAAATAAAATCTCCATCTGTTCCACCGCGAAATGGAATAATTTTAGGCTTTAATCCTAGAACTTCATAGGCATGTAAAACTAAATTTACAACATAAGGATGTTTCTTAATTAAATCACCAGGACTACGGTATTGATCATGTAACTCTAAGGTTACGCGATCTTTTCCATATTTTTCATTTAACTTATCCACTAGGTCTGTGACTAACTTTTTCTTTTTCTCAAAGCCATCAGTATCAAAGTCTCGGATAATCAATTGAATTTGGGCATGATCAACATTACCGTTATTGGATAAAACCATAAAATAGCCATCAAAGCCCTTACTATTTTCTGGGACCTCATCAGCTGGCAAGCCTTGGATAAATTCACTAGACATCAAAGCGGCATTAACCATTAAGCCATATGCTTCTCCGGGATGAACAACTGTACCATGAAAATGAATTGTAGCAGCTGCTGCATTAAAAGTTTCAAAAGCAATGTCACCTGGATCTCCATTATCTAGAGTATAAGCGAACTCAACTGGAAAACGTTGAACATCAAAACGAGCTGCTCCTTTGCCAATTTCCTCATCAGGACCAAAAGCAACCCAAATATCACCATGCTTTACGCTAGAATTTCCTTTTAAATATTTGAGCATTCCTAATAAACCCGCAATTCCGGCCTTATCATCCGCTCCAAGCAAGGTTGTTCCATCAGCAGTAATTAAAGTCTCACCTAAGTGCTTTTTCAAACTAGAAAATTCACTTGTGGACAAAACTCGACCTTCTTTTAATACAATATCTTTTCCATTGTAGTCTTGATGTACTTGCGGCTGAACATTTTCTGCATTGAAATCAGCTGTATCCACATGGGCCACAAAACCGATCGGAGTAACTTGTTCATCTCTCACTGTGCCAGGTAGTTTTCCAACAAGATATGAATCTTTTTTAAAAAAAGAGATATTTTCTAAGCCTAAATTTTCTAATTCTTGTTCGATTATTTTTAGCAATTCAATTTGTCCAGGTGTTGTTGGTACTTCTTTACTTTGGTCATCTGAGCGCGTGTTTACTTTACAATATTCAATAAATTTATCTTGAATATACGCTTGATCAATTACAGCCATTTTAACTACATTCCCTTCTCCTAGATATTTTAATTATATTTTAAGGAAAAATATGCTTATGTCAATTTTCTATAATTCAGACGCTCCACTTTCGGCATCAATTTCTTGATTTTTACGATAAACTTCACCATTCGGATTATTTGGATCATCAACTAATTTTTGCCCAGTTTCCTTTAAATAATATTCCACAAGTGGATAAATATCTTGAATACTCTCATTAATTCCTGAAAATTGATGATTTTTATCAAAAACAGCACGATAACTATCCACCATAAACCTCTTTTGAGTATTAGTCTGGTCCGCAAAGCGGAATTCTTTTTCCCGACCTGTGCTTAATTTGTGGAAGACTTCCTCTAACTGTTTCTTTTCTTGCTCTGTTTTACCCAACGAAATAATATTTTCTCCAAGCTCTGGTGGATTATAGTTCATTCCCGGCAATTGTTTATAATATGTAAATTTTCCCAATTTATTAAAAGCAAGCAAGTTACTAGGAAAAGATGATAAATAATTATTTAAATCTGATACTCTCATTAAGCCCGTATTTAGCTTTACATAGTCATCATTATTTGCTGCATTTGCCAATTTCTTTTTCCACTTTTCATTCATCTATTTATACCTCACAAACAAAAAAGCATGCCGAAACTCGACATGCTCATTTTAACTTATTTCGATTTTTATTAGTCTTTAATAGCTTTTAATCCTTCACGCTTTCTTCCCATATTAAACCAAGGGGAAACAGTAAAGGCCAAAACGTCATTAACAACATAAATTAAGGAGTTAACTGCCATTGCTAAAGTTGCATCTCCTTGTGCGTAAGTTACACCCCAAAGAATTAATTGAAAAATTCCACTAGCAGTCCACCAGAAGTATTGGTTGTTGTAGCGTAAGAAACACATAATTCCAGCAGTTAATGAAATAGCGAAACTAATTGCATCAATCCAAGGACGTGGATCGTTAGTAAATTTACCAATTAAGTAACCTGATACTGCATACACAATTAAGGTACCAACAATTGCAATAATCCATTCTTTAGCACCAAATTTACGTAAATGGTTCTTAGTATCATCATTCCAAGATCTAACTGAAATAATAACTGGTAAGTCTAAAGTTAAAATATAAGCAATTTGCTCAAAAATCGATAAGTAATTTTTAGCAGCTAAACCTGCATAAATAAAACAAGCTGCCGAAATCAAACCAAGCCAACCATTAATTGCCTTAGTAGCATTGATTGCTAACACACATAATGTTCCAAGTAGAGTACCAATGAAAGTAATTAGTGTTAAAGTAGTAATTTTGTTTTGAATCAAAATAGCCAATTGAAACCCAAAGGCAAAGAACCAAAGCATATAGTTTTGTACTGGCCAGCCATGTAATTGCTTAAATAGCCAAACAAAGTAATTATCCTTTCTTTCCTTATGATCTTCTTGTAATGATGTTGAATTATCCATCCATTAACTCCTCTTTCTCTATATTAGGTCACACCATATATTGTGCCTTATCCGCCTTTTACTCAAAAAAGCATCTGTATCTAGTATAGTAGTCAAAAAATTCAAAACAAGAGTTTACATCTTTAGGTAAATATGCGGTAGGCGTTCCTTCCAGTTAAATAAAGCGTTTTCTTTTCTTAGTCATTAGGATTTTCGAATAATTTAATATTTTTTTGACCTTTCAGCTTGCATCATCAGCATAACTTTACGTTCCAATTTATTTTTTTGATACCTCTTTTAATAACGTTTTTTAATTAGGTGCTTATTTTATTATGGTATAAAATTTATAGTCTTTGCCTTTTAAAGCTATTAATAGCAACTTTTTATCAAAAATAATATGAATATTCAGATTAATCAATCTTTTTTGATTTCATTATTTAAAGTTGAGTTATAATAACTTGTTGGAAAACAAAATTGTTATTTTATATATAAAATGATTGTAATCGAGGAAAAAGAAATGTCACATAAGAATGATTTATCTTTTATTGCTAAGCTTAATGGGAAAGAAAAGTTTAGCCTTAGAAAACTTTCAGTTGGATTAGTTACTGTTGCATTAGGTACAACATTCTTTTTAGAAAGTTCTAATACCGCGCATGCTGCTGAAGTAGACACTACAAATCAAAATGTTACTAGCCAAGAAAGTACTTCCGATTCTCTCAAATCGCGCACTTTAAATATTCAAAAAACTAAAGCTACAGAAGATTCCACAACTAGCACTAAACCTGTTCAAAATAATGAACAAACTTCTGTAAATCAAACTAGTAAAAATAGTGGAACTACTGTTAGGCAAGAAACTAACTTATTAGCTACTAAGTCAGAAAAAGCAAACACTACACAAGCATCAGCTCAAGCAATTAATTTTGAAGAAAAAATTCAAACTACCACTGATCAGAATCAATCTACAGCTGTAAGTATTACAGGTGATGACGCTAATAAGTCAATAATGGCTAATGTTACTCAAGGAACAATTAGAGTTCATATTAATCAAAATAAAGAGAACCCCATTACTATTAATAATGGACAAAAAATCACAGTTTCAATCGCTGCCACTAATAACTTGTTACGCTTTAGTACTCCTCCTTCTAAGATTAACGACTTTGAGATAAGCACATCACAAACAAATACCAATAAAATCTTTACTTTTACTTATACTGGTAGTGATGATGGGATTCTATCAAATTTTAATCCAACCTTTTATTTTACAGCTGATAATGACGCAACTAAGCAATATAAGGACATTCACGGTACTTACCCAGACTTCAATTTACCTGTTACCGTAACTTTATTTAATAACCAAAAATTTACTCAAAACTTACCAATCAAGATTACTCCATATAAAGATTTAGTTGTAACCAAAGAAATTCTTCACGGTTTTGTTATGGGACCAAAATTAATTGGAACCCCTGGGCAAGACGGTTATCCTGGTAATAATGGTTCTTATACCGAAAATGGTGCAACTTATTATGGACCAGAACCAAGTGCTGCGGCAGATGTTCCTGCTGATAAACAGAAATCTGCTCGGCTAATGCAATACGCACTTGAGTGGAATTATGGTTCTGCTAAAGATCCAAGTTTAAATCCATTAATGAATGTTTTAGCTAACATAAAATTTAATAATGGGCAAGAAATTCTTCCATCTACTATTAAGGCTTTCAAGATTCCAGCAGATATGGAAGTCGTTGATTCTGAGGGTCAAAGAGTACCAATTAATAAGTACTATGGTAACCTTGCAACTCTTCCTGAAGACACCAACTTTGAAAAATTTTTAAGAGACTCAATTTCTAGCGACAAAAAACAAATTACTATTGATCAAAAAGGCAATTTTACAGTTAACGGCGTAGATTATTCTACAATGGGGCCTTACTTTATTCAGTTAGATACCCTATTAAACCCTAACGCTATTGACAATTGGGCAAGTAATCCAGATTCCGGTGTGGGGCCTTCAATTACTACTCCAATTGTTAATGAAAATGATTGGAAACACTCCGGTTCAGGAAGTACAACTAATACCTCTACTCAAACTTATACCGACTTCAAATTTGATCCTGCAGTTGATCGTGTTGTTAGAATCTACTTCATTGACGAAAACACCGATAAAGAAATTCCAGATACTGTAAGATCAATTATTGCTAAAACTAATTCTACTGTTGATAACCCAACTAGCAGTATTATCAATGATCTTAAGAAACAAGGCTACGTGTTAGATAAACAAGCAACTAACGGTGAATCAAGTGATTTCAGCAAGAATCTGAAAAATTACAATATAAGTAATCAAAACTTTAAGACAGATTCTTTAGAAAATAACTACAACAGTCAAAAGATTAATATCAAAGATAAATCACTTAAGTATTACGTTTACCTTTACCATGGTACTACACCAGTTAGCGACAAAAAGACAATAAAAGAAACAATTAATTACGTTTATGCTAACGGTACTCAAGAAGGAAAAACGGCCGCAAATCCTTATGATAAGACTGTAAGTTATACTCGCACTGGAACTAACGATTTAGTTACCGACCACATTACGTGGGAAAAATGGCAACCTGATTCCAGTTTCAATGCTGTAGAATCACCTAATGCAAATGATAAGAATTATACCTTAGTTGATAAAGATGAAATCCCAGTCATTAAGTTAAATATCGACAATGACGGTAAGATTACTATTGAAAATAATGTTCCATTAATTTACACAGTTCATTACTATGCCCCAGAACATGCACGCCTTACTTTCTACGATGATACTGAAAATCAAAACTTATCTGATTATTTAACCAAAAATGGACAGAAGGCCTCATTAACTGATACTTATTCTGAATTAGACAATAATTCAAGCAAGCAGCCTATCTCATTTACTGATGCAGATAGTATCGTTAACTTTTTAAAGAACAATCACTACATCTTTACCGGTGTTTCTGGTAATGGTTCTATCACAAATTCTGATTATTCAAAGATCGCTTATGGAAACTTCGATAATGATGAAACTAAGGATCAAGAGTTTATTCTTCATTTTAAGCATGCATTAGATAATCAGAATGAAACTGCTGTAGTTGCAGAAAAAGTTAACTATGTCTATGAAAATGGTCCCCACGCAGGTAAGACAGTGGTTGATGCTGCAACTTCTCCAATTGACCAAAAAATTACTTACACAAGAACTAGAACTGTAGACCTTGTCAATGATCCTAAAGGTGAAAACACTAAATGGTCTAACTGGATACCTGATAAAGCATTCATTGAAAACTTTAATTTACCAGAAAAAGTTAGTGGTCTTGATAACCAAGAAAAAATTTATTCATTAGATTTAGCTCAAGTTAAAGCTACAAAAGATGGTAAAGTGTTCGACTACTCTTCACTTAAACTGCCATTTGAAACATCAGAATTGAGTAATGATAAGACTATTAATCTAAACGTCACTATTCCATATACTTTAGCTGAAAATATTACAGTTAACTATATTGATGACACGACTGGAAAAACTTTAGAGAGTAAGTCATTATCAGGTAAGCCTAATATAGAAGCCAATTATTCAACTAAGGATACTATTGATAAATATGTCGCTCAAAACTACGTTCTAGTTAGCGACCCAACCAATCAAGCCCCTCTTTCATTTGACAACGACGAACTTCCTAATAATCAAAATTATGAAGTTCATTTCAAACATGGAATCGGTCCTGTTTCTAATAAGAAGACAGTTACCGAAACTATTCACTATATTTATAAAGATGGTTCCCTAGCTGCTAAAGATGCTACTAACCAGCTCACTTTCACTGAAACTGGTACAAAAGATTTAGTTACTGGCACAACTGATACAAAATGGTCTGCTCCACAAACTTTCGCTTCAGTCACTTCTCCAACAATTTCTGGCTATACTCCAGATCAACTTAAAATTGATGCTATTAAAGTTGACCATAACTCTCAAAATATTGAGAAGACAGTCATCTACAATGCTGATAAGCAAGGTGCTGTTCTTCGCTTCTATGATGATACTGAAGGAAAATTCATTGACTTTGCTAAAGACCTTAAGACAGATGGAACAAGCAAATCTACTATCTCATTTACTATTCCATCCAATTACGATTTTTCAAACTATAACTTTGTTGCAGTAAACGTAGGTAATGATCCTAAAAATATAACTACTAAGTTGTCAGGCGATACGTTGTCTGATGTAACTTACGGCAAGTTTGATACTAATGATCAAGTCGACCAGTACTTCATCGCTCACTTTACTCATAAGACAAATGACGTTAAAGAAAATAAGTCTATTTCTGAAAAAGTTGTCCTTTATGCCGAAAATGGTCCTAAGAAAGGTCAAGCTCTCCAAACTATTGAATTAGGTAATACCGGTTTCACTAGAAATGGACAAAAAGACTTGGTTACAAATCAAGTTTCTTGGGAAACATGGACAATAGAAAATAATAGTCACGCTGTTTCTCTACCAGTGACATTTTCAACTGTTTATAAGATTGATCCTACTAATATTACTCAAACTACACCTGTTTCCAAGAAGTTTGAAATTAATAATCAAATAGTATCTCCACTAACCTTCAATGCTACGACGGATCAAGATTTGATTAAATCTTTAGCAAACAGTACAGAATTTATGGTTAAAGTTCCGTATGAATTAACTGAAAATGTTAATATAACTTATATTGATGATACTACTGGTAAAACATTAGAAACTAAGAGCTTATCTGGTGAGCCTAATACAAATTCACAATATTCTACTAAAGATACAATTGATAAATACGTAGCTAATAATTACGTTTTAATCAGTGATCCAACTGATCAAAAGAACATTTTCTTTGATAATGATGAAAAGCCTAACAATCAAAATTATGATGTTCACTTTAAACACGCCTTTAAAGAGATCGATAATTCTAAGACTGTTAACGAAACTATCACCTATATTTATGATAACGGCAAAGAAGCTGCACCAACTTATAATACTTCTGTAGAATTTACCCAAACTGGAAAGCTTGATTTGGTAACCGACAAGGAAGAATTGAATGATTGGTCTCCAGTTTCTAATACCTTTATCGCAGTTACTTCACCAGTCATTAAGAACTATACTGCCGATCAAAAACAAATTGCTGCACAAGCAGTTCAACCAAATAGTAGTGACCTTTCGTTCCAAGTTGTTTACACTGCTGTTCCAGTTCAACCTACCAAACCAACCGAACCTACTAAGCTGGTTCAACCTGCTAAACCAACTATACCTACTAAACCGGTTCAACTTGCTAAACCAGCTAAATCAACACAAACCCAATTAGTAAGAAAGAACAACGAAACAAAATCACCTATTTCTTCTCATTTAGCTTTACCAACAAACGCTGCTAGTCACGAAACTAAGAAGACTGAAGAAAACAACTTACCTCAAACTGGCGCTAAGCCAAATGATGCTAGCCTAATCGGTTTAGCCTTTGGCGCTACTTCATTCTTACTTGGTCTAGTTGGCAGTGAACTTAAACGAAAGAGAAAGAATTAATTTCTTTTCAACAAAAACGTTAGATTAAAACTCTAACGTTTTTTTGTGTTCTAAAAGCATTTTTCTAGTGAGAAGTTAATTACTTTCGGTATAATTTTTAATTAATAGCTACTTTTTTAGAAAGGAAAAGCAAATGATTAAAGAATTCAAAGAATTTATTTCTCGTGGTAACATGATGGACTTAGCTGTCGGAGTTATTATCGGTGCAGCATTTACCGCAATTGTAAATTCATTAGTTAAAGACTTAATTAATCCCCTCATCGGATTATTTATTGGTAAGATTGACTTATCAAATCTGAAATTTACTGTCGGTGAAGCCACATTCAAATATGGTAGCTTCTTAAATGCAATTATTAACTTTTTAATCATCGCATTGGTTGTCTTCTTCTTAATTAAATTAGTCAATAAAATGATGCCTAAAAAAGAAACTGAAGAAGACGATCCAACACCAACTAATGAAGAAATATATCTTCGTCAAATTCGTGATTTATTACAAGAAAAAACTAAATAGATTACTGCATCCCTTAAATATTTGAGGGATGCATCTTTTTCAAAAAATAAAACTCCTTTTTGCGTAATTTAAATTAGAGATCTTTCTCTAATACACTTAAAGGAGCGTTCTATGAACAAAAAGGAGCTTGAAAGCGCGTTGATGAAGCAGATATCACTGCTGATCCGATCTTTAGCTGGGTTATGGAACAAGGAACTAATTGCCGCGATCTTTTGCAGGCAATTGCACCTGAATTGCATATTCAAACTGCTAGTTTTGAAACGCAGAAAAGATTAAAGTTTCATCCTGCTATGCATAGCATTATTCCAGATATCTACGCTACAGACGACAAGGGCCGAGTCTTTGATATTGAATTACAAATGACTCTGCCAGACTTTTTAGGAAAGCGAATGCGGTATTATTTTTCAATGATGGATCAAAGTCTGTTTATGCAAGGTGAAAATTATCGCAATTTGCCTACTACGTACTTAATTTTAATTCTGCCAACTGATCCTCTCGGACTTGATCAGTATCGCTATGATACGACTTGGAACACCAAGGGATTCAAACATGATCCACTAAATATTGGTCAAAAATTAATTTTACTTAATGCAAGTGGAACAAAAGGAAAAATCACGCCACGTCTCCAAGGATTTTTCGATCTAATGCGTGGTAAAATTAATACAAATGATAGCTTTATTCAAAAGCTACAAAGCGATGTTGAGAAATACAAAACCAATCCAGAAAGAAGGAAAGAACTCATGGATTATCAAATGAAACTTGATGACATGCGATATGTCGGCGAAAAAAATGGTAAAGAAGAAGAACGAATTGATGCCATTAAGAAGATGATTAACCTCAGTAGAAAATTAAATGCTAGTAATGACTTCATATTAAAACAATTAACTGATGATTATGGTGCATATTTTTCTCAAGAAGAATTAAAACAATTTATTAAAAATAATTAGATAGTTAAAAGACACCCATGACTCTATAAAAAATTAAGTCATGAGTGTCTTTTGTATTTAAACTAAAGTCTAATTTTTCCTAAAGGTAATTATTTGTACCTTATCACCAGAACTAATAGATCCTTTTTGAACTGGAGTAATAGATTCAATTAAATCCATATTAGTATAAACAACAATTACAGAATCATCGCGACCGCTATCAGTAACTTGTTTTAAGTCCATTGTTCCAAGCAACTGACCAGGAGTAACATGATCTCCCTTTTGAATTTCCATCTTAAAAGGTGCCCCATTTAACTCCACTGTATCAATTCCTAAGTGTACAAGGATTTCTAATCCTTCTTTGGTCTTAATACCAATAGCGTGCTTAGTAGGAAATAAAGTAGATATGTCGCCCTCTACTGGTGAATGAATTTCTCCACTAGTAGGCTTAATAGCATAACCATCGCCTAACATTTTAGTAGAAAACACATCATCTTTTACTTCGGTAATTGGTATTAATTCACCATCAACAGCGGCATCTACTTCTAATCCTTTATTTTTCTTTTTAAAAAAATTAAACATTTCTCTAACCTCTTAAATCTTTTAATCCAATTAAACCCAGCAAAAGAATACACAAAACATACAATACTGTACTGATGATAATAGTTGTCTTAAAATACGCTATTGCTCTGTCTGTAACTTTAAAACTATGTAAAGCACGTAAGCCAAAAAGACTTAATAGAAAACAAATAATATTGCCTACTAGCAACTGACAGAAACACTGACAAATCCAAAAAATTTTTAGTTCTTTGGTACTATTGACTAACTTATCTTTCTTTATCCAGCAATAATATCCTAAAAGAAAATCAGTAATGGCAACAATGACGGAAACAGCTATCGTGGGCTGACTATGAAACATATCTGCCAAACTTACTTTCGTCATTACAACTCTAAATTCAAGCAGTCCCCAAAAAAGTAGCGGAGCAACAAGTAGAATAATTGAGTACCACTTCAAAATAGAACGTATATTTAACCGTAGTCGTTCCATAATCTGATCACAAAAATCAGTTACTTTATTCTTCGTCATAGTCCACATTATCTAACTCTCCTTTTTGTTCCTCCCACTGATAGTACTTAGCAATCAAAAGGTCAATGAAAGTATACGCAGGACTAAAGGCGTCATTGGTAGCCTCTTCTTCCCCTCCAGAAAATTTTTTAAACTTCAAGGTACGGAAGAAAAAACTATAATCTACTAATGAGATCAACTCTGCTGGGCGCAAGGTTGTAAATGATACTGTCGTTATTTTGTTATTCAAAAGTTTTATCTTACTTATTTCATCGCGGATTTGAATATTATCACCACTATAAGAAATGATAAACAGCATATCTTCCTCTACGGCCCGTCTACTTACTATTCTTAGTTCTTCAATTGCCGATGGAAGAATTACAGCTCTTTTCCCGATTATGAATAACTCATGAGCCAAATATTTTGCTATTAACTCTTGAGACCAACCTGTTGAATATAAATAAATCGTATTTGCGCGCTCAATATCAGAAAAAACCTTTTCTAAGTCTAACGTGTTATAGTAATTCAGCACCTCTTGACTTGCATTTTCTACTTCAGTTGCAATATCAATCGTATTCATTTTCTTTTCATGAGTTAAATCTGATAATTCAAACCGCAATTCACTGTAGCCTGATAAACCTATTTTTTTGCACAGTCTAAAAATAGAAGATTCTGAAACATACAATTTTTTTGCTAGTTTTGCTAAGCTCAAATGGCTACATAATGTTGAATTTGAAAATAAGAATCTAACAATCTCTTTCTCAGATTCACTTAACTCTCCGTTTTTTTCCCAAACGCGTCTTTTCAAGTCAGTCATTGTTACATTAATCTCCCCAGTAATGTAAATGCTATCATAATTACACTACTAGAATAACATAAGACTAGTCTAAAAAGCGTTTGGAGTACTACATATTTTCTTTCATTTTATCAACAATACTATCTGCATTTAAGCCAATAACAATATCAATTTCATTGTCTCTACGAGTAACTTCATGAGCTCCTAAATCTTTAAAGTGAGCATCATCTGCAACTTTAGATAGATCATAGACTTCAACCCTAATTCTAGTTGAGCACGATATTAATTTCTTGATATTATCACGACCACCAAGTAGATCAATAAATCCAATAGCTTGTTCAACTTCTGGATCTTGTTCTTGACTTACCTTTGTACTTTGACCAGCTTTTTCAATTAATGTTTGCATTCTTTCTAAGACTTGCGCAACATCAAGACCAACAATCACTTGAATAGCTTTACCATGGTGAACAACATTAACAGCTTTATTAGCTCTGAATTGAGCATCTGATCCCAACTTATCTGGATCCTTTACAGTTACACGTAATCTAGTAGCACATGACGATAATTCTTCAATATTGTTTGGTCCACCTAATAATTCTAGATAAGCTTGTGCTCTAGCAATATATGGATCAGAAGCATCGACACCAGTAGCTTGTTGAGCCGCCTTTTGTTGAGCCATCTTTTCTTTATATTCTTTCTTATTGATTAATTTAACATCTTCATCATCAGCTTCACGGCCTGGAGTTACGTAGTTAAATTTTTCAATCATTATCTTAAAAATAAAGTAAGTAAGAAGACCGAATACAATTCCGACAATAAATTGCATTACATAGATGTGCCAGTGATTTGCCCAAAGTGGAAGCCAGTTCATTGACGCAATACCAATTGCACCATCTGACATAAGTCCTCTTAAACCAAAACACCACATAACCGTATTCATAGTAGCAGCCATAACTGAATATACAATCCAGAGTACTGGGGCAGCAAACAAGTAAGTAAAGTCAATAGGTTCAGTAATACCAGCAAAAACAGAAGTTAGTGCAGCTGGGATAAGCAATGCTGAGGTTTGTTTCTTCTTATTCTTCTTAGCGGTTGCATAGAAAGCCCAACAAATAAATGGTACTAAGAAGACTTTTTCATTACCGTAAAGTTGAAATCCTTCTACAGAAGCAATTTGTGATAAAGGTTTTGTACTTGCAGCATATTCTGTTAAGTGCTTTAACCAATATGGTTGAAGTCCACCAGCAACCACGGCTGGTCCAAACTGGAATGGAATATATACTAAGTGGTGGAGTCCGGTAGGAATTAATACACGGTTCAAAAATGAATAAATCCAAATTCCTACAAAACCACTGCTTACAATAAAGTGTTGCATACTGTTAATACCTAATTGAACTTTAGGCCAAATTAAACAAGTTAAAAATGCAACTGGGATCATTACAAAGAACCCTAAGAAGTAAACATAAGTTGACCCCTGAAAAGTACCTAGCCATTCTGGTAATTTCTTATCAAAGTAATGATTATGGAGATAAACAACAATACCAGCAATAATTAGGGAGAAGACAATATTAGTATCTAGTGTCTTAATACCGGCAATTTCAGTTAAACCACCGTTAGTCGCATTAGCAGTAATTTGAATCTTATTAAAGTTTGGTACTCCAAAGAAAGCACCCCAATGACTTAGCATAGCTCCAACAAAATAGTTGAAAGTCAAGTAAGTAATAAGAGCTTCCATTGCAGCACGTCCGCGTGATTTATTTGCTAGTCCAATTGGCAATCCAACAACAAATAATAGACATTCTTGATTAAATACAGTCCAACCACCAGCGGAAATTGTATCCCAAACTTTATACCAACCAGTCGTAGGATTAGCTAATGATCCAAAAATTGTCGCATTGTTAAATAAGCTTCCTAAAGCTACCACAATACCGGCAAACGAGAAAAGCAAGACAGGTACGAACATTGCCGCCCCAAATCTTTGTAGTTTCTGCATCATAATTCATTCACCTCACAAAAAGAAGGACCTATTAAACCACAGCATTAACAAGTCCCCCCTTTAATAAATCGTTTATCTATTAAATTCCTATTTCAGTTCTGGCCAGTAAGGCTTGTTTTCTGGAATCATATCGTCAAGTATCTTCTTAGCAACAAGTGCATCTGGAACGGTCTTATTAAGTGCAAATGCTTCCCACATCTTTTCATATGAGTGTTGTTCGTATGCATCAACAACTAGTTTTTCACAAGTTTGTTGTTCCATCATCAAGCCTCTTTGGAAGATTCCAGCTTTACCAGTTGCCATTGGTTCAACGCCATGTGAGGTAAACAAGCAAGGAACTTCAACGATTGAATCAGGATCCATATTTGAAATAGCACCATTATTTGGAATATTTGCTAAGAACTTTTCTCCGGTGTTATAAGCAATTGCATGACAGATATCAACAATATATTCTGAGTGAGTTGCGTTACGATCCCACATATTATTTTCGGCAGTACCTTCTTTAACGATTCGTTCACACTCACCAAATACAATCTTTTGACGATATTCACGAATTTCATCAGTACGAGTATGATGCGGATCTGCATGCTTAACTTCATATTGTGGATAGTAATAATATTGCATGTAAGTGTTTGGTAAAGTATTTGGTTCCAAAGCATAGCAATCAGCTGCTTTCTTAAAAGTTGCTTCCCAGCTAGGCTCAGTATCCTTATCAAAATCACCGCCTACCCAGTAACCATTCTTTGAAACGTATTTCTTAAGTTCTGGCATTAAATCTTTTCCAGTCTTCTTGTCCCAAACACCTTTCCACCAACCAAAGTGGTTTAAGCCGTAATAGTTGAAATCTAAGTCATGATAATCTTTCAAGCCACAAATTTGTGCCATTCTTGTCATGATATCAATTGGCATATCACAAATATTAATAACTTTTGAATGTGGGCGAAGTCGACGACATGCTTCAGCAACAATGGCAATAGTATTAGAATAATTAATCATCCAAGCATTAGGTGAATATTCTTCCATCCAGTCAATAATTTGAATAATTGCTGGAATAGAACGAAGACCGTATGCCATTCCTCCGGGTCCTGTAGTTTCTTGTCCATTAACTCCATATCTCAATGGTATTTTCTCATCTAAACTACGCATGTGGTATTTACCAACACGAATTGAACCCATAACGAAATCAACATCAGTAAATGCTTCCTTAGGATCAGTAGTATATTCGAACTCAATTTCTGGAGCTCTTTCTTTCATAATAATTGCTACTGCATCCCCAATTTTCTTTTGACGTTCTGCGTCATTATCGTAGAATTTTAACTTTCTTAATGGAAATCTATCTTGATTCTGTAATAAGTTCAGTACAAAGCCTGGTGTAAATGTACTACCACCACCAGCAATAACAACTGAAAACTTACGGTTATCTTTAGTCATACAGTTTCTACTCCCTTTTGTGATTCTCTTTTATAAGATATATCTCGAAAAACTTTTCCTTGTTTTTCCTCTCAGCTAGCTTACACATTATTTATACCGCTCCCAGTCTATTAAAGAAAGCGATTTCAACACTTAAGAATTCTATTTCACTTGTTCAAAAATTCTTGTCAAATACTGAAATATATTTCATCCATCAGTTTAATTAAAAACATTACGTATCAATACTGTTTAACAATACAAATTTTATCAATTGGTATTTACCATTGATGTGATATTTCATCATACTAATTAGTTAATAGACATCCCTTTAGCAGTTACTCCTTATCTACATACAAGCAAAAGAAAAAGCCTACTTCAAAAAAGTAGGCTTTTTAAAATCTAAAAATTATTCAATTAATATTCCGAAGCACCAGAGTTAGTATCAGGTTTTGCTTCTTTCTTTTCTTCTACGTGTTCTTCGTGCTTAGACGCACTAGTTGCAGTATCAACTTCATCTTTCTTATAAGTTGCGCCAGTGGTTGCGTCAGGATCATCTACCAGCTTTTGACCAGTAGTTTCACAGAAATATTTTACAAATGGATAAATATCTTGTACCCATTCATAAGTTCCCATATAGTTACCATCTTCGTCTTCAATTCGCTTATAATCATGCAAAATCAACTTATGACGATTACCATTTGGCACTGGCATCTTAACTTCATCGTGTCCATCTACCTTATTTCTTAAAGCATAGATAACTTTCTTAGCTTCAGGAATAACATTACGAATATGAGGGTGAACTGCTCCCATAGTATCACCAACTTGGTCTGGAGTACGACCAGCAAGCATCTTTTTATTTGGATCAGTTGGCTTGTTATACCATAAAAATTGGTTATTATCATCAACATAAGTCAATTCGCCAAACGTACGACGGAGCATCCAATTAATTTGATTAACCGTAAGAAGACCAGCATCCAGCTTTACATAGTCATCACCTTCAGCTGCATTAACTTTCTTAGCTGCCTTATCTAACCACTCTGGATCATTTTTGTCTATACCTTCAACAGTGTAGCGTGATTTACCAGTCGCATCAAAATCTTCTTTAAGATAATCTTCTTCTTTTAAATCTTTTAACCATTTAGGTTCTGCCATTTTACTTCACCTCATAAAACTTATTTACTCTCAAGTTGATTATACCTACTAAAGAAAGAGCTTTCAATGTCTATATACAATATTTTATATACTGTTTTAGCATAATATATATTTATGGAATATTATTTTTTTAAGATTAATTGTTGACTAAAAGTAAGTTATAAGATATTATAACTTGTGAAAAGTAAGAAAGAAGCTAATGATTATGTTTAATGTACGTCAAGCAAATTCTTGTTGTTGTAATTGTCAAAAAATTTGGCAATTATTTGGCGTACAGTCATTAGTTCACTTCAGGAATTTCTCTAGTTAGAAACTAGCTTTTCAAAGTTATAACTATGATTTTTCTCAAGAGCTGTTGGCACTAGGCCAATGGCTCTTTTTGGTTTGCTTAGAATCGGGGTTGAATAAATTGCAAACTACTCTCATTGTTTTAGTAGCCGTCGCTATTCTAGCTGGCATGGCTTACTTACATAAAAAGAATTGGGGATTTACCAAGCTAGTATTTCTCTCATTAGTCGTTGGAATCGTCTTTGGAGTTTCTATTCAATTAATGTTTGGTGCCAAAAACGAGATTGTAAAAAATAGTATTGATTGGATTTCAATTGTTGGAGATGGGTATGTCTCCTTATTACAAATGTTGGTTATCCCACTAATCTTTGTTTCATTAGTTGGTGCCTTTACGCAATTAAAAATGACTACTAAAATCCGAAAAATTGCTACAAGTGTCTTAGCTATCTTGCTAGGAACTACTGCAGTTGCTTCATTCCTGGGCTTTAGCAGTGTTGCAATTTTTAATTTAGGCGGAGCTGGCTTTGCTAAGGGAATGACTGCTTCTTCAACTGCTCTTAGTGCAATTAAGGACCATCAAGAACAATTGAAAGGCCTAACTTTACCGCAACAAATTACTTCGTTTTTCCCGCAAAATATTTTTGCCGACTTTGCAGGAATGCGTTCAACTAGTACAATTGCAGTTGTAGTTTTCTCTATCTTTGTCGGAATTGCATTCTTACAAGTTAAGAAAGAAAAAGCCGAAGTTGCTGCAACTTTCGCACGTGGCATCCAGGCATTACGCGCAGTTATCATGCGTATAGTAAAAATTGTACTTGAACTCACTCCATATGGAATCTTTGCTTTAATTGCTAGAACTACTGCAACTAACAGTTTTGCAACAATGAGTAAATTATTAGTCTTCATCGTTGCCGCTTATGTTGCAATTGCAGTTATGTTCATTGTTCACGCTGTTTTACTTTTAATTAATGGAATTAATCCTATTACTTACTTCAAGAAGGCATGGCCAGTTTTAGTTTTTGCCTTCACTTCTAGAACTAGTGGTGGTAGCTTGCCACTTAACGTTCGTACTCAACGTGAATCAATGGGTGTTAGCGATACAATTGCTGATTTTGCCGCTAGCTTTGGTCTAACTATTGGTCAAAATGGATGTGCAGGTATTTACCCATCGATGGTTGCAGCAATTACTGCTCCCCTTGTTGGAGTTAATATTTTCTCATGGCAATTTATCTTAACCTTAGTTGTAATTGATGTTATTTCAAGTTTCGGCGTTGCCGGTGTTGGTGGCGGTGCAACATTTACTACTTTAATGGTACTTGGAGCACTTAACCTGCCAGTTACAGTGCTTGGAGTTTTAATTGCTATTGACCCAATCGTTGACATGGCAAGAACTGCTCTTAATGTTAATGATTCGATGGTCGCTGGTGTAATTACTGCTAAGCGTACTGGTGAATTAGATTGGAATATCTTTAATAATCAAAAAGATGATGTAGATACTGAAATTGAATAATTTTTATAAATATTCTTGACATTATTATTTAGTCATTGTAGTATTATGACAACAAAATTAATTAAAGCTTAGAAAAGATGAGTAAGCACTTAATGCATCTCACAGAGAGTCGGAACAGGTGTAAGCCGATGTTGCTAGAGTGAAGAAGATGGTCTTGGAGCTAAATTAAAATGCGAGCTATTTAAAGTAAGCAATTTACGATTGACGTACGTTATCACGTCTGAGTCTTCCATATTTTGGAGTACTTATTAAGGAACTGATTGTGAAATTGGTTTGAATATAGGGTGGTAACACGTATTAAGCGTCCCTAGTGTAGTGTAATAGCTATACTAAGGACGCTTTTTCTTTTGCCGATTTATTTTTTGTCAAAGGAGGGATCATTATGAAAAATAAGAATATTATTTTTAACGAACGGGTATTTAATCGAATGTGCTACTTAAATATGATCCTCTGGTTAGTGGATCCTCAAAAAACATTTAAGTGAAAAAATTAGTTAAAATTAAGAGGTAGATTACTATGACAGAATTAGCACATTTCGACATTGTTGGTAGTTTTTTAAGACCGGAAGAATTAAAACAGGCTAGAGATAAATTTAATCACGGAGATATTTCGCAAGCTGAACTAACTCAAGTAGAAAACCAAGAAATTGAGAAGTTAATTCATACAGAAGAAAACTTAGGCTTAAAAGCTGTAACTGATGGCGAATTTCGTCGCAGTTGGTGGCATCTTGATTTTTTATGGGGTTTAACTGGCGTTAAAAAATATGATTATCACGAAAGCTACAAGTTCCATGGCGCTAAAACTAGAACAGATAATGCAGAATTAGCTGGCAAAGTAGCTTATAATCCCGAGCATCCATTCTTTAAAGCGTTTGAGTTTGTTAAAGAGCATACTAATGTGACTCCTAAACAAACTATCCCATCCCCTACACTGCTTTTTAGAGATAATCGATCAGACAATTGGCCTAATTTTTATAATAATAAACGAGCTTATCTTGATGATCTGGCTAAAGCGTACCATGAAACAATCAAGCACTTTTACGACTTAGGTTGTCGCTATCTTCAAATTGATGACACAACTTGGGCTTTTTTAATCAGTAAATTGAACGAATCCAAAAATGATCCTAAGGAACATGAAAAATATATTCAATTAGCGGAAGATTCGGTGTATGTAATTAATAAGTCACTAGAAAATCTACCAGATGATCTGACTGTTGCTACACATATCTGTCGTGGTAATTTTAAATCTACATTTCTTTTTTCAGGCGGATATGAACCAATTGCTAAGTATTTGGCGCAATTAAATTATGATCGCTTTTTCTTAGAATACGACAATGACCGTGCTGGAGATTTTGCTCCAATTAAAACAATCTGGAACAACCGGGATGACGTCACAATTGTTTTGGGATTAATTACATCAAAAAATGGACAGCTAGAAGATCCTAATACAATTATTCAAAGAGTCAATGAGGCCGCCAAACTAGTTCCTTTAACTAATTTAGCTCTCAGTACACAATGCGGCTTTGCTTCAACAGAAGAAGGCAATATTCTAACTGAATCTGACCAGTGGAAAAAGATAAAACTAATAGTTGATACTGCTAATAAAATTTGGAAATAAAAAAGATTTTATAAGGAGGAAATTTATTATGGGTAAAGTTGAAAGTTTTGAATTAGATCACACTAAAGTTAAGGCACCTTATGTTCGCCTAATTACTGTTGAAGAAGGTAAAAAAGGTGACAAGATTAGTAATTTTGATCTTCGCTTAGTTCAACCAAATGAAAATGCCATCCCTACTGGAGGTTTACATACTATCGAGCACTTGCTAGCTGGATTGTTACGTGATCGCATTGACGGCTACATTGATTGTTCACCATTTGGTTGCCGAACAGGCTTTCATCTCTTAGTTTGGGGCACCCCATCAACTACAGATGTTGCTAAGGCTCTTAAGGAAGCACTTGAAGAAATTCGCGATAATATTCAATGGGAGGATGTTCCTGGCACTACTATTAAATCTTGTGGGAATTATCGCGACCATTCTCTATTTTCTGCTAAACAATGGTCAAGAGATATTTTAGAAAAGGGTATTTCTGATGATCCATTTGAAAGAAACGTTGTAGAATAATTATTTTTGAAAAATAGGACAAAAAAGATGCATATTACTGCTTCAAACAGTAAAAATGCATCTTTTTTCGTATTTATTTAATTTTTATCTTTTTCTTCTCTTCCTTTCTTTACCACCAATTAGTCCAATTATTGCTCCGACAGAAGCTAATGCTAATCCTGCTAATGATAAATCTGTCTTTTGACTACCAGTTTGCGGTAGTGTTGTTCTAGCACGATTAATTTGCTTAGCTGATGTGACATTTCTTGAAGTTCCAACTGCATAAGTTGTATGAGTTAAGCTTGTAGAAGTGTTTGAAGCACCTGCGTTATTAGAATCATTTATTTTGCCAATTTGTTCAGAAGTCTTAGGTGATTCTGTTTCATTCGATTGATTTGGCTTGTTAGGTATTGTTTGTTCTTTCGGCTTTGTTGGTTCACTCGGTTGTGCTGGCTTACCTGGTGTTGTCGGTTCTTCCGGCTTCGTTGGTTCACTCGGTTGTGCTGGCTTACCCGGTGTTGTCGGTTCTTCCGGCTTCGTTGGTTCACTCGGTTGCACTGGCTTACCTGGTGTTGTCGGTTCTTCCGGCTTCGTTGGTTCACTCGGTTGTGCTGGCTTACCCGGTGTTGTCGGTTCTTCCGGCTTCGTTGGTTCACTCGGTTGCACTGGCTTACCTGGTGTTGTCGGTTCTTCCGGCTTTGTTGGCTTACTTGGTTGTGTTGGCTTGTCCGGTGTTGTCGGTTCTACAGGTTTAGCTTTATAAATTACTGTACGTTCAATATCCTTCGAATCTTTTGAAACAACCATAGAATTAATCTTTCCTTGATCTGGTGTGTAACCTGGAATTTCTGGAGAGAACACTTCATTAAATACCTGTGGACCGCTCCAACTGCTCTTTTCTTTACCAGTTACTAAGTCTTTGCTCCCAGTCTTAGTGAATATTACTTGCTTTTGAACATCATCATGAGCTTTTGCGCCATCTTCATATAAATAGTGAACTATTTCAGTTACTGCCTTTGTATCCTTAACTGGTACAGTCTTGTGAGTAAAGTGAGCAATAAATACTTGATCTGCATTCTTATCCGTATCAAATCTGCCATAATTTACATTATCTAAACTATCACCATTCAACTTATCAGATTTATTTGCTGGATCATTGCTGCTATCAACCTCAATAAAACTATAGTTTGATAAATTATATGGAACATTGAAACTGATATTTTCATTGCTCTTACCTAGAGTATTAATATCTGGCGCTAATTCAATAAATTTATGATCAGTATCATCGTAGAATCTCAATTTAGCTTTTTGTTCATCAGCTTTGTACGTTACTGTTCTATCAATATCAGAGTCAGTTGGTTTTACCTTTATTTCAGGAACAGCATCAACATTAGGTATATATCCCACTATTTCTGGAGATTGAACCTTATCAAAACTATCCTTTTTAGTCGTCCAATCGTTCCACATATCTTCATTAGTTACTTCATCACGTTCTCCATCACGAGTGAAAACTACTGGAGTACCAATTACATCAGGTCTTGCAGTCTTGCCATCTTCATAAACGTAATGAATCGTTTCATTAATCGTCTTTGTATCACTAATCGAAGACAGATGATGGATCAAGTGTACATTGTAAACTTGGTCTACCTTATCATCGTGATCAAAGATCAATTCACTTCCATTTGTTTCATCAGAAACTAAATCATAATGTTGCTTTTCATAATTAGCAATTGAATCACCAGTTGTATAGCCTGACTTTTCATCAGATTTACCATTAAGCTCCTTGGTAGCTAAAGTCTTACCTGTTGTATCATCGACATAGTTTACTGTGATCTTTTGCGGATTTGCCTTATAAGTCACTATCCTAACAATATCTTTTGAATCATGTGAAACTGTGACAGAATCGATCTTTTCTTGATCTGGTGTATAACCTGCAATTTCTGGAGAAACTACTTCTTCAAATTCTTTTGATTTACTCCAATTGCTCTTTTCTTCACCTGTTACTAAATCCTTAGTTCCTGTCTTAGTGAATGTTACTTCTTTTTGTACATCGTCATGAGCTTTTGTACCATCTTCATAAACATAATGAACTGTTTCAGTTACTGTCTTCGTATCCTTAACTGGTGCGGTCTTGTGAGTAAAGTGAGCTATAAAAATTTGATCAGTATTTTTATCCTTATCAAAATTACCATAGTTTACTTTATCTAAAGTATCTCCATTTAATTTGTTAGATTTATCCGCTGGATCATTACTACTATCAACTTCGATGAAACTGTAATTTGAAAAGTCATAAGGAACATTGAAACTAATATTTCCATTGCTCTGGCCAGTTGTATTAATATCAGGTGCTAACTCGATAAATTTATGATCAGTATCATCGTAAAATCTCAATTTAGCTTTTTGTTCATCAGCTTTGTACGTTACTGTTCTATCAATATCAGAGTCAGTTGGTTCTACCTTTATTTCAGGAACAGTATCAATATCAGGTGTATATCCAGCTACTTCTGGTGATTTTACTGCATCAAAGCTATCTTTTTCAGATTTCCAATCGTTCCAGTGTTCCTTATTAGTTACTTCATCACGTTCTCCATCATGGGTGAAGACTACGGGTGTACCAACTACATCAGGACTTACAGTTTTGCCATCTTCATAAATATAATGAATAGTTTCGTTAATCGTCTTCGTATCATTAATTGGCGTCATATGATGAGTCAAATGAACGTTGTAAACCTGGTCCACGTCGTCATCGTGATCAAAGAGCAATTCATTTCCATTTGTATCGTCAGAAACTAAATCATAATGTTGCTTTTCATAATTAGCAATTGAATCTTTAGTCGTATAGTCTGATTTTTCATCGGATTTACCATTAAGCTCTTTAGTAGATAAAGTCTTACCTGTCGTATCGTCAATATAGTTGACTATGATCTTTTGATTGTCAAGACTGTAGGTCACAACATAGTTATAATTATGAGTCTTTTCATTTTCAAAATCACTATCAACTGGAACTGGAGCAGTAATTTCTTTCTTGTCAGCAGTATACCCATTAATTAATGGTGAAGTCACAGTTTCAAAATTAGTATCTTTTTGATTAATGACTGGTTTCCATGCACTCCACTCACTATCATTATTTGTCACTAAATCATGAGTTTTTGTACGTGAATATTTAATTGTACGGTCATAATCATTTGCAACTTTAGAACCATCTTTATATTGATACTTAATATTTTCATGTAGAGTAGCGTTTTGAACAGTAGTGGTCGTAGCATGTTTTAAATATACATAAACATCCTTATTTGGTGCAGAAATTATACCACTTGTTGCTGCATTAGGAACATCTGCTGCCAAAATATAATTATTCTGTGCATAATCCCAAAGCTCGTTACTGTAACTATCACCATAATTTTTATCGGTTAAATTCTGGGCAGTATCAGAAATCTCTGTACCATCGCTTGGATTGAAATCTTTAGTCTTAGCAGAACCATTTACGTCAATGTAGTGAACAGTTACTTTACCTTTCTTATAGGTAGCATAAATAGTAAATAACTTAGATTCAGTATCACTAAAGTTACCGTTAATTTTATCTGTTACTTTTAATTTTTTATTATCTGTTGGTTCTAGAACAAAATCATAGTTTTTATACTTAGGATTTTTCTTCAAAGTATCAATAATACTTTGATACTTTTGTTCAAGTGTTTCTAAACTATGTCCAGTTGGATCTGCAAAACTAGTGGCAATATCTTCATCCTGGCCACCTATTCCTAATTCAGTTAAGCCAACTAATTCTTTTTCAACCGTGCCATTATCATTTTCTAAGAGAACCTGATAATTTGCTGGATATTGCGCCTGCTTTTTGAGGAAAACATAGTAGTTTAAAGTTGCCCATAAATAGCCGCTATATCTCATTCCGGCATCATTACTATCATATGATCCATTTCCTTGATCGCTATCAAAGATATTAAATTGTTGCTTACCACGGGTTTGTTTATCACGTTGAACAACAACATATCCTTCTTTAGCCAATTTTGAAACAATTTCATTATCTTTATTGGTATTATCATAGCTTTGATCAACATTAGCAATATTAAATATTGATGGAGGATTGCCCTGGTTATCTAATTCCAGTTCATTCCCCATATAAGCTCCATACTTACTTGTTGCTGGATTTAGCTTATAAGTAATTCCTTGATTTTCCGGATTTAAATGATCTACTCCCGTAACATCTACGTAGTGAATTTGTACCTTAGCTACACTACCATCTTCTGACAACGGAGTCGGAGCATAATGTAAGTGTAGAATTTGAGGACTAGGATCTTGCATTTTACTAGAATCGTAGTCAGTATTATCAAAGGTCCATATTTCATCCGCGGGTATATCTACATAGCTGACTCCTGATTCATCGTCTTTTACTTTCCAATCTTCACTACCAGAAATTTTAATTTTATAAGGAGTTGTATCTGAAGTATAACTTTCTGGCATCAAGTAGCACTTTTTACCACTATTTGATGGACCACTTGTTAAATAGTTCAAGATAGGTAATAAGCCATTATCACTAGAATATGACACATTAACAGCTTGGCTTAGATCAAAATTTTTGGTTAATTCTACATTAAACTTAATTTGATGTTTTTTACCTTGAGAATCTTTATATTCATATATTGCTTCATCAATATAGTAACCTGTCCGTTGATAAACCATTAGTCCACTTAAATACGGATTAGAATCATCTGAAGGTATACCTGGATTATGTTTGATCAGATTACCATTTGCATCATAATCATACTGTCCTTGACTATAATTAGTTGCAGACCCCTGATTATATAAGGAGTTATACCTTGCTCCACCAGATTCATTATACGGGATCACTTCACTCCCCTTATTTCCCTGTATCTTAAAGTAATCTGTTCCAGATTTATCTGCATCTTGAGTAGTTTCAGGCAATGCAAATTGCTTAGTTATCGGATCTCTTCTATATGGATCATTGTCACTAATTATATAAAAGTTTTGTTTTTCTTGTTGCACGGGCGTATAAACCACAAAGAAATTCTGAGTATAATCTGATACGACATTACCATCAGCACTTGAATCATATTGGTTATTAGCCTTCAAGGCATCTGCTAAACTATCATAAGCAGGAAAGCTATTTTGTGTCGCATAATTTATTAGCCAAGATTGATTAATAGCATGAACTGCATCCTCACCATTTATTACCGAACCAATTGCACTGGCTGCTAAAGAAGCCAAACTACTACCATCTTCAGCGTAATAAATCTTATAAGTATAGCCATCACGCTGTAGTTGTTTATCAGTATATTTGAAAGTGATTTTGTCTTTATCATTTCCAATAGAAGAATCTAATAGCTGATTTGTTTTTCCAAGCGCTTGTCCAATCAATACTAAGTTAGCATGGTTACTTCCATACTGAATCAAAATATTTTGATCGAATTCAATTGTATTATCATCTACTTTTGCAGCACTTAATTCTTTAATATTATATGGATCATTAATATTATATGCTTTTCCTTTAGTATCAAATTTACCTGTACCTATTCCTCTAACACGTACATATGAGCCTATTAAACTTCCAGAAACTTTAGGTATAACGTGTTCTTGATTTTGATTATAACTAACAGTAGCGTTGGCAGACTGATAAATTAGCCCATTAATTTCATCTGGGAAACTATATTCTTTTAAATCTAAGCTCGATGTCTTACTTGAAAAATCGGCAATACTAATTATTCTGCCAGTTAAAGGATTATATAATCCAGAGACTTCTATAGGATCTAGTTTTTTATTGTAATCTGGTTTTAAAGCTACACCAGGTTTATCAATATTTTCAAATTTAACATTTCTTTTAACAATTATTTTTTCGTTGATTGTAAAATCAAATTGAACACTTTAGAAAAATAAAAAGTCCATTCGGACCTGTTTGATAGAATGTTAATAACCACAAAAACTTTCTATTGGAGGTCAAAATGGACTCTTTACATTCTACCATGAATCGGCACGTTAAAGGAAAGCATTTATCATTTGAAGAGCGAGTTATTATTCAATTGCGTTTGAAAGATGGCTGCTCTTTGCGTGCAATTGCTCGTGAACTCAACTGTTCTCCTTCTACTATCAGTTATGAGGTTAAACGTGGCACTGTAAAACTGTATCATGGTAAAGTCAAAAGATACAAGGCTACTCAAGGACATGATGTATATCAAGCTCATCGTAAAAATTGTGGGCGTAAATCAGACTTTCTCAAAAAAAATCAATTTATTCACTATGTCCACAAACATTTCTTTAAAGACGGTTGGTCGCTTGATGTTTGCAGTAATCGTGCCACTGTTGCTGGCGAATTCTCTAGCAGCGATGTTGTCTGCACCAAAACTCTTTATAATTACGTTGATAAGGGCTTATTAGGCATTTATAATTACGACTTGCCTGAGAAGCTTAAACGCAATACCAAGCTTCATCGTGTTCGCAAAAACAAGAAAAAGCTTGGCAGAAGTATTGAAGAACGTCCAAAAGAAATTAGTGAACGTAATGAATTCGGTCATTGGGAATGCGATTTGGTCCTTGGACATAAGACTAAAGATGATGAAGTGCTGTTAACCTTATCTGAGCGCATGAGTCGTGAATTCTTAATTATTCGTATTCCCGACAAGACTTCTATCAGTGTCATGCAGGCCTTTAAAGAACTCCAAAGACAATACAGTGAACACTGGAATGATATTTTTAAAACTATTACCACTGATAATGGTTCAGAATTTGCGGATCTTTCCAACCTAGAAGAAGCCTCCAATACACTGGTTTACTATGCCCATCCTTACACTTCTTGTGATAAGGGAACAGTTGAAAGACACAATGGTCTTATTCGCAGATTCATTCCTAAAGGAGAAGCAATAGCTAACTATTCTTTACAAAATATCATTGACATTGAAACCTGGTGCAACTCATTGCCAAGAAAGATCTTAGCTTATCATACACCAGATGAAATCTTTGAAAGAGAATTAGATCGAATCTATCAAGCAGCTTAACCAAAAGTGTTCAATTTATTATTGCAATTTACGACAATTTTTTTTTTAGTAAAACTATTAGCTTTAATCAAGTTATAAACGACGGTATCGCCATCAAAGTAATACATTGATGTCTTACCAAATTCAGCAGTTCCATTTTTCATTCCATTAGGATATTTAGTATCAGAGTTTTCAATCTTAGCGCCAGATTCAACATCTAATACATAACCATTAGGAATGGCGTCAAGTACAGCTTTAGGAATTAGGGAATAATCCTTATTGTTAACAGCATTATCATAGTCACTATTTTTAGTTGCCTTAATAAAGTCAGACTTATTGACAGTATCAACGCCATCTTTATAAGTATGATTTATATCTGGCACTAAAATATCTGCTTGACTACCATCATTAAAATGAAGTTTAAAGTTAATTGTTGATTGCCCAGAAATAGTTATAGAAGCTGAATTTTTATCTCCTGCGTTAATAACAATTGGTTTAAGTAAATCCGTCCAGGCAACAGAAGATCCATAAGCAGTCTTATTCAGATCTTTTTCAAAAGTTGGATCATAACCATTTAGAGTAACGCCATAAGTACTATTAGCAGGAACAACAGAAATCGTTGTTAGTACTGTCTTAATCTTTGCCCAATCAGTTACTTTATCAGCTGTTACAAAATGTGACTTCAAGCTAGGATCATCCCACTTAATACTATTCAAATTAATATTTTCAGTAGAATAATATTTTTCTATACCTGACTCAATAATATCTCCCGTGGCGGTATTTACTACTTGAACTGAATTTGCATCCTTTAGCTTAAAATCAAATTGAGACTTGCCATCATCAGTTCCAGGTACATGTGAAACCACTACAGCATTGTAAGTATCTTTGTCTTCTGAGTTAACCAACACATTAGAAAAGGTCATATTCCATGAACCTTTATCATCTGATTGTCCTTTAAATAATAAATCAATATCTTGGTTACCTTGAGCCAGACTCTTAGAGTAAGTTCCTGTTGCTGCAATAACATCCCAGTTACTTGTGGTTAAGCGATAAGCATTTTCAGAATTTTCAACAAATGGTAGTAAAGATTGATCAGTAACACGATAAGAAGTATTACTTAACTTTTTGCCTTCTGGTAATGCTAAGTAAACTTGCAAATCACTTGATAAGTTAAGGTGCGTAATTAAGTTTGAATTATTTAAGACTAGCTCCCAATTTTGATTAGTTGCAGTAAATTCACCAGAAATTTTAACAACTGTACGACCATTTACTTTAAAGCTAGTTATCTTTACATCTCTAGGTAATGCAGTTTTATTAATGCTTGATAAAACTGTATTAATTGGTAACACAGCATAATAAGTCAATTTTTCAGGCTTGTTTAATAAGTCAGAAATATAAGAAGAAATACGACCAGCTTCTGATGCTCCAGGAACTTTATTATCCTGTCTTCCAGAAGCCGTGATGGTATTATAGTGAACCTCGGGCCTAACTGGAATTTTTTCAACAATAATTTGATTTTGAGTAAAGAGAGCTGGGGCACTTGAATTATTAATACCATCAGCAGTCACATACAAGTCAGTATGTAAATTATTACCTACTTTAACCTCACTGCCATCTGCATAAGTTTTAGCCAATACACCATTTAGGCCAAAATTAGGAGTAGATTCAAAAGCATTAAGTTCGTCAAAAGTCAGAACAACTTTCTTAATCAACTTGCCCGCATTATCTTTTAAAATTGTAGATTGATTGTTGACATCAACTGAACCCGTTTCAGTTGTTCCATCAGCGAGTGTAAAAGTATATTTAAATCCATTAGTGTTTGAAGGAACTGATAAACCACTTATATTCATTCCATCTGGAATATTAACAGTCATTACTACGTTTTTTAAATTATAGGCCGTTGTGTTTCTTGCAGAAATAGAACTATTTAAATTATGGTTACGTGTATCTTCCATTGGAGTAACTGGCTTACTGTCATCAATACTGCCATCGCTCTTAAACTCATATCTATCCGGGTCAATAGTTGCAGTAAATATATCTCCAATTGGCAAACTATCTAATCCGTGATCTTTTCCTAAAATAGTTACTGTAACCGGATTTATGGAACTACTAGACTTATCCCCTACAGCATTAGTCTGCTGAGTTATTGTTGGTTGATTCGAATTGGATAATTGCGTATTTCCTCTTGGAACATCCATTTTAAACTGACCAATAATTTTAACTGCACTATAAATATTTGATGCCCTGCTTAGTTGAGCTTCACTTAATTGTGGTAACGTAAGTTTTACTACTGTACCATCTTGACTAAAGCTAGCATTATATGCAGATAGATCTGAATTATTAGCTTTATTTGTAGCATCAGTATTTAAAACAAAATTTTCTGGCATTGGAATTTCTAAAGTCGTACCATAATTGAAATTTTCGTTAAAGTTACTTATATTTAAATGCCATTCATAGTCTGTATTAGCTAATAAAGGATAATTTTCATTAGAATCTACATTTACCTTATTTCCTTTTGTCGTATAAAGGGAATTTTTAGAATCTCCTCCCTGTTCCCAATATAAATAAACGGAATCTGTTACAGTCTGTTTAAATTCGACGGTCTTTAATAGATGATCATTCTTATATAAAAATGCTTGGCGTGTGAACGTACCAGTTGAATGAAGTTTGTCATCTCTAAAATGATTTGAAGTAGTTAAAATAATTGGCTGACTACTAGTATTATCATGCGTAAATGTATCAGTAATTACCCATTGTTTTTTATCTGCATCATAAGTTTTAGTTGCTGTTCCGTAGCTACTATCAAATTGACCAAAATCTACTGAATCTATAGTAGCAGGATTTTTATCAGTAGACTCACCATCTTTAGTCGTGCCGTCAAATCCATCCGTGGTTGTTTCGGGGATAACAATCTTATAAACGTCCCCAGCTTTTGCTTCATTAGTACTAAAATTGAATGTTACTGAATCTTCAGTATCAATTTTATCCTTGTCTACAGTAAAGTCAGTATACGTATTTTCTGCCTTACTTTCATTAAGTTCAGCCGTGTTAGTTGGAACTGCTTTTAAGGTATCTAAAGTTTGAGTATTTTGCCGTACCTTTTCAGCAGAATTTACATCCTTAGTTGCTACTGGTTTATCGTCTTTTTTATCTACATTAGCCTCCGTAGCTTGAACAGTAGATTTATCTGTTTTATTTTCTACATCTGTCTTTGCTAATTCAGCAGTTTTTTGGTGAACTATCTGAGTTTTAGCATTTGTATCTGCTGAACTTTTAACTGTTGTAGCCTCATTTTTTACAATTGGGGAAGTAGCTACAGTCTGCACTTCTTTCTCTGCACTATCAGCGCTTGCAGCTTGAGCTGTCGTTTCACTTGTTCCTAAATAAAAAACTGTTCCCAATAAAACAGAAGCTGTACCGATGGTAAGTTTACGAATGCTAAAACGTTGTCTTGCGTTAGCACTATTTTTTATATATTTTCTATTGTTCATCGATTACTATCTCCTAATAAATACTAGCTGTAATAAATAACACACTTACATTTTAACACCTAAGTTTGTTTAGTATTAGTCTTGACTTATTTTTAGTTACTATAAAAAACATTTACTATCAAAAGTTATCTTCATTCTTAAACCATCCCAAAATAAAAAACATAATTATCAACTAGACAATTATGTTTTCTACCTTAATTATTCTTTTTATATCTCTTCCACAAGACTATATTCCAAATTATCAACAAGCACACCCAAAAGATGACTAAAATCATCGTATTCCGATAACCACTGCCTTTTTGAATCTTATTCCAAATTTCGCTAAAGTATGTTCCACTTAAAAATGCACTTAAAGTTATTATCGATAAAGTCAAAGACATCTTTTTAATTTTACCCTTAACCTTCATCAACTGAATCCAGTTATAGACAACTTCACAAATTACGATTAGTAAAACTAGTAAGTCATACCACCATTCACGTTGTTTAACAAATTCATCAATGGTAGTAATAAAATAGTAACCTGCAAGGATTGCAAATATATTTAAGATCAACAGCTGTCCCACAACTGTACTTTGTTCTTTTTCTTTCATGATCTTCCGCACTTTCTACTTTTTCTCTTCATATAAATTATAAAACATTCGCTTTTCTTCTTGCTTAACCTAAGGCTCTATTTTTTAAACTGCCGCCAATAATTAGCAAGGTATTCTGTTGTTAAACTCACGGGATGGTTAATCAAATCTTGTGTTTGTCCTGCAGCAACGACTTTTCCACCATTTTTTCCGCCACGTGGACCTAAATCAAGAATATTATCTGCATTAACTATCATATTTAGATCGTGCGTAATCATAATAATAGTTGCCCCTTGATCTAGCAATTTCTGCATTACTTGAACTAAAACTTTCACATCAAGCGGATGTAATCCAATTGTAGGCTCATCAAATACAAATAAAGTATCGTCCTGTTTATGACTTAAATGTGTCACTAACTTCAAACGCTGTGCCTCTCCACCAGATAAAGTTGGTGTACTTTCACCTAAATGAAGATAATCTAGTCCCACTTCTTTTAATAAAAGTAAGTCACGCTCAATTTTAGGTTCTTTCTTAAAAACAGGAATTGCTTCATTAATATCTAAATTTAAAATATCAACAATTGAGTAGCCGTTCCACTTTACTTTTTGAACTTCTGGATTATAGCGATTACCCTCACAGGTCGGACAAATCTGCTGCATATCAGGTAAAAATTGAATATCTAAAGTTACAATTCCAGTTCCACCACAAGTTGGACAAGCTCCCTGTTTATTATTATAAGAAAAGTAAGTTGGCGTATAATGCTTGTTTTTTGCAAGAGGCTGCCGAGCAAATAATTTACGTAAATTATCCATAATTGAAGTATATGTAGCAACAGTTGACCTGGTACTTTTACCAATTGGTGAAGCATCAACGCTAACTACTTGATTAATTGGCGATTCAAAGTTCTTAACTTGTTTAGGTAAATTTTCACCTTTTGCTTGTGCTTGAATTGCTGGAACTAAACTATCTAGAATTAAACTTGTCTTACCTGCTCCAGAAAATCCAGTCACAGCAGTTAATTGATTAACAGGAATATTCGCATGAACATCTTGCAGATTAAAATAATGATCCACATTAAATGAAATTTTTACAGAGTTAACTTTTTCTGCTCGCTTTCTCCCCATTAATTCAGCAGTTCCATCAAGATAAGGTCTAATTAAAGAGTGCTTGTCTTTTTTTATTTGATCAACGCTACCTTGATCCAGAATTTCACCGCCTTGTTCACCTGATCCTGGTCCAATCTCAATTATTTCATCAGCTGCTTTAATAATATCCACATTGTGATCCACAACTACTAGTGAATTTCCTTGTGCTACTAATTTATGCAAGACCTTAATTAAGCCATCAACATTAGCAGGATGTAGCCCAATTGAAGGTTCATCTAAGACATATAAGACGCCAGTTGTTTCTGTTCTCAACGTGCGTGCTAACTGAATTCGCTGTAATTCACCTGTGGATAAGGTGTTACCATTTCGAGCCATTGTTAAATAATCTAAGCCTAAATCAAGTAGTGGTTGCAAGTTCTCCACAAACTCTGTGAATAAGGCGCTGGCCATTTTATGCATCTCAGCTGGTAAACTCTTAAGCACTTGATCTTTCCAAGCAATCAAATCACCTAACGGCATTTCAGCTACTTCGTTAATATTTAAACTACCTACTAATTGCTTCAATAATCCTGGCTTTAATCTTGAACCATGACACACAGGACAAGTCTGATATGAGAAAAATTCTGAAATCCGCTTTTGCGCACGTTCGCTCTTACTAGTTTTGGCAGAACGTAAAACGGCTTGGTGAGCATTTTCATAAAGGGCATTAAAATCATGAAAAACTCTCCCCGTTCCTGATAAAAAGTCCATTTTATACTTCTTTTCAGGACCATTAAGAACAAAATCTTTTTCTTTATCAGTTAAATCCTTATAGGGAATGTCAATCCTAACCCCCGCATGTTCTGCTACATTGGGCATAAAGTTTCTACCAGGTAGCGACCACGAAGCAACTGCTCCATCTTTAATAGAAAGACTAGGATCAGCAATCAACTTACTATCATCCAATTGACGTACTTTTCCTGTCCCGCCACATTCTTCACAAGCTCCATCAGAATTAAAGGCAAATTGCTCAGCACTTGGCACATAAAACTTAACACCGCAAACTGGACAAGTAAGTTGACCCATTTCTTCACCTGACTTTGCCATTGCTTCTGCAATTTCTAGACTTGGCTTTAAACGGTGACCATTAGGACAAACAGGCGAGCCTAATCTAGAAAAGATCAACCGCAAAATATTAAAAGTTTCGCTCATTGTTCCAACCGTTGCGCGTTCAGATGGAATAGTTGGACGCTGCCTTAAGGCTAAAGCTGAAGGAATATGCTTGACGCTAGTAACGCTCGCCTGATTTCCCTGCTTGATTCGCCTGCGCATATAAGTAGACAAAGCATCTAAATATCTTCTTGAGCCTTCTTCATATAAGATACCCATGGCTAAAGAAGATTTTCCTGAGCCTGACAAACCAGAGATTGCAACAAATTTATGAAGTGGGATATTAACATCAATATTTTTCAGATTATGAACACGTCCCCCACGCACTTCAATCTGAGTTGGTAACTTTGCAGTCAAAGTCAGTTCCTCCTTACTTTTTATCAACTACTATCTTACAACAATTATTATAAAAAATAGCCATTCTATCGTTGCCTATACAAAAAGAAGACTCTGCTTTATAAAAGTAGAGCCTTCTGTAGGAATATAACTATGAAAATTTAATTTAAGGAAATATTATTTAAGAATTTGTGTTAATGTATGAGGATTATATGTATGGAATAAATTAAAAATTATCCCCAGTAAGTGTGTCCTGGGGCAGGCCAACGACCACTACCAGGGCCTACTTCGATTCGGTTAAGATTAGATCCACCAAAAACAGCTAAGTTTAGTTTACTCGAAGTAGACAATGCCAGTGCTGAGCCTAATGTTAACAAAACTACAACTGATAATAATAATTTTTTCATATTTTTCTCCTTCCTATTGTTTTAAATCAAAAATTACTTGCTAAAGCCAACATCGTACCATCTACTATTGCTTGCTGATGGCTTAAGTGACCAGCCAGTTACCTTGTTGTTAACTGCAGTTACTGACCAACTGTTTGTGGTAGGTACAACATAGGCATTGTCATACATCCATTGTTGCCACTTATCAAATGCTTGTACACGGTACTTGTGGTTAAAGGCCTTAGTTGAATCAATGTTAGTAAGAAGCTTAGATTGAGTTGGAGAAACAAAACGAGCCATGTTGTATGGAGCACCTTCACTGTAAAGGTCCATTGGTGATGGTTCAGATGATAGGCTCCAACCACCTTCAAATACATCAATCTTAGGACTATCTGCTTGAACATCTTGTACCCAAGAGTTGAATTCCATTGGACGACCACCAACAAATTTAGCATCTAAGCCAATCTTTTGCCATTGTTGGAGGTAGTTAGTCCAGATCTTTTCAGCGTTTGGTTGTGTATTACGAACGGCAACGTTAATAGTTAACTTCTTGCCATTTGGTTGGCGACGGTATTTTTCACCCTTACGCTTCTTGTATCCAGCCTTGTCTAACAATTCATTAGCCTTCTTCAGGTCATATGGATAGCCCTTGATACTCTTGTCAGAGAAGTCGCCAAATTGTGCTGGGATTAAGGTGTTAATACGGAAAGTCAAGCCATTACCGTAGCGCTTGCTAACAGCGTCAATGTTCATTGCATAAGCCATCGCCTTACGTAATGAAACATTGTTCATCTTAGCATTCTTATCTTCAACGTTCTTGCCAGTCTTCTTGTCAAACTTACCTACCTTAAAGCCTAAGTAGTTGTAAGATAGAGGAATCTTACCAACGAAGTTAACGCCCTTAGTATCCTTAACGTTGTTCCATTGAGAGTTAAGCACACCAGTAATATCAAACTTGTGACTCTTAATAGCTTGAGAAACAGAGTTAGTTCCGATTACTTCCATAGTAACCTTGTCTAAGTTTGGCTTACCACGCCAGTAGTGTTCATTTGGTACATAAGTAACTGATTGACCACGAACAACCTTTTGAACCTTGTAAGGACCAAAGAATAATGGTTGCTTACGAACTTTATCATCAGATAAAAGCTTATCAAATGGCACATCTTTCAAGTAATGGTACGGTTCTGCAGTTTCAAGGAAGTAACCATTACCAGATTGAAGCATACCTGGTTTCATTTCTTTAAAGTGAAGAACGACTTTTCTGCCATCTTCGCCATTTGGCATTTCGATACCAGAAATCTTGTCGCTCTTTCCCTTGTGGTATTCTTCTAACCCAACAAGGTTAGCTAAAGAATCTGTATATCTTGAAGTCTTAGTCTTAGGATTACCAACGATCTCATAGGCATATTCAAGGTCCTTAGCAGTTACTTGCTTACCATCTGACCACTTAACACCCTTTTTCACTTCAATAGTGATTGTCTTGGCATTCTTATCTAACTTAAAGGTAGCTGGACCCTTACTATTAATCTTATAGCTATCATTAACATCGAAGAGTCCTTCTACTCCTGGTGCTTGAATCTCACCATCAGTAGCAGTATCAGATAATTCTGGTAAGAAAATACCTGTGAAAGGTGAGTCACTTTCAATTGAATACTTTAACGTTCCACCCTTTTTAACTTGTTTCTTAGGAACAGCTTCTTTAAAGCTAACTTTCTTGTCGCTAGCGTTATTATTGTTGTTATTGTTCCCACAAGCAGTTAAAGTTAATGCCGCACCGGACAATACTGTAATTGCTCCTAACCACTTAACTTTTTTCAATTTGTTCTCCTCCTTTGTGAGATGACTTAAATTTCTCGATTTTTATTATATGATATTAAAATGAAAAAAACAATACAAAATTAAAATATTTTTTGGCTAAATTTGTGTTTTATTAAAAATCTAGTATTAATACACTTGTTTTCTTTAAGGTGTAATCTGATAGTTATAAAAATCGCCAAAAGTTATAAAGAGTTATAAAAAAAGAAAGATGATACACATGAATAATAATCCTTTCAATCCTAGTTTTGGCAAAATGCCAAGTATCTTTCTAAAACGCGATAATTTATCTCAAAGAATAATCGACGAATTAAATAGAGAAAATTCTCCATTTCAAACTTCACTCATTTATGGTCAAAGAGGGTCTGGAAAAACCACCCTTATGTCTGAAATTTCTTCTAAACTTAAAGAAAATAAAGACTGGATCATTATTGACTTAGTCTTTGATAATGATTTACTCATTTCTCTAACTAATCAACTTCAAGAACATTTATTAAAATTAAAACTAATTAAAAATTTAGATATAAAAATGAACTTTCTCGGCATTGATATTAATGCTTCCTTAGCTCAAAACATCGATGCCAATTTTCAACAAATTTTGCAAACTAGTCTTGAGAAATTAACAAGAAAAGGCAAAAATGTGCTAATTAATATTGATGAGGTTCATTTAACTCCTTTACTAAAGAAATTTGCCAATTGTTATCAGATCATGATTAGAAAAAATCTTAAGGTTTCTTTATTAATGGCTGGTCTTCCAGAAAATGTTTCTGAAATTCAAAATGACGATGTCTTAACTTTTCTTCTGCGAGCTAATCGGATTGTCCTCAATCCATTGAACTTAGAAACTATTAAACTTAGCTACAGCATATTTTTCAAAATGCCAACTTCAATATTGATGATAAAACTATTTTATATATGACCAAGCAAACACAAGGATTTGCATATGCCTTTCAACTTTTGGGTTATCATATCTGGAGATATGCTACAGAACAGAATAAAAAGACTATTTCTCTTTCTTTAGTAGACGAAATCTTAGACATTTATTTGAGTGATTTAAATCGCAATGTTTACTTTAAGGTTTACAATGATCTTTCAAAAGGAGTTCGTGCAAGCAATGGGAAAAGTTGGAAAACAAAAAGTCAAAAGCCAAGAAATCGGGAAAATAATGAATAAAGGTGCTAATTATTTAGCTGTTTATCGGAGAAAATTAATAGATGATCAAGTAATCAAACCTGATGGTTATGGCTATGTCAGTTTCTTACTCCCGCATTTTGACAAGTTCATTGAACAAGAAATGATCTTAAATGAATTCTAAAATTTCAAGCAAAAAAAGCTGGTAATACCAACGCCATTTCAAGCGAAGATATTGCCAGCTTTTCTTTATATTCTCTTTTCAGAAGTTTTTTTAATTTTTCTCTTAGGTGTGAAATTCAAAGCTAAAACTGCCCCAATTACTAAAAATGTTCCTAGCCAATCCATCCCTGACATCACCAAACCAAAGATTAAAACTGAACCAACTGTAGCTGATAAGGGCTCAAACGCATCAAGCAAACTAACCGTTGACGGCTTAACATAACGTAATGCATTCGCCATAATCTGAAAAGGCACTATTGTTCCCAGAATAATAATTGCTCCTACCCGGAGCCAAACTTTTGGGGTGTTTGGAACAGCGGGAAAGCTAGGATGAAAAATCACCAAACCAAGTCCAGCAAAAATCATCCCCCAGCCAGTCAAAACTAAACTTGATATTCTTTTAACAATTTTAACTGGAATCAAAGTATAGCTTGCTTCACCTAGAGCAGATAATAAGCCGAAAAATAATGCCACTGGCGTGATTGCTAAATGATTCAAATTTCCATGAGTTGACAGCAAAAATACACCAATAAAAGCCATAATTGCTGCTAAAACATCTAACTTTCTTAAAACTTGCTGATGAGTTAAAGCAAGATAAGCAAGAACAAAAAACGGTCCAATAAATTGTAAGATAGTCGCAATCGAAGCATTCGCCATTTCAATGACAATAAAGTAAAAAACCTGTACTGGTAATAAACCAAATACACCATAAGCAATAATGTGCAACGTATTTTTCTTGTTTTTTAAAACTAAAATCGGCTTTTGATGTAAAATTGTCGCAATGATTAATAAGACAATCCCAGAAATAATTAGTCTTACTTGTGTCAGCCAAATAGGTGTAATTTTAGAACTGATCTTAAATAAAGACTCCGCAAATAAACCTGATATTCCCCACATCACAGCTGCTAAAGCTGCCAAAACTGTCCACAGTCTGCTTCTAGTAACTTGCTTATCCATCCAGCTTCTTCCTCACAAATAAAAATCAATCTAAATCATCATAGCATAGTTACTCTAAGCAATCATTGTAATTTCGATAAAAAAATACTGTTCAATTAGGTAAGCAACCTGAACAGTATTTTTTAATTCAAATTAATCTAAATCTTTTCCATCAGATTCAATAACTTTCTTGTACCAATAGAATGAATCCTTGGGCATTCTCTTTAAAGTACCGTTGCCTTCATCATCTCTATCCACATAGATAAAGCCATAACGCTTACTCATTTGACCGGTACCTGCAGAAACTAAGTCAATACAGCCCCAAGTAGTGTAACCAATTAGATCTACACCATCATCAATTGCACGCTCCATTGCCTTAATATGCATTCTCAAGTAATCAATCCGGTAATCATCATGAATCTTGCCATCATCGCTGATCTTATCAACTGCGCCAAGACCATTTTCAACAACCATCATTGGAATGTCGTAGCGATCATACATTACTTCAAGATAATATTGAAGTCCATCTGGATCAGTTGCCCAGCCCCATTCGGAATACTTCAAGTATGGGTTCTTAACACCAGCAGCAAAATTGCCGCCCACTTTATCTTTTACTTCATGGGTAGTAATAATGTTAGACATGTAGTAAGAGAAGGTATAAATGTCAACTTTTCCTTCAAGCAAGTCTTTTCGATCTTGCTCAGTAATATCTAAATGAACATTATGTTCATTCCATAAACGCTTAGCATAAGTTGGGTATTTACCTTTTGCTTGCACATCACCGCAGTAGAAGATATTTTGTTCCCACATATGACGGTTAGCCAAAATATCCTTAGGATCTGGTGTTAATGGATAGTCTACAATACCGCAAATCATATTACCAACTACATAGTTAGGATCTAATGCATGAGCAATCTTAACTGCGCGAGCACTAGCAACAAATTGATAATGCAACTTTTGGTAGGCATGTTGATATACCTTATCATCAGTTACATTATTACCAAATGCACTCAGCATTAAAAGCGTTGAGTTAATTTCATTAAATGTAAGCCAGTACTTAACCAGTCCTCTGTATTCTTCAAACAAAGTAGTTGCATACTTAACATACATATCGATCATTTTGCGATCGCCCCAGTCATGGTATTTTTCACTGAGGTATAGCGGATCTTCGTAGTGAGAAATAGTAACTAAAGGTTCAATCCCGTACTTTTTGCATTCTTCAAATACACGGCGATAAAAATCTAACCCAGCTTGATTTGGCTTTTCTTCATCGCCTTTAGGGAAAATTCTAGTCCAGGCAATTGAAAGGCGGAAGGTCTTAAAGCCCATTTCAGCAAACATCTTAATGTCTTCTTTATAGTGGTGATAAAAATCAATTGCCACGTGGTTTGGGTAATATTCATTTGGATCAATTGCACCAACTGCGCCTTCTGGCAAGCCCGCCCCAGGAATACCTGGAGTTTTTTCTAACTTACCATTCAACTTATAAGTCAACATTCTTGGTGCATCTAAACTACCAGCAGTTGTAATATCAGTGACTGATAATCCTTTTCCATCTTCATCATACGCACCTTCAATTTGATTTGCGGCAGTAGCTCCGCCCCATAAAAAGTTTTTTGGAAATGACATTTATATTTCTCCTCTTTTTCAATACTAATCATTTTTATTATATATGAAATCGATTACATTATCTAAGCCATTTGCGGATTTGAACTAGCTGCTTCTGTTTCACTAGCTCCTTCTAAGTCTAAAATCTCTTGTCCTACTTTTACCTTGCCTTGACTTACAACAGTGATCTTTTCATAATCTTTTGAGTTAGTAACTACGATTGGTGTCGTTACAACATAGCCCTTAGCATGAATTGCATCGATATCAAACTTAACTAATTCATCACCTGCTTTAACTTCGTCGCCTTTTGCAACTAAGGTTTCAAAACCATGTCCTTGTAAATTAACAGTATCCATTCCGATGTGCATCAAGATTTCTGCACCATCGCTTGTCTTCATTCCGATAGCATGTCCTGTTGGGAAGGTCATTACAACTTTACCATCTGCTGGTGCATGGAGAACTCCTTCGCTAGGCTCAACAGCAACGCCTTCACCCATAGCACCGCTTGAGAAGACTTCATCTTTTACTTCTGATAGTGGCAATAATTCACCAGCAAGTGGACTAACTAGTTCAGTTGAAACATTTAAGTCGCTAGTACTTGCTAAGCTTGGAGCAGCTTTTGCAATAGCATCTGCTTGACTTGCAACTTCTTGAACAGCTTTTGCTTGTTTTTCATCATAAGCTTGATCAACACTCTTCTTACCAAGAGCCATTTGTAAAATAAAGCCAAGTACAAATGATACAGCCATCGCAATCATTAAGCCGTAAACACTCATATCAACACCAGTCTTAGGACCGATAGCAGCAGGGATTACGAAGACTCCCATACCACCCATCATGTACATCTTAGTACCAAAGAATCCGATTAAACCGCCGCCAACACCAGCAGCAATACAACTTAAAATGAATGGCTTTTTACGTGGAAGAGTTACACCATAAATAGCTGGTTCAGTTACACCAAAGATACCTGATAAGAATGCTGGAAGAGCGATTCCTTTTAATTTTTGATCTTTAGTTTGTAATAAGATTGCTAAAACAACACCAATTTGTGCAAATGAAGCACCTAATGATAAACCTAAGATTGGGTCATAACCTAATGCAGCAATATTTGACATCATTACTGCAACAAATCCCCAGTGAACACCGAAGATAACGAATACTTGCCAGAAGCCACCAAGTAAAATTCCAGCTAATACTGGACTAAAGTTGTAAACGGCTGAAGTAATGGCAGCAAGTGCATTACCAATCCAAGTAGCAAGCGGCCCGATAATTAAGAAAGTTAAAGGAACTACAATCAGTAAAGTAACAAATGGAACTAAGAAAGTTTTTACCACAGTTGGAATCCATTCCTTGCACCATTTTTCAACAACAGAAGCAAACCAAACTGCTAAAATAATTGGAATAACTGTTGAAGTATAGTTCATTGAAATAATTGGAATACCTAAGAATGTAGCATGAACTTGTGAATGTAAGAACGTTCCGTTAAATAGATCAAACAAAACTTTTTTGCTGCTATTCATTGCTACCATTGCTGGATAACACATCGCAGCACCAATTGTAATGGCTGTAAAGCGGTCTACCTTAAACTTCTTAGCACTAGTAATTGCTAGAATAAGTGGCAAGAAGTAAAAGAAACCATCCCCAATCGCATATAAAACTTCATAAGTACCAGAGGTTTTAGCGAGCCAGCCAAATGAAGCGCACATTGCAGTTAAGCCTTTAATCATACCTGCTGCAGCCATTGGCCCCAAGATCGGAGTAAAGATACCTGAAATAAGATCGATAGCTTTATCCATTAAACTCATATTGCTGTCATCTAAATCGTCATCAGCAACTTGACCACCACCAGAAAAGCCACCTTCTTTTAAGACTGCCTCGTATACGTCAGCAACTTCATTACCAATAACTACCTGATATTGTCCACCAGCTTTAACAACTGTAACAACACCATCAGTATCTTTTAAGGCATCATCATTAGCCTTTTTTTCATCTTTTAATTTAAAACGCAAGCGTGTTGTACAGTGAACAACGCTGATTACGTTGTCTTTTCCGCCAACGTCCTTAATAATCGTTTTTGCTAGAGCATCATAGTTCTTAGCCATAGCTTTTTTCCTCCCAATAATAAAACCCAAGCTACACAGAAACTAGAGAACGTAAATGTTCAATGTCTTTCAGTAACTTGGGTTCTTGCCTAATCGAATTAGTAACATACCTAAATATGAAAATATTTAATTTTCTTGGCGGTTTGTCACGCGCCAAATGTGTAAAACAAGATAGAACTTATCATCTGAATTTAGGGTCCATCCCTTTTTACTATGTAAATAAGTTGCGATTCTCTCTGCCGTATCATAGGCATGATTGTACTTAATCTTCATAAAAGCTAGTAGCGAATCATCAAGTTCGCCACTTTTTTGATGCTTATTTCTTAAAAGTCTTACCAATAATACTCTTAAGTGAGTAATGAAGCGACTATAATTAAACGACTCTGTATCTAAAGTCATTTGGTATTGATACTGAATAATATCAATAATTCCGCTAATCAACTCAGTGATCTCAACTGTTTCTTGAACCTGATCATTATCAGAAGCTGCATTAACGAAGTGATAAGTCATAAAAATACTTTCACTTGGTGGTAAGTTGACTTTCATTTCTTTATTAATTAAAGCAATGACTTTTTCGCTAATCTTATACTCCTTAGGAAAAAGATTCTTATCTTCCCAGCGTGTATTAGCAGCACTCATATCAATATGATCTTCAATTCTTGAAAGAGCAAAATCAATATGGTCAGCTAAAGCTAAGTATTGAAAATCATTGAACTTCACATTTAGAAGTGGCTCCACCATCTGGATCACCTTATTGGTTAAATCGATGGTTGAAGCATTGATTTCTTTAACTTGATTGACTTCATCTTGATGAGAAGTAGCGGTAAACCGCCTTTCAATTTTATTCTCATCAATCTTATCGCCTTTCTTTAAGCCAAAGCCCACGCCTTTGCCCAGGACTACTTGTTCTTGGCCTTGATCGTCCTGAACCAAGGCTGCACTATTGTTAAATGTTTTAAGAAATATCATCCGACGAATCACCTTTATATAGAAAAAAGCTACCACAAACTACAATATACACTTTAAGTATATCATCATTATTTGTAGTAGCTCAGACCTGATCGCATCAGTAATCCGCTTATTTACAGTAATTATAATAGCGCTTTCACATATTTGTGTCAACAAGCATTTGCAGAAAAATGCTTATTTTTATGTCAGAAAAAAAGAGGCTAGACCTCAATGTCTAGCCTCTTTTAGGGATTTCAAACTAACTTTTATTATTTTTGACGCTTTTTTCTATCTACGCCTAATCCGAATAAACTACCTACTGCGGCAATTGCTAAGCCTAAGATACCAGCTGTATTTTCTGACTTAGCACCAGTCTGTGGCAATGTATTCTTTTCAGCATGGTGATTTTCATTTACAGTAGCTGTCTTTGCAGTATTGGCTTCAGAATTAGTTTCTGTAGTCTTACCACCATTGTTGTCACTTGTTCCAGTAGCGTCTACATAGACCTTAACTGTTACATCTACGCTAGAGCCATCTGGATAAGTTACCGTAACAACGCCTGTATGTTCACCAATTGTAGAAACATCTGGCACTTCTTTCCACGTGTACTTAATACCTTCTGGCATATCGTTCTTGTTCTTAATACCTTCTGATGGGTTTGGAACAACACCTGGAGTAGTGTGAATTGGTTGTGGCTCTGGAGTTACATGGTTCGTACCGATAATTACTGTTACGTTAACCTTATCTTTTGAACCATCTGGGTAAGTTACAATCACAGTGCCTGTAGTCTTGCCTGGCTTAGTTACATCTGGAGTCTTCTCCCATGTGTACTTAGTGCCGCTTGGCATATCGTCCTTGTTCTTAATGCCCTTTTCTGCTGGTGGTACTACACCTGGGGTAGTGTGAACATCTTGACCTTCTGGGGTGTACTTATCTGCATCACTTGGAGTAGTTGGATTGTCAATAATTACTGGAACATCAACTTTATCCTTTGAACCATCTGGGTAAGTTACAATCACAGTGCCTGTAGTCTTGCCTGGCTTAGTTACATCTGGAGTCTTCTCCCATGTGTACTTAGTGCCGCTTGGCATATCGTCCTTGTTCTTAATGCCCTTTTCTGCTGGTGGTACTACACCTGGGGTAGTGTGAACATCTTGACCTTCTGGGGTGTACTTATCTGCATCACTTGGAGTAGTTGGATTGTCAATAATTACTGGAACATCAACTTTATCCTTTGAACCATCTGGGTAAGTTACAATCACAGTGCCTGTAGTCTTGCCTGGCTTAGTTACATCTGGAGTCTTCTCCCATGTGTACTTAGTGCCGCTTGGCATATCGTCCTTGTTCTTAATGCCCTTTTCTGCTGGTGGTACTACACCTGGGGTAGTGTGAACATCTTGACCTTCTGGGGTGTACTTATCTGCATCACTTGGAGTAGTTGGATTGTCAATAATTACTGGAACATCAACTTTATCCTTTGAACCATCTGGGTAAGTTACAATCACAGTGCCTGTAGTCTTGCCTGGCTTAGTTACATCTGGAGTCTTCTCCCATGTGTACTTAGTGCCGCTTGGCATATCGTCCTTGTTCTTAATGCCATTTTCTGCTGGTGGTACTACACCTGGGGTAGTGTGAACATCTTGACCTTCTGGGGTGTACTTGTCAGCATCAGTTGGAGTTGTAGTCTTAGTGTAAGCAACTACCACATTGGTATTTGGTGTGTTAGCATTTACATTCTTATCAGCTAAAACAACTTTTGCATCTTTGCCATCAACGGTTGAAGTATAGTCAGTTACTTGTGGCACATTGTATTCTGGCCAAGTGCCTTCAGTTGCTCCAGTTGACTTCCAAGTATTGCCATCTTTTACGCCAACAGTCCATGGAGTATCAGCTTCTACATTTTCACCTTCACCGCCACGAACAAAGTGAACAGTTTGAACAATCGTTTCAGTTGTTCCATCAACCTTATTAACAGTAATCGTACGAACAACGTCTTTGTTCATGTCCTTATTATTTGGATCATATGGTGTTGGAGTTACTGTATTACTCTTTTGGTAAGTAATATGAACTGCTTCACCATCTACTGGCTTGCCGTTTTCAATTGCGGAAGCTGATTGAATTTCAGTTGCTTTAGTGCCATTTACGTATGAATCGTAACTAGAAATTTGTTCTACTGCTGCAGTTGGATATTCTGCTTCGCCGCCTAAAACAAACTTGTTGTTTTCGATCTTACCAACTTCCCAAGCACCAGTTCCAGTAACTTTTCCAGTTACTAAGTCTTCAACACCGTTTCTACCAAAGTTAACAGTTTGAGTTGCAATTAATTGCTCTGCTTTGCCTGGCTTAGTTTGGTAAATCTTACGGCTAACGCTAGTAAACATGTCCTTGTACTTGTACTTAGGATCAGTTGGATTTACACCTGGAGTTGTTGGAGTAATGTCCTTTGTTTCGTGAACTAAGTTAATAACAACTGCTTCATTCTTAGCAGGAATAACTACATTTTCTGGTAATGTTTGACCTGCAGCTAGCTTGTAACCTGCTGGAATGGTTAAGTTAGTCTTTACATTAACGCCTGGCTTACCACTTACAACAATTGGGTTACCAACATTCTTCTTGTCAACAGTGTCATAGAATTGATAACTTACAGTTACATCTGCAACTGGAGTTTCACTTTGTTGGTAAGTAATGTGAACTGCTTCACCATCTACTGGCTTGCCGTTTTCAATTGCGGAAGCTGATTGAATTTCAGTTGCTTTAGTTCCATTTACATATGAATCGTAACCAGAAATTTGTTCTACTGCTGCAGTTGGATATTCTGCTTCGCCGCCTAAAACGAACTTGTTGTTTTCGATCTTACCAACTTCCCAAGCACCAGTTCCAGTAACTTCTCCAGTTACCAAGTCTTCAACACCATTTCTACCAAAGTTAACCGTTTGGGTTGCAATTAATTGCTCTGCTTTGCCTGGCTTAGTTTGGTAAATCTTACGGCTAACGCTAGTAAACATGTCCTTGTACTTGTACTTAGGATCAGTTGGATTTACACCTGGGTTTGTTGGAGTTACTGATTTAGAACCATGCTTAAGAGTTACAGTTAAAGCTGCTGGATTCTTCTCAGCAATAGTTTCAGCTACAGGGTAATTTCCTGCAACAACCCAGCCCTTAAGAGCACTATTATTCTTCAAATCGTTATCAATTTGATTCTTAATTTCTTCAGCAGATACTGTAGCTGGGTTATCAGAAGTAAATGTATCAGTAAATGCATCTGCAGTAGTTGCTAGCTCTTGACCAGCTTCATCAACATATTTGATAGCTTGTGTGAAGCTCTCTTCAGTTGGCGATACTGCCTTGTATGTTACAGTTACAGTCTTACCATTTTGTGGTGTCGCATAACCATCAATTTCTTTGGTAGTAATAGCTGCTGCAGGAGCTTGGGTACCTTTTTCGCCGTTAACATATGAATCAAATCCTGAAATTTGTTCAACATTCTTAGCAGAGAATTCAGCAGAACCAGCTTCTGGAGTCCATGCTACCCAAGTAGTTTTACCAGTTACAGGATTGTAATAGCCGGCGTTACCATTAGCATCTTTACGTACATAATGAACTGTTTGGGTTTGATCAGTAATTGCTGCATGACCGGTTCCAGAAACATCGTACTTAATTGTACGAGTTACGTCCATATTCATATCTTTGTTAGAAGGATCATATGGAACTGGAGTAGAGTCTTGAGCAACATACTTAACGTCAATCGTCTTGTTGGTATTTGGATCAACAGAGCTCTCAGTAGCAACTTTAGCTTCTGTCGTCTTTACACCATCAATCATATAGTCATAGCCTTGTGGAGCAGTAGCAATGTCAGTGTATTCTGCCCAAGTACCAGTTTTATCAGAAGTTAATTTATTAGTAGTTGTGTTGTAAACGTACCAAGTACCTTCTGATCCTTCCATGATCTTGCCAGTGTATTGATCAAGCACACCAGTCCTACCAAATGTGATAGTTTGCTTTTCAGTATGATCAATGGCTGAATTGTCAGTCTTATAGACATTAATTGTACGAGTTGAAGTAGTGAACAAGTCTTTGTATTCAGGATTATCTGGAGTAACACCTGGTTCGCCTGGAGTTACTGTGTTCTTAACTAATTTAACCGTAATTGTATTATTGTCAGTTTGATCACCTGGATAAGTAAAGCCTTCGGCAATCTTCCAACCAGCTGGAATATTATTGTCAATATTAGCCTTCAAAGTTGAAGCCTTTAAGCCTTCCTTCTTGTTGAAGTCAAAGGTCAACTCATCTTTACCATTCTTAGTCTTTAATGGTGCACCATTAGTACTATCAACATACTTAACAATTACTTGAGCGTTGTAATCAGAATCATCATGTTGCTTTTGGCTTTGCTTTAATGGAACTACAATTTCAGCTGGTTGAGAATTAATGTTATTTTCGGCAGCTGGGTAAGTATAACCATCAGCAATGCTGTAGTTATTTGGTAAGTTGCCATCAATTGCGCTCTTTAATTGATCAGCAGTTAAGCTTGATCCTTTAGCAATATCAGCAATAGTATGACTTGCTACTTCTTGACCCTTAAATTGGTAAGAAATTCTTTGACTAAAGCTAGTCTTCTGATCATCTGGCTTATCAGTATTTGAATCAGCAACTACATTAATATTAGCCTTGACGTCTAAGTAAGTACCATCGTTAAAGCTAATCCGAACTGTTCCTGCAACATTATTCTGAATATCTTTAGTAGATGGCATCCCGTTTGGAGCCCAAGTCATTGCAAATTGACGACTGTTATCAGTACCTTCAACGTAAGCTAATACTTGAGGTGCATTTGGATTGATATTTTGACCATTCCAACCTGCTTGTCCAAGGTCAGCAACGTTAATTAACTTACGGAATGCATCTTGTGAAATACCACTAATATCTTGACCTTGTTTGTAAGTTTCAGTAGTACCAGTTGTTGCACCATAAATATTACCAAAGACGTTAATCCAGTTAAGACCAGAACCAAAGATTTCCTTGGCCGTACCTGTTAAATGGATAGTTGCACGAGTCTTAGAATTACCTGGAAGATCGTCGCCTTCACTAGTACGTTGATCAGTACGTGGATTAGTTTGTTGTGATGCTAATGATGAACCAGTTTTATCGCCATAATTAGTTACATTAGTATTAGGCTCCCTGTTTTCCATCCACTTAGTAGTTACATCATTAGCAGAGAATGATTCTGGAGCTGAAGCACCATTGTTCAATGTAGGGTTACCGTGCTTCTCCGTGATCTTGTAAGTATTACCTTCTAGCTTGTAGGTTACCCAATCAGTAGCATTCCATTCACTATCTTCATTCTTAAATGTAATTTCAGTAATTGCTGGAACTGGAATATTTTCAACACTGCCATCAGTGGTCTTGTGAGCAGTATAAGTACCAATTGTATAGCTTGTAGTTGTGTTGGTACCATAAATAATTTCAGTATCGCCTGGCGTACCAACAGTTACTGGAACGTATACCGTAGTATCAGGTTGATTATTCTTTCCAGAAACTGTAACTTTAATTACTTGAGTTTCAGGTTTATCTGGGAATGGCTTTGGATCAGTACCATTATCTCTCCAGGTGATAGTAGTACCTTCTGGTAAATTATTTGGATTATGAATACCATCACTTGGCTTATAAGTATTATTAGTTGGATCACTTGGTTTAGTTACATTTTGTGGCTTTACAACAACAACTGTTGCAGTTGTGTGATCAACAGATGGTCTTTCATTAGTATTATCTGGATAAGTTATAGTAACTGGAATAGTTACAACACCAGTATCTGAACCACTTGGAATAGTGTAAGAAACTTTACCAGTGTTTGGATCAACTTCTGCACCTGCTGGAGCATTTTCACCAAGTTTATAAGTTGGTTTTACTGAATCTGGAAGGGTTGGAGTGTAATGAACATCAGTAGTTACCGTTTGACCAGGTCTACCACCAATTGGATTATAGCTTGGTTCATATTTATCAGCATCATTTGCTGTTGGAACAACCTTAACAGAATTATCTTTAGTTACGATATTTAAGTAAGTCTTTTTACCTGGAGTGTACTCATCATCAAAGGTCAACTTAATAGTTGCATTAGTGTCACCAAGACTAGGAGCAGTTGCCCAAGTAGCTGTGTAATGAATATCGGCACGAGTTAAAGAACTGGTGTCAATTAATTTTCTTGCTTGTTCATCAGTTAATTCTTGACCAACAACTACTTCAACTGGAGTAGAAACATCTTTAGCAGTAGCACCAGCTGCTGGAATTGTTAATTTGTTGCTATTAACTTCTGTACCATTGACTGTAACTTGAACAGTACCAGTCAAGTTTTCACTTGCTGAAGGAGTAGTTACAACAGTTGAAGGAGCAGTTCCTTGCCATTCAATAGTTGCATTACTCTTCTCCACAGCAGTTGGTTCACTAACAGTTTCCTTACTTTCTGCATCAGTATTAATTGTGTAGTGGTTAATCTTTGAAACAGCATTCCCAGCATTAAGAACTTGTGAATGATCGGAAGTTTCATGAGCCTTAATTGATGAAATATCAGTAACAACTTCGTAAGCACCTGTTACTTTACCATTTTCATCTTTAGTAATTGTACCAGTATGTGTACCGTCACCAATGTAAACTGGAACATTCACGACATCCTTAGTAGTGTCTGGATAAGTTACTTCAACCGGAACTAAAACTAGACCGGTTTTACTATTTTCTGTTGTTGGTGCAATCGTTAATTTACCGCTATCAGGATCAACAGTTACAAATCCTTGACTAGCATCACCCTTGGCATACTTTGTGCCTTCTGGAGCCTTACCGTTTGGATTAATAGTAATGTTGCCTTCTTGGCTAGTGACATATTTTGGATCTTCACTCTTAGATTCACCTTGCTTAACATTCATTGGATCATAAGCAGGTTGATATTGATTATTATCGATTAAGTCACTACCAAATTTAACACCGTTAGTGTTCCACCAGCTAAAGTGATTGATAAACTGTTGCAATGCATCAGAATCGTGCTGAACAGCACCATTTGCAAATTCTCCGCCATCAGTTAAGGTAACAGCGTTAGTACCACCGGCAGTATTTGCAGCATTGCCAGAACCGTTCATGTATTCAGAACCATATGTATATGGAGGAAGAAGTGTATTACTTGCATCAAATCCTTTACCCTTAGCACGGAAGGCGTATGAATTAGTACCACCTTGAGATAGGTTGCTTAAAGATTTAATTTGCCAAGTTACAGGATTAGTTTCACCTGCAGGAATTATTGTTAATGGTGTAAAGCCATTTGCAGTTGAGTTAGTAATTGTTATTTGATTAGTATTACTTGGGTTGGCAGCTGCTTCAAGGTGAACTAAATAACCAGCTGTATGCTCCTCAGAATTTCTCTCTAAATCAATATATTTAGCGTCTGTGAAGTTCACATAGTTATAGCTGCTTGTGCCCCACATAGTAAGTAAGCCTGGCCAAGCTTCACCGTACTTACCAACCTTAGCCAAAGTATATTGGTCTGGTAAAAGTGAAGAATAAGCTGAATCATGTAAGATCAAACTACCACCATTAACTTCAAAGTGATATTTATCACCTAAACCATTAGTAGGGCCCATGGCAACTAACGGCGAGTCAGAATCGGCAACACCATCACGAATCACCTTAAGAACAGCATCTTTGCCAACCCGTAAGGTACTATCAGCAATACTATAAGATGAGTCCAAATTAATTGGTGCATAAGCACGTGTGCCTTTCGTATTAATCTTGGTGTTGATGTTTAATTGTGAACCGTCTTGTAAATCAAGGTGACTACCATTCATAATTGCCATTGAACGGCCAGCACCAAGATCCATGTTGACAACTGCTCCGCTTTCTAAGCGAGTTACACCAACTGTAGCGGCATCAATGCCTTGACTTCCAGCACCTTTATCAAAGTAAATACCGCCAAAGTTAGCAGATTCACTACTAATATTTAATGTAGCGCCACTCTTAACAACTGCATTACCATTAGTAATTTCAAAAGCAGTTGTATCACCCTTTTGGTTATTAACATTAATAGTAGTTGTTCCATCTAATACACTTAAACTAGTAACTTTGAATAAAGCGCCAGAAAAAGAAAGAGAGCCACTTAATGAAGTAGAACTATCATTCTTTCCTACTAGTTTACTATTAAAATTGTTAACCCCACTAAAGTTGGCATTTACCGCACTTGAAAGAACACGATTAGTATCAGTAGTTGAAGTAACATTCTTAAATGTTACAGCATTTTTAGCAGCATTAACGGCTGAAAGGCTACTAAAATCAAAGATACCCTTTGCACCAGTTGAGCCAATTGTTACCTTATCTAAGGTAATATTCCAATTATTGTTTTCAATTGGAGTGGTATTAGTTTGATTGCTGTCATTAAAAGTAACTGCATTTTGACCAAAGTCTAATTGATGACCATTACCTTCAATAGTAACTGCACGAGCACTACCAGTATTGTTAACATTTAAATCAGATGCGTTACTTTGACTAAAGTCAATATTATTACTCAAAACAATATGACCTACATTTGCATCTTTTAATGCGTTAATAAAGCTACTAGTATCAGTAACATCTTGAGTTTGATCATTAGATCTAGCAGTTGCTGAACTGGTAGTTACATTTTTTTGCATTTTTAATGTATTAGCAGCTACTTGCTTTTGGTTATTATTAGTAGTTGCTTTTGCCAATTGTAATTCAGTAGTTGCTACTTTATTATCGCTAACTTTAGCAGTTTCAGTTTTCGTCGTTTCAGCTTTTGCAGCTGCAACTTCTGACTTTACCTCATTATTAGTTACAGTCTTTGTCTCAGTTGATTTATCAACTTGATTATTCATTGAGAGCAGCTTGCTTTTCAGCTTCAGTATTAGCTTGCTCTTTATTTGCTTCAGAAGACTCATTCTTTGATGTTAATTCAACCTTAGGCTTTGAATTAGCATTAACATCAGCCGCCTGAGCTTTCTCGCTATTAGACATTCCCATAAAACTGAAACCAATTAAAACAGAAGCTGCTCCAACAGTGAATTTTCTAATTGAAAATCTTTCCTTCTTCGGTTCCATTTTACGAAGACGCTCTTGATAATTTTTTCTTGATAGCATATTATTGCCCTTCCCTTCAATAATATCAGCGTTAAATCGTATATTAATAAATAGCATTTCCGCTATTAAGTCAAGAAACAAATGTTATTGAATGGCCATTATTTAAAAGTTATTGCTTAAAAATCTGTATTTCTCACACTCAAATTTAACATCCGTTGTCTTTATTATAACACCTGAGATGATATATGAACCGCTTTTTTTCTTAATATAATAGCATCTTTCGCTATTTTACTAATTAAATAAATCACAAGTTAAAGCTTGTCGGCTACTGTTATTAAATAAAAGCCACTATAAATTTAATTAGTCAGTACTTTTAAAGATTATTATGTTTTGCTTATCAATTCACTATATTAATTCAAAGCCAAACGAATGTTATATATAATTTACGTCAAAAATAGAAATATCATATATACATATACTTTATTTTTATCTAGTTTCTAGCCATTTGCTAATGAAACTAATTTTAATTTTCCTTATAAAAATCAAGCCCAATATAAAAAGCTGCTCAAAACGAGCAGCTTAATCTCTTTATCTACTAATGCTATCAGCACGGCCTTTATAATCACCGTTTTCAGTTCCGATGATTAATTCTTCGCCTTCTTTAATAAAATCTGGCACAGTTACAACTAAACCAGTATCCATCGTTGCAGGTTTACCACCGCCAGCAGCAGTTGCACCTTTGATTTCTGGTTGGGTTTCTTTAACAGTCATCTTTACAGTAGATGGTAAGTTGATTCCGATTAATTTACCTTCATCAGTAAACTTAAGATCAACATCAATATTGGGTATTAAGAACTTAGCTTCTGCTGCAAGGTGTTCCTTTGGAATTAGATATTGTTCATAAGTATCAGTATCCATAAAGATAAAGTTAGCATCATCATCATAAAGGTATTGTGCCTTCTTTAAAGCAACGTTAACTAACTCCACCTTCTCACTTGGACGCATTGTTTTGTGAACAACAGCTCCACTCATCACGTCACGTAAGTCCATTTGCATAACCGTGTTACCCTTACCAGGCTTGTGGTGGTTACTCTTTAGTACTTCAATTAACTTACCATCTTGGCTAAAAATCATACCCTTTTTTAATTCGATTGCTTGCATGTTTTCTCCCTAAAATTTTCTAATATACATATCGCTGATCTCATGATTACCATACTTTTTAATAATCATATCAGCTCTCTTCTTAGTTGGTTCGATATAGTCATGTAAATTCTTCAAGTTAACATCACGCCAGACTCTTTTGGCAAAATTATCTGCTTGTTCAAGCGGGACGTTAGCCCACTTATAAAAGAAATTATCTGGATTATTGCGATTAATCTCGAGCATTAAATGGTAGCGATCAAGATACCATTTCTCTAAGTCTTCTTCGCTTGCATCCAGATAAATTACATAATCAAAAAAGTCACTTGGAGGAGCTTGCCCGTCTGGAGGCACCTCTAGCAGGTTAATTCCCTCAACTACCAAGATATCAGGAACACTGACATACCCCAATTCATTAGGCACCAGATCAGAAATTTCCTGCGAGTATAGTCTATATGGTACTCTTTCTTTACCAGCTTTAACGCTTGCTAAAAAAGTATAAAAGGCATCCCAGTTAAATGACGATGGGAAGCCCTTTTGATCCATTAAGTTTTTAGCTTTAAGTTCTGCATTCGACATTAAAAAACCATCAGCAGAAACTTGGGCAATTGTTTTATCTGGTTCAAGGCGTTCGAACAAGCGAGTTATTTTCTTTGCAAAAGTAGATTTCCCTACAGCAACAGACCCAGTTACTCCGATGATAAAAGGTATTTTTTGCCATTTTTCATTATAAAAGGTCTGCTTAGTGCGGTAGATTGCATTTTTTTGGCTCATATTGTACTGAAGATTCTTCATCATGAAAATCTCCGCACTAAATTCATCGCTTGGAGGGATTAGTGTCTGCCACTTTTCAGATGTCAGATGTGTAAATTGCTCTTGCATAAAAAAGCCGCCTTCCTTCTGCCTTGTTCCTAGTATTTTTACATTGTTCAGCCTATCATATATATTGAGAGAAAGAAAAGAAGATATCTATGAAAAAATTAATTCTTTTTGGTGATTCCCTACTTGCAGGCTATATTGATGGACGCGCAACTAATATTGTAACTCAAGGACTGCAAGAAAAATTACCTAAATTTACAATTATTAATAATTCTGTACCTGGGACAACTACTGAAGAAGCAATTGATTTCTATGAATTACGAATTAAACCTTTTAAGTATGATCTAGTTATTCTGGCCCTAGGCACTAACGACGCCAACATGCAGTTTGGTTTGAGCGCTGGACGATATGCGCATAACTTACAAGTATTGGTCGATTTAATTGGGGCTGATAAAACATTATTAATGGGACCTTCCTATACTAATTGGAAAATTGCTCAAGATCAAGCCTGGCCTAAAACTTTGCAATTTGAATTAGTTGCTCAAGAATGCCATGTTGAAAATAAAATTCCATTTTTAAATTTTGCCAAAGTAATGCGGCAGACTGGTCATCCCAATAAACTATTGCAAAAAGATGGTATTCACCTAAATAAAGCAGGAAATAAGTTATTGATTGAAAGATTAGCAGATCTAGTTGAAGAAAAAGAATTGGTTACTGCATCGTAAAAAGGCATCCCATTGTTGGGATGCTCTTTTGTACTCCGGATATTTTATTCAGTTACTTCTTGCTTTCTTAATTCATTTTGTTCAGCAACTCTAAAGAATGGTAAATAAATAAAAATACCGATAATGATTAAAATCACTTCAAAAATAATATTTCTCCAATCCATTGAACTCATATATGCCTGGAAGAAAAACGGTGTAAATGAAGGATCTACAATATACCCCATTCCAATCCAGTGTAAACTTTCAGCAATATAAGTAAGAATAATATTAATAATTGGAGCAATCAAAAATGGAATACCTAAAATAGGATTAAAACAAATTGGTGTACCAAAAATTACTGGTTCATTAATACTACAGATTCCAGGAATAATTGATAGCTTACCTAATGCACGATATTTTTCTACTTTGCTTCTCATCATTAGAATTACTAAAGCAAGTGAATTACCAGATCCACCTAAAACAGCAATTCTAAACATCTGTAAATTCATTAAATGAGTAGGTGCTAATCCTTTTGCTACTAAAGCAGCATTAGCACCAGTAGCTGCAATACCAGTTGCAAAGACAATTGGAAAAATTACATTACTTCCGTTAACACCAATTAACCATAATAGATTTCCTAAAGTTACGATCAAAATATAACCCCATAAGCTATTAGCCAAAAATGTAGCTGGAGTCAAACACTTCATAATGAAGGTAGTAAAATCAGCATGCGTTAAGCTGACTAAAATTAAATTAGCACCATAGAAAATAAAGATATTTGCTAATAGCGGTATTAAGGAATTAATAAAGTTGGCAACCATTGGGGGAATCGATGCTGGCAACTTTATCTTCAACTTACTCTTTTCAATCCCGCGGTCAATTTCGACAGCTAATAATCCAATGATAATTGCAACAAATAGTCCATTTGTTCCTAAATTATTGAGACTAATCTTATTATTCTTATCAACAGTAGTTGCAACCATTAAAAAGGTAACTAATGAGATCATCCCATCAGTAGCAGGATGAAGCCTACGATATGACTTACTTAATTCATATGCAATACCAAAAGCACAAATCATACCAAAGATTCCCATAGTCATATTGTATGGGATAGTTATTTGAGCATAATGTGCGACAGCCCAATATTTCCAACCAGCAAGCCATTGCATAAAAATATTAGCTGTTCGTGGATTATATCTATCAAGTACAATTGGTGGGTTAGCAACAATTAAGAAGAATGAACCAATTACCAAAAATGGCAATCCGAAAAGCATACCATTTGATATAGCTTGTAGATGCTTTTCATTTCCAAGTTTTTGTCCAATAGGCGTTAAAACTTTATCCAATTTAGTAATCAGTGAATCTTTTTTAGCAGCAGTTTCAGCCATTAGAGATCACCTATTTTCCTTACTAAAGATAAATACAACTTAAATTTGATATGGATTGAACTTGAAAGCATTAGGTATAACTTTACTGTCATCCCAATTTTCTCTAATTTTGTGGTATTCGTCCCAATAGTCATTGTCCACTTTTAATTGTGGAGTAACCTTAGAATCGACTTCTAGAAAATGCATACTTCCTCTTCCCATCTTTTTGCCACGAGTGGTGTGCTTGTCTAATGCATAATCTGGAATTTCAGGAACATAACCTAGAGCAAAGTTCTTAATAATGATATTCTTAAGTAAATCAGAAGACCGATCCTTAGTTGATTCACATAAGTAACGAATTGCATGAACAAACATCATGGCACGATCCGGCTCATTGTAACTAAAGTTTTGTCTCATTTGATTTAGACTATTAATCAAAATTGGAGCTTGTGGATTTCCCATTCCTATATCTTCAACCGAAATAGCTTGAAGTCTACGCCATAGTTTTTCTTCCATTTGCGGAGAAGAAATATACATTTCATAAGCAAATTCACATGCTGCTCGTTCTTTGCCTTTTCTGATTGATTTTTGCAATGCAGAGATAACTTCATCAGCTGCTAATCCATTTCTAGTCCTAGTTCTAGCCCATGGATCAGCTAGAAATTCTTTATCTCTATTTTGTGGTACTCCATTTTTCTTAACATCTTTTTCTGACATCGTGAGTCCTTCTTTCAAACTATAGGAGAAAACAATGAATATTCAAACTATTAGCGAAAAGTTTCAACTGAATACTGATGAGCAAAAAATATTAATTTATATGAATCAACACCGTAATGAAATTAAAAATATCAATATTCGTGAACTCGCTAAACGAACATTTACATCTCCTAGCTTTATCGTTAAGACCTGTAAAAAGATGAAGCTTTCAGGATATTCAGAATTGGTCTTTCTAATTGCAGATGCACCAAATTTTCCTAATAATACTGAAAACGACTTAAAAGTAGAGTCATACGTAAAGCCTTTTTCCAACTTGATGGATAAGCATAAAGACTCAATGATCATGATATTGGGCAGTGGATACTCTCAAAATATTGCTAATTACATGAGTGAATATCTTAATTTGAATGGCTTTCGTTGTACATCCAATTCGCATCTGGAAATGCTTAGAAAGCATAAGAATACTTTAATAATTATCATCAGCAATTCTGGAGAAACAAAGCGATTAGCTGAACTTTGCATACAAGCTCAGAAAAATAATCGTGATGTTATTTCCTTTACAGGAGATAAGAACTCAACAATTGCAAAACACTCAACGCTTGCAATAAGCTCAGATACTTTTAACCCCACTTCTTTTGACAGCCATTACCCTCAGCTGTTTTTTGGTCTAACACTCATCTATTTTGAATTATTAATGAGTAACTTTTTGTCTAATTAGGTACCTTCTTAAGACAATTCTTATACTACTTTGGTTTTTAACAATTTTGAATACTTTTCCTTGTTTTGAAAACATGTTTCCATTTTAAAAAACATTTTTATTCAGGCATCAAAAAAGGCATCCCTAACGGGATGCTTTTTTTACACACACTACTCTACATACAAGGCTTGCTTACCTTGCTGATTATAGCTAGCCTCTATTTTCTTTAAACTTACTTTTTTATTTTTAATGCCATAAGGATCATTTACGTAAACAATCCCCTTCTTTTTATTATATCCAGTAACCACACAAGCATGAGAAGAAGGTGTCACATTAACCTTTCCCTGCTTAGTCTGCCATGTCCGCATATCATTTACCCGGTCATATTTTAAAGTCGTAATAATCATCACTGGGTGTCCTTTAGAAACTAACTTCAACACCCTAACAAAATCATTGCCAGTATAATTACGAATTCTCTTAGTATACTTCTTAGCAACATCATAAAGCGGCTCATTATAAACGCACCATCCTGCGTTTTCGATACTCATATAACCAACAAAACCAACATGAGGATTACCGCGATAATCATTGCCAATAAAAGAGGAAACATGCTTAATGTTAGAAGACAATTCTAATTTACTTACATTAATATCATAATAATTTAGGAGCATTGACAGTGACGTAACTTCACAGCCATTTGGCAGGTCCGGTAATTGCCTTTCTAAGGGGACATTCAATTTTTGCTCAGGTCTTAAAGTAAGCCAGTCATATTCATTTTGAATTTTTTCAAAATTAAGGATAATCCCAACTACTCCAGCTGTAATCAGTATTAAAATTCCATATAAAATCTTTCGTCGACGTCGATATCTCTTTGCTCTGCTTATTCTTTTCATGCTGAATATTCTATATCAGAAATGTCAAAACGCAAATTAATTTGGCAATGTAAGAATTAAATAGATTTCATTTCTTTTGTGCTTTTAGCATAAGAATTAAATTAACTTTATTTATACTCGAAATATGCAACAAGAATTAAGTTAATCTAATTTATATGCTAAAATTAAATTAAGAATTAAATTAGTTAAAATCTTGTATCAACTATTATTAAAATTAGAGGTTAACAATGGTACCACGTGATTCTTACTTAAATACTTTAGATAAACTACGTAATAAACAAATCATTAAAGTCCTAACTGGAGTACGTCGCTGCGGTAAATCTACTATTCTTCAGTTATATCAAGAGCGATTGCTCAAGTCTGGAGTAAATACTAATCAAATTCAAACGCTGAATTTTGAAGATTTAGACTTAGTATCAATTAAGACCTACCTAGACCTATATAACTACATCAATGAACATCTCATTCCTAACAAAATGAATTACATCTTTATTGATGAAATCCAAAGCATTCCTAATTTTGAAAAAGCACTCGATAGTCTTTATATAAAAAATAATGTAGATTTATATGTCACAGGATCTAATGCCTTTATGCTTTCTGGCGAATTAGCTACTCTTCTTTCGGGACGCTACATAGAAATCCCTATCTATCCTTTTTCTTTTAAAGAATTTTTACAAACAACTGAACTTTCAAAAGAAGAAGCCTTTTCAACTTACTTAGAACGAGGTGGATTTCCATTTGCTACTGAATTAAACGACAATAATACTTATCTTTCTTACATTCAAGGAATTATCAATACAGTATTAATAAAAGATATCCTAACGAGAGTGAATCGCGGTAATGCAACTTTACTTGAAGCAATTGCTAGTTTCTTAACTGAAGCCAACGGCAGTCTCGTTACTCCTGCTAAAATTGCCAATGCTCTAACCTCTAATGGAATCAAGACTAGCAACGCCACAGTAATTTCATACCTCGAAAAATTAGTAAATTCCTATTTATTCTACCAATGCAATCGATATGATATTGCAGGCAAAAAATATCTACAAATTAATAGCAAGTATTACCCCGTTGACCCCGCCCTCAGACGTGCTCTTTTAGGTCAGAAACGTCCAAACATGGGCAGCAGACTTGAAAATATCGTGTTTATGGAATTAAAGAGACGCGGTTATGAAGTATATGTCGGTAGTCTTAAAAATAAAGAAATTGATTTCGTTGCAATCAAAGACGGTGTTAAGCAATATTATCAAGTTAGTCTCACAGTCCAAGACGATAAGACTTATAACAGGGAAATTGCACCCTTTCTTGAAATTACTGATAACTATCGGAAAATTCTTCTCACTCAAGACCCCGGTAGCTACAACGACAATGGTATTGAACAAATAAACGTTATCGACTGGCTACTAAAAGAGCAATAAATTTAAATAAACCCACAAAAAATGGAATGCCAAATTTGGCACTCCATTTTTTTATTTATTCACATAAGTCTTCTCGTCTAAATCATCAAACAGCGGGCTCTTCTCGCCTGTATAAATCAAGTCAAGTTTATACATTGCACGTGAAGTAATTGTGTAAAGCAATTGCGTTTCATCAAGTTGATGATAATTATCCCTTGAAACATTCCAAGCAATTACTGCATCAAATTCAAGTCCTTTAGCTAAATATGATGGCATAACTAAAGTTCCAGGCACTAAACGCTGGTTAGCTGACCCAATTAAAGTTGCCTTAATTTTTCTTTCTTTCAAAACCTTAGCCACTTCTTTTGCTTCAGCCAAAGTCTTAGTAATAATGGCAGTAGTTAACTTTTGCTCATCATTTTCTACTAAGATATCTTCTAAAGCATTATATTCTTTTTCAAGACTATCACGCTTGTAAAAAGCAGGCTTAGGGCCACGTCTATCAAAGGCCTCAATCTTTTCACCTTGCCGCAGAATTTGCTTAGTAAAATTAGTTAATTCCTTAGTTGAACGATAAGACTTGGTTAATTGAACAACATCAGTCTTTTCAGGATCAAACAACTTGGAAATCTGACCTAAAAGAGTTTTACTTTCATCTTTAGTAAAAATAGCCTGGTTCAAATCTCCGAGCATCGTAAACTTAGCTCTTGGGAAGTTGTATTTAAGGTAAGCTAACTGGAATGGAGTGTAATCTTGAATTTCATCAATAAAGGCATAACGCATTTCATAGTCAGTTCTACGCCCTGTAACTAAATCGTACAGGTACAAATATGGTGAAATATCAGCCATCTTGATCTTGCCGTTTCTGAACCTATCTTTAACATTTTCAATATGTGCTTCCCATTCTTCTTGGCTAATCTCCCACTTGCTTAAATCAATCAACTTAAGAACAGCACGCAAGAAGCGCAAGTATTGCGCACGAATATTCAAGAAACGGTTCTGATGAATCTTACGACTAACTTGCTTTAATTGCTTAATTACAATTTTACGAGCTAAGAAGTGCTCTTCTTTAGCACTTGATTCAAATTCTTGGTCTGGACGATCATATAACTTATTCAATTGCTCTTGATCTAACGATTCAATCGTCTTATCAACCCATGCTTTTCTTGTTTCTGGCTCAATTCTTCTATTTAAGCTATTAATTAAAGCTTCTTTTGTAGCTTCAATTCTATTTCTTAAATGGTAATTTTCATTAAAGCCATAGTAAATTTCCTTGATCTTTTCCTTTTCAAAAAATGGTTTCTTCTTATTCTTGAAATAAATATTTTTAAAAATTAAACCATTCTTTTCAAGGTGCTTAGCATAGCGAGTTACCGCATTAAAGAATTGCAAGGAATCTTTTAAGTTAACGATCTTGTCATTTTGCTCATTATCTTCGAATTGTTCAAATAAGTTTTCAACATTCATCCCTGGAACGCGACGAGAAACAAATTGCCAGTAAGTCATCTGCACCATATTTTGTTCACCCATTTCAGGTAGAACATTTTTAACATAATCGTTAAACAATTGATTAGGGCTAAACATAATAACATCGCTAGAAGTTAAATTCCCGCGATAACGGTAAAGTAGGTACGCCACACGTTGCATAATAGCTGAGGTCTTACCTGATCCTGCTGCCCCTTGAACAAATAAAAGATCTGCACTAGTATTTCTAATAATCTTATTTTGCTCACGCTGAATCGTTGTTACGATCGACTTCATCTGTGTAGAAGATTTTTCGTTTAAGACATTTAAGAGCATTTGATCCCCAATTGATTCATTGGTATCAAACATATTGGTAATCTTACCATCTTCAATTAAGAATTGCCGTTTCTTAGTCATATCAACGGTTTGCACACCATCGGGCGCATTATAAGAAACTTTACCTAACTTACCATCATAATAAATAGAAGATATCGGTGCACGCCAATCATAGATTAAAAAGTGATCTTCTTTATCTGCAAAAGACCCTAAGCCAATATAAATCGTTTCAGGATCTTCATTAGGTTCTTGGAAATCAACTCTGGCAAAGTACGGTCTCTTTTCTAGACGCTGCAAAGTTGATAATTGCTTAGCAGAATGTTGCCAGGCATTTTGACGTTCTGCTAACATTTGTTGCTGCTGATGAATTGACAAGGCAGTATCCATTGAAGTTGAATAGCCATCATAATCTAATTTCACATCATCAAAAAAGTGCGAATTAATATTTTGCGCTTCATTTTGCGCATGTTCAATTGAATGATCTAATTCGCTTTCTTTCTTTTTAATTAAGCCTAGAACTTTATCTAAATGTTTTTGTTCTTTTTGTTGTTCAGTTTCTTTTACCAAAATTAAGTCACCTATTTCTAGTATTAGTAAAAACTTTGCATACTATTTTATCATATGTATACGCTTTCTAAAAGAATTTACAACTTTGAGAAAGTCTCAATTATTATTTAGTCTTTTCTTAACTAATTAGTTTTATAATTAAATAAAATTACCTAGCGAGATGAAAAAGTGAAACGATTCTTTAAAAGTATTCTAGTTCTAGCTCTTTTATTTATTGGACTTAACTTTGCTTATCAAAAGACTGCGCCAGAAATTGAAAAAACTTTTGGAACTAGAAACCCACTCCCATATTTAACAGCCAAAGTACAACAATTTATTTCACCTGAAAAAATTCAAAATGATGATACAAATGCCGACAGCTCCAAAGGACATACTTTTGAAACTAACTCTGCATCTGTTTATCTTGACCTCTCTGATCCCACCCTCAGGCAAGCCGCAATTGATGGAATCAATATTTGGAACAATACAGGGGCCTTTAATTTCAAAATTACGAATGACAAAAGTAATGCCAAAATCATCATTAAAGCAATGAATGATGGACAGACTAACGCGGCTGGTTTAACTGATACGCAATATAATTCCCTAACAGGGCACTTAATTAAAGCAACTGTCCGTTTAAATTCATATTACCTTTTAAATCCAAGTTATGGCTACAACCACGGTCGAATCGTCAACACAGTTGAACACGAATTAGGCCATGCAATCGGGTTAGGCCATAAGAACGGCATTTCCGTCATGTATCCACAAGGATCTTTTTATACCATTCAGCCAAGCGATGTTGAAGATGTTAAAAAATTATATCAAAAACAATAAGAGCGATTCTATTTTTAAGAACCGCTCTTATTTTGTATTTTTCTTTTTTAATTGGTGTTGCTTTTTAAAATAAGGAATCCAGAAAGTTATGACATAACCTACTGCAATACCTACAAAAGTCCATACCATAATATTTTTAACAAATAAACCGATAAACAAACCAATTAAGCCAAAAATCCCAATAATAAATGATTGATCTAGTTGCTTCATACTTATTTCTCCATTTCTATCTTAACTATAACAAAATTATCTTATTATAAGCATATTTTTAGACTTACTTTGCCTTGCATTTTATACTATATATCATAAATGTTTTTAGATATATTTGCTTATATGCAAGCAAATATCAACACTATACAAATAAAGAAATGTATTTTAATAAAAGAAAGGAATGGTATATCCTTTATGGATAATCAGAAACAACCTCCCTCGTATTCTCAAACAACAAACGAGTTATTTTCAGATTTAGAAACAAGTTCTACTGGCTTAAGTGAGCCAGAAGCTCAGCGGCGGTTAAAGAAATATGGACCTAACGCTCTAGCTGAAAAGCCACCAAAATCAACCTTAATGATGCTCAAAGAGCAAATCATTGATCCGATGATTTTGATCTTATTAGGAGCAGCTGCTTTTTCTGCAATTTTAAATGAATGGGTAGAAGCCAGCGTAATTTTCTTTATTGTTGTCGTTAACTCAATCATTGGAATTATTCAGGAGAAAAAAGCTCAGTCTTCTCTAGCGGCTCTCAAAACGATGAGCGCGCCAACTGCTACAGTTATGCGTGGCGGTATTGAAAAGATCATCCCTGCTAGCGAATTAGTTATCGGGGATTTAGTTATTCTAGCTAGCGGCGACATGGTTCCAGCTGATTTGCGTTTAATTCAATCTGCTAACTTAAAAATTGCAGAAGCCTCTTTAACCGGTGAATCAATTGCTAGTGAAAAGAATGCGAAAGCTGTTCTTTCAGTAGATTGTCCTCTAGGCGACAGAAAGAATATGGCTTATACTTCTTCAATCGTTACTTACGGACGAGGAAGTGGGATTGTAACTAAAACTGGAATGGACACCGAAATTGGCCAAATAGCCGGTATGCTTGAAAATGATGATGCTGGTGATACTCCATTAAAGCGAAAACTTAATACAGTAGGTAAAGTCTTAACAATCATTGGCTTAATTATCTGCGTTTTAATCTTTGCAATTGGTGCCTTTTACGGCCGCCCACTTTTACCCCAATTTTTAGTAGCAATTTCTTTAGCAATTTCAATTATTCCAGAAGGTCTGCCAGCAACAGCAACAATCATTATGGCGCTTGACGTGCAACGAATGGCAAAACAACATGCCTTAATTAAGAAGTTGCCTGCTGTTGAAACTCTAGGAAACGCGACGGTTATTTGTTCTGATAAGACAGGAACATTAACGTTAAATAAAATGACTGTAACTCATTTAGCTAATGGTGATGATTTCCTTAATAAAAAAGTTCTAAGTGTAGAAAAAGCAAGTAAGGATTCTAATTCATATAAGCAATTAATCTATGCATCTAGTCTTTGTAACGATGCTAGTTTTAATTTAGAAAATCCTAAAGAAGTAATTGGAGACCCAACTGAAGGTGCACTTCTTCCTCTAGCACAAGATTTAGGTTACTCGGCTCTTAACTTAAGAAAAGAGTATCCAAGACTTAGCGAATATCCTTTCGATTCAATTAGAAAGAGAATGACTACGGTTCATGAAATAAACAATGAATACGTCGCTTACACTAAAGGTGCGCTCGATGAGTTACTGCCACTTTGTGACTACATCCACACAAATAATGGTACACGTAAGTTAACTAAGGCTGATAAAGATAATATTCTTACCTTATCGCACAAGATGTCTGATCAAGCATTAAGAGTCTTAGGCTTTGCCAGCAAAAATATGCTAAACCTGCCTCAAGAAGGAGAAAATATTGAACAGCATTTAGTTTTCTTAGGTGCAGTCGGTATGATTGATCCTGCCAGAGATGAGGTTAAGGCATCAATCAAGATGGCTCGCGAAGCTGGAATTAAGACCATTATGATCACGGGTGACCACAAAAATACAGCAGTCGCTATTGCTAAAAATTTAGGTATTTATACTAATGGAAACACTGTTATTTCAGGTACTGAATTAAACGAAATGACAGATAATGAACTAGATCAAGCAGTTAAATCCGCTACTGTTTTTGCTCGTGTTTCGCCTAATGATAAATTAAGAATCATTCAAAGCCTAAAACGAAATAATGAAGTAGTAGCCATGACAGGAGATGGGGTCAATGATTCACCCGCCCTAAAGGCTGCTGATATCGGTGTTGCTATGGGTATTGGTGGTACTGATGTTGCTAAAGATGTTTCAGATATGATTTTACTTAATGATAGCTTTACAACAATTACGGCTGCAATTAGAGAAGGTCGAAAAGTATATCGCAATATTCAGAAAGTAATTCAATTTTTACTAGTTGGTAATATTGCCGAAATTACTACTTTATTTGTAGCTACAATCTTCAACTGGGATGCACCGCTACTTGCTGTGCATATTCTCTGGGTTAACTTAGCTACAGCTAGTTTGCCTGCTTTAGCTTTAGGAGTAGACCCAGCAAGTAAAAATATCATGAAACATAAGCCAGTAAAGACTGGAACTTTGTTTGAAAAAGACCTTGTTTGGCGTGTTATCAGTCAAGGAATTTTCGTCGCCTTAATGACCTTAATAGCTTACTGGATTGGAGAGTCGTTTGATAATCCAATTGCTGGTCAAACAATGGCATTTTGCGTTTTAGCCTTATCCCAAATGCTTCGCGCATTTAACCAACATTCTAATACTGATCCAATCTGGGTTAGAGGCAATAAAATAAATGTTTGGTTGATTATCTCCTTTATTGTTTCAGCGGTCCTAATGGGAATCATTCTTTTCACTCCTAACTTACAAACTCTCTTCCATTTGACTAGTCTTACTTCAAGACAATGGTTAGTAGTAATTATTCTTTCTCTCTTCTCTATCCTGCAAGTTGAGATAAGCAAGTGGATTAAGAAGCTAATTAAAGCTAGACAAAAAGAAAACAAGCTGCAAACAACCAGTGACTAACATAATATAATAATTTAATTATTATGAGCATATTTTTCGACTTATGATGATTTAATTTATATAATATAAGTATAAATTTAACACTTACAACTGGCATAAAGACTTAAACAACCTTTATGCCTTCCACTTTTTGGTAATCAAAATAATCGGTATCGTAGATACCAAAACAGCCAAATTACTTAATCAAAGTAGTTTGGCTGTTTTTTTAGAGATTTTTGATGACAACTTTAGTGCCAGCAGGAACAGTTGCGGCAAGCCATTTTGAATCGGGAATGCTTAAGCGAATGCATCCGTGAGAACCTGGACTCTTACCAAGTTTTTTAGCTTCTTCTTTATTGATAGAACCATCTGACTTAGTTGGAACCGAGTGAAATAGATATACTCCATGATCCTTCCAGCTAACATAATATTTAGCTCCCTCATTTAATTTATGATTATAAAAAGCAGCTCCACGCTCATGCTGGATATGATATGTTCCTGTTGGCGTATCAGACTTATTTTTATGATATACTCCTCCAGTTGAAAGCATAGTATAAATCGGCTTCTTGCCACTCATAATATAAGTCCGATTTCCTTTAAGAGAAACTCTAATCCAAAGGTCTTTAACTTTTGTCAAATCGGGTTGCTCTTTATTTTCACTCTTTTTATTCCAGGTACCAGCTTTTACCAAGTCTTTAGGATCTTGATAAGGTCGAAATTTTTTTACTTTTTGAGCTGTAGTTACACTCGAATTTGCCTTTTCATGTGAATTTTGTTGCTGGTTAAAAAGTCTATTCCATATTCTTACCAAAAAATTAGCTTGTTTAACATCCTGGTGAACTGTCGCTTTAATCGCAACATCTTTATTACTATTAAGTACTGGTGTATTAATTAAATAAAATCTTCCAACTGTTTTACCGCTAATTTGAGGTGCATGAATTGCATTTTTTGAAAATTTAACTTTTAAATTAGATAATTGTTGCTTTTTAGGAAGCCAAACCACAGCGGATTCTTTTACATAAACTGGAGCAGATTTTTCTTTACCATCAACAACTTTAACTTTTCTTACTGAAGCAAAGCTATATCCTTGTTTAATCTTCTTACTACTATAATTATCAAAAATATATTTTAATAATTTCTTAGTTTGGATAAATCTTGATGGATCATCTCCACTAGCATGCTGTGCTCCCATTACTACAGTAACTAAACGTCTACCATTCTTTTTCATCGTAGACGCAAAACAAGCTCCAGCCGCATCAGTAGTTCCTGTTTTTAATCCATCTACTGGATAATTAGGATCATATTGAGATAATCCTTTTAACATCCAGTTCCAATTTTGCATTGGAGTAATAGTTTTACCGTCAACAAAAGAGCTTTTTGCAACTTTTGTCGTATTTAATACTTGAGGATATTTTTTCAATAAATGAGAAATTATAATTGCCATATCAGATGCTGACAAAGTATTTTCTGCATCTTTAGACTTATTCTTAAACCTTTCTTCTCCTAGAGTGTAATTAGGCAATCCATTGGCTGTAAGGAGCTGCGTTGCCCCCCCCAATATTCCACGAAACTAGCTGCTTCCGCATCTTTTTAACAAAAGCTTGCTGCGATCCGCTAATTGCTTGTCCTAAAAGCATAGCCGGACCATTCGCAGATTGAATTAAAGTAGCTTCATATAATTGCTTAATTGTATAACCATGATTTAACTTTAATGGAACACCAGAATATTCTGGATTATTACTGATTTTTACAATTTGCTTTGTTGGTTTTACCTTTTGATTCCACGATAACTTTTTATTATGAATCGCATCTAAAGTTAAATAAATGGTAATTAACTTTGACATTGACGCAACTGGTAATTTTTTATCTGCATTCTTTGCATATAAAACTTGCCCACTCTTTAAATCAATTGCAATTGCAGACTTTGCTTGTAATTCTACTTGCTCTTGATTGTAATTATTAATACTACTTGCTTTAACGGTTATTGGTTTAATCAAAAAAATCAAAATACATACCAATAATGATATGATTGAAACCAATTTCACTTTATTTTTTCTCATTCTTTTCTCTCCCTGTATTAAATAAAATTTTAGTAAAAAACTAGGCACATTATACCATCTTTTTTAATTTATTAAGGAGCCAAAAAACGTCAAGTACATTGTATATACTTGACGTTTTCCTATATTTATTTAAATAGATTTCTTTATAACTGCTGCAAGAGCTCGTTCTTTAATTTTATCTACATCAACTTTATTACGCTTTTCATATTCTCTAGCTAAAACGTCGCACAAATATAATTGTGAGACTTGCCCTGCTACACTACCAATACTCATAAACTCACTAACTGACGTTTGTAAACTCACATCCCCTAATTGAGCAATTGGAGAAGTAAGATCATTGGTAATTGCCAGGATTTTTGCTCCATAGTCTTTAGCAACATTTAATGAATCATACGTATCCTTAGTATGCCCTGAAAGAGATAAGCCAACTACTACATCGTCTTTATTCAGCAAGGTTGCAACTTGGACTTGAATATGAGGATCCGACTCTGCATTAGCAATTAGCCCAATTCTTAGCCATGTTCTCTCATAGTCTCTAGCAGACTCACCGGAATGTCCTACTCCAAAAATATGAATTCGCTGAGCTTTAGCTAATAAACTAACTGCTTTTTTTAGAGTAGGTGGATTAATTAATTCTTCTGTTTTTTCTATTGAAGAAATTAAAACTTTACTACTTCGCTGGGAACTTGTCTGAGCTCCATCATGGTTCTTAGCTGTAGTCATCATTGAATCTTGCGCTAAAGCAATTTTTAAATCCGAAAAACCTGAATAGCCTAGTTTTTTACATAATCTAACTATCGTAGCATCTCCCGTATTGGTTGCCTTTCCCAGTGACTTAATAGTGTCATAAATTACACGCTCAGTATGAGCAGCAATATAGTTAGCTAATTTATTTTCTGACTTCGTTAATTTATCTTTATTTTGATTGTAGAGCTGAATAAATTCCATTTTCTCACGTCCTCGTCCTAATAACTATATCATGTTTTTACTAGAAAACGCTTGCATAATATTTAAATTCATTATATTATCTTCTTGGGAGGAAAACTCCATAATTAAATTAATTTGGAGTATATTTACAAATGAACAAGGAAGAATTTATCAACAAAATCCATGGTGGTTTAATTATTTCATGTCAGGCTTTACCTGGCGAACCACTCTATACTAAAGAAGGCGGCATTATGCCATTAATGGCAAAAGCTGCTCAAGAAGCTGGTGCAACAGGTTTAAGAGCAAACTCTGTTAGAGATATTAAACAAATTAAAGAAGTAGTCGATCTACCAATGATCGGAATTATTAAACGAGATTATCCACCGGAAAAACCATACATTACACCAACTATGAAAGAAGTGGACGAATTGATGGAAACTGGTGTTGAAGTAATTGCACTTGACTGCACCTTACGGCCAAGACATGATGGCAAGACAGTAGCTGAATTTATTAAAGAAATCAAAGCTAAATATCCAAACCAACTTTTAATGGCAGATACTTCAAACTTTGAAGAAGCCAAAAACGCCTATGAAGCAGGCGTAGATTTTGTTGGTACTACTCTTTCTGGCTACACTGAGGAAAGTCCTAAGACTGACCATCCAGATTTTGATTTAATTAAAGCTTTAGTCGATGATGGTCTGCCAGTAATTGCTGAAGGAAAAATTCACACTCCAGAACAATTAAAGCAAATAATTGATATCAATCCAGCAGGAATTGTAGTTGGTGGTGCAATTACTCGCCCACTTCAAATTGCTAAAACTTTCACTTCTGTTTTTGAAAAATAATAAATCATAACGAAAGAGGCTTAATCATGTCTAAGAAATTTTCTCATGTTGGGCAGGCCTTTTCACAACTAGGTCAAGCCTTCATGCTTCCAATCGCCATTTTACCGGTAGCTGGTTTGCTTTTAGGTTTAGGTGGTGCTCTAACAAATAAAGCAGCCGTTGGCGCTTATCCTTGGCTTAATCAAGAATGGCTTCAAACCATCTTAAAAGTAATGAACTTCGCCGGTAGTGCAGTTTTTAATAATTTAGCGCTTATCTTCTCAATTGGACTAGCTGTTGGTCTTGCTAAGGGAGATAAAGGTACAGCTGGCCTGGCTGGTGGTGTAGCTTACTTAGTTTATACCGCAACAATTTCAGGCTTGCTACAAATGTTTTCACCTAAAAACACTATTGATACTGGTGTTTTAGGAGCAATCGTTATTGGATGCGTAGTCGCTTATCTTCATAACCACTATCGTAAAGTTGAATTACCTCAATTTTTAGGATTCTTTGGTGGATCAAGATTTATACCGATTATTTCATCCCTTGCAGCTATTGTAATTGGAGCTATCTTCTTTATCATTTGGCCACCAATTCAAAGCGGTTTAACTAGTGCTGGTTATGCAATTGCTAAAATGGGAAGCTTTGGTAGTTTCTTGTATGGATTTTTGCTTCGTTTAACTGGAGCAGTTGGTCTTCACCATACTATCTATCCAATGTTTTGGTACACAGCATTAGGTGGAACTGCGGATGTTGCAGGTAAAACTGTTGTTGGTGCACAGAATATTTTCTTTGCTCAATTAGCTGACCCTAACCATCATGGCTTATTTACCTATGGTACAAGATTCTTTGCTGGTCGTTTTGCTACAATGATGTTTGGTCTTCCAGGTGCAGCTTTAGCAATGTATCTTTGCTTACCTAAGAGAAACCGTAAAACTAATGGTGGTTTATACCTTTCAGGCGGTTTAACCTCTTTCTTAACTGGTATTACTGAACCTATTGAATATACTTTCTTATTCGTAGCACCTTGGCTATACGTTATTCATGCCTTTCTTGATGGCTGTTCATTCTATGTAGCTGACATCATGAATATCAGAATTGGTAATTCATTCTCTGGCGGTTTAATTGACTATTTACTCTTCGGTGTCTTACAAGGAAGAGATAAAACCAATTGGCCAAACGTCTTAATTATGGGTGTTATTTGGTTCTTCCTTTACTTCTTTGTATTTACTTTTTGCATTAAGAAGTTCCATGTTGGCATCCCTGGAATGGTTGTTGAAGATAATCAAGCTGCCGATCAAATTATGGCAGCTGGTCCTAAGACTGATGACAAGCTTTACAATGAATCATGCGAAATTATTTCAGCATTAGGTGGCTTAGATAATATCGAAACTGTTTCAGCTTGTGCAACAAGATTAAGAGTTTCACTAAAAGACAATAACTTAGTTAATGATGATGTCTTTAAGATGCTAGGTGCTCCAGGTGTCTTGAAAGTAGCTGGAGGGGTTCAAGCTATCTTCGGTGGAAAGGCCGATCTTTATAGCCAAGAAATTAATGACATTATCACTCATCCTGACATGCAACCAGCAAATAATCCACAAGTGGATAAAACTAACAAATCTGCTTCTACTAAAGTAGAAACTGTTCATAAGTCAGAAAAAGTTATTTTTAAAGCACCCGTAAAAGGTAAATTTGAAGATATCACCCAAGTTAAAGATGAAGTATTCTCACAAAAGATGATGGGTGAAGGGTTCGCAATTGAACCAGAAAACGGAAAAATCTACAGCCCAGTTGATGCTACTGTCATTTCGATTTTCAAGACGAAACATGCTATTGGCCTTAAAGCAAAATCTGGCCTAGAAGTAATGCTTCACCTTGGAATAGATACAGTTGAACTTCAAGGCAAACCATTCACAATGAAAGTTAAGGAAGGCGAGCAAGTTACTCCTGAAACACAATTAATTGAAATGGACCTTGAACAAATCAAGGATGCTGGAAAAGATCCAGTTGTGATGACTTTGATTACTAACAGCAATGACAGAGTCTCACAAGTTGAAGATATCGTAACTAGTGGACAATTAGTTGAACCTCATGACGATGTCTACTCTGCATTAACTAAATAATATCGAATCAAAAAATGCACTTCGTATAACTACGAGGTGCATTTTTCTTTATCTAATGAAAATTATTTTCCTGTTTTAATGTCTAAATCTAATTCAATTGGGCAATGATCTGATCCCATAATGTTGTTTAAAATCTTGGTATTGATCATCTTATCTTCTAAGTTATGTGATACCAAGAAATAATCTAGCCTCCAGCCAATATTCTTTGCTCGAGCATCTTCACGATAGCTCCAATAAGTATACTTTGCTTCATCTGGGTGGAAATAGCGGAAAGTATCAATGAAACCAGCATTCAATAATTCAGAAAATTCTTTTCTTTCAATTCCAGTAAATCCTGCATGACGGTGATTGTCATCTGGTTCTGCTAAATCAATCTTCTCATGAGCCACGCTCATATCCCCGCCAATGATTACTGGCTTATATTGCATTAACTTAGTAACGTAATTTCTAAAGGTTTGTGCCCACAATTCTCTAAAATCTAATCTTTGCAATTTCTCTCCAGAGAATGGAACTTGGACATCAATGAAATAGAAGTTTGGAAATTCTAAAGTAATACTTCTACCCTCGCCATCAACTTCTGGAACGCCGAATCCATTTGCGACTGTAATCGGCTTTTCTTTAGTAAAGACAGCAGTACCAGCATAGCCCTTTCTTTTGGCATAATTCCAGTATTGATAATAGCCTGGTAAGTCAATTTGTACTTCATTTGCCTCTACACGAGTATCTTGTATGGCAAAGATATCTGCATCTAAGTCTGTAAAAGTATTAACAAAGCCATGACGCAACGCAGCACGCAACCCATTTACATTCCAAGACATAAATTTCATAATAATCCTTCTTTCTATAAGCTTACTAGTCAGCTCTCTCACCTTTTATTGTACATAGCTGGTTCAAACAGATGAAATATTTCGATTTCTCTCATCTAGTCTTCAAATGCCATACAAAGAAGCCAATTCCAATAATCAAGGCTAAAATTCCAGTCCAAATCAAACCAGCATATGTTCCGCCGAAAAAGCCTAAAATTCTGGCAACAATCATCATGGCAAAGCCAGCAATATCACCGCCTAGACCGTCACTATTTTCAGTTGAAATATAGACAATCCCGCTTGCCATAAATAAGCCGCAAAGGAGAATGCCAAGAATCCCTGCTAACATATTTTTGTCAGCAATTATTCCTAAAAATCCACCTAATAAACCTTGAATAAATAGCCATACAGAATAAACAATCATCAAAATTCCGATTACTAATTTTGTAACTCTCATAAAAATCACTCTTCTTTCATCTCTTAAGTTAGTATACTTAGCTTTAATATTCAAAATTTTTGATACAATGTTTCTATCACAAGGAAAGATGAGAATCACAATGCGAACCTTCGAACTAATTGGCCTATTTATTTACCTAGTTTTAATTGCTATTCTTGTAGGTCGACAAATTAAAGTAAGTAGTGATTTTAGAAATAGTAAGATCACTGAAGAAAAACATCAAAAATTTACTAAAAGAAATACTATTCTCTTAATTATAGTGGGCATTTTGTTAATTCTGTTTTTGTATACGCCTTTTAAGATTTTAATTTTTTAGGTTTGATATAATCAAAGTAAGTAATTCAAGGAGATTTTTATCATGAAAAGAATCTATATCGTCCGTCACGGTCAAACTTATATCAACCGCTATGACAAAATGCAGGGCTGGTGTGACACCCCATTAACTGATGAAGGAATAAAGGGTGCAAAAGATGCTGGTAAAGCTTTAAGCGATATTCCTTTTGATATTGCTATTTCAAGCGATTTAAAGAGAGCTAGCGACACTTGTGACTACATTATCAATGAAAATTGCAACCGTGATGAGTTGCAGCATATCGCAACGCCATTTTTCAGGGAACAATTCTATGGCTTTTTTGAAGGAATGAATTCTGATGAAGCTTGGCGCATGATTGGTGGCCCTCATGGCTATCCAAGAAGAGATGAACTCCTTAAAAAAGTTGATATCAATACTATTAAAGACTACATGAAAGAAGCAGACCCATATCATGAAGCAGAAAATGCGGAGGAATATTGGGGCCGAGTTAACAAAGGCTTTGATTTAATCAGTAAATTAGATGGTGCTGAAAACATTTTACTTGTTACTCATGGCTTTACCATTAGAAGTATTGTTTCTCGCTTTGCGCCTGGCAAATACAACTTGGCTCACGGTCCAAGAAACGCATCAATTACAATTATGAATATGACTGATAAAGATATGAAAATTGCTTCTTATAATAAAATGTCAGTTTAACGCAAAAAAGACTTCACCAATTTTTGATGAAGTCTTTTTCTTAATCTTCTTTTTGTAAAACAATATGTTGGTATAAAATCACTGTTAATAGGTAGTAAATTACGTAAAGCACTCCGAAAATTGTAAATGGAATCCACAGTTTGTCATATGTATTCATTCCCAAGATGGATTTAAATAATTGAAGTCCGAATAGGACGTCTACCACACCTAAAACTGCTGGTAAAGCAAACAGAATTCCAATTTCTTTAGTAATTGATGATTTCAATAAGCTCTTTCTCGTTCCAACTTTCCAAAGCATTTGATATCTTGGCTTGTCGCTGTTTGCACCAGATAAAACCTTGAACATCAAGGTTGAGGCAAGCATTGCTAGAAAGGCTAGTCCTAAGAAGAAACCCATAAATTCAAAACCAGAAGTCATACTTGAAACTAGACGATATTGAGCAGATTTTGAATTAGAAAGATTTACATTAATTCCATCTTTTTCAGCCTCTGGTGAACTAATCATTTGATTTACTGATAATTTTTGCAATTTTTCAATATTGTTGAAATTACTTCTAAAATTATTAACTCTTAAAAGCTCAATCTTATTTACTTTAGCCTTAATTTGATCATATTGAGCTTGCGATACAACCTTAGCTTGAGCGTCAATATACGGAGTAAGAGACACTAATTGATATTCACCCTCTGCTGCAACATCTGACTTCTTATTTTTAAAATCATTAACAGTAAGACGCCTAGTATCGTAGTGGTTCACGTCATTTTTACGTGAATAGTGCTGATACATAATCTTATTATTCTTGAGCTGATTTTCAGAAATGTAAAGGACGCGATTCTTTTCTTTTCCCTTACCTTCTACGACCATCTTATAGTCAAAATGAGTTGTAGATTTTATAGAAACTTTCTTTAATTGATTATCAACTTTTTGATTACGGTTGTATAAAACTACATCATAATAAGTACTTTGCATTGCCTGCTCAGTCATATTGTTGAAGTTTAAACCCACAGTAATTGCTCCTAAAGCAAGCGCAAATAGTAATGATACAGTTGATAAAATTCTAGTATAGTCACTTAATCTAAACTTCAATTGACCTAAAGTAAAGGAATGAAGTTTTCGATATTTGAAAGATAAGTTCTTACGAAGCAAATCAATAATTGCTGTAAAGAAGGAATCAAAAGTAAAGTAAGAACCGAAAACAATTGTAAAGAAAGCAATGGGAACGGTTTTGGTACCTAATTTTGCTGCATGCATCATTGCCCAATAACCTGTGGCAAGTAATGCAATACCTAATAGTGCCTCAATAAACTTCCATAATTTATTTCTATGTAATTTAACTGGTTTTTGATCTTCATGAAGTAAATTAATTATATTCGATTTAACTAACTTATGACGATTCCAGAAAGCAGCTAAAAAGAATAAAATTGCAAAAAATGCGATCGTCCAAAGTAAAGCTGGTAAATAGAATCCTACAAATTTATGAATTTGTAAGCCCAATTGTGAGATTAAAATGCTAGAAACGCCTTGCGTTAAAGCAACTCCTAGAACAGTTCCTAATAAAGTAGCTAATAAACCAACAACAAGTGTTTCAGTAAAAATCAGTCTTCCAATTTTACTAGTCCTAGCACCTAGCATCATGTACATCCCATAGTCTTTCTGCCGCATGCTCAGCAAAAAGCTATTAGCATATACAATATAAACAAAAGTGATAATTGATAAAAGCGCAATCCCAAAGCCAAAAACAATTTGAGTAATTTGGAAAGCAATACTTAACGAGCCTTTTAAGAAAGCAGGATTAGTTGCTAAAGTCATAAACATGTAGAAGATTGCACTAGCAAAAGTTAAGCCAGAAAAAAGAACTAAATAGTCTTTGAACCGGCTTTTAATTCCGGTTAATGATAATTTCCAAAGCATAATTATTTCCTTCCTACTATTAACGTCTACCTAATTCCGCAATAATTTCTTGATAGAATTCTTCGCGGCTCTTGCCATCCTTTTTAATTTCTTTACCAATCTTACCATCCTTGATAAAAAGAATACGGCTAGCATATGAAGCTGAATATGGATCGTGAGTTACCATCAGGATTGATACTTTTTCTTTTTCGTTCAACCCCTTCATGGTTTCAAGAAGTTCTGTAGCACTCTTTGAATCAAGTGCTCCAGTTGGTTCATCCCCATAAAGAATAGCTGGTTCATGAACTAATGCCCGCGCTGCTGCAACACGTTGTTTTTGACCACCAGATATTTCTGCTGGATATTTATTTAAGATATGATCAATCCCTAATCGCTTAGCAATTTTATCAACTTTAGGATTAATTGCACTTGTCTTCACATTTTGAAGTGATAAAGGAAGTGCAATATTTTCACGATTAGTTAAGTTCTCTAATAAGTTAAAATCTTGGAAAATAAAACCAATCTCTTGTCCACGAAAATCGGCCATTTGGTTCTTATTTAAACCAGTAATATCACGACCATTGATATAAACATTTCCTGTAGTTGGTTGATCTAAAGTTGAAAGGATATTCAATAAAGTTGTCTTACCTGAACCAGATGCACCCATGATTCCAACAAATTCGCCACGTGCCACATCAAAGCTGATGCCTTTTAAAGCTTGGTATTGTTTCTCACCTTTCTTACCATAAGTCTTGGTAATGTCTTGAACTTGAACTACTTCACTCATGATTACTCTCCCTTTTCGTCATAGTGTATTACGTACCTGTTACACTATATAATACAGACACAGGCATAAAAAGTAAAGCCTGTTTTTCATTTTTTTGAACTTTTATTCTTGTATAATAGAAAACGGTATTGTAATTAAAATACGAAAAGAGGTTTAGTATGCAGGGAAGCTACTTCTTCAACCCTCCTCCTAAATTTAAATAAATAAAGTAAGATAGGATTTTTAGGAGGAAACATGGATACTTTTGATGAAGCTCAAAAACGTAAAAAACTAACCTGGCCGGTAATTGCACTGATGGACTTTGTTACAGTTATTGGTTTTGATGATATTACTTACAACTTTCAAAACCAAGGGTTAGCTGTTGTTAGTGACTGGATTTTATTATTAATTTTATTTGTCGTTCCTTATGAATTGATCGTTGGACAATTAGGTGCAACATTTTCTGATGATGGCGGTGGTTTATCATCTTGGCTAAGACATACCTCTGGAGACAAAATGGGATATATTACTGCCTGGTGCTACTGGGTAGTCTCTCTGCCTTACTTAGTTGATGTAGCAAATTCTACCGTTGTTTCCTTTGCATGGCTTTTTAAAGGACACGCATTAAGTGACAAGGAAATGAGTAATTGGGCTTTTGCCTTATTTACTGCAATTATCTTTGTCATTTTTATATTTTTCCAACACCGATTTGCTAATTCATTGCAATGGTTATCCATTATCGGTGGCGGAGCAATGTTTATCATGACTATTCTTTTCGTAATCATGACTATTGTCTACCTCGGCGAAGGACGCACGATTGCTACGCAGCCATTCCACTTTAAGAATTTCTTGCCAACTTTTGATATGAAATTCTTAATGTCATTAGGCTTATTGATTTTCGCTATGAATGGAGCCGAATTTGTTGCTCCTTACGTTACTGAAATGAAAGATGGACCTAAAAACTTTCCTAAAGCAATGTACATGTTAGCAATCATGACTGGATTTTTAACTATTTTTGGTTCCTTTGCATTAGGCGTATTCTTTAATGCTCATCACTTACCAGATGATTTAAAGATGAATGGTTCTTACTATGCCTTTCAAGCAATGGGTGAAAAATTTGGAATGGGCAAGTTTTTCTTATATACTTTCATCATTACTCAGGCTCTCTACATGCTTGCCCAACTAGCTGTTTTAGTAGATGGCGGGGCTAGAATCTTCTTATCAGATACTGCTAAAAAGTATCTACCTAAACAATTAACTAAGACTGATAAAAATGGTCTACCAATTAACGGTTACTGGTTAACAACTGGAATTTGCTCCGTTTTACTATTTTTAAGTGCTACTCTTCCTTCAGTTAATGACATTTTCAATCAATTACTGAACTTAAATGGAATCGTTTCGCCTTATGTTACTGGATTAATATTCTGGGCCTTTATTAAAATCAGACTTCATCCGGAAAAATTCCCATCACAATATGTATTTATTAAAAACAAAACTTTTGCTGTTATTGTTGGTTGGTGGTGCTTAATTATTACCGTTACTGGTGCAACTTTTGGTATCGTTCCAATTGATGCTAAAGCTGGTTCAGCTACTTGGTGGCATATGTTAATCCTAAACATTGTCGAACCTCTTTTAATGATTGGCTTGGGAATTGTTCTACCATTAATTGCTAAGTGGCAAAGATCAAAAGAAAATTAATCTATAACATAAAAATGCTATTGACTCTCGGTATGCGTACTTGAGCCAATAGCATTTTTTATTTATTGCAATTAATTATCGTTCTTGCTTTCTAAAAAAAAATATCTTAGTACTTAATAAACAAACTAGATACCAAACTAAAATTTTGACTAATAAAATTAACATATCTTGATTAAAAAAACTATTTTCTTCTATCCAATCTATTAAATTACTAATTGGAAGTAGTTCTGCAAAAAATTTTAACCAAGCAGGATATTCACTTACTGGAATAATCATTCCAGCTAAAATAATCAAACTACCCGTTACAATATTAGAAAGCCAGTAAGGATTCTCTTTTTTCATTCCCCATACAGCACAAAAATAAGCTAAGAGAACACTTATAAAGATTTCAAAGGGTAAAGCAAGAAAAAGCCTAGGAATAATATTTACTTTATTAAGCACTAGTAAACCTATTACTCCCAAAAGAATTGTTTCTAGAGAAAGGACAACTGCCGCAATTACAAATTTTACTAGCCAATAGTTTTTAAAAGTAGGTCTAATTGAAAAAATATCGTCCAGTAAATTAATATTTTGATCATAAACTGTGGACGCTACCACAATGCCAATACCTGTAGAAATACCTGTAGTAATCACGCTTCCGACCAAAATACGAGAATAATCTTGACTCGCTCCAAAGGCAATCAACAAAAACATAATTAAGGATACTAATGGTAGCAATAAATAATTAACTAAAATTACGTTAACACTGTCAAAAGTTCCAATCGAACGTAGAGTAACACGATAGGCAGCTTTCAAAATATGCTCAATCTCCCCTCTTTAAAAGCTCGTTTAATTACAATATTAGTCATTAATTTAGATAAAACTCCAAAGACCACTACAACTAAAATGTAGCTCGTTATCCAATTCCATTGAATAGATTCATGATAGATAATCCTAATTGGTAAAGTTAACGGACTTAGCATTTGAAAAGGTTTGATACTTATTCTAACTGCGTCTGGAATACTTAAAAGTCCAGATAAAAGCAAAATTGGTAATAATAAAAGCTGTTCATAAACAATTGCATTCTTGCTTAAAACAAAAAATAAACTAATAAAATAGCTTAAAACTGCAGCTGCAATCCATAATAAGATGATCCCTACTAATAATTGAAAATCTAAGTAATTAACTGGCATTTTTAATAACCAAGCTTCTAATCCTGCTAAAGGAAAAGCAATTAAACCATACACAGAAGCTGGAATCAGAGTAGCTAGTAAAACTTTTTCTCTAGCTACACCAGTATTTAATAGATACGGTAGAGTCCCTTGAAATCTCTGAAAGCCTAATGCGCCAGCACTAGTAGTACATGATGCCCATGTTCCCATTACTCCCGCAATTAACCATTCTTTACCGTCATAAGTTTGCAAAACATAGTGAGCCAAATATTCATAAAGTAGCATTGTAGTTGTTTCAATAATCACTAAATTTACAAAATAAGTATTTTTTATATATAAACGTACTTGAAATAATGCTAATTTAATAAAAGACATACTACACCTGCCTTCTTTTCAACTGATCAGCTACTGCTAAATAGGCATCAGCTAAACTTGCATTATTTTCCACACCAGCAAATTTCTTTACTTCTTGAATTGACCCTTCAAAATGAATCATCCCACCACCAATTAAAAAGATCCTATCAGCCAAGCTTTCAATATCTGACATATTGTGACTAGTTAAAATAATACCTCGTTTTTCTGATGCTATTCTTTTAACTAATTGTCTAATCGAAATAACTGATTCAATATCTAACCCTGCTGTTGGTTCGTCTAACATTAATATTTTGGGATGATTTACTAATCCACGAGCAATATGAAGTCGCTGCAGCATGCCTTTAGAATAAGCAGATACTTTCTTTTCAGCTACATCGACTAAATTAACAGTCTTCAAAGCTTCTTGAACATTGCTTTTAATATTTCTTTCTTTAACACCTACGACTCGAGCAAAAAATTCTAAATTTTCTCTCGCAGTAGCGCCGTAATAAAATCCACGATCACCACCAAAAACAATACCCATCTTCTTCCTAGCTTTTCGTGGATACTTAATCAGATCAATACCCTCAACTTCAACTTGTCCTGAAGTAGGCACTAAGTAATTAGAGATGGATTTAATGAGTGTTGTTTTGCCAGCTCCATTTGGTCCAACAAAAGAAATTACTTCTCCTGCATGTAATTCAAAACTAATATTCTTTATTGCATGAAATAATTTTTTCTTATCTTTATAATCACGTGTAATGTTGTCAGCTTTAAATATAATATTTGTCATAACTTTCTAAAATTCCTATTTTATCAAATTTCAAATTCTTTATATCTTTTGTTACTACTTTTACTGACATATAGCATTACCTCTTTTTGATTTTTTATAAGCATATCATCGTATAAATTAATATTCAATAAAAATTTAATTATTTTTTTATTTTGTCACATTGATAAATTATTATACTTCAATAACATAACAATTTATGAAAGCTCTTTTATTTGCTATTATTTTTATAAGGTCTTATATTTATAAATGAAGACAGTCTTCATAGAGAAGCAATAAATAACAAATATTAATTGCTGTTACTTTATATAAATATCTAGTAAATATATTAAGAAGAAGTTTTTGATGTTCTGAATCATAGTAATAATTCACTATTTTCACTACTTTTTCCCGTCTATAGTTCAACAAAATTGAAAATAGTGAAACTTATTGTTAATAAAATATAGTTTAACTAAATTCTTCAGGAAGCTGAAATGTATATTAATATAATTTTTCAGTTTAAACTATGTATTACAAAGATAATAAATTTGTCACCCTATATACCCTTAAGTCGTGAGCTTTCCTATTCCCCCATAATTATGTATGGCTTAAGTGATTTTCTTAATTAACTACCTTTGATACAGTCAGTTTAATTTCATTTATAAGTGTAAGATTTATTATGATATCAGAATAGCAATTATATACTCCACTCATATTTATGTGCACGGTTAATTAAAGTAATTATCTCTATTCGGATATTACCGTGTTCAAATATCCTAAGGTCACTTCGGAATCGAAGTGGCCTTTTTGTCTTTAAAATTGATTTTTATTTAAAAAGAAATTATAATTTTCATACTATCAAATAAAGGAATGGTTATGATGATTTTCTAAGCTATTTATCTAATATAAAAACTTAATTTATGAAAGCAGGTGAATTATTTGATCGACAATCAACCAAAAAAGACTAAAGCCTTTATCGCTGGCGTAAATTTAAACGATCCTAATTTTGACTACTATATGACAGAACTAAGAGAATTAGCTCTCGCAAACAACTTAGATGTTGTCGGCCAGGGAAGTCAAAAGGCTGAAAATATTGTCGCAGGTACATACTTTGGTGTGGGGAAGCTTAACCAGATTAAAAATATGGCCCGTGAATTACATGCTAAAGTCTTAGTTATCAATGATGAATTGTCTCCTACTCAAATCAGAAATATTGAGGGCATGACAAAGCTTAAAGTTTTAGACAGAACAGAGTTAATCTTAGAAATTTTCTCTAATCGAGCACGGAGTCGACAAGCCAAATTACAAGTTCAACTTGCAAGATTACAGTATGAATTACCTCGGCTTCATCCTTCTGAAAATAATCTAGACCAGCAACGTGGTTCTGGTGGAGCAAGTGGCGGTTTCGCCAACCGCGGTTCTGGGGAAACTAAACTTGAATTAAATAGACGTACTATTGGTAAACAAATTAGCGCAATTAAGAAAGAGCTAAAAGACATCAGTAAACAAGAAGAAATCAAATCTGCTAGAAGAAACAATTCTCGTCTGCCTCAAGTGGCTTTGGTTGGCTACACTAATGCAGGAAAATCAACAACGATGAATGAATTGCTAAATGTTTTTAGTGACGAAGTCAATAAAAAGCAGGTTTTCGAAAAAAATATGCTTTTTGCGACTTTAGATACTAGCGTTAGACGAATTGATTTGAAGGATGATTTAAGTTTCATTCTTTCAGATACCGTTGGTTTTATTTCTAAGCTCCCTCATAATCTGGTTGAGTCATTTAAAGCTACATTGCAGGAAGCAAAAGACGCCGACTTGCTCATTAATGTAGTAGACGCATCGGATCATAATATGGTTCAAATGATTAAAACCACGCAAAAAGTTCTAAATGAGTTAAACATCACTGATGTTCCAATGATTACCGCTTATAACAAGGCTGATTTAACAGAACGTAATTATCCTCAAATTGAAGGAAATGATATCTTATATTCCGCTAAAGATCCCGAATCAATTAAGCAGTTAGCTAATTTAATTGTCAAAAAAGTATTTGATAATTACGAAAAAATAAACTTAGTATTGCCACTTTCAGATGGCAAGAACTTAGCTTACTTACATGAATATGGTCAAATTTTAAGTGAAGACTTTAAAGACGACGGCGTTCACGTTACTGTAAGGCTATCTCCAAAAGATCTAGAAAAATTTAAAGTAAATGCTGTATAGCAGACAAAAAGAGTAGATTTAAAATCTACTCTTTTTTCGTATTATTTATAAATGATTACTGCTTCATTCTTTTCTATATTATTCCACACTTTTGGCGCGTCACTAGGTTTTAAGTTTACACAACCATAAGATCCGTCATTTAGGTAAGCAGTCTTAGACCAGTTCTTTCGCCAGCTATTATCATGAAAGCCACAACCAGTTAAAGTAAATGGCATCCAGTACTTAACATCAACTGAGTATTTAGAACCATCATCATTTGTTCCCTTTAAGACACTTGGAGATTCTTTATATTGGATATACCAAACTCCGGTAGGTGTTTCTAAGTTTTTATGAGCAATTTTAGTTTCAACTGTACCAGTAACGATCGTGTTTAAAGTAACCACGCACTTACCATTCTTATATATCCACAGCTTTTGATCAGTTAAAGAAACAACAATGTAACTATTTCCAATTCCATTATTACTTAAGCCATATCCAGTTCCATACGTACTGAAACCTTCACCGTAGATATAGTTTTTACCATTTAGCTCTTGCGTATTATTGACTAAAGCATTTTCAACAGCAGCAACAAGCTTTTTCTCATTAATAGCCCAACCATAACTTTCATTTTTTACTTTTGTAACTTGACCATTTGGCAATTGGAAGTCATAAGATTTATGAAGTGTAGATACTTCTTTATTAATACTGCTAATCTTATTCGCTAAGATCTTTGTATCTGAAAAAACATACTTATCATTTTCATAAGTTACCGTTGGAAAAATTTCCGACCGCTTAAATACAAAAGACTTACCATTAACCGTATATTTTACTTGTCGATCTTTAATCTGATTTAACTTTTCTTTTGCTTTTAAGAGCTCAGTATTCTGAAAATTCCATTTTTTACGGCTAGGGTAGCGAGTATGTTGTTCTTCAAAGTAAGATTGAACTTTTTTGTTCGTAATTACTTTATCGCTATTCTTCTTTAAAATGACTTCGTCACCTTTTAAAACCGCACTATTTTTAGCTTTCTCATTTATTTTAGCAGTAGCTTTTTTAACAGTTAGTTTGCCGACTGGAACATTATAAATTACAACATTTGAATTAAAGTGACTAGCATTAAATTTTTCCGCTTCAGCATTTCTTTTTGACTGGATATATCCAACTACCAACCAAGCTATTAAAACAATTACTAAGCAAATTAAAATACCTATTAGCCACTTACGATAGTTATTTGTGGGATGGGTATTTTTTTCTATATTCTTGTTATTCATTAAAAATACCTGTTTCCTAAAAAATTTCTTTTCATTATAACACAAAAAAGAAGGTTAATCTTTCAATTAACCTTCTAAAATAACTATGTTTATTTCATTTAATTATCTTACACGGATTGCGTAATCTGGCATGAAGTAACTTGAGATAGTAGCTTGAGTTACGTTTTGACCTGGTTGTGGTGCGTGTACGTATTGGTTGTTACCTACGTAGATAGCATCGTGGTAGTCACCCCACATTAAGATGTCACCAGCTTGTGCTTGGCTTACAGAAACGTGTTGACCGGCACCAGCTTGTTGGTAAGTAGTACGTCCAATGTTCTTACCTGCTTGGCTGTATGCGTATTGTACTAAACCTGAGCAGTCGTATGCGTTAGGACCAGTTGCACCCCATACGTAAGGCTTACCGATTTGTGATTTTGCTGCATTAACTACAGTTTGAGCAGTGCTGCTTGATTGAGTAGAAGCTTGTTGCTTAGCTGGTTGAGCAGCTTGGCTTGAAGCTTGTTGAGTTTGGTGTTGTGCAGGCTTAGTAGCAGTAGTGTTTTGTGCAGGTGCACTGTAAGTTGCTGCTTGTTGAGTCTTAACTGTAGTGTTAGCTTGTGCGTAGTAGTTAGTCTTTGCTGGAGCAACATAAGTGTTGTTAGTTGAAGCAGTGTATGTACTTTGTTGTGCAGTAGTTTGTGCTACTGGAGCTTGTGCAGCTACTGAAGTTTGTTGTGCAGTAGCTGCAGTATTAGTTTGTACAGGTGCAGTTGCAACTGATGCATTGTTAGTAGTTGCTGCTTGTTGTGCGTTGTTAACGCTAGCTACAGCAGTTTGTGCATCGGCAGTAGCGTTGCTTGCAACGTTAGCTGCAGGAACTTGACTTACAGCTGCCTTAACTGCAGATAAATCAGCAGTAAGTGCGATTGGAGCTTCTTCTTGTACATCATCGCCTGAGATCCATTGGTCTCCACCTAAGTTGTACCAAGTTTCACCCTTAACAGTCTTAACCTTCTTGTATGTCTTCCAGCTTGATTCATGTGGTAAGTACTTACCAGTTTGTTGCTTGCCATCTTCGTAGCTGTTCCAAACTGCAACACTTTCACCAGTCTTAGAATTTACTTTTACAACACCAATTTGCTTTGCAGGAGCTTGGATAGTTGAAGCTTGTGCAGTATTGTTAAATGATAATGAGTTTAATTTAGCTGCACTTAAAGTTGCGATACCTACAACAGCGAATGAAGCAGCAGTGGTAAGTTTGATTACTTTAGATTTGATAGTCAAAGGTATTTCCTCCATAAAATTCTTTTTTCTTAATATTATCAACATAGCCGTCATTAATTAACTTAAAAGTTATGCTATGTGTTTCTTTTTTTAATTGACAATGGTTATTGTAGGGCATTAATATTACAGCCCTGTTACAAAGCTAAATCATTGTCATTACATTTCGCTTATTCTCAATCTTTTTCATTATTCAAAACCTACTCATTATCAAGTTTTGCTATGATTTCATCTATTTTTTTAGCTGTTTCTTCCCAGTTATCATTATTTAATACATGCGCTTCTTTTGCTAATTCGTCTGATAAATGTAAGTCGCGTTTAAATTCATAGCTGTTTAATCGTTTATCAATTTCACTCGCTTGATCGCCGCGTGCTAGTAGTCTTTTTTTCAAAACAGAAAAATCAGAAACGGTCAAATAAATAAAATATACCTGCTTTCCTAATTTTTCTAAATATGATTTAACCCCATCTGTTTCTACTATTAAAGAAACTAAATCATTCTTTTCCCAAGCTTTTTCTAACGCTTCTTTACTTGAACCATATTGATATTCCCCATATTTTACATGTTCAAAGAAATGAAGTTTTTTAAAGCTCTCGTCATTTTCAAAATAATATGATTTTCCTGGGATTTCACCTTTTCGGATTGGTCTTGTAGTATGTGTTACTACACGAGGAATATTATATTTTTCTGTTAAGTATTTTGAAATTGTGGTCTTTCCTACCCCACTTGGTCCAGCAATTATGATAATTCTTTGCAAAATATTACTCTCCCGCTTGAAATCGACTATTATATATAATAGTATTTCACTATTGTAAAACATTTCTGTACAGAAAAGGGAGTTTTTTAAATGAAAAAAGCTGACGTAAAGATTGGACAAATTTTAGCTGCTACTTCTGAAGAGGAACTTAAGCATCCTTTTCAAGGAAAAGTAGAAAAAATTTACGAAAATTCTGCTTTGCTAGCTATTACTTCATACGATCCAGAAGATGAATCTTCAGTTAACGAATTAAACAATAAAATGGTTATTAACTTTAAGAACTTAAAGAAAGTTAAATCACCTGCACGTGGAAAAACAGCTGCAACTAATGATGTAAAAATTTCTAAAGTTCAACCAGATAAAACTAAAAAATCAAAATAAAAATTAGGCCTAAACAAGTTTTATTTTTTTAATAAAAGGTATCGATAATCATATGAAAAAAAGGCTACAAACATTCTTATTTTGGTTTATCTTAATCCAACCATTTCTAGATATTTATTGGTTATCCAGACCACCACTTCTAAAATTCTCACTTCCATCGATTTTGAGAGTTTTAGGAGTTTTTATTGCTATTATTTTATTCTTTAGCATCAAAAGTAATTGGCAAAGGTTAAAAAAACAATGGTGGATTATTACTTATATTGCAATTTTAATCCTCTATTCGCTTTGCCATTTATTCTCTGTTAAAAACTTTACTGGTGTAGATCCAACAAGCTTTGGCTATTCGACAAAAGTTGAGATCTTTTACTTAATTCGAGCTTGTTTACCCTTGATAGTTATCTATATCACTTCATACAGTGATTTTAAAACTAAATACTTTTTCAGAGTAATTCAAGCAATTTCGGGTTTATATTCCTTAACGATTGTCATCTCAAATCTCTTGGTTTTTTCGCTAACTTCATACCATACTACAGGAGCTGAGCAAATCAGTGCCAATATTTTTTCTTGGTTTACTCAAACAAATTATCCTTTTAACGCTTTAGCATCTAAGGGAATATTTTTTCAAGCTAACACTCTATCAGCTATTTTATTTATGATTATGCCGATTATGCTCTATATTCTTTATAAAGAGTTTAACCTCTTAAATATAGTGCTAGTGAGTGCACAAGCCTTAGCAATGTTAATGCTAGGAACAAAGGTGGGAAATTTTGGCTTAATTATTAGCTTAGTTATTTTCTTAATCATCTTCTTATTCCATAGTTTAATTTTGAAAAATACCAAGTTTTCAGCCAAATTTCTAATTACATTGATCTGCATCTTAGCTGCTTCTAGTGCTATTTTTCCTTATAGTCCAACGCTCAGAAGATCTTCGCTTGAAAATGGCGTAGCTCAAAAAAGAAGTAATCTTGGTGACAAAAATAGACTCGATCAAGAACTCGACTCTAGATTAAAAAGATATAAGGGGCAAAAACAAGAAGAATATCTAAAGAATTTTATTAAGAAAAATTATTGGGTCTATTCTTTAAAAAATGACTTAGTTTTAGATCATTATTCCTACAAAAATGATCCCTATTATTGGCTTGACGTCATGAAAAGGCCGGCTACTGAGCGATTAAACTATCGACATCTTGAACAAGATATTCTTAGTCGCGTCATGAACAATGATAAAAATAAACTCAATAAACTTTTTGGTATTTCCTTTAGCCGTGAAAATAATATTGCTCCGCTAGAGCGTGACTTTTTAGCGCAGTATTATTCAATGGGATTGCTGGGAACAATCTTATTAACAGTAATCTACATATTTGTTCTTGGCTATGGAATTTTTTACTGGTTAGTCAATAAAAATTCGAAAACTTTATTGATCTCTTCCCTGCTCTTATCGGGCGGCTTCATTTTATTTGCTGCCTTTTATGCAGGTAATGTTCTTGAATACTTATCAGCAACCTTAGTGATGGCATTTATCTTAGGATTTTTATTACAAAATATCCGTTATAGCAGAACAGCTAAAAAGCTAATGAAGTAATAAACAAAAGACCTTATCCCGAATTTTCAATCTTCGGAATAAGGTCTTTTTCTACATAAATTCTTCTACTTCAATTCTCTCACAAAAGTACGGTCAGGTACTCTAATCAAGTAATATCGAGCTGCAGTCTTACCAGCATGCATTCTAAGGCCGTTATACCAATTTTTCTTGTAAGTAGCAGTATATGTTGCCACATAGGCACTTTGATAGCGCCCATCTGCTTGAACTAATTGCTTAGCAGAATATGGAATAGCTGCTGCTTGAACCGACATTGGATTCTTACCATCAGAAATGGTAGCGTAATTGCTTTTAACAGTTACTCTGTTTCCATTGCTATAGAAAGTATATGTTTGAACAGGCGCTTTCTTATTATCAGATCTAGCAGTAACATAGTATGAACGTTTATTACCAGCTGTTAAAATCAATGGCTGATATTCAATTTTACTAGATAAAACTTGTTTATTTTCTAAATCAGGATTGTAAAATAAAGTGATGCTAAACATATAGATCGCACCGCATAGAAGAACTAAAACCTCTAAGATGTCTAGCAGAGTAGTCTTCCATTCAAATCGCTTACGATCTTTTACAATCATCATTAAGTGACGTTTACGAATATTTTGTACGATAAAAATCAAATACAAAACAAGTATTAACCAGGCCAAAATACCTAAAATATTCCATCCAAGTGTCATAAAGGACCCTCCATTTTCTTTAATTTAAGTATACGGTACTTATGGATGTTTTTAAAACTTTTTTTAATTTGACTTTATTAGAAAAAGTCGCGACAATTGAATACGTAGAAGGTAGTTTTGGTATATAGCGTTAGGCAAAACTATGGTAAAAATAGCTTTTTATACAATTACAGGACAAACGCAACGATTCATAAATAAAACGGGCCTTGATGCACATCGGATTGAGGATGCTCATCCTCAATATCAAATGAATGATAAATATATTTTGATCTTGCCGTCGTATCAAGATTTTATGATGGATTCTGTTGTTGATTTTTTAACATATAAAGATAATAAAGAGAACCTTTTAGGTTTAATAGGATGTGGCAACCGTAACTTTAATGATCTTTTTGCTCAAACGGCAAAAAAGATTTCTGTTACATTGCACGTACCGATTCTCTATTTACTTGAGCTAAGTGGCAACTCGGCTGATGTCAAAAACGTTCGCCAAATTGTCAAAGAAGCTTGTAAAAAGGAACGAGGCGCACAAAAAGATTTGCCAGTTCAAAATCCATCTCTTAGCAATATTAGTTTCTTAAGTGACTTCAGGCAGAAAAATGAATAAAAAATCTTATTATAAAGCAAGTAACTGGAATGCTGTCGAAGATCAAGTAGATCGTTCTGCTTGGGCAAGATTAAATGATATTGTCTACGAACCTCGTCGTGTTCCAATTTATAAAGACCGAGATGAATTTTCCCATCTCCCTAAAGCTGAACAAACTATGCTCCTACATAGCTTTGGTTCTTTAGCTCTTTCATCTACTCTCCAGATGAAAGTTTCACTTTCAAAAATTAAGCAAGATGCGGAAAATTCCGAAGAAGCTGCTGTCTATAATGCATTGCAATATTTGGAATCAATTAATAATAAAGCCTATGGTCATGCTCTGAGTGAATTTTCTACTTCCGATGAGCAACGAGATGAGGCTTTTAATTGGGCAAACCAAAATCCATATCTGCAAAAAAAGATGAGACTTTTAAACACAGTCTATCAGTCAGAGAATGCAATTCAGAAAAAGGCAGCACATGTTTTTCTCTCAACTGGTTTATATCATTCGTCATTCTTTGGACCCCTATATTTATTCGGACAGCATAAATTACCACGAACAGCGGAATTGATTAAATATGCACTTAGAATAACGACTTTAAATGGTATTTATACAGGAATTAAATTTAGGCGTGACTATTTCAAACTCTCTAAAGAAGAGCAAGAAAATGTTCACAACTGGGTATATGGGTTATGCGATAGATTATATGCTAATGAGCTTAACCACATTCATCTTTTATATGAAGACACTGGTTTAGAAGATAAGGTTGAACATTATATTCATTACACCTTAAACAAGGCACTTATGAACTTAGGACAAGAGCCCAAGTATCCTGAAAATGTTGAAACTTTAGATCCCACTTTAACAACAGGTTTGATGGAAAGTGCAATGATTGAAGATTTCTTCTTTTATACAAATGCCCATCCAATTCTAAAAATGCGTGAAATAAAGAAATAAGGAGTTAGCCCTCAAGGTTAACTCCTTATTTTGTCTTTTTAGCTTTCGTTTTTGATTCTGGTTTTTGATAATTACGAATGACCTCAATTTTCTCTTCAATTGCTTTAACCAGTAAGTCGCTATACTTATCTGGATCAGCCACAATTTTATCACTTGAGCCCAAAATATCGATTCTAAAGTGTGATACATTTACATATTCTGAAATAGTTTCAAAATAAATATTTACTTCATATTCATCTTCATTATTACAAAAATTGCTAATTTTTTTGTAATTAGCAAAAGGAAGATTAATGATGTTACTCTCTAATGCAAAAGTCATTGGTCTTCTTCCACTAATTGCAAGTTGCGTTTGAATAAGTGAATTATGCTTAAAAGCTTGGACTGCTTCACCAATCATCTTAGTTGCAATTTTCTTTAATTTAGTTTTTGTTATTTCACTATACTTAATTGTTTCAAGATCTTGAAGATAATCTTGTTCTTCAATTTTTTTAGTTAATTCTTCTTGTTTAATTTTCACGATAAAAATTCCTTCATGTATCCTTTTTTCATTACTAAGATACTCAATAAATCTTATTCATGCAACCGAAAAAAGTTAGATTTGATTAATCAAACTGTAAAGCAAAGCTAAGTAGTTCCATTACCTTAAGCATATCTTCTGGTCTAAGATGATCTGCTGGTTTTTCATCTAATAAACGCATTCTAGAAAAGGTTTGAATTTGTGCTGCATTTACTCGTCCATGAACCCGATAGCCTAGCAAGTCTAGATATGTCGGAAAATGATTGCCGTGTGAAGTAATGGGACAGAGCATTAAATAATTAGTTTTCTCATTGTATGAATTAGAGGATACTACAACTGCAGGGTGCTTCCCCTTCATTTCCTGTCCAACTGATGGTGAAAAATCCGCCCATACAATATCTCCTTGTTTAAATCTAATCTTCGGCATGACGTAATTCCTCCATAGCCAAATTTTCCCAAGCTTCCCTTTCTGGTTCTGGTACATCTTCAAATTTAGCATCAGAGGTATAAGGATTCGAAATTTTCGGTATTAAGATCAAACTACCATCAGATTTTTGATGAATTGTATACTCAGTTCCTACCTCTACTTTAAACGAAGCAGGAAGTGAAAAGCCTACTGAGTTACCAACCTTTTGAGTTACAATATGATGAATAGATATTTTCATAAGTTTTTACCTCATTAAGTTACTTTCAAAAATATTGTAGTACTAAAAAAGACTAACTTTCAAAAGAAAGCTAGTCTTTTTGGCGAGAAACATACAAAAGTATGTCAGGGTCTTTGTTTCACAGCCAAAGTAGCCCATCATCAGCACTTCCCGTGCTTTGACTTCTAGAGTCCAGATGATCTCTGTCAAAGAACGCATCTCGCGTTTTCCTCGACTCGTCGCATCTATAATTATACTAAATTTTTCTTATTTTTTCTATTATTGCGCGTCTTAAAAAAGATCTCGCCCATCAGCTGAGCCAGCATAAAGCCCATTGCAATCGCAATTGTGACAATTGCCACTCGTAAAATTAAGTCTTCTGCATCAGACAGCTGCCCTTCTACCATTGCACGTACTGCCTGATAGGCTGGCACACCTGGCACAAGTGGTACAACACCAGGAATGTTGAAAACAGTTACGGGGCATTTTTTAATTCGAGCAAATACTAAACCTAAAATTCCAACGCACAATGCTCCTAAAAGATTAGATCCTAATCGGCCAATGCCAATTCGATTAGCCAACCAATACAAGATCCAACCCGCACTCCCACTGACACCGCATAACACAAGAGCACGGTGAGGGACATTAATAATTAATCCAAAGCCCACAGAAGCAAGCCAGGCAAACACTAAATTAACAATTATTTCTAACCAAAAAGGCATCACATCACACCCCATAATAACTTAATTGCAATACCGATGCCGCCACCAAGAGCAATAGCAGTTAAAACTGCCTCTGTTGTTCTAGCCATCCCCGACAATAAATCACCACCAAACAGATCTCGCAGAGCATTAGTTATCGCCACTCCAGGCACCAATGTCATCAAGGATCCGATTAAGATATTATCGACAATAAGCTTAGGAAACAACTTGCAAGCAAAAATGGTAATTACTCCCATAAAAATTGCCGTCACCATTTCAGCTAAAAAACGAATATTAGTATGGCGTTTAATAGCTAAATACACAGCATATGATAAACCGCCAATAACAGCTGCTGCTGGAAAATCAATCCAGTCATAATCATCCATAAATAAGACCATCAAAGTCGGACTCAAAATTGCAGCTCCGATAATTTGAAGCCAAATTGGAAAATCTGGAATAGAAATTGAAATCTGTTGAAGTCTTTCCTGTAATTCCTTCAAAGTGATTTTTTCGGCAGCAAATTCACGTGATAACTCATTAACCCGGTCTACCAACTCTAAATTAATGTTTCTTTTCTTAACTTGCGTAACTTGAGTATAGGAATGTTCACCTAAACTCATAAATATTCCAGTTGGAGTTGTAAAACATCTAGCACCAGTAATACCTGCGTTGCGAGCTATTCTCATCATCGTATCTTCAACTCGATAAGTTTCGCTGCCGCCTTCGATCATTAATCTACCTGCTTTTAAGCAAGTATCGAGCACTTCAGCGGCATAGTCTTGACTCACATGCTCTTTATTCATTTTTATCCTCTAAAATACTTATCTATTCATTATTCATTTTTTCAATATCGATTGTCTTGTCAACCCAGTTTCCTCTAAAGAAGTCTCTTTCGTGACTTACAATAATTACTCCACCTTTAAACTCAACAATTGCCTTTCGCAAAGAATCTTTAGTAGCAATATCCAAGTGGTTAGTAGGTTCATCTAAAAACAATAAATTAGATGGTTCAAACTGCATCTTAGCTAGTTTAACCTTTTCTTGTTCTCCACCAGATAACTCCCTTAAGGGACTCATTGCTTGCTGAGCTGTCAAACCCATTCTAGCTAAAGCTTGACGTAATTCTCTAGGACGCAATCGTGGAAATTCTTCTTGTAAATATTGCAAAGGCGTCATATTTTTATTGGGCCAAACGAGATCTTGCTGAAAATATGCCAGCTCAGCAGTTGAAGATAATTCAAAATTACCATAAATTGGTTTCAATTTTCCTAGCAATGTCTTCAATAAAGTAGTTTTCCCAATTCCATTAAAACCGGTTACTGCTACCTTTTCACCATTTCCAACAGAGAAATTAAATGCTGACTTAACTAACGCCTGATCATACCCAATTACCAAATCCTGAGTCTGCAGCAGCAAGTTTGAAGCTGTATCAACATAGGGGAAAACGACATGCGCTTTTTTATTATTTTGTGGTGGCGTTAAAATATCCATCTTTGCTAGTTGCTTTTCCCGCGACTTAGCACTCTTAGATCTTGAACCAGCTTTATTCTTTCTAATATATGCTTCAGTCTTTTTGATTTTTCGTTGCTGATTGGCATAAGCTTTTAAATAACTCTCTCGGTCAGCTTCTTTTTGGCGTAAGGCATGTTTTAAATCCCCGCTATAGCGAGTAATGGTGCCAAAATCAATATCAATAATGCAGTTGGTAATTCTCCCTAAGAAATCATAATCATGTGATACTACAATAAAAGCTCCTTCAAAATCATTTAAATAATCAGCTAACCAATCAATGTGGTTAACATCTAAATAGTTCGTCGGTTCATCTAAAACTAAAACATCAGGATTTTGTAAAAGAAGTTTAGCCAAAATCAATTTAGACCGCTGTCCACCAGAAAGCTTAGCTACATCTCGCTCATAACCTAAATCAGCTAAGCCCAGTCCTGTTGCTACTCGGTCAATCTTAGTATCAATATCGTAAAATTCCTTTTCTTCAAGGAAAGTCTGAATCTTACCGGCTTTTTCTAAGAGAGAGTCATCCCCATTTTCACCATATTTCACATAAAGGTCATTCAATTCTTTTTCTTTTTGAAAAAGATCGCTAAATGCTGTTTGTAAAAACTCTTTAATTCCTATACCTGCTTTAAGTTTGGCATACTGGTCTAAATAACCGACATGGAGTTTATTTTGCCACTTAACCTCGCCCTCATCTTGGGTAATTTCACCAGTTAGAATCTTAATTAAAGTCGATTTACCAACTCCATTTTGCCCAGTTACCCCCATATGGTCTTCTTTATTTAAAACAAAATTTGCGTCTTCGTATAAAGTTTTATCAATAAAAGTTTGGCTTAGATTTTTAACCGTTAATAAGCTCATTATTTCCTCTAGTCTAGATTATTTTCTTGATCTTTTAATTTATTTTGTTGCTTAGCATCATATTCTTGCAAAGCATTCAACACTCTTGGCCATTGTCTTTTAGGAATAATTAGTTGGAGTTTATTGTGATAAATTGGAAAATCACTGGCTTTCATCCCTGTTATTTTTGCTAGTTCTTCATCTGTTAAATGATACTTGGCTACAATGGCTTTAATTTCATAAGATGCATGTCCTCTAAAATATGAAAGAACATAAAAGAATGCCGCAAAAATACCTGCACTTAAAATAGCCATCGGCAGAGAAAAATGAAATGTCCGTTGCGCAATAAAAAACACTGCAATAAATGCAATCAGTGCAGAAATTATCCCGTAAATGACTGGAAAATACTTATTTTGCTTCATTTTTTATCATCCTTTTTATTACACTAGTTTTTCAAATATTACATTCAATTTACGCAAATAACTTTTTTGTAAAAAAATGTAAATTGTGTTTTATTTTACTGCAATAATCCTCTTATATAATACAGTTTGTTAAGTAAATTAAAAATGACTTTTTAAATATCATTAGTGTAACACGATTACCATTCAATTATTATTAAATTTAAACTTAAAGGAGTAAACACTTTGACACATAAGAAGGGAATTTCAGTGGTACTTATTGCCCTACTAGGTTGCGGTTTTCTTACAAATTCAGTTACTTCCAAAGCAGCTGACCAAGATACTAATTTTAATGTTTCTAAAAGCCTAGTTGAAAATACAATTAAACCAACTCTTCTCAGTAAAAAATTTAAAGAAGAACAAATCAAAGAATTTAGAGAAAACAAATTAGTAGAAATTAAGTTTGAAGAAAAAAGAATTAATCATGAAAATTCTAATTCTCAATTAGGCAATTAAAACTTTGCCAACAAAAGTTGCAGTTATCAGACAAAATCACTAAGATAGAATCATCAACAGATATCTTAAAAAAAGCAGTTAGCGTTTCGCTAGCTGCTTTTTTCTTAATTTCCATCCCATGGAATCGTATCAGAATCTTTATCATAAATAACATAATTTCTAAAGTCTTCTGGATCATTCCAGTCTAGACCTTGCTGTAAGCTATTTTGTCTTGTTTCTTGATTACGTAATTTTTCTTTCTTTAAACCTAAGCTAGAACGGACCAAATCTGAGACGCGTTGTAATTCTTTAGTAGAAGCTACTTGCATTGCAGCAGAGCCAATCCAAACATTATGTCCATGAATATAGCCACTCTTAATATCCTGCGTACAACTACGATAGTTCATTGCAATTGAAAGCATATCATCAAAAGTTAGGTTAGTTTTAACATACTTGGCAAAGACTTTGAGAATCTTACGATAATTTGTGATTGAGTTAACTGACATTCCTTTACGTACAATGTCATTAATGACCTGTCTTTGTCGCATTTGTCGGCCGTAATCGCCCTTAGGATCTTCTTTACGCATTCGAACGTAGTCTAGAGCTTCTTTACCATTCAAGTGCTGCTTACCCTTTTTGAAATGCGTGTGATAAGTAAAGGTAAATGGAACATTAACATCTACCCCTCCTAAGGCCTCTACCATGCTCTCTAAGGCTTTCATATTAACTTCCATATAATAGTTAACTGGGGTATTTACTAGTGCTCTAACCGTTCGTGTAGCTCCTTTACTGCCACCAATTTGATAAGCTGAATTGACCCGGAACATGTAGTATCTTCCTTCACCCTTGCCATCTCCCTTAATATCAGCTAGCAAGTCCCTAGGAATTGATGTCATCGTTGCTTCTTTTTTCTGCGGATTCATAGTTGCTAAAATCATCGTATCTGAATTTCCGCGATCGTGCCTACCTTCAATTCCTTGATCAACACCAAGAATTAAAATAGAGATTGGCTTCTTCTGAGAAATTAACTGCGAAGTTTTTCCAGTCCCGCGATAAGCCTGCTGCACCGAACTCATAGCTGAGAAATAAGCATGAGCAAAATAGGCTACGCTTCCGCAAACAAGTAGAATTGTTAAGAGACCTACCAGGCGAGCAAAGTTATTTCCATTCTTAATATCTTTTTTATTCGCCGCAAAAACATTATTTCTTTCTAGTTTTTTATTTGGCTTATTAGGTTCATCTGGTCTCATTAATTTTTGACTCCTCTGGCTATTAGCTTACCTTTTCATATTACAAAAATCACTGGCTAAGCACATTAGTTTCATTATTAAAAAATTTTTATTTTTTAGCAAGCGAAATAATGTTCTATAATGGTGATTAATAAAATTTGTATCACAGAAAGAAGGAAAAAATATGGCTCTTCCAACAAGAAATGAAGTATCCGATGATCTTAAGTGGGACTTAAGTCGTGTTTTTAAGAACAATCAAGAATGGGAACAAGAATATAAGCAGGTTGCACAAGAAATCAAGAACTTAAGTAAATTTAAGGGAACACTTGCCAAATCTGGTAAAGATCTTTATGAAGGAATTACAGCAATTTTAGCTGTAAATCGACGCTTAGAAAAAGTATATGTTTACGCTACAATGTCAAGCGATGTAGACACAAGCAATAATCATTACCTCGGTTTTGTTGCTAAAGCACAAAGCTTAGCTAATCAAATGAGTGCTGCAATTGCTTTTGTCGATCCTGAAATATTATCTATTCCAGAAGAAACCCTTGCTAAGTTTATGCAAGATGAACCACGTTTAGAAAATTATCGACACCGCCTTGAACAGATTACGCAAAAACGTCCTCATACCTTGCCAGCAAATGAAGAAAAAATCATTGCTGACGCTGGAGATGCAATGGGTACATCTGCTAATACCTTCAACGTCTTAACTAATTCTGATATGGAATATGGCTACGTCCAAGATGAAGACGGTGAAATGGTTCAATTATCTGACGGGCTATACTCACTTTTAATTCAATCTCAAGACCGCAACGTCCGTAAAAACGCCTTTGACGTGATGTATGCAAGCTACGGACAGTTTGAAAACAGTCTTGCTTCAACTTTATCAGGTGAGGTAAAAGCTCACAATTTTAATGCTCGCGTACATAAATACAATTCGGCTAGAGAAGCTGCTTTAAGTGAAAATAGTGTACCAACAGCTGTTTACGATACATTGATCAAGGAAGTAAATAGCCACCTTGACTTACTTCACCGTTACGTTGCATTAAGAAAGAAAATTCTAGGCTTAAAAGACCTTCAAATGTACGATATGTACGTCCCATTAACCGGGAAGCCAGTTCTTTCTTATAACTTTGAGGAAGCAAAAGAAGAAGCAAGAAAGGCTCTAGCACCATTAGGAGAAGACTATTTAAAACACGTTGATTATATTTTTAATAACCGCGTAATTGATGTGGTTGAAAATCAAAACAAGGTTACTGGTGCATATTCAGGTGGTGCTTACGATACTGATCCATATGAACTACTTAACTGGGAAGATAACCTTGATTCACTCTACACTCTAGTTCATGAAACTGGTCACTCTGTCCACTCTTGGTACACAAGAAACACTCAACCTTATGTCTATGGTGATTATCCAATTTTCGTTGCTGAAATTGCTTCAACTACTAATGAGAATATTTTAACCGAGTATTTCTTAGATAAAATTACTGATCCAAAGACCCGTGCATTTGTCTTAAACCATTATCTGGATTCGTTTAAAGGCACACTCTTCCGTCAAACTCAATTTGCGGAATTTGAACAATTTATTCATGAAACTGATGCTAATGGTCAGCCGCTAACAGCTGACGTACTCGATGAATTTTATGGCAACTTAAACCAAAGATACTATGGAGATAGCGTAGAACCTGGTGGAGAAATTGCTATGGAATGGTCACGTATTCCTCACTTCTACTACAACTTCTATGTTTACCAATACGCAACAGGTTTTGCAGCTGCAACTGCACTTGCTAATAAAGTTGTCCACGGTACTGAGCAAGAACGTGATGCTTATATTAATTTCTTAAAATCAGGCTCTTCAGATTACCCAACGGAAATTATGAAACGAGCTGGCGTTGATATGACTAGGGCTGATTACTTGAGGGATGCTTTTGATACTTTTGAAAAACGTCTTAATGAATTTGAAAAAATCGTTGATGAATTAAACGCTGAAAAGTAGGATTCACATCTAAATAAGCTGGTAGATTTAATTTCTACCAGCTTTTTCATTAGCTATTTTATTTATACATGGCGACAATCTTTTCTAACTCTTCATTAGGAATCAATTTCAAATTTCTAACAAATTCTGTAGCTTGTTCTAAGGTGCTACCATTATCCATTTGATTCTCAAGAATAACTTTGGCGGAATCTACTTTTCCTTGTTCTACACCGTCTTTTCTACCTTCTGCATATGCTACTTTCCCTGCTATTTTAGCAGCAGCCTGTTCACGTTCTAACATTCTTGTCTCGTAAAGCATAATCTTCTCCCTCGTTTCCGGATCTTCGTTAATTTCTTTGATTCTTCTTTGCGCGTAATCAAAATGTTTATTTAAATTCACAGGTTCATTGTTCATTAATTTAGCCAAGGCTTTTAAGTCTTCGCTCTGACCCTCAGCTGAAACTTGTGAATTAATGATAATCTTTGTCACGCCATCTTGCAATTGCTTTGATCTATCTTGATCAGAATAAGTATGGTACGACTCATAAAATTTATCATCTTTCTTGGGTTTGAAATTACAGAGAAAAATAATGAAGGCGTCTTTCAAATTTCGATAGGTCTTGCCTTTATTTAAAGTATAGCGTAGATCAAGTCTTGAAAGATAATAGCGCATGCGTCTACCAATATCGTCTTGGTCTGTTGTCTGCATTTCGATATTAAACACGTGACCTTCATGATCTGTGACTAAAACATCAAGTCTAACTTCTTTAGCTTCGTTCTTACGTTCAGAATTATTAATCTCAACTTGCTTATCTAACCAATCAATCTTCTTGATCTTTAGATCTGGAATAATGATCTCGAGCAAATACTTGCAGAATTCCTTATTTTCCATCACCATCCCAAAGACCTTATCTTCCGTGAACCCAAACCAGGGTTCAATCTTTTTAACCATATGAGCAAATCCTCTCTAAAAATATTTGAGGAGTCATCCCATATGTTTATTACGCAAAGCGGGGATGCTTTTTCTGAAAAAATACTATTATATCCCGATAAACAAAAAAGTTCTTAACCCCAATGAAGTTAAGAACTTTTTTATTACACCAATTTAGCAAACAAACCAACTAAATAAAGAAATACACAAGTAATCAACAAGTATAAGCTTCCCCACTTAACGGTTTCCTTCAAAATTTTTCCTTCTAAGCCTTCTTTATTAATCGCACCAGTAGCTACTGCAATATTCTGCGGTGATAGCATCCCTGCTGTCGCACCAGTCATGTTTGACGCTACAATCCAGTACTTGCTTACACCCAAAGATTGAGCAGCCGAGTACTGCAAATTACCAAACAAGACATTAGCTGAAGTAGCAGACCCTGTTAAAAATGTACCAAGTGCTCCAATTAACGGTGCAAATAATGGGTAAGCTGGTCCAAGCAAACTTACTAAAGCCAAAGCTAAGGCATTCGTCATCCCCGCATAAACCATTACCTTAGCTAGACCCACAATTGCACACACTGTAACAGTCGTCATGCCAATTGTCTTTAAAACATTGACTAGAATTTTGAACATTTTATTAAAGCTTAAACCCTGGATTTTTCCACCAATTAAGCCAGCTAATAAAATTAATGTTCCTGGAGAAGAAAGCCAGTTAATTGGAAGATCATTTGGATTCTTTCCTAAATAAACATGTAAATGGGTAGTTACACTAGTTAAGAAGTTATTCACAGGTGGACAAAGGGACGAAGCAAGTAAAACAAAAACAAATACTAAGATGAATGGCGAGCAAGCTTTTATAATCTCGCTAATACTTTCATTTTCTACTTCTTCTACTGCACCAGTTTTTCGCTTTGTGAGCCACACTGTAATTAAAATTGAGAACAATGATCCCACTAAAGCCGGAAGTTCTGCACCGGTAAACTTAGCAATAATAACTTGCGGAATTGCCATTCCTACTCCTGACATTAAAGTAATAAAGACAATTCCCTTAAGCGCTTTAACACTTTTACCAGTAAGAATTACCAAGATAAACGGTACTAAAATAACCAAAATGACCAGCTGTAAAGTTACAATAAAGCCCAATTGCACCTCATTAAGATTAGTTACTTCAGCTAATGTCAAAACCGGCAAGCCAATTGCTCCAAAGGCCGTTGCTGTACTATTAGCAACTAAGCAAATTACAGATGCTTGAATTGGCTCTAAGCCTAATGAAATCAAAATACCAGCACAGATTGCCACTGCTGTACCAAAGCCAGCAATCGACTCAAGAAATCCCCCAAAGCCCCAGGCAATTATTAACACTAAAATTCTTTTATCAGTGGTAATAGACGATAGCAACGTTTCAATCGTCTGCATACTCCCTGATTCAGTTGTAATCTGGTAGACAAAAAGCGCCGCCAAAATTACATACATAATTGGCCAAATTTCCATTATAATACCTTCCAAAGCTCCAGAAAGAGTATTAATTAGGGGTTGTTTAAACATTAAAACAGCGTCCGTGATCGTAATAATTAATCCAATCGTACATGCTCTTGAAGCAGACATCCCAATAATTCCAAGCGAGATTATTAACCAAAGAATTGGTATCAATGCCCATAAGAAATTTATCCACATAATTTTCCTCATTTAAAAAAGTAATACTATTTAATTTTATCCTTTTTCCACATTTTAAGGAAATTTAAAAAACAAAAAAACCTACAAAAAAGCTTCTGCTTTTGTAGGTTTCACAAAGATTACTTTTTAATTGCATGTACGCCATAAACGAATAAATAAATTCCAACTTCAATAATTGAAATAAAGAAAGTCACTGGCAAATTAGTTACATATCCTAAAACTAATCCTGCCCAAACACCAACTAAGGCAATCCCAACTGACCAATATAACATAGCCGGGATTGTTTTGCCTAAATAGCGGGCACTTGAAGACGGCAAAGTTAATAAGATAAAGACCAATAATGATCCAACAACTTGCGCACCAATTGAAACAGCTAAGGCCAAGGCGATTAAAAATACTACCGAAACTAAACTTGTATTAATATGATGGCTAATTGCACCAACATGGTCAAACGAATCATAATTCAACTGTCTTAAAACTAAGAAAATGATTGCTAAAACAAAGAGAGACAGGATAACTAGTTGAATAACTCCCTCTCTATCAACGCCAATAATTGAACCAAACAAGATATTAGTAGCGTAGCGACTATTACCACCAGCAATAGCTAAAAATAGTACACCTAGACCAATAAATAAGGCTGAAATTGCACTTATTGCGGATTCCTTTTGGTCGCTTTTCATTGATAATTCACCAACGCTAATTGAACCAAGCAAGGTAAAGAGAACCATTCCCCATAAAGGAACCCAGCCAATCCACACTGCGAAAGCAGCCCCAGCAAAGCCAATTTCTGAAAGAGTATGGGCTAAAAATGAAAATCCTCTAGCTACAACATATACACCAACTATTCCACAAGTAATAGCAATAAAGGTACTAGCTAGAAATGCATAACGCATAAAATCATACGCAAACATTATTCTTCACCCACCTCCTCAGTTAAGTCTTTAATTTTACCAGCTACTAGACCTTTGTCTTTAAACAAAAGATAGTCCTTCATATATTTCTTTGCTAAAGGAATATCATGAGTTGTGAATAATACAGTCATCGCATGCTTTTCATTCAAATGCTTAATTAACGACATCAATTCTTCTTTAGCGACAGGATCTAAACTAGCGGTTGCCTCATCTAAAATAATAAAATCTGGCTTGTCTAGTAAGGCTTGAGCTAAATATGCGCGTTGTTTCTGACCACCAGAAGCCTCACCCATTCTAGTATTTTGAATATCTAACAGATGAGTTTCTTTTAAAATTTGATTTACTCTTGTCTTTACTTGGGCATTTTTAAACAAAGGAGTATTGAGTTCTACAAAAGCCCTAATTGAAAGTGGGTAATCAGCATCCAAATTTCTAAACTGAGGCACATAGCCAACTTTAGTATCAGTTGCAAATTTAAACGAGCCTGTTGTTGCTTGTAGCATTCCCATTAAAATTCTAATTAGGGTTGTTTTACCTGTACCATTTGCACCAAGTAAGGCCGTCATTGATCCCCTAGTTAAGGCAAAATTCAAGTCCTTAAAAATTACCTTATCTTCAAATTTCATTCCCAGGTCTTTAACAGTTAAGATATTAGTCATCTCACCCTTCCTCTCTTTATTTCATAAACTGATCCTATTTATTTTCGATATTAGCTAGATTTTGATAATTTTCCTTCATCCAAGTTAAGTAAGTAGTGTGATTTGGGATAGTTTCACGAACGTTTAGAACTGGAACACCATTCTTTTTGGCTAGCTTAACAAAAGATTTAACCGTTGAGCTGCTTGCCTGCGTATTATTAACAAAAAAGGCTATTTTCTTTTCTTTAATATCAGTATTCATCTTGTTAATCATCTTAGGACTTGGATCTGTACCATTCTCAATGGCTTCTTCAAATTCCTTGTCGCCTATCTTATAACCCGCTTCCTTTAAAGCATAATCAAAAACGGGTTCACTAACAAAGACTGGCTTTTTATTGCTCTTATCAGTCTTAACTAGCTTCTTAATTTTATCAACCTTAGCTAAATACTTTTTACCATTAGCCTTAAAGTAAGCTGCATGCTTCTTATCTAGCTTAGATAAGCGTTTAACTAAATAATCCACATACTTAGTTGGCATATTTAAATTGTACCAAATGTGAGGATTATCGCCGTTCTTTAATCCCATTAAGTCTTCACCAACTAAAACTGGCTTTTTATTAACAGATTTAGCTAACTTATTCATCCATGAGTCATACCCTAAGCCGTTAGCAACAATAATATTTGCCTTAGTTAACTTCTTAGCATCAGCAGTTGTTGGATCAAAATCATGTGGGTCAACACTACTTTTATCAATAATTGCCGTAGCTGTACCATATTTTCCAACAATATTTTTAGCAATGTCTGAATAGACATTAGTTGTTGTAACGATCGAGATCTTATCTGATTGGCTAGCCGCTTCTTTTTTATTGGCACACGCTGTAGTCACAAGCGCTAAAAGTCCCACTAGCCCAATAATAGAAATAATTTTTGTAATTTTAGATTTAAAATTTTGCATATATTTTATCCTCCTGTGCAAAACAAAAAAGCATTAAGTTAGAAAATTCAGCATAAATTCTAACTTAAAGTTAGACTAAGCTACTTTTTTTATTATGTCAATAATTTTTAGATAGACAAATAGCACCAAGACGTCTCAGACTTGATGCTATCAATAAGTGTAAATAATAAAAATTTTGCTGAATTTTTAATTTAATGCTTTTCTCTAAAATTACATCTTTATATAAACATATTTTTATATCTTTGTCAAAAGAGATTATTAAAAATCTTCCTTAACGTGCTGTCTTAAAACATCCAAAATCTTAATTACATGTTTATCTTCTAAACTATAGTACCGCTCCTGCTTAACCTGTTCACTTTTAACCAGTTTGGCTTCCTCTAATATTCTTAAGTGTCTAGAAATAGCAGGCTGACTAACATCAAATTGCTTAACTAAGTTATTTACACTGCTTTTTTGGTGATCATTCAAATAATACAGAATTTGTATTCGAATGGGGTGGTTCAAAGCCCTGGTAACTCGAATAATTTGTTCGTTCAACTCGTTCACCTATCTCAATTTATCATTTAATTATGAGAGTAATTCAAGAATTTTCTTCTGAACACTTGAATCTTCACTTGATCCAATAATTTGATTTGCTGCCTTTTTAGCTTCAGGCAAGGCTGTTGCTGTCGCAAAACTAGTTCCTACGTACTTAAGCATTGCTTCATCGTTTCCGCTATCGCCAAAAGCAATCATCTCACTAGATTTTATCCCTAATTTCTTACCAAGATATTCAAGCCCAACAGCCTTATTCATCCCCTTAGTCTGCATATCAATTGAAGTGCTTGCACCTGCTACAAAATCAATTTGCGAATAAAGTGAACGCAACTCAGCTAGAATAACTGGCATGATTTCAGCTGGGACGTTTAAACTAACTTTAAAAATACGATCATCAATTTCTTTAAAGTTATCAACAACTTGAATTTTATTAAAAAATTTAGTCATCTCTTGAGCAAATTTTTCACCATCACTTTTTCTTACGTAAGCACTAGTTACTCCAGCGACAACTGCTTGATATGGCAAATTTGAAACAATTTTCAACATTAAATTATAATCGTCATCAGATAGATCTGCAATTTTAAGAATCTCTTGTCCATGAGCAACTAAAGCACCATTTTCCGCAATAAAGTATATCTTACGATTATAGTCTGGAAAACGTGAAAAAATATTCTCATACTGATTACCACTCGCAACTACAAATTTAATATCGCGATGTTGCATAATTTGAAATTCTTTTTCAAAGAGTTCCTTATCATAAGTCTTATTTTCTTTTAACCAAGTACCATCCATATCAGTTGCAATAAGCTTAATCATTTTTAATCTCACTTTCCACTTTTACTATCCACACTCCACTATACTAAAAAACGCCACCCGGAGGTAGCGTTTTTCACAAAACTATTTTTATGCAACTAGCTTAGTCTAATTCTTCTTACGTTTTCTAGTGCCAGCTAAGCCTAAAATTGACGCAATTGTTGCTAAGCCTAGTCCAATAATTCCTACATTAGCATGTTTATGTCCTGTTTGAGGTAATGAAGCCTCATTAGTCGTTGCTGCTTCTACCTTTCCAGGTTCGTTATGTTCTACAGTTGAGACATTCTTAGCTGTATTATCAATAGAAATATTATCTGGAGGAGTATCAGCGTCAGATTTGTCTGGTTCTGTTGTTTCAGTTGGTTGTTTTTCTGAAACTTCTGGCTGTTCGGATTCTACTGGAGATTCTGGTTCTTCTGGCTTGTCTGGTTCAACTGGCTTTTCAGGCTCTTCTGGCTTGCCTGGTTCAACTGGTTGCTCTGGTTCTTCCGGCTTACCCGGTTCAACTGGTTGCTCTGGTTCTTCCGGCTTACCCGGTTCAACTGGCTTTTCAGGTTCTTCCGGCTTACCCGGTTCAACTGGCTTTTCAGGTTCTTCCGGCTTGCCTGGTTCAACTGGTTTTTCAGAATTCTTACTGTAAACTACGGTTTCAGTAATATCCTCAGTATCACTATCTACATTTTCAACACTGCCAATTTCTTTTTTATCGGCCGTGTAGCCAGCAATTTCTGGAGAAATAACCTGTACAAATGTTGTGCCATCAAGTGCAGTCCACTTAATTCCATCAGAAACTTTTCTACCATTTTCATCTAAAATAATGATTTCACCAGTCACTTTATCAATTACCGCTGTACCACGGAATCTTAAAGTTTGAATCACATCATCCTTTGCCTTAGTCCCGTCAGCGTAAACGTACTTAATTGTACGAGTAATGGTCTTATCTAAAGCAATTGAATCAAATGGATATTTCGGACCTTCAGGGTTGTCTGGATTAATTGGATCGTCCTCTGTGAACTTATCATCAGGAGTAACAGTAATTGTACCGTGCTTGAATATCACATAGAAGGTCTTAGTTGTTTCGCCAAATTTACCACCAGTGTAACCGTCTTTAACTAGTTCGTAGCCTAAACTTTCGTAGTATTTGATCTTGTCAGCTGTACTGTAATTGATTGACTCATTGTATTTGCCATCAACCGTTGCTGTTTCAAGTGCTTTACCTGTAGTTTCATCAACGTAGATAATTTCAGCTTTCACTGCATTAGCTGTGTAGACAACTTTGGTTTCAAGATTATTACTATCTTGGTTAATGCCTTCAACTGCATTCACAACTGGCTGATCTGGAGTGTAGCCACTAATTGTTGGAGAGATCACTTCAATGAAAGTTGTGCCATCCTTAGCTGTCCAAGTTAACTTACCTGGAATTGGTTTACCATTTTCGTCTAACTTAACATTACCGTTTTCATCTACTTCCACGTATTGGCCAGTTACCTTATCAATCACACCAGAACCAGTGAACGTTAAAGTCTGAGTATGACTTGGTTTAGCTACAATACCGTCTGCGTAAACGTAGTAAATAGTATGTGTTACATCTTTATTCAAGTTTGCAGAGTCAGTTGGATATTTTGGTCCGTCTGGGTTATCAGGATTGATTGGCTCATCTGGTTTTCCTGGATTGTCTGGATTTACTACCACTGTACCATGCTTGAATGTTACATAGAAGGTCTTAGTTGCTTCGCCAAATTCACCACCAGTGTAGCCATCTTTAACTAATTCATAGCCTAAGCTTTCATAGTACTTGATCTTGTCTGCTGTACTATAGTTGATTGTTTCATTGTACTTGCCGTCTACTGTAGCTATTTCTAGCTCTTTGCCAATAGTTTCGTCAACATAGATAATTTCAGCTTTTGCTGCATTAGCCGTGTAAACAACTTTAGTTTCAATATTCTTGCTGTCTTGGTTAATTCCTTCAACTGCATTCACAACGGTCTTATCTGAAGTGTAGCCACTAATCATTGGAGAAACCACTTCAATGAAAGTTGTACCATCACTAGCTGTCCAAACTAGCTTACCTGGAATCGGCTTACCGTTTGCATCTAACTTAATGTTGCCATTTTCATCAAGAACTACGTATTGGCCAGTTACCTTATCAATCACACCAGAACCTTTGAAAGTTAAAGTTTGTGTATGACTTGGTTTAGCGGTTGTACCATCAGCGTAAACATAGTGAATAGTATGTGTTACATCTTTATTCAAGTTAGCTGAATCAGTCGGATATTTTGAACCTTCTGGATCGTTTGGATTAATTGGTTCATCAGGCTTTCCAGGATTTTCTGGATTTACAACTACAGTTCCATGTTTAAATGTTACATAGAATTTCTTAGTTGTTTCACCGAATTCACCACCAATATAACCATCTTTAACTAACTCGTAGCCTAAACCTTCATAGTACTTGATCTTATCAGTTGTACTATAGTTGATTGTTTCATTGTACTTGCCGTCTACTGTAGCTATTTCTAGCTCCTTACCAGTGGTTTCGTCAACGTAGACAATCTCAGCCTTAGCAGCATTAGCTGTGTAAGTTACAGTATGAACATAGTTTTCACTATCATGTGCCACATTTTCAACACCATCGATTTGCACGTGACTAGGTGTATGACCTGTAATTTCTGGAGATGTAACAGCTAAGAAACTGTTTCCAAGCGTAGCCACCCAGTTTAACTTACCAGGAACTGGCTTACCGTCTGCATCTAGCTTAATGTTGCCATCTTCATCAACTTCTACATATTCACCAGTTACTTTATTAATGTGGCCAGATCCTGTAAATGTAATTGTCTGAGTATGGCTTGGATTTGCTGTTGTGCCATCAGCATAAACATAATGAACAGTATGTGTCACATCCTTATTTAAAGCACCGGAATCAGTTGGATATTTAACATCCCCGCCTGGATTAATGTTTTCACCAGGTTTTCCAGGATTTTCTGGATGAACGTGAACTACACCATGTTTAAATGTCACATAGAAAGTCTTAGTTGTCTCACCAAATTCACCGCCATTATAGTCATCATTAACTAATTCATAGCCTAAGTTTTCGTAGTATTTAATCTTATCAGCTGTACTGTAATTGATGACATCGCCGTATTTTCCATTTAGCATTACAGCTTCTAGTTCTTTACCAGTTGTCTTATCTACAAAAATAACCTTTGCATCGGCATCATTTGCAGTGTAAGTGACCACAATCACATTACTCGACATATCATGGGTCACTTTAGTTCCAGCAACATTAGCTTTGTCTGGTGTATAACCAGTTATAGTCGGGGAGCTCACTTCAGTAAACTTAGGATCTGAGACATTTGCATTCCATACAAGTTTGCCTTCAATTGGTTCCCCATCATCGCCAAGAATAACTTTACCGTTTTCATCAAGAACCACGTATTTTCCAGTTGTCTTATCTACAACTCCATAAGCAGTAAACTTAACAGTTTGCTTGTTACTTTCAGCTGCTGCATTTCCATTTGCATAAACATATTGGATCTCTTGAGTTACTTCTTTATTGTAATCTTCTGATCCATAGACTGGACTGTCAGGATCTTTAGGATCAATAATGATCAAATCTCTAGTTAAATGAACCTTAAAACTGTTCTTGGCTTCTTCTGCAGAATAGTAGTAATCTTTACCGAATTCGTAATCACTACTTACAAGTTTGTAGCCATTATTTTCAAACATTTTAAGCGTAGCTTCAGGATTTAAATTCCAACTAATGATGTGATCAACCTTACCATTAACAGTATCACTACCGATAACTTTTCCAGTCACATCATCAATATATTGAATCTGAGCAGTTTGCTGATTTGCATAGTAAAGAACTTCCTCAGTGATGTTATCCGAGTTACCACTTACTAAAACTGATTCTACTTGCAACCTATTTGCACTGTATCCTGAAATCTTTGGTGAATTTACTTGAGCAAAAGTATAGTTAGCATTGCCGTCTTCTGCAGTCCAAACAATATCGCTAATCCAAACTTTATCTACAAAGTCATATTGACCTTTTCCAATAAAGCTAACCTTTTGAGTAACAGAACTAGCAGCTACTTGCCCTTTATTAGGACCATCAGCATAGACATATGTAATGACACGATTTACTTCTTTAGTTTGTGAGTTTTCAGCTATTTTATGTTTCAGCGTAATTACATAGTCATTGCAGCCTGGGTTATAGTCTGCATCTCCAAAGACCGTAGTATACCCTAAAGGATTATTCACTAAAATGTAGCCATTATTTTCGTAATTCTTAATGCTGCCTAAGACGTTATCAATAACCTGGTAATTAATTACTTCACCATAATTTCCAGCAATATTGATAGTAGTACCAAGTTGTTTTTGAGATGTTTCATCCCAGAAAACAATTGTTCCTACCTGAGCTTTTTTATCGTAAATGATATTTTCTATCTTTAACTTTTCATTCTGCTCTACTTTATCTGCTGTACTCCACTTTTGATTAGTAGTGTAACCAATGATATCTGGAGATTTAAGAGATTCAAAAGTTGTCTTATCAGCAGTCCATTTTAGACTAGCATTTTTATTAGTAATCTCAGTAGCAATTAAGTCATTACCTACTTGTTGGGTACCAGCAACTAGGACAATATTTCCAGTTACTTTATCGCGATAACCAGTAGCAGTGAAAGTTGCTGTCTGAGTAGTTGAAGGACGTAGCTCATTACCCACTGTATCTACATAGTGAATATCTTTTTGAACTGTTTGCGATTCATTAACTGCTTCAAGCACATGCTTTAATTGAATTTCAAAGCTTAAATCATGTACACCAAACTGTGTTCCAGGCTTATAGCTATTACTAATAACTACATAGCCACTATCAAGCAAACTAGAGAGAGTAGCGTCTAAATCCACAAAGTTAATTTGAGCATGTACTTTTCCAGTAGCGTTTAATTGAGCAAGACTATTACGATCATTGTCCATATCAATAATTGTAATTGTAGCTTTTGCATCTTCACGTAAACGGTAAATTACTTTGATATCTTCACCTGGATTTTCAGGAATTACATATTCAATATCAGCAATGTATCCTGCAATAATTGGCGTATCGGTTCTACCAGCCTCTGTTGGATCAGTTAAGTTATTATTAAACTTCACAGCATCTCCAATTTGATTACCATTTTCATCAACAGGAATAATTGAACCCAAGTCCTTGTAAATAAACTGTACTTCATGAGCTGAGTCAGTTACGAATGGATTTCTTGCAGTAAAGTTATTATGAGTAAATTTAACTGATTTACCAGCTTCTACAGTATGACTTTCAATCACACGATCCATGTTACTGCCGTCATACATAAGAACTTCCATCTTACCTGTAGCATCAATTTGACGGTAAACCACAGTAAAGTCAACTGTTAATTGGTTAACAGTACCTTCTGTTCTATTGCCAGAACTGTAGTAAACCTTCTTGTAGTAACTACCATCACCAAATTGAGAAATAGTTCCAGTAAATGATCCACTAGGAATATTTGAGCCATCTAAATAAAAGCCATCAATTAGTTGTTTGTATTGATCAACATTATCGATAACAAATTCTTGTCCTGTCCAACCAGAAACACTAACATTAGGATATTTATCAGTACCTGGAATTTCAACTAAATTACCATCTTTATTGTGGTAGTAGTACTTAATTACAGATTCTTCAGTATGAACTGGAATAATTTCACCAACTGAACTTGCATCCAAGTTAGTAATATTTCCTAGGCCATAGACAATTTTTGTGCTACCCACAACTGTCGTAGCATTACCAACAGGCATTGAACTACCACCAACTGTGATATTAGATTTACCACTGTTTACAATTAAAAAGTCTCTATCGCTTACTTCAATTTTTTTGAAATATCCAGCTTTAATGATATGCTCAGCTATCAGATTTTTATAATCAGCATCAGTCACGTAAGCATAGAGATTTTCATCAGTTAAATCATTACGGTTTACAGATAGAATAAGTTTCTTATTACTACTATTCCAAGTTCCAGTATTATTTAAATTCAAAATCTGATATATATACTTGTCATTGCCAATTAAAGCACCAGCTTCTTTGGGATATTTATCTGTATCAGTTGCAGGAATGGTCACAGAAGCCTTACTTTGAACTTCTTTAACATCTGTTTGACCGGTAGTTTGATTGTTTTCTTCTACTACAGTTTCTTCAATTGGAGAAACTGCATTTTCAATCTTCGTTTCAGCTTCAACAGGAGCAGTTTCTGCTACCTTATCTGTAATCTCAGTTTTAGGTACTTCTTCTGTTGCAACTATTTCTGTGCTTTCACTTGAATTATTCGTTTCTACGCTAACTGCCTTATGTTCTTCGTTAGCTGTTTGAAGATTTTCTACATTAGTAATTCCTTCTTCAACAGAAGGAATACTATCGTTTTTGGACTCATTATTTTGTTCATATGAGGGAGTTAAATTAGGCTCAACTGCTTGACTATTACTTAAGTGTTCAGTTGCTTCTGTACCTCCCCCATTTGTATTTTGAGCAGTCAGATTATTATCAATTGTTGTATTTTCAACTTCATTGTTTGTTTCTATTGAAGCCACTTTTGCTTGTTCTGCATTCAGAGCTTCACTTTGCTCTTCAGTACTTACTGTATTTTCAACATTTTCTTTTAAGCTATCAGCTAGATTACTTGTTACATTTACACTCTCTTCTTGAGCAACTGTAGTATCAGCTTTAACTGTTCGACCATTAACTCCCATAAAGGTTAACCCAATCAATACAGAGGCAGCCCCTACAGTAAACTTACGAATAGAGAAGCGTGGCTTTTGCGGTCTAATTTTCCGCATTTTTTCACTATAATTGTTCTTGGAAACCATAATTTTACCCTCATACTTCTAGTATTAGGTGAGTATTAAGTTATAGCTTTCATGCTAGCGATTAATTTATATAGTAATCGCTTACTTCACCTTTTATAATATTTATTTTTTACAATAAGTAAGTATACTGAGGATCTATGATCCAATTATGTACAATTTGTGATTTTTGTGTGAATCTGCGGCTTGCCGATGTTATAAATTATTTGCTATATATCAATACATAATGCGGTACCATAAATACCATAATTTTAATCCTATACAAATCGCAAATTTCTATATGTTATTTAATATACAAAAAAGCAAGATCCGATAAAATTGGAATCTTGCTTTTAAATTAATTATTTTTACTCATCTGGATCTTTAGAAACAGGTTTCTTCCAGAAACTCATGATTAATCCAGCTACAATAGAACCAATAATTGTAGCAACAAAGTAAAGTAGAATGTGGTTAGATAATGGAGATACCCATAATCCACCATGAGGAGCTGGTACTTGAATATGCCATAATCCTACAAGTAAGCCGCCCACGGCAGAACCAATTACACAGGAAGGAATAACACGACCTGGGTCAGCTGCAGCAAATGGAATAGCACCTTCAGTAATGAATGAGAATCCTAGAATCCAGTTTGAAACACCAGCACGACGTTCTTCTTTAGTGTAACGATTCTTAAAGAAAGTAGTACCAATTGCAGTAGCAAATGGAGGAACCATTCCACCTACCATAACAGCTGCCATCATAACAGCTGCAGTTGCAGAATGCGGATCATTAGCAAAAGCACCTGAAGCAAAGACGTAAGCAGCCTTGTTGAAAGGACCACCCATATCAATAGCCATCATCCCTGCTAGGATTAAAGTTAAAATTACGAGGTTTCCAGTCCCCATACTATTCAAGAAGTGGGTAATAGCAAAGTTAATTGAACTAAAGATTGGGTTGATGATGTAGAACATAATCAAAGCAATGAAGAGTAATCCCAAGATTGGGTAGATCAACATTGGCTTCATACCTTCTACAGATTTTGGAAGCTTAGCAAACAACTTCTTCAAGCCAATCATCATATATCCAGCGATAAAACCTGCGGCAATACCACCTAAGAAACCTGCTGGAGATACAGCATGAGCTTGAACATTAACTTGTAAGCCGTTAGTCCCATTAACAATGGCTGCCATGTAACCACCAACAAATCCTGGCATCAAAGCAGGCAAGTCACCGATTGACTCAGCAATATAAGCAGCTAAAACTGGAACCATGAAGGCAAAGGCCAAGTTACCTGCACTGTTTAAAAAAATAAATGCAGGATTCTTAGCACCACCAGCCATATAGTTTTCAACGATAAAGGAGATGGCCATTAAGATACCACCACCAATAACGAATGGAAGCATATGGCTAATACCACTCATTAAGTTCTTGTAGATCGAAGCCCATAAACCTTGTTTTTCTTTGGCACTATCATCGTTAGCACTAGCATTACTATCAGCATGATAAATCGGAGCTTTATTTTCTAAGATATCTTCAATTAACTCTTGTGGATGATTAATACCATCAACAACAGGCTTCATCACAAGTTCTTTGCCATCAAAACGTGGCATTTCAACTTTCTTATCAGAAGCAATAACAACACCCTTAGCGCGTTTGATCTCTTCAGGAGTAAGTCTGTCTTTCACACCTTCAGAACCATTAGTTTCAATTCGAACATCAACGCCTAATTTCTTACCAGCCTTAATTAAAGCTTCTTGAGCCATATAAGTGTGAGCAATACCATTAATACATGCAGTAACCCCAACAATTAGAGGTTTTTGCTCATTAGCAGGCTTAGCTGCTTCTTTTGCAGCTTCTGCTTTTCTTTTTTCAGCATCAGCCTTATCTTGAGCATCTTTTTCAGCTTCAGCCTTTTTAAAAATGTCAATTACTTCTTCTGGCTTAGTTGCTGCCTTCAAAGCATTCACAACATCTGGATTAATTAATAAACTAGATAATTTAGCTAATGCTTGTAAGTGCGTATTATCAGCACCAGCTGGTGCTGTAATCATAAAGAATAAGTGAACTGGTTGACCATCAAGAGAATTATAGTCAATTCCCTTAGGACTCTTTGCAAATAAAACAGCAGCACGGTTAATATATTTGTTTCTTGCATGTGGCATCGCAATTCCATCGCCAATACCAGTTGTTGATTCTTTTTCACGAGCCCAAATTGATTTAATGAATTCGTCTTCGTTATTTACAACGTCTTGCTTTACTTCAAGATCAGCCATTTCTTTAATTGCTTCTTCTTGAGTAGTAGCCTTAAGATCCATAATCATTAAATCAGGACTTAAAAGATCTTCAATTTTCATGAAAGTAACTCCTTATCCTAATTTTATTTTTTATTTTTAACTACTTTACTTCTTCAACTGTAATTTGTGGCAAAACAGTATCGATTTGACTCTTAACTGCAATGTCTTCAGTAAATGCAGTAGCTCCGCCGCAAGCAGATCCCACTTTTAATGCTTCAACAACATCATGAGTCTTGTAGTAAGTACCTACGAAACCAGCAATCATTGAATCTCCAGCCCCAACAGAGTTAACTGCAGTACCAACAGCTGCACTTGCATGATAAATGTGGTCCTTAGTTACTAGATAAGCACCATCACCCGCCATAGAAATCATGACATTTTGTGCTCCCATATCTAAAAGCTTCTTAGCTGCTTCAAGCATTTCTTTATCATTAGCAAAACTAGTATTAAATAAGGCTGCCAATTCATGGTGATTTGGCTTAATAACTAATGGATGGTACTTCAAAGTTGCAAGTAAAGCTTCACCAGTTGTATCAATTGCAAATTCGGCACCGGCTTCTCTAATAGTTGGTAACAATTGCTCATAGAAATCTGTTGGTAAACTTGGTGCTAAACTACCGCTTAATACAACAATATCGCCTTCATTAAGATCATCCAAACGCGCCTTAAATGCAGTAATTTCTTGTTCATCAATCTTTGGACCAGCCGCATTAATTTCAGTTTCTTTTTGAGCATGAACTTTTACATTAACACGGGTATCATCAGAAATAGTTACAAAATCACTTTCGATTTTTTTAACGTTTAATTGGCGAACCAATTCCTTGCCAGTAAAACCACCGACAAAGCCCCAAGCAGTATTATCAACATCAAGTTGGTTTAAGATTTGCGAAACATTAATTCCCTTGCCACCAGCTAAAAATTGACAATCATTTGAACGGTTAACGCTACCAGCATCAACCTTTTTTAATTGCATAACATAATCTAATGCTGGATTAACTGTAACAGTATAAATCATGACCGAGCCTCCTCAACTCTGATTTGTTTAGGTAGAAGATTCTTCTTGCCTATATTTAAATGGTTAGTGATGAGTATTGCCTCATTGATATGTGCAAAGCTTGCAAAATTTGCTGCTCCAATCTTACTACTATCCATTAAAACGAAAGCTTCTTTTGCTTGTTCAATAGCAGTCTTTTTTATTCCAGCTTCTGCAGGATCTGGAGTAGTAAATTGCCCTTCTGTTGTTAAACCGTTGGCACCAATAAATGAAACAGATAAATTCATTTCCTGCAGTTGTTTCATTGCAGTATTACCTACCACAGCATGTGTTTCAATCTTCGCCTCGCCCCCTAACAAGCGAGTCTGAATACCATTCTCTAAACATGCTAATGCAATATCAACACCATTGGTCAACACATGTAAATCCTTAATTTCTCGCAAAAATGACACCATTTCATACGTTGTCGTTCCAGCGTCAAGGAAAATATGATCTCCACTAGTAATATGGTTTATTACGGCAAAACGAGCAATTTCACGCTTCTTATCAACATTAAGATTAAATCTAACCTGCTGTTCAACATCGCGTGAATAATCTTGCAATGAACGTGCACCACCATGTACACGTACAATTACACCACGTTTTTCTAATTCAATGAGGTCACGGCGAATTGTTGACTCTGACGACTTAGTCAACTTACATAACTCATTAACACGACAGATACTATGATTATTAATATAACTTGCTATCGCTTGTTGACGTTCTTCAGTCAGCATCGTTCATCATCACCTCGTTTAATATGATAAACGCTTCCAATTATAAAATCAATCATTTTTCTTCAAAATCGGTCATCTTCATTCATTATTAGTCATAACTAACTTCATGAAAAGCTAAGCCTAAATAAAAAAGCTAACGACTTAATCGCTAGCTTTTAATTTATTATCAAATTTGTATATACTTTTGATCCTTAAAAATAAAGTCTATTTTCTTGTCCATAGCTCTAAGCTCAATTCTTTGATAGATCGGTTGATAGCCATGTTTTTTCAAATTAATACTTGTTCTATTTTTATCAATATTTATCTCATACAAATTATATTCACCATTTTTATAAGCAAAATCAGCACCATTATCTTGATAATGCGTATAGTTACCATGTTCGCCAAACACTCTAAAGATCATCTTTTCATCTGGTTTAGATGAAATATGATTCTTCAATTTTCCCCAAGGCAAAATCGTATCTTTCTTAATAAATAAAGGCAATTTATCAAGCGGCGCATTAACTAAAATTGTATTGTTACCACTATACGTAACATTATTCCAAAAATCAATCCATTCACCTTGCGGTAAATAAACAGCTCTAAAGTTTTTCCCTTCTTCAACTACCGGTGCAACTAAAATTCTTGTACCAACCATATATTCATCATTCATATTTTTAACCATTGAATCAGTTGGATAGTTTAACACTAAAGGTCGCATAAGTGGTAAGCCGTTTTTACTTTCTTTGACAAACAGGTCATAAAGGTAAGGAATAAAGTGATAACGAAGCTGCAAATATTTACGGTACGTTGATAAAGTTGGCTCGCCAAATACCCATGGTTCCTGCGAGCGTGTTCCTAAAGCTGCATGATTTCGAAGAAGTGGACTAAAAATTGCAGCTTCAATCCATCTTGTTAATAATTCAGGTGTAGTATCAGCACCAAATCCGCCAATATCAGTTCCTGCAAATGCAAACCCGCTCATTCCAAGATTGCATAACTGCGGAATCATCATTTGTAGATGAACCCATAAGCTTTGATTATCACCAGTCCAAACAGTAGAATATTTTTGCGTTCCAGCATAAGCAGCACGAGTAATCACGAATGGTCGCTTGCCACTTGCTTTTTTTAAGCCATTATAAGTTGCTTTAGCCATATTATGACCATAAACATTGTGTATTTTACCATGTGTTGATTTTTTATCTTCATCACTAAAAATGATATCTTCAGGAATTTCTCCATTAAATGAAGCTGGTTCATTCATATCATCCCAAATTCCGTCAACGCCTAAATCAACTAAGAACTTACAATTTTCTGCCCACCATTTTCTAACTGCTTTACGACCAAAATCAGGATAAACCGCATCCCCAGGCCAAACCTTATTAACATAAACTTGACCATTTGGCGCCTTGACAAAATAACCTTTTTTAAGTCCTTCTTGATAAATCTGATAAGATTCATCTTTTTTCACACCCGGGTCAATAATTGTAATAATGTGCAAACCTAATTTATGCAATTTATTGATAAATTTCTTGGGATCGTCATAGGTATCCGTCCGCCAAGTAAAAACACGATAGCCATCCATATAATCAATATCTAAATGAATCGCATCACATGGAAGATGATATTTACGCATTTTATCAACAATTTCTCCCACTTTCTCAGCACTAATGCTGTATCCCCAACGAGACTGTTGATAACCTAAAGTCCATTTCTGCGGCAGGGGCGTTCTACCAGTTAAATAGGTATAGTTTTCAACAACCTTTTTTAAACTACTGCCGCCAATAATGTAATAGTCAATATTTCCATCATCAGCTGCATAGTAGTAATACTTATTGCTTTCTTTTCCTAAATCAAAATAACTATGATAGGTATTATCGAAAAAAATCCCATAGGGATGATTGTTTTTTAAACCAATTAAAAATGGAACAGATTTATAAAGTCGCGTAAAGCTCTCTACTTGGGGCTCTGGATTATCAGTATTCCAATTTTCATAAGCATAGTGGCGTTTATTTAAAAATCCCGTCTTATCTCCCAAGCCGTAAAACTGTTCGTCTGCTGATAATTCCTTAACTAGTTCATAATAATGACTATTCTTTTTTGTACCAACTGCTACTTCATGTCCTTCAGATTCTGCTAATTTTTGATGGCTAGCGTCTACTTGCCGATCAAGCGGAATTCGGTTACCGCGATAATCAATAATTAATGGATTTTCTTGTTCATCGTAAACATCAATTTTTTCATCATCATAAATTTTAATAATTAGTTTTGAAGTCTTCAGTTCAAAATAATTAGCTATTTTTTTACTTTAAAACTTGTTTCTTTAGTCTTACTTCCTTCAATTGCATATGAATTATTGCTACACCCGCGATCTTGAAATACACGAACTATTTCAGAAGTTAAAACAGATAAAGTAAGAATGGAATTAGTAAACTTTATTTTAACTTGATTGCGATCGATTATATATTTTTCCAAATTATTTCTATTCATATTCAGCCTCATCATCTTGTATTCGTTTCCAATTTTATCATAAAAAAGACCGCTCTCCTTTTGAACGAAGAGCAGTCATCTAATATAAATTTTTATTCTTTTATTCCTTGCAATGCACGTTTCATATTTTTCCACATGCCATTATCATCAGTTTGTAAAATTAAACTTGGGTAAATTTTTCTAATCCACAAAATCGATCCCATTAAAAATATCACTAAGATTACCATTGAAACCCCCGCTTCTAGATTTGTCGCATTTCCTTTAATTAGCCGAAGTGGCATTAAGAAAGAAGATAAAAATGGTACATAAGACATAATTATTGCAAAAATACTGTCGGGGTTATTAGACAAACTCATGCTGCTGAATAAACAAAGTAAAGTCAAATAAACTAGAGGTTGAACTGCCTTATTAGCATCTTCTGCCTTAGTTACAATTGCACCACAAACTGCAGCATAGACAATATATAGGATCAATCCTAAAATCGCGAATACTAATCCCCATGAAATTATTTGTCCTAAAACTTGATCAATTGCCGGTTTTACTTGAGCAAAAGTTTCTTTAATTCTATCAATTTGTGGAGCTAAATAATAAAATCCAGAAAACATTAGTGCATAAATTATTAATTGTGTAAGAATTTCCATGAAAATTCCTAAAACTTTACCATCAAAATAATTTCCACCTGGCATACTTGAAAAGATCATTTCCATGATCTTAGTTCCTTTTTCACTGGCAATATCTTGCGCCATAATAGTGCTGTAAGTCTGAACCAAAAAGTACAAAACAAAAATCAAAATCCAAAAAGTAGCCGTTTTCAAATTTTTCTCATCATTTGCATCCAGCTTTTTATTATTAGTTTTTTCAGTAAATTTAACTTTTTGAGAAAGTGATTTTAGCTGCTGCTCACTAAGTTTTGCATTCTTTAGATTAAGTACTTGTTGCTGGGCGTTTAAGCCTCGCATCAATTCTTCTTTAAGATCACTATCAAGTCTTTCCGTACCATAGTAAGTCGCCTCTAACTGAGCAGAAGTATTTTCAACGACAATATAGCCGCTAATATCTCCAGCCTGATATGCTTTTTCAGCTTTTGTCTTATTCTTATACATATCAAAATCTTTGGTTTTCTTTAAAGGCTGAACTAAACCCTCGTTTTGGCTCACAATACCCACTTTTGTATTATCGTCAAAAGCCGAAGACGAACTCATTCCAAAGAAAAATGAAATAATTAACACAATAAATGGTGCAAAAATCATCAATAAAAATGACCAATTTTTAACTTCCCTGCGGTAGGTTTCTTTAGCTACTAACCAAGTCTTATTCATTATTTTCACCGGCTTTCAATTTAAAGATTTCATCTAAAGTTGGTGGTTCTTGATCAAAAGTTTGCAAATATTCTCCATGAGACAAAATTTTAAAAATTTCTTGGCCATAATTAGCTGCTGCTAGCCAAAGCTTATAAATACCATTATTTTGTAAAATAGCATTTTCTACCCCAGGTAATTTCTTGACCTCATCAAGCCCTAAATCTGTCCTAATAAATAAGCGTGTTAGGCCAAAGTTATTTCGCACTTCATTTACCGTACCATTTAAAACAAGATGACCATTGTTAATCATCACTACATCATCACATAATTCTTCAACATTAGACATATCATGATCAGAAAATATAATTGTTGCACCACGCCTTTTTTCTTGAAGAATTACATTTTTAATTATTTCAACATTTACGGGATCTAAACCACTGAATGGCTCATCTAAAATAATTAAATTTGGCTGGTGAATAAGTGTTGCAATTAGTTGAATCTTTTGTTGGTTTCCTTTAGATAGACTCTTGATTTTATCAGTAGTCTTGCCCTTAACTTCTAATTTCTGCATCCAGTCCTGCAAATCATGCTTTACAGTATCTTTTTTCATGCCTTTTAAACTAGCTAAAAAGCTGACTTGGTCTAAAACTGTGAGCTTAGGCATCAGACTACGCTCTTCGGGCAAATACCCCACAGAATTGTAGTCACGGCTTGAAAAAGAATGATTATCAATAGTAATTTTGCCCTGATACTTAACAAACTTCAGAATGCTATGAAAAAGAGTAGTTTTTCCTGAGCCATTTTTACCGATTAAGCCTAATATTTTTCCATTATCTGCTTTGAAGTTAATATCAAATAAAACTTGTTTACTTCCAAAGCTTTTATTCAAATTTTTTACTTGTAACATAGCTTTTTCTTTCTAAATAAATTCTATTAAAGTTATGCCCAATTATATCAATATTCCTCCTAGAAATCTTTTTTTATATCAAAAAAGCCTCTCAGCTGTCTAAATCTGAGAGGCTTTACTTTATTTATACATATATTTTGCAGTTGCTTCTTTAGGATCCATTCCATTACGAATCTTCAAAGCAAGTTCAATTGAAACATCAGCAATAATTGACTGAGGATCAATCACATTATAAGGATGATCTGGTGCCTTTTCTTGAGCAAGCGATAATTCCGTACATCCCAATAAAATTACATTGCAACCATATTTATCATGCATTGTCTTCAAGATCTTATGATACAAATCATGATCAACAATACCCTTTTCCTTAATATCACTGTAAATTAATTCATTGACCATAGGCTGAATTTCGGGACCACCTAATTCTACCTTCTTGCCAACGCGTTCTAATTCGTCCACATACAAATGATCATAGATAGAACCTTCAGTTGCAATTAAGCCAATTTTTTCTTCCTTAGGAAAATCATCTACAAATTTATGCACAGCAATCCGCATCATGTGTAAAAATGGTACATCAGTTAATGCAGCCAAATCGTCATAAAAATAATGTGCGGTATTACATGGCATTACAAAGAAATCAGGATTAAGCTTTGCTTGACTTAAAACATCATCTTTTAAATCATAGAAAAAGTTAGGCTTACTATGATCCATGATATAAGCAGTTCGATCGGGAATTTGAGCATCATTTACTAAAATATAATTCAAATAATCTTGGTCTTTAGCGATTTTAACTCGGTGATTAATTAAGCGGACATAACTTTCAGTTGCGATTGTCCCCATTCCGCCAATAATTGAGAAAAAGTGCTTCATAACTATTCCTCATCGTCTTTTTCTAATTCATTAATTACACTTTCAGCCACTTTAATATCAGTTGGATATGGTGTATCTACTCCGCGAATCTTTTGGAATGGATCTGCACCCTTCCCGCAAATTAAAACAATATCATCTTTATTAGACATTGCAATTGCATCATGAATTGCCTTTTCACGGTCTAATTCAATTGTGACATCAACTTTTTCATGATCAATGCCAGCATCAATTTCTTGAGCAATATCCATTGGATCTTCAAAACCAGGATCATCAGTAGTCAAAAATGCCTTATTTGCATATGCAGTCAAACTTTCACTAAATCCAGGGCGACGTGATACTCCCTTATCCCCAGGAGCTCCAACAACTACAATGATCTTTGGATTATTGAATTCACGTTGCATAAAGCTCATTAAGGCTATCATTGAGGCCTTATTATGTGCATAGTCAACGATAACTGTCCCATGGTTCTTTGATGGTAAAGTTTCCATTCGACCTGGAATTGTTACGTGACGAATTCCTTTAGCACATTCTGCATAGCTTTCACCAGCAAGACCAGCACCAATAATTGCAGCAGTACCATTCATCTCGTTGAAGTCACCAATCATTTGAAGAGTGTAATCTCCAGCGATTGGTAATTTCTTAGCTTTTTCAGAAGCACAGAATAACTTAAATTCAGTTTCCTTCATGTCTGTTTCAACTGATTGGAAACGGAAATCAATTGGTTGTTTTAAGTTAGGATTTTCGAAATCATTTCTAGCAAACAAATAGATACTATCTGGATTAGTAGTCGTAGTTGCTGCTGCATAAATTTCATCAAAGTGGTCTGACATTGCGTTAATAATACACTTACGCGAGTTAACCATTAATTGTAATTTACAATGCAGATAATCTGCGAAGTTAGGGTGTTCATTTGGACCGATATGGTCTGGAGTAATGTTTAAGAAAAATCCTAGATCATAGGTTAAACCAAAGACACGATTTTTCTTATAAGCTTGACTAGAAACTTCCATTACCAAATGAGTCATACCATTATCAACAGCTGTTCTCATATCACGGAACAAGTCTAAACTTTCAGGCGTAGTCAAACTAGACTTGAACTTATCTTCAGGCTTGGGTCCGACAATATCATCTACTGATGAAAATAAAGCTGTTCGACCCCCGTTAATTTGGTCAAGCATCCCTTTCAAGAAATAAGCAGATGTAGTTTTACCTTTTGTACCAGTGAAGGCTACAACATATAAATCATCTTGCGGGAATCTGTAAAAAGCAGCCGATAAAAGAGCCATGGCTTTAGTTACGTCTCTAACAACTAAAGCATGCATTCCTTTACCTTCTGGATATGGTTGTTCTGCTACATAACAAGTAGCTCCACTATCTTTAGCCATTGATAAATAAGTAGGTCTAAAGCCTTTACCCTTACAGAAAAACAAGGTATTTGTTTTTATATCACGTGAATCATATGAAATATAATTCATTTTAGTTGGAACCGCATCTTGTACTGCACTTGACTTAAGCAAGTGGTGTTCCTTCAAAATTAAGATGCAAGTGTTTAAAGAAATGCTAGAATCGCTCATTTTTTCTCCCCAATTTTTTAATCAATTCAGCCTAAATTATAGCACACCATCATTTTGCTTTGGGGCTATTGAGTGGTAGTTGAATAATAAAACTAGTTAATTCTGATGTTGACTGACACTTAATTGTCCCGCCATGTAAGTCAACAATACTTTTCGTAATCGCTAAACCTAATCCAGTACCGCCGGTTTTTAAATTTCTTGAACTTTCTACTCGATAGAAGCGATCAAAGATTTTTTGCAAAGACTTCTTAGGTATCTGCTCCCCATTATTTTCAACTCTAAGTTCTACAAACTTATTATTCACCTTATTGGCAATTAAATTAATTTCAGTTGCGCCATGACCATATTTCAAGGCGTTTGAAATCAAATTATTTAGCATTCGCACAATCATTTTAGCATCAGCATCAATTACTAAATCTCTTGGTCGTGTTACTACATTAAAGGTAATGTTTTTCTTTTCTGCTTCTAATTCAAAACCAGCTGCTACCTGTTCAAGCATTGAATTAACATGGAGCGGTGCTAAGACTAGTTTATTATTCGTTGACGAACGAAGCGTAGTGTATTCAAATAAGTCTTCAGCTAAAGCTTTCATTTGGAGAGCTTTATCATAGGCGATTTTAATATATTTAGCTTGATCCTCATTTAGTTCACTACTCTTTAATAAACCCAAGTAGCCAATAATTGAAGTTAGCGGTGTTCTGATATCATGAGATACGTTAGTAATCAAATCATCCTTTGATTGCTCAATCTGGCGCTCTTCTTCCATTGAAGCTACGGTACTATCAACTAAAGCGTTAATTGAATCGATTACCTTTTGTAAATCTGTCTTTACTACAAAAGGAATTCGATGATCAAAGTGACCATCAGCTATATAATGTAATTCTTCAATAACATGCCGCAGTTGCATTTGACGATATCTCCTAATCAATCGCCAGTAAACAACAATGGCATCGCCCACTAACATAACACCAACAAAAAGTCGTTGCCAAGACCATAAATGCATCCCGTTAGCAAAAGTAATTGTCTTTTTGAGAAAGAATATACCATTTTCTAAACGTGGATCATTCAATACTGCCAAATTAAGCAAAATAATAATCGAAAGATTCAATAGCAAAAGCAGAATAACAGTTATAACGCCTTCGCCAAATAATTCACTTTTTTCTTTCGTGGTTAGGATTACTTTTTGTTTTTTCATCCTTACTAAGCCTCTACTTTATAGCCTACTCCCCAAACTGTTTGGATAACTTCTTCTCCATCAGTTGCTTTTTGAATCTTATCACGCAAGTGAGAAACGTGAACCATAACTGTTTTAGCTGAAACAACCGATTCTTGTTGCCATACTCTTTCAAAAATTTCATCTGCACTAAATACGCGATTAGGATGACTAGCAAGCATATATAAAATTCCAAACTCTAAAGCAGTTAATTGAATAACTTTCCCTGTTAAAGTCTTAACTTCATGTGAGTCCTTATTAATTACTAAGGGTCCTACTTCTAATACATCCGGCTTGTCGTCTTTGACTTCTTTTTGACTGCGACGGAGCAATGATCTTACTCGCGCCATTACTTCTAATGGGTTAAATGGCTTAACAACATAATCATCTGCTCCAGTAATCAATCCTTGAATTTTATCCATATCGCTAGTCTTAGCTGAAACAACTAAAATTGGAATTTCTGAATCTTTTCTAACCTCTTTAATAACTTCAATTCCCGACATTTGTGGCATCATAATATCAAGAATCATCAATGCAATCTCTGGATTAGTAGAAAGTTTAGTTAAGGCTTCTTTACCACTATAAGCGGCAATTGGTTCATAACCTTCATTTTTTAAATATATACTTAATAATTCAACGATTTCTTTGTCATCATCAACAACTAAGATCTTCATGAGGAATGTCTCCTTATTCTATATTTATCACGTAAAAAAACTATTATTAATATTTTACCTGTTTTACATCTATTTACCTAAATTAAACCACGTTTTTAAAGAATCATAAAAAATGAACCCTAGAAAAAATATCTAGAGTTCATTTTCTAACTAATCTAATTCTTTTTTACCAGTATACAACTCGTAATAATAGCCTTTTTGCTTCAAAAGTTCTTCGTGATTACCACGTTCAATAATATGACCATGATCCAGAACTAAAATGAGGTCTGAGTTAACAATGGTTGATAAACGGTGGGCGATCACAAAACTAGTTCTACCAGCAAGCAAGTTATCCATCCCTGCTTGAACCATTCGTTCAGTCCTAGTATCAATACTTGATGTTGCTTCATCTAAGATCATCACCGGTTCATCAGCAATCATGGCTCTAGCAATACTTAATAACTGCATTTGACCTTGTGACAAATCGCCACCATCTCCATCAATTACAGTCTCATATCCATCATCTAGCTCATGAATAAATTCATCAGCATGTGCTAAACGAGCAGCTTGATAAACCTCGTCATCACTCGCATTTGGTTTTCCAAATCGAATATTGTCCATGATCGTACCAGTAAAGAGGTGCGTTTCTTGTAAAACAATCGATAAAGAATGGCGTAAATCATTTTTTCTAATTTGAGAAATTGGAACGCCATCATACGTAATCTTTCCAGACTGAATCTCATAGAAACGATTAAGCATATTAGAAATAGTCGTCTTACCAGCACCAGTTTCACCGACTAAGGCAACTTTCATACCCGGTTTAGCATCAATATTAATATCGTGCAAAATTTGCTTTTCAGGAACATATGAAAAGTTCACATGATCAAAAACAATATGTCCTTTAATTGGAACTTTTTTAATATCACCATTCTTCTCAGGAACATCCCAATACCAACTATTTTTAACGTCGGGATTGGCCGACATAATAACGTCGCCATTATCAACTTCCGAAGGTTCATCTTCTAACTCAAAAATTCTCTGCGCACCAGCTAAAGCCAAAACTATTGAATTCAATTGCTGTGAAATCTGAGCAATCGGCATACTAAATTGCCGCGATAATTGTAAGAAAGAAGCAATTGCACCTAAAGTCAATGGTGCCCAGCCGTTAATTGCTGCAGCTCCTCCGATAAAGGCAATTAATACGTACAATAAATTTCCCATATTACCCATAATTGGGAACAAAACGGTCGCATAAGTATTAGCCTTCCCAGATGCTCCACGCAGTTCTTCATTAAATTTATCAAAGCCCTCTTCAGCTTCAGGTTCATGTGAAAAGACCTTAATGACTTTTAAACCATTAAGCATTTCTTCGTCATAACCGTTAATTTGACCTAATTTATTTTGTTGAACCTTGAAGTAGTAGCTAGACTTCACAGTTAAAAATCTAACAATTCCAAATGATAGACCAAAAATAATAAAAGAGAATAAAGTCAATTGCCAGCTTAAACTGAACATTGCCACAATAACAAAAATCAAACTTAGAGCTGAATTCAAAAATTGTGGTAGCGATTGTGAGATCATCTGCATTAAGGTGTCGATATCATTAGTATAGCGACTCATGATATCACCATAATTATTTTGATCAAAGTAAGCAATCGGCAGAGATTCCATGTGGGTAAATGTCTCATTACGAACCCGGAATTGAACTTTTTGAGCTAACACTCCCATTAGCATGCTAAAAAGATAGTTAGAAATAAAGCCAATTGCATAAATTCCAAACATTACTAAAATTGCATTCAGTAATGGACCATAGTTAGGAACCTTTTCATGCAGTAAGGGAGTAACATATGTATCAATTAATCGCTCAATGAATAAGGATCCAATTACCGCTGATCCAGCTGCCAAAATGATAGTAATTACTGAAACGATTAACATCCAAGGACTAGTAGTTAAGACTACTTTTAGCAGACGACCTAAAACTTTAAGACGATTTCCTTTAGTTTGTTGTTTTGCTTGATCCATAAAGTTCTCTCACCTACTTTCCTGCATTATTTTCTTCTTGGAACTTAGCGATTGAGTGATAAAGCTCATTAGTCTTCATTAGCTCCTCATGAGTTCCAATTGCTTGAATGGTACCATGATTCATAACAATAATCCGATCAGCGTCTTTAATTGAAACAACTCTTTGCGAAATAATAATCTTAGTCGTTGTTGGCATATCTTTAGCCAAAGATTCACGAATTTCACGTTCAGTTGTTGTATCAACTGCGGAAGTTGAATCATCTAGAATTAGAATTTCCGGATTCTTTAACAATGCACGTGCAATCGTAATTCTTTGTTTTTGACCACCAGAAACATTATTTCCGCCTTGTTCAATCATAGTATTATAACCATCTGGCATTTCACGAATAAAGCCATCAGCATGTGTAATTTTAGCAGCAGCTACGACTTCTTCGTGCGTTGCATTTTCATTTCCCCATTTTAAGTTTTCTTCAACAGTTCCACTGAACAAAACATTCTTTTGTAAAACCATTGCAACTTTATCACGAAGAGCCTTTAGTTCATATGACTTAACATTATGTCCAGCTACTCTAACTGCACCAGATGTTACATCATAAAGACGCGGAATCATGGAAACTAAAGTCGATTTTGATGAACCAGTTTCACCAATAATACCAATTGTTTCACCTGGCGTAATATGTAAATTAATATCTTCTAAAGCATAATGCTTTTCATCTGGCGAGTATTTAAAGTTAACATGATCAAAAACAATATCACCGTTTGTCACATCTTTAAGTGGTTTACGTGGGTTTTCAATCGCTGATTTTTCAGTTAAAACAGCTGCAATACGTTTACCACTAGCTTCTGAAATAACCAATTGCGTAGTAATCATAGCTAGGATGTTTAAACTAAATAAAACAGAGTTTGAATATGAAAACATTGAAACTAATTGTCCAGTTTGCAAGCTTCCACCAACAATTTCTTTAGCACCAAACCAGCAGATTGCCAAAGTCGAAATATTAAGAACTGCCATTACAACTAACGCATTAAGTGACATGATTTTCTGCGCAGTTGAGAAAAGCTTATAGATAAAACCTGAAGATTTCTCAAATTTCTCAATTTGAGCTTCTTCTTGAACATAAGTCTTTACCTCACGAATTCCACGAATATTTTCACGAACATCTTGATTCATTACATCGTATCCTTTAAAAATACGTGGAAAGTAAGGATATGCACTTTTAATAATTAATGCCAAAATTAAAACAAAGATTGGAGCAATTACCACAAAGATTAAAGATAGTCTTGGACTAATTATGACTGACATAATAATTGAAAAAATTAGCATCAGCGGTGCACGAACGGCAATTCTGATTAACATTTGATAAGCGTTTTGTACATTAGTTACGTCTGTAGTAAGTCGCGTTACCAAACTAGCGCTAGAAAATTTATCAATATTGCTGAAAGAAAAATCTTGAATATGATAAAACATATCTTTTCTTAAATTAGCTGCAAAGCCGGCTGCTGCATGTGCAGAAACGTAACTGGCAGCTGCACCTAAAGACAAGGAAATTAAAGTTAATACGAAAAGGATTAGGCCCCATTTATTGATGTATCCCATATTTCCTTTCATAATTCCCTTATCAATTAAAATACCAACCAAGTACGGGATCAGCATTTCAATTAAAGCTTCACCTGCAACTAGGACTGGGGAAGTCAATGACAATTTTTTATATTGCCGAATTGACTTACGTAACACATTAACCATATAAAACCCCCGTTCTTTTAACTTAAAAAAGATAAAAATAAATAGACGCCTCGCGCCGTCTATTCATTCCTCTAACAAACACATTATTTGCTATCTTTATTTATACTGTAGACTACTTTAATTAAATAGTCACGCTTTAACTTCTGCGATTTCTTCTACGTGCTGCAATCTCATTTTCACGTTTAATTTGTAGTGGATCGACAACATGGTACTTTTGACGGAACCATCTGCGGACAAAGAAAGCAATAACTGCTAGCACAATGTAAACCCATGGATTAAGAACTGGGTTAATCACACGTAAGAATGGCATTGAAGTAATTGTAATCCACACCATAACTATTCCGACTAGGAAGATTCCTATTAAGACTACCTTCCACGTCGATGGTCGTTTGCTCTTTTCTCTGGTTACTAAATCGTTATAATATGCCATCAAAATACCAAACAAGATGGTAACAGAAGCAACAGTTAAAATTCCCATCTGTTGTACACCATTTTGTTGTTTAGAGTTCATATTAAACAATTGTACTACGCCAAAGAACCCTGCAAAGATCACAAAGTAAAGTAAGCCATTATCTACTGCATGCATCCAGAACTTATTCTTGGGTGCTTCTTTCTTTGGATTAGCAATTTCAATTGCTTTTTCTCTTGGAGCTTTTTGGTACAAGCTGGATGCTGGAATACCTTTACGTTGTGCAACAATAATTTCTGGCAAGATTTGATCAATTGCAGGTTCTACTTGATCCATAGTGTAGTTTTGATCTTCTGCCAGAAATTTTTCCAAACGAAAGACGTAATCTTGATTTTTATTACTTAACTTCTTTCGTAATTCTTTTGGCGGCATCTTCTTAATCTCTTCTTCACGAGAATTTTGTTCATGTGCCTTTTTTAATTTCTCTTGTTTTACGTTACCTACTGTTGAGTTTTTAGCTGCTTCAGTATTTTCACTCTTGTTTTGATCTTTTGGATCCATTCAAAAAACTCCTAAACATTAAATCTAAATTCAATAATATCACCGTCTTGAACTACGTAATCTTTTCCTTCAAGACGAAGCTTTCCTGCTTCCTTAACTTTTTGCATGGTTTCAAGTTTGTCTAAGTCATCAAATGAAACAACTTCTGCTCGAATAAATCCACGTTCAAAGTCTGAGTGAATAACACCAGCAACTTGTGGTGCTTTCATCCCTTCATGGAAAGTCCAAGCACGAGTTTCAGGACCACCAGCAGTAAAGAAAGTACGAAGTCCTAAAATATGATAAGCAGCCTTGATTAAACGATCAAGACCAGATTCTTCAACGCCTTCCATTTCAAGAAATTCTTTTCTTTCATCTTCATCCATTGAAGCAATTTCTTCTTCAGTAGCAGCACTAATTCCTAAAGCTTCTGCGTTTTCACTTTCAGCGTGCTTTTTAACGATTTGGTAGTACTTGTCACTTTCTGGATCAGCCATTGAACTTTCTGCAATATTAGCAACATAAATAACTGGTTTAGAAGTAAGTAAAAATAGCCCCTTTACAATCTTTTGCTCATCTTCATTAAAATCAATTGAACGGGCAGCCTTTCCTTCTTCAAGAACAGGTTTTAACTTGTTCAAAACAGCCATTTCAGCCTTAGCTTCTTTATCACCTTGTTGTGCAACTTTTTGAACTTTTCCAATTCGACGGTTAACTGCATCTAAGTCCGCAATTGCCAATTCAAGATTAATGGTGTTGATATCTTCTTCAGGATCAACTTTACCAGTAACTGAAGTGATATTGTCATCATCAAAAGCTCTTACTACATGAACAATTGCATCCGTTTGGCGAATGTTTTCAAGGAATTTATTTCCAAGTCCTTCACCTTTAGATGCGCCCTTTACTAAACCAGCAATATCAGTAAATTCAAAAGTGGTATGAACAATCTTTTTAGCTGGAATTAATTCTTGAATGCGAGCTAGACGACTATCTGGAACTTCAACCATCCCCACATTTGGTTCAATAGTAGCAAATGGATAGTTTGCCATTTCAGCACCAGCCTTAGTAATCGCGTTAAACAAAGTAGATTTACCAACATTTGGCAATCCAACAATACCTGCAGTTAATGACATTATATTTCTCCTCTTAATTGGTTTTATTCAAAGTGTGGTACAGCAATGTTTTCCTTTGGAACATAATATTCTTCTTTTAAGTTAACTGGATCATTTGCTGCATGCAGCACTTTTTTAAATTTTTTATTGAATTCTGCTCGAGGCATCATAATCAAATGACCGCACCCTAAGCACTTAATGCGAATGTCTGCACCCATTCGCAAGATTTCCCACTTATTTTCACCACATGCATGTGGTTTCTTCATCTGCACAACATCGCCCAAATGATACATGAAAAATCACTCCTATTAATTATTTATCTAAATTAATCCCTAGTAAATCTAAAATTCGATTTAATTCATCAGTCGAAGCAAAATCAATCGCTAAATGACCATTTCCCTTTTTGCTTTCTGTAATGTTTACGCTAGTTCCAAATTTATCAGTTAATTGAGATTCGCTAGCTCTGATAAAAGCAGACTTTTTAATAGCCTTCTTCTTAGGCTTCTTTTCTTTTTCATTTAACTTAGCCACTAATGACTCTAATTGACGAACAGTAATTCCGTTCTTAACCACTTTTTTAGCTAAGTCATCGATTCCATCCTTATCTTTTAAGCCAAGCAGTGTTCTTGCTTGCCCCATTGATAATTCTCCTCTTTGAAGAAGACGTTTAGTCTTTTGCGGCAAGGTAAGTAAACGAAGATAGTTTGCAATATACGGACGAGATTTTCCTAATCTTTTAGAAACTTCAGCCTGCGTCAAGCCCAAATTCTTTTGCAACATTTCATAAGCTTGCGCTTCTTCTAGTGGTGTTAAATCCTCACGCTGCAAATTTTCTAGAACTGCAACTTCCATCATCTGTGCTTCATCAAACTTACGAATGATAGCTGGAATTGTTTCTTTTTTGGCTAACTTAGAAGCACGAAAACGACGTTCTCCGGCAATGATTTCATAACCATTAACTGATTTACGGATTATGATTGGCTGAAAAACACCATTTTCTTTAATTGATTCAGACAGCTCTTTTAGACTCTTGTTATCAAAGGTCTTTCTTGGTTGGTAGGGATTAGGCCTAATTTCATCTAAAGGAATTTCTGTAATTTCTTCAGTTTCTTGCACTTGTGGGCTTTCATCAAATAAGGCTTCTAACCCACGTCCTAACCCACGCTTTTTTGGTTCTTTAGAGCTTCTTACCATGAGCTTTCAACACCTCTTTTGCTAAGGAATCATACACTTGTGAACCCCGAGATTTTGGAGCATATTCTGTAATTGGCTTACCATAACTTGGTGCTTCAGCCAATTTGGTAATTCTCGGAATAATTGTCTTATACACTTTTTTATTAAAGTAAGATTGAACTTCCTTAACAACTTCAGCGCCCAAATTCGTTCTTGCATCTAACATAGTTAGTAGAACGCCTTCTACGCCCAAGTTTTTATTAAAGTGCTTTTGAACTAAACGAATCGTATTTAATAATTGGCTTAGCCCTTCCATTGCATAGTATTCGCTTTGTACTGGAATTAAGATAGAATCTGAAGCAGTGAAGGCATTAATTGAAAGTTGCCCCAAAGATGGTGGACAGTCAATCAAGATAAAGTCATACTCATGACTAACCTCATCAATTCCTTGTTTCAATCTAGTTTCACGTGCCATCATTGATGTTAATTCCATCTCAGCACCAGCTAATTGAATTGTAGCAGGAACTGCATCTAGATTTTTAGTTTCAGTATGATGAATTGTCTCAGACAGGGGAATTTCATCAATTAAAACATTATAGATATCCTTATCTACAGTTGATTTTTCAATACCTAAACCAGACGTTGCATTTCCTTGAGGATCAATATCAACAATTAAAACCTTATAACCATGATTTGCAATGCTGGCACCTAAATTAATTGTCGTCGTTGTTTTACCGACGCCACCTTTTTGATTAGCAACCGAAATAATTTGAACCATATTTACCCCTTTGCTTACTTTTTAAGCAATTCAATAGTAATCTTGTAGGAATCTCCCTTTTTATCTTCTTTATACTTCACAGTCATTCCCGAATCTTTTGCCATTTTAATTGCTTTTTTAATGGTATTAATTTGTACTTTAAAGTCATTAGCTGTTCGAACTTGAACTTTTTTCTTAGGTTTCTTCTCTTTTTCAGGCTTATTCTCTTCAAGCTCTTCTTCTTTGGCCTGCTTCTGTGCTTCAAGGTAGCCGTCAAGATCTTTTACCATCTCTTCAGTTTCTTTTACAGTTAGACCATTTTTAATAATTTCACTAACAGCCGTATCTTGGTCTTCTTCATTTAAAGCTAAAAGTGCACGACCATGACGTTGCGAAATCTTCTTATCAATTAAAAAACCTTGTACCTTAGGAGTTAATTTTAGCAATCTAATCTTATTAGCAATATATGATTGGGTCTTTCCCATTTGCTCTGCTAATTCAGTCTGAGTTAAGTTATTAACTTTCATCAATTGCACATAAGCTTGCGCTTCATCAATTGGATTAAGGTTCTCACGCTGCAAGTTTTCAACTAATGCCAAAGAAGCGGCTTTCTCATCGTCCATATTCTCAACAATAGCTGGAACTTTAGCCCACTTCAGTGATTGAGCTGCACGAAAGCGTCGCTCACCTGCAATAATTTCGTATTCACCTTCAGGGCCATCAGCTGGCTTACGTAAAATAATAGGTTGAAGTAGTCCTTGTTCTTTCAAAGTAGCCGCTAATTCTTCAATTGATTCATCGCTAAAAGTATGGCGTGGCTGATAGCGGTTAGGCATAATTTTATCTAGTTCAATTTCTTGAACTTGCTTACTTTCAGGAATCTTTTTTTGACGATTGCCAAATAATGAAAATGCCATAATCTAAATCCTCCAATTAAATTTAAAGTGGTTTTCTATTCGGTGTGCCAGCCTGACGTGGATACTTCTTTGGCGTAGCTTTTACTTTTTTAACAACAATCAAGGTGCGTTCATCATCCGTATCAGGAAGCGTCAATTCTTTCACTTCTTTAACGCTTCCACCTAATACTTCAATTGCATTTTTAGCTTCTGCTAACTCATCCTGTGCTTTAGGTCCTTTAAGGGCAACTAAATATCCATCAACCTTAGCTAAAGGTAGACAATACTCGCTCAAAACACTCATTCTTGCCACTGCACGTCCAGTAACCAAATCAAATTTTTCTCGTAAATTTTTATTTTGTCCAGCATCCTCTGCACGACTATGAACTAGAGTAACTTTATCTAAACTTAAATCACTTACAAGTTCATCTAAAAACTTTAATCGTTTACCTAAAGAATCAACGATGGTAATGCTTAAGTCTGGGCACAAAATTTTAATTGGTAAAGATGGAAATCCTGCTCCAGCACCTACATCACATAAACTCTTCTCACCTTTAAATAAGTCTGAAAATTCTAAAAGAGGTGTAATGCTATCAAAGAAATGTTTTAAGTAAACTTCGTTTTTATCAGTAATTCTAGTAAGATTGACCTTTTTATTAAATTCAATTAATTTGTTATAGTATGTCGCAAACTGTTCTTTTTGCTTACTACTAAGCTTAAAGCCGTAATTTGCGAGTTCTTCTGCAAAAATTTCTGGATTCATTTTTCACCCGTGAAACCTAGTTTCACACTCCTAATTTACCGCAATTAAAGTCGGTTAACAATACTATCATCATCATAAACTAACGTATTTAATTATGTAGTATTTTTTAAGAATCGTCAAAAAACAACTAAGTCTGAAAAAATATGTATTTAAATCAATATCTATAGGCTATAATGATTAGCAAAAGGGGTTAAATTCATGATTGTTACGCTTATTGTGATTCTTTATCTTGGCTACCAAACCTACAAAGGATACCAGCTGGGATTTGCTCAACGTGTTATTAATATGATTTTTGGGGCAATTGTCTTTGCTGCTGCAATTTTAGGTCAAAATAGCCTAGGAAATTGGTTCTACCAACAATTCTCAGGTAATCTAGTTCCAACAACTGGTAATGTTAGTCTGGAATTAATCGGTTACCGTTTCTTAGCTTTCTTCGTAATTTGGATTATCGGAAAGATGATTCTAAAAATATTCAAAGGCTGGCTCCCTAAACGAGATCGTACTAATAAAGGGCTAAGTAATCTGTTAGACAATGTCCTCGGGGCAATTGTTTCATTTATTGCAGCTTACTTCTTAGTTTACGTTGCCTTATCTATGTGCCAAGCTTTTCAAAATCCTTGGTTCATCCAGCAAACAGTCGATTCACCAATTTTACGAGTGATTATTTACAACACTCCAGGTTTATCTAACGGAGTCTTTAAGACAATCTTTGGTATTAGTCGAACTGTAGGTTAATATTTCACAAAAAAAGATTCGGAAATTTCCGAATCTTTTTTTATACGCCGATTCTTTCAATTGAATCATCATCGTACACAAATATTGCACCATAGCGACCGGCTTTATCATTTTTCCATCCAGGAATAGATCCACCAGCAAAAAATAGTCGTTTACATTCAATCTCTGCTTGAACCGAATCCCTAGTAAATAATGTAACCCCTGCCACATGAGTCTGAACTGGATATCCAGTCTTAGGGTCAATAATGTGGTGGTATTTTTTTCCATTAATTTCTAAAAAGCGTTCATATGTCCCACTAGTTACAGCTGAGCATTCGTGAACTGTCGCAGTTGTAAGGTTATCTCCACGCTTCTTTTTCGGATCTTGAACACCTAAAATCCATTCGCCACTTGCCCTTTTTGGAGAACTATTTACGAATAAAACATTGCCGCCTAAATTGATAATCCCAGCTCGTACATCGTATGCACGCCAAAGGTCTCTAATTCTATCTGCAATATAGCCTTTAGCAATACCTCCTAAATCAAGTTCCATCCCTTTTTTAGTTAGGAAGACAGTCTGATTAGCATCATCTAAAACAACATCATCAGGATTAGTTAAGCCCATCTTTGCTTTAATCTGTGCATCAGTAGGAACATGTGCTCCTTTAAAGCCAATATGCCAGAGTTTTACAACTGGTCCAATAAGCGCATTAAAGCCAAAATTTTGCTTACTTTCATAAACTGCTAATTTAATTAAGTTATATGTACTTGCCGAAACTTGAACAGGATGAAGACCTGCGGCATGATTAATATCCATCACTTCAGAATGATCACGATTTACAGTTAAGCGATCCTCATATCCCGCAATTAAATCAAAACTCTGATCTAGGATTTTTTCGTTTTGATCGCCATAGATCTGTAAAGTAATAACAGTACCTAAACCACGACCAACTTTTGAAATTGGGGTTGAAGCATAGTTCTCTATCATTTTGATGCCTTCTTTGGCTCTAAATATAATTCTCTTAGGCTTTGAATCAATTCATCATCAATCTTCAAAACATTCTTAATATAGTTATCAAGACCATCATATTTTTCATCAATTAATAAAAGAGCTGTATCTAAGTATTCATTTGCAACACTTGCTAAACTTCTAACGTTGGCACGTAAAACCACACCGCCGCCTTCATCGATTATCTTTTGATTCATCATAGCCTGATATCTTCCGAGCATTAAGTTTGAAAATAGATAATCTTGTCTGATAGTTTCCATATCAACGCCTAAAAGATACAAAATTAAAACTGTAGCTAGACCAGTACGATCTTTTCCTTCAGAACAATGAAAAATAATTGCACCATCTTTAGTGTTAGCAAAAATATTCAGCAAACTTCTAAATGCCTTTTGTGAGTATTCTTGGCTAACGGAAGAATAATATTGATGACACATCGTTTTAAAACCAGCATATTGATCTTTAGTATAGGTCTTCTTTAATTGCGCTATCTTTTGATCCGTTTCTGCACTTTGATTGCCATGAATTGGATTATCAATATGTTCTATTCCCGCTGGTATAACATCAGGAGTAATTTTGATTTCTTTAGGTGAACGTAAATCAATAATTTTAGTTAAGCCATAATTAAGTAAAAAAGTTTCATCTTCCTTGGTCATTTGACATAATTTACCAGTTCTAAGAAGACGGTGCATTTTAATTTTACGGCCATCAAAACCTACATAGCCTCCCAAATCACGTGCATTAGGCACATGCTCTAGTGGTAAAACGTTGGGCCTAATCATTTTGTAATCCCTACTTTTCTAATTTTTTAAAAACAACTTTTTGTCCTGGCTCAATATGTGAAAGCAAACTACACTCATTAGCACAAACCTTACCAACTATTCTTACTTCTTTATCAGCTGGTAAGTTACGCTTAGCAATATGGACTTCATCCCTGTTTAAGCCATTACTATTAATACTAATAGTTCCAGCTGGACGGTCTAAAGGCAACTCTTGAGCTTCAAGTTGGGGCAATTTTCCTTCACAATGTAGTCTAACGATATCTTGAGCGAGATACAAATAATTATGCCACTGATTTTCTTCAAGAAGTGAACTTTCTTCATCTATTACATGAAGTGTAATTGCATGTTCTTTAGTATAACGCGCGAAAGACTTGATCGTTTCGCTAGTTAGACGATCACCTACAATAACATTGCTGCAAGCTAAGTCTTTCAAGTTAAGAGCAGCAGCTAAGGGGTAAACACCTCGTTGAGATTCAAGCGTAGTCTCTCCAGCAAAAAATGGACCTCTCTTAACGCCATCTCCTGAAATAAAAGCTGCAGTTTCTAAATTACATTTACGTAGCCATTGATTTTTCTTCTTAAACCAATTTTCATCCATTCCAGTTTCTGATTGAGAATAAAAATCAAATAAAGCCCTAATATGATCAAAGTTAGCTGCTTCTTCTTTTAAATGGGTAATATCTTCCGGCTGCAAATAAATTGCATTTAAAGATACCCACATAGATTTAGATAATTTAGATACAAACCGCATCAATACTTGATCATTAATTCTTAAGCCTGTAACATTGAGTGTCTTTAATTTTTCTACATCAGCTAAATCATAGCCTAAATAATGTAAATCATCTTGCGACACATCAGCCATGACCTTTAATTCTAGATCCTTGCACCAACTAGTTAACTGATTTAATCGCTTTAAAATTGTCTCTGCTTTGTCATTTAATCCGGTCAACGAAGTAAATACCTCGTTAAAACCAGCGTTTCTCATTCCCAGCAAATAATTATGGTCATCCGCTGTTAAATCTTTATCCAAGTAAACTGAAAAACCGAGCATCTCAATCTCTCTTTTCTAAGCTTTGTGAAAATGCTTTCTTTCATTAAAATGATAAACTTTAATGACAAAAAAAGCTAGATAGAAAATATCTATCTAGTTCTTTTTCACAATGCAAAAATAAGACTTTACTTATTTTTTAGCTTGTTCAACAAATTTGACAAAATTGTTGAATGCCAAGTCAATCGCATGGATTGTTTCTTGGTCTAATAAATCCCCAGTATTTTTATCAAATTTATCTGAAGCATGCCCAATTAAAACTTCATTTCCTGGCAAAACATTAGCACTTTGATCAGGTGAAAGTAAAATTTCACGCATTTCTTCTTGTGCCCTTGAAGCCCCTTGAATACCATAAGATGCACCCAAAACCATAACTGGCTTCATTTTCATCACATCTGCATTTCCTTGAGCGTGGCTACCAGTCCATTCCATTGCGCTCTTCAATGAAGACGGGATTCCGTGGTCATATTCTGGTGTAGCAAAAATCACACCATCGGCTTCACGAATTTTATTTTTAAATTCTTCAACCTTGCTATCTGGTTGTGCTTCTTTCTTGAAACGAGGTAGGTCAGCAATTTCATATACTTCAATTTCAGCTTGATCTTGATAACGTTTAGCCATAAATTGTTCCAAAAATCTGTTATATGAAAAATCTGCATTCGTACCAACAATTGCTAATAATTTCATGTTCTACCTCCCTACTTGCAGTTACCTACTTCAGAATAGAAAACGTCGAATTCATCAAAGAAATGGTCTAAAAACTTAACAGTTCCATCTGGTAAATCACCATTTTCATCAAATTGTTCTGGAGCAGTTCCCATCATAAATTCATCTCCATTAAACACTTTAGCGCTAAAACCTGGAGAAGAAAGTACCATCTTTAAATGACTTTGTCCACGAGCAGAACCTTGTGGCAAAACTGAGGTCCCTACAATAACCACTGGTTTATCCTTAAACGGATGCTCAGCTGATGAAAGCCATTCTAAAGCACTCTTTAAAGATGAAGGAACTGAGTGTTGTTGCTCTGGCGTAGAGATTAAGACTGCATCAGCTTCAGTTACTTTCTTAGCAAAACTAGCCACTTCAGCAGGTTCTTCGACTCCCTCTTTAAACATTGGAAGATCTCTAACTTCTCCTAATTCAATGTCATATCTACCAGTAAAATGCTTTTTAATAAATTTTAGCAAATCACGATTATAAGAATGATCTGCATTGCTACCCACAATTGCAAAGAGCTTCATTTCTACGTCACCTTTCTCTTAACTATCTTTCCCTTAAATTATACGTTTTAACTTTATAATTTTGAAAGCTATATTTTAATTTTAACAAAAAAACACCACTTTCACTTGAAAGCGGTGTTTAATTAATTCATAAAATTAGCCTAGACGTTCTTCAAGAGAAGCATCGGTGTCTGCAGCAAATAATGGATTTTCTTCCACATTAGTAAGACGGTCATTTAGCATCGCATCATGGATTTGCGCCTTCAAAACGCTAACCATTTGCGCTTGCGTAAAGTTTGCCATCTTGTTAATGAGTAAAGTTGCTAATCCAGTAGCAGCAATCCAGTTGGCAATGACAATATGCTTGAGTCTTTCATCAGAATATTGTTCTGCATCAAATTGTTGCTTGAATTTTTCGATTCCAAGTCCCATCAAAGTATCAACAATCATTTGATTGCCAAACTTACCATCTACAAACATTGCTCTAAATAAATCAACATGTTCTTTTGCAAAGTACAAGTATGAAAGATCTAAATCAATCAATGGTTCACCTGTAAAGTTCTGTTGAAGAGTGTTAGACTTCAATTCATCAGAAATTCTTGCTAGAACTTGATTACGTAAATCCTGCATATTTTCAAATTCAAGATAAATTGGTTGGGTTGAGCAGTTAACTGCCTTTGCAATATTTCTTGCAGTTAAACTTTCAATTCCACCACGAACTGCTAATTTATAAGCAGCATCGAGAATTCTTTGCTTGTCTATTTCTTTTTTTCTAGCCACTTTAATTACCTCACTTAATTATATTATCAACATCAACACATAGAGATCATCTAAAAATAACAGAAATTGTCTAACATCTGTTATTTTCTCCGTGACTATATTATAACAAAAAAATGAAAATGTGGAGAATTTTATCTCAATTTCTATAATCTTTTAAATAAACTCGAATCATCATCCCCAGTAAATTGATCATAATGGGAATTGACCATTTCAATAACTTGTTGTTTATCTAGGCCTTCATTTGCAGCAAATGCAAAAAATGCGGCTGAAAGAATATATCCTTTTTCACGATTATCAACTAAATTGTCAGAAAATTCCATATTAATGGTATTATCTTTGTAATCAGTTGTAAGAATAATTTTTTTATCTTCTGGTAATTCTGCCATTTTAATGCCCTCACTTATTTTTAAGTTTTATACGTTATACAATATAGATTATATTATATCAATAGAAAGTGTGAAACCTATGACATCTCCTGTTGGACGTTCTTCTTGTACATCGATTTTAATTGGCAAAAAAGCCACTGTTGATGGCAGTGTAATTATTGGCCGTAATGAAGATGCAAAAACCGCCTGGCCAAAGCATCTTGCGTTTAACCAACATCAAATAAAGAAAAATAACATTTTTAAATCAAAAGATAATAAATTTCAAATAACACTACCTAATGAATGTTTTTCTTATTCTTCTACTCCTGAATGGACAGATAAATATGGTGTATTCGAAGAAGATGGTATCAATGAATATCACGTTGCAATGAGTGCTACAGAAAGTGCTTATGCTAATGACCGTGTCATGGCTGTTGATCCCTTCGATGAAGAAAAAGGCATCCTAGAGGAAGCAATGATAACGGTTGTTCTACCTTTCATTAGGTCTGCTCGAGAAGGAGTAGAACGCTTAGGTAAAATCATCCAAAAACATGGAGCTGCCGAAGCAGACGGGATTTTATTCGCAGATAAAAATGAAGCTTGGTACATGGAGATTGGCTCTGGGCATCACTATGTTGCCCAACGTATCCCAGATGATTCTTACGCAGTTGTTGCTAATCAATTAGCAATTCAAGTAATTGATTTTAATGATAAAAAGAATTTTATTGCTTCTCCTGGAATCCAAGATTTTGTTTATCAAAACAATCTTTGGCCCAAAAACAAACCATTTAATTTTAGACTTATTTTTGGTACACATGATGATTCTGATTTAACTTACAATACGCCACGTGTTTGGAGTGGGCAAAAACTCTTGACTCCATCAGTAAGCCAGGATCCAGAAAGTTTTGATCTACCATCTATTAGAAAACCTGATCATCCTATATCAATTCAAGAAGCGCAACGTGTTTTGAGTGATCACTTCAACGGTACAAAATATGATTTAACTAATTCTAAAAACGAAGGACAACCAGCTTACCGCCCAATTGCTGTTGCTACCACTCAAGAATCTCATTTGTTGCAACTCAGAGATGAAGATATGGTTCATTGGCTTGCAATAGGAATTGCTGCTCAAAGTGTTTACATTCCCTTCTATCCTCAAGGCACTAAAGTACCTACGATGTTTAAATACGGAAAAGAAGAATTTACTACTAATTCCGCCTATTGGGTCTTTAAAATGGCCAGTGTATTAGTTGATCGGAATTGGGGTAAATATGCAACTGATTTAGTTAATACCCAAAAAGCAACTAATCTAACTTTGAATAAATTACGAGTTGAATACGACAAAAAATTAGCTCAAGAAAAAGATAATGCTAAAAAAATTGATCTAGTCAATGAAGCAAACAAAAAACTAGCTGATGTTGCTATTAAGAACTATCAAAAATTAATTGCAAAACTTATCACTGCTCAAACGGCAGATTCTCCATTGAGATTTAGGATTGATCCTAATTTGTAATACGTTCATAAAAAATACGCAGACACTTTATTGGTGTCTGCGTTTTTTTTTATTTATCTAAATAATCTTTAGGAATTTTATCTCCAAAAGATAGCAACTTTTGATACCAAAAGTAGGAGTCCTTTAAGTAACGTCGATAGCTTCCATTTCCTAAATCATCCAAATCAACATAAATCAAGCCATATCGCTTGGACATTTGGGTAGTTGATGCTGAAATCATATCCGTCATTCCCCACATACAATATCCCATCAACTCTATCCCATCATTTTCTAAAGAAATTAGCATTTGCCTAATATGCTTACGCAAATAATCAATTCGATAATCATCATGAACTTTTCCACTTTCAGTCAAACTATCTTTTGCGCCTAATCCATTTTCTACAATAAATAAAGGTTTTTGATAGCGGTCATATAAATTAATTAATATGATTCTTAATCCCACTGGATCAATCTGCCAACCCCAATCACTAGTCGGTAAATATTTATTATAAACTCCCTCAGTTCTATTTGCTTTCGTAATTTTTAAGCCAGTAGTATCAAAAGCAGTACAAATAGAAGAGTAATAGGAAAATGCCACAAAGTCTGCCGTATTATCTCTAATTACTTTTAGTTCTTTTTCCGTTATCTTCACATTAAGTTTTTTGAGTTTTGATAATAAATTTAACGGATAGTTACCACGAATTTGAATATCGCTAAAATTATAACTTTCTCGCATTACTTGTACACTTTTTAGGCTATTTCGAGGATCGCTATTGTAAGGATAAACCATCGTGCTAGTAATCATCGAGCCAACCACTAGATCAGTATAGTTCTCATGAATATATTTTGTAATTAACGCAGCTGCAACGAATTGATTATGCATTGCTTGGTATATAACTTTTTCAAAATTTTTATTTGGAAATCTATCTTTAACTAACCCCGCTGAAGAAAACGGATGACGTAAAATACTATCAATTTCGTTAATAGGAATCCAATATTTCACTTTTTTATGAAAATGATCTACAACAATTTTCGCAAATCTCATAAAATAATCTCTGACTTTTGGATCATACCAAGCATCATAATTTAAAACTAAATTTAATGGCATTTCATAATGTGACAGCGTAATAATTGGCTCAATATTATATTTATGTAGCTCATCAAATAAATTGTCATAAAATTTTAGACCTTTTTCATTAGGTTCAGGATCATCACCATTTGAAAAAATTCTACTCCATGCAATTGAAGTTCTAAAGGTATTAATTCCAGTAGCAGCAAGTTTTTTTATATCTTCAGGGTATGTATGATAAAAATCGACCCCGTGTCTCTTTCCCCAGCCATCGCTTTTCTTGTCTTTAATAGCTTTTTGAATCTCAGAGCTGGTTATATCATTTGCAACTTTATAACCTGCCTTAGCTTTTTTAGGATCATAACGTTCACAATCAGCAATTGAAAGTCCTTTGCCATCTTCATTCCAAGCACCCTCTACTTGATTAGCTGCTGTCGCAACGCCCCACCTAAAGTCTTGAGGAACATGATAATATTTCATACTATTTTCTCCTAAGCTAATACAATGACATTGCTACTCGTTGTAACATCTTTTTTCTCATCCTTTTTATTTACAACTGGCAATACTTCTAAGAAATCTTTACTATTCAACACAATCATCATAACTGTTGGATCATAGCCGGCTTTTTTAATTTTATCAATATCAAAATCAACTAATTCTTGTCCAGCTTTTACATGGTCCCCCTTTTTTACTAATTGTTTAAATCCATCACCATTCATTTGAACAGTATCAATACCAATATGAATTAAAACATCTGCATCATTGTCTAAATGTAATCCAATTGCATGCCCAGTATCAAAAGTAGCTGTAACTACCCCATCATCAGGTGCGTATATTTTACCTTCACTAGGAACAATTGCAATTCCTTTACCCATTACTCCACTAGCAAAAGTTTCGTCATTAACCTCACTAAGTGGTTCAACAGTTCCCTTTACAGGGCTCTTTAAATCATGCTTTTCATGAGTTTGTTCAAATTTTTCTTTTTGCTTATTTTTTTCTGACTTTTCGTCTACAGGATCATCAAATCCGATTACCCAAGTAGCTATAAATGTAGCTACACTAGCAACAATAATTACAATAATAGCTTGAATGACAAAATTTTCAGTTTTAGAAACCCACATTGGCAAACTTAAAAATGCAGGAGTTACGTAAATAAAGGCTTTAATCTTCATAAAACTTGCAACAACACCAGCAATTGCACCACCAATCATTGCACCATACATAGGTTTCTTTAATGGTAAATTAACACCAAACAATGCTGGTTCTGTAATTCCGCCTAAATAAGCAGTAGCACTTGATGACAATGCTAAACTCTTTAATTCTTTGTTCTTACTCTTCATACCGACAGCCAATGAAGCAGCTGCTTGAGACATATTTGAACATAATGCGACTACACGAATAATTGGATCGAATCCTTGAGTAGCTACTAATTGAATACTAATTGGACTTAAAGCTTTGTGAATACCGATTGAAACAAGCCATGGATATGCAGCTGCTAAGATCGGAATAGCCACAATACCTGCATTGTGGAATAGCCACATAGAAATAAATCCAATTCCTTCTGAAATCATGTTAGAAATTGGCCCAATTACTAGGAAGATTAGTGGAGCTGTAATTAACATTGTTAACATTGGCACCATAAAAATCTTAACCATGTTAGGAGTATATTTCTTAACATACTTGTAAATGTAAGACATAATCCAAACAGAAATAATCGCAGTAATTAAAGTAGAAGAGTACTTGATCAACTGTACCGGCATCCCTAAGAACTCCACTGGCTTTTTAGCTGCAACCATTGCTGTCCAAATTGGGTGCTCAGTTACTAAGCCCATAAAAGCGCCCAAATACTGATCAGTATTGAATACTTTAGCGGCAGAAAATCCAATAAAGGCTGGCATAAAGAAATATCCAGTATCAAAAATTAAATTCAAAATTTGATATGTCTGACTTTTATCTGACAGTAGGCCACTAATTGTTAAAATCAGGAGTAAAACTTTACCCATACCAGCACCAGCAAGTAATGGAATAGCTGGCGCAATGGATCCTGTAATAACACTGATTACAGTGTCGAAAATATTTTTCTTTTCTTTAGGCGTAGACTTATAATTATCGTCATTTTCAATATTAATCATTTTAACCAAATCGTTGTAAACATCTTCTACGGTGCTTCCAATAACTAATTGATATTGTCCAGCCTTTTTTACAACTTGCAGAACGCCCGGAATTCTTGCAGCGGCTGCATCATCTGCTTTACTTTCGTCTTTCAAAACAAATCGTAATCTTGTTGCACAGTGGACAACTGATTGAATATTATCTTCTCCACCAACAGCGGCTATGATTTGTTTGTTCATCTTTTCATAACTCATTTTTCTTCTCCGTGTACGATCTTGTTAATATGTATAGCTAAATACATAATTTCTTCATTGTTTAATTCATAATTGTATTTTTCCGAAATATACTCTTTTATCTTCAAAGCACATTTATAAGCTTCAATATCACTATTTTTTATTACATTTAAAATTTCTCTACTTAAGTCTCCAAAGCTTGATTGATCTTTTTTATACATCATTGCCTTCCAGAAGAACTTCAAATGAACGGCAAAACGATTATAATTTAAGGATTGATAGTCAATATCAATATGAAAATAGTATCTAACAATCTTAGTAATTGACTTTATAAAATCAACAGATTTACTAAAGTCACTGATATCATTCCCAAGCTCTCCACTAATGATATGTACCGCAATAAAACCTGCTTCATCTTCTGGAAAATTCAAATCAAATTGCGCATCTAACAACTTTAAAGCCCATAAACCATATCTGTATTCTTTTGGATAGTAATTTTTAACTTCCCAAATAAATTTATTACTTAAATACAAACCCTTTTTCGCTCTTTCTACACTTGTAGCAAGGTGATCTGTCAAAGTAATATATACACTATCAGCTAATTCGATATTCTCTTCATGTTTCAATCTATCCACAATTTTTTGTGAAATTTGAAAGAAAATAGGATCTGTTTCATGAATTGTCTCTAGCAATAGCTTTCTTTGACTATCAGACAATGGTGTAAAAATTTTATATATCTTCCGCTTATCAAACTCATCCCCAACTTTTTTACCATAAGCAATACCTTTACCAAGAGCTATAATTTCTTCATGATCTTGGTTTTCACTAATCACAGCGCTATTGTTTAAAATTCTAGTTATCTTCATCTTGCCTCCTTTAAAGCAACAAAAAAGCCCACTTAGCCCTTTATCAACAGGGTTAAGTGGGTTTTGTGCAAAAAGTTGCTACAATCTCACTACATTCACTTTTCACATATTATGTTACCGCTTTCTCGAATATAGTTCAAGATGAATTTTATCCTTTTTTCAAACTTAAACGTCCATCTAACATTTCATAGATTTTATCAGAATACTTATTAAGCCTTAAATCATGGGTAACTAAAATAATTGCCTTTTCTTTTTGTTTAGCTAGGCTCTTAAATAATTTTCCTACTTCTTCAACTTTTTCACTATCTAATGAAGCTGTAGGCTCATCAGCTAAAATAATTGCTGGATCCGCATATAGAGCTCTTGCGATTGCAACTCTCTGCTGCTGACCACCAGATAATTCTTTAGGATATTTATTTATTAATTGCATAATTCCTAATTCATTTAATAAATTATCCAATCTTTCTTTACTCATATTGCCACTTTTTTTAACTTTATCTACTAAAATAAATTGCTCTTTAACAGTCAAATATGGCACCAAATTATAAGCTTGAAGTACAAAGCCTATTTTATCTAATCTTAAGGCATCAGCTTGTTTAGGCGAATAATTCGTTACATCTTTTCCACCAATAAAAACTTCACCAGAAGTAGGTTTCTGAAGGGCTCCCGCAATCGTTAAAAAAGTACTCTTACCAGCTCCGGAAGGACCTTCAATTAGAACAACTTCTCCCTCTTTAGCTTCAAAGTTCACATCTTTAAGAGCGTCGACCTTAGCACTTCCTTGGCCGTATGATTTACTGATATTTTTTAATTCAATTACTGACATATAGAACTTTTCCTTCCTTAAACAGCCTTTGAAGGGTCAACTTTAAGAATTGATTTAATTGGAATCAAACCACCGATTATTCCCATTAAAATCATCCCAGCAAAAGTCGAAATCATAATCCATGGTGCAAAATTAATTGGCACAGTAGCCGGCATCACGCTAACTGTAATGAGCATCAGAACATATGCTAAAACCGTACCTAAAATCACCAAAATAAGCGATTGACTTAACGTTGCGCCAATTAAAGTCTTGCTTGGAATTCCTTGTGCTCTTAAAACCACATAATTTGGCATCTTTTGCATCGTTAAAATATATAAAAATACCGCAATAATAATTAATGAAATTACGAACAAGAAACCAATCATTAATTCAAAAGTTGAATTTTGAGCAGTATAACCGGGCAACTTATTAATAAAAGTTTGCTTGTCATAAGATTTAACATTCTTAGCTTTGAAATCTAGGTTCTTTTTAGAAATAATCCCAGAAGCTTCAACATTTGGGGCCATTGGACGTAATTTTCTCCAAGTTGCCATCGTACCATAAGCAATTGGAGCGATATTAATTTTGGCATTTTTTAAGAAACCAACAATTTTATACTTTTGATCACTTCCATTTAAGGTAACTTTATCACCCAGACGATAACCGCGATCCCACATAATTTGATCAACAGCTATTTCATTGTTATGTCTAGCTTTTCGACCAGAAACAAGTTCTAAATCTTTATATATGTATTCGTCTTTCTTTAAACCGACAAATTGAGCAGAAATCGTCTGATGTTTCTTCTCTTTAACCACAATAGGTACTAAGCCAACGAAGCTATCATTACTGGTCTTTTTAAAGTCTTTCAAATCTGCCTTAGTAAGAAGTGACTGACTCAAACTTACATTAGCATTGTCATTCAATACAACTGATTTTGTTTGCCAACTGTTAACTGCCTGCGTATTTTGCGAAGCTAAACCAACTGCTAGCGATGAAAGCATAAAAATTAAATATGAAATTAAAAAAATCATCAAAGTAATTAAGCCATAACGCAATTTTTCGTATTTTATTTCTTTTAAAGCTAAAAACATTTTTGCCTACTTTCTTTGCAATAAACATAAACTCTCATGATAACGTTTAAGGATTTTTGCTTTATTCTTTTTATCAAACAAGGCTAAATCGATTGCTTCATGAGTTAAAACCATCGCAGCCCAAACTTGAGAGTTCAAATTTAGAAAAGCATCTTTTTGCTTCTCATCTTCTCCTATAAAGGCTTGATTTTGACTAAGGTGCAATTTAATTAAATCAAAATAAATACTATTTTCTGTCTGATCAATAAAATTAACAGTCATCTTATAAAAAAATTCTGGGTCAAATTCTTTTAGCCTTGTTGGTGGTCCCATATGGACCTCTTTCATTGCTAAACTATAGAGATAACCATATGCATCTTTTAAATCTCCGAAATATTTATAAAATGCTCCCCTAGCAATACCTGCATCCTTTACAATCCGCGCTACTTGAGCCTTAGCTAAAGGATAAGTACTAAATTCTTTCAAGAGTGCCTGTGCAATTTTTTGCTTTTTTTCATCTGATAGATTTATAAATGTTTCACTAACCATATCATTTCCTCTTGTGACACCGTGTCATTTTTAATACAGCTTAAGTTTATTCTTAAATTGACACCGTGTCAATATTTATGAATAAAAAAATCTCATGCCCTCTTTCTGCATGAGATCTTAATTATGCTAAAACTCGATTATAGTAAACTAAAGTACCAAATTCTTGGTTAATATCCAATTCTGCTAGTCCACAATTTTGCATTTGATCAAAGCACTTAATATCACCATTAGTTAAAAAGTGAGCACAAATCATTCTACTTACCACACCATGGCAGACTACTAAAACCGTGTCAGTTTCATGCTTTTGGTACAAATCATCAAAGAATGAAGCAATTCTTCGTCTAAAATCTTCTCGTTTTTCAACGTCTGAAGCATACTTATAAATATTATCGGTAATTAAACCTTTTTTATTAAAAGCATCTGGATACTTCTTCCGATATTCAAAAGAAGATTTTCCATCCCAAGCACCATAATTTAATTCTTCAATTCGCTTATCGGTTTTGATTGGAGTTTTATTACCTACAAAAATTCTGGCAGTTTCTTGCGCTCTTTTTAAAGGACTAGCATAAACTGCATCAAATTGACTAGGATCAAAATTTTTAGCTGCTTTTTCTGCATAAGCACGCCCTTCTTCGCTTAGATCGGGATCAACGCTTGATCCTTGAATCATCCCTTGCTTGTTCAATTCAGTAGTTCCATGACGTAAAATTACTACTCTCATAAAATCTTATTACCTCTTAGTTCCGTAATATAAAGGCTCTGTCCGATTAAATGTCATTAACCGTGGTCGCTCAATATCATCTTTTTCAAAATGAAGTTCAGTAAAACTGACATTTCTGACTGTCATTACATCTTCAATTTTTAGTTTAAACCATCTAGCTATTAAACTCCTAATTACAAAACCATGACAGACAACCATAATCGTTTTGTCATTAGAATATGGTTGAATTTCAGCTAAAAATTCTTCAACTCGATCAGCTACCTGCTCAAAAGTTTCGCCATTTTTAGCATATTTTGTATATTTGCTATTGATGGTTCCTAAATCATCAAATGCATCTGGACATTTTACCTTCAATTCTTCCGCATGTTGACCTTCCCATGAACCGAAATCCATTTCTTTAAGCCGATCATCAGTAATAATATCTTTTTGAAAATCAGTTAAAATCTGCGCCGTTCTTTTAGCACGAATTAAGGGACTAGCATATACTTGGTCAATTTTATTATTATCAATTATTTTACTTACTTCTTCTACTTGTTTCACGCCAGCTTGGCTTAAGTTAGGGTTACTAGTACCGCCGGAGATTACATCTGAAGTATTGTGCTCACTAACTCCATGTCTCACTAATAACAAATCCATATCATCACAATCCTTTATTTACTATTCAAGAAAATATTATACTAAAAATTCATTAAGCTACTAAATTATCTCACATGTCAGACTATAATGAAGTTAAAGAAAAAGAAAGTAGGCATTTATATGGCAACAATTACAATTGAGCGCGATGGCTTGAACTTAGTTGGAACTCGTGAAGAACCTTTTGGAGAAATCTATGACATGGCAATTATTTTTCACGGTTTCACTGCTAACCGCAATACACTCCTTCTAAAAGAAATTGCTGATGAACTACGTGACGAAAATATTGCTAGTGTGCGTTTTGATTTTAACGGTCATGGTGATTCTGATGGAGAATTTGAAAACATGACTGTTCTAAATGAAATTGAAGATGCTAATGCAATTTTAAATTACGTTAAAACTGATCCACATGTACGTAATATTTATTTGGTAGGGCATTCTCAAGGTGGTGTTGTTGCTTCAATGCTTGCCGGGCTCTATCCAGATATTATTAAAAAAGTAGTTCTTTTAGCTCCAGCTGCCACCTTAAAAACTGATGCTCTCAAAGGGAGTACGCAAGGCGTAAAGTATAATCCGGACCATATTCCAGATCGCTTACCATTTAAAGATCTAACATTAGGCGGTTTTTACTTACGCGTTGCGCAACAATTACCTATTTACGAAGTATCAGCTCACTTTACCAGACCAGTCTGCTTAATACACGGTACAAATGACACAGTTGTCTCCCCCGATGCCTCAAAAAAATACGATCAAGTCTATGAAAATAGTACTCTTCACTTAGTTGAAGGTGCAGACCATAGCTTTACTGATACTTATCAAAGAACTGCAGCTGATCTAACTGCAGAATTTTTACAAGATAGTAATACTTTTTAATTATAAGCAAAAAGAGAAATCGACACCGATTTCTCTTTTTTTATGCTTCAATAGTCTTTTTGAACTGATCACCAGCTAATTGGCGGTAGTAATTTGCCTTAGTTGCTTGATAATAAGGAGTAAGCCAGAGCCAACCTAAGCCTAACGGAATAGTAGCTAAAATTGCCCAACCAATAAAACTTAAATCTAATAAGAATAACTCACCCTTATGACCATCCATTAATTTGCGGCTTTCACTAATTGCTTCAGTTGGTGCAATATCTTCGCCGGCTTCAGCCAGATCCTTAACAATGTATGGTGCCATTGAATAAGAATATCCTTTAACAATTCCTGGGATAATTAAAAGAATTGTCCACAAAGAAATAAAAATATTAACGAGCAAAGATGTTAATAACGTTGGCAAAAACTTACGACTAGTAAATCCAGAAAACATAGCGCTAAAAATATTTTCAATCTTTTTACCATCTGCTAAGGTTAAAAACGTATAGGTAACACCATATAAAACCATTCCGCCTAGAATTCCAACGCTAAAGGAACTAGTCAAACTAGCCATAATTGCGCCAACCAAACATAAACCAACTGCCCAGAACCAATTACCACGTAATTGTTCTTTCGCATTTGATTTTAACTCAGATCTTTTCATTTTTATTCTCCCCAAAATTAAATATAAGAAGAATTTATCATTTATCCATATTAATTACAAGTGTTTTTTAAAGACGTAGGTTTCTTTGGAAGAATCTGCTGCAGAAAATAGATAACCAAAATCAGAAAATTTTTTCAAATCTTCTGGATCATTAATTTGTTCTTTAGCCATAAAACGCACCATTTCTCCACGCGCCATCTTCGCATGAGTAGCACTTTGACGCCATTTTCCATTTTTATTCTCTAAAAACTTAATTGTGATCATTTTTTGACCATCTTTTAAATACGGAGAAATCAAACGTGAATACTCTAAAGATGCTAAATTAATAACAGTTTCTGTATTATTAAATAGTTCTTGATAAGGTAGGTCTCCCCAAAAATGATACAAACTATAGTCTTTAAATCCTGTCATTTGCGTTTTTAATTCTAAGCGATAGGGAATTACACCATCAAATGGTCTCAAAATACCGTAGAATCCCGATAAAATACGTAAATGATCTTGAAGATAATCTAATCCTTCTTGCGGTAAAACATCTCCAGCCAAATATTGATATTGAATCCCTGAAAATGCCAAAATCGCTGGAGTCAGATTTTTATCAAGCTTACTGGTCAAAAGATTCCTTTGATTTGCTCGGACAATATTATTATTTGCTCTCCACAAATTTTGTAACTGCTCGAAATCTCTAGTCTTCAAAAAATCTAACAATTCTTGCGTCTTGTTTAAAAAAGCAGGCTTAGATCTAACTAAAAAAGTGTCTTGATCAACTTTCATTTTCTTAGCAGGAGCGATAATTATTCTCATATTATCTGACATTAGCAACCACGATAAATAAAATAATTAAACTAATAACTGCTAAAATAGCAGAAATAATTAATTCCACTTTTCTCTTTTTCTTATCTTGCGGATTAGCTGCAATGTACCTAGCACTAGCTGCCACGCTAATAAACAAGAACATAATGAACAGCCATAAAAACAACCCAATAATATTTGGTAATGCCCAATAAATTTGTAAAGAAACTAAAACTGCCAACACTAACGTACTAATAATTAAGCCACGCAAAAAATTAACATTTTCATGCTTATGATAATGAAGTACTGTTTGATAGCCAAAATATACGATAAAACCAATTGTAATATATAAAATAATGTTGAAAATAACCATTTTTTATCCCTTCTATAGTCATCTTAATTATACGTGAAACTATTTTGCTTTGCTTAAAATTTCTTTTCCACTTATAATCAATCTTGAATACGACATAGAAAGCGAATAATAAAATGTGTGAAAAAGAAGATTTAAATATTGGGCTTGTTTTGCAATATCAAGTTGCTCCTAAAGGTACGATTAATGCCGATGCTCTGGTACGCCATGCACGCGACTTCGGCTTTAGAGGAGTAAGTATTAAAGATGGCGACGACTCACAAGTGGCTGCTTTACAAGATGCTTGTCAAAAATATGCAATAAAGTTTTGTCAAAAACGTCCAGCAGAAAAATTAATCTCTCCTGACGTATTAGCTAAATTAATTGCCGCTCGTCTAGATGACATGAATATCTATTTTGAAGTTAAATTAAACCAAGATGGATCAATTAATAACGAATCAGAGCCAGCAATTGAAACTTTGCGTAAGTGGATTGATCGCTTCGGTCATGCATATTATGAAAGCCGTGCTGACCACGAAATTAAAGCAGATGAAGATAATGTGCACGTCTTCTACAATGCGATTGCCAAATATCAACGCTATATTTTTATTCATATTCCACTTGAAGATAGCATTGAATTAAAGCACGTTCCTCATGTTGAAGAAGCAGCTTGGATTGATACTCGAAACGAAGTAGAATTTGATCAAGATGGTGACCATTTGCATTTAAAGCTGAATCGTAAAGCAGATAGTGAAAAATTTTCTGTCTATGGCTTACGTCTCCAGCTCCACCGTCCAGAAGATGATTTAGGTAAAACTGAATATTAAAAAATAAAGAAGATATCACGAGCCAATTTTGCCAAGATATCTTCTTTATTTTCTTTATCTATTAATTGAACGTGCCATTCGAGAAATCGTATGGTTCATCCCTCTAATCGTCTTACTTAATTCAAAAATAGTCTCAGTAGGCGGAACTACTCCCCAGGCTGCATCACCAATATGTTGCACGTCAACGCCGCAGATTTTATTTTGTAAGGCAATATCATGAACAGTTTGAGCACCAGAACTTTCCTGACTAGTTCCGATTGTACTCATCACTAATCCTCCATGTTCATGAACCATTTTTACTATTTTGATTAATTCTTCGCTAGTAAAACCTGGAACTGTGCCAACAGCTGGAACTAAAATCACGTCTGCTCCTGCATCTAGAAAAGCTTTAACTGATTCTTCGTTAGCAACTGGTTCATCTACTCCAGCTCCATGCATTTTTCCGGCAATAATCAATCCTGAAAAGTTTTCCTTAGCTGTTTTTACAGCTTTAGCAATCATTTTATTAGTTACGCCTGTACCAGGATTTCCAGTAAAGCAAACAAAGTTAAATCCAAGCTTTTCGGCAGCTTTTATTGAGTCAGCCGTTGCAGTCCTACCTAACGAAATTTGTAATTTTGTCGATTCCATCTTTGCACTATTATCGACAGGCTCTAGATTTACTCCAATTGGTCGACCTGTTAGTTTTTGAAGTTTCTTAACTGTATCTTCTGGCTTGTCCACTGTTAATCCACTTACTTTAGGGTTCAAGGTATCGAATAAATTCAATAAGATTAGATCAGCCCCAAAAGCAGCCGCAATTTCTGAAGTCGTCAAGCCATCAATTGCCGGCTCAATAACTACATTTTCACTTAGTACAGTTCTACCTTCACTAGCCTTGATGCTTTGTTTTAATTCTGCACCATTCATCTTTAAAATTTCACTGGCATTTGCACTTATAATTCTAGTAACCATTTCTCTAGCCTCTTACTTTTTTCAACCAATTGACATTTATTGAATGCTGCCATAAATGGGAAGTAAATCAAAATATTGGCGTAGCAATAACTGGTATATGCCCATACTATCATGAAGCGCTTTCGTCAGGCAATATCAAAATAAAGTTTAATAACTTATTCGCATAACTCCGATTATCTTCAAAATCTTTAATAGTTTCATTTAATTCAGCAAGTTGATCGGTAATAATTCCATTCACATTGTCATACATCATCTTCATCATCATATTTGGGGTATTAACCGTCCAAGCATAAACAGGCTTATTCTGCAATTGCGCTTGCCAAATAAAGTCATTATTTAAAGTTGAGTATTCCATAGAGTATCCATTGGCCACGCTTTGAGGATAGGTGAAATTATATGGCTGAATATATAAAACAAATAACTTAGAATTAATCTGATGCAAACCTTCAATCACTCTATAGTCTAACGATTGAACTTGATATTTTCGTTTAATAATTAATTTTCCATATTTTTTATTAAAATTCTGAAGCATCTTAGGCGAATCATTTGGCGTTGTCTTAACTTCAATCAACAATTTTTGTTTTATTTTAGCAGCGGCTTTTAAATACTGATCAAAACTAGCAATTTTGGCCTGATGTCCATCTTCATGAAGCGTAATTCTAGTTAGTTGCTTTAAAGTTAGATCTTTTGGCGTTTTATTAATTCCAGCTAATTGTTTTAAATTTTCGTCATGCATAACTACGAATTGCTTATCTTTTGTTTCATGTAAGTCAATTTCTACATAATCTGGATGAAGCTTGGCCGTCTTTTTCAAAGCTGGAATAGTATTTTGTACGCCATTTTTATTACTTACTCCGCGGTGTGAAATGGTAAGCGGACGCTGCATATCGATTTCTTTTAAATATAAAACATTGTTTGCACCAGCAGCAAGTGCAAAAACTAGCATTAAACATAAAGCTAGCATTTTTAGTTTTATTGTTTTTTTAACTTTACTTTGAAGCTTAAAACTCTTTAATGGCGCCACCACAATTAAAAGTGAAACAACGCTAATCCAAATTGCAACTAACTCACTGACTAATTGAACCAGTAAAAGATTAAATACAGCAAAGCTAAAACTGATATTTCTCGGCAAATGATCTAAGCCTAATTGGCAAAGATAAATTAACAGATTAAAAATCAATAAAACTATACTTACACTAAGCCCTAATACTAACAGGCGACTCAGGATCTTCCACCAATACTTATGACTAGTTAATTTCCAACTTTCCTTCATAGCAAGAAAAGTCTTTTTTCTTTGATAGATCATAATTGGAAGCGTCAAAATAAGACGAATACCCAAAATGAAAGCCAACAAGTAAAAGATTATTAATCCACTAGCAAGCCAAATATTCCGTGTCATAAAATCTAAAATAAATTCTGGAATTTGAACCTTAGCTAGTAATGGTGTTCGATAAACTAGATCAGCAAACGGAACAATTAACAAGAAATACACTGCTAGTAGCAAAACTGAACTAATTCGAACTGATCGATATGATTGCCATAGTTCTTTAAATAAGGCCCTCAATGAAAATCTTCCCTGAGAAATTTCTCTAATTCCTAATAATATCAGTGAAAATTCACCATAAATTACTAGAAGTAAAACAATCAATTCAAGAATTAAACAGAGAAACATCAAAGTGTGTGTACTGATAATCGTAATAATATTTTGATATGAAATAAACGGAATTGCGCTAGCTTTTAAAATAGCTGTAGTAAGATACCTAAAAAGCGGAATAATAAGCACCTGCGTAAAAAGATCAATTCCAATAAATAAGGCAATATATTGAAGCCAATATTTTCTGAAATTATTAGTATACTTATTTATTTCTTGAAAAATATTCTTCAAAAATCTATCCTCCATCGTTATGTTCTTGTTGCTATTGTATTCTTTAGAGCATAAAAATAGGAATCCTAATTCTCCCCGGATTCCTATTTTTCAATCTTAGCAGTTTTTACATGTGAAAAGATCAACTTACTTAATTCTTGGAAGAATAAACGATCTTCTATATCTCTTCCCTTATAACTACTTAATACAGTACAAAATACTGGTGCTTTCTTAGTCATAAACGCACAAACTTCATGACGCGCCCGCCTATCTCGACCCAATTTATTGTAGGTAAGAATATTATCACCATAAAAAGTTAAATCAGTTGGAATAGTATGATTGCTTAAGGCGTTACGAATCAATGCACAGAATGGATTTTGAGTGGTCATCAAATGAGTAATTAGTTTATCAACACTAGTGGCTGTACATTCATTATCTTGCCCACTAGCTGAATAACGCATTAATTCTCTTCCTAATCTTAAACCAGGATAGTTTTTCTTTAGCCACTCATCAATTTCATAAATATCAAATTTTTCAATTAATAAATTAGTAGCCACATTATCTGTTATCGCACTAGTTAAGTAAACTAAATCTCGAACACTCCAATTAGTGCGACGCAGATCCCCAATAATTCCGGCACCTCGTACCCGTGATAGATCAGTGACTTCCATTTCTTCATTCACAATTTCAGGATTGTTTTTCCACTGGTCCTCAATATATGCAGCAATCGCGAGGTCAATCAAACTTCCTGCTGGGAAAACCTTCTCAGCTTGATGTTGATACATTACTTGGTCGCCATATTTAACAATTACACTTGCATCGATATCATACTGTTGGATAATTTCAGTAATTCCATCCTTTAACATAAAGCTATCGCCTTCCTTATAGAATTAGACAAAACTTAACTTACGTTATCTTATATATTATGTCAGTAGTTTTATTTATAAAATCATTTTAAAACTTTTTATTATCATGCCGCAAGATAGCTGCAAATATTCAAAGAAAAAAGCTGCTTAAAGCAGCTCTTTATTAACTATTTACAATAATTATTTAATATAATAATGGAATACCGTATTATTCATTTAATTGTTTTAATTGGTTAGTTATTAATTCCGTTTCTCTAAATCTTTCTTCTAATCTTGGTAGTTCCTGGTTAATTGTTGCTAAAAATAAAACACTTGAAACAAACATCTCAGAAAAAAGTGAATTAATAGCCCCTACTCTGAGTAGCTTTTCATCAGTTGATACACCTAATACAACATCTGCGAGCTCGACTAAAGGAGACTGACGTGAACGTGTAACGACAATAATTGGAGTATGATTTTTACGAGCTTGATCCGCCATTAACAATATTTCCTGCGTTAATCCACTATAAGAAAAGATTACTAAAGCATCCGTAGAATGCGAATAGCAAATTCGCTCTAAGGCAATATGAATATCCTGATTAAAGACCACATTCTTATCACTACGAATAAATTTATAATAAAGATCTTGGGCTGGTAAACTTGAAGCCCCTACTCCAGCTAAATAAATTCGATCAGCATTCTTTAAAAAATTGATCGCTTGATTCAAGGCAAGCCCATCAATTAAATGAGCTGTCTGCTCTGTATTTTTCTCAATACTTGATAAAAGTTTCTGTAATACAATATGTGGATTATCATGATGATCCACAATTGGATCAATAGTTTCTTCGTTGTCCTGCGGCGTATCTTGAGCTAATTGAATTTGAAAATCCTTAAGCCCTTTAAAACCAAGTTGCTGACAAAACCTAATCATTGAAGCAGCGCTGGTTTTAGTCATCCTTCCTAGTCCTTGGGCATCTTCTTGTAAAAATGTTTTAGGATGGGCCAGTAAATAATCAGCAATCTTCTTAGATGCCCCTTTAAAGTTAGGATAATTATTTAAAACTTTTGTTGATAAATCCATAGTGTACCTCTTTTTCTAATACAACATTTTAAGGTACTGAAATATTATTTCAAGACTTTTGCACAAAGTTTAATAGCCTATTGGCTTCTCTTCTTAATGTCTGATTATCATTACATTCAGATAATTTATAACCTACAAAATATGGTGGGGCATAAAATCGTGGAATGATCTTGCAACAGATTCCGTCTTCATTGGGATAGAAGAATAGATTATAAGAATCGCATCGACCGCCATACATTTCTTCTAAAATATATTGCACGCCGTTTTGAATCCAATCTGCCCAAAAGTTTAAGCCACTGTTTTTTAATAAATTGATATTTATTTCCTGAAATCCTTGTATAGGGTGAGTTGCAAAATTAACATCCATATTATTTGTTTCAAAGACCTTAATTCCAGTAAAATTATTGGCATGAATATACTTATAGCCGTCTTCTTTATCTAATCCTACAATTTGCATATGTGGATGCGATAAGGATCCATTAGACTTGGGACCAAAATTTTTATACCAAAGGACTGACTCAAATTTGCCACTTTGCCGCATTTTATTGAAACACTTCAAGGCAAATTTCATCAATTCTCGGTTATATTCTTTTGAATAGTCGCTTACATCCCCATCATGGTCATCAGATTCAATCAGTACTGTCTGTTTTGTATCTTTCAATGTTGGGAATCGGTTAGCTAGCCAAATCATTGGTCCATTTATTTGATAGATATCGGTTAAGTTATCAACATCGCAAAAAGGGCAAGTATTATCTCTTTCAGCATTAAAACTGGACGGCTTATCTTTAGCTATTGCAAATTCAAATATAAGTGGATCGTTATTCAAGTTTTTGCTCCTCTCCCTAAAAAACATTTGCACTTCAGTCTCTACTCTACTATAATAATCTATGAAGGCGATTAAAGCGCTTTCATATAACATTTTGTAGCTTTCCTTAACTTTACTCTTTCGGTCACTTTTCCGAAAGAGTTTTTTGTTTGCTTAAGAAAGTACAACTCCTAGCTCCTTAGCCTTAGCATCTTGAATCAAACCTGCTATTCGATCAGAAACATGATCATGCTCGATATCAATTGCATTTCCTAGCTTAAAATCAATAGCAATTTTTACTAAATTTAGATATGCATCTTCACTATCCAGTTCAGTTTTTCCGCCGAATTTTTTACTGCGGAAAGTAATTAAAATCGGCGTTTTATCCATAATCGCCTTAACCTTATCGGCTACTTCCAGCAGTCTGTTCATTAAGACTACATCCTTAAAATAATCAATTCTCCATTCCATCATTTCGGGCTGGAGTTTTTTTATTTCTTGCGCCTGTTTTATTACATCCTCTTCACTTAATCCTTTATTAACTAATGTCAAAAAGGTTTGATCATTCACTGCTACTTTTTTCTTCTCAAAACTCATCTTTTTTCTCCAAATAAAAAATTGCTACCTAAATTATAGTAGCAATTTTATTTTCATTCATTAAAAATTATCTCGTTTAATACTACGGATAATTGCAATTACAAATACCAAAATACTACATCCCATTCCAAAGTAGGCCATATAACCAACACTAAACATTTGTCCAATTTGAGCCGTATTAATTTGGTGATTAATCGCAAATTGATTAGCCCATTGATGAATTAAAGTCGGAGTCAAAATGAACAAAACTGTCGAAATACCAGATCCAACCAGCATGGCACGACGTGAATAGGGTTCTCTAAAGAATTGAGCTAAAACACAAATTGCAGGTGCGACCATTAAAAGAAAGGTCCAAATCATAATCCATCTACCTGCAGAGTCATTCATAAATTGACCACTATTTGCAGCATAACGATATGTTCCCCATAAACTGCCACCCAATAAGTTATCAAGTAACCCAACTGCATTTGCTCCTTGAGCAGCATAAACATTATTGGTACTAGCAGCTGCGCCTTGCAACATTTTTAGCATATCTTGCGAGCCGGTAGTTTGAAAATTAATAGTTACAACTTGCCGCATATAAGTAGATAAAAACATAATCATCGATGCTCCCAGCTGCAGTGCCTTGAGTAAATGAAGCGTCTTATTTCCACCTAATTTAAACTCTAAACTAAGAGTACGGTCAGGATTTTTACTTTTGACAATAATAAATACACCTGCAATTGCCACAACGATTAAAATTGCAAGACCAAGCCACCACTTAGTCATAATAAAGATAATTGCCAAGACGATTAAGGTTACTGAAACATACGGACGATTTAAGAATAAATCCCAAACATTTACCTTACCGTGACTTGCTAAACGTTGACGATATTCTTCTCTTGTTAAGACATTTTGATTTTTTTTATCTTTAGAATCTTGTATTTTGCTCATTACTCTCAACCTTTACCTTATTGTGCTAATCAATATTAGCATGTTACACCATGTTCCGCATTAACTTTTTAAGAAAATTAACCAACTTAAGCAGATCGTGACATTTGTCTTTAAGGCACTATGCTATAATATTACTATTGAAAAGTAAGAAGTAAGTTCAGGATTGGGATGACTATGTGAGCAAATCACACGCTTATAATTTGCCAAATGGATGGCATAAAACATTCTATACACTTTGGCTAGGCTGTTTTATTACTGGTTTAGGGTACTCAATGACGATGCCCTTTATTTCCTTATTTATGGCTGAACTGGGTCACTATAATAAACTACAATTGAATTTATATTCTGGTCTAGCTTTTGCCATGACTTTTATTGCCCAAGCCATTATTTCACCTTATTGGGGAAACTTAGCTGACCGCAAAGGTAGAAAATTAATGTGCATGCGTGCTGCTGGCGTTATGAGCTTAACCATATTTATTACTGGTCTTGCTCAAAGTGCTTTCTTTATTATTTGTATGCGATTCTTACAGGGACTATTTTCTGGCTATATCAACAATGCCACTGCTTTAATGGCAAGTGAAACGCCGCATCAACGTAGTGGTTGGGTAATGAGCCAAATGATGACTGCGGGAACGGCTGGTAATTTAGTTGGCCCACTAATTGGTGGAGCTTTGTCTAGTGCCTTAGGTTACAGGATTCCTTTCTTTATTACTGGCGGACTAATGTTTTTAACATTTTTAGGAACGTGGTTATTAGTAAAAGAGGACTTTACTCCAGTTTCTCGTGAAAAGATGAAGCCAATGGGAGAAATAATGCATGGTTTACCTAATGTTAAGTTAATCATCATTATGTTTGTAACCACGATGATTGTTCAGTCATCAACTATGTCAATTGATCCCATCGTTTCTTTGTACGTAAAATCTTTAATGCCCCACAGTAACAATATTGCCTTGATTGCCGGTATTGTTGCAGCTACACCAGGGCTTGGTACAATGCTTTCGGCTTCTCATATTGGTCATTTAATGGATCATATTGGAGCTGAGAAAGTTCTGCGTTGGGGATTACTGATTGCAACAATCTTGTTTATCCCGATGACTTTCATTCCTAATGCCTGGTCACTAGCTTTCTGGCGATTTCTTTTAGGTATTGTTAGTGCTGGATTACTTCCTGCTGCTCAAACAGTTCTAACTTTAAATGTTCCACCAGAAGCATTTGGTAGAGTATTCTCTTATAATCAATCTTTCCAAGCCGTCGGGGCTGTCTTAGGGTCTTTACTCGGTTCAACAATTTCTGGTATGTTTACTTATGAATGGGTATTTGCAGCAACTGGAATTACGCTATTGATTAATTATTTAATCATGCAACTTTCCGCTCACCATCAAAATGCCTAACTTGTTAAAGGAGTAATTGTAATGAAAACTATTGGTATTACTGCAAGCATCAAAAACAATCAATTAGTCGTTGATCGTAGCATTATTGATACTGTTGTAAAGCTAGGCTATCTTCCGCTTGTTTTTGCTCCAGTGAGTTTAAAAACAATGCCATTACCTAACGTTAATTTTGATGCTTTAATTCTTAGCGATGGTCCTGATATTACACCAATTTTTTATAATGAAGAGCCACTTCCCGAACTCAGAGAAACGGATCCACACCGAGATCAGTTTGAATTAAATTTGATTAAAAATACCCATGATTCAAACCTCCCAATTCTAGGAATTGGGCGCGGGATGCAAATGTTAAACGTAGCCTTTAACGGAACGCTTTTCCAAGATATTTATGTTCAAAATTCTGGAGCAGGTATTCAGCATATCCAAAAGAATGATTTATCTTTAGAAAGTCATCATGTCAATGTAACTGAAGAAAGCGAACTTGCTAAGGCTGTTGGTACACATCCTTACGTGAACAGTAATCACCATCAAGCAATTAAGACAATTGCTAATAACTTTAATATTGTAGCAACTGCGCCTGATGGCATTATTGAAGCCATTGAATCAACTGACCAAACAATGCTAGGAATTCAATGGCGGCCTGATAAATTATTAGATGATCCAAAGCAAGAAAAGATCTTTACTAACTTTTTTGATAAATTGCAATAATAAAATAAGAGCTAGAGAAAAACATGATTCTCTAGCTCTTATTTTATTTACTAATCTTTTTTACCCTCACATAAATTCAACCGAACTATCTTATTAAACATTGCCTTTTCTTCAGGTGAAATCTTATGAGCAACTTCAATTACTGCTACATGAGGATTTTTTAATAACGTTTCATGGATTGCAAAAGATAAATTAGGATCTAGTGCACTTGTTGCTTCATCTGCTAGTAAAATTGGCCGGCCTGATAAGAGTGCCCGCGCAATTTCAATTCGTTGAATTTGACCACCAGACAAGCCGTTTCCGGCTTCGCCAACTTTATGATCTAGACCTTCTTTTTTTACTAATTCATCTAATCCTGCTAAATGAATAACCTTCTTTAGCTTCTCATCACTAACTTTTCTACCTAAAGTAATATTAAAGCGTAAGGTATCATCGAACATGAATGGTTTCTGGTTAACGTAAGAAAAGTAATTATGAGCCTTAGCCCAATCCCCAGTTACATTTTCTCCATTGATTAAAATTTTACCTTCTACTGGGCGCTTTAACCCTAACATTAATCGTAATAAAGTAGTCTTTCCCCAACCACTTGGAGCCATAAGTAAGATTTTTTCACCAGGCTTTACCTGTAAATTAACATCAGTAAAAATCGTATGCTTATCAGATTTAGTTTGATAAGCAAGATGTTCAACATCTAGTCCTTCAAACTTCTCTGGTTTTTCTGAGTTTTCAATTGCTTCATAGTTAAGAGCCTTTTGCGTCTTCTTCCACATTGGCACAGTAGATTTAACTTGATTAAATTCATTAAATAAAGTTACAACAGGCGTAATGAAGTTCATTGCTAAGTCAACCATCATAAATAGTGTACCCACGCTTAGGCTTCCCTGCATCATCATGATGCCACCAATTGTACATGGAATAATAAAGCAGAATAATTCTGCAGCAGAATAAATTAATTCTAGTGCCCAAGCTTGCGTTAAGTTCATATTACGCAAGGCATTTTCCATATTTTGAGCTGAATGCGTTGCTCTCACTACAATGTTATTTCTAACATTATATAGCTTAGCTGACTGGGCACCATTTAAAGAATCAGAAACATTTTGCGTATAGCTTGCATTGGTTTTGGCCCAAATTTTTGACTTTTTAGTAATAATTTTACTAGTAAAAATTTGCACAACTGCTGGAGCTGCCATTGCTACCACAAAAATAATCGTCATTTGCCATGAATTATACAAGGCAAAAGCTAATGAGCCAATGAAAGTTAAGCCTTGATAAATCATATCAAGTTGCGCTGTAATTCGATTAGTTTCAATTTGCTTTAAGTCGTTAGTCATAAGCGACAAACCATTTTTAATATCAGGATCACCTTGATCAACTAAATATTGCAAATTAGCCCGTTTAAAGACCATGTTAACATCACGAATTATGCCCATTTTTACCCGCTCATAGATAAAATTACTCAGCATAAAGCAGAGCTGTCCTAAGGCAGTCAAAGCTGCTAAACGCACTAAATGCATTACATCTTTTGAATGTGATGATGCTACATTTAGCATAATTTTAATCATATAAGCTACAAATAAAATGTTACAAGCTTTGATCGCAGCTAAGATGGTAAAACAGATCACCTGACTTCGTCTTGCATATTTTAAGCTCATCTAAAACTCCTCACTTTAGTTAAGACGTTAGTTTATTATATATGGCTTTATTTTCTGAATCAAATACACAAAAATAGATCTTAATATTAAAATTTTGTTGTTTAAGCCAATTCTTGGTAGTTTCGACCGCAATTTTTGCAGCCTCTACTTTTGGATAACCATAAACGCCTGTTGAAATACACGAAAAAGCAATTGAATGAAGATTATATTGCTTAGCTAAGTTCAAACTATTTCGATAGCAAGCTGTTAATAATTCAGCATCTTTTTGAGCAAAATTAGGATTATACACAGGCCCAACTGTGTGGATAACATATTTAGCAGGTAAGTTATAACCCTTAGTAATTTTGGCTTCTCCAGTTTCACAGCCATGGAGCGTTCTACATTCTGCCAGTAATTCTGGACCAGCCGCACGGTGAATCGCACCATCTACTCCACCGCCACCTAAAAGCGTTCGATTAGCTGCATTGACGATTGCATCAACTTTTAATTTGGTGATATCTGCTTGAATTACTTGAAGATCATTCACTAACTCTCACCCTTTCTAATATTTCATATTTATATTTTATCTCATATACAAAAATAAGCTCATCCCCACACGGAAATGAGCTTATTTTGATTTACGCTCTATTTTTATAAATATATATATTATATGAAACGAAATATGATATTAGTAAGAAAATAATTATTATAATTACAGCAATAGATATTATTTCACTCGTACTAAAATTTTTAAAAAATCGAGATAATTCAACTGTGATTTTTGTAAATTTAATTAGGCAAAAACATACTCCAAATATTGCAATAACGGCAATAGTCAATCCATTTTGTTCAAAAGCATATAAAAAAGGTAAAACTATTAATCCATAAATAATTGATATAAAAAATGCACTTCCACAAATTATATAAATATTTTGCATAGACATGCCGTACAGCCATTTTATTCCAATCAACATATATAATAGACTGATTATTGCAGAAAAATTACATACTAATAATAAAGTCGCATACCTTGCACAAATTACTACCGTACTTTTTATTCCGAGACTTTGTATCCATTTCAACCATCCATTGGACGTATCTTTTATAAAAAGAGACTGTATATTGTTTATCATCAATAATGAAATAAATGTTATGTATATTACACTATTTGTTTTCAAATAATAATTTATTAAGATAAGACTAAATATGCCTAGACTTATAATATACCATTTAAACCAATTATATTTTAATTGGTTTAAATCCTTCCTAATCAAGCCAACCATTTTTAACTATAATTCTCACTCTCTAGAAAATCATAAAACATTTTTTCTATATCTTTTCCAGTTTGATGTTCTGTCTTTTCTTTTAACTTTACTTTTCCATTATTTACCAAAACAAATTTTGTACAAAGATTCGCTACATCAGCTAAATTATGTGTTGTTAAAACAATAGGTACATTATATTTTTGACTATAATTAAACACTAAATTAATCAAGTTACGACGCACAAGTATATCCAGTCCAGCCGTTACTTCATCTAATATTAACAATTCAGCATGATGCGATAATGCAATAGCAACATTTAATTGCATTTTCATTCCCTTTGAGAAGGTCTTGCAAGGCTTATCTTGAGGTAATTTCAATTTTTTTAACAAAAATTCAAAAAAATCACTATCCCAGTTATAAATCAGCTTTTTAAAAATTCTTTTAAGTTCCCTTATGTTTAAATCCATAGGTACAGATAAATCATCAAAACAATATCCGACATTCGTTACATTTCTGATAATGTTACCTTTTTTCCAAATATATATGCCGGCTAACAAATTTAAAAGAGTAGTTTTCCCTGCACCATTTTTTCCAATTATGCCCACTATATCTCCTCTATTAATATCTATATTTATGTGTTTAAGTGCAAAATTAGCAACATAATAATTTCCATCATTAATAGAGAGTAATACATCATTTTTCTTTTTTATCATTTTTCTTTATTCCCATTAATTGCCAAATATAGCCAAAACTAACAAAAATTATTCCAAAAAATATTGTAATTTCTTTTAACCCAAAAAATACAAATAGAACAGATGCAATTATCATAAAAACAAATGTAAGAATTCTTACGATTTTTCTCATAGAAATATTTTTTTCTAACATAACATTCTCCCTAGGGCTGGCGTTATAGTACTTTCAACAAGTGCTCCACAACACAGAATAATATATCCGATAGCCATATTTTTTAAAATAAAATAAGATCGTAATTTCTGTAAGTCATTTAATGTATAGATAATTGTGATAGCTAAAATACAGTAAGCATAATACTCAAAAATTCCGTGTGGAAGAAAAAGAAATATTGTTTGTTTTAAAGTTAAATAATGTAAGAATCTTCCAATATTCATACCGTTCGCGAAAAAGAAAAAGAAAAAGAAAACAAAAGGTTTTCCTAGTATAAAACTTGCCATCAATAAAATATATGCTAAAGTGTTCCTCATTAATATATATCTAAATGATGTAATAACTGGTAATCCAACAGGTTTTAATGGCACAGAGGTATAAACAGTTCCTAGCTTAATATATTCATATAACTCACCTACGCAAATACCTAGTACCAATATGACCATTAGTAAATATCTATACTTCTTTTTACTTAACATTAATAAATAAAAACTTAAAAATAAAAAGATTGATTATCAACAGTTATATAAAATATTGATACCTCAATCTTCATTATTACAAAATTGATTTTTCTAGATTATTAAAAATATTTTATGCAGCAGTTGCTCCCATTGCACCAATAGCTGCTGCTGCCCATGCAGGAATTGTAATTCCAGCAATAGCAGCATAAGCCCCTGCTAAACTAGAACCGCTGCCAACGGCATCAATCAATTTTCTAAGAGTACCAGTTGCTAAATGAATCCCAAACTGATCAGCCACCCAGTATACATTTACACTAAAATATAGTAAACATGAACCCAAAATTAAAAACAATAAAGCTAGCTCTAAGGTATTAAGTTCAAACTTATTTGTATAACTTTTTGTCATTTCTTATTCTCCTCATTAATTAAAACTTGTCCTTATGTGATATAAAAATATACCAAAACATATATATAAGAAAAACTATTGATACTATTCCAAATATTACAGCTAATAAATTATCTCTATTTTTAACAATTAGTATTGCTGTTGGTCCTATACAACAAAATAGATAACTTACTTCTAATATAATTTTATTTAAATTCATTTTCATTTAATAAGTCCAATAATTGGAAAAATACTATTTATTACAAAAATAATTATGATAAAAATTATCAGTTTTCTAGAATTTACAACATATTTTTTTAGTTTTGAGTATATATCTATAGAAATAAAGAAAAATAAAATAATGCTACAAATATTTTGTTCTATTTTGCCAAATGGTCTATGTGACAATACTAAATACACAGCATAACCCACATTATAAACACCGTAATAAAAGAAATATGATTTATAGAAAATTTCTTTTACTTGTTTGTTAATTTTAGAATTATTAAATAATTCTTTTAAAACATATCTAGATACAAAATATGTTCCCAAAACTGAAATAAATATAGTAGCGAATAGTATTGCTGCATATACAAAAGCATATTTTATATTTTTAACAGGTATCAGCTCAGTTTGAATTGTAAGAATCATTCTCCATACAATTATTGAATATAGCATTACTACTTCAACTGGCCAGAACCATTTATTTTCTTCAAAAATAGACAATTCGTAAATTGCAATAATAAATTGAACACTTTTGGTTAAGCTGCTTGATAGATTCGATCTAATTCTCTTTCAAAGATTTCATCTGGTGTATGATAAGCTAAGATCTTTCTTGGCAATGAGTTGCACCAGGTTTCAATATCAATGATATTTTGTAAAGAATAGTTAGCTATTGCTTCTCCTTTAGGAATGAATCTGCGAATAAGACCATTGTGTCTTTCAACTGTTCCCTTATCACAAGAAGTGTAAGGATGGGCATAGTAAACCAGTGTATTGGATGCTTCTTCTAGGTTGGACAGATCCGCAAATTCTGAACCATTATCAGTGGTAATAGTTTTAAAAATATCATTCCAGTGTTCACTGTATTGTCTTTGGAGTTCTTTAAAGGCTTGCATGACACTGATAGAAGTCTTGTCGGGAATACGAATAATTAAGAATTCACGACTCATGCGCTCAGATAAGGTTAACAGCACTTCATCATCTTTAGTCTTATGTCCAAGAACCAAATCGCATTCCCAATGACCGAATTCATTACGTTCACTAATTTCTTTTGGACGTTCTTCAATACTTCTGCCAAGCTTTTTCTTGTTTTTGCGAACACGATGAAGCTTGGTATTGCGTTTAAGCTTCTCAGGCAAGTCGTAATTATAAATGCCTAATAAGCCCTTATCAACGTAATTATAAAGAGTTTTGGTGCAGACAACATCGCTGCTAGAGAATTCGCCAGCAGCAGTGGCACGATTACTGCAAACATCAAGCGACCAACCGTCTTTAAAGAAATGTTTGTGGACATAGTGAATAAATTGAGTTTTTTTGAGAAAGTCTGATTTGCGCCCACAATTTTTACGATGAGCTTGATATACATCATGTCCTTGAGTAGCCTTGTATCTTTTGACTTTACCATGATACAGTTTTACAGTGCCACGTTTAATCTCATAACTGATAGTAGAAGGAGAACAGTTGAGTTCACGAGCAATTGCACGCAAAGAGCAGCCATCTTTCAAACGCAATTGAATAATAACTCGCTCTTCAAATGATAAATGCTTTCCTTTAACGTGCTGGTTCATGGTAGAATGTAAAGAGTCCATTTTGACCTCCAATAGAAAGTTTTTGTGGTTATTAACATTCTATCAAACAGGTCCGAATGGACTTTTTATTTTTCTAAAGTGTTCAATTTGATTTTACAATCAACGAAAATAGACAATTTTTCTTTCATATATATTTTTTTACACCTAATAACCTATGAAATTATAACGGGAAACTTGGTAATGGATAATACATATTTTTCTCCTTTCAAACAATTGAATTACATATTACATTGTCCATAATATAAACTTATTGAACTTACGTCAGCGAAGTGTCTATCATGACACAATTAAAATGCTATATAGGCTGTAATCGACTCCATCCCATGTCTTTCAAAAAAGTCTAAAATCTTTTTTGCTTCTAATTTTTCTTCATTAAAAAGATAGCCATAATAATCTGCCATCACTTTAAAAAATATAGTTCTTGGCTCAACCGGTAACTTATACAAGAAATTTCTCAATTTGCTTATCATCTCAAAATTTCTATCATGTTTTAAGAACATTATGTTTAAATAATTAACCATTATTCCTCCAAGTATTTCTTGAATTTTCCTGCTGGCTTTATCTATTTCCTTATACTTTCTTAAAATCATATTTAGTTCATACTCAATCTCTGATTCATTAAACAGAGATATAGCCATAGCAAACAAGCGCAAGTTATCTTCTCCCCACTCATCTATATTAAGTATTAGTTTCTTAATCATTGCTTCTTCTTTGCATGATAGTTTATTCTTTTTAAAAAAGTTCTCTAAAAGAAGAGCATGAGCATAAGCATTTCTATATTGATAATCTTCAGCACAGATTTTTCTTATTTCTACAATTTTTGAAAGATTTTGTTCATAATATGCATTTCTTAACTGCTCTAAATACTTTTGGCTTTTCTCCTTACTTTCTACACCTTTAAAGAAATCGGAAATATTAACTTTATTTCGTTCAAGTATTTCAATTAGATCTTTTGCGTTAATTTCATGTAATCCTCGTTCAATTTTTGAATAGTATGATTTTGTTAAAATGTCCCCTACCATCTCTGTTTGGCTTAGTCCTAATTCTAATCGTATTTTTTCAATTCTTTCCCAATCTGCATTATTTCCATCTCTTTTCTAAGTTAATGATATGTATTATATAATTTCAGTTCTAAATTTAGAACAAAAAATAAGCTCATCCCCACACGGAAATGAGCTTATTTTGATTTAATCATCAATAATTATCTCTTAGTAACTGCGATTAAATCGTCGCCATGTTTCTTGTCTACGCCATCAATACGTTGAACATTTGCATAGCTAGCTGTGTTAGTAATAACAGTCATAACAGTTGTGTCATATCCTGCTTTATTCACAGCATCTAAATCAACAGTTCCTAACTTTTCACCTTTTTCAACATGTTGGCCTTGTTTTACATCGCTAGTAAAGCCTTCACCCTTCATGTTGACAGTGTCAATACCAATGTGAATCAAGACTTCTGCACCTTCATCAGACTTAATTCCGTAAGCATGCTTAGTTTCGTAAGCAACGGTGATTTCACCAGTGACTGGAGAATAGATAGTTCCTTCACTTGGAACCATAGCAGCACCCTTACCCATTGCTTCAGTTGAGAAGACTGGATCTTTAACATCTTTTAAGCTTTCTGCCTTACCGGAAACAGGTGCAGCAATTACTTCATCATGTAATTCTTTATCTTCTTTGATAATTTGATCAGCCTTTTCTTGTTGTGCAACTTGATCACCAGCTGATTCAACAGTACCAGATTCTTCGACTACATCTTCCTTGAAGTGGCGCTTACCATATACAAAAGTTAAAGCAAAAGCAACAATGAAACTAATTGCTACTGAAAGTGCCCACATTGGAATGCTCTTTGGCACCATTGATAAGAAGCCAAGGAAACCAGCTGAACCAAGAGCAGCAGCAGTAACATGCATTAAGCCAGCAAAAGCGGCACCTACACCTGCACCAATTAAAGCACAGAAGAATGGGAACTTGTACTTCAAGTTAACACCAAACAATGCTGGTTCAGTAATACCAAGTAATGCAGAAACACCAGATGAACTTGCTAAGCCCTTAACTTTTTCATTCTTAGTCAAGAAGTAAACCGCAAAAGTAGCAGCACCTTGAGCAACATTGGCCATACATGCGGTAACAAAGATAAAGTCACCAGAACCACGGCCACGTGCATATTCAGCTAAAAGTTGAGTTTCAACTGCTGGGAAGCTTTGGTGAAGACCGGTAGTAACAATTGCTGAGTAAGATAAACCAAAGATACCCATACCAAAGGCACCAGTTGTGTTATATAACCAAACAATTGCAGCAGTAATTGCATCTGACACACCTTTAAAGACTGGTCCAATAATTGTGAAAGTTAAGAAACCAGTAATCATGATTGAAAGAAGTGGTGTGAATGTGAAGTCAACTGCTGATGGTAACCACTTGTGGAATCTCTTTTCTAAGAAAGCTAAAAGCCAAACAGCTACTAAAACTGGGATAACTTGGTATTGGTAGTTAGTTTGAGAAACATGTAAACCAAAGATGTCCCAATATTTACCAGCCCCACCTAAAGCAGGCGTGGTCATAATCATACCAATAGTTGCACCTAAGAATTGGTTAGCTCCAAAACGTTTAGCCGCAGACATACCAACTAAGATAGGCATGAAAATAAATGGAGCAGCCGACATTACCTGAATGATCTCAGATAGTCCCTTAACGTTAGGCGCCATTTGAACAACTGATTTTGCTCCGAATAAACCTGGAGAAGTTAAGAAGTTGTTCAAAGCCATTAACAAACCACCAGCTACTAAAGCTGGAATAATAGGAACAAAGATGTCAGACAAAAGTTTAATAAAGGCCATTACTGGATTAAACTTTTGATCCTTTTGAGCAACTTTCTTTAAGTCGTCAGTTGAAAGTTCTGATAGACCTGTCATTTTAATTAATTCATCGTAGACGTTGTTAACATCCCCAGGTCCTATAATAATTTGAAATTGACCATTAGTTTTGAAAGTTCCCTTGATATCTGGATCGCTATCAAGCATCTTCATATTTACTTTACTATCGTCTTTTAAGACTAAACGTAGACGCGTAGCACAGTGAGCAGCGGCTACTAAGTTGTCGCGACCAACAGCTTCAATGACTGTTTCAGCAACTTTTTTGTGATCCATGTCTGTCTCCTCCTCAAAATTGTGTAAGCGTTTTTAAATATTTTACATATATTATGATAGCGCATTCTAGTTTTATGTCAAGCGCTTATCATAAAAATATCAGCATTTTGATACTTTCTTGCCATTTTCAAGGTATGTTATCAATGAAAGTACTGCTATTCGTTTGACATACATAATATTTTTAGTTACTATCTCTATATAAGAATGCGTTTACATATTCAATGAGGTGAATAGTTATGGAATGGACAAGAGAACAACGTTATCGTAAATACAAAGATTGGGATGCACAGACCTTATTAGATCTCCAAGCTCAAGCAGCAACTTCCCCGTATCAGATGCACTATCATATCCATCCACTTTCAGGATTACTAAATGATCCTAATGGTTTTTCTTACTATAATGGCGAATATCATTTATTCTGCCAGTCATATCCTTTTGGTCCAGTTCACGGAGTTAAATCGTGGATTCACTTTGCTTCTCCTGATCTAGTTCATTGGCATTATTTAGGACCCGCAATTGATCCCGATAGCGACTTAGACAATGCTGGAGCATATTCCGGTTCAGCAATGGAACATAACGGGAAACTTCTATTAATGTATACGGGTAATCACCGCGATGAAGACTGGACTAGAATTCCTTATCAAGTAATTGCCGAAATGGATGAAAATAATCACATTACTAAACCTGATAAGGCAGCAATCTTACCACCAGATCATGTTAGCGAACATTTCCGCGATCCACAATTATTTAAACATAATGGTAAGTATTATGTTTTACTTGGTGCTCAAGATGCTAAAACTAAGAGCGGTCATATTGATATTTATGAATCAGATGATCTTGAAACTTGGCATGAAAATGGTTATTTAGACTTAGGTAAAGACGAAATGGGCTACATGATTGAATGCCCTAACTTAGTTTTCGTTGACAACTATCCTGTTTTAATTTTTTGTCCTCAAGGTTTAGATAAATCAATTGCCGACTATCAAAATATTTATCCAAATATGTACTGGATTGGCAAAGATATTAACTTAAGTAAAGCCCAATTTACTCCGCTTCAAGATCATCCAGCTAATTTAGATGATGGCTTTGATGTATATGCCACACAAGCCTTTAATGCTCCAGATGGAAATGCTTATGCCATTTCTTGGGTAGGTTTACCCGACTGTACTTATCCAACTGATAAAGAAAATTGGGCTAATTGCTACAGCCAAGTTAAACGTTTAGAAATTAAAGATGGCGTGTTATATCAACATCCTGTAGACGCAATCAAAAATTTACGTCATAATGAAAAACAGCTCAATAATGAAAAAATAATTAGTCAAAAGGCCGGTAAACAATATGAATTAAAACTTCACTTAGCTGCTGGTCAAGCTGGAAAATTACATCTAGCTTCTAATGAGGATTTATCTGCAAGTTTAGTAGTTGACTTCAATACAGCTCAAGATGCTAAATTAACGATTGATCGTGCTTCAAGTGGTCCAGCTGTTAACCCAGATTACGGTGCAACTAGAACAATTGAACTTAATGCCAACCAAGACTTAGATCTAGATATTTTCGTAGATGGCTCATTATGCGAAATTTTCATCAATGATGGTCGCCATGTTGCAACTTTACGATTCTTTGCACCAAGCTCAAATCAAAAAATTGCCTTTGACAAAGATACCAAGTACACAGGACGATTATGGAGCATGAATTCTATATTATAGGAAGATGACAATGGTTAAATTAACCGACGTAGCTGCTAAAGCAGGCTGTTCTGTAACTACCGTTTCACGAGTAATTAACAATTATGGCTATATTAGTCAAAAAACAAGAAAAAAAGTTCACGAGGCAATGAGAGAGCTGAACTATCAACCAAATTCTGTTGCCCGTTCTCTTCAGGGAAAGAAAACCAAGCTTATTGGTTTAATTTTTCCAGATGTATCTAATCCATTTTTTGGTGAATTAGTTTCTAAAATTGAAGATCAATTATTTAATCATGGCTACAAGACGATCCTTTGCAATGCTGGTAGTGATACAGAGAAGGAACGTACCTATCTGCAAATGCTCATGGCTAATCAGGTAGATGGGATTATTGCTGGCGCTCATAATCTGGGCATTGAAGAATATCAAAGAACGGGTTTGCCAATCGTTTCGTTTGATCGTAAACTCTCAGATAACATTCCAATTGTTAGTGCCGATAACTTCAAGGGTGGCAGTTTAGCTACTCAAGAACTTTATAATCATGGTGCCCGCCATATTTATTTTGTAGGAAATCCAACTCTAGATGGGCACCCTACGCAAAAGAGATTGCTTGGCTACAAAGAAACAATCAAGGAATTGCAATTAACGGAACATATTCATCCAGTAATTTTTAATGAAACTCTTGCACTAAAAGAAATGGCAATTAAAGACTTACTGGAGAATCATAAAGTAGACGGGATCGTAGCATCTGACGACCTTACTGCTCTTTTGATCATGAATATTAGTCACGAATTAGGAATTAAAATTCCTAAAGATTTAAAGATTATTGGATTCGATGGAAGTAAAGTAGTACGTGATTTTGAACCACGTCTGTCTACGATTGTTCAACCTATTCCTTCAATTGCACAACTACTTGTTAAGCTTTTAGAAAAGCGAATCGACAATCCTACTGAAAAATTAGATAACTATACATACTACTTGCCAGTAGAATTACTTAAGCACGAATCTAGCGGAAACTAAGAAAAAGACTTTAGACATTTTTAGTGTCTAAAGTCTTTTTTACTCCAAATACAATTTCCTAAAATCTTTCAAATCCTGCTTTGAAAAACCAAATTCCTTCGTAAAATAATTTTCAAAACCACCATACCCAGCATCAATTGTTTGCGTAATTCCTTTAACAGCCATTCCCTCTCCTTCAGTAACATTCATTCGATTAATCATTTTAATCATCTCAGAATCACTTGGGAGCTGCTTTTTAAGGCCAAAAGTATACAACTCATTAGTTAATAAATAGTCGCGTGCAATGGTATGCTCGTCAATTCCAAGTCCTTTTAAAATTAGAGCTGTTGTCATCCCTGTACGGTCTTTTCCAGCACTGCAATGATAGACTAAGGCTTCATTTTCAGGCAAAGTAAGTAATGCTGCAAATACGCGTGCAAAAGCTTTTTGACTAGCTGGGCTCAAAATCACATTTTGATAAATCTCGCCTAAATAACTGTCAACTTTAGGAATGTGATGCAAAAAGCGATAAAGCTTATGACTATCATTAACAAAATTACCACTGCTATCTTCCGCATAGACATGACAATCCAAAACTTCAACACCCTGCCATTTTCGATCTGGCGCCATTACTTGTTCATTGCTAGTCCTTAAATCACAGTCTACTGTGACATTCATTTTTGCTAATTTTTCTTCGTCGCGTTCAGTTAAGCTGCTTAATGAGTCAGAGCGATAAATTTTTCCCCACTTCACATGTTTACCTTCATTATTTTCATAGCCACCGATATCACGAAAATTTACAGTACCGTCAAAAGTAATTAAGCGATTATGTTCCATAGCTTCTCATCCTCTATCTTATTGTCTCTCATCTTATATTCTAGCTTATTTTCTTAAGGAATTAAGTATTTAAGACTTAGGCACTTACTTTATTTACAAAATCTCTAGCGATAGTTTTAGACATAAATACAGAACACTTTCACTTTGTTAGTTTCTTATCTATAATTAATAGTAATAATTTACCAGTAAATAACTTTCAAGGAGGATTGCACAATAATGTCAAATGAACACATAGAAGCTCTAACAATTGCTGGTCATGATAGTGATGGTAGCGCTGGGATGCCAGCTGACTTACATGCCTTTTACGCACGTGGCGTTTATGGTATTGGTCTCTTAACTGCTGCCGTTGCTGGAAATTCGCAAGGAATTTTTGCTCAACAATTAATGCCATTAGATTTTATTCAAAAGCAATTCGATGTCTTAAATGATGATTTCAAAATAAAGGCCGTTAAGACTGGAATGCTTGCTAATAAAGATATTATCGATGTAGTTGCTAAAAACTTAAAACATTATCAAATGCAAAATATTGTACTTGATCCAGTGATTATTACTAAACATGGTGCCACCCTTTTAGCAGATGATGCATACCAAGCATTTCTAAAAAAATTAGTACCACTTGCCACAATTATTACACCAAACTTTTTTGAAGCACAAAAGCTAACCGGTCTTGAATTGAAAAACGAGTCTGAAATCAAGCAAGGCGCTAAAATGTTACAAAAAATGGGTGCAAAAAATGTTTTAATTAAAGGCAGTCATCATAATGACAGACAACCAGAAGTTAAAGATTACTTACTGTTAGATGACGGCTCAGACGAATGGTTAACCAAGCCTTACTTTAAGACTGATCGAGTTAACGGTACAGGAGATACTTTATCAGCAGTAATTGCAGCTGAACTTGCAAAGGGTAATGATGTCAAAACTGCGGTTAAAATTGCCAAAGATTTCACCTATGAGGCACTTTCACATCCCATTAACGTTGGTGCAAAATATGGTCCCATTAACCATCTAGCTGCTCAAGAAGAAATGCAACAATAATTTTTACTAACTAGGATTTAAGACAATTTTAAGTTATACTTTGAACATACAATTTAAATAGGGATGATAATTATGGCAGATAAAACAATTAAAATTGCATACTTATATGAAGACTTAATGAATACTTATGGAGATTCAGGTGACGTCAAAGTAATTCGTTACTTACTTGACAAACAAGGCTATCAAACTGAAGTTGATAACATTTCTCTAGATGACAAATTCGATGCTAACGACTACGACTTTTTATTCTTTGGCGGCGGTCAAGACTTTGAACAAACTGTTGTAGCTAAAGATCTGCCACGTCACAAAGAAACAATTGAAAATTATATCAACGCTGGCAATCCAATGCTTTGTATCTGTGGTGGTTATCAATTAATGGGGGATTATTACAAGACTAATTCTGGGATTACAATCAAAGGCTTAGGTATTCTGCCCCTTCATACTGTTTTTAAGGCTGATAAGCGGATGATTGGCGATACTCGTTACATGACTGAATGGGGCGAAGTAAAGGCCTTTGAAAATCACTCTGGACAAACTTACTTTGATAATACTGATATGCTTCATCCTTTCGGCGAAATGATTGAAGGCTATGGTAATAACCCACAAGATAAAGTTGAAGGCTTACGTTACAAGAACTTTATTGGTTCATATTCTCACGGACCTTTACTTCGAAATACAAATGTCGCAAATGCGATTGTTAAGATGATTTTAGAACGTCACAAGGAGCGTACTGCTAATGAAGTTGAATCCGTTTAGAAAAGAAAGCCTCAAGCGTTATTTGGGTACTGATAAGCACTTTGCCAAAACGCTTGGGGCTTTTGACTTATTAACTATCGGTATTGGCGCAGTTATTGGTACTGGAATTTTTATTTTACCAGGTACTGTTGCCGCTAAAGAAGCTGGCCCTGGTGTAACTTTATCATTTTTAGTTGCAGCTTTAGTTTGTACTCTAGCAAGTATGTGTTATGCGGAACTTTCCTCTAGCATCCCAGTCGCTGGCTCAGCCTATTCCTATGGAAATATTCTTTATGGAGAAGTCATTGGCTGGATTCTAGGCTGGGCACTGATTCTAGAGTATATGCTGTCCGTTGCGGCTGTTTCTGCTGGCTGGGCTTCTTATTTTAATTCGCTGCTCCATAGTTTTGGTTTACATATACCACATCATTTTGAAGGACCGTTTGATCCCCTAAATGGTACGTACCTAAATTTATGGGCGGTTATCAGTGTTTTATTAATTGGAATTTTACTCTCACGTGGAATGAAAACATCCATGAAATTTAATAATGCAGCAGTTTTAATTAAGATTGCTATTATATTTATATTCATTGGTGTTGGTTTATTTTTCATTAAACCGAAAAATTATCAACCTTTCACTCCCTATGGTACAACTGGTGTTTTACGTGGCGCTACAACGGTCTTTTTCGCCTTTCTAGGCTTTGACGTTGTTTCATCCTCAGCTGCCGAAGTTAAAAATCCTAAGAAAAATATGCCAATTGGAATCATTGGTACCTTAATTGTGGCAGCCCTTCTTTATATGGGAGTATCAGTTGTTTTAACTGGAATGGTAAACTACAAGCAGCTAGATGTAGCAAATCCCGTTGCCTACGCTTTAAAATTAGTTAACCAAGGATGGGTAGCTGACCTCTTATCAATTGGAGCAATTGTGGGAATGAGTACAATGATGCTTACCATGATCTATTCAAGTTCACGCTTAATTTATTCTATTGGCCGTGATGGATTATTGCCAAATTTTTTAGGAAAAATTGATAAGCATGGACTTCCAGAAAATGCTCTGTGGATTGTAACCATCGTTATTGCTTTAATGGGAGGGTTATTTTCACTAGAAGAACTTACTAGCTTAGTTTCAATTGGAACGTTACTTGCCTTTACTTTCGTATCTTTTGGCGTCATTTTATTGCGCAGAAGAAAAGATATTCCTGAAGGCGACTTTAAAGTCCCATTTTACCCAATAATTCCAATTCTTTCTGGCCTAGCCTGCATTGGAATGATGTGCTTTTTATCAGTTAAAACTTACATTTTTGCTGGTATTTGGTTCTTATTTGGATTATTTATTTACTGCGTTTATGGATATAAGCATAGTAAGATTAGTAAGAAAAATAATTAGTTAGAAAAAAGCTTAGTTACTGCGCAAATACGTGTGCTATCAAGTAACTAAGCTTTTTCTTATCTTTTATGTTTGGGTTCCCAGTTAAGGGCTAAAACGGCACAAATAATCATAATTGACCCAATCCAATCAATTGGCGCCATCACCAATCCAAAAATAATTACAGAACCAATTGTAGCTGAAACCGGCTCAAAAGCATCTAACAAACTAGCAGTTGATGGTTTAATATAGCGAAGCGAGCCCATCATCCATTGAAAAGGAATTAAGGTACCTATTACAATCACGCCAGCCATCAGCCAAAAAATATTAATATTGTTTGGAATCTTCGGCCATACAGGATGTGCAAGTGCCAAAGCTATTCCTGAAAAAAGTAATCCCCAACCTGTAACTACAAGACTTGAAGTATGATCAAGCAATCTACGTGGAATCAAAGTATTAGTAGCTACTCCGACTGCAGAAATAAGGCCCCAGAATAAGACTGATGGGGTCAAAGATAGTTGATTAAAATGACCATGTGTAGCTAAAAAGAAAACACCTAAAAAAGCGACGATAGCTGCAATAACATCTACTGCCCGCAATACTTGGTGTTCAAATACTACCATATAAAATAAGACAAAAAATGGCCCAATAAACTGTAAAACGGTCGCAACTGAAGCATTTGCCTGTTGAACCACGATAAAGTAACAATATTGCACAGGCAATAAACCTAATAACCCATAAGCAATAACGGTAATCGCATCTTTCTTATCAGTCATTGTTTTTAATGGCTTTTGCCCAGTTACCTGGGCAAAAATCAAAAGCAAAATTCCACTTAATACCATTCTTACCTGAGAAATCCAAATCGGCGTTATACTTGCACTGATATTAAAGAGTCCCTTAGCAAATAAACCCGAAATCCCCCAAAAAACACAAGCTAAAGCAGCTAAGCATGTCCATAATCTTTTTTTCGTCATATCTTTCCAACTTTCCTAATCTTATGCAAAACTCATCATAACATACTGCAAAAAAATTATCTTTTTTCTCTTGCTTTTTCAAAGTAAATCGATTTAAATATAATTAATATAAAAATTAAAAAGCAATGAAGAGACGAGTAGATAATTTTATTCTTTCAGTGAATTAGCGTTAGTGAGAAGCTAGTAGACCCTGAATTATCGAATAACACTTTTTCGCTGTGCTGCTAGCCTAAATTACAGTAAGCTACGCCGTCATCGGTACGTTATCAAACCGAGGAGCATGCTTGTGCTCTATTAAGCTGGTCTATTTTTAGACAATTTAGGTGGTACCGCGGAAAAAAGCCTTTCGTCCTGAGAACATCAGGAGTGAAGGGCTTTTTCTTTACTCTTAATATTTTTTCTAAGGAGTACATAATTATGACATTGATATTACCTAAGGACTACCAACCAAGTCTAACCATTCGTGATACTGAAGCCGCAATTGTTTTCATTAGAGAAACTTTTCAAGACAAAATTGCTGAAAAATTAAATGTTCAACGAATGTCAGCACCAATGTTTGTTGAAAAATCTACTGGATTAAACGACAACTTAAATGGTGTTGAACGCCCCGTTTCTTTTGATATGAAAGCTATGCCTAACGATACAATTGAAGTAGTTCATTCACTAGCCAAATGGAAACGTCTGGCACTTAAGCGCTACGGATTTGGAATGCATGAAGGTCTTTACACTAATATGAACGCAATTAGACGTGATGAAGACTTAGATAATTTCCACTCAATTTACGTAGACCAGTGGGATTGGGAAAAAATCATTTCCAAAGATGAGCGTAATATCGATACCTTAAAAGATACTGTTAAGCAAATCTTTAAAGCAATCAAAGAGACAGAAAAAGAAGTTGCAGCCCGCTACCCTAGCTCTACTTATCGTTTACCTAGCGAAATTACATTTATTACTACGCAAGAACTCGAAGACCGCTGGCCTGATTTAACACCTGATGAGCGTGAAGATAAAATTGCTAAAGAGAAAAAAGCTGTATTTTTAATGAAGATTGGGGATAAGCTAAAACGTAGTGGTAAGCCACATGATGGTCGCGCACCAGACTACGATGATTGGCAATTAAATGGTGACCTCTTATTTTGGTATGAACCTTTACAACGTAAATTAGAAATCTCTTCAATGGGAATTCGTGTCAGTGAAGAATCACTAAAAACGCAACTAAAAAAAGCCCATGCCGAAGAAAGAGCAGCTTTGCCATTTCATAAAATGCTTTTAAACGGAGAGCTTCCTTATACAATTGGCGGAGGAATCGGACAATCTCGTTTGTGCATGCTTTTACTCGGAAAAGCCCATATTGGAGAAGTTCAAGCTAGCATCTGGCCTCCAAAAATGATTGAAAAATGTGAAGCAGCTGGAATGCAAATGTTATAAAAAAGGAGTATCGGTTGATACTCCTTTTTTTAATACATTAAATTATTAGTTACTGGTTGTAAGATACGCCTACTATTTTCCTGCATTACTAACTTTCGTTTTCCCGTAATCATCCACAAATAAATGCATACCGGAACGACTACTGAAATAATGGCAACTAACCATTCACCTGTGCTCCCATTCCAAGTACCAGGTTGATCTCCATTTTCTTGTAAAAAGATCAAAAAATCCATAAAGAAGTGCATCAACATTGTCAGCCATAATTTACCAGTATATAAATAAGCAATCGCAAAAAACAATCCTATTCCAAATGCAAATGTAACTTGAGCAACAGTTGGTGCCAATTTTTGCCATCCCAAATTATCGAAATGAAGTAAGCCGAAAAACAAAGCACTGATAAAAATAGTTATTGGGACCTGCCATTTGCTCTTTCTCAAAGCATATAGCAATATGATAATCATTAAGTATCGATTCATTTCTTCCATTAACCCAGCTTCAGCTGCTTCGCTAAAACTATTTAGAGTAAACTTCATTGGATCAGCATGATAGGAAAAAAGGATAGAAAATAGATTATTACCCTGTCCACCAAATGCATTCCACAAAATATCAACAATCCCAAAAGCAATTAAAAAGACCAATACACTGTTAGAGAAATTAATTGATCTGTGGAATTTCAAATTGAAGTTAAAACTATAGCCCCATCCCTGTGCTAAAAAACAGCCTAAAATGATATAAGCTACGGCAGCCCAAAGACCAGTTGATATAATAGTATTAAAGAATTTATTTCCCGGGATATGACCTAATGTGCTAGCTTCCATTACATTTTCCATCATTAAAAAGACAAGAATTATGCGTGGAATAATCCAATTAACATCCCCAGCTATTGCGATGATAAAAGGCACTAACCATACTAAGCCGATTAGTAAAAAGACACTTGCTACTAAAATCCCCATTTGTGGCCAAGTTTTAGCTACTGCATTCATTAGTTCAATCCAGCCGCCTAAGGACAATAACGGCCAAAAGATAATCATCAACCATCGATTGAAAGTATCAACTTTTGGTGGCTTTTTCTGCCAAAGAACTAGTAGTAACATCAAAACTAACACTGGCGAGAAAAAGATTAATAAAAATACTTCGTTATGTTGCACCCATAATTGATGTCTCAAACCTGGATTAAGATAGAGAAAAATATAAAAAATTATACTTAGGACTAATTCCGCAATTAATGCATAGCGTGCTTTTTCTTTCATGTGGTTTAACTTCTTCCTAGTATTACTAACATACTCTCTTCAGTATACAAAAAAGGACTACCTAAGCCAAACTGCCTAGTAGTCCTTTCTTAAATTATTTACTAGCCTTACGATCTTTTCTAGAGATAATGAACATAATTAATGGTAAAACAATAAATCCAAAAATCATCATTGCTATTGCATACCAATTAATTCCAGTTACTTGTCCACTTGCATTAACCACACCAAATTGTGCTTTCCAGTTATATTCAACTAATAAGAAAATAACTAAGACGATTGAAAGAATTGGAACAACAATATCAGTCCATATGTTCTTCTGGGCATCTAAGACAGGTTCTGCAGTCTTTCCACGATAAAATTGGATAACTGCTAACGGAACTACAATGAAGCCTAGAAAACGTACCATTGCACTTAATGTAATCAAGTTAACCATGTTATATTCAAATGCCATTGGAATTAAAATTGCAAGTAATACTGAAATAAAGAACGTTCTAATTGGAAAATTATTCTTGGTTCTCTTAGTTAAACTCTTTGAAAATTGGTTTTCACGCGCCATAGCTTCCAAAATTCTCGGAGCATTAAAGCTAGAAGCAACGTTAATACCAAACATTGAAATTAAAGCACCTACTAGAATAACATCCCTTAAAATCTCATTTTTAAAAATTGCTGCAATCGCTACAACCTGCTTAGTTGTCATCAAGGCCTTAGGATCAAGCACCATCGCAACTGCAACAACACCAATATAAACTATCGCAATTACGATGATTGCTAAGGGAATAGCACGTGGTAAATTCTTAGCTGGATTTTTCATATCCTCTGAACCAGAAGCAACGGATTCAAATCCAGTAAAGGCATAAAAAGCTGATACAATTGCCATTACAAAGCCTGTAGTAGTTAAAGTTGGCACAATCTTTTGACCATTTTGAGTAATTTGATCTACTTCATTTAAGTTGCTTGAAGCCCCAGTCATAATTAATAATACTACTCCAGCAACAATAATTAATACTAAGGCAGCTAACTTACCAAGTGTTGCTAAATTCATGACATACTTAACAACCTTTTGACCAAATAAGTTAATGATCGTAATAACAGCCATTAAGATCAAAAAGCCAATGGTCACACTCATCGTTTTGTTTGGATTACCACCAAAAATAGAAATTGTTGATTTGATAACCCCAACTGCCATAACACCCCAAGCTACACTTGCAGAAAAGTAACGTAAAATCCCCATATAGAAACCTACATTATTTCCAAAAGCTGCCTTTGAATATGCATAAGCAGCACCAGATTTAGTTACATATTTTGCAGCCGCCGCAAAAGAAACAGCTAAAATAGAAGCAAAAATTGCCGCTATAAAGTATACAATTAACGCTTTTGATCCAGCCTGTTGAACAACGCTACCTGGCGTCAAGAATATTCCTGAACCAATAATTGAATTAATGGCTAAAAGTACAATCGACCAAAAGCCTAATTTACTTGTTTCATTCTCATTCATCTATTATTAACTTCTCTCTACTCTCTTTTTGCATTATCAATAATATGTTTAAATAAGTTATTTTGATAAGAAACAACGCGGTGAAGCATTTCAGGATGCCATTGAACAGCAATCACTGAAGCATCTTTATTTTCAATTGCTTCTACTACTCCATCAACACAACGAGCTGAAACCTTAAACTCAGGTGCAACATCTTTAATTAATTGATGGTGAAAAGAATTTGTCTGTATTTTTTCTTTTCCCAACAATTCAGCAATCTTAGTTCCTGCAACTGTTTCAACAGTATGAGTAAGTAAAGTTGGCGTTTGTCCCTGATTGTGTTTTAAAGTTTTTCCTTTTCTATAGCTTAAGTCTTGGTATAACGTTCCCCCGTGATACACATTTATTATTTGCACTCCACGACAAATTCCTAAAACAGGGACCCCGTTTTCTTCAGCTAACTTTAACAATAGCATGTCAAATTGATCTCGTTCAGGCCAAATATCTCCTAATTTTTGTTCTGGTTCTTCCTTATAATTATGAGGATCAACATCATGTCCACCAGATAAAATTAGACCCTGCACATTTAAAAGTTGTTCCTTAATCACTTCTTCATTTTCATTAAAGGGAATAATATAAGGAATTCCGCCATTCTGGATAACAGAATCAACATAATCTTCATTAACATAGCTACGACGATAACCTGGAAAAATACCACTATCATCAATGATTACAGAACCAGAAATGCCAATTATTGGTTTCATGTTGCACTCTCCTTTAACTTACTTTTTACCAGTTAGATTTAATTATAGAGTATATATTCTACTACGTAAATACCACAAGTTAAAATTAGCACTTTTTTCTCACAGTTCACTAATTTTTTGTTTCAATAAAAAAATCATCCTTTTACAGGATGATTTACAAGCTATTTTTTCTTTCGGTGCTTAATTGCATAAACAATTGCTGCTAATACTAGGACACCGGCTCCCACAGCAACAGAAACTCTAGTTTCTGGATTAATAAACATAAAAATAACGATTATTAGCAACATTACAAAGGCAAAATAATTTGAATATGGGTATAGCGGTAGCTTAAATGGATGTTTATTCATCAAATGAGCATTACTTTTTCTAAATTTTAGTTCAGCAATCAAAATTACAAACCATGCTACCATCCCTGGTAAAACTGAAGAACTATAGACGATGACAAATAATTCTCCCATTGATTTATTCATTGTTGAGACAATTAGGTTTAAAACGAAGCCGAGTAAAATACCAACAGTAATACCAATAATTGCACGATCAGGAACAATATGCTTTGATAGCTTACCAAATATCTTTGGCGCTTCTCCTTCATGAGCCAATTTAAAGAGCATTCGACTAGAGGAATAGATTCCAGAATTTGCACCCGATAAGGCTGCTGTTAACACAACGAAATTGATAATCCCTGCCGCTGCTGTAATTCCGACCTTAGTAAAAGTTTCTACAAATGGTGACCCAATATTACTTAGCTGGTTCCATGGATAAATGGTGACAATAACAAAAATTGCTCCAACGTAAAAAATTAATATACGCCATAAAACAGACTTTACGCTCTTCACTATTGCTTCTTGCGGATTTGCAACTTCTCCAGCTGAAATTCCAATTAATTCTATTCCTTCATAAGAACCTGCAATAATTGCCATTGAAAAGAAGAAGCCTTTCATTCCACCCGTGAAGAAACCACCATGCGACCATAAATTACTAAAACCAAGTGGTTTTCCATGATTACCTACACCAAGTAAAATTACCAGCAAACCCAAAATAATCATTAATATAATTGTTACCACTTTAATCATTGCAAACCAAAATTCTAAAGCTCCATATGCTTTAGCACTAGCCAAGTTTGCTAATAGCAAGAAAGCAATAATAATGATACCCGACCAAAACACACTAACTTGGGGCCACCAAAATTTTAAGTATTCTGTAGCAGCGACAACTTCAGAAATACCAACAACAACGTACTGAAAAACATTGGCCCATTCTGCCAAATATCCGGCTAAAGGAGAAATATATTCTGTAGCATAATCAGCAAATGAACCTGTTCCCGGACTAACATAGAGCATTTCGCCAAGTGCCCGCATTACAATATATAAAATTAACCCCACAAACATATACGCTAATAATACTGAAGGTCCTGTCCATTTTATAGTTGAAGTTGATCCCATGAACAAGCCAACACCTATTGCCCCACCGAGAGAGATCATTTCCATTTGGCCTGCAGTCATGGATCTTTTTAATTTAGGAGGATGATTTTTCTTATTTTCCATCAACACCATCCTTTCTATGACGAATCAGATATACAATTGTAGCTATAATTAATACCGCTGCTCCAACTAGTACAGAAATCCGAGTTTCTGGATTAATAAGCATAAATACTACAATAACAATTAACATTAAAAATGCGAAATAATTAGAAATAGGATATAGCGGCAACTTAAACGGATGATCAACTAGCAAATCTTGATTATTATGTCTAAATTTTAGTTCTGCAAGTAAAATTACAAACCATGGAATCATGCCTGGTAACACTGAGGACGAGAACACGATTACAAATAAATCCTGCGTAGATTTATTAATCGTAGCAGCAATCATATTTACAACAAATCCAATCAATATTCCCCCGGAAATACCTAAAATTGCATGATTAGGGACAATACGCTTAGATATATGACCAAATGTCTTAGGCGCATCCCCATCATGAGCTAATTTAAAGAGCATACGACTAGATGAATAAATTCCAGAATTTGCACCTGATAATGCGGCCGTCAAAACCACAAAATTAATGATACTTGCTGCTGCTGTAATTCCTACTTTGGCAAACGTAGTTACAAAAGGTGATCCAATACTGCTTAATTCATTCCATGGATAAATGGTAACAATGACAAAAATTGCTCCAACATAAAAAATTAGAATTCTCCATAAAACGGATTTGACGCTTTTTATGATTGCTTCTTGTGGATTAGCAACTTCACCAGCAGAAATTCCAAGTAATTCTATTCCTTCGTAAGAGCCAACGATAATTGACATTGAAAAGAAAAAGCCTTTTACGCCACCAGTAAAGAAACCACCATGTGACCATAAATTGCTAAAACCAGTTGGTTTTCCTCCATTACCTACACCAAAGAAAATCACAATGAAGCCCAAGATGATCATCAAAATAATAGTTACAACTTTGATCATAGCAAACCAAAATTCAAGAGAAGCATATGCTTTTGCACTTGCTAAATTTGCTAAAACTAGAAATAAAATGATAATTATTCCCGACCAAAAGACATTAACCTTGGGCCACCAAAATTTTAAATATTCAGTTGCCGCTACCACTTCAGACATTCCAACAACAATATATTCAAATACATTAGCCCACTCTGCTAGATAGCCAGCTAATGGATGCACATACTCAGTTGCATAATCAGCAAATGACCCAGTACCTGGATTTACATATAGCATTTCTCCTAAGGCACGCATTACAATGTATAAAATTAAGCCGACAAACATATACGCTAATAAAACGGATGGTCCCGTCCATTTTATTGTAGAGGTAGATCCCATAAATAATCCGACCCCAATTGCACCGCCCAAAGATATCATTTCCATTTGACCAGCAGTCATAGAACGCTTTAACTTCGGAATTGACTTTTTATTTCCCATTACTTAATGCCACTCCTATAAAAAAAACTAGCAGTCACTCGAGAGCTAGTTTTAAATATCAACAAATTGATTAATGTCATTTTAATACAGGTAAGCAGCAATTCCAAGAACTTTTTGACAAAAAATAAGGAACTCAGTCCTAAAACCAAGTTCCTTTTTAATTTCGTGTAAAATTACGTTTGATCTTTTGCCAAATTGTAAGAGCTCTTCTCATATTGTTTGCTGGAACATGCTTTCGAATAGCACGCAAAGTTGGCTTTACATGTCTTGCAGCAAAGATAAAACTACCATTTTTTTTAGTGCAAATCTTAAATCGTGGAATATATTTTCCACCAAAATATACATCTGCTACTACAACAGTTACTTCGTTCCAAGGAATCTGAACATAATCATTAGGATTGTTATCACTATAGAATTCGAATCCCTTGTCACCAACAAGAATTTTTCCATATGTAGGAATTCCTCTAAACCAAGTCGCAGTATCAACATATTCTGATTTTGTATTTAGTGATTGAACCATATAAAAACCTTTTCATATATAAGAAAAACGGTCTAGAGCAGACCGTCTTTTACTTATTATTGTTATAGTAAGCCAATTACGTGACCTAAAATACCAACAACGAAGATACCAATAATAATAACAATTGGTGAAACTTTCTTCTTTAGTAACCACATACATAAGAAAGTTAATAGCAATGCAGCAAGACCAGGAATTAAACTATCTAAGTTTTGTTGCAAAGTTGTTTCCTTAATTTTATCTAAGGCCATACCATTACCTAAATTATATTCAGATAATGCTTTGTGAATACCTTCTGCTCCCTTTGGAAGAGCGTTCCAATCGATGTAAGCACCCTTTTGAAGTGGAACACTTGAAACAACTGGCTTAAAGTTAATCGTTACCCAACGTTCAATTAAGGCACCGATAACAAACATACCCATCATTGAAGCACCACGAGTGATCTTTTGTAATAAACCACCTGAAGCATCTTCAGTAATCTTAGTACCAGCTTTGTAACCCATTTCTTGAGTGTACCATAAGAATGCCATACGAATTACATTCCATAATACAAAGAATAAGATAGGACCTAAGATGTTTCCGCTCAAAGCAAGTGAAGCACCTAATGATCCAATAATAGGACGAACTGTGTACCAGAATACAGGATCACCAACACCAGCTAAAGGACCCATCATACCAACTTTAACACCTTGAATGGCGGTGTTATCAACATCAGCACCATTAGCCTTATCCTCTTCTAGAGCAAGAGTAACACCAATAATAGGTGATGCTAAGTAAGGGTGTGTGTTAAAGAATTCCAAGTGTCTCTTTAATGCAAGAGATAAATCCTTCTTTTCTGGATACAATTTTCTTAAGGCGGGGATTAAACTGTATGCCCAACCACCGTTTTGCATTCTTTCATAGTTCCATGAACCTTGAAGGAAAGTAGAACGCCACCAAACCTTAATACGATCTGATTTACTTAAAGTTAATTTCTTTTTTGCAGTTTCAGTCATTTATAATTAGCCTCCTCTCGCTCAAATTTTAATAGTCATCCAGGATGTCGCCCAATGGGTCGCCTGAACCAGAATTAGAGTTATTATTGTTTCCACCCTTAGAACCTTCAAGAGCAAGGTACATAATAGCAAGTGAAATACCAATACCACCAAGAGCGATCAAAGTTAATTCCTTAACAGCTGCTAAACAGAAACCAATAATGAAGAATGGCCATACTTCACGGCTAGCCATCATATTAATAACCATTGCGTAACCTACGGCAACAACCATACCACCACCAATGGTCATACCTTCGTTCAACCATGCAGGCATTGCGTTTAAGCCAGCACGAACAACGGAAGCAGGAATGGCAAGTAATAAAGCTGCTGGAATAGCAATTCTTAAACCTTGTAAAGCAACAGCAATCATTTGCCAACGATCAATAGCTTTCCAGTTAGCTTCTTCTGCTTTTCTATCCATAATATGAACAATGGCAACTGAAATAGTACGAACTAACATAGTTAAGAATAATCCAGCAACAGCCAATGGAATAGCAATACCAATAGCAGTACCAATACCCTTTTGTCCTTGTCCACCTTGTACCAAAATAATAGTTGAAGCAACAGATGCTAAAGCAGCATCAGGCGCAACAGCAGCACCAATATTAGCCCAACCTAAAGCAATCATTTGTAGTGAACCGCCAAGAATAATACCTATAGTTAAGTTACCAGTAACTAAACCAATTAAAGTACATGCCACTAGAGGTTGATGGAATTGGAATTCGTCAAGAATCCCTCCCATACCTGCAAAGAAGGCAACGATCACTACCAGAATCATCTGAATAGCATTCATTTATAAAAATCCCCCTATAATTTATTTCTTTTCATCAACTAATTTTTGAGCTTTTTCCAAAAGTTCATCCATATTTTGCTTACCATCAGAAGGAACTTTACGGACATCAAACTTAACGCCCAAATCTTTTAATTTTTTATATGCATCAATATCTTTTTGATCCATTGCCAAAACAGTATTGACATTAACTTTACCATCGCTATAAGCCATGGAACCGATATTCAATTCTTTGATATCCATTCCACCTTCAATAGCTTTAAGCGCGTCTTCTGGATTTTCAAATAAAATTAATGCTTTAGTATTTCCAAACCGTGGATCTTTTACTACTTTAAGCATTTTATCGATTGGAACAACGTTTGCAGGTACACCAGCTGGAGCGGCTTCCTTAATCATTGTCTTACGAATTTTATCCTTAGCAACATTATCTGAAACAACAATAATCCGATTTGGATTCATTGCTTTAGTCCAACCAGTTGCAACTTGACCATGAAGAAGACGTGAATCGATTCTAGCTAAAACATATTTAATGTGGCCATCACCGATAACGGTGCCTTCTGGAATTGCACCTTGTGGATGTGCGTCAGAACTAGAAGCTGATTTAGCAGTAGTCTCTTTAGGCATAAGAGATTCAGGTTGCGTCTTAATTCCATCACGACCTGGCTTAACAATGGCTTTGGCAATATCATGGGCATTATCACTTCCCATTCTTTGACCTAAAGCTTCAATAACCATTGGTAAGTTCATACCAGAAACAATAGCCCAAGTATCTTCATGTTCTTTAACAAGATTGTTTGCTTGGTTAAATGGCGTACCTCCCCATAAATCGATCAAAAACAAGACTTGGTCTTGATCATCAAAAGAAGCAACCGCCTTTTCCATCTTAGCTCTAATATCATCAGGACCTTCATCCGGCTTCAAAATCACATGAGCAAGATTTTCTTGCTTACCGAAAATCATCTCAGCAGATTGAAAAATTCCATCAGCAAAGCCACCGTGACTAGCTAGGACAATTCCTACCATTTGATTTCCCCCTTAATCAAAATATCTTCACGAATACTTTATAGCGGAATAAATGTATACGTTTACTTTTAATATCATACCATTTTTTTGCTGAAAATGCTTGCATAATAGCAAAAAAATTCAAAAAATAATATCTATACAGAATAAAAAAGAGAGAATGAAAATATTTTCGTTCTCTCTCTTTCATTTCTTCATTTACTTACTCCGGCTGTCAGACTCGAACTGACGACAACCTGATTAACAGTCAGGTGCTCTACCAACTGAGCTAAGCCGGAATATTAAAAAAGAGCACGGCGACTGCCTACCCTCGCAGGCAGTTTCCCACCAACTACTCTCGGCGTTAAGAAGCTTAACTTCTGTGTTCGGCATGGGAACAGGTGTATCCTTCTTGCCATCGCCACCGTACTCTTTCTGAGCTTTTACACTCAAAACTGAATATAATCTTCCGCTCTAAACCTTTGAGCTTTGGTCAAGTGCTCGACTGATTAGTACTAGTCCGCTCCACATATCGCTATGCTTCCACTCCTAGCCTATCTACCTCATCGTCTTTAAGGTGTCTTACTGCTTGCGCATCGGAAATCTCATCTTGAGGGGGGCTTCGCACTTAGATGCTTTCAGCGCTTATCCCTTCCATACATAGCTACCCAGCGATGCCTTTGGCAAGACAACTGGTACACCAGCGGTATGTCCATCCCGGTCCTCTCGTACTAAGGACAGCTCCTCTCAAATTTCCTACGCCCACGACGGATAGGGACCGAACTGTCTCACGACGTTCTGAACCCAGCTCGCGTGCCGCTTTAATGGGCGAACAGCCCAACCCTTGGGACCGACTTCAGCCCCAGGATGCGACGAGCCGACATCGAGGTGCCAAACCTCCCCGTCGATGTGAACTCTTGGGGGAGATAAGCCTGTTATCCCCAGGGTAGCTTTTATCCGTTGAGTGATGGCCTTTCCATGCAGTACCACCAGATCACTAAGCCCGACTTTCGTCCCTGCTCGAGGTGTACCTCTCGCAGTCAAGCTCCCTTATACCTTTACACTCTGCGAATGATTTCCAACCATTCTGAGGGAACCTTTGGGCGCCTCCGTTACATTTTAGGAGGCGACCGCCCCAGTCAAACTGCCCACCTGACACTGTCCTCCAGAACGCTCAGCTCTGCGAGTTAGAGGATCCATCAAACAAGGGTAGTATCCCAACATTGCCTCCAGTAAGACTAGCGTCCTACTTTCTCTGGCTCCTACCTATCCTGTACATGTTTAACAAATACTCAATATCAAGCTACAGTAAAGCTCCATGGGGTCTTTCCGTCCTGTCGCGGGTAACCCGCATCTTCACGGGTATTATAATTTCACCGAGTCTCTCGTTGAGACAGTGCCCAAATCATTACACCTTTCGTGCAGGTCGGAACTTACCCGACAAGGAATTTCGCTACCTTAGGACCGTTATAGTTACGGCCGCCGTTTACTGGGGCTTCAATTCAAACCTTCGCTTGCGCTAAGCTCTCCTCTTAACCTTCCAGCACCGGGCAGGTGTCAGCACCTATACGTCATCTTACGATTTTGCAGATACCTGTGTTTTTGATAAACAGTTGTTTGGGCCTATTCACTGCGGCTGATCTTTTACCATCAGCACCCCTTCTCCCGAAGTTACGGGGTCATTTTGCCGAGTTCCTTAACGAGAGTTCTCTCGCTCACCTGAGTGTTCTCCACTCGACTACCTGTGTCGGTTTGCGGTACGGGTAAAATTGCTCTGGCTAGAAGCTTTTCTTGGCAGTGTGACATCATGACCTTCGCTACTTTGATTTCACTCCGCGTCACAGCTTGAAATCTAAACATAAGCATTTGACTCATCTTTTTTCTTACTGCTTGCACATGTTTTTCCAGCTACATGCGTCATTAGCCTCCTGCGTCCCTCCTTTGTTCTTATCGAACAATTTCAGTACAGGAATCTCTACCTGTTGTCCATCGGCTACGCCTCTCGGCCTTACCTTAGGTCCCGACTTACCCTGGGCGGACGAGCCTGCCCCAGGAAACCTTAGTCTTTCGGCGGATAGGATTCTCACCTATCTTTCGCTACTCATACCGGCATTCTCACTTCTAAGCGCTCCATTAGTCCTCTCGATCTAACTTCGCCGCTCTTAGAACGCTCTCCTACCACGCATATCCTTTGATATGCATCCACAGTTTCGGTACTATGCTTAGCCCCGGTACATTTTCGGCGCAGCGTCACTCGACTAGTGAGCTATTACGCACTCTTTAAATGGTGGCTGCTTCTAAGCCAACATCCTAGTTGTCTACGCAACTCCACATCCTTTTCCACTTAGCATAGATTTGGGGACCTTAACTGGTGATCTGGGCTGTTTCCCTTTCGACTACGGATCTTATCACTCGCAGTCTGACTCCCGTGCATTGATATCTGGCATTCGGAGTTTATCTGGATTCAGTAACCCCTGACGGGCCCCTAGTCCAAACAGCGCTCTACCTCCATTATCATTCACACGAGGCTAGCCCTAAAGCTATTTCGGAGAGAACCAGCTATCTCCAAGTTCGTTTGGAATTTCACCGCTACCCACAACTCATCCCCGCGATTTTTAACTCACGTGGGTTCGGTCCTCCAGCGTGTTTTACCACGCCTTCAACCTGGTCATGGGTAGGTCACTTGGTTTCGGGTCTACGTCATGATACTCTCTCGCCCTCTTCAGACTCGCTTTCGCTCCGGCTCCGTCTTTTCTGACTTAACCTTGCACCATAACGTAACTCGCCGGTTCATTCTACAAAAGGCACGCCATTACACTTTAATGTGCTTTGACTACTTGTAGGCACACGGTTTCAGGTTCTCTTTCACTCCCCTTCCGGGGTTCTTTTCACCTTTCCCTCACGGTACTGGTTCACTATCGGTCACTAGTTAGTATTTAGCCTTGCGAGATGGTCCTCGCGGTTTCAATCGGGATTCCTCGTGTCCCGACCTACTCAGGATCCTGCTAAGTCTCTCTGCAATTTCGCTTACGGGGCTCTCACCCTCTCTGGCTTATCTTTCCAGATAATTCTGCTATCGCTTCAAGTACTTTATTGCAGTCCTACTACCCCAACTGGCAAGCCAGCTGGTTTGGGCTCTTTCCTGTTCGCTCGCCGCTACTTGGGAAATCGATTTTTCTTTCTCTTCCTGCAGCTACTTAGATGTTTCAGTTCACTGCGTCTTCCTTCAACAGCCTTAACAGCTCTTGATAATACCTCGCGGTATTGGGTTCCCCCATTCGGATATCTCCGGATCATCGCTTACTTACTGCTCCCCGAAGCCTTTCGTGGTTCGTCACGTCCTTCATCGGCTTCTAGTGCCTAGGCATTCACCATGCGCCCTTTTCTACTTGACCTATTTCAAGTTGAGTTTCTCTCTCTTCTCGGTCGCTCTTCAATCTGTTTTTTTCGATTGTCTCGGTTTTTTGCTTTAGATTATATTCAGTTTTCAATGTACTAACCCTTGAGACACAAGGTCTCAATGGAGGCTAACGGGATCGAACCGATGACCTCCTGCGTGCAAAGCAGGCGCTCTCCCATCTGAGCTAAGCCCCCATCATTGCCTTTTATCAAAGCTTTCACTTTGAATGGGCCTAAATGGACTTGAACCATCGACCTCACGCTTATCAGGCGTGCGCTCTAACCAGCTGAGCTATAGGCCCGATTGTGCTTGGCTTGTTATTCAAGTTGTTTGAGGTAATACCCTCAAAACTAAACAAAGTTTCTCAGTGTGCTTCCGCTTGGCTTTCTCGATGACTTCTCTTTAGTGCTCTCGCACTCTCCATCATCTTTCGCCTTCCTTAGAAAGGAGGTGATCCAGCCGCAGGTTCTCCTACGGCTACCTTGTTACGACTTCACCCTAATCATCTGTCCTACCTTAGACGGCTGACTCCTATAAAGGTTATCCCACCGGCTTTGGGTGTTACAGACTCTCATGGTGTGACGGGCGGTGTGTACAAGGCCCGGGAACGTATTCACCGCGGCGTGCTGATCCGCGATTACTAGCGATTCCAGCTTCGTGTAGGCGAGTTGCAGCCTACAGTCCGAACTGAGAACGGCTTTCAGAGATCCGCTTGCCTTCGCAGGTTCGCTTCTCGTTGTACCGTCCATTGTAGCACGTGTGTAGCCCAGGTCATAAGGGGCATGATGACTTGACGTCATCCCCACCTTCCTCCGGTTTGTCACCGGCAGTCTCATTAGAGTGCCCAACTTAATGATGGCAACTAATGACAAGGGTTGCGCTCGTTGCGGGACTTAACCCAACATCTCACGACACGAGCTGACGACAGCCATGCACCACCTGTCTCAGCGTCCCCGAAGGGAACTCCTAATCTCTTAGGTTTGCACTGGATGTCAAGACCTGGTAAGGTTCTTCGCGTTGCTTCGAATTAAACCACATGCTCCACCGCTTGTGCGGGCCCCCGTCAATTCCTTTGAGTTTCAACCTTGCGGTCGTACTCCCCAGGCGGAGTGCTTAATGCGTTAGCTGCAGCACTGAGAGGCGGAAACCTCCCAACACTTAGCACTCATCGTTTACGGCATGGACTACCAGGGTATCTAATCCTGTTCGCTACCCATGCTTTCGAGCCTCAGCGTCAGTTGCAGACCAGAGAGCCGCCTTCGCCACTGGTGTTCTTCCATATATCTACGCATTCCACCGCTACACATGGAGTTCCACTCTCCTCTTCTGCACTCAAGTTCAACAGTTTCTGATGCAATTCTCCGGTTGAGCCGAAGGCTTTCACATCAGACTTATTGAACCGCCTGCACTCGCTTTACGCCCAATAAATCCGGACAACGCTTGCCACCTACGTATTACCGCGGCTGCTGGCACGTAGTTAGCCGTGACTTTCTAAGTAATTACCGTCAAATAAAGGCCAGTTACTACCTCTATCTTTCTTCACTACCAACAGAGCTTTACGAGCCGAAACCCTTCTTCACTCACGCGGCGTTGCTCCATCAGACTTGCGTCCATTGTGGAAGATTCCCTACTGCTGCCTCCCGTAGGAGTTTGGGCCGTGTCTCAGTCCCAATGTGGCCGATCAGTCTCTCAACTCGGCTATGCATCATTGCCTTGGTAAGCCGTTACCTTACCAACTAGCTAATGCACCGCAGGTCCATCCAAGAGTGATAGCAGAACCATCTTTTAAACTCTAGACATGCGTCTAGTGTTGTTATCCGGTATTAGCATCTGTTTCCAGGTGTTATCCCAGTCTCTTGGGCAGGTTACCCACGTGTTACTCACCCGTCCGCCGCTCGCTTGTATCTAGTTTCATTTGGTGCAAGCACCAAATTCATCTAGGCAAGCTCGCTCGACTTGCATGTATTAGGCACGCCGCCAGCGTTCGTCCTGAGCCAGGATCAAACTCTCATTTTCCTTCTTGAAAATGAGCTTTTTATCGTTTAGCTCTAAAACTTTCTTTGAGTTATCTCAAATTTATTGCTTGCGAATTGACTTCGCTTTTGTTTGGGATTTTTATATCCCGCACACTTTCAGCGAAACTTTGTTCAGTTTTCAAGGTACTACCGTTGCCGTGTGACAACTTTTATATTATATCATGCCTCTTGAGTTTTGACAAGCTTTTTTCTCTTTCTCATCTCTCTCAAATGACAGCTTTATAATATTATCATCTTTCTGCTCTCTTGACAAGCTTCTCGCTTTGCCTCCTGGCTCTGCTTCTTGCTTGCCTCAAACAGCATGTATTACTTTACAGACTTTTCTCCTTTTCGTCAACCCCTTTTTTCTAAAAATTAGCAATATTTTTTTAGAGTGCTAAAAAAGGTCTCATTTTGTGAGACCTTTTATTGTTTTTGTAATTTAGAATGTCTTACACCATACGTTACATATACAACTATTCCAGCTATTAACCAAATTCCTACCATAATTTTTGTCATTTTTGGCAGCATCCAGATGAAATATACGCTCAGCAATCCAGATATTATTGGTAAAACCGGATAAAATGGCATTTTGAATCCATTATTTACAATATCTTTTCTATGACGAAGCGGAATAATTCCAAAAGATATTAAAGCAAAAGCAATTAAAGTGCCAGCATTTATTAAAGACGCTAATTCCATCAATGGGACTAACCCAGCAAAAATAGCTGCTACTATAGTAGAAACGATTACAGCATGATCAGGAATCATCTTTTTAGCATGTACACTCCCCATTGAGTCAGGTAATAATCCATCTCTTCCTAAAGCATAGAGTAATCTTGATCCACCTAGGAGCATTGTAATCATTGCCGTAAAAATTCCTACCAACGCCCCAACTGTGATTAACTTATTCCAAGCAGTTAATCCGACAACTTTTAGTGCATATGCCGCTGGATCGTCAACATTTAATCGCTTATAGTTGACCATCCCAGTCAAAACTAAAGAAAAACTAACATAAAGTAATACTGCAATAATTACTGTTCCCATAATTCCTTTAACTACATTTTTAGCAGGATCTTTAGTTTCAGCACTATTAGCTGCTAAAGCGTCAAAGCCAATGAAAGCAAAGAATACTGTCGCTGCTGCTGTAGAAATTCCACCCATTCCTAATGGCGGAGTTTGAAATTTCTTAGGATAAAAAGGAACATAATTTTCTGCCTTAATATAGAAAAGTCCAATCACAATAAACAAAATGATAATAGCAACCTTAATAATTACTGCTATGTTTTCTACCCGTTTCGATAAATTAGCGCCTTGATATAAAATTAGAGCTACAATCAAGACAATCAAGACTGCAGAAAGATTAATTACTCCGCCCTCCATTGGTCCCGCTTCAAGAGCCTTAGGCAAATGAATACCAATTGGCGCCAAAATATTATTATTAAAATAAGAAGCAAAACCTGTTGCTTCGGCAGAAACAGCCAAGAAATATTCTAATAGTAGTCCCCATCCGATTATCCAACCCACAATTTCTCCGTAAATCACTGAGCCAAAAGAATAAGCAGATCCAGCCACTGGCATAGCAGAGGAGAACTCAGCATATGCCATTCCAACCATACCAGAAACAATTGCCGCTAACAAAAACGAAATCGCAACAGCAGGTCCAGCATGTTGAGCAGCTTCATGACCAGGTAAAATAAAAATACCTGTTCCAATAACTGCCCCAATTCCCAATGCAACTAAATCACGTGCATTTAAATGTCTAGTTAAGCGAGAATCCGCTTTTAAAAAAGTATTTACTGGAACTTTCTTAAAGAAATTTTTCATTCCAATTCTCCTTAATTTATTTTTAATTATTATACCTGATTTTGTCGGGAATTCTACCCTATAATTAAAATTAATTAAAAAAAAGAGACGGTGAATTAATCCACCGTCTCTTTTCAAGCAAAATAGTATTAACTATTTATTTTCTTTTTTATCAGCTTTTTCAGCTTCTTTAACGTCTTTCTTTTCTTGTTCGCGTGTTTCTTTATCAAACAATACGTCTTCAAGTACTTCACCATTTAAGTATAAGTGCTTATCGTCGATGGTGAACTTAACTTCCTTAGTATCAGGCTTAGAAACAATTAACTTAGCAGCTGGGGTTTCAAGATCTTGTTCAACAACTCTTCTCAATGGACGAGCACCGAATTCTTTATCATATCCCTTCTTAGCCAAGTACTTCTTAGCATCAGCAGTAACATGAAGTTTGATGTTTCTCTTAGCAAGTGATTTCTCCATCTTAGCTAAGTAAAGATCTAAAATCTTAAGCATATCTTCGCTAGTCAATGAATTGAATGGCACAATTGCATCAAGACGGTTCAAGAATTCTGGTCTGAAGTAAACTTCAAGTGCCTTACGTAAAGCATCTTGATCGTCACCCTTAAGTAACTTATCAGAGTATCCAGCGTTTGAAGTCATGATGATGATAGTATCCTTGAAGGAAATTGTTCTACCTTGTGCGTCAGTCAAGCGGCCATCATCCATAATTTGAAGTAAGGCATTGAAGACTTGTGGGTTTGCCTTTTCAATTTCGTCAAGCAAGATCAAAGAATATGGTTGGTGACGAATCTTTTCAGTCAATTGTCCGCCTTCACCATAACCAACATAACCTGGTGCTGAACCAATTAACTTGTTAACAGCCATTTGGTCTTGGTATTCTGACATATCCAAACGTACTAAGGCATCAGCCTTACCGAACAACTTAATTGCTAACTGCTTAGCCAATTCAGTCTTACCAACACCAGTAGGACCAGTAAGTAAGAATGAACCAGTTGGACGGTTAGAATCCTTAAATACTTGCTTACGAGCAATTGCATCAGTGATGATATCAATGGCCTTATCTTGGTCAATGACAACCTTCTTCAAGTCAGCAGCTAAGTTAGCGTTCTTTTGAGCTTCATTTGCATTAATTTCACTCATTGGAATACCAGTCTTAGTTTGAATCAAAGAGTACATATCTTCTGGTGTAACTTTAAGTTCACTAGCTTTACCCGCAGTCTTGAGATCTTTCTTGAGGTCTTCAATTTCTTTCTTAAGCTTAGCAGCTTCATCATATTTTTCATTTTTAGCTGCTTCTGCCTTTTTACCTTCTAAGGCATGAATCTTATTCTTGATTGAAGTTTCATCCTTTTGATCCATCCCTAAGGACTTCTTAGCACCAGCTTCATCCATTAAATCAATGGCCTTATCTGGTAAATGACGATCATTGATGTAACGATTTGAAAGTTCAGCAGCAAGCTTTAATGCTTCTGGATCGTATTTTACATTGTGATACTTCTCATATCTTGGAGCTAAGCCTTTCAAAATTTGAACAGCATCTTCAATCGTTGGTTCTGGTACTTGAACTGGTTGGAATCTTCTAGCTAAAGCTGGATCCTTTTCGATTTGTTGGTACTCACTAGTAGTAGTTGCACCAATCAGACGAATTTCACCACTTGCTAATGCTGGTTTCAAAATATTAGCAGCATCCCCAGAATTGTTTTCTGAGTCAGTAGAACCTGCCCCAACAATATTATGTAATTCATCGATAAAGAGAATAACATTCTTGTCACCCTTAGCTTTATCAATAATCTTCTTTAATTTTTCTTCAAAACTACCACGAAGAGAAGTACCTGCAACTAACTCATTAATGTTCAACTCAATAATGTGGGCGTTCTTAAGTTTTTCAGGAACGTCTCCATCAACGATTCTTTGAGCTAAGCCTTCAACTACTGAAGTTTTACCAACACCAGCAGGTCCAGTTAAAACAGGATTGTTCTTCTTACGTCTACTTAAAATTTCAATAACTTGGTCAATAACAGCTGTACGTCCAATGACAGGATCATATTTACCCTTTTTAGCTTGTTCAGTTAAATCAACACCAATTGGCTTTTCCTTTTGTTGTTGGCCATTTTGTGCTCCTTGTTGAGGTGCTTGACCAGCACTATATCTCATTGGTTGTTGACCATTGGTCATTCTTCCATCATTGAAAAAGTCTCTGTTTAATTCATTAAACAAATCATCAAAATTGTAGTTTCCATTGTCAAAGTATGCCATGCTTTACACACTCCTCATATTCTCAAAAATTTTAGCACTTGTAACTAATGAGTGCTAACTACTCACATTTTTTATTATAACAGGTTATCCACAGAAAGCCAAATATTATATCATGTTTTTTCCACAGATTATTTTAATTTGTGAACAAAAGAAGCACAATACGCTATTCAAAGTGCATTGTGCTTAAATAATTTGTGAATTAATATGTCAGATTTGTTTCTAAATTATTTGTTTTTATTATTTTTCCAATCTTTTAATTATTTAACTTTTGGTCTTGCTTTTTTCGACTTCCTCTTGGTCTTTGACCATTTCCTTGCGTGTTATCTCCAATAGTGCTTTCAAGCAAGTATTGTTCAATTAGCTGAACTACTTGCTTATTCTGCGGCAATGATGAGTGCTGAGCATCAGCTCCAGTAACAGTCATCGTAGTATAATGTTTTACTTGATTTTGGAAAATATATTTTCCTGCAGCTACACTACTTTCTGGAACCAACCCATCAGATTCATAATTCTGTCCGCCTGATACAGAATATACATCTAAGTTCTGTGGTATTTTCTTTCGATTCTTAATAAAATCATTTAACATTTCAGTCTTATGATCAATATTACTTTCATTAAAGTTATACGGAGTACCTAAGGTCATTAATTTCTTGATCCGAATTTCATCACTATAATCGTCATAATAATTTTCTAGCCAATAAGTCCAAATCAATCCCCCATTAGAATGTCCAAAGGCCTTAAAATTATTAAATTTGTACTGCTGACTAAGTTGCGCAAATGCTTCATCAAACCAACCAGCTTGTTTTTTGATATTAGCATAGCCATCATGATTGTTTTCAAAACCTACAACAATAAAAGGCTCATTATCATTACGGTTGATTTTTCCACTATATTTCAGCGTTCCATCCTTTTTTACTTGAATTTTCAATAAACTATGCTTTTTAAAAGTATCTTTATTCAGTAAATTAACTAATTCATTAAATCGTTCAGTCGTAGCACTAGAGCCCGGAATCATAATGACTGGTGACATTTGTGATTTTCTTCTTTCAGCTAAATCATGATTGGCACTTTTGATCCAGAAAAAAGTAGGAATGGACAAAACTATTAAAAAAATAAATGTTCCTAGTAAAAGTAGGCGGTTTTTTGACACCCTTTTTTTATTTAACATGTTTATACCCCGCCTCCTTATCATTTAACAAATCAATTTCATCCTGGACATCCTTAGACATTTTAATGATCGGTAAATATAACAAAATATCCAAAGCAAAGAGTAACATCGAAAATACTAAAGCTTGCCACGTTCCATTTGTAGCAATAAATGCTACTAAGGGGCCTGGTGTGCCAGATAAGACATTATAAGCCGAAGCTGGAACCAAATGGACCGCAATCATGCTAGCAGCTAAAAGCATATTCATAACTGGCAAAATTACATATGGAAATAAAAATAGTGGATTAAGCATAATAGGTATACCTAGAAAAGCACCCTGATTAGAACCGAATAATGTCGGTATAAAGCTCCAGCGTGCCACTCTAACAATGCTGCTTTTTTTAATAAAAATTAAAATACCAATTAATAAAACTAAAGTTAAACCGCTACCGCCAAATTTTCCATAAGATTGATATAAAGAATTACCAATATAAGGATTAGGTACATTCCAGCTTGAACCATGAGTTAAAGCATAGTTCAGATTAGCAACATTAGTCGCACTATCGCTACCTGCCGTCAAAGATGCTAAAGGTTGACCAATTCCTAGCCAATTAAGTAGAAGTGCCAAGAGCAAGAAAGGAATAAATACTCCTAAGTTTAAATTATTCTGACCTTGACTTTGGAAAAATTGATAAAAATTAGTTGCTACTACACGCACATGCACCAAACTAGTTAAAATTCCAACTATTAAGCCAATTACCCAAGTTGCAAGCATTGGGCGGAAAGAATCAAAGGCTCTTTGCTTAATTTGCTGTGCACTCTCTGTATGCCGATGGTGATACTCAACTCCTAAAAATCTAAAAATAAGCCCAGTACCAAAACCTATTAAAAGGGCAAATAAAAAGCTATTAATATTTAAAAAACGCCAATTAAAAGAAAGCTGAAAATCTCTCGTGTCCCTAAAACGATACGCACACAAAAGCAACGCTAACATTCCTGAAACTCCAGCCATTTGAGCATCTTTTTGATAAAGACGAGCAGTATACTGAGCTGAAAAATAGGCGGTAAACAAACCAAAAGTGCCAAATATTACACTGGTAACGCCTTGACAGGAATACCATGCCGCATTAAACAAATGGTCAGGCAACCATTTATCAAAATAGAAAATATTTGATATCAAACTTGTAGGTGAAAAAACACTCTGCCATAAAAATTGGAAAATACTTCCGACAACGGCCAAAGGCATTAGCATCATCAAAGTTCGATCTGCCACTCTAAAAAACGCTAGTCTCCGAAGTCGAACGATAGTTTTAAAAATTATTTTCTCCATATTTCTCTAATCCTTAGTTCTTTAAGTCTAACCTTTAGTTTAAATTAAATATAAAAAGAAACCTATCATTTTTCATTAAAATATCGCAAAAAATACAAAATTCGGGAATCATTGACTCGATAAAGAACATGATATAATGATAAAGAAGATAACAAGGGAGAAAAATTATGGCTAAACGAAGTTTTTCTATTAATGATGAAACTGACCGTCTACTCAATTACTACTTAAATCGTTCCGAAAAGGATTGGGACTCAGTAATTAATGAAGCAATTAAATATTATATCTGCGATCATTTAACACAAAAGCAAGTTCATGAAGCAATAAAGCATACAGGAAAAGATGCTTTTCCAGCAGATGAAGTTCTTCGTAATTTTAATAGCAGCTGGATGAACGGCGATGCTTAATATGGATTGCATAAAAGACTATCTTAGGTCAAAATGAAAGTAGCATTATTAAAAAGAAGCTGACAAACGTCAGCTTCTTTTTATACGATAAATCTTAATTTAAAAGGAGGAACACCCATGTTAAAAAAGCATGCGCTAGACCCTATTAAGTTAATTTGGCTATTTGCTGGTTCTTTAATCATCAATACCGGCGTTAGTTTTATTTGGCCACTAACTACAATTTATATTCACAATTATCTTCATGAAACGCTTACTATAGCTGGTATTGTATTATTTATTAACTCAGCTTTTACAATGGTAGGAAATGCACTAGGTGGCTTTTTATTTGATAAGTGGCATCCATATCAAACGCTTTTAACTGGTGTAAGCATTTCTACACTATCCACTTTTTTATTAGTCCTCTTTCATGGCTGGCCAGCATATCCAATCTTGTTAATTACTCTAGGCTTAGGGAATGGGATCGTAGTTACTGGTCTAAATTCTATCGCTACTCTAATTAGGAGTCGAAATGCTTCTTATGTTTTTAATGTTTTATATTTTACACAAAACCTAGGACTAGTATTTGGCTCGTTAATGGTTGGATTTATTTTACCCTTTGGTATTACTTATATCTTTCTACTTGCTTTTATTATGTTTGCATTCTTAAGTATCGTGGTTTTTCTTGAATATCGCGGTTTAAATCAGGCTCATGCTGCAAAAGGTAAAAAAGTAGCTGAATCAGAATATCAAGAAAAAATTCCCTATGGTGCAAAAAAAGCTATTTTCTCTATCTTAATTTGTGTTCTAGCAGCGTGGATTGCATATGAGCAATGGAACTCGAACATTTCTTCCTACATGTTAGGCTTACATATGAGTGTGCGTTTATACAGTTTGCTTTGGACTTTAAATGCTGTTTTAATCGTACTCATTCAACCTCTTTTAACTTACTTCGACGATTGGCTAACTCAGCACTTACACGGTCGTTTATATATTGGCTTTAGTCTATTTGGACTAGCTTTCTTGTTGCTAATCGGAGCAAATCACTATTTCAGCTTTGTCTTAGCTATGGCTGTCCTTACTTGCGGAGAAATTTTAGCCTTTCCTGCTGTCTCCACTTTTGTTAATGATCGGGCAAGTAATAAAGATAAGGGAAAATATCAAGGTATCGTCCAATCAGTTACTTCAGCTGGTCGTGCTTTGGGACCACTAATTGGTGCCTTAGTAATTGATAATTTTTCTTACTTAGTTTTATTTATCTTTTGTACCATTCTAGTTTTAATTTCCGTCCTTCTATTTGCAATGATTAATGCCTATAACAAGAAAAAGATCGCTAAATAGCGATCTTTTATTTTATCTAATTTCATAAGAAAAGCCTAATTCCACCAACATCGGAATCAGGCTCACACAGTGTTAGGTACCGTTATTCTGACCAAATAAAAAGCGACGTTTTCGCTACCGTAGAAAACGCACTTTGTTACAACGGTACAGGTAAATCTTAGCACAGCAATCTTACTTACACAACCAGTTTTAGCGATGCTTAAATGGCAAAAAAGAGATGGAAAACATGTTTCCATCTCTATGAAGTAGCCTTTATCAAATTTTCCATAAGATCATTACACATCTGTCTTACTTTAAAATAATCCTTAACCGGATAATTAGACTGAATCACTAATACATCCCTTGTATCATTAGAAATTCGATAGTATGTTGTGTAACCATCTCCAGAACCATTTGAAGAATGAAAATCAGGGAAATTGTAAAAACCAGCATTATACTTAGCAGGATCAGAAGGAGTATAGGCTTTTTGTACTGAAGAAGGTTTGATTATTTCTCCATTTAAAATAGCACTAGTAGCTCGATACAGGTCTTTATTGGACATTACCAAGCATCCTGCTCCTAAGTCCCCATGTACCTTATCAGCTGAGATAAAGTGCGGGACTAAGTATCCCTGAGAGCTCTTTGTATAAGGGATTGCAACCTTAATTTGCTTATTCTTAGGAATATCCCAATAAAACTCAGTTTCAGACAGACCCAATTTTTTAATATAAGTATCTTTCACAAGGTTTTCATAAGAACGATGAGTTACTTTTTCCAAAATACCTGATAACAAAATGTAATTAATTGACGAATATACACGTTGATTATAGTGCCGTTTATCAAAAATTACATTGTGCTTGATGTCATACTTAATCCCTGCTTGGTTGTTTTTGAAGACAGGAGTTCCATAATTTGACTCATCTTTTCCTTGTAAACCAGCCTCCATAGTTAGAAGCTGCTCAATCGTTATTTGATTAGCATGCGGAACTTGAGGATAAAATTTCGATAATTTGTCACTAAGCTTTAGTTTCTTTCGCTCAACCTGTTTCATAACTAAAGTACCAGTAAAAACTTTATTGACTGAATTAATGAAAAAAGCAGTCTTCGGCGTATTACGCACTTTTTTACTGATATTAGCATAGCCAGTTGACTCATTAAGAATTACTTTATTATTCTTAATCGCCAAGACGTTACCAATAATTCCTGCCTGTGCTAGTTTTTTTTTATATCTGTCGCTACCTTACTTTTAGTATTTGGCATTTTTACGTCAGATTTATTACCCCAGGCTTTAGTGAAGTAGTAACTATCAAGTTTGTAATTAACCGGATGGTTCTTTTCTTCCATAAATGGCTTAACATATTGGTCTACTTTTAACCAACCGTTCCAGCCAAGGTGAATCGTATCTTCCATGAAGAACTTCTTTCCACCATCTTTTGATAAATCGGCGATATTGTTAAAGCCCTGAGAAGTAAGTTGTTTAGTAATTTTAGCAACGCACTCTTGATACATTGTTTGAGATAGGCCGGTGTACTTAGCCCATTTTTCATTAACAGGTGGAATAATAAACAGGACATTCACATGTTCATGAGCTAACTCATTTAATACTAATTCAAAGTCAGCATATTCTGGCGACTTAGTGTAGTCAAAGCTTCGCTGGGAATCTTTTAACTTCTTTAAGTGCTTATTATTTAGTTTCTTATCAAAGAAACCATTAGAAATACCGAATTTATTGTTCGTAGTACCTTGCTTACCTTGTTCATTAGCGAATTGACGCAAATTATCATATGCGTAAGTACCTGGTAATTTACCAGCTTCTTTTTGAATCTTAGGGATATTGTTAGTCATCCCTATAGAAGAAAAGAAGTTATCCTCATTAGCTAGCATTCGACGTCTAGCCTTCAAGTATAAGGTTTGATACTTAGACAGTTTTTGTCCTGAAGCTAATGTCATTAAGGCATACTTCGTAGTTTCACTAGCAGTGCCAGCAGGCATATCTAATAAACGTCTTGCAGCATAGCGCGTAGCAACACTATCTTTAGCACCTAAAATCCAGTCAACAGCTTGAAGCTGAGAAAAGTACATGCCAAAAGCAGCTGGATTTTGTCCCTGTTTAGTAAACCACTGCGGAGAAATAATAAATACAGCCTTCTTATTAGAAAGTTGATTTACTGTTTCTTGCATAGTGAAAAAGTGGGTTAATGATTGACTTCCCGGTCCTCCCAATAAGAAAGGTCGATAATTTCTCTTATATTTATAAGCTAAAACACTTGGGTGCAAAGCATCCATTCTTGATAATTCACTAGAGCCATAAAATGGAACATAGTTTTTTTCAAAAGCGGCTTGCTTAATTGATTGTCCCTTAAAAACAGTCTGAGATTGTGAAACTGAAGCTTTAAATAAAGCATTATCTGACTTTTCACCATTTTGCCATGGAATCAAAAATAAGATCACTAGCAAAATGAAAGCACAAAGAACTGGGCCAAAAATCTGCCACAGTTTGCGTTTATTACTCATTTCTTAAGCTTTCTACCTTTGCAATGATTTTATTTGGAGTGTCCCAATCTTCACGGTGAAATTCTGAAACTGGTGCAGTAACACCACATTTATCTTGTAATTCAAGTAACATTTGAACAGTTGCCATGGAATCTAACAAACCATTTTCAAAAATGTTTTCATCCATTTGATCACTTAAATCTTCACCAGTTAATTCATTTAAAATATCTAAAACAGCTTGCTTTGTATCCATAATTAAGAAAATCCTTTCAAAAATAATAAATTACTTCCAGCCAAACCATAATGTACTCAAGAAACCTGAGAAAATTAGGAAACTGAAACAAACAACATTAAATGTTAAGAAGATCGCAAACCACTTAGTAAACTTATTATGTGGAATTTGCTTACGGTGCTTGCGCTTAAATCTTAGCCAAATATCGTTGATGATAATTGCCAAAGCATGGTAAATACCATATACGATATAGTACCACGTTAAGCCATGCCAAAAGCCCATAATTAAGAAATCTACTAAATATGCGAGTTGCGATAATCTGATTCTATTCTTTACCAATTTATGCTTCATTGCAAAGAATGTAAAACGCATAAAGATAAAGTCACGGAACCAGAAAGATAGAGTCATATGCCATCTATTCCAGAAATCTTTAATATTTTGAGAAATAAATGGTTTATTAAAGTTCATCGGAGTTCTAATTCCCATGAAATATGAAGTACCTACAGCAAATAAAGAATATCCTGCAAAGTCAAAGAAGAGATACATACTGTAGCAATACATATAACCAAGAAGAGCCCAAGATAAACGTAGACCACCATTGGCTTGACCATAAAATAGTGCATCTCTAGCTAATTGCGGCAACCACAAAGTACCAAAGACATAACCAATAATAAATTTATACAAGAAACCTTGGAAAATATATCTTGTCCCAAATTTTAGGTTTTCAATATATTTGTCTCTCTCTGGCGCCTTATCATAGTCTTCCTTAAATCTCCGATAACGATCAATAGGACCTGAGGAAATAGTTGGGAAGAAGAGGAGGAATCTTGCATACGTAATTGGATCAACTTTTTTGATAGTTTTATCGCGAAGTTCCATAATAACTTGCACTGTCTTAAAAGTTAAATATGAAATTCCGAAGAATCCAATTAAATCAGCAGTCTTATTGTGTGCTAATGGTGCGATCTTTACCGCTGCTAAAGGCAAAATTGCTAAGATAACGGCTAAACAAAAAACAGAGGTCTTATTCTTTCCAGAATTAACATACTTTTGATAAGCAAAAGTAATTAAAAATTGGAAAATAATATATCCAATCAGTTGGACTCCCTGTATCCAGTCCTTACCATTAAACATCAAAAACAAGAATAGTAATGAAACGAAAGCTTCATAAGTCTTAAAGCGCCGACCATGATATAAACCAATAATTAATGGCAAAAGCGCAATAAAAAGAATGACGAAGTAACGCGGATTACTATATGGCTGAATGTTGATCACGCGTTATTTACCTCCTTAATTACTTGTTTAATATCTACCTTACCGTTTTGAGAAATTGGCATTTCATCACGATAGATAAAGCGTTGAGGAAGCATATATGGCATAATATCTTGACTTAAAGACTCACGTAGCTTTTTAGTCAATTCAGCATCATCGTACTTTTCTCGCACTCCATCAGCTAATTCAACTACAGCAACTAGTTGTTGAACCTTGTGGTCTTTATTGTACTTAGGAGCAACAACGCCATAACGCACTAATGGATTCTTGGCGAGATAGAAGTTAATTTCTTCTAGTTCAATACGATAGCCATTGAACTTAACTTGGAAATCTATTCTTCCGCGATAAAAGAGCATATCGCCATCTAAAAATCCTAAATCTCCAGTACGGTAGCTTGAATGCTCTCCGTCTTTAAAGAAAGCAGCCTTAGTCTTTTCTGGGTTATTTAAATAGCCTTTTGAAACACTAGGTCCCTCAATAATAACTTCGCCTTGATCCTTTTCTTCACCTTTTGAAGTATCAATTGAGATTTTAGTATCTTCTTTAGAAACACCAATTGGTAAGCGATCATACTTGCTCAAAATATCATCAGTAATTTCTACTTGAGTAACAGCAACAGTTGTTTCTGTAGGGCCGTAAGTGTTGAAAATATGACTATCTGGGAATTTCATCTTAAGCATTTTTGCTGTTTTATGACTTAATTCTTCACCGCAGAATAAAAAATGAGTTAATTCTGGGTGGTGCTTCGCGTCAAAAGTTGGATCTAAAAAGCTCATCTCTACAAATGATGGTGTTGAAACCCAGACATTAAATTTTAATTGTGGCAAAGTCTTAAATAACTGACCTAAGTTCTCAGTTACATCATGAGGTAACACTACTAACTTGCCACCTGCAGTTAAAGCAGGATATAAGCTCATGACAGATAAGTCAAAAGAGTATGGAGCTTGTGCTAAGAAACTAGGTTGATCTGGAAGTGAAAAGTCATTTAACTCCCAATTTACAAAGCTCAGCAAGTTATCATGGCTAATTTGCACACCCTTAGGTTTACCGGTAGTACCTGAAGTAAAGATAATATAGAAGTTATCATCCCCACTTACAAATTTACTTTGCTCAATCTCTGCGTGATTGTCAGAAACTTCCTCAGGAGTTAAAACTTTGATATTATCCATTTCAATTGGAAGCTTATCAATTGCAATTACCAAAGGTGATTCAGAAACTTCCTGAATCATTAATAAACGTTCACTATTAGAATAACTAGCAATTGGAATATAAGCATGTCCCGCTTTTACAGCACCAAGAAAACTGGCGATCATTTCAAAGGTTTGACCACCCCAAATCATTACTGGGGCTTTTTCGGGAAGATCTAATTCGCTAATCTTAGCTGCATATGCATCTGAGCGAGCTTTCAAGTCTCCATAAGTATTAGTTTCGCCAAGATAATCATAGGCGATCCGCTTTGGATCTTCAGTAGCAATTTGATCGATTGTCTTGATTACATCTTTAATCATTTAATGCGACCCTTTCAGTTCTAGAAATCTTTATAAATAAATTTTGCAGCCCCAATGCCGCTATATGAGTACAAGTAAACTAGCACTACAAGCACTGCAAAGTAAAAGAGAGTTTTGGCAATGAATAGGCCGATCTCTTTTTTCTTTGTATTATTTTGCTTATCTTTATTTTCTGCCATGCTTACACCTCGTAATCTTTTTTCTAAATTTTACAACATTGTTATAAAACAGGTTAACATTTTTACTATTTCTTAGAAAAATAGCATGAACAGAAGTAATTATACCAAAAATAGCCTTAGTTATGGATAGTTCACTATTATTGATTACGTTTTCTTTCAATAAAATAACCAATTCCTAAGAAAATAGTCGGTAAAATCGAAACAAACACTAACACTACTAAGATTACCTTTAAAAGCCAATCAGGATTTTCCCACTTTTTATCATTGGCAGTTGCTAAAGCATAGGCCGAGAATAAAACAATTGTAATAAGGTTTATTAAAAACAAGCTGCTATGCGAATATTGATACAGCATTAAAACACTACTTCCTGATATCAAGCCACTCCAGCCTGCTAATCGTACCCAAAAAGCTATCTTCTTAACCATTTTAACCCCCTAATAAGGCATTAATATTTGCTGATAAAATTCGATCGACAATCATAATTTGATCACGTGCATAAGCCTTTGCACCAGATTCAAATAACATTAATAGCTGACCATTTTGAACATAAATTTGTTCTAAATATGGCGGCATAACTACAACTTTTTCTGCATTTCCTTCATCTAGATAGATTAAAGCTGAAATTGGGAAAAAGTATAACTTAGAATCCTTGCTTCCATAAGACTGACTCAAAATAATCCAATTTTGATAAAAGGCAATTCCTTGAATCTGTCGATCCATTGAGGCACTTCCAGAACCTAAGGCCCAAGATACTTGACCAGTTACTGCCTTAATTTGGTCACTAGTGATTGTTCCCTTAAAGTTCCCTGAACGAGCAATAGGATAACTAGCAATTTGTCCTTGTCCATCTGTATTAAAAAAGCCAACAAACAATTGATTATCATAATAAGTTACACAAGATGCTCTTTCAATCGTTGGCAAAGCAATGACATTGTCATATTGAATAGGTTGCTTTTTCTTATTATAACTGTATTTCTCTAGTTTCTTTAATGAAAAAGACATTAGGGCCGAAGAATCATCTTGACTACCTGTTACCCAAATATTTTTAGCAGTTGGATCATAAGCAATACCACCTAAATGCGGAGATCCAGAAACCTGAATAGTCTTCAAATATTTACCAGTTTTTTTATCTAAACAGTAAATAACTGAGCGATGATTATGTGTTGAATCGTAAGCTGTAATTAATAAGTACTTCCCCGCTACAGTTAATCCTTGAGGAGTCATCGAATCTGCGTCTGTAATTTTCTTTTTATTGAAATCATAGCTTGGCGTTACAACTTGTCCTGGGATTACGACACTGCTACCAATTTTACTAGCACGTGGCGTTTCATATGCTGCACTATAGACATCAGGATACTTTTCATTCAATAACTTCTTAAAGTAAGCCAAATTATGATGACCTGGGCTAATGCTTGTGCCATCCTTTGCCTTTTCTACATCAGGTCTAGAAGTAAACGTTGCTTTTGCCTGTTCTCGCTTTTGATATTGCTGATAGCCATAGTAACCGCCATAACTAGCCCCAGCAATAATTGCCAAAATTAAGATTAGTTTAAACAGAATCTTTAAAAATCTTTTCATTAGCTTTCCCTACCTAATAAACAACTTCCTTAATTCGATATTATACCTGAACAGTCCATTTACTATATGAAAATAAAAAATTAAGCAAGTATATTATATTTGGTTCTAGTTTGTACTATAATATATTAATTGTAGTAGTGGATTAATAATAATTCACTGCTATTAGCATTAACATCCAACTTTTTATTTTCATTCTTACTCCTCCAAGTAGATTGAATAATAACAAGATTAGCTTAAAGGCTGATTATCTATCTTTGAAACGACTTATGCACTTCCCAGCATAGGTCGTTTTCTTTTTAACGCATTAAAAAAAGAATCCTGATTATGGATTCTCTTTTCTTGTACTGATGATTATTAAGGGAATGGAATGAAATTAAGTAAGTTACCGTCTTTAGTATATCTTTGATAGGTGGCATCCCTCAATTTATTCCAAACCTTACTTTGAAAAGTATTCAAATTTAAGACATTAAACGCCATTAAATTTTCAACTAAACTAACAACATCAAATAATTGCGATGTTAAAGCAACAGCATGATATTTTCCTGTTTTCAAGTTAGCTACTGTCTCATTTATTCGATCAACTATTTGAACAACGTTAGGATTATTTTCAGCGGTTAAGCTTAACTGGAATGCTTCAAGCAAGCTGATATATTCTTGTGTATTCATCAGTTCTCACCAGACACCAAATTGATTAATTAATTTGAATATTATTTCGTTCTTTTGCAATTTTTCATCTGTTGGATGCACAAACAAATTCCATGCTTCAGATTGTTTTTTGGAAAAACGCAGTCCTCTAAAAGCAAGTGCATCATTAATGTAGCTCATTGTTTTTCCAACTCGAACAGATAAGGTTATTCCCTCATACTTCTTATTCTGTAAATCAGATATTGTTTCATCAATAACTTGATATAATTCAGCAAAATCAGTAAATTTATTTAAATCTCCATATGGCTCATGCTTTAATTGATATTCTAAATTTTTAAGCAATACAATTGCTTCTTTAACCTTTGCTTCCATCCTTACTCACCAAGACTAGAATTAATTCACTCCAAACGCTCCAGAAAATCCCAAAGCATTCCTATCCTGTGAATAACTCTGATACGACTTTTCCTTTAATCTATTCCAAGCTTTACTTTGATATGGATTCATTTTTAAGCCCTTGAACGCCATATCTTTATTTACTAAGTCTATTACTTCAAAAACCTCTTGTGTTAAAGCCATTGCATGATATTTTCCTGTTTTTAAATGAGCAATAGTTTCATTTATTTGATCAACTATTTGAACAACGTTAGGATTATTTTCAGCCGTCAAACTTAATCTGAACGCTTCAAGCAAGCTGATATATTCTTGATACTCCATTTTGACAATACCAACTTTCTAGCCTAGCAAAAAATATTATGTTTTGATCATGATAAAAGCGATTTCATTTATATATAAATTATATCATACCAATTTTCAGAATAATGATTTTCCCACTGGCAATATTATGCCAAAATACGTAGCATATTTGGCAACGAATCAACTTAAGCTTTATTCCTAATAAAAGACATACCAATCCTATATTTTTATTAAAAAATAATTGTATAAAGTCAGCTTTCATAATACGATTATCTTACAAAGAATAATTTCTAAATTTATTAAAATATACAGAAGGTGAAAAAGATGGTTTCTAAAGATGAAATTATTACTACAATGACCAGGTTAACTGACCTACTTAATGAAACAAATCCAAATTCAGAATTTACTAACTTTCTTACAGATAGTCTAACAACTATCAAATCAAGCAACGGTGTTGCTTTCACGGGTCAACTCCAATATTTCTTCAATCGCGTACCAGTTATAAAATTTTCTGATAATATCACTTTTACTCCTGAAGAAGAAAAGCTATACAATAAACTCCTCTCTCTAAATGAGTTAGGAAACAATCTTTGGAGCGCAAGTTTATAATTTATCCCAACTTCTTTAACAAATTTAACTTTTTTAATAAAAAACGTCACAATTTGTTCACATTTTCCCTCTAATATATAAACCATAGCAACGGGGGAAAACAAAAACCCCATCGCTATTAGCATTAACATCCAACTTTTTATTTTCATTCTTACTCCTCCAAGTAGATTGAATACATTTATCAGTCTTTGACTGATCCTATACTTATATATCTGAAATCCGCGTCTTTCCCAGCGCGGATTTTTTTGTGGGCTTATTTCCAAGACTTTCCTATAATAGAAGTGAAAGGGAATACAAATTTTAGAAATTAATTATTTAAGCATAGGAAGGATTATTATGTTCTCACCATCAATTCAATCCTTGATTGAAGAAAAAGCAGGCTCATTTATCATCCCTGCCTCCAGAATTGCATTCGTAGAAGATGAAAATCCACTCTACCATGCATTTTTAATTCTTACTAAAATGAAATACTCAAAAATTCCAGTTTTAGATAAGAATCAAAAAGTAGTTGGTTTAATTAGCTTATCAATGATTACAGATAAGATGCTAACGCCTGATAATATCGTTATCGAACCTTTATCAGACTTGAAAGTCAAAGACGTAATGCAAACAGACTTCGAAACGATCAATTTTGCCCATACTAATCTTGAAACGCAGCTGCATCTTTTAGTCGATAATCCTTTTATTCCAGTTGTAAATGACAACAATATTTTTCAAGGATTACTTACAAGAAGAGAATGGATTAAGGCGTTTAATTACGTAACTCATTCAATTGATGATAAATATGACATTACTAAAAAGAGCGATCCGAGCGAAGCAAGCTAAATTGCTTAAATTTAATCTATTAAGTGGTATAGTAATAATGTTTTAGTATTATTGTTAATTTAGTTGGAGGTAAAGCTAATGAGACATCAATGGAAATTTTTCACAATTCTCGGAATTGGTGTCATTGCAGCAATTTTAGACTTTCTGTGTGGAGCTCCTAAAATTGGTACATGGCCAATCTCAGGTATCTTAATTGATATCTTCGGAATTTTTATGGCAATTACAATGCTCCGTGAAATGATTCATACGCTTGAATCAGGACGCTGGGGTGTAGATATCTTAGCAATTATTGCCGTGATTTCAACAATGATTGTTGGCGACTATTGGGCAGCTTGGATGATTTTAATCATGCTTACCGGTGGTGACTCACTTGAAGATTACGCTACCAGTCAAGCAGACAAGGAACTACGTTCTTTATTACAAAACTCACCAAGAATTGCTGATAAGTTAGTCAATGGCAAGATTGAAGAAGTTAAAGTTGACGATTTAAAGATTGGCGACATTGTCTTAATTAAGCCAGGTAGTCAAGTTCCTGTTGATGGAGAAATCATTAAAGGTAATTCTAGTTTTGACCAATCTTCATTAACTGGTGAATCAGTTCCAGTAGATAAAAAAGTCGGCGATGACTTAATGTCAGGATCAATTAATGGGGATGCAGCAGTAGAAATGAAAGTTACTAAAGCTGCTAAAGATTCTGAATATCAATCAATCGTCGCCTTAGTTAAGTCTTCAGAAGCAAAACCTGCTAAATTCGTTAAAATGGCTGACCGCTACGCTGTACCATTTACCATTATTTCTTTAATTATTGGTATTGCAGCTATGATTACTTCTGCTGTAACTAATCCAGCACTAGGTTGGCAAGGTCACTTCTTACGTTTTGCACAAGTTATGGTTGTTGCTTCGCCTTGTCCATTGTTAATTGCTGCGCCAGTTGCAATGGTTTCAGGCATGAGTTCAATGTCGCGTAGCCACATTATTGTAAAGTCTGGTACTACGCTTGAAAAGTTATCTCGTACCCTAACTTTTGCTTTTGATAAAACCGGTACTTTAACCGAAAACCAACTAGTTATTGACCAAGTCGTTTTAGCAAAAGATAGCTCAATTTCAAAAGAAGAATTACAAGGTTTGGCAGCTAGCGTTGAACAACAATCAAGTCACGTTATCGCAACCTCATTAGTAAAGAGCACAGATAAAAACTTAATTAAACCAGTTACCAACTTAAAAGAGGCTACTGCTAAGGGTGTTAGCGGTGAAGTAGACGGTAAACTAGTAAAAGTTGGTAAACTTGCCTACGTTGATCCTGATCAAGAAAAAATCACAGTTCAATCAACAGCTGTCTTTGTTTCAATTGACAATAAATTTGCTGGATATATTACTTTCCAAGACCAAATCAGAAAAAACACCCCAGAAACAATCGCTCGTCTTCGCCGTCAAGGTATCAAGCAAATTATGATGCTGACTGGTGACCGTAGATCTGTAGCCGACAAAGTTGCTACAGAAGCCGGAATTAGAGAAAGCGAAGTTCACGCTGATTTGCTTCCTGCTCAAAAGATTCAGGCTATTAGAGATGTTAAACCTAATCTCAGACCAGTTGCCATGGTTGGAGATGGTGTTAATGACGCACCTAGTTTAATGGCTGCTGATGTTGGTATCGCTATGGGTGCTAAAGGTGCAACCGCTGCTAGCGAAAGTGCCGATGCAGTTATTATGGTTAATGATATTTCTAAAGTTAACGATGCTGTCGCAATTTCTAAACATACGATGAAAGTTGCCCACGTTGATATTATTACCGCAATTTGTATCGTTATCTTAATTGAATTGATTGCCTTTACCGGTATCATTCCAGCATTCTGGGGTGCAATTTTACAAGAAGTAGTCGACTTAGTTACTATCTTGCTTGCTCTTCTTGCTAAAACTAAGCCAACCAATCCTAAACAAACAGGATTAGAAAAATAAAAAAACTAGTTTGCAACCAAGAAAGTTTTTAGCTAAACTAAAATTTAGTTAAATATTTTTCATTAGTGGTTGGGTTTTATTTAAAACTTTCAAGATTTGCTTATTTGGGTCAATAAGCGCTTGAAAGTTTTTTATTTTGCCACAAAGTTATAGAAAGTTGAAAGAAATGCACTTTTTAGGAGAATTAATTTTAATTCTGCTGGCTACTACATTATTAGGACAACTTTTTTCTCGTCTTAATATGCCAGCAGTTATTGGTCAATTATTATCAGGAATCTTATTAGGACCAGCCATTTTAGGTCTAGTTAAGCCAAACGAAATCATTTCGCTCTTTTCAGAGTTTGGTGTAATTCTGTTGATGTTCTTAGCTGGGCTAGAAAGTAACTTAGAATTATTGAAGAAATATTTCAATCTAAGTTTCACTGTTGCTGGAATTGGCGTTATCCTACCAGTTTTCTTCATGGGAATTGCAAGCTACTTATTTGGAATGAACTTCCTTGAAGCCCTATTTATCGGAATTGTATTTGCGGCTACTAGTGTTTCAATTTCAGTTGTCGTGTTGCAAGAAGCTAATCAAATTCATACCCGAGCTGGTACAGCTATTCTAGGAGCAGCTGTGGTTGATGATATCTTAGCAGTAATTGTGCTTAGTTTATTTACTACCTTTAGTCATGAAGGCGGTAAAAGTGGTTTAACTAATAATTTCTTTCTTAATTTATTAATTGAAGTAATCTATTTTGTTGTAGTCTGGATTATCTTCAAATTCATCGCACCATATTTTATGAAATTAGCAGAAAAAATTGAAGTCGATTATGCTGTAGTTATTGGATCACTTGTACTTGCCTTATCAATGGCTTGGGCAGCTGACTTTGTAGGTTTAAGTGCGGTTGTAGGGGCCTTTTTTGGCGGTCTTGCAATCAGACAAACTCCGCAATATAAAGAAGTTCAATCTTCAGTTAGTGCAATTGGATATTCAATTTTTATTCCAGTATTTTTTGTAAATATTGGTCTTTCAATGACATTTGCTAGTTTTATTAAAGATATTTGGTTCATTATTGTAATGACAATTTTAGCTGTCGTATCTAAGTTCTGGGCTGGTAAATATTCAAGTGAATTATTTGGCTTTACCAAAAATGAGGGAAACATCGTTGGTGCTGGGATGGTATCACGTGGTGAAGTAGCCTTGATTGTTGCTCAAATCGGAATTACGCACCACCTCTTCCCAGAGGATATTTATTCAAGTTTAATCCTGGTAATTATTATCACCACTGTCCTCTCACCATTTATCTTGAACTACTACATTAAACGTAGCATAAAAAATCACTAAAATAAAAACGAATTAGCCGTTGATTTAATCAACAAATAGCTAATTCGTTTTTTTATATTCTAATTTACTGAAATACTACCCAAAGAAGTGTCTGCTTCTAAAACATTCCTAGAGTCACTATTCTTTTCAAAGGAATCACCATATTTTTTACCACTAATTGTAATTTTCCCAAGAGAAGTATCTAGATCATAACCAGTCGCATTACTTCTTTCAATTCTAATATTTCCTCTTGAAGTATCAAAACTAATTCCATCTTTAGTCTTCAAATCTTTAATATCGATATTGCCGTTTGATAAATCAATATCGCCTATTTTCACTGCTAAATAATCAGCACTAAAATTACCATTTGAATTATCAACATTTAAACTTTCTAATTGTTCTTTCGGCATTTCAATGACGATTTTAGAATTTAATTGCTTAAAGTTAAATAAACGAATGTGGGTAATTTGATTCTTAAAACTAATTTTTAATTTACTATCTTTAATCTCAACTTTAGGGACATTTTTTTCTAATCCAGAGTAACTAACATGATATTTATTTCCTGCTTTTAAAACTACATCTCCTGTTGGAATATCTATATCTACTTTAGTAAATTTAGAAAGTGAATAATCCTGATTAACAACTTTTTGATTAGCTACATTAAACATTGTCAATCCTCCAACTAATATAATTACAATAATGCCAATACTAAATAATGTTTTCTTCCAATTCATCTAAATATGTTCCTTCAAGTCAAGTATTTCGTCATATTGCTTCAATTCATCTTCCTCATAGTGGTGAATCACTTCAATAAAAGTTAACTTTGAAGCTAATAAATATTTATGAATTATATCAGAAGTTTTCTTATCAAGGGAAGCATTAATTTCATCAAGTAATAACACTGGGCGCTTCATTAAAATTGCTCTTGCTAACTCAATCCGTGCTAGTTGTCCACCTGATAATTTATCGGCTGCTTCTCCTAATTGATAGTCAAAGCCTTTTTCTTTAACTAATTCGCTCAAGTCCAAGTTATCGCAAACTTCCTCTACCTTTTCCCGGGAAATGTTTTTTCCTAAAGTCAAATTAAACAATAGACTATCCGCAAAAATAACCGGTGCTTGGCTTGCATATGAGAATAAGTCTGGAAATGTACCAGCTTTTACTCTTTTATCATTTAATCTAATCGCCTCTGCTTTTCCATATTTTCCATATAGTAAGAACTGCAATAAAGTCGATTTTCCTGCTCCAGATGGTCCAATGACAGCAATTTTCTTACCTAGGTTGACATTTAAGTCAATCCCAGTAGCTAATTGCTTACCATCTCTCTTTAAGATCAAATCTTCTACTTGTAAATCCTGTAAACTTACAACTTTTCTATTTTCTGCATCTTTTTCTTTATCTAAAAAGTCATTAACCTTCTCAACAATCTTCTTAGTAGTAGACAATTTACTTCTATCATCTAAGATAAATAAAATTGGATTTATAAATGAATTGGCTAATTGCACAATTGCAAATAAAGCTCCTAAACTTGTTTGTCCTTTTACAATTAAATAAATTCCAAATAGAAATGGCATCAAAAATGTAACAATATTCCCAACAAAATTAATCCATGAGTTCGTATCAAGGTTTAAGAGATTCATATTACTCAATGCCTGTTCTAGCTTAGAAATTGTTTGTTTATTTTTAGCAACCGCCTGATTTTGACCATCATATAAATGTAGCGTTTCAACACCTGCTAAGAAGTTTTTAGTCTGATTAACATACTTACTATTAGCACTAGTCCACTTTTCAGAAGATTCTTGAATAGGCTTTTGAAAAACATTAGAAACAACCATTGGAATAAAAGATCCAACTAGGAATAGTAATGTAAGTAGCCAATTAACTGCTAAAGCATAGCCTAGTGCTAATACTAACGAAAAAATCTGCATAATAATTTCAATTTGAGCATTAAAACGATTAGTTTCAAGTAGTTTAAAATCATTAGTTAAAAATCCTAAACTATCATTATTTTCGTCTTTTGACTCTTCTAGCATTCCACCCAAAATATGTGTTCTTAAATAAGTGTTAGTTTCCTTAATTGTATTAGTTTTCAATCTGTTAAATACTAGGCTTGCAATTAAGGTAACAACTAATGCTGCAATGATAATAATCAAAAATTGTGTAATTTTGCCCCAGTTCTTATTAGTAGCAATATTAGTTAGTGTTTGCACAACATTGGCCATAATAATATTTTGAAAACTAGCAATTAAACCAAAGATAATCATCAATATGAATCTAAATTTATTTGAATACTTAAACAGCATCTTCTTCATCCCCTCATCGATTTAAACTTGTTGATAAGAGTATATGATGAGATTATACTTAAAAATAAATCTCTTGCAGATCTGCAAGTTAGTTTTTGGAGAATGAAAAAATGTATGGTCATGAATTCAAAGAATTACGCTTAGAACAAGGTATTACGCAAAAAGAAGCTTGCAGCGGAATCTGTTCTGAATCAAAACTATCACGCTGGGAAAATGATCAAGTCGAGGTTGAATTTAGTACGGCAATGAAATTACTAAATAGAATTCACATTACTAGTCATGAATTTATGGGTTGGTCCAAATTTTCACCACGACCCGAAATAGATCCTGAGCTTTCTGAAGCTACTGAAAAAGAAAATATTCCGTTTCTCAAACGAGTTACACAAAAACAACTAACTAAGTATCATAAAAATCATAATAAGTTTGACTTATTTATGGCTGCTAATCTATGTAATCAACTTTTTATCATCGAACATAAAAATTACTTGCCTCCTATTGACCAAAAAAAGCTTTTTGCAATTTTTTCAAAAGTCAATTTATGGAGTCAATACTATATTTCAGCGTTTGGTGCATCAATTTTTCTATTCAATCCTAAGCAAATTTATGGTAGTTCAATGCAAATCATTCGTAATATTGACCGTCTTAAAGAAGCTGAAACTAGTTTTAACTTAGAAATCATTATGGGAAGTTTATCAGATGGCATTTTACGGCTGATTTCACTTAATGAATTGTCTTATGCTCAGAAATTAGTCAAAGAACTTAAAAAAATCGAATTACCACAATATTTAATGTTTTTTACTCTAACCTTGACTTATTTGCAAAAGGCAATTGATTACATGAAAAATGGTGATGACAAACCAATACTTACATTAATTTCAGAAGTTTTAGATTTAGGGTGCAGTGTGCAAGCCACCACCTACCTAGATATGTTTAAGTATTTAAAAGCTCAGCGAAAAAAATACAATTTTTAACACAGCGTCTACATTCATTTTTTAAATAATCCCAATATATAGTCACGATCACTTAACAGGCATAATAAAAAACGCAGTTTAAAACTGCGTTCTTTGTACGATCAAATCATAGCGGCAACAATCCAGACTATATTCGTAGCTCTTCCCCATACTCAGGCATACCTACAAGACAAAAACTTTTTATTATAGCATCGCAATATTGCAACGCAGACTTATCTTGATTCTTTTTATATTGAATGAAATAAGTAAAAAAGGTCATAGCACTTTTATAAAAGAAAAGATCAGGATTAGTTGGAACCTTATTAGCAAAATCAATATAAAAATCAATATTCTCAAATTTATTTTCTTCGATAGAAAGGACTAAAACATTAATAGCTAAAGAAAGTAGAGATTTTTTAACAAGCATAGATTCACGCACTTGATACTTTTCAATTATCTTTCTAACAATTGCTTCGTTATCAGCCAAACTATAGAAACGCATAGAATTGCAATACAGCATAAACTTAGTACTATTGAAATTTGGAATTTCAAAAATTTTCTTCTTAATTTCATCTCTAATTTTTTGATTAGGTTTATCCGGATTTAGTAATTCTAAAAGTCCATCAGCAATCAAATTTTGAATTTCTTTATCTTTTTCAGATAATTTACTTTCTGTAATCATTAATTTAACCTTTTTTAGTTTATCTTTATCTACTTGATAATATGCTTTTTCCATTATCTTTCTTTGAATTTGAATCTGACTTTGATAGTTTTCATAATTTGGGTCTAAAGTTTCAATAAATTCTATAGCATCAATTTGATTATATCTAAGCAGATTGATTAAGTTTTCCGCTGAAATTTGATGTATATTTCTTTCTACTTTTCCGTAGTAAGATCGATCAATTATATTACCCGCAAATTCTTGCAAAGTTTTATTTTGGTTAATACGGTATTGCCTAAGCAGATCTCCTATTGTCATTTTTACCTTCACCCCTAATCAAAAATTTTTATCACTATTTTAATGAGATGGACAGAACCAAACAAGTACAAAATTTTGGATTCCGATTAAAACGTATGTCGTTAATAACGTAGTCATCACTGATGCAGTACCATAAGGATCGTATTAATCAAGCCAATTCCTGAGGCTAAAATTTTCTGAGCAATTGCATTAACTAACCATTGCTGCATTTTAAGTGAAACAGTACTTACAACTGCAGCCAATAAAAAGTAAAACGATAAGATTATAAAAACAAAGAAAAAGGCCAAACACCTTACGTGCTTGACCTTACTTAAAAGAGGCTACATTAGCCTCTTTTTATGATCTTAATAAAAAGTAATGGTACAAATACCAAGTTTCAACTATAAACACAATTACTAGATAACCATACCAATCGAAATTCGCATCATGATTACCAAATTGAGTTAAACAAACAAAACTAGAAACAATAATTCCAATTAAGCAATAAGCAAATGGAAAACCATATTTAATAATGTGCTGCCTGACTAGTAAGCATAAAATGAATCCAATAATCGCTAAACTTAGAAACACCCAAAACATACAATAAATCACCTACGCTTTAGTGATTTGCGCCTTCAATTGCTTCAATATCGCCCTTACCATCACGTTCAACAATAGCGCTAAGAGCTGCAGTTAATCCTTTAACAATGTCATCAAGCGCCATAGATGGAGTATTAGGACGGTCTACAACTTGCTCAGGTAAGAATGGAATATGAATAAATCCTGCCTTAATGTTAGGAAATTCTTTATCTCTCATATATTGAACTTGATACATAATATGATTACATACATAAGTACCAGCAGTATTTGAAACGCTAGCTGGTAAGCCTGCATCCCTAATTGCCTTTGCCTCTGCCTTAATTGGCAATTGTGTAAAGTAGGCAGTTTCTCCATCTTTATGAATTGGTTCACCAAGTGGTTGGTAGCCTTCATTATCTGGAATTCGTCCATCATTGATATTAATTGCTACTCGCTCTGGAGTTAAGCCAAAACGATCACCAGCCTGACCAACATTTAAGACATAATCAGGATTTTCTTTTTCAATTGCTTCTTTGACAACTTCAGCTGACTTATTAAAGACAGTTGGAATTTCTAACTTAACAACTTCTGCACCTTTAATTTCATCAGGCAGTCTTTTAACTGCTTCAATTGCGGGATTAATTTTATCTCCGCCAAATGGATCAAATCCTGTTACTAAAATTTTCATAATATTATCCTTTCAAGATTAAAATGCTAAAAAGTACATTAAACCGATTTGAACAATCAACAAAATAACTGCAACTGGTGCCTGCTGCTTAATAACGCCCATCTGATCTTTCATTTCTAAAAGAGCTACTGGCAAGGTGTTAAAGTTAGCAGCCATTGGCGTTACTAACGTTCCGCAGTATCCTGATGTCATTCCAATTGCCGCAACAACTACTGGATTCGCGCCCTGAGCAATTACAAACGGAATCCCAATTGCCGCTGTAATTACAGCAAAGGCAGCAAAGGCATTACCCATGATATAAGTAAAGAGCGCCATCGCAATACAGTATAACGCCACTCCTAAGAAATGATTTCCAGCTGGAAAAACATGACTAATCATATTAGCAGTTAGCTTACCAACACCGCAAGTGGTAAAGACTACTCCAAGCATAGCTAATAGTTGCAGTAAAACGCCAGGTGCACCAACGCTTCGCACCATTCTTTGCGAATCTTTAAAGACCTGTTTAGCTGGAGCCTTAGTTAAGAAAATAGCCAAAATGAGTGAAACAACGGCACCGATACCAATTCCAACTTGCCCACCAAGTGGAGTGAACTGAGCAATTAAAATAGAAGTTAATGCTAAAACTATACTTGGTAAAAATACTTTAGCTCCTAAACGCTTCGCACCTTCTTGCGCGGTTTTAGGATCTAACTTAGGCAAGTTACCAACTTGAATTTGCTTAAACAAAGCTAAAATTCCAATTACTAAAACCATCGCACCCGATACAACAGCTGGAATCCAATCTCCAAAGGCAAAAATAATTGCCAAGAAGAACCAAAAAACGGCAGTTCCAATTCTCGCCTTATTTGCCTTATCTCTTAAAGTTTCAATTCCAGCAACCGCCATACATAAACCAATCAGGGCATAAAGGATGGCGAGTAAAAAGTTAATCGTATTTTGCATTTTATTGACCCTCCCATTTCTTCATCTGACGGTCAAAGTAAAGATTATAAGCAAAGACTAAAACAAAAGTAATAATCGCAATTGGAATCGTATTAAGCACAATCCCAACCGGATCAACCTTATAGCCAAGCGACTTCATTGTTGAAGAAATTAAAAGTACACCACCTGAAGCCACAAACAAGTTTTGAGCAAAAAAGTTACCAAAGTTATCAACTGCTGCACTACGACCCTTAATTAAGTCAATCTCTGACTCAGTTAATTTCTTCTTATCTTGGTCTTCAGCAGCAGCAATTACCATTGGCGCAATTAATGGACGAACGAATTGAACTTGTCCTTGAAGAGAAATTCCAAAGACACCAGCTAATTCACGAATTAAAAGATAGATATTTAAAATCTTTCCAGCAGTTAATTTCTTCAACTTTTTAATCGCATTAACTGCATAATCTCTTAACCCATGAGATTCAACTAGTCCAATCATTGGTAAAGTTAAGAAGAACAAACTTACCATTCGGTTGTCTACAAAACTCTTTCCAATTACTTCCAGCAACTTAACAAAATCCATTCCTGAGAATAGTCCCGTTACAATTGCTGCAATAACTACAACTGCAGTCGTATCCCACTTTAGGACAAAGCCGACCACAATTATTAATATTCCTAACAGCTTTAAATATTCCATACTACCCATTCCTTAAATAAAAAATAGAAAAATACTATAAAAGTATTATACAAAATATAATAAAAAAATACGAAGATTAACCTGCTCTTAGCATTAAGTAACTTGCTTGACCCCCCATCTGGATATACTTATGTTATTAGTTACAGGGGATGATCACCAGTGATGAATACTATTAATTTTTCTTTAATTCTTTTGGTACAACGATAGTTATACCAACAACAATTTTTATCATCGCTTTATTCGTAGGGTATGATCCTAAGAAAAGCTTGCTCTATGGTCTTTATGCAGGAATTGGTTTGACTGGTTTTTCATGGATTATCAATCAATTTACTCTAATAGTTATCAAAATTGTTTATAAAATGGTCAACAACACTGGAATTAAAAGCCCCATCGTTGACATAGGCTGGGAGGCTGGAGCAGTTGCCAGTTTTGGATCAGCTATTGGTTTAACATTTTTTATATTTGGACTATTGGTAGAAATAATCTTATTTGCTACAAGAATTACAAAAGTCTTCATGCCATCCAACTTATGGAATAACTTTGTTTTTATGCTCTGGGGAAGTCTGGCATTCTACGTTACTCATGATTGGTGGCTTTCCTTAGGGCTTTCATTCTTCATGCTTCTCTACACGCTACTTTTTGCCGAAATTCAAGCAGACCGTTGGTCAACTTACTATAAAAGCAAAAACATTACTGTTTGCTCCGCACAAAATATAGTTCAAACAATTCCCGCTATTTTACTTGATCCGCTTTGGAATCGACTAGGTTTTAATCGAACTACTCTCACACCAACCACCTTAAAGCATAAGCTAGGAATATTTGGTGAATCTCCAATTCTAGGAGCTGCTTTAGGACTATTTATCAGCCTAATTGCAAATATCAAAGAGCTCAACCAAGTCAGTGCTTGGGAGCAAATCTTTCAATTTACTATTCAATTATCAGCTGTAATTACCATTTTTCCTCTGATTGCAACAGTCTTTAATATGGCCTTTACTCCTTTGGCTGAACAAATAGATAAAAGTCGTAAGCAAAAGCAAAAATCCAATCTTGGCATTGAAATAAATCCAATTCATGATAAAAAAAGATGGTTTCTGGCAGTTGACGATAGCGTAGGATATGGTGAATCGGCTACTATAATTTCAGGAATAGTTTTAATTCCAATTATGCTTATCTTAGCTTTCCTTTTGCCTGGCAACAAAACTTTGCCAATCGTTGATTTGGTTTTTCTTCCGTTTATGGTGGAATCTATAGTAGCGATAACAAATGGTAATATTCTAAAAGTTATCGCAACTAGTATAGTCTGGTTTAGTTTAGGACTTTATACAGCTAGCTGGTTAGGGCCAATCTATACTTATGCTATTGCTCATTATGGCGTAACAATTCCCGCTGGCGTTATTCTAGTCACTAGCTTTAGTTTGATGGCTCAACCTTTTAATGCATTGATCTTTACTGCCTTTATTTCTCGCAATCCTTTTTGGATTAGCTTATGTATTATCATTTACTTAACTTCATTATTAATTCTTAGACGATACCGTCCACAAATTTGGACTTACTTAAACAAGATGGCTGCTAAAAATATCCAGATAAAGCATAAGTCATCTTTTCAAAAATAAAATAATTTAAACTTACTAGCACACTGATATACATAATTCTAATTATTAGCCTTCTTTTTTCTTCTTTTCTATACTAAGACTGGATGCTTGAGATGGAAAGAAAAGAGGCAAACTAATGCTAAACAATATTCATACTTTTTTTAATGCCTTCGGTGCCACAGTGATTGTTCCTGTTATGATCTTTATCATTGCCTTATTTTTAAAAGTAAAACCTAAAAAAGCAATGATGTGCGCACTCTATGCAGGAGTTGGCTTAACTGGATTTTCTTGGATCATTAATGAGTTTACTCCTGTAGTGACAAAAATTGTCCAGCAAATGGTTGATAATACTGGAATTAAATTACCTATTGTCGATATCGGCTGGCAGGCTGGTTCTCTTGCAAGTTTCGGATCTCCAGTTGGTTTAACTTTTTTTGTCTTTGGACTAATTGCAGAATTTATTTTGTTTGCTGTTGGCGTTACTAAAGTTTTTATGCCCTCAAATCTTTGGAACAATTTTGGTTTCATGATTTGGGGTACATTAGCTTTTTATGTAACTCATAATTGGTGGATCTCCCTTGGATTATCCTTTTTCATGCTGCTTTATACCTTATTGTTAGCTGAAATCCAAGCGGACCGTTGGTCAAGATACTACAAGATTGAAAATACAACTGTTTGTGCTGCCCAAAATATCGTCCAAACAGTTCCAGCTATTCTGCTTGATCCGCTTTGGAATATGCTTGGCTTCAATAAGGCAAATCTAACCCCAGCAGCCTTTAAAAACAAATTTGGCGTCTTCGGTGAGCCAACCACATTAGGAGCTATCCTAGGAATAGTAATTGGTATCTTAGGCAATCTTAAAGATTTAGCTACCATCAAAGCTTGGGGGCAAATTTTCCAATTTGCCATTCAATTATCAGCTGTGATGACCATCTTTCCTTTAGTTACTAATGTCTTCAGTAAAGCTTTTACTCCGCTGGCCAAGCAGATTGATCAAACAAGAAAGCAAAATGCTAATCAGCAGCCAGAAGTAGATCCAGTTCATGATAAAAAGCGCTGGTTCTTAGCAGTTGATGACGGTGTAGGATATGGTGAATCAGCTACGATTATTTCTGGCATAATCTTAATCCCAATCATGGTTGTTATTGCTTTTCTTTTACCTGGAAACAAAACGCTTCCTGTAGTTGATTTAATCTCACTACCGTTTATGGTTGAATCAATTGTTGCTATTACTGACGGCAATATCTTAAAAGTTATTGCAAACGGCGTTATCTGGTTTAGCTTAGGTTTATATGCTGCTAGTTGGCTTGGTTCAATTTATACGGGTGCTATTTCTCAGTATGGCGCTGCTATCCCAGCCGGAATTGTCTTAGTAACTAGTTTTAATTTGATGGCTCGGCCTCTTAACGCTTTAGTCTTTGCCGCCTTTATTTCACAAAATCCGCTCTGGATCAGTTTATGCATCATTGTTTATTTAGTCCTGTTATATATTTTAAGAAAATATCGTTCACAAATTTGGATCTACTTAAACAAGATGGCTGCTAAAAATGTTCATGCAAAGGAAGACCTTAAATCATCCCCTAAGGACTGAATTTGTTACAATAAGAACAAAGGACCTACAAAAGGACGTGAAGATAATGTCAAAATTTAGTTGGAAAAATGTATTAATTGCAGGTACTGCTGCTGGTGTTATTTCTGGATTAGTTAAGTTAGGCTGGGAAAATATTCTCCCTCCAAGAACACCAGAGAGAAATAAAACCAATCCACCACAAAAATTACTTGAACAAATGGGTGTACCCGCTAAATTAACTCACGCAACTTACACTTATTCTGGTGAAAAATTACCATGGGTAAGCTATCTAGTTCACTTTGGATTTTCTATTTCCTTTGCAACAGCCTATGCTGCCTTGCTAGAAAAGAAGGTTAAGTGGCTAACTGTTGATCAAGGAGTTCCATTTGGTTTAGCAGTTTGGATTGCTTTTCACTTAGTAATCATGCCATTAATGAAGACTGTTCCTTCTCCTAAAGACCAGCCACTAGAAGAACATGTCTCAGAAGCACTAGGCCATATTGCTTGGATGTGGACTAATAATGAAATTGCAGAAGTTGTCTTAGAACAATTAAGACATAATAAAAAGGAGCACTAGTGCTCCTTTTCTTTTACTATAAAATTGAGAGGATATTATTTAGCATATGCGTTAAGATCGAATATCTAATATCCTTTGTTTCCACATATGTCCATGCAAGGATCATTCCCATTACCCAGTAGAGATAAATAAATTTACTAAACATTGGATCATGACCATAAGCAAAAACAAAACCACTTGCTACAATGCCAACCCACTTATTAAGGTTGTTATCTGCTGGGAAGAAAGTATTAAAGAATAGCGCTCTAAAAATGAATTCTTCACAAATTGGAGCTACTACAACAAGCAAAATATTAAACATCGGCGATGCTACTTTCCTAACCTCGTCAAGTTCTGCTTGGTTCTGAGAAACAGTATTTCCGCCAATCAATCTAATATAAGCTACTTGAAAAATTACCAGAGCAAAAAAGGCAGCTACTGCGATAATAATTCTCTTCACATCCCAGTGCGGTTTAGCATTAAAGAACCAATCATTTTCCTGCTTAAGCTCTCTTTTATAAATCCAATACATCCAGTAAATCACCGCTACCGTTAAAACGGCTAGAATAATTGCAAATAATAAGTTCACCTTTTTTTGTGCGTATCCTAATTGCAAAACTGTATAAAACACAAAGGCAATAATAATTACTGCTAAATTACCTAAAAAGCGTAAAAAAGTCTTCATTCGAACACTTCCCCTAATTGAAATTACCTACTTTTTTTCTTTATAATTATTTATCAAAAAGACATAAGGACATTTAATCATGCAATCACAACTCATGCAATCTTTACATCAATTTCTTAATTTTACCATGCATCATAGAGTAACAATTACTACTTTATTGATGTTTATGTTTTTATTACTATTTTTATTTTCCTGGCTAATTGAGCCGCGTCGCTTAATTAATGGATTAATCTTTACAGCATTTGGGCTTACATTTTTGACTTGGGCAGCAATATTGATCTTTTCACAGCATAATGTTATCTTAACCTCTTCATTTTCATTTATAGCCTTGGCTTTCTTGTTTGGGATTTTTTTCCTAGTTACATTCTCATGGATTTTCTTTCTATGGAATGCTTATTTTGTCTGGAAATATGAAAGTCACTCGCTTCCAAACCTTTTAACTCTCATCATTGGATTGTTCTTAGTAGGATTATGGACGCTATATCGTTTAGGCGTCTTTCATAAGCTACCAGGCTGGCTTCACTCTTTAGTTGCCGGCGCAGCTTTAATTGCTTTTTATTTATTGTTTGTAATGTACAATTTCTTACTTAACCTAGTCTTATATCAGATTGTTCCGCGACGCTACAAACAAGACTACTTAATCGTTTTAGGCGCAGGTCTTATTGATGGTAAAAAAGTTTCACGACTTCTTGGCTCAAGAATTGACCGTGCAATTGCCTTTTCTAATAAACAATATGATAAAGGCCACAAGCGCCCTAAATTGATCATGTCTGGTGGACAAGGTAAAGACGAAGATTTGTCAGAAGCAGAAGCAATGAAAGATTATGCAGTTAAACGCGGTTATGACCCTGATTTAATCTTACTTGAAGACAAATCAACCAATACTTATCAAAATATGGTCTACTCTAAAGCTGTTGCTATCAAAGATTATGGCAATGAAAAGTTCAAGGTAAAATTTTTTACTAATAACTATCATCTTTTTAGAGCCGGATTGTATGCGAAAATGGCGCATTTAAAGGCTAACGGTATCGGCGCAACAACTAGATTTTATTTCTTGCCTAATGCTACTATCCGTGAATTCGCTGGTGTCTTTATCATGCATAAGAAGCGCCACTTTGTTATTATTGGGTTAATTGCAATTCTATTTATAATTCAAGCAATATTCGCTCTATTAGGTTGGAGCAAATACATAATTGCTTAGAGGGGAAGAAACATGCTACAGCTTTTACATTTAAAAAAGACATATCATGTCGGAGACACTGTTACACATGCTCTTAATGACGTTACAATCAACTTTCGTAACAGCGAATTTGTGGCCATTCTAGGTCCAAGTGGCTCTGGAAAAACAACACTTTTAAACGTAATCGGTGGCTTAGACCATTACGATTCTGGTGACATCATCATTAACGGTAAGTCTACCAAGAACTTTTCTCAAACTGACTGGGATGCGTATCGGAATAATTCTGTCGGCTTTATTTTTCAAAGTTATAACCTAATTTCCCACTTATCAATTATTGAAAACGTAGAATTAGGTATGACCCTTTCTGGCGTGAGCAGCAATGAACGCCATGAAAAAGCGGTTGCTGCTTTAAAGCGTGTTGGTCTTGGCAAGCATTTAAAGAAACGTCCTAACCAATTATCCGGTGGACAGATGCAACGTGTCGCTATTGCCCGGGCAATAGCTAATGATCCGGATATTCTTTTGTGTGACGAGCCAACCGGCGCTTTGGATACCAAGACTAGCGAAAGTATCATGCAGCTAATCAAAGAATTAAGTCATGATAAGCTAGTCATCATGGTAACTCACAACCCAGAATTAGCTGAAGAATATGCTAGTCGAATTGTTCATTTTCAAGATGGTAAAATTCTCAGCGATTCAAATCCTTTTGAACCAAAGAAAAAAGTAGCAGACACCTTTAAACTCAAAAAAACGAAGATGTCTTACTGGAATGCACTAAAGTTAAGTTTTACTAACATTATGACTAAAAAAGGCAGGACTTTTTTAACTGCCTTTGCTTCCAGTATCGGAATCATCGGAATTGCAATTGTCTTAGCCTTGTCTCATGGTTTTCAAAAGCAAATTAACGACACACAGAGCAAAACGTTAGCCAAGTTTCCGATTTCTATTTCACAAACAGCAACCGATATGAATGCTACTACAAGTCGAAACGAATCAGATAAAAACGTCAAAAATAAAGGCTATTTAGTTGCTTCTAAGCCAGACAATGAGAAGAATACGCACGAAAATAAAATTACCCAGTCTTACATTAACTATGTTAAAAAGATTAATCCTGATTATGCTAACAACATTTCCTTCATTCGTGGCACTCAACTTAATCTTTTAACCAATGATAATGGAAAAATTAAGCATGTAGAATTCTCTAACGTTAACAATTCCGGTTCAGCTATTGCTAGCGCGCAGCTTCAGGGAATGAATAGCGTTGGGATTAACACCAGCGTCTTTCCTAAGACACTTGATTCCAAGCAAGGAACATTTTTTAAAGATAATTACCAAATCCTTGCTGGATCATGGCCTAAGTCAAACAATGATGTAGTTCTCGTTTTAAATAATAAAAATCAAGCCAACATTAACGCACTTAAGAATTTAGGTATTTCAATTAAAGATGGTCAAAAGTTAGAACTTAATAAAATTGTTGGTCGAACTTTTAAAGTGATCAATAATAACGATTACTACCAAGAACTACCTACTGGCAACTTTGTTCCGCAAAAAGCTTCTAAGTCTATGTATGATTCAAGCAACTTAACTTTGAAGGTAACGGCAGTCATTCGTGGTAAAAATAATAGCCAAATGGCTCTCCTAGATAATGGAATTGCCTACAGCGATGGCTTGACTCAAGAAATCATCAAACAAAATGAAAATTCAAACATTGTTAAAGCCCAAAAGAATAGTTCAACTAACGTCATGACTAATCAGCCAATGAATAAAAATCAAAAAGAGCAATTCATTGCTTCTCTAGGTGGCTCTAGCATCCCTAGCGGCATTCTGATTTATCCAAATTCTTTTAAGTCAAAAGATAAAGTACTTGATTACTTAGACAAATACAATAAAGGAAAGGCGAAAAAGAACCAGATTATTTATACTGATATGTCAGGTACAGTAACTAAATTAACTGGTGGTTTGCTTGATGGTATCACCGATGTTTTAGTAGCTTTTGCTGGAATTTCATTAGTCACTTCTATGATTATGATCGGTATTTTGACTTATACTTCTGTCTTAGAACGTACTAAAGAAATTGGTGTGTTAAAAGCTCTTGGTGCTAGAAAACGCGACATCACACGTGTCTTTGATGCAGAAACATTTATTTTAGGACTCTTTTCTGGTATTTTAGGTATTTTCATTGCTTACCTATGTACCTTCCCAATTAATGCTGTTTTATACGCAATTACTAATATGAGCAACGTGGCTCAGCTTGATCCAACGCAAGCTTTAATCTTAGTAATTATCAGTACTATTTTAACTATGCTTGGTGGACACATTCCTGCTAGAATGGCAGCTAAGAAAGATGCCGCAATTGCATTAAGAAGTGAATAAAAAATACTTATTTAACAGGACTTCAACTTTGAAGCCCTGTTTTTTTATTCTATTTTTAAGCTAGCTAAAATTTATAAACTTATTCTTATATATTATTGAAAACGTCATCAAGAAAGTATATGCTTAAGGTAACAGATGTTATATATGTGGATATAGAAATAGGTGAATGAAAATGTTATCGGGTGTAACAATGTTAGATCTTGCCCGCTTCCAATTCGCAATGACTACAGTATTCCACTTCTTCTTTGTTCCCTTCTCTATCGGGATGGGATTCATTGTATCAATCATGGAAACACTCTATGTCGTTAAAAAGGACGAAGTATATAAAAAGATGGCTCAGTTCTGGGGAAAAATTTATCTCTTGAGCTTTGCTGTCGGGGTAGTTACAGGTATTATTCAGGAATTCCAGTTTGGAATGAACTGGTCTGACTACTCTCGTTTTATGGGAGATATTTTTGGTGCTCCATTAGCTATTGAAGCCTTACTTGCTTTCTTTATGGAATCTACTTTCATTGGCTTATGGATGTTTACTTGGGATAAGTTTAAACCAGGTCTGCACTGTGCTTTAGTTTGGATTTCCTTTATTGGTTCTATGTTAAGTGCAATCTGGATTTTAACGGCTAATGCCTTCATGCAACATCCTGTTGGCTATGTCATTAAAAACGGTAAAGCACAAATGGCTAGTTTCTGGGCTTTAATTGCAAATGAACAACTTTGGGCTAGTTTCCCACACGTTGTAATCGGTGCAGTTGTCACAGCTTCATTTGTAGTAATTGGTATGGCTGCCTTTGGTTTACTTAGAAAACGCGATGTCAACTTCCACAAGAAGTCAATGCGCGTTGCCTTGTGGATTGCTTTATTTGCCTCAATTGCTGAAATTGGTGCTGGTGACTACCAAACTCAAGTTGAAATTCATGAACAACCAATGAAGTTTGCTGCAACTGAAGGTGTTTACGAAACTACTGGTGATCATGCACCTTGGGATATCGTAGCTAACTTAAATACTAAAGAACATAAAAATGAAGGTGCAATTTCTATTCCTGATGTTTTAACTATTCTTACTTACCATAAGACTAGCGGTTCTATTAAAGGAATGAACCAAATTAATAAGGAATTACATGCTAAATATGACAAGAAATTTGGCAAGGACATGAGCTATTATGTTCCTGTTAAGACCTTGTTCTACAGCTTCAGAATTATGGCAGGCTTTGGTGCCTTATTCGCATTACTTTCAATCCTAGGTTTAATTTGGACTCGTCCAAAGAAGAACACAATTGAAAATAAGCGTTGGTTCTTATGGATTTTAGGTATTTCTACCTTCCTTCCATTTGTTGCGAATACTTGTGGTTGGTTCATTACAGAACTTGGTCGTTTCCCATGGACTGTTTATGGACTCTTCACAATTGCAGACTCAATTTCTGCAAGTACAACAACCGGCGAGCTTTGGTTCACGAATATTATGTACTTCCTAATCTTCTCAACTCTTGGCGGAGTAATGATCTATTACTGCAAACGTCAACTTGACATGGGTGTAGCTGGTGCACTTGAAAGGGGTGCATACTAATGATCGACGGAATTGATTTTTTACAGTTGCTTTGGTTCTTATTAATCGGCCTCTTATTCATGATCTTCTACTTCACTGAAGGTTTTGATTATGGTGTAGGAATGGCAACTAAGTTTTTAGCAAGAAATGATCAAGAAAAGCATTTCATGATGGAAACCATCGGACCTCACTGGGATGGAAATGAAGTATGGTTAATCACTGCTGGTGGTGCTATGTTTGCTTCATTTTCTGACTGGTACGCAAGTCTATTTAGTGGCTATTACATTTTGCTATTCTTTACTTTATTTGCTCTAATCATCAGAGGTGTGTCATTTGAATTCTCTGCTCATGCAGAAACTGAACATGGTTTTAGAATTTGGACTGGCGCTCTATTTTGGGGCAGCTTATTAGCACCATTTTTCTTAACAATGATGTTTGGTAGCTTGGTTCAAGGTGTGCCAATTGATGCTCAAGGAAATATGAGCTTAAGTTTCTGGAATATTGTTAACCCACTATCAATTGTTGCTGGTGTCGCTGGCGTACTTCTTTGCTTAATTCATGGAATTAACTTCTTAAGATTAAGAATTGATGATCCAGAATTGAGCGAGCGAGCTGCTAGTTTAAATGAAAAGCTTTACCTTATAGCCTATTTAGGTGAAGTTGTCTTTGCCCTGCTAGTCTTCTTCCAAACTGATTTCTTTAAGCTAAGACCAGTTTCTTCAACAATCATTACTTTAATTATTGTTGCCCTAACTGCTTGGTCAGATATTTCTTTGATTAAGAACAAACAGGTAGCAGCTTTTGTAACAAGTGGTTTAACTTTAGTGGCTGTTGTTGGACTCTTGTTCAATGGACTTTTCCCACGCGTTTTAATTGCAACTGATTCAGCACACTCACTCTTGATCAAGACTGCTGCTAACTCTAAATTGACACTTGAGGTAATGACAATTGTTGCTCTTATTCTCTTGCCAATTGCCTTGGTTTACATCATCTGGTCATATGTAGTCTTTAGACGGCGGATTAAGGTAAATCAAAACGCTTAATCTAGAACAGGAATAAAAATGATTGATAAACGACTTTTCAAATTACCAAAAGCCAAAATCATGCTCGCAATGCTTGCAGGACTAATGTTCTTGCAAGCATTTGCTATTTTAGGACAAGGTATTTTTCTTGCCCGAGCAATTGTTGGCTCTTGGAAACGGCAACCTTTTACTGAAATAGCACAAGATGTGTTACTTTTTTTGATCTTCTATTTATTACGGCAAGGTATCAACTGGTTTCAAAAATGGTACATGAACCGTTATGCAAATCAAACAACTACACTTTTGCGCCAGCAACTACTTAATAAAACCTATGATGGCGGAATTGCTCTAGTATCAAGAATTGGAACTGGTAACTTAGTTTCTACTTTACTAGATGGAATGGATGAGATTTCTAACTATCTATCTTTGATTTTTCCAAAATTAATTGCACTTGCAATTGTTCCTTGGGTTATTTTGATCTATATCTTTACCTTAAATGCCCTATCTGGCTGGATTTTATTGCTAGTCTTTCCTCTACTAATCTTATTTATGATTATTTTAGGGACAGCAGCACAAAGTAAAGCTAGTAAGCAATATGCAGGCTATGTTAAGTTGCAAAATCATTTTGTCGACGCCTTGCGTGGCTTAAGTACTTTAAAAGTTTTAGGACTTGCTAGAAGATATGGCAATATTGTTTACAAGAACAGCGAAAACTATCGTAAAAAAACAATGGGAGTTTTAAGAGTGGCTATCTTGTCTACTTTTACACTTGATTTTTTTACAACTTTGTCAATTGCGATGATTGCCATGTTTCTTGGAATTGGCTTAATCAACGGCAATTTGGTTCTCTATCCTTCGCTGGTTATTTTGATCTTATCACCCGAATATTTTTTACCTATTCGTGATTTTGGTAATGACTTTCATGCAACATTAAACGGTAAAAACGCGCTTGGACAAATTTTTGATATTTTAGCTTTTCCTACTACACCGCAAGAGGATCAGTTGTCCAGTTTCACGTGGAACAACGATAGCACTTTAGTAGCTAAGAATCTTTATTTTAACTACAGTCATGTTGATCAAAGTAAGTTCACTGTTAATAAAAATGCTAAAATGAGCGGCGTCGTAAAAAAGAAAACGATGCATAAAACAAGCCAACATACCGCTGATGAATTACGTAATATCAATTTGAACCTTACTGGTTTTCAAAAAGTCGGCATTATCGGGCCAACTGGAGCTGGCAAGACAACTTTAATGCGAATCTTAGCTGGTTTTCTTACTCCGCACCTTAAAGACGATAACTTCACTATCAATGGACAAACTCTTGCTCAACTTAATCAAAAGAATTGGCAAAATCAAATTACTTACATTCCCCAAGATCCTTACATGTTCGCTGCTAGTATCAAAGACAATCTAACTTTCTATAACCCAAATGCCAGCCAGGAAGAGATTGATGCAGCTTTAAAGGCAACTGACTTAGACAACTTCGTGGCCAGCTTAAAAGATGGTTTGAATACTAAAATTGGCGAAAATGGACGTGGCATTTCTGGTGGTCAAAAACAGCGAATTGCCTTGGCACGCGCATTTTTAGCAAAAGACCGCAAGATTTTATTCTTCGATGAACCAACTGCTCACCTTGATATTGAAACTGAATACGAATTAAAGCAACCAATGAAAAAACTAATGGAAAATCACCTAGTTTTCTTTACAACACACCGTTTGCATTGGTTAAATGACATGGATTGGTGCTTAGTTATTGAAAATGGAGAAATTGTCGAACAAGGTACTCCTGCAGATTTAGCAAAAAATGGAACTGCCTTTAAGAAACTCACTAAGCCACTGAAAGAAGACCTACTATGATGAATAAAAAATTTTCTTGGAAAAATGATCACTGGATTAAACCATACCTAGCCCAATATAAATGGAACTTTCTCTTAGCAATTTTTCTAGGCGTAATCATGTTCTTTTGCGGTGGTGCCCTTATGTTTTATGCTGGCTATACCATCGATAAAGCCGCTACACGTCCAGAAAACATTCTAATGATTTATGTACCAATAGTTTTAATGCGGGCTGTTGGTATTGGTCGTCCTTTATTTAGATATTTAGAACGCTTAGTATCCCACAACTGGATTTTACGTGTTACTAGTTCTTTAAGACGAAGACTGTTTTACATTGCCGAAAGAAATACTTCAGCTGTTGGTTCAAGCTTTCAAACAGGAAGTATTTTATCGCTTTTAACTGATGACATTGGTCACTTGCAAAATCTTTATCTAAGAACTATTTTCCCTGCAATCTTGAGTTACTTAGTTGGTTTCTTTGTAGTAATTTTGCTGGGGCTCTTCTCCTGGCCTTTAGCTGGAGCAATCGCAATTTTATTAGTTGCGGAATTAGTATTGGTTCCCTTCTTCTCCCTCTTAAAACAAGCTGCTGTTCGCACTAAAGAGAAAGAAGAAAAAGCACAACTTTACACTGAATTTACTGATCAAGTTTTAGGAGCTGGAGATTGGAAAATTTCTGGTAGACGGGATGCCTTTTTTAATCAAACTAAAGAGACTTTAAAATCTTTAGGCCAACATGAAAAGAAGTCTGGAAAGTTTGATTGGGCTAGAGACTTCGGTCTTGAGTTCATCTTTGGCTTGATGGCAGTTGCGCTTCTTTATTTCACGAACCAAACTCTTAACAATAATCAAGAAGCAGCAAACTATGTTGGAGCAGTTGTCTTAGCTCTCTTTCCTTTATCAGATGCCTTTATTCCAGTTGGTCAAGGAATTGAAGAATGGCATACATATAGCGATTCTGTAAAACACTTAAATGAATTAAAGGTACCAGAGAATCGTTTGCCTGCTCAGCAATATCTCGATCCTGCTTTTGCAGGTACTTTAAGAGTATCGGATATTTCATTCACTTATCCTAAAGAAGACTATCCAATTATTCAAAATTTCTCTCTTACTCTAAAAAGAGGACAAAAAGCTGCTTTAATCGGCCCATCAGGTGCTGGTAAAAGTACTATTTTGCAATTAATCTTAGGTGATTTAAAACCTAACCAAGGGACTGTGACACTCGATCATTTAAACGTTCTTAAACTTCAAAGGGAACGCTCAAAGTTATTCTCTGTTCTAAATCAAGAACCATTTTTGTTTAATACAACTATTTATGAAAATCTCAAAATGGCTAACCCAGATGCCACTACAGATCAAATGATGGAAATTTTAGAAAAAGTCCAGCTAGCTGATTTTGTTAATTCACTTCCTAAGAAGTTAGACACAGAAGTAGCTGAAGCTGGAGCACGTTTTTCAGGCGGTCAGAAAGAGCGTTTAGCACTAGCACGTGTACTTTTACAAGACACACCAATCGTCCTCTTAGACGAGCCCACTGTTGGTTTAGATCCTCTTACAGAACAAAAACTTTTAAATTTAGTGTTTGAAGTTTTAAAAAATAAGACAGTAGTTTGGGTAACGCACCATCTACAAGGTGTAAAATATATGAACGAAGTTCTCTTCTTTAAAGATGGCAAAGTCACAATGCAAGGAAATCCACATGATCTCTTTAAACATAATGAACATTTCCACCAACTTTATTTAATGGATCAAGGACTAATCTAAAAAATAGAAAGAAGTTTACTATGTCTGCTGAAGCTAAGCAAGGCTATTATGAATTAATTGAACCACGTACCCTATTTAATTCAATTATTCCCGTATTATTAGGGATGATGTATACAGAATATAATTTTCAGTTTTTCAGAATTTTTCCTACAATTGAAATGTGTATTGCCACGATTGTTCTACAAATTTTTATGAACGTGAATGATGGCTATTGGGATTATAAACGTGAAAAAGCTGCCAAAACTGGCGATCATAAGAAGAATCCCATTGGTAAGTATCACCTTAATCCTAAACACGTTTTAGCTTTTGTTTGGGTATTATTCATCATTTCAGCTGTTTGCGCTATTCTGATTGGACTTCAAACTAATATCTATATTTGGATTGTTGGAATTATTTGTTATGCTATTGCTATTTCTTATTCAACGGGTTCACACACAATTTCTGCTGGACCGTTTGGAGAGATTGCAGCTTGTTTTGCAATGGGCTTTGATATTTTCTTGGTAATGGTTTACATCAATGTTTGTTCTAAGGTCTCCTTTAATTGGAACTTTATTTATCCAATTATTCTGGCTGCTGGAATACCTGAAATTTGTAACTTTACTTTAATGCTAGGTAACAATTTATGTGATCATGACGCCGATATTGCAAATGGTCGCCACACACTAGTTTCATACATTGGAATCAAAGGCGGATTATATTTATTTGTATTCAATTATTTACTTGGTTTCTTTTTAACAGGTTGGGCAATTTGGATTGGTGTCCTTCCTTGGAGTGTAGCTTTAATTTTAATTTGCATTCCAACCATCTATAAGAACATGCGCTTTCTTTGGAAAATTCAGACGAAGCCAAGATCATTTCCTAAAGTTGTTCAAAATACGCAAGTATTGTTTATTACTGAAGCGGTTGGTTTCTTTATCGGTTTGATTTTAAATCTTAGAATTAGATAATTAAAAAAGGTCGAAACTTCATCTTAGTACGAAGTTTCGACCCTTTTTAGTTATATTTTAAGCTAAATTAGTCACTTTTCCTCTTAAGATTTATTTTTTTAGTAAACTATAAAAAAATATAAAGAAAAGGATATAAACAAACATGAAAGTATTAAACGAGTGTCAACTACAAACCGTCGTTGGTGGAAAAAATTGGTCAGTTGCAAAGTGCGGAGGAACAATTGGTACTAATATAGCTATTGGTGCATGGAGAGGTGCACGGGCTGGATCCTTTTTTGGTCAGCCAGTTTCTGTAGGAACAGGTGCACTAATCGGTGCAAGTGCTGGTGCAATTGGCGGATCAGTACAATGTGTGGGCTGGTTAGCTGGAGGTGGAAGATAATGATCGAAAAAGTTTCTAAAAATGAACTAAGCCGGATATATGGTGGAAACAACGTAAATTGGGGTAGTGTTGCAGGATCATGTGGTAAAGGTGCAGTAATGGAAATATATTTCGGGAATCCCATATTAGGGTGCGCTAACGGAGCTGCAACATCATTGGTTCTACAAACTGCTAGTGGAATATATAAAAATTATCAAAAAAAGAGATAGTATATGACGGGAATATGGATAGTAATTATTAGTATTATTGTGCTTTCAATAATTATCACCAATATAGTAGCTCTAATACAGACACTATTACATAAGAAAAATGAAAAATATTATTTTGATAAATCTTTTGGAGCCTATGGCGATAAAAATAATCCAAAATATCTGTTTAATAATGTTGAACATCATGATTTTTTCCATGTATTTTATCAGTATTTTATTTGCTCATATATTCCATTTATAGATGTCATTTTTTGGTTCTTAGGTTCAATTTGGTAATAATCAAAAAAGGTCGAAACTTCATCTTAGTACGAAGTTTCGACCTTTTTTTATTTCAAATTATTTTTATTGCTTCCACGCTGCATCAAATTTTGCTTTACCTGCTTTAATTTGATTATCAACATTTTGACCATTCTTAGCTGCATACAAAATCTTAGCCATAATTGGATCTAATTGACTGTAGGCAGCGTTTGAGTTCTTAGCTACTGGAATACTGTACAAGTGTTTCATAGCCCCTTCTAACTTAGCTGGAAGCTTAGTCTTGGTGTTTTCTTTGTATTCTTTAGATTTCACAACAGAATTATTAACTGGAATATAGCCAGTTGCATTTGCCCATTTAAGTTGAGTAGATTTAGAAGTTAAAAATTGCATATATTTAAATGCGGCAGTTCTTTGCATTGCTGTTGCTTTTTTAAACATGTAAATATCAGTACCTTGCTGCATAGTATATTTACCAGGGCGTGCAGCTACATCATAAGTAAACTTATCACCAACTGCCTTTTTAACATAGCCTTCACCTGCTGATGTTCCAATATACATTGCTACCTTTTCATTAGCAAATGGACCTGATAAATAGTGTGCTGAACCAGCAGTTGTAAAGTAGCCCTTCTTCATACCTTGAGCATAGTAATCAATAACTTTCTTGGAATCTTTGCCAGTAAAGTTAACTTTATCAGTTAAATTAATTCCTTCATTTTTCATACCCAAGGTATAGTAATTAGCTAAAGAATCAAAGCCTGCACCAACAACTTGATGGTTACTCTTCTTATAAATGGTTTCTGAAACTTGTGCTAATTCCTTCATAGTTGTAGGAACTTTTTTAATACCATATTTTTCAAACATGGACTTGTTATAGGTTAAAACTTCAATAGATTTATTAAATGGAATACCGTATTGTTTTCCTTGAATTTTAGCTCCATCCAATAATTCAGTTCTGATATTTGACTTAGCAGCACTTCCCCAACCGAGCTTACTGTTATTAATGTATGGGGAAAGATCAACCAACATATTACTCTTAACAGCATTATAGAGCCAACCAGGATATGCTTGCGTAATTGTTGGTAAATTATTTGGTGATTGTAATGTTGAATTTACCTTAGCTTGTAAATCAATATAAGAACCTTGATTTTCAAGTTTGATTTTAATATTAGGATTTTTCTTTTCAAATTCTGCAGTTAATTTTTCTAATTCTGCACGCTGACCACCATTCATTCCATGCCAAAAGGTTACCGTAGTTTTCTTGGTAATTTTAGTTGGAATATTTGCTGCTGAACTATCTTCTTTATTTCCTTTTGAACATCCAGTAGCAATTAATGCCAACCCTGCAACTAAACCTAAAGCAATCTTTTTATATAAATTCATCAAAATCCTCCAGTAATTTAAAAATTGAAGCACTATTTATTGTATCAAAGTAAAAAGCATATACAAGATGTTGTAGTATAAAAATCAAATTTTTTATTTTGAAATTTTTCATATTTTAAATTCTGCGTCAAACGCGCATTATATATAGCTTTTGCATATATAAAATACGTATATATCCGTACATTATAAAGAATAATGTTTATAATTATTCACATTTTGACTTGAATTACGATTAATAGTCTGCTATCTTTAAATCGTCAACTTCATTAAATAGTTCTGGAGGAAAAAATGAAGATAAAGAAATTTTTGATTGGCGCCGCTATGGTTTTACTTGCTGCAACAAGTGCAGCTTGCTCGAACAGTAAATCTGCTTCTAAATCAAGCGATGGTTATACTCCTAAAGAGTTAAACGTTCAATTCGTTCCTAGTGTCCAAGCTTCTAAGCTTGAAGCTAAGGCTAAACCATTACAAGGTTTACTTGAAAAGCAATTACACATGCCCGTTCACGTAACTGTTTCAACTGATAACTCTGCTTTAGTTGAAGCAATGGCATCTAAGAAAGTTGATGTTGGTTTCTTACCACCTGATGCTTATGTTTTAGCTCACAAGCGTGGTGTAGCTGACGTTTTACTTCAAGCACAACGCTATGGCTACGATGAACCAAGCGGTAAGCAAAATCATAAATTAATGGACAGCTACCGTTCAATGATCGTTGTTAAAAAAGGTTCTAAGATTAAATCTTGGAAAGATCTTAAAGGTAAGACAATTGCCGTTCAAGACCCAACCTCTACTTCTGGTTACGTTCTTCCAATCGCCGAACTTCACAAGAAGGGCTTAAACGTACCAAAGGATTGTAAGTTAGTTCAAGTTAAGGGACACGATCAAGCTGTTTTATCAGTTTATAACGGAGACGCTGATGCTGCCTTTGTCTTCTCAGACGCTCGCCCACTTGCTGCAAAAGATGCACCAGCCGTAATGAAAGATGTTGTTCCAATCTACTTTACCAAGTACATTCCAAACGATACTGTTTCAGTTAGAAGTGGAATGTCCAAGTCATTTAAGAAGAAACTTGCTAAAGCATTCAAAGATATTGCCAAGACTAAGAAAGGCAAGAAGATCCTTGAAAACATCTACCAACACTATGGTTATGTAGATTCTAAAGATTCTAACTTCAACATTGTTCGTGAATACGAAGCTGAAGCTAAAAAAGCTCAAAAATAAGTTTAATATTTTTAAAGGCCACCCTACTTTGACTTGTAGGATGGCCTTTTTCTCGTTTAAAATTAGAATAGATTTTTAATCGAGGTTTTTAAATGAAACTAAATAAAAAATTTTCTCTACTACTAATAGCAAGTACTATTTTTTTGAGCCTAAGTGCTTGCAGTAAATCGACTCATGAAGAGCAAACAAATAAAAAGCTAGCCAATCACATTGCTTTAATCTCAGACACCAATGGAATTAAAGATAATTCTTTAAATCAATCTGCCTGGCAAGGCGTTAAGAATTACGGTACTAAGAATAACCTTGTTGAAGGAAATAAAGGCTACAATTATTTCGTTCCTAAAGATCCCCAAGATTATCAAGTAACTATCAACAAAGTTCTAGATAATGATTTTTCAACAATCATTGGCGTTGGTTATACACTTAAGCCTAATATTGTTAAAGCCGCGAAGAGTAATCCTAAAAAGAACTTCGTTCTTATTGATACTCATACTGCTAAGATTAAAAACCTAGCTAGCATCTCCTTTAAAAATCAAGAAGGAGCTTATTTAGCAGGCGTTGCAGCTGCCTACACCACTAAAAGCCACACAGTGGGACTTATTTTAGGGCAAAACAGTAAAGAGATGGATTCCTTTAAAGCCGGTTTTACTCAAGGAGTTACAGCCAGCAGTCGTAAGCTTCATAAGCATATTAAAGTGATGAGCAAAACTGTCGGTAATTTTTCAGATATTAATAAAGCGCATGATATTGCCCAGGAAATGTACAATCAGAAAGCTGATATAATCTTCCAAGCTGCGGGCAAAAGCGGTCAAGGCGTCTTTAAAGCTGCCAAAGAAGTCAATCAAACCAATCCCGTAGGACAAAAAGTCTGGGTTATTGGTTCAGATGAAGATCAAACCAAACTTGGAAATTACCAAGCAAAAGGCGGTCAACCTTCTAACTTTACCCTTACCTCTGTAATCAAAAGCGCAGATGTAGCTGTTGAAGATCTTGCTAATCAAACTGCTAAGGGTAATTTCCCTGGTGGAAAGAACTTAAACTATGGTCTTAAAAACAAGGGTATTTCTCTAGTACAAGGTAATTTATCTTATCATACCTGGATCAAAGTTCAGAAAGCCAAGCAGAAAATTATTGATGGTAAAATCAAGATCATGGCTAATCGTTAAATGATCGGTAGCATCAAAATTAATACAAACTAAAAAGTCACATTAACTTATGCCAAAAAGTTACTTGTGGCTTTTTTCTTTGCTTTATTTTCTACATTACTATCTACATTACAAAACACACTATAATATAGTTGTATAGATACAAAGAAAGTGTGTTTAAGATGGCTAATGAAAGTAAAATAGTGACTCTTAAAAATGGTTATCATGTATGGACTCGTAAAGAAGGACACGGTCCTATTAAGATTTTGCTTCTGCACGGCGGTCCTGGCATGGATCATGAATATCTTGAGCCTTTTTCTAATTACATTAAAATGCATCCCAATATAGAGATTATCTACTATGATCAATTGGGATCATATTTCTCAGATCAACCTAATGATCCAAAGTTATGGACAATTCCGCGTTTTATAGAAGAAATAGAAGAAGTCCGTAAAGCATGGGATTTAGATCAGTTTTATTTATACGGTCAATCATTTGGTGGTTTATTTGCTTTAGAATATGCCGCTTCTAAATACGGCAAACATGTGAAAGCCCTAATTGATTCAAACATGGTTGATTCATATCAAGATTACGCAAAATATATTAACAAGTACCGTGAATCGATGGATCCTGCTGATGTTTCATATATGAAGAAACAAGAAGAACGACACAACTATGATGATCCACATTATCAAGAACTATTGATGAAATTATATCACCGCTGCATTTGCAGAATATCTCCATGGCCCGATGCCGTGCAAAGAACTTTTGATCATATGAATGAGCAAGTTTATGTCACCCTACAAGGACCAACGGAATTTAACATTACTGGTTCATGTAAAAATTGGACAATTCGGGATCGTTTATCCAAAATTACGATGCCTACTCTTGTATTAGGAGGAAAGTATGACAGCATGAATCCAGCTGATATTAAAGCTTTAGCCGATAGATTACCTAATGGTACAGCTCATATATGTCCTAATGGAAGCCACTTTTCAATTTTTGATGATCAAAAAGATTACTTTAATGCTATTACCAACTTTATTACATCAGTAGAAAATGAATAATAAAAAAACTAGAGCTTACAAATGACAGCTCTAGTTTTTTATTTATGCTATGGCATTATTAGGGTAATTGCTCTGGACTATTGAAAAACAGACTTACCGCTAATCTTCTCACGTTTATCCATTTTTGGTTTTTTCTAGTAGGGTTTACTCGATTAGTTAAACAAATAAAGAAAGTAGAATGATCTAAATCAAGCGCAATTGATGTTCCAGTAAATCCTGTATGCCACAAAGTCTTGCTATTCTTATTCCACCTTTGCCATCCTAAGGTTCTACCCATAAAGTTATAGTTAAATAGCGTATCAATCATATCAGATGGGATTATTGTTTTGCCTTTGTACTTTCCTTTTTGAAGATACATTATGCAGAAATTCTTCAGATCTCCAATTGTAGAAAATAATCCCGCATTACCTGAAACACCATTTAACATATAAGCCGTTTCATCATGCACTTCTCCCTGAATCAGTCCTCTTTTATCAGTCTTTTCTGTTGGTACAAAATTTCGTTTATTTTCATTTAAACAATATCCTGTATTATTCATCTCTAAAGGTTCAAAGACATGTGTCTTTAAGCTTTTATCAAGAGACTCTTCATCTACTTTTTCAATGATCATCCCTAGTAAAATAAAATTAAGATCAGAATATACCATATCTGTTCCAGTCGGATAAACAAGCTTCTGTTTAAAAATAGCAGCTATCATCTCATCTTTATTCGCATATGAATATACATTGCATAAATCAGCAGCTAATCCAGAATTATGAAGCAAAAGATTCTTAACAGTAATATCTGGATAACTAATTTGTGGAAAATATTTACTTACTTTGTCATCTAAATCAATAATTTTCTTCCCTAATAATTGAAGTATACGACTTGTTACACCTACAACTTTAGTCAACGATGCTAAGTCATAAATATCGTCATCTTTTAACGGTATTTTTTTGTCATAAGTTTTGTACCCTAAAAAACTTGTTTCCACTGTTTTATTTTTTATATCTTCTAAGGCATAGCTTATTCCCGGCGTAGCACAATCATTTATTGCTTGTTTCATTAACATAGATATTTCATTAGTATTTCTCATTTATATTTCTCCAAAATTAAAGCCCGCTATAACTTTTGTAGCTATAGTGGGCTTCCTAATTAAACACTAAACATTTTCTTTTGCTAATCTCTTAAACTTACTTAGCGTATCAAAAAGAGCAATTATTTTTGTGCTTATAGTTGTTTTTAAAGAAGTAGGCTCAACTGATAGATCATTATCAGTTAAATTAATTGCTTCAACATTATTACCCTTTGAAGCTTCTGTGTTAGTAGATTTACTTGCACTGTCTTTAGCTTCCTTTTCTAGTTGTTTCTTATCCCAAACTTTAAAGAATGGATAGTAAATAACAACAGAAATAATGACGTTAATAATAGATAAAACAGCAGCACGCCAATCAAAACCAGTTGCCATGTAAGCTCCAATTGGTCCTGGTAACGTCCATGGAACCAAAGCGATAGTACGTGATACTAAGTGAAGAGCCATTGCAAAGTATGTCAAAGCACCAGTTACCATAGGTGTTACAACAAATGGAATTGCAAAGTATGGGTTTAAAACAATTGGTAAACCAAAAATAATAGGTTCATTAATGTTGAAAATACTTGGGATAATAACCGCCTTACCTAAAGTCTTACCAAATGAAGACTTAGACATAAAGGCTAACAAAATACATAGACCTAAGATAGTACCTGAACCACCAATATAAACAAACCATTGGAAGAATTGTTCAGTCATAAATCTTGGAGCATTAGCAGCACCCACGCCATGTGCAATTGCTGCCATATTTGCATCTAGGTTCTTGTACCAGTATGGATAAATTGGAGTCGATGTAATAGCACCATGAATACCAAATAACCAAAATAGTGAGTTAAAGAATGGTGGAATAACTGATGAAATAAAGTTATCTTTACCAAAGTTAGATAATGGTGACAATAAAGCTAAAAGTCCTGCATTCAAGTCAAAATGCAATACTTCTTTAATTACCCAAGCTAAAATAATAATTACTGAAGCTGGTACTAAAGAAACAAATGAATTAGAAACTGCAGGTGGAACACCATCTGGCATTTTAATAACTAAATTTTTCTCTTTAAACCAACGAATAATTTCAACTGATATCATTGAAACTAACATTGCAGTAAACAAACCCTGCGCACCAAAGTTAGTTGAAGGAAGAACTGTTCCAGCTAACATGCCAGACAATTTAGCTGCTTTAGCAGTTAAAGTACCTGGACTTACAGCCAATATAAAGAATGCCATCGTTGCAACAGTGGCTGAAGAATTTCTATCTAATTGATAGTGCTCAGCCAAAGCAGCTGCCATTGCATAGCATGAATACAAGGCCATCATACCAATAGAAAAAGTAACTGGTACTTGTAATGCAGGTAAATATGGAGTAATAAACTTTTTCCAACTATCTATTGGAAATTGAGAAATAATTGTAAAGAATGAACCGACAATAGCTACGGGAATAATAACTGCCATTCCATCTCTAATTGCCACAAAATAGCGATTACCCGCTAGTTTCGACATTTTAGAGGTGATTTTTGCGGCATTAAACTTAGCCATATTAATACCTCCCGATATATGAAACCAAAGTTAATATAACGCATAAATGAATACGCTATCACTTCTGGCTTTAATATAGCACTATTTTTCAGAAAATGAAATATTTTTTCTTAATTATGTTTAAATTATGCATTTTTAGATACTTTATGAAATATTTTTTCAAGTTTTATTGAATAGTTACATAAAAAAAGTTACTATGAAATCGCATACAGTATTAGTTGAAAATGCTTAGGAGGTTTCTCATGAGCTATGTAATCGGAATTGATAGTGGCGGTACCCATATAACGGCTACCGCTTATAAAGATAATATTGAAATTGCCACTGCTACTGCTGGTCCAGGAAATATATTTCTTGATCCACAGCAAACCATTAAGAATCTAATTAAAGTTATTACTGAAATTTCAGAAAAATTATCATCAAATACCTGTACCTTAATTTTGATTGGAATTGCAGGACTAGAAAGTGCCGATAATCCACAGCCTTATTTAGACAAAGTAAAGGATTATTTTAAGTCATTAACTGAAAATATTATTTTTACAAGTGACGCTAAACTAGCTTTAATAAATGGTCTTGAGGGAAAAGACGGATTTTTAGCAATTGCCGGTACCGGATCAATTGTATATGGAAGACAAAAGAATAAATATTTACGTGCTGGCGGTTGGGGATATTTATTAGATGATATTGGTTCTGGCTATCGCATCTCCCAAGAAGCCGTTGCCACCGCATTAGAAAAAATGGATCGAGGAGAAAATTCTTCTTTAACACCTGCTATTCTTGAATACTTTAAGGCCGATAATTTAAAAAATGTAGTTAGCCAATATTACAAACTTAATCGTACAGAAATAGCAGCTTTTTCACTAAAGCTTGCTCAAGAAGCTGATCGGCAAAATGATGAAGCAATTATGATCTTACAGCATCAGGCCGACTTATTAGCTGATGAAATTATTCATTTAATAGAACGTTATTCTCAAGAAAGTATTTCTCTAAATCTTGCCTTATCAGGATCTGTTTTAGTCAATAACCTTATTATTCAGAAAGAAATTACATCAAAAGTAAAACATGCTTACCCTACTATAAAAATTATGGTTTCTGACAGAAGTAATACAGCAGCAGTCAATTATATTTAGTAAAGGAAGTAGTTAAATATGACAATGAGAAATTTAGGTCTGTCAATCTATCCAGACCATAGCAATTACGATGACAATGTTCAGTACCTTGAGCTTGGACATAAATATGGCTTTAAGCGTATTTTTATGAGCATGCTCGAAGTACAAGGAAGCGTTGAAGAAACTAAAGAAAAATACAAAAAGATAATCTCAATGGGAAACAGATTGGGATACCAAACGTTTCTAGATGTTTCACCACGTATTTTTAAAGATTTAAAAATTGATTATCATGATCTATCCTTTTTCCATGATATTGGTGCAACTGGCTTACGACTAGATCAAGCATTTGATGGAGCAACTGAAGCTTTAATGTCTTACAATCCCTATAATTTAATTATTGAATTAAATATGAGTAATAATGTGGACTACTTAAATAACATTATTTCTTACCAAGCAAACACTCCATATATTTACGGGTGTCATAATTTTTATCCACAAAAAGGCACAGCTCTTCCTTATGATTTCTTTGTAGAATGTTCAAAACGCTTCAAGAAATTCAATATTCACACAGCTGCATTTGTTACCAGCCAAGTTGGAAAAATGGGACCTTGGAATGTCACAGATGGCTTACCAACACTTGAAGAAGATCGTTATCTTCCAATACAAGTTCAAGCAAAGCAGCTGTGGGCAACTGGCTTAATTGACGACGTTATCATCGGTAACGCCTATGCATCTGAGGAAGAACTAAAATCATTATCTGAAGTTAATCCATACCAATTAGTTTTACATGTAAACTATGTTCCAAAGATAAACGACATTGAAAAGACAATTGTTGAAAAGCCACAACATTTCCGCAGGGGCGACATAAATAGTATCGTTATTCGGTCAACAATGCCACGTGTAACTTATAAAGACATCCCTAACCCAGCCCATGATAATGAACAAGAATTTAAACGCGGAGATGTTTTAATCGGAAATGATGGCTTTGGAATATATAAAAATGAGCTACAAATTGTATTAAAGCCACACATGGAGTCAAGAAAAAATAAAGTTGGTGAAATTTCTAAAAATGAATTATTCTTATTAGACTTTATCAAGCCTTGGACTAAGTTTAAGCTGTCATCAAATTAAAATGAGTACCATAATAACCTCCACACTTTACTCTCCGCATTTAAAATTAGATTGGAATTATGATATCTATCTTCCAGATCAAGTTAATTCCCAGCAAAAGTATCCCTTGCTTTTAATGCTCCACGGATTATATGGAAATCATACTAATTTTTTAGATACGAATCGTATTGACTCAAAAAGTATTCTAGATAACTTGATGCGTAATGCCAAAAAGAAAATTATTGTAGCTTTTATAGATGGTTTTAATAGTTTCTACATCAACTCTCTATATGGTTTCAAAATGGAAACGGCAATTATGCAGGACTTATTACCCTATTTAATTCAGCAGTACCCTATTTCAACTAAAATTGGTATCGGCGGCATTTCAATGGGCGGATATGGTGCATCGAGACTTGTTTTAAAATATCCTCAAATATTTTCGGCAGCATTCTTAATTTCACCCGCTGTTTGGAATATTAAACATATTCCTCAATTTATTCACAATTCTATTCATACATTTCAAGATGAACAAAATAGTTGGTCAGAAAATTTCTACAATAAAATCTATCCAACTACTTATTTATCACCTATTTCAAATAAAGTTAATTTTTATATTGAGAGTAGTAAAACAGATGACGTTGTTCCTATCAAGGATGTAATATATTTTGCTCAAAAAGTTTCAAGCAACCATAATCACGTTCAATTAACAACTGATTCATTTGGCGCCCACGAATGGAACTATTGGCAAAAGGCAATAGTTCCAGCTTATACATGGATGATCGATCAATTAGAGCAAAAGAAAGGAGTGATAAATTAATGAATTTAAAAATTAAAAATATTACATGTTCCATTAAAAAAGTTCCATTAAAGAGACCGTTTATTACTGCCTTACATAAAGTCACCGAAATTGAAGGACTGAAGATCGTTGTTGAATTAAGTGATGGTCAAACAGGTACTGGAACAGCTACTCCTAATGAGAAAGTTACCGGTGACACACTACAAAGCTCGCTAGACATTGTTAATCAAGTTATTAAACCTGCATTAATAAGCCAAGACTTCAAAAATTGGAACAAAATTTTAACCACACTTCAAACCTGTATCGTTCATAATACTGCCGCAAAGGCGGCAATGGATATTGCCTTACATCAATTAAAGGCTAAAGAAAACAATGAATCTCTAGTTAACCTGCTTGGTAGTGAAAAAGGCAAATTAACAACCGACTATACAATTAGTATTGGTTCAGATGACCATATGGTTTCTGAAGCCAAAGCCTTAGTTAAAGATGGCTTTACTGCAATCAAAATCAAGTTAGGCAACAATTCTGTAAGTCATGATATTAAAACCATTCAAAAAATTAGTAAAGCTGTTGGTCCTGACATTTCCTTACGTATTGATTGCAATCAAGCCTGGAATTACAAAGACACTTTAAAAGCTAGTCGAACTTGGGCACAGGATAATTTAAACATTGATTTTATCGAACAGCCTGTTCTAAAAGATGCAATCTCAGATTTAACTTTATTAAGTGAAAATTCGCCTTATCCAATTATGGCTGACGAAAGTGTCGCTTCATATCAGGATGCCATTAACTTAATCCAGCATCACGCTTGTGACTACATCAACATTAAGTTAATGAAAACTGGTGGCTTATCAGAGGCAATCAAAATTAATGATTTAGCCCAAGCTTGTGGTATTAAAACTATGATTGGTTGCATGATTGAGCCAGTTGAAAGTATTGCGGCAGCTGCTGCATTCGCTGTTGCAAATAAAAATGTTAAATTTATTGATCTCGATTCAATTTTTATGGCTACACAAGATCCCGATCTTAGTAAGTATTTAGAAATTAAAAATAATGAAATTATTCTAAAGGACTAAGACAATGCAACTGACCCAAATTCAAGAACAAATAGAAAATAATCCTTGGAAAACAGCAATTACTATTCGTAAAAATAATCATACGATCTTTGAAAATTCAAACGCTAATGTGATTTTTAAGTCAGCCTCATTAATAAAATTAGGGATTGCTCTTTATATTCAGGAAAAAAAGCCTGGCACAATCACCAATACTCTTACCCTATCTAGTAATGATATTGTTGAAGGAGCCGGCATTATCAATAGACTAAGCATTAAGTCATGGAAGATTAGCGATTTATTAGACCTAATGTTATCTGTTTCTGATAATACAGCTACTAACGCCTTATTGAATTATTACAACATCAATACAATTAATGATTATTTACAGCAAAATTTTCAAAATATTTCTTTAAGTCGATTTTTAATGAAAAAAAGTGATAAAGAAAATACTTGTACATCAAATTCTATGATGGACGTTTTTGAAAAACTACTTGCAGGCAATAACGAAGTTAACCATGTGGTTCTCGATGCCTTAAAGCACCAAGAAGTAAGAAATAAATTAGTAGCTTATAGCAATCCTAAGTATGAAGTCTTTAATAAAACTGGCGAACTATTGCATGAACAGCATGATATAGCACGATTTAGAGCAAACACTGATGTGATTGACTGCTGCGTATTAACCAATTATCAAAGTCAAAAAGATTATGAGAATATTTTAAGTATGATGCAAAAGATCGGAAAAATACTTACACACTAGAAAGAAGTATTTACAATGGAAATTAAAAACTTAACTACGGAGCAACGAAACCCCGCGACTATGCACATTGATTCCATGTCAACTATCGACATGGTCAAAACTATTAATCAAGAAGACCAAAAAGTCGCTGTAGCAGTGGGAACTCAAGATGATAAAATTGCCCGGGCAATAGATGAAGCAGCTAAGCGCTATAGCAAAGGTGGACGTTTAATCTATATCGGTGCTGGAACAAGCGGCCGTCTTGGCGTTTTAGATGCTGCCGAATTAGTTCCTACCTATGGTATCAAACCAGAACGCGCAATCGGATTAATTGCTGGCGGTAAAGGTGCGATGTATGTTGCTGTCGAAGGTGCTGAAGATTCACAAGATCTAGCAAAAAGAGATTTAAAAGATCTTAAACTAAATAAAAACGATATCGTTTTAGGGCTTGCCGCCAGTGGCCGCACTCCATATGTAATTGGCGGTCTTGACTATGCTAAAGCGACAGGTGCTCTAACTATTTCCATTGCCTGTGTTAAAGATTCTAAGATAGGCCATCACGCCGATATAGCTATCGAAGCTGTTGTTGGACCTGAAGCGATTACCGGTTCAACTAGGATGAAAGCCGGAACTGCTCAAAAGATGATTTTGAACATGATTTCTACTGGTGTCATGATAAAACAAGGAAAAGTCTACGAAAACGTCATGATTGATGTTAAACCTACTAATTCTAAGCTAATTGATCGTGCCTGTCGCATTATTCACACTACTACTGGTGCATCTACCCAGAAAGCTAAAGATACTCTTAAAGAGGCTAATAATGATGTTGGCTTAGCAATCGTAATGCTTAAAACTAACTGCAGTCTCAATCAAGCAAAAAGTTTGTTAGAGACAAAAAATGGAAATGTCGCAGAAGTTTTAAATAAGTAGCTTGCTAGCTAAACAGAAGGGGCTTATAATACCTACCATTGCAATATATCAATTTACAATGTGAGGTGAAATTATGAGTCCTTTTTTCTTATTCATTTATCTGATTTTTGGTGGGATTTTAGGTGGCCTTCTCTCAACAATTGCAAGTATGGCATCCCTTGCCACTTATCCAGTCCTCCTTTCAGTTGGTATTCCCCCAGTTTATGCAAATACTACTAATGATGCAGCCTTAATCTGGACTGGCGTTGGATCAACTGCATCTTCGCTTAAAGAACTAAAGGGTCACTGGAAACAAGTTAGTTTCTATTCAATTTTTACAATTATCGGATCAGCTTTAGGCTGTATGCTTTTAATTCAATTTCCCGGGAAAATATTTGAGAAGATCGTTCCCTTCTGTATCGCTTTTTCCGGCTTAATGATTTTATTCAGTGGAGAAATTCATCTTGGAAATGAAAGTGATCATCCTAATCGCTTAGTTCAAGCTCTATCACTTTTATGCTTATTGATTGCTGGAGCTTATGCTGGGTACTTCGGCGCTGCGAGCGGCGTTTTAATGTTAGTTATCTTGAACGCAATTAGTGATGATGCCTTTTTAACTGTTAATGCTATGAAAAATATTATTGGCGCACTCTCCAATTTAGTTGCGCTAATTATCTATATGTTTACCGAAAAAATTTACTGGAGCGCTGCTATTCCTTTGGCAATCGGAGCGTTGATCGGTAGTTACTTTGGACCACGTATCATGCGCCATATTCCAGTTAAGATCATTCGTTTGGGCATTGCCGTTTTAGCCCTCATTCAAGCTGCTTACTTCGCTTATACTGCGTATAAATAAAAACAAATTTTATCTAGGAAAAATAAATTTAGTTTGCGTAATAAACATATGGGATTACTTCCTCAAATATTTTTAGAGAGGATTTACTCATATGGTAAAAAAGATTGAACCCTGGTTTGGGTTCACGGAAGATAAAGTGTTTGGGATGGTGATGGAAAATAAGAAATTCTGCAAGTATTTGCTTGAAATTATTATTCCGGATCTAAAGATCAAGAAGATTGATTGGTTAGATAAGCAAGTTGAGATTAATAATTCTGAGCGTAAGAACGAAGCTAAAGAAGTTAGACTTGATGTTTTGGTTACAGATCATGAAGGACGCGTGTTTAACATCGAAATGCAAACAACGGATCAAGATGATATCGGTAGACGCATGCGTTACTATCTTTCAAGACTTGATTTACGCTATACTTTAAATAAGGGTAAGACTTATCGAAATTTGAAAGACGCCTTTATTATTTTTCTCTGTAGCTTTAAACCAAAGAAAGATGATAAATTTTACGAATCTTATCATACTTATTCTGATCAAGATAGGTCAAAACAATTGCAGGATGGCGTAACTAAGATTATTATTAATTCACAAGTTTCAGCTGAAGGGCAGAGTGAAGACTTAAAAGCCTTGGCTAAATTAATGAACAATGAACCTGTAAATTTAAATAAGCACTTTGATTACGCGCAAAGAAGAATTAAAGAAATTAACGAAGATCCAGAAACGAGGGAAAAGATCATGCTTTACGAAACAAGAATGCTAGAACGTGAACAGGCTGCTGGAAAAGCAGGATATGAGCAAGGAATGAGACATGGCGTTGAACAAGGAAAAGTCGATTCTGCCAAAATTATTCTCGAAAATCAAATGGATAATGGTAGTACTTTAGAGCAAGCAGCGGATTTTGTTAAGAATTTAAAATTAATTTCCAACAAAGATCTTGAAAAATTGATCAAGATATATAAATAAAACCGTAAAAAAATAATTCTTAAAGCAAAAAGATTGATTAGCCACGTTACTAAAACGCTGGCTAATCAATCTTTTTTATTTTACAAATATTTCCAAACTATATCATCGCAAGTGGCGTCTTTTCAGTCGGCTGCGGGAAGTCATTATCTATTAATTTTATTTCGTCTGATGTTAATTTGATATCTTGAGCAGCAATATTCTCCTTCATATGCTTAACCGTTCCCGCTTTAGGAATCGATAAAACATTACCATGTCTTAAAGTCCAAGCTAACATAATTTGGTGCGGAGTTACATTGTGCGCACGAGCTACTATTTTAAGATTATTAGTAATCCTAATCGAATCGCCCTTACCTGAGTTAAATGGAGAATACCCAATAAAACCAACGCCATGCTTTTTTTGCCAAGGTAAAACATCATATTCTACCCCGCGTTCAGAAAGATTATACAAATCTTCATTGGCAAAACAATCCTTGCCGCCTGGGACACTAAACAATTCTTCTAGGTCAGCTACATCAAAGTTAGATACACCCCAGTGGCGAATTAAGCCTTCATTTTGTAATTCTTTTAGTCCGCGTACTGTTTCAGATAAACGCTTATCGCCACGCCAATGAAGCAAATACAAGTCTAAATAATCAGTTTTTAGTCGTTTTAAGCTATTTTCTAAGCTCTGACGTTCTAATTCTGGAGAAGCATGATACGGATAAAATTTTGAGATCAAAAAGATTTGACTGCGATCATAACCTTGAATTGCTTCGCCAATTAATTTTTCACTTTTTCCTTCACCATACATTTCTGCAGTATCAATTACTTTAATTCCATTATCTAAACCATAGCGAAGTGCAGCTATTTCGTCTTTTTTCTTAGAAGCGTCTTCGCTAATTCCCCAAGTTCCCATGCCTAAGCCTGACAAGTTATTTTCTTGAAAACTCTTCTCCATCTCTTCTCACCTCACCTAAATTTTACCGCAGAAAAAAACAAATTTAAAAATGTTAGCGGTTTAAGTTGACTAGACCAATTTTATATTTTATAATGGACTAGACCAATGAATGAGGAGGTACACATAATTATGAAAATCATCGTAACTAAAGATAATATTGAAGGCGGCACTAAGGCATTTGAAATTATTAAAAAGGGAATGGAAAACGGCGACAAAGTTTTAGGCCTTGCAACTGGCTCTTCCCCAATTCCAATGTATGACGATATGTGCGACAGCGACTTAGACTTCTCTGACATGACAAGTATTAACTTAGATGAATACTATGGCTTAAAACCAGATAATGATCAAAGCTACCACTACTTCATGCAAAAACACTTATTCGATAAGAAGCCTTTCAAGCATTCATATATTCCAAATGGAATGGCAAAAGATATCGATGAAGAAGTTGACCGTTATAACGACATTATTGCTGCTAACCCAATTGACATCCAAATTTTAGGTATTGGTAGAAACGGACACATTGCCTTTAACGAACCAGGTACTCCATTTGACAGCTTAACTCACAAAGTTCAATTAACTGAAAGTACTATTAAGGCAAATTCACGCTTCTTTGACAATGAAGACGAAGTTCCTCGCCAAGCTATTTGTATGGGAATTAAGTCAATTATGCAAAGTAAGAAGATTGTTTTACTAGCCTTTGGCGAATCAAAGCAAGATGCAGTTAAAGCATTAGTTGAAGGTCCAGTTACTGAAGAAGTTCCTGCATCCATTTTGCAAGATCACCCAGATGTAACAGTTATTTGTGATGAAGTAGCTGCAGCAAAGCTTGATCCAAAATACAGAAAATAATCCTCATTTAAGACTGTTTACTTTGGCGAATTAATCTTTTTAGATTAGTTCGTCTTTTCTTTTTGTATTTTTTTGATGTGTTCTCTTGACTTTTTTCTTTTATAGCAAATTAAAAAACCACTTGTTTTCATACCAGATATTGAATTACACTATTAAAGCAAACTATATCTTGTAGAAAGAACGTGATGACAGTTATTGTATTGAGCGGGCCTATTGGAGCCGGAAAATCCAGTTTAACCAGTCTTCTTGCAGAGCATTTAGGCACCCAAGCATTTTATGAAGGTGTAGATAATAATCCAATTTTGCCACTTTATTATAAAGACATGGCACATTACACTTTTCTCTTAAATACCTATCTTCTAAACCACCGCTTGGCACAAATTAACCAAGCTATTCGCGATCATAACAGTGTGTCTGATCGTTCAATTTATGAAGATGCCTTATTTTTCAAAATGAATGTCGATAGTGGAATCGCAGACCCTACTGAATTCAAGATCTACGATAGTTTACTTGAGAATATGATGGAACAAGCTCCAGGCAACCCAAGTAAGAAACCTGATTTGTTAATTTATATTCATGTATCTCTTGATACCATGCTTCACCGCATTCAAAAGCGCGGTCGTACATTTGAACAATTATCAACTGATCCAGGCTTAAAAGACTACTATGCTCGACTTTTGTCTTATTACGAGCCTTGGTATGAAAAATATAATGCATCCCCTAAGATGATGATTGATGGCGATAAATATGACTTTGTTGCAGACGAAGATGCACGAAAAGAAGTTATCAACACAATTGATCAAAAGCTTACTGATCTAGGTAATCTAAACTAGCTAACGAATAGAAGGAACGTGATGACAGTTATTGTATTAAGTGGGCCCATTGGAGCCGGAAAATCCAGTCTAACAGGTATTCTATCTAAGTATTTGGGCACTAATCCCTTTTATGAAAGTGTAGATGACAATCCTGTTTTGCCATTATTCTACGAAAACCCTAAGAAGTACGCATTTTTATTGCAAGTTTATTTCTTGAATACTCGCTTCCAAAGTATCAAGTCAGCATTAACTGATGATAATAACGTACTCGACCGTTCTATTTACGAAGATGCACTTTTCTTTCAAATGAATGCCGATATTGGCCGTGCTACTAAAGAAGAAGTAGATACTTATTACGAACTTCTACACAATATGATGAGTGAGTTAGATCGGATGCCTAAGAAGAATCCAGATCTTCTTGTTCATATTGATGTATCATATGACACAATGCTTAAACGTATTCAAAAACGTGGTCGTAACTACGAGCAATTAAGTTATGACCCAACTCTAGAAGACTACTACAAGCGTTTGCTTCGCTATTACAAGCCTTGGTATGAGAAGTATGATTATTCACCAAAGATGACTATTGATGGTGATAAATTTGACTTCATGGCAAGTGAAGAGGATCGTCAAGAAGTCTTAAAGCAAATCGTTGCTAAGCTTAAAGAAATGGGCAAACTTGACAAAAATTGGAAACCAAATTTAGTTAAATAAAGTAAAAACTGCGATCCGTATTGGATCGCAGTTTTATTTTATATTATATAGATGCTAAAAAGCCTTTTCTTTTTCTTGATAACTTACTGGTAAAATTTTTTTATAATTAAGCGGTATTTGTTCGTTATGTATCATCTTGATTAGCACTTTCACGCTAAACTTCACAATATCATCTACCGGTTGTCTAATAGAAGCTATTGGTGTCGGCATGTATTTTGAAGCCTTTGCGCCGTCAAAACCGATAATCTTTACTTTCTTTAATAATTCAGGATTAATAGTATTTAACACTTCCTGTGCAATAATTCCATATTCATCAGTTGTAGCAAAAATCCCATCAAATGGCACTTGTCCGTTAGAATAGTGCGCAACTAAATATTTATAGTATTCATTATGAAACGAAGGAGAAAGGGTTGCTTCAAAAATATCTACTGGAAGTTTTTTAGACTCCATATAATCCTTAAATGCTTTTGTACGCACTAAAGTAACATCTTTGTGCCCATGTTCCCTTCCTAATACAAGAAAACGAGATTTTTTAAGCTCTATTAGTTTCTTTGCAGCAAGTTCACCACCAGCGTAATTATCGCTAGAAATTAAAGGAACTTTTTCCGAAACATACCTTTCAATCGAAACCAAATTAATTGTTTTGCTAAAATTCATTACATTATAAATATCTGAATATGACGTTGTAATTACACCAGAGACTTGATTTAAAGCAGCCATATTTAGAATATCTTGTTCTTCCTTTGGATTACCATGAGAATTAGCTAAAATCATTTTGAAACCATTTCTATTTAATTCATTCTGCATTTTAAAAACTAATTCAGAAAAGAATGGAGTCCAACTATTAGGCACAATAAAAACTACATATGAATTTTGAGCAGTTTTAAGTGCACGTGCTTGTAAATTAGGAACATAATTTAATTCCTTAATTGCTTTTTTTATCTTTTGTTTATTTTCATCTTGAACATGTAATCCATTTATATAATTTGAAACCGTGCCTCGTCCAACTCCAGCGAGTTGGGCAACATCATTCATAGTTGGTTTCCTAACTTTCATGATTTAATCAGACTCTCTAATATAAGCTAATTCATTTAGACTACTTCGTAAGTTTTCATCTTTAAGTGTATCCAGCATATTAGTAAAGTGAGCATAATTGTAACTAGAAGAATTAAATTCATCAAATATTTGCTGTTTTAAATCGAAACTAATATGAGCTTTTTGCAATCGACCCCTCATCTCGTCAATCACTTTAGTTTCATTTGGTTTATAGATCACTTTACTGATTTTTCTATCTCTCGGAATAATATTAGCTGGATCTTCAACTCTCCATTCAAGCTTTTCAGCCTTATCATCCCAAGTAAATGTTGTCTTAGCTATTTTATCACTACTATGCTCAATAAGTTCATATTTACCATTTTTTCCTGCAAATATTTCTACTTCTAAATTATGTGGTAAAATTTCGATATTTTTCATATATTCAGGATTAGTAATGATAATTGCTCCTCTTTTTACAAAAACAGGCATATTTTCTACCGATCTATAAGTATTAATTACGGTATCACCCTTATATGGTAAATGAGTAAAGTAATCTATCCAGTCTCCCTCTGGCAACCAAGTCTTAGTGTGACCCATTTGTGTAGAATGATCATGAGGCTTCGTAATTGGTGAAATCAATATTTCATTACCAAAAATATATTCATTTTTACGAGCATACGCCTGATCTTCATTAGGATAATCATAGTACAAAGGCTTTACTATTGGTACTCCATCAGCATGAGTATGATAGTTAGCCGTATCAATATATGGTATGAACTTATCCCTTAATCTTAAGAATTTTTCTTGTGTTTTTTCATAATCTATTCTATAGTTCCAAGGTTCTTTACCTGAGAATAAATTGTTTGATGAGTGCAATCTATTAATGGGACTAAACACTCCAAATTGCAACCATCTTGTAGCTAATTCGCCATCGAAAGTACCATGCATATGTCCACCAATATCATGGCTCCACCAAGTATAACCGATATTTGCAGCAGTTATAGTAAAATATGGTTGAAAATCTAATGAGTCCCAACTTATTACTGTATCCCCTGAAAAGCCTAATGGATACCTATGTGAACCAGGACCAGCATAACGGCTTAAAATTAAGCCATCCCCACTTGTTGTCTTATTACTATCTTCATAAACATAATGATTTAAAAGCCATAAAGGATCTAATTGATCGCTTGTTTTTGCTTTACCTTGTTGCCAATCTAGCCACCAAAGATCTACGCCTTGATTCTCAAGGGAGCGGTGTACATCGTCAAAGTATGCCTTTCTAAATCTGGAATTACTTAAATCAAATGTAGCTGGTTCTTCTTCTTTAGTATTTAAATGCAAATCCTCAGCTACTTTTTTATAACAATCTTCAAACGCCCTAATACCGGAAGCTGGATGATCATTTAAAGAAACTTTTTTTCCATCATCATGTAACCATTTTAATAATTTATCTGGTTCTGGAAATAGATCTTTATTCCAAGAATATCCTGTCCATGCAGAACCATATTTTTGCGGAACCTGGGATGCATTCTTATGCCAATCCATATCCAATACAGACACGTTAATTGGAATCTGCTTTTCATCAAACTTTTCCATTAACTTTTTATATTCAGCTTGAGTATAAGGATAAAATCTACTCCACCAATTTCCAAGAGCATACCTTGGAATTAACGGTGTTGGACCAGTCAATTTATAGAAATCCTTTAATTCCTTCTGATATTCTCTACCATATGCAAACAGATAACCGTCAATAACTTTATGATCTCGTGGGATAAACTCATCTTCTGCTTTATTAAAAATAAAGTTTTTCGAATCATCTAGATAACTAAAACCATCCTTAGACATAATGCCATCTTCTAAAGGAACGGCACCATCTCCATGATCAAGGGTTCTTGCTGTTCCTTTCAAATTCTTATGGCGACCATCATTTTCAGTACCGAAATACCAACGATTTTGATACAGCGAATATGCCTTTTTTACATCTACATATAGAGTATCTGGCGAGAATTTACCTCCATCATAATAAAGATGAAAACCTGGTGTAATTATTTCAACTAGGTGACCATTATTATTTTCAATAACTTTAGCATGAACGCTAGCAAAATTTCTGTTAAGAATTGAAACTGTGGGTCTATCTTCAAACTCTCCTTCAGGATCCTCTTCAATTCTTAATAGGTAATCGGTAATAACTGTGAATCTATAGTTTTTTCCTTTTACAATCTTGTTCATTATTCGTCCTCCTCATCGTCATCCGAAGAGAACTCATTAACGTACTGCAATGCTTGTCTAGATTCATTTATAATTTTATGAATTGTATCGATGCTAATATATTCGTCAGTACTCTCCATCGCTACGGCCAAAACAGCTGGTAAATTCATTCCAGTAATTATATGAGTATGTGGTCTTGTACGATATGGGAAGAATTTTTGATTTACTGATCCAGCCATCATATCTGTAAATACTACCACTTCTGTATTTTCATCTATACTATCAAACAATTCCTTAACAGTATCTTCAATAGCTTTACCATCAGTATATGCATCTATTGCTTTTACATTTTTTTGCTTACCAGCAATAAATTCAAGAGTACTTTGCACCCCCGAAGCCATATGATTATGTGAAGCAATAACAATTAATCTTTTCATATCTCTCTCCTACTTAGTTGGTGCGACACCTAAAATTCCAAAAAAGGCACCTACTAAGGAAATTACAATTAGCAATAAAATTATTTTAGTTGGCGTCCAAAACTTTTTATCTAACATCTTATAAACCATATAGGTTAAAAGAACTGGTAAAAGCGCAGGCATAATTTTGTCAAAAATTCCTGTTTGCAGAGACATAGTTACTTTCCCAGTCGTAAATTTTAAAGGAGTATATACTTTGACTACTGTTGCAGCCAACGTACCTACTACTGTTAGGCCCATTACCGATACTGCATCAGTAAACAGAGTTAGTTTGTCACCAAGTTCAGTAACTAATTTCACTCCAGAATTATAACCTAAATCAAAAAGTTTAATTCTAATCCAAAATAGTAACATGCCAATTAGAATCCAGATAATGGCACCAATAGGGTTTCCTTGTAATGCCATATACCCGGCAATAGACCCCATCACTGTTGGTAGAAGGATCCAAATAATGGTATCTCCTACTCCAGCAAATGGTCCCATTAAGGATGTCTTTAAAGCTTGAACGGCATCTTTTGATTTGATGCCATCTTTTTCTTCCATTGCATCAGTCGCGCCAAGGATAATATTTGCCATTGCTGTTGTTGTATTAAAGTATTGAAAGTGGTTATCCATAGCCTCAATGTACTCGTCATCATTTGGATAGATTTTTCTTTCTAACTTAGACAATGACCATGCAACCGACGGACCTTGTTGCGTTTCATAGTTAAATAGCGCTGAGCCCATACACATCCATCTTAATATTGCATGATGTCTATCCTTCCACGTGATTTTTTCTTTTTTGGGTTCTTCATTATTCGTCATAAGTATCATCCTCTTCTTCAACTGAACCATTATTTACATTAGAGCTAGCAATTGCCTGTGCTTGTTGTTTCTTTTGTTCGGAATCTTTAATACCATTTCTAAATACAACAATTGCAGCTGCAGCCCCTAAAATAGAAACACCAATAATTGGAAGCTTCAAATATGCACTTAAGACGTATCCTGCCATTACAGCCCAAATATATTTCTTAACTGGCATGTAATGCATCAAAAGAGCAATACCTAGAACGGGTAACATTCCCCCAGCAACATTTAATCCTGTTGTAACCCAAGTCGGAACGACTTTAAGAACTGCTTTTACAGCGTTTGGTCCTAAAACCACAATAATAAACATAACTAGCATGTTTTTAAATGCAAACATTGCTGGTCCAGCCAAGCCCACTAAACGCATTTCTCTAAACTTATGTTGATGCAATAAGGTTTGCATTTTATGAGCTACAAAGTTGTTTAAAATCTTAACAAGAACATCTAAATTAATGGCCAAAAGACCTACCGGCAATCCCACTGCAATAGCAGTAGATAACCCAGATCCAGTTCGAACTGCTAAAAATGTTCCAACTAAAGTAGCTAAACTGTAATCTGGAACAGAAGCTCCACCTAATCCGGCAACACCTAAGGGCATTAATTGGAACGTTCCACCTATAAGTAAGCCAGTTTTAAGATCTCCCATTATGAGACCTGCACACAGCCCCGTAGTAACAGCCCAAGTATTAATGATCGTAATACCAAGGTTATCAATAACTAAATAACCTGCTAACAGAATAATTAAGATATTCTGGATAATCTCAAGTGACATCATTTTTCTCCTTTACTTAAAGTCGTGTCCCTCAATCGCCTTATTAAAATCAACTGGTGTATCATCAGGAATGTATTGAATTCGAATTGGGACTCCTCTAGATTCAATTTCTTTCAGATCATCCACTTCTGCCTTATTTAAATTAATAAATTTACTAATATTTGTTCTTCCATCTTCCGCAAAAATAATACCTAAATTTAGTTTTGGAATTTCAACACCTGCATCCATTAACTTAAGAATCATCGAGGGTTCTTTAACAATTAAAAAAACTTTTTGATTATCATATTTTCCATTTTTAAAATTAGTAGAGGCTTTATCAAAATCAATAATACTCATTCCTGTACCAGCAGGTTTAGCTAATTTCATTGAATCTTTGATTTCTGGTTGATGACTGACAACATCATCTACTACCATAAATCTTTTAGGATTTAATCGTGAATTCCATTGGTTAACTACAATTCCATGAATTAATCTTTGATCTATTCTAGCTTCAATAACTGGCATAAAAATATCTCCCTTTCTTTTACATCATTTTTTGAAACCGCTTTTATATTTAAAGTATAGTTGGAACGTTCCATTTTGTAAAGCGATTTCATTAAATATTTTTTATTACAAATAAAAACTGCGGTCCATGTTGGATCGCAGTTTATTCATATATTTTCATTTTACAAAGTTTCATGATTTTCTGTAAGCAATAAATTATATAATGCACCAAACAAATTAGCATTATTTTTAAACTTTGCACTCACTATTTCTGGTTTAGTAAGCATCTTAGAAATAATTGGATTATTATCAATCAATTGCTGATATGCTTTATTTATTCCTTCTATCAAAATCGGTTGAGCAGAGATCCCACCACCAATAGCATATCTTTCTAAATCCACGACAGTTTGAATATTAAGAATCACAGTAGCTATGCCATAGCAAAATTGATTAAAAATTTTTACAGTATCGGAATCATTTTTATTAATTAATTCAAATGCTCTAAGACCATCTTCACTATCGTTGTTAGTATTCTTGTTAATTGCTTTTATCATTTGAACAGCAGAATACTGTAATCCTGCTATTTTATCATCGTATTTTTGATCAGTGAGCTTCATAAAACTTACTTCACCAGCTTGGGCATGCACACCTGAAAGTAGACGACCATTAACAATAATTCCCCCACCAAGACCGGTTCCTAACGTTATTGCTGCACAATTATCTAAATCTTTTAAGCTACCAAGCCAATTTTCTGCCAGTACACTTGCCTTCCCATCGTTGATGACAGCGATTGGAACTTTCAACTCATTGTATCGATTGTTAAAATTAATCCCATCTAAAAACGGAAGAGAACCACCAAAGTAAATAGTATTATCTTGTACTTTGCCAGGAGCACAAAATGCAATTCCTTTTAATCCTTTAAACTGATCAATTATTTTATCTATTTGATTTAAAAATCCTTTTTTATTATGAATACTTTTTATCTTGTCATTTTGAATAATGTTTCCTGCATTATTCAAAATTGCATATTTTATATTGGTTCCACCTATGTCAATACATAAATAATTTTCTGTTTTCATTTTTACATTAAATCCTTTTAGCTACATTTGCTTTTTTTAACATAAAAATTACAGCTATAGATGCAATTGCTAAAATAATATTTATTATTCCTGCGTTCATAATTGCTAGGCCTGCATTTGTTCCCATACCAAGCACCTCTCCAGCATATGGGGCCATAAAAGAACCTAAATTAGAGCCCACTAATGCAATAGATGTAAATAATGGTGCTTTCTTGGCACTTGATACTTCACTAATACGGTTAAAAATGTATGGAATAATCAATGAACCAGCAATCCCCTCTATCATCGAAACTGCATATACTAGCCATAAAGACGAAACAAATGGAATAATACCTACACAAATACCAGCACTTAGCAAACCTAAAGGCAAAACATATTTACCTAATTTCTTATAAATGGGGCCAAATAAGAAGCCACCAACAACTGTTGCTAAATTGACTGCACTCCAAACATTACTTGCATCTGTTGGAGTTCCAATATGAGATTGAACGAAATATGTTGGCAATTTAACAGCAAAAACCATCATAGAAACTAGTGTAAAGAATGTTAAAAGAGTCAACAAGATTATTAATCCAATAGGATTCTTCTTTACTTCATTGCCTTGTTTTGCGGCTTCAGCCATTTCTTTTTCTTGTTCGACTTCTTGACGCTGCAATGCTCCAGATTTTTCTGGATCAGGCACAACGAAAATAAACAAAACTAAAGTTGGAATAAACAGTAGGTACACCCAATATGCAGCATGCCAACTAAATACAAGTAACTGTCCAGCAACAAACGTCATTGCTGCTGTACCTATCCCAGCAATGGCACTTCTCCATCCCATTAATTTTGCACGTTGATCGCCATAAAAGAAAACACCTATTAAGCTTATTGCAAGAGGATTAGCCAAGCCAATACCTATTCCTAGGATTGCCCGTGAAATTAGGATAGCAGTGAAGTTATTAATAATTGCTGGAATAATAGAACTTACTGATGCAATTAATAAACCTAAAATTGCCGTTCTCTTTTGCCCTATCCATTTAACAATTACTCCACTTACCAGAACAAAAATCGTTACAAAAATTGAAACTACCGTGGTTACTAATTCGATATTTACTAAAGCTTCATTTGGGAAAGACTTTGCCATTCCTGGAATTGTAGCATTAATTACACTAGCAGCTTGCTCAACAATATTTAATGATAATAACGCTACAATAATTAACCATGAATGAAACTTACTTATGACTTTTGCCATATTAATCAGCTTCTTTCTTTTATGCAACAAATTTTTTCAATAACCAAATCGGCGTACAGCTCCATGCATGACAGAAACTATTTACAATGGGACTACCGTAAGGGGAATAATCTGGATTTTCTGGTTCAAATGCTTCCCAATAAGTATCTGCACCTAAGTTAACCATTTTGCCCCAATATGATTTCATTAAATCAATAGCTTCGTCTTGCATCCCCGCTTCAAATAAGGCCTGATCTACATGATGATACATATATGGTGTTGCTATCCCTTTAATTGGAAATAGTTTCTTAACTGTTTTTGTCATAATCTTATTATTAGTTTCATCATCCATTACATGCGCTAAAACCATCCAGACTTGACTAGCAATATTTATTTCTTTATCTTTCCCAGAAACAAATAACTGTTTATTTGAATCAAATAAATTATTTTTGGCATATTCAGTAAGTTTTGATAATTGTTCTTCCAACTCTGATTTATCCGAATCACCAATCATTTGAGCTAGTTCTATTAACTGCTTTAATGCATAAATTGTAATTGCCTGTGCAGAAGTTGTCTTATCAAATTCTGTTGACCAATCAACAAATGTTACGTAATCTTCATCTGGAATTACTTCACCATTTGGCTTAATAAATCGTTGCATATATTTCCATTGCATTTTTGCAATAGGATATAGATCTTGCAATATTTCTGCGTCATATTCATGTTTCTCTAGATCATATAAAGTTGAGATAAAGAATAAGCTATAATCATACATAAATGTGTCATCTGGAACATAATCTGGATTAGTAAATACATTTGCAGAAATGCGACCGTCTTTTGTTGTCATAGCACCAAACAAGTACAAGCATCGCTTAACTAAATCAGTATTATCAAAAGAAGCATAGTTAGCTAGGGCTTGCAGTCTAAGATCTCCAAGCCATAATCTTCTATCGCGCTTTGGACCATCTTCAAAAACATCTTGCATACAATCATGTAACGTATTAAGACCAACTTGATATATCTTTTTAAGCTCTAGATCCTGAATTTGGGGCTGTTTAAAGTTTTCTGTATCAACTGCACTCTGTGTTAGAACTTGTGGTTTTGAAAAATACGCTTTCCATTTTGGAGAAGTATCTATAACGCTAATTTCTACATATCGGAAACTATAGCGACGTGGTAATTTTAGATCTACTGGTAATTTATCAACATGAATCATTTCTTCTTGAATCCATGACTTACTTAGCCAGCCATGGTAGTCTTCTGACTTATAATTAAATTCATTTGGCATTTCAGCAAACTTTATTTTAAAAGCTAACGGAGCATCCATTGGAGACCCTTGATGTTCAATATGAATTGAAAACTGACCTACACAATGTTGACCAAAATCAATAACTATTTTATCGTCACGTGTCATGCCCATATTTTTAAGATTAGAGATGTCTGCTACTTTCTTAACACCAGTATTTTCTAATTTAGCGGAATCCTTTATTACTTTAACTAATCTTTTTCCATTTACTATTTGTTGATGTAATTTTGGTTTATATTTATCTGCTTTTTCTAAAAAATCACGATTATGATTAAATTCAATATCAGAATGAACTTGAAACTTAAAAGCCATTTTAATTACTCCTATTACTTTTGATCTTGCCGAATATTATATTTCTTTTCTAATTTGATCATTATTAGACCAAAAACAAATGCTACAAGGATCATCCCTGAAAATCCAAACATTGTTTTTTTAATGACACTTTGAACAACCAATGCTGGTGTTACAAACGCAAATACACCACATAAGAATCTTGAAAATCCACCAATAAATCCTTGAATTGCTGATCTAGTCTCAATTGGAAATGCTTCTTGCGTCCAAACTTTATAAATTGCTTCACCAGCAATGTTGCTACCGATACTCATCACACCAATAGCAATTACGATTGGCCATAAAGCATGACTTAGAATTGCTAATGAAAACATAGCTATAAATTGAATTGCCATTCCGATTACAAAATATACATTTCTATATTTACTACCTGCAGCCTTGGCAAATGCCATTGTTGCGAATAATGAAATAAAGTTCAATACTAATCCAGCTCCTGTAGCAAAGCTTTGAGAAGCATGCGCTTGAACTAACATAAATGTTTGAAATTGACCGAAAGTATTTGCTAATAAGTTCCAACAAATGTAGAACATCATAATACAAATAAATATTGGAAGATATTTTGATTTATTCTCACCAAATAATACTTTAGTAACTGATACTTTTTCTCCAGATTTACTACTATTTTCTAATTGACGTTTATTTCCTTTTTCATGGAATTCCTTAAACTTTTTAGAAAATGTACGCCAGACCCAAATAAATAAGGCTAATGCAGTTAAGCATCCAAATACGACTCTAGCTCCAGAATCTCCAGCCATTTTCGAAACAATAAATGCTGCACCATAAGATGCGAATACACCAATTTGCCAAAAGATTTGTGTAGACGCAACTAATTTCGACGATGTTTTATCATCAGGAGCATCATGAGAAATCATAGTCAAACTAATAGGTAAATCTGCTCCTGATGCAAAACCAGCTACTATTGCTCCAACCAATAGAGTGAAATAGTTAGGTGCAAACACGCAAATCAAAGCACCGACAGCGTAAATAAAATCCATCCAATTAAATGATTTTGCTAGTCCAAATATTTTAGTTATTTGTCCTGCTAATAACGATCCAATTGCAATTGCAAAAGTCAATGCACCTGATATAACCCCTACTTGATTATTTGTCATATGTAATCCAACTTGCCAAACAGTAATAGTTGCGGACATTCCAACTATTATTCCAGACCCTAATACTGATCCCAAGCCTGCTGCAATAGCTAATGGTTGATATTTTTTTACTAAGTTATTTTCTACCGAAGCGTCCATAATTTTTCCTCCTCGCTCATTTCACTAATAATTATGGATCATATTGTAATCGCTTTCAGTATTGTGATAGTATTAGATTGGTTGCAAAAGTACAGATTATATAGACAAAAGGTGAGGTAAAAATGATTACTTCTTCAATACAAAAGCAGCTTTTTCAAGTTACTCCTATTGAACAAGAACAAATTAATAACAATGGTAAAAATGTTCAAGATGTTCCAACAAGTCCAGAGAACATTGAAGATTCAATTGCACGAATGCCTTTTTGGCACTTTTTTGATCAAGGCAGAATTGCAGTTACCCAATCTAATCGTTTTTCTTATATTCCGGCTCATAAACATAAATTTATCGAAATGAATTATTGCTATCAAGGCCGTAGTATTCAATACATTGACGATAAATTAATTACTTTAACGCCGGGCAATCTAATTATCATGGATCGTGAAATTCAGCAAAGAATTAACTATGCGCGAAGGCAAGACATCTTAGTTAATATTTTAATTAGAGATGATTACGAAATTAATGATTTAACTAGTAACCTCCATGATAAAAATAATCTCCTCGTATCTTTTTTAATCAACTGTACTAAGCGAAATTTTTCTCATAACAATTACTTAGTTTTAGACTTAAATAAAGACTTAGTTTTCAAAAATATTATTGAAGACATTATTAACAAAGGGCTTAATAACGACGGATCAAATAATCAACTATTAAAATACTTATTACAAAGCTTCATTTGCGCACCAAACGCCTTAATTAAAAGCAAAAAAATAAACTTTTCATCAATTGATGAAAAGTCCCTATATCCTGTAATTAATTATATGAATGACAACTTTAAAGACATTACTCTAAGAGAGTTAGCGGATAAATTTGGATACAATAAAAACTACCTGGGAAATAAAATATCTAAAGAAACTAATCACACATTTAAAGAGCTTCTTCAAATGCGCAAACTAAATATTGCTTGCAATTTACTTCAAAGTACTAATTTAAATATGGATCAAATTTCTGAATATGTTGGGTATGACAATCACTCATCCCTATTCAGATTATTTAAATCTTATCTAAAGATCACCCCCACTGAATATAGAAAGCGAATTAGACTTCCTAAAAGTCTAGATGGCGACTCTTTAATTCCTAATCCCTACTTTAGCGAAAATTAAGAAATTAATTTTTAATATAAAAAAACTTACCAACACTACAAAAGTCAGTAAGCTTACAATAATTATGTTTGTTACTAATGAAGTAATTCATTAAGTTCATGTAAAACTAAATGAAGTTCATGTAAAGCAACACATAATAGGAACAGTGTTACTATCTGCTTTATAATTTAATGCGCAGAATAGTGCTTAGGCGGTCGTTAGGCCGCTTTTTTCATATACTCACATCATTAAACTAATGTCTTGAAGCGCCACTTACTGCATCTGCAGCTTCACCAGTTAATTGATTTTCCTTAGTAACAGGATATGGCTTCATAACACTCTTACTCGTTGAAGAAATCCCCCAATCAGCAGTGTAGTCAAGATGATCAATTTTAGCATGTTTAATATCGTCAATCGTCTTACAACCAGTCAATTGCATATCAATCAACAATTCCTTATTCAATTGCTCAATAACTGACTGAACACCTTGAGCACCACCAAGTGCTAAGCCGTATAAGAATGGACGACCAATACCAACTAAGTCAGCACCTAATGCCAATGCCTTAAAGACGTGTGAACCACGACGAACGCCGCCATCAAGGATAATTGGAACGGGGCGATCACAACTCTTCACAGCCTTCGCGATCTCAGGCAAAACATCAATTGTAGCAGGAGCCCCATCAACTTCACGGCCTCCATGATTAGAAACTACAATTCCATCTGCACCAGCACCAATTGCAAGCATCGCATCTTCAGCACATTCAACGCCCTTAACAATTACAGGCACATCAGCAATGTCCTTAATCTTACGAATATCATCTGGCCCAATATTTTGAGCAGATGAAGCGTACATTTCAGCAACACTTTGTCCCTCTCCTTTTCCACCAGTCCATTCATTAAAGAAAGCAAGTGGAACAGGATATGTAAAGTTAGTCCGTAAATTTGCTTCACGATAGCCACTAACTAGCGCATCTACAGTTAAGAAGAAACCGGTAAAGCCGGCTTTAACTGATTCTTCAATTACCATTTTATTAAAGTCCCAGTTCTTGCTTAGATATAATTGCATAAACCGTGGGGAGTCGCCTACTGCGCTTTGCACATCTTGAACACTCTTATTTGCATAGGTACTCATTCCAAACAAAGCACCGGCAGCTTTTGCACCCTTAGCAGTATCAATTTCGGCTTCGGCATTTGCAATACCATGGCAGGCAATTGGACAGATCATAACTGGTGTCTTTAACTTCATCCCTAAAAATTCAGTATTCAGTTCTGGATCCTGCATCCCAGTTAAAGCACGAGGCACAATTTGAAAATGGTTAAAAGCTTGTGTATTATTCCGCCAAGTCCATTCATTTTCTGCACCACTAGCAATGTAGTAATAAGCAGCTTCTGGTATTACATATTTCGCTTCGTTTTCCAGTTCATCCAAGTTAACCATGTGTAGTTTTTCTTCTCTAGTACTTTGTGGGAACCCTTTATAGTAAGTTGTCATCGATATTTCCTCCAATCATTAAGTAGGTTTCTATACACCTTAATTTTAGGACGATTTCATTAATTTATTAAATAAAAGCTATTATGAAATAATTCACTAAGTCCGATATGCTCACTATCCATGTTCTTTGTAGCGCTTTCTTTAATTAAAATTCGTGTTTACATTTATTTATCAGAATGCTACACTGTAAAAGTTGCTTATTTAAAGCTAAAAAGCGAACATTATGTCTGGAGGACAAAATGAATTTTATCAAAAACTACTTTCATTTAGAAAAGTTGGGAACTAATGTTAGAACTGAATTTATTGCAGGTCTAACAACCTTTATTAGTATGTCTTATATTCTCTTCGTTAACCCAAGTGTTCTTGGTGCTAGCGGCATGAATACTGGCGCTGTATTTACTGCAACTGCTTTAGCTGCGGCTCTTGGTACAGCAATTATGGGTATTGTAGCTAACTATCCGATTGGTGAAGCACCTGCCTTAGGTATTAACGCCTTCTTTGCCTATACCGTATGTATTGGCATGAAGGTATCTTGGGAAACTGCCTTAGCCAGTGTTTTTGTTGCATCAATTATCTTTATTTTAATTACTTTATTTAAATTAAGAGAAAAGATCATTGACTCTATCCCTTCAGACCTTAAATTTGCCATTTCATCAGGTATTGGTCTTTTTATTGCCTTCCTAGGTTTACAAAATGGTGGTTTAATTGTTGCTAACAAATCTACTTTAGTTGGTTTAGGATCACTTCATAACCCGCTTGTTTGGATTACGATTTTTGGTTTAATTGTTACTGTAATCTTAATGATTTTAGGCGTTCCAGGTGCGATTTTCATCGGAATGATTGCTGCCTCAATCTTTGGCATTTGTACTGGTCAAATTGCCGTACCACACAAGTTCATTTCTTTAGCGCCAAGTCTTGCACCTACCTTTGGTCAAGCAGTTTTCCACGTTAAAGACATTAATTCTCTGCAAATGTGGGTTGTTGTTTTAACTTTCTTACTTGTTACATTCTTTGATACTGCTGGTACTTTAATTGGTCTTGCTCAACAAGCTGGCTTTATGAAGAACAACAAAATGCCACGTGTTGGTAAAGCATTAGCCGCAGATTCAACTGCTATGATGTTTGGTTCTATCTTTGGTACTTCACCTGTTGGAGCCTTTGTTGAATCAAGTGCTGGTATTGCAGTTGGTGGACGTTCAGGTTTAACTGCAGTCTTTGTTGCCATCTTCTTCCTGATTTCAATGATCTTTAGTCCATTACTTGGGGTGTTCACTACTCAAGTAACTGCTCCAGCCCTAATTATTGTTGGAGTTTTAATGGCACAAAACACTGCTCACATTCACTGGAATAAGTTAGAAATTGCCGTTCCTGCATTTTTGATTTTACTTGGTATGCCACTTACCTACTCAATTTCTGATGGTTTAGCATTAGGGATGATTACTTACCCAATTTGTATGGTTTCTGCAAAGCGTGGTAAAGAAGTCAGCCCAATGATGTGGGTACTGTTTGTCGTATTCATCATCTTCTTGTGGGTTTTGAATTTTAAGTAAGCTAAAATTCACTAACAAAAATACCGATTATCATCCATCTTGATAATCGGTATTTTTTATTGGCGTGATTTTTATAAAGTATACTTAACAAAATTACGTATTTTCGTAAAGTATACTTTACAGCATCTATAATTAAGCCGCCCATAGTATAATATAAGTATAAAAGTAACCTTTATTTTCCCCACTCAACTGTTTGACAATTATTATAGTAACGACAGGAGGAATAAAAATGATCATTACTGGTAAGACTATTTTTAAGCTAGTCTATATACTTAGCATAATTTTTAGTGTTACTTACATCGTTTGGAATGCTCTTCAGCATAATCCATTAGATCCAACTTACCTTTTAGTTGCTATCATTAGTATCGCGGCGATGACTTTAGTTTTTATTAAAATTAACAAAGAGGAATAATTCCATCCCACAAAAAAGCCCGTGCATTCGCACGAGCTTTTTAATTTCTAATTATATCTGCCAGCAAAAGTCTTAATATTCATACTTTAAACACAAACTTTACCAATTTAATTAGTATGTTTGTGCTAGCTCTGCTAACCTATATAGACCACCACAAAAAATAAAAACGCCGCTCTACCTATAACTTTGGCGAGTTATAGAGCGTCGTTTTCGTCATCTTAACATTAAAAGCCACCGCTCTTAAAGCGGGCTGTATAAGGAGATCCGCGGATCTCCTTTTTTCATACTTGATTATATCATAGTATTTATTAATAAATATCATTTTTAGATTTGTACATTTTACCCTAGTCTCTACAAATTTCTAAGCAATATGATTTCTTTCCACATTTTGGACAAGTTAATTTTCTAAACTTAGGTGTGTGCGGAGATAAATTAAAAGTTAAAAATGATGGAATAAAGACATCTCCGCAATTTGGGCAAACATATTCAACTTGTTCATAGTAATACCTTGATAATCCCCAAGCTGTTGCAAAAACTATTGCAATTAAAGCTACGACTTCAATTACTAATATTGTCGTCATCTTCATCTGATATAAATAAAGTGCAGTTCCAATTCCTGCTATCTCAAATAGCGTTAGGAGTCCACCCCATACCAAGAGTCTGCTTCTCAAAGCTGTCAAATTCTTTTCTTTTCTCATAATACTTGTAATGTCAGAAAAATTGGTTAATGCGGCAGATAAAACACCTATTTTTTGTAAATGTTCTATCTGTTTTTGCTTTGCAGTCAATTCGTTGATTTTTTGTTTGTTTTCTTGATACTGCTGCTTTAAAAGCAACTCAAGCGATTTACTTCCGCGCTCATCTTGAATGAGCGTTTTTATTTGTTTCAACGAAAAGCCAAGATCTTTTAGAAACAAAATTAATTCTATCTGCCTTATCTGTTCTTTTTCATAAAAACGATAGCCATTCTCTTCCGTATAAGCCGGCTTAACAAGCCCTTTTTCATCATAGAATCTTAGAGTACGCGTACTTACTTCCAGCATCGCAGCTACTTCACCAATTGAATATTTTTCTTGCATTACTTTCACCTCCTAGCTTCAAGATATCAATTAACGCAAGGTCAAAGTCAATATTTAAATTATAAAATATTATATTTCCCGGGCCATAATGTTCGGATTCTGCCAAAAATATGCTATTTTAGGTACTATTGTCTGCCTCTAGATTAGTTTAATCGAATAATTTTGACTATTATTCTTGAAATGGTTAATATTTTAGATATAATTTTAGTTGAAGATTCGCTTTTAGATGACTAAGAACACAAGTAAATCATTTTAAAGCTTCTTTTTCTTTAAAATACGAACATTACCACATCTGGAGGGTTACATGAATTCAATTGGTAAATTTTTCCATTTAAATGAAAACCACACTTCATTTAAAACAGAGTTTTTAGCTGGACTAACTACGTTTGTGAGTATGTCTTACATTCTGTTTGTTAACCCAGCTGTTTTAGGAGCAAGTGGCATGAACAAGGGAGCGCTGTTTACTGCAACAGCCTTATCTGCTGCTTTCACGTGTATTGTAATGGGACTAGTTGCCAATTACCCTATTGCTTCTGCACCAACCTTGGGACTTAACGCATTCTTTACTTACACCGTCTGCTTAGGAATGCACGTTAAATGGCAAACTGCTTTAGCTGCTGTTTTTGTTGCTTCGATTCTTTTCATCTTACTAACTGTATTTAAAGTACGTGAGATGATTATCGATGCTATTCCTAGTGATATTAAATACGCAATCTCAGCTGGTATTGGTTTGTTTATTGCCTTTATTGGTCTTCAAGGTGGTAAATTAATTAGCAAGAGTGATTCCACTTTAGTTACTGTTGGTGCTTTGAACAATCCACTTGTTTGGATCACAATTTTTGGTTTAGTTGTAACTATTTTCTTAATGATCGCCAGAGTCCCTGGTGCCATCTTTATCGGAATGATCGTGGCTGCTGTCTTTGGCATCGCCATCGGTCAAATTCCAATGCCTAAGGCCTTTATTTCAGGAGTTCCAAGTCTTTCACCAATTTTTGGTCAAGCTGTTTTCCATATTAGTGATATTAATACTGTCCAAATGTGGATCGTTGTCTTCACTTTCTTACTGGTTACTTTCTTTGATACTACTGGTACTTTAATCGGACTTGTTCAACAAGCAGGCCTCATGAAAGACAACAAAATGCCACGCGCCGGTGAAGCTCTAGCAGCTGACTCATCTGGTATGTTAGTTGGTTCTGTTCTTGGTACTTCACCAGTTGGTGCCTTTGTTGAATCAAGTGCCGGTATCGCAGTTGGTGGTAGAACTGGTTTAACTGCTGTCTGGGTTGGTATTTTCTTCTTAATTTCAACTATCTTCAGCCCAATCTTAAGTGTCTTTACTACTCAAGTAACTGCTCCTGCTTTAATTATTGTTGGGGTATTAATGGCTGAAAACTTAGCACACGTTCACTGGACTGATCTTGAAATTGCAATTCCATGTTTCTTAATCGCACTTGGTATGCCTCTTACCTACTCAATTTCAGATGGTCTTGGCTGGGGTTTAATTATTTACCCAGTATCAATGCTTGCTGCTAAGAGATTCAAAGAAATCACGCCAATGATGTGGATTTTATTCTTTGTCTTCGTCATTTACTTCGTAGTTCTAAATGTGAAATAGGGTTAGGATAATGAAAAAGCTAGTTAGAGACAAAATACCTGAATTCGCTACCTATGCATCTTATCGTCAACCGTTGATTGTAAAATCAAATTGAACACTTTAGAAAAATAAAAAGTCCATTCGGACCTGTTTGATAGAATGTTAATAACCACAAAAACTTTCTATTGGAGGTCAAAATGGACTCTTTACATTCTACCATGAACCAGCACGTTAAAGGAAAGCATTTATCATTTGAAGAGCGAGTTATTATTCAATTGCGTTTGAAAGATGGCTGCTCTTTGCGTGCAATTGCTCGTGAACTCAACTGTTCTCCTTCTACTATCAGTTATGAGATTAAACGTGGCACTGTAAAACTGTATCATGGTAAAGTCAAAAGATACAAGGCTACTCAAGGACATGATGTATATCAAGCTCATCGTAAAAATTGTGGGCGCAAATCAGACTTTCTCAAAAAAACTCAATTTATTCACTATGTCCACAAACATTTCTTTAAAGACGGTTGGTCGCTTGATGTTTGCAGTAATCGTGCCACTGCTGCTGGCGAATTCTCTAGCAGCGATGTTGTCTGCACCAAAACTCTTTATAATTACGTTGATAAGGGCTTATTAGGCATTTATAATTACGACTTGCCTGAGAAGCTTAAACGCAATACCAAGCTTCATCGTGTTCGCAAAAACAAGAAAAAGCTTGGCAGAAGTATTGAAGAACGTCCAAAAGAAATTAGTGAACGTAATGAATTCGGTCATTGGGAATGCGATTTGGTCCTTGGACATAAGACTAAAGATGATGAAGTGCTGTTAACCTTATCTGAGCGCATGAGTCGTGAATTCTTAATTATTCGTATTCCCGACAAGACTTCTATCAGTGTCATGCAGGCCTTTAAAGAACTCCAAAGACAATACAGTGAACACTGGAATGATATTTTTAAAACTATTACCACTGATAATGGTTCAGAATTTGCGGATCTTTCCAACCTAGAAGAAGCATCCAATACACTGGTTTACTATGCCCATCCTTACACTTCTTGTGATAAGGGAACAGTTGAAAGACACAATGGTCTTATTCGCAGATTCATTCCTAAAGGAGAAGCAATAGCTAACTATTCTTTACAAAATATCATTGACATTGAAACCTGGTGCAACTCATTGCCAAGAAAGATCTTAGCTTATCATACACCAGATGAAATCTTTGAAAGAGAATTAGATCGAATCTATCAAGCAGCTTAACCAAAAGTGTTCAATTTATTATTGCAATTTACGATCTTATCGTCAACTAAAACCTGATGAAAGAGAAGATGCCTTGAAAAATAAAATCGTCGAAGAAGCTAATGAGGTTAAAGCTGTACCCGACGATCAAAATCTCCTTGAAGAATTAGCTGATGTTTATACAGTGTTAGAAGCATTTTTAGATTTTAAAAATATTAGTAAAGAAGACTTACTAAAACAAGTAGAGGCAAAAAAAGCTGAAAAAGGCGGCTTTACTAAATTCCTTTTGATGGACACTGACAAATAATATCTCCTTAAGCAAGTAGTTTAAATGACTACTTGTTTTTTATTTATCTCCATTTGCGTATACGATAAATTTCTGCTAGAATACTTAACAATCAAGTTATCTATATATCGTCGAAATAAGGTCGACAGTATCTACCCTGAGCCATAAATTCAGGACTATAGGTATCAGACGTCATAAATTTGCTTTACTTTAAAGGACATCTTTTACCCATAGCTTTTGGGTAAACTGTGTCCTTTTTTCATTTTTATTTTATGTTGGAGAAATGATGCAATTTTTAGATAAAGTCTTTCATTTGGAGGATGCACATACTAATGTCAAACGCGAATTAATCGCTGCTCTTACCACGTTTGTTTCATTGTCATACATCCTTTTTGTTAACCCTAATATTTTAAGTGCAGCTGGTATTAATAAAGGCGCTGCTTTCACTGTTACTGCAATCGCAACTGCAATTGGTTGTTTCTTAATGGGATTCATTGCTAACTACCCGATTGCCTTAGCACCAACTCTTGGTAGTGCTGCCTTTTTCTCATATAACGTAGTTATTGGAATGCATATCAATTGGCAAACCGCTTTAGCTAGTGTGTTAGTTGCTTCAATTTTGTTTATTTTAATCACCGTTTTAAAATTACGTGAAAAAGTTGTTGATGCTATTCCTCAGGACTTAAAATATGCAATTTCTGCTGGTATTGGCCTATTCATTGCTTTTATCGGCTTACAAAATGGTAAATTAATCGTTGATAATAAATCTTCTCTAGTTGGTTTAGGATCATTCAATAATCCAGCTGTTTGGATTACTTTATTTGGCTTAATTCTAACTGTCATCTTAATGGCTGCTAAAGTTCCTGGTTCAATCTTCATCGGAATGATCGTGACTGCTATCTTTGGAATGGTAATTGGTCAAATTCCAATGCCACATGGTATTGTTTCAGGTGCTCCAAGTATTGCGCCTACTTTTGGTCAAGCAGTCTTTCATTTAAAGGATATTAATACGCCACAACTATTTATGGTTGTTTTGACATTCTTATTAGTTACTTTCTTTGATACTGCTGGTACTTTAATTGGAATGACACAACAAGCTGGAATGGTTGACAAAAACGGTAAAATTCCACGTATTGGTAAAGCCTTCTTGTCAGATTCACTTGCTATGGTTGAAGGTTCTATTCTTGGTACTGCTCCACTTGGTACTTCTGTTGAATCAAGTGCAGGTATCGCAATGGGTGGTAGAACTGGCTTAACTGCTATTTTTGTTGGTATTTTATTCTTAATTTCAATGATTTTCAGTCCTCTTTTAGCAGTAATTCCAACTACTGTAACTGCCCCAGCTTTAATTATCGTTGGGGTATTAATGGCAGGAAATCTTAAATACATTCACTGGGACAACTTTGAAATTGCCTTTCCATCATTCTTAGTTGTTGTTGGTATGCCATTAACATACTCAATCTCTGATGGTTTAGCTTTAGGAATGATTGCTTACCCAATTACGATGATTGCTTCTAAGCGTTACAAAGAAGTATCACCAATGATGTACATTTTATTTGTAATATTTGTTATCTTCTTCCTTATTACAAATATGGGATAAAAAGAAAAATGAGATCGTACGCGATCTCATTTTTTATTACCTTGGAAATAATTCACTAGCTTTACCGTAATATTTATTTCATAATGTTAGATATATTTACTAGTACGACACGCTAGCTAATCAAGGAGTATTTGGAATAATGGCAGTTAAACCTATCATTCATGATGAACTTTCTTTAAAATTCAAATCTATACCAGCTACCAAGCAAGATTTAGCAGCAGCCAATGATTTGAAGGATACTTTACTTGCTAATAACGGCAAAGCTGCTGGACTTGCCGCGAATATGATCGGTGTACAAAAGCGAATTATTACCTTATTTGTTGGTCCACTTCCAATTGTGATACTTAATCCAATTATTGTTTCTAAGTCCGACAAGTATCTAGCTTATGAGGGATGTCTTTCTTTATAGGGAGAGCGTCCGACAGAAAGATATAAGAAAATTACAGTAAAATATCAAAATGAAAACTTTGAAACTAGACAACAAGAATTCTCTGATTTTGTCGCTGAAGTAATTCAACATGAAGTTGATCATTGTAATGGAATTTTGATTTAAACTATGTATTTTCAAAAAAGGTAGCACCTCGACTAAAAATCGAAGATGCTACCTTTTTCTTCTATAATTCACGATTTGTTGGTCCACGTTCAATCTTAATTCTAACAATTAAATGAACTAAGTTATATAGCAGAGTAAATGCTAGTAAAATCAACCAAAAATACCAAAATGCATAAATAATTAACAAAATAGCTGGAAAAACACTTAAAAAAACTGCAATTAGACTATCAGCTAGTTTCAATTTTTTATTAGAAATTCCACTTCTCACTAATTGATATGACTTAAAACCTAAATATCCTGCACCAGTTAGTCCAAATATTCTTAATAGCACGTCAACATTCACAAAGACACATACCATGCTTAATCCCATATACAAAACGCCAATGACAATCAATATAATTCGTACTGATCTAGTAATAGCATGGCTTTCTTCTAATCCTTGCTCTATATCAACAAGATAATAAATAATCGCGCATAAACCGACTAATCGATACAACCAGCCAATATTCCAAAATGCCAAAAAGAACATAACGCAACTTAAAATAACTCCGGCCACACCAAGAAGACGGTTTAGTTTTCTGTTCTTAACAATTAAGTCTGGCCGCATACAATCATTCCCATCTGATCCTATAATTCACGATTTGTCCCATCGTGTTCAACCTTAATTCTGACAATTAAGTGTAATAAGTTATATGCCAACGCAAAAATCAAAAGAAATAGCCAGAGAATATCTCTTGGAGCTAATGCAACTACTAATGACGCCACTACTATTCCCAAAAAAGTTGCTATCATGCTATCGGCAAACTTCAGATTCTTATTCTTCAAGTCTTTACGTAAGACCGCATTAGTTTTAAAGCCCAAATATCCAGCACTGACAATTCCAAATGCCACTAATAAAAGATCTAAATTAACAAAGGCAAAAATAATACTCATAAGCTCGTAAATTGTACCAAGAACAATAAAAATAATTTTTTGCGTGCGACTAATTACCTTACTATCTTCTAGCATTTGTTCCACATCAATCCAGAAATAAAGAATAACCGCCACCACAATAAAAGTGAGTAGCCAGCCGATGTTTTTTACAGTAAAAAAGACCATCATAATTACAATCAGCAAACTGATAAATCCAAAATACTTATCTTGCTTTTTTCTTTTTGCTAATTCAATCCATCTTTTATCATCCATCCTACTCACCTCTCATTATTTGTTTAGATTTTACTATGAAATATTTATTTTAACAATATTTTAATTATATTTTTATCAAAAAGTGTAAATTTATTTGTTGACAAATGTAAACATAAAGATGTATGATTACAAATGTAAACGAAGGGGAATATAAAAAAATGAGCGAAAAAAATTTATCTCCTATCTCAGACAGTGAATGGGAAGTAATGCGTATTGTCTGGACACTAGGTGAAACCCATACAAATCAAATTTTAAAAGAGCTTCAAGCAAAAAAAGATTGGTCTGATTCAACCATCAAGACATTAATTAGAAGACTCGTTCAAAAAGATTGGTTAACTGCCAAACATGAAGGACGGCGCTACATCTATACTGCTACTGTTAATCAGACAGAAATGATGTATATCGAAACAAAAAATTTGTTAAACAGAATGTGCGACATGCATAAGGGAGAAGTAATCTTAAAGCTTCTCAAAGATTCGCCTGTTTCTAAAGGTGATTTAATGAAGATGCAAGAAGAAATTAGTCAAAAAGAAAAAACAGCACCTGACAAGGTTCCCTGCAATTGCTTAAAAGCAGGATCTACTATCTGCTAGGAGGGTATAAAAATGAGTATTAGTCAAATTATCACATTAATTATCGGCATTATTCTAATTGGCTTTATTATCTGGTGGTTCTTTGGGAAACACAAGGAAGCTACAGGAACTGGAACTATTGTTAACGATGAACAAACTGCAACAATTGTTGTGAACGGTGGCTATTCACCTTCAACAGTAGTGCTAAAAAAGGGCGTTCCAGCACAAGTTAACTTTGACATGCGTGATTCTACTGCCTGCTTATCACATGTTGTCTTTGAACAATTAGGCATTAATAAAGATCTAACTAAGCAAAAAATTACTACTATTGATATTCCAACTGACAAAGCTGGTACTTATAACTTTGCCTGCGGAATGGACATGTTTCATGGAAAAGTAATTGTTAAATAAAGAGAGGAACTACTAAAATGAGTATTTTTTCAAAAAATCAAACTAAAAAAGTTGTTGTTAATGCAGAAAATCATGGCTACAAGCCAGATGTAATTACTTTTAAAGCAGGCAAGCCTGCACAAATCAAGTTCATTCCTTCTGATAACATGGGCTGTATGAACGAGATTGTCTTCAAAGATCTTGGCGTTGATAAGACTCTTGACGATAAAAAAGAAATAACTGTTGATATTCCAACTGATAAGCCAGGTACTTATAACTTTGCCTGCGGAATGGATATGTTCCATGGAAAGGTCGTCGTTAAATAATGAAACTATCAAATATTAAACGCTTTTGGATCTCATTCATCCTGTCTATTCCAATGCTCATTCAGATGTTTGCAATGCCTTTTCATTGGATGATGCCAGGATATAACTGGATTGCGCTTATTACAACAACAATCATTATGGCGATTTCTGCTCTCCCTTATTGGAAAAGTGCCATTGCTGCTTTTAAAAAGCATAGTGCTAATATGAATACCTTAGTTGCTACAGGTACAGCAGTTGCTTACTTCTACAGTATCTTCGCAATGATTACTAACCGTCCTGTCTACTTTGAAAGTGCCGCCTTTGTTACTGTCTTCGTTCTTCTTGGAGACGCTATGGAAGAAAAAATGCACGACAACGCATCAAATGCCTTAGGAAAATTAATGGGCTTACAGGCAAAAGATGCTGAAGTTCAAAGAGATGGCAAGTTCGTTAAAATTCCACTTGATCAAGTTAAAGTTGGCGACATTATCCGCGTTAAGCCGGGCGAAAAGATTCCAGTTGATGGTGAAATCTTAGAAGGTGTTACAACGCTTGACGAATCAATGGTTACTGGTGAAAGTATGCCAGTTGTCAAAAAAGTTGGTGACACCGTTGTAGGTTCAACTATTAACAGTAACGGTACCATTACTTTCAAAGCCACTAAAGTTGGCTCCGATACAATGCTGGCCCAAATTGTCGACTTAGTTAAAAAAGCTCAAACTAGTCACGCTCCAATTCAAAACTTAACAGATAAGATATCTAATATCTTTGTTCCAGCGGTAATGATTATTGCTATTTTAACTTTCATTATCTGGTACTCATTTTTAGGTGCGACTGCTGTAGAAGCCATGCTTTTTGCCGTTAGCGTTATCGTCATTGCTTGCCCATGTGCTTTAGGTTTAGCTACTCCAACCGCATTAATGGTCGGAACTGCTCGCAGTGCTAAAATGGGTGTTTTAATTAAAAATGGTGAAGTTTTACAAGAAGTCAGCGACTTAGATACAGTTGTCTTTGATAAAACTGGCACTATTACAGTTGGTAAGCCTGAAGTTACAGATGTTGTAGGTAATGAAAAACAAGTTTTAACTATTGCTGCTAGTCTTGAAGAATCTTCTGAACACCCTCTTGCTACAGCAATTGTCAAAAAAGCGAAAGCGGAAAAATTAACAATTGAAAAAGTTGATGACTTCGAAGCAATTGAAGGTAAAGGCGTTAAGGCTAACTACAAAGGAAAAACAGCTTTTGTTGGTAGTGATCGCTTACTAGCAGACGTTAATATTTCCCAGGAAATGACACAAAAAGCAACAGATTTACAAAATAAAGCTAAAACGGTTGTCTATATTGGCTTAGATGGAGAAATTATTGGCTTAGTGGCCATCCAAGATGTACCAAAGCCAAGTTCACGTGAAGCTATCAAAGAATTAAGAGAACGTGGCTTAAAGACCATTATGCTTACAGGAGACAATAAAAATGTAGCTGAAGCTATTGCTAAACAAGTAGGTATTGACCAAGTGATTGCTGGAGTTTTACCTAATGAAAAAGCAATGCACATTAAAGAGCTCCAAGATCAAGGTAAAAAAGTTGCCTTTGTAGGTGACGGAATTAATGATGCTCCAGCACTCTCGACTGCTGATGTTGGAATTGCTATGGGATCAGGAACTGATATTGCCATTGATTCTGGTGGTATTGTCTTAGTTCAAAACGACTTACGTGGTGTTGTTCGCGCCCTTGATATTTCTAAGAAGACATTTAACAGAATTAAGTTGAACCTCTTCTGGGCTTTAATTTACAACACAATTGGTATTCCAATTGCAGCTGGATTATTTGTTGGCTTAGGATTTACTCTTAGTCCTGAATTAGCCGGCTTAGCTATGGCATTTTCATCCGTTTCTGTAGTTGGTAGCTCATTGATGCTTAATAAAACCAAAATTGCTGGTGATACAGCAAAAGCATAATTAGATAATCAAAACGGCCTAGTATCAATTTAGATACTGGGCCGTTTTTGATATATAAAAGTTTTCATCATAAAGTGAATTTTTAACAAGAATTCGAGAAATTTACTTTATAAAGTGAATTTTGATAGAGTTAAGGTGAAATTTACTTTATGAGGTAAAAATATGAACCCTGATTTAATTAAGCATAAAAAAAGACTGAATCTAGAGATATCAAAATCTCGATTCAGTCTTTTTAAATTAGTCTAATTCTTCATTCATAGCTGCTTGTTCTTCACGTTTAGCTTCACGTTTTCTAAGCCATGGTAAAACGAATCCTAAACCAAACAATACTACAACCGTAATAATGTTCATCCATAATTGGTGAGTAAATGCCTTAGTACCTACTGCAACGTTTTGAGGAATAAATCCTAAAGTTGCACAGACAAAGGTAAATAGTAAGCACCAACCACCAACGGTTAAAGCACCAGCCTTATTTTTAATAAAGACATAATCTGAGTGATACTTATCTTGGTGCATTCTCATTGCAACAAAGGCAAAGAATACCCAACAAGTCTTATATGGTGAAATGATTCCGTTAACATTCAAAAGCCAGTTATAAATGGTATTAATGTTAGGTAAAGTTCCAGTTAATAATAGCAAGAATAAACTAAGTCCAACGGTAAATGTGTATGAGTGAATTGGACGGCCGTTCTTATTTTTCTTAGTAAGCCACTTAGGCATGAACTTGGAGCCAACATCTCCAGCAAAGACACGACTTGAAGCGTCTAATAATACAGCAAGTTGAGCCATCATGAAGATTGCTTGTACAACTGCAAAGATATACATTAACACCTTACCTACACCTAAACTTTCACCAAGCAATTGGAAAGCGTAGTAAGGACCGTTCATTTTGAAGTCATGTGGAATGTGGTGGGCATTAAAGAACATTGCTAAAGCTAATGTTCCAAAAATCGTTAAGAATCCGGTCATAATGGCAAGCATCCACATTGCCTTAGGAAAGTCTCTCTTCGGATTCTTCATTTGCTGTACATAAGGCGCAGCAAGTTCAGCACCCGACATCGCAAAGATCAAAAGACCAGTAGTTGAGAAGTAATTCAAACTAAATGAAGGCTTAAATGCACCCCAGTTAAATGGTTGAGTTGCAATATGGTGTCCATGCATTACTGACCAGGCAGCAAGCAATACAAAGAGCATAGACATAATAAACATTGCTCCCCCACCAATTAAAGAAAGAATTTCTAGTGAATTACGAAGCTTATTTTCTAGCAAAATAAAGATCAAAATGATCACAAAAGTTAAGATTCCGAACCAGAAAGTCGACATCTTCTTGTCCAAGCTATTGTTACCAAAGATCATCCAGCTAAAAGAAACAATAACTGAGTTTGAGACGTCAACGATATAAGGCACACTTTGAACCCAGTACATCCAAGAGGTCCAGTAACCTAAAGTGTCGTTTGTACTTCTTCTGACCCAAGAAGCAAGCCCACCATCTTGATTATCAAAAGTCAAACTCATCTGACTACTAATCAATGCGTAAGGAATAACATAAGTAAATAAAAGAAAGATCCAAGAAATTACAACTGAAAGGCCTTGGTTTTGAAATGGATAGAAGATATTTTCAAAACTAATAATCGTTACAAAGTCAATCAGTGCAATAACAGGCCAACTCATATAGTGCTTTTTATTCGGTTCTAAATCATTTAAGACATCTGGTTTATCCAATTTTCAATTTCCTCCAAAATTAAAATATTTATCTAAATCCAAGGTCTTAAATTTGGAGGTTTCAAAACTATCATTAAAGTATTCAAAATCACTTGTAGAAATCCTCTATAAATCGTTATAATTTATGCCGTAGTCTTCTTGCAAATAAAATTGCGTACAAAAACGTTCGCACAAAATTATAAGGATTTATAAAAATTTTGCAAGTCTATTTTAGAAAATATAGTAGGAAAACAAGGTGATTAAATGAATTTTCTAAAAATTGCATTAAGCAATAAACTTAAAAATAATGATTTTAATTCATGGCAAACTACTAATTTGAATAATAATCCTCAAGCTAGTGAACTTGCCGCTATTGTTTTAGCAGAGGGCGACCAAAATAGCCTTAAAGCTGCTCAAGATCTACAAAAAACTTCTGGCCTTGGAATTCCTATTATTAAAGTTTCACATGAAACAATTTCTAATAATGAAAAAGAAAAAATAATTGATGCGGCAAATAAATATACCAAGAAAATGGTGCCAGGCTTTTTAACTGACCTAGTTAATTTTGCCGAAGATCATCCAGTAAGCTTCACTACGCCTGGCCACCATAACGGTTTATACTATGAAAAGCATCCCGCTGGTGTTGTCTTCAACCGCTTCTTCGGTAAGAACCTGATGTTTGCGGATACTAGTGACACTGTGCCCGAACTAGGCGACACTATGACACACGAGGGAACACCCTTAACTGCTGAACAAAAAGCTGCTGAAACTTATCACGCTGATAAAGTTTATTTTTGTACTAATGGTACAACTAGTGCTAACTCAATCTGTGCTAGCGCACTTCTTACAAAAGATGACCTAGTTCTTTTTGACCGCAACAACCATAAATCACTTTATAACAGTGCCCTAGTTATGAGTGGAGCTAAACCAGTATACATTCCAACTGACCGAAATGCACTCGGTCTAATTGGAGAAATGGATCCTAGTTTTTTAAGTGAAGAAAAAATTAGAGCTGAGGTTGCTAAAGTTGATCCTAAAAAAGCTAAAGCTAAGCGTCCATTTAGACTAGCTATTATTCAGTCAGAAACTTATGACGGACTTTTCTATGATGCTAAATGGATGATTGATAAGATCGGTAAGCTTTGTGACTATATTCTATTTGATTGTGCTTGGGGCGGATTTGAACAATTCATACCAATTATGAATCACTTATCTCCCCTCAATTTAGATTTTGGGCCAGAAGATCCAGGGATCTTAGTAACGCAATCACTCCATAAGCAACAAGCAGGAATGGGACAAGCTTCCCAAATTTTGAAAAAAGATGCTCACATAAAAAGTCAAAAACGCTATGTTGATCATAAGCACTTTAATCATGCTTATCTTAAATTCGTCACTTCCAGCTATTCATATCCCCTCTATGCTTCCTTAACAGTTAACTCATACTTAACAAGTGGTGAGGGCAATAAAAAATGGTGGGATAAAATATTGCGGCTAGGAATTGAATGGCGTAAAGAACTAATTAGAAAGTCCAAATTATTTAGACCACTCGTAATTGATAATTTTGAAAATATCAGTACTGATGACTTAGCCACAAATGAAAAATACTGGAACTTAGAACCAAATAATCTTTGGCATGGCTTTAGTAAAATTGCGACCGGTCAAGCAATGATTGATCCGTTAAAGATCACAGTTGTCACTCCTGGCATTGATGTTAAAAACGCAAAATATGAAGCTGTAGGAATTCCTGGTCCAGTAGTAGCAGAGTTTTTGATGGAGAAGCGAATTATTCGCGCAAAAGATGATTTATATTCACTTCTCTTCTTACTTACCCCAGGTGATACAAAAGCTGAATTAGATACATTGCTGAATGCATTTTTAGAATTTGAACAATACTATAATGAAGATGCACCATTAGAAAAAGTATTACCAAAATTGACTAAAGTATACGGCGATCGCTACAAGGGTTATACTCTAAAGCAACTTTGCCAAGAAATGCATAATTATTACCGGGGAAATAAAACTTTCACTTTGCAACAAGAACTATTTGCTAAGCCAAATATGCAAAATTACCCAATGACGCCAGAACATGCTGACTATCTTTTTATGAAAAATAAAAGTGAGCTAGTTAACCTAGATGATGTTAAGGGCAGAATTGCGGCCGAAGGTGCACTTCCTTATCCACCCGGCGTCTTTATTGTTGCACCAGGGGAAAAATGGAGCGATATTGATCAAAAGTACTTTGAAGTTTTAGTAGGAGCAATTGAGCGCTTCCCTGGCTTTGTACCTGAAATTCAAGGCGTCTACTGGGATCAAAAAGCAGATGGTAAAATAAGAGTACAAGCAGAAGTATTAAAGGAGAATTAACTAATGGTTTTATCTTGGAAAGAAAACTTACCAACAGAATTAAAAGAAAAAGTCGATAAAGTCGACAAAATGATTGAACCTCGTTTAGAAGAAATTGACGAGCAAGTCTTTTACAACCAACAACGTGTTTTAGGCCTATTTAGAAAACACCGCGTAGGAGAAGAAGATCTAGTTCCTTCAACTGGCTATGGTTACGATGATGTTGGCCGTGATAAGCTTGAAGCAATGTATGCTGATTACTTTAAAACAGACGACGCCTTGGTCCGCCCACAATTTTCTTCAGCAACACATGCAATTGCTGTTGGTCTTTTCAGTATGCTTCGCCCTGGTGATACTCTTTACTACTTAACTGGTATGCCATATGACACAATTCAAGAAGTTATTGGCTTAGCAGGCAACAAACCAGGAAATATGAAAGAATGGGGCATTGACTTCAAGCATACTGACTTACTTGATAATGGCGAAGTAGACTATGAACAAGCCAGAAAAGATTTACAAGATCCAAAGATTAAAGTCGTAACTATCCAGCGTTCTCTTGGTTACGCTGTACGTGCAAGTTTCACCATGGAAAAAATCAAGAAAATGCTTAAGTTTATCAAAGAAGTTCGTCCAGACGTAAAGATCTTCGTTGATAATTGCTATGGTGAATTTTCTGAAACTGAAGAACCAACTTTCTACGGTGCCGATATGATGGCGGGATCTCTATTTAAAAATGCTGGTGCTGGTATTGTTAAAGCAGGTGCTTTCTTAGTTGGTAAAAAAGATCTAATTGAAGGAGCAGGATCTCGCCTTAATGTTCCAGGTGCTGGTAAAGGCGAAGGCGCTACTTGGGGTTATTTAAGAGATATGTACCAAGGCTTCTTTATGGCAGCTCACACTACTGGCGAAGCCCTAAAAGGTATGGTCTATACGGCTGCGCTTTGTGAAGAGATGGGAATGAAAGTTGCTCCTAAGTGGAATGATCCAAGAACTGATATCGTTCAAACTGTAACCTTCGGTGAACCAGATCCAATGGTTAAATTCTGTGCTGCAATTCAACACTATTCACCAATGAACTCATTCGTTGATCCTATTCCATACCACCAAGATGGTTATGAAGATGATGTTGTTATGGCTTCAGGTAGCTTTACTGAAGGTTCTACCATTGAATTATCTTCCGATGGTCCCCTTCGTGCGCCTTACCGTCTATACATTCAAGGTGGCTTATCTTACGCTCATGATAAGATTGCGATCACTCATGCAGTAGAAGAAACTTTCTACAAAAATAATTAATCTTAATCAACATATCTAAAACGGTCAGTGATTTTTCACTGACCGTTTTTTATTTTCCCGACAAAATTATTTTAAAATCATTTTTTCTTTGGTTTCTTCTACAAATCCGCGACTACCGTATAGTATTTTTGCTCTGATATTTGTAGAAAAAACTTCTAAAAATGCTGGACGTTTTAGGTAAGGAATTGCAGTATCTAAAAGTTTACCTCCTATACCCTTTCCTTGATATTCCCTTAACACGTAAATATAGCCTAGTTCATTCTTCCTAAAAGCAACAAATCCTACTACATGACTGTCGACTTCCGCTACATAAATTGTTTCTGAAAATAGTTCTTCTTTGTATACTGCCCTTTCAAGTGGAGCATATAAATCAACTGCATTACCCACAATTAATTCTTGCATTCTCGCTTCATCATGTACTTTACATAATTGAACATAGTCTGTATTTTTATATTTTCTGATAATTACTTCTTCTGACATAACTAACCTAATTTCTATTTGAAACATCAGGAGAAATAAACTCCTGATTAACGACTAAATTGGCTAGCTTTTCTACGTAATCTCATTTTTTTACCCGCTTTCTGAATTTTTAGCAATATTAGCAGATAATTAAATTAGTGTCAATATTTAAGTAAAGATTAATCTATCTTTGCATCAATTAAAAATCTTTGTTAGGGTGGAATGTATACTTTAAATTTTTAAGGAGGATTTTTTCGAGTTAATCTAAATGATTTAACTCATGTTATGAAAAAAGAAAATCAGAATAATACAAATAATATTAAAGAAAAAAAGAATTATAAAAAAGCACCTCTCATGCCTATTCATTTACGAGTATTTATGGCTGTCTTATTAGGTCAAATCGCCTGTGGCTTTGCCTTAGGCATTTCTGGTACAGCTCTTTCTAACGCTAGTAAATATATCCAAATTAATGATCTTTGGACTGGATTAATTGGTGCTGGATCTTTAATTGGACTAGCTGGCAGTATTCTAATTGGGCGTTTATCAGATAAGATTGGTAGACGGAAATTATTAATGCTCAATATGTATATTTTGGGTACTTTATCTCTACTGCAATTACTAACTAATAATCTTCCCACTCTTTTTATCATTAGAATTTTAATTGGATTAATGATTGCCGTTGATTATACCGTTGGGAACGCCCTTTTAACTGAGTGGCTTCCTAAAGGAGAAGACAGCAAAAAGCAAAGCCACTTGCTTATCTACTGGACAATTGGATTTATTGCTTCATATATAACAGGTACTTTTATTAGCGGCTTTGGCTCACATACTTGGCAAATAATCTTAGCAACTGGGGCCATACCAGCTTTTATTGCCGCTATTTTCAGATCTATTTTTCCTCTACCTGCCTCCCCAAGCTGGCTTGCAAGCCGTGGTAAAGTCAAAACAGCTAATAAAGTTATTAAAAAGCATATGGGACGTAAATGGGGCATCCCTAAGAAACTCAAAAAGGCTAAGCCAGTCAAGGAAGTTTCCTGGTCAATATTATTTTCCGGGAAATATTTACGTCGTACTCTAGTTGGTGGACTCTTTTATGCTTGCCAAGCTTTTGCATTCTTTGGTATTAGTATTTTCCTTCCAATTCTCTTACAAAGTATGCATCTTACTGATCAAAAGATTTCCGGTATTATCTATAATGGCGGCATGTTCATTGGAGTTATTCTCGGAATCTTACTTTTCAATAAAATTAGTCGCCGCGCATTTCTTATCAGTAATTTTTTGCTCTCAGGTATTCTAATTGGCTTTTTAGCTATTGACAAAAACCTTAATTTAAATATTCAACTTACTATCTTTTGTATTTTTGCAATTATCTTATCTTCTGGTTTAGTACTTGATTACCCATATCCAACTGAACTATTCGATATTAAGGTTCGTGGAACCGGCGTTGGAACTTGTATTACTATCAGCAGATTTGGTGCCGCAGCAGGTACCTTTTTACTGCCAATTTTGACTAATCAAGGCGGTGCAACCTTATCAATGCTAATCTGCGCAATTGTTCTTTTGGCCGCCTTTATCATCTGCCTAATTTGGGCACCTGAAACCTCACCAAAGTTTAAGCAAAATAATTGATTCTATTCTACTTTTTTCTAAAATAAAAATAGAAAGAGTCAGGAGGGATTACTATGGTAAAAATGACAATTAGCCAAGACGCAATTAACTTTCTTAAAAATCGTGGTTATGATAAACATGAAATAATTTTGATTGTTGATGGTGGTGGCGGTGATTATTCAATTGAAGGTGGATCTTGCAATATTGGCATGGATTACTCTCTAATTTCACTAGATACAATGAAACATGATTCACGCTATTCAGTAAAAATAGAAAATAATGCTGACTTTGAAATTTATACCTCCGATTATGATTTAGCTTTTTTAGGCGATAACTTGGTTCTAGATATCCACGATACTACCTTACGCCTTCGTAACGATTCTGGCATTTTAACTGGTGCTGTTAAGATTGCTAAGGCAAGCTTTCTTGCCGAGCAAGCTAAAAAAGGTATTATAAGTCAAAAAAATTGTTAATTAATAGTTTTACTCTCAAATATAAATTTGAGAGTTTTTATTTACCCTAATTTATAATGATTTTTTAGTAAAAATGTTATATCATTAAAATCAATAATTTAGAAAAGGACATATTGCTATATGATGCTCATTGTATTTTAGTCTCAAGGGACTAATTTACTTTCCCTTGAGAAAAAATTAAAATCTATTTTCTTAAGGAAAAAAAACAAAATTGAATAATACTGACGAAATCGAATTTTCACGTGTACGTAAACTTGTCTCTCACTATGCTGTTTCACCCGAAGCAAAAGACAAAATTCTAGTTCAGCCACTTGCCACTAAATTAGTTAAAGCAACTGCTTTACTTGATGAGACTGCAGAAATGGTCTGGATTTTAAATCATGGATTACACATACCCTTTATTAGTTCAGATGCCTTGACTCCTATTTTAAATAAGGTAAAAAAAGGTTTTATCTTAAATCCAGCAGAATTAGAACAAGTAGCAGACTTCATTAGAGTTACGCGTCTATTAGTGCGCTTTTTTAACAAGCAAAGAAATAATACTCCAATTATTGCAAGTTATTGTGATACTTTAACTATTCTAGACACACTAGAAAGCGAAATTTATAATGCTATCGAACGCGGACAAGTTTCTGATAATGCAGACAAAGATCTCGCTAAGTTAAGACAAAGAAGCAATAAATTAAGTACGAATATTCAAAATACGCTGCAAAAATATTTGCAAAGTAAAAAATATCAAACTATGCTGCAAGATTATCAAATAATTCAAAAAGATAATCATTATACCCTCCCGATTAAAGCAAGTTTTAAACATACTTTTGGTGGAAGTATTATCGATCATTCTAATAATGGGAATACAGTTTTTATAGAACCCACTAAAATCGTGCATCTTACCCAAGAAAAAGCAACTGTTGAAAATCAGATTTATTTAATTGAATCTCAAATTTTAGGTGATTTATCAGCAAAAATTTATCAAGAATTATCTCAACTAGAGGCAAATCTTAATATTATTATCGACCTAGATTGTATCTTAGCTCGTGCAAAATACTCTCAAAGTATTAATGGTAAACGACCATTGTTAAATGAACAAAATCAACTCCAATTAAATGAAATGAGACACCCTCTTTTATCTAATCCTGTTCCTCTTTCACTTAATTTAGATTCTTCTAAGCGTGGCTTGATAATCACAGGTCCTAATGCAGGTGGAAAGACTGTCACTCTAAAAACAGCTGGTTTGGCCATTGCAATGGCAGAATTTGGACTATTCTTACCAAGTTCAGGGATTTGCTCAATTCCAGTAATGACCGCTATTTATACTTCAATCGGCGATCATCAGGACTTAGATAACTCTCTGTCTACATTCTCTGCCGAAATGAAGCAAATGTCTTATATTGTCCAACATGCAACAAAATACAGTCTAATTTTATTAGATGAATTAGGCAGCGGTACAGATCCAAATGAAGGTGCTGCCCTTGCTATTGCTCTGCTGCAGACATTACAGCTAAAAGGCAGTCTAATCTTAGCAACCACTCACTATAGTGCAATAAAAGACTATTCTACTAAGCATCCCACTTTCATCACTGCAGCTATGGACTTTGATCTAAAGACACTTGAGCCAACATATAAGTTACTGTTACATCAAATAGGAACCAGCCGTGCTCTATGGATAGCTGAAAAGAATGGGATGCCTCAAGAGGTTTTAACGCAAGCCAATAATTTCTTAAATACTGGTAAATTTCCTTTAAATCAAAGCAAAATTAAATTTGCAAATAATCAGAAAAAAATCAAATCGACAGTTTCTTTTAAAAAAGGTGATCGTCTTAAAGTCCCGGAGTACGAACAAGATGTTTTATTCTATCAAAACTCGGATCTTGCAAATCAAATCATTATCTTTGTTAATAAAACTTTTAAGACAATACCAATTAAGGGAGCTAAGCTAGTTAGAAAGGCAAAAGATCTTTATCCAGAAGGTTACAATCTTGACCTATTATTCATACAAGATTGGAAAGAATATAAATTAAACAGAGATTTAAATCGTGGCTCTAAAAAAGCCTGGAAAAAATTGAAAAAAATAGACAAACTTAGATAATAATATGAACCCAGAAATTCGGACAAGAATTTCTGGGTTTTATTTACCGGCTCCTTTTACTTTGCAATTGTGATAATTTTTTTATCGACTTGAATTTTATTTTCCTTAGCCAATTCTTTTAACTTACGACTTAAAGTTTCTGGCGTAATGCCCAAATAACCAGCTAGGTCTTTTTTCTTAAGATCTAGCTTTACTTTATTTGTACCTTGTTTTTTTGACAAATCATTCAAATACGCCATAATTCTTTGCTTAGCATCCATTGAATTGCGACGCACTGTATTTTTCTCCGCAGTGACTAATTTTTGACCAAAATCATTGAGTAGACTTAAGGCTAGATCTGGCGTTTGACGAACTAATTTTTGAAAATCATTCCGTGTCATCGAACACACCCAAGCATCAGTAGTTGCCTGAATAAAATTCTCACGAGCGCTAGTCGAAAATAAATGTTCTTGGCCTTCAGAATCACCCTTATTCAGCAAGCCTAAAATCGTCTCTTTACCATCTTCATTAAGACTATAAACTTTAGCCTTTCCCTTATCCATGACAAGCAGCCCGTCTTTTCCATCAAAGGGTTGGCGAATCAAACTGCCTTTAGGAAAATATTCTTGATGCGTCGAAATGGTAACTAGCTTTTTTCTAAGTGATTCTGGTAAATCCTTAAATAAAGTGGCATTACTCAAACAAGCAAGTGGCGAATGTTTTGTCATTTTACATACTTCTTTCTTGATATAAATCAATTTTATTATATCCTATCTTTTTATAATTAACTTGTAAGCACTGATAAATGAATTTTCAAGCTTTTCGATTTATGATAGAGCTGAAGTGTTACTTAAAAGAAAGGATCGTTATTATGACAAAATATATTGCTCACATTAACCCATTAAATGCAGAAAAAATTGGTTGTCAGCCCCATGGGACAGCCGAATTTACCGAAAATGGCGATCAACTTCACATTAAAGTAGAAATGTTTGATACACCAAAGAATATCGAACACTGGGAACATTTCCATGGCTTTCCTGATGGTAAAGTCGCTCAGGCTGCAACTATGGCTCAAGATGTCAACCACGACGGCTTTGTCGATTTACCTGAAACTGAACCAGTATCAGGAACTACGATGGTGCCACTTGATGCGGATCCTGCCAAAATGAATATTCCTAACAATACTTACCCTGTCGCTGACGGCAATGGTTATTACGAATATGAAATTGATGTGCCTTTGACCGAATTACAAGAAAACTTCAAAAAAGCTTTCGGCAGCACCGATCTTCAATTAGATAAACGCGTAGTTTATGTCCACGGAGTTCCTGAGAGCATTAAATTGCCGGACACTGTTAAGGGCTGTGTAATGGATTATGATACTCACACTACCTTGCCAATTGCCGCAGGAAAGATTGAAAAAGAAGATTAATTAGATAATTAAAATTAATTGAATATTTATTCTAAAAAGCTGTTACTAATAATAGCTTTTTACTTTTATGTGTTTCATTGAGAGAGTATTAATTTTGTCGATACATTCAAGTACGTAGTTGTGATCTGATACTAATAAGACTATCGAACAGATGCAAGTTTGCACGATCCTAATGTATCGTCACCATCTGTTTAAATGAATGAATACACGAAAAAACGCAGCTTTGACTGCGTTTTTTTATTCGTTTAATATTTTTTTAAAACTATCATTACGCTTATCGCAAATACAACAATTAGACTGCCATACACAGATCCAAAATATACAAGCGGTGTCATATCAGTTTTTATTACTGTTAAATATAAAACTAAAAAGATGATAGCAAGTATCGCAAAAGTTACACTTAAAACTACTAAATTTTTATGTTTATTGCCTTTAACATCGACTGTTATGCCCATTTCTTGAAGTGCAGATATAGCTATAGTTAGTAAAAAGATAGCCACTAACGGTAAAGTATATCCTGATTCAAATCCGTGTAAGATTGATTGTACAGCAATGCCTATAAGTATTAAAAATGATTGAATATAAAACAGATTACTGTTGTTTCTTCTTCTTTTTTCTCTTACTTTATTCGTTACAGTTTTACTGTTTTCGTCTATGTTTTCCACCATCCTTTTTTAATTTTAGATAAATTATACTATATTTTTTTGTTTTTTAATTATTCTTTTATTTTTTATACATTTTTCAAGGACAATGGCTCTATCTATATTTGACTCAAAAATTATCTTTAATAAATTTTCTGAGTTCATTGCTGTATTCTTTCATGCCTGCATCTTGTAGAGTTTTAATAAAATTCTTGCACTTATTTATTTTTCCCGCATCATTACTATTTTTAATTTCAATTATATTTTTGAAAAACTCAATATCTATTTTATAAAAAAGCAATTGTGGCGTAGTTTTTATATTTTGAATCTTATTAAGAAAGTAAGAGACGTTTTCAAATTTATCATTTTCAATAGAAAAAATAAGAATATTGCATACTATGGCTAAAATAAGTTCCTGAATATTAGAGTCATTGGTGGATTGATACTGTTTTAAAATGTTCCGCGTAATTATTTCATTATCTGATAAGCTATAAAATCGCATAAAGTCGCAGTAAAGCATTAGCTTGTCTTGAGTATAAGATGGAATGTCAAAAATTTTATTTTTAATAGTCGATGTGAGCTTTTCACTATTTAGTTTTGGATTCATTAATGCTAAAAATCCATTAGTCATTAATGTTTGATAGTTTTTATCATATTCGCTTAAAGTACTTTCGTGAATAATTTTCTTAATATTATGCATCTGCTCTATATTATTAGTGTAATAAGCTTCAATCATCATATTTTCCAATTCTTTTGTTTGGCGGTATGAATCATCGCTTTTTTGACTAAAGTTATTAAAAAATTCCTGTCGTAAATTGCAATAATAAATTGAACACTTTTGGTTAAGCTGCTTGATAGATTCGATCTAATTCTCTTTCAAAGATTTCATCTGGTGTATGATAAGCTAAGATCTTTCTTGGCAATGAGTTGCACCAGGTTTCAATGTCAATGATATTTTGTAAAGAATAGTTAGCTATTGCTTCTCCTTTAGGAATGAATCTGCGAATAAGACCATTGTGTCTTTCAACTGTTCCCTTATCACAAGAAGTGTAAGGATGGGCATAGTAAACCAGTGTATTGGATGCTTCTTCTAGGTTGGAAAGATCCGCAAATTCTGAACCATTATCAGTGGTAATAGTTTTAAAAATATCATTCCAGTGTTCACTGTATTGTCTTTGGAGTTCTTTAAAGGCCTGCATGACACTGATAGAAGTCTTGTCGGGAATACGAATAATTAAGAATTCACGACTCATGCGCTCAGATAAGGTTAACAGCACTTCATCATCTTTAGTCTTATGTCCAAGGACCAAATCGCATTCCCAATGACCGAATTCATTACGTTCACTAATTTCTTTTGGACGTTCTTCAATACTTCTGCCAAGCTTTTTCTTGTTTTTGCGAACACGATGAAGCTTGGTATTGCGTTTAAGCTTCTCAGGCAAGTCGTAATTATAAATGCCTAATAAGCCCTTATCAACGTAATTATAAAGAGTTTTGGTGCAGACAACATCGCTGCTAGAGAATTCGCCAGCAACAGTGGCACGATTACTGCAAACATCAAGCGACCAACCGTCTTTAAAGAAATGTTTGTGGACATAGTGAATAAATTGATTTTTTTTGAGAAAGTCTGATTTACGCCCACAATTTTTACGATGAGCTTGATATACATCATGTCCTTGAGTAGCCTTGTATCTTTTGACTTTACCATGATACAGTTTTACAGTGCCACGTTTAACCTCATAACTGATAGTAGAAGGAGAACAGTTGAGTTCACGAGCAATTGCACGCAAAGAGCAGCCATCTTTCAAACGCAATTGAATAATAACTCGCTCTTCAAATGATAAATGCTTTCCTTTAACGTGCCGATTCATGGTAGAATGTAAAGAGTCCATTTTGACCTCCAATAGAAAGTTTTTGTGGTTATTAACATTCTATCAAACAGGTCCGAATGGACTTTTTATTTTTCTAAAGTGTTCAATTTGATTTTACAATCAACGAAAAAATTCCTGTACAGAAATATTGTTATATTGAAGCAAGCCTATTAAATTGTCCGCTGTAATTTGACTTATATTCTTTTCTACTTTTGAATAATAAGACTGCGTAACAATTGAACCAATAAATTTTCTTTGGCTCTTGTTTTGTTTTAAACGATATTCTTTCAAAAGACTGCCAATCATCATATTTATCTCTCTTTGTAATGAGTCATATATGACTTATTTTACTATATATATCGCTAATTTGCTAAGCTCAACCTAATTAAACGAGGTGAATATGAATGAATATATTTTTAACTAATAAAAATTATCGTAGATTTTCAATTGCTAGTTTTCTTTCTAGCGCAGGTGATATTCTTTTCTACTTGGCATTTATGACTTATGCAAGTAAATTAAAAAACTATTCTTTAGCACTTTCATTAATTGCCATTTCAGAGTCTTCACCTAAATTATTTACAATTTTTGGCGGCTACTTTGCAGACAAAACGCGACATAAATTTAAAAATATATTTTTAAGCGCCATTATTCGTTGTGTTTTATATGGCATCGTTGGACTGCTATTTATCAGTAATGTCAATCAATGGAGTTTAGTAATTATTGTTGTAATAATTAATTTGATTTCAGATACATTTGGAGCTTATTCCAGCGGATTAGTTTCACCATTAGTCGTTGATCTAGTAGGAAAAGATCATTTCGGAGAAGCAGAGGGTTTTACTAATGGGGTTAATGAAGTTATTAATATAGCAGCACAGTTTATAGGTTCAGCATTGCTGCTAATTATGTCATACTCATCCCTTGCGTTTTTGAATGCTATTTCATTTTTACTTGCTGGAATTTTGTTTGCGAGTGTGGGACTGAGGCAAAAATCTATTGAGTCGCTTAAAAGCCATGAAATTAATACTCAATCGTTTTTGGTAACAATGAAGACGTCTTTCAAGCAAGTTAAAAAGCAGGCTGGTCTTTTAGAGGTTGTCTTGATTGTTGCAGTTTTGAATGGATCGCTAAGTTCAATGGGATCATTAATTCCAATTATGATAGCAGCTCATAAAACAGCAATGGTAATTTCAAGATATAGTTTTACGATTGCTTTGATGGGTGTGGTTTTAGCTTGCGGAGCTGCTTTGGGAAGTATGTTTGGTACGCAATTGTTTAAGAAATTCACAATTTTTTCTATGACAATTCTAGCCACTTTAATCGCTTTAATGACCACTTTTGCGATTTTTGCAACTAGTATCTATCTTGTTTTAGGATTGTATTTTTTATTAGCATTAACAGCCAGCGCAACTTCAATCAAATTGACACAATGGCTAGTAACGTCTGTCGAGCATAAGATTTTAGCTTCTACTGTCGGTCTATTAAACACTATTTTGATTGCGTCTGCTCCTTTGATGACTACTATTTTAACAACTGTTTCAGGTGCAACCAATATAAGATATGCCCTTATTTTGCTTGTAGTTTTAGAAGTAATTACTTTTTTGATAGAACTTAAAGTAAGTCATAAGGTAAAAGCAGCCTCAATCATATCTTCTATAAAGGAGTGAAATATTTATTTATACCACTTTTTTATGTCTCAACAGTTCAAGAGATTAGAACAGTCACTTTGCATGATTTTTCATAATTTGTTGCGGTGGTGCAAGTTTAGCCATGCTGGTCTGCAGCATTGTATTACTCGCAAGTTTCATTATCTGCTTAATTTGGGCACCAGAAACTTCACCCAAATTCAAAAAAGAATAGCTAATTTTAAAGTCTCACTTGAGGCTTTTTCTTTTGTGGCTCATAATAGCCATAATTATATTTATAAAGGAGAATACTATGACTCAAGAAGCACTCTTAATCATCGATTACACTAATGATTTTGTTTCAGACAAAGGCAGCTTAACTTGTGGCAAACCTGCTCAAGAACTTGAAAATGAAATTGTCAATTTAGCAGATTCATTTTTAAAGCAAAATAAATGGGTAATTATTCCCACTGACCTACATTTCCCAGGAAATAAATATCATCCCGAAACTAAGTTGTTTCCACCGCATAATTTACCCAACACTTGGGGTCGGCAATTATATGGCAAGCTGCAAACTTGGTATGATGCCAACAAAACAAATGATCATGTCATCTTCATGGATAAAACGCGCTATTCTGCTTTTGCAGGCACTAACTTAGATCTTATTTTAAGAGAAAGAAAAATCGATACTCTGCATCTGACTGGTGTCTGCACCGATATCTGCGTCCTTCATACGGCAATGGATGCATATAATCGTTGCTATAATTTAGTAATTCACCAAGATGGTGTTGCAAGTTTTGATGAAAATGGACATAAATGGGCCTTAAATCATTTTAAAACTTGCCTAGGTGCGACTATACTTTAATTACAAAAAATAAGCCCTCTAGCTTAAATTTGAGCTAGAGGGCTATTTTGTATATTTAAGCTATCCATCTAATTCGACACCTTGCAATTTTTTAATTGCATCATAGACTTGTCCGCGTCGATTTTGATCAACAGCTAGCACTAATAAATCGCCAGCTGCAATCACAGTGTCTCCGTGAGGAATAATATCTTGACTGCCGCGATGAATAACTTTAATTAAGGTATCATCCGGCCATTTAACATCTTCTATCTTTTCATCGACTAATTTACTGCTTTCATAGACTGGGATTGAAATTTGATCTTCTTCGCCGCACAATCCCTTTTCACTAGATTTTGGCTCCATAGCAGCCGCTAAGCTATCATAAATTGGACGGCCGCCAAGTAATTGGTCAACTAACAAAGCAATAAATGCTACAACAGCTAACGGCATTAAATGTAACAGCGATCCGACCATTTCAGTAATTAAAATAATCGCTGTAAATGGTGCTCGAATAATTGCTGCAAAATAACCAGCCATGGCAAAAATAATTAAATTAATAACTAATTTTTGTGGCAATAATCCCAGCTGCACCATAAATAGACCGTAAGTTGCGCCAATTAAAGCACCCATTGTTAAAATTGGTAAAAAGATGCCGCTCGGCAGACCCGAATCATAAGAAACAATTGAAAATGCAATTCTAATTACATAAAAAATCGCCAGCATCCCTACTAAATTCCAACTGCTATAAGCAATTGACTTAGGCAAAGACAAAATCAAATGATTACCTGGTCCAGTAATTAGCGGCAAATAATACATAATCGGCATTAAGATCACTAGTGGAATCAATCCGTGTAGCCAGCGCGGAATAAAAGTGATTTTTGCATAAAGCTTTTTAAAATTAAACAAGCCCAATTTATATAAGTGTCCTAAAAGTCCTAAAATAAGTCCTAATAACACTAAATGCCAATAAAGTGGCATTGGGAAGGAATGATTGTAAGCTAAAGCTAAAGCTGGTTTTTGACCAAATAAGTTAGATACAACAAAGTTCGAGGCAATCGCACCCACCAAGGCATTCATCCACACACGTGGCGAAAAATTATGAAAAATTTCCTCTAAAACAAACAACGCACCACTTAAAGGAGCACCAAAAGCAGCTGATAAACCACTGGCAGCACCTGTTGCTAGCAAAACTCGTGAATTTGTTTTAGTTTGCTTAAAGCCTTGGCCGACTCCTTGACCAATTGTGGAACCTAATTGAAGCGATGGTCCTTCTGGTCCTAAAAACAAGCCTGTTCCAATAACCATAATGCCGCCGATTAACTTTCGCCACAAAATCGGCCACCATTGCAAAGTTAATTTTCCTTGCATTTGTAATTTAACTTCCGGAATACCAGACCCACCAACGTGCGGATATTGTTTAACAAAATATCCTGCAATTATGCCAGTTAATGCCAGTCCTGCTACGATTACAATAAACCATAATGGATTTTGGTGCGACTTTTTAAATAAATCGAGCCAAAAAGCTTCGGTTTTACCAATTCCATATCTAAAAAATCCCACTACAACTCCAGCAATTAATCCCACGCATAATGCTTGCAGCATTAATTTGAGATTGCTTTTTTCTCCGTATCTCATACTTTCCCGCTTTCTGATTGATATAAATATTATTTTAACGCAAAAAGCCACTACTAATGTAGTGACTTTTTAGTTTCATGTGAAACATTATTATTTTTCTTCATACCATTCAGTATGGAAAGTACCTGGACGATCATTTCTTTGGTAAGTGTGAGCACCAAAGTAATCACGTTGTCCTTGAATAATATTTTGAGGTAAACGTGGATTAAAGATTGATTCTAAGTAGTTCAAAGCTGCACTAAGAGTTGGTGTTGGTACGCCAGCATCAGCAGCAGCTTTAACAACTTCTCTTAAAGCACTAATATTTTCTTTCTTTACCTTATCGAAAAATGGAGCCTTGAACAAGTTTGGTAAGTCTTTATCAGCATTATAGGCAAACTTAATATCATGAAGCATTTGTGAACGAATAATGCAACCAGCTTCCCAGTTTTGAGCAATAGTTGAGTAGTGCAAACGCCAGTTATAAGCTTTTGCAGCCATAGTTAATTGTTCAAATCCTTGGCCATATGAAACAGCCATTGCTAAGTATAAAGCTTTTGCAAGTTGATCAACTAAATCTTTTGGAGCCTTTTCTGGATCAATCTTTGGTTCAGGATCATCTCTTAAAGTTGCTTTTGACATGAAACGTGCAAGAACAGCTTCTGCAATAACAGTAATTGGGGCACCAAGACGAATTGCGTCTTCAAGCATCCAGTTACCAGTTCCCTTATAAGAAGCTTCATTTAAAATATGATCAATGATATGATCATTAGTTAAATCATCTTTTTGCTTCAAAACCTTAGCAGTGATTTCAATTAAATAAGCTTGAAGTGCGCCTTTATCCCAATTCTTAAAGATTTCGCTCATTTCATCATTTGAATAGTGACCAACAGTACGCAAAACATCGTATACTTCAGAAATAATTTGCATAATACCATATTCAATACCGTTGTGAACCATCTTCACATAGTGACCACTTCCAGCTGGCCCAATATAACCAACACAAGGTTGACCAGTAGGTGTTTTTGCGGCCATAGCTTCAAGAATTGGCGATACTTCTTCATAGGCTTTTTCGTCCCCACCTGGCATTAAGGCTGGTCCATTCAAAGCACCTTCTTCACCACCAGATACACCCATTCCGATAAAGTGAATACCATGCTTTTCCATTTCTTTATAACGACGATTAGTATCATGGAAATTAGAGTTACCACCATCAATCACAATATCGCCCTTATCTAAAAGAGGCAATAATTTTTGTAAAGTTTCATCAACTGGTTTTCCAGCCATAATTTGAACTAAGATCTTACGTGGCTTTTCTAATGAATTTACAAACTCTTCCCAAGTATAAGTAGGCTTTAAATCTTTATCTTCATATTTTGCTAAAGCATCAACCTCTGGTTTATCAATTGAAAATCCAGAGACAGAGTAGCCATGATTCTTAACGTTTAAGGCAAGGTTTTTACCCATAACGGACAAGCCAATAACCCCAAATTGTTGCATATTTTTGCCTCCACATATTTAATAAAATTCTTCATCTACTAGTATACTTTTTTATTGCAAATTTCGCACAATTTTGCTTACTTTTTATCAAAAAAATAAAGAGTTCAACTATGTGAACTCTTTATTTAATTATTTCCTAGGAAATTAATGACGTGATGCGCCTGATGAAGCATCTTCCTCTGCTTCGACTGGTTCTGCCTCAGTGTGTTCAGAAGCACCTGATGCGGCATCTGCTTCAACACCATACTTGCCAGCAAAGTAACTAAATGGTTTCAAAGCTTGGGCATCATACTTAGCAACGAATGCTGGATCATCCAAAGTATTCAACTCAGTTGAATATGGCATATCATGAGTAATCTTACAGTCAATTAGAACTGGGCCTTCCATTTGTTGAGCAGCTGTTACTGCATCTTCAAATTCTCTCTTATTGCGAACAGTAAAGCCCTTTACATTCATACCTTCAGCACTCATTGCCCAATCGTTATCAGGAAGCTTTACACCTGATAATGGTTGATGTGATTCATCAACTTGTTCAGCTTCAATGTAGCCTAAAGTTTCATTAGTGAAGACTACGTTAATTACATGCATGTTGTAACGTGCTTGGGTCAAAAGCTCTTGATTCATCATAGCAAAGCCACCATCACCAGCTAGGTTCCAAACTTCACGGTTTGGATAAATAGTTGCTGCAGCAAGAGAAGCTGGAGCACCATAACCCATAGTTGCATAGAGTCCTGAAGTAGTCCATTTTTGATCACCGTGCAAGTGCATTAGACGATCAAAGTTAATGTTTACGTTACCAACATCTACTGCAAATACTGCATCGTCAGCTGCTTTTTTGTTGATGACATCAAAAATTGGTTCAACTCGCATTGGAATTTCATCTGAATCATTAAAGCTTTCAAGCCAAGCTTCCCAGTTTTCACGGTCAGCAAGAGCTGCCTTATACAATGGAGATTCTGGACGACTTTCACCTGCTTCAATTAAAGCACGTAAAGTCTTCTTAGCATCAGCTAACATTGGAACAGTTACTGCATGGCGTTTACCTAATCTCTCAGAATTAATATCAATTTGAATTACTTTTGCATTAGGGTTAAAGAAGAAGACTGAGAATGGTGAATTATTACCAACCCAAACAACTAAATCAGCATGAGTTTGAATATCGTTACTTGGCTTAGCACCAACACGACCAATTGAACCCATATATGCTGGAAATTCATCTTCAACAATTCCTTTTCCTAGAACTGATGAAACTAGTGGCATCTTGAATTTATCAGAAAATTCTTTCAGTTCCGCACTAGCATCTTCAGCACCATGACCAAAGTAAACAATTGGATTTTCAGCATTTTTAATTAATTCAAGCGCCTTATCAACCTGTTCCTTACGAGGTGCTGGGAAGTTAGGTACAACTTTATGCGCTGCAGCATTGTTGCGGAAATTATCCTCGATTTTATCCCAACCAAAGTCCTTAGGTAAGATTAAAACTGCTGGACCTTTTCTTTGATAAGCTTGACGAATTGCTTCATCCATCAAAACTGGAATTGATTCAGCTGTTTTTGCTTGGTGATTCCAAACAGCAACAGGATCAAACCATGGCTTTTCATCAAAAGCTTGGAAGAAGTCAATATCTTGACGGCTTGTTGGAACGTTAGCAACAATAGCAACCATTGGAGTCTTATCATATTTTGCATCATAAAGTCCATTCATTAGGTGAACTGCACCAGGACCAGCAGAACCAAAGCAAACTCCAACTTTGCCACTAATCTTATATTCAGCAGAAGCTGCTAAAGCACCAGCTTCTTCATGTCTTACTTCAATAAATTTTATCTTATCTCTCCAGTTATGAATTGCGTTCATTGTTGAGTCAAATGAACCACCTGGGAAACCGTATATATGGTCAATTCCCCAGTCATACAAAACTTGGAACATTGCATCTGAACCACTAATTTTCGTCATAGTCTATAAGCATCTCCTTAATGATTTTTCTTACACCTTGATTAAAGCACATTTATTAGCTAATTGAAAGCGTTTGCCATAACTGATATATCAATATTTAGAGCATACTTAAAAATAATTATTTCACAAACCATTTACCTTTTTGCTTAACTTATCGGTAAAACACAATTTTAAAGTGTGATTAAGTGATCATACTCAACAAAAAAAGCAAAAAAACTTTTAAAAATTTTTTTGCTTTGATTCAATTATTATTTATTTCTTTATTTTAGCAATTCTTCCTTGTTGAATATAAGCAGTTAAAATTGCTAAATCAGCTGGATTAACCCCAGAAATTCTTTCAGCTTGAGCAATAGATTCAGGACGAATTTTTTCGAATTTCTGACGTGCTTCAGTAGCCAAGCTTGGAATTGCATTATAGTCAATATCTACTGGTATTTTCTTTGACTCTAATCGATGTAACCGATCAACCAAAGTCTTTTCTTTTTTAATATAGCCTTCATATTTCAATGCTATTTCCACTTGTTCTTTGACATAACGATCAGTAGCTAAAGTTTGACCACTTAATTTTTCAACGGCATCAAAAGTGACGCGGGGACGCTTCAAAAAGTCTGCTCCGCTAACTCCTGCATTCAAACGGTCCTGCTTGACGCTAGCCAAATATTCTTGTACTTCATCAGTTGGATGAATTGTAACTTTTTTAATAGCTGCCATTGCCCGGGAAATAGCCTGCTTTTTTGCTTCAAATTTTGCATAGCGCTCTTCTGAAATCAAGCCTAACTTATGCCCCTTTTCAGTCAAACGTAAGTCGGCATTATCATGACGAAGAAGAAGACGATACTCTGCCCTACTTGTAAGTAGACGATATGGCTCATTAGTTCCCTTAGTTACTAAATCATCGATCAAGACACCAATATAAGCTTCGTCTCTTTGTAAAGTAAAGCCAGGCTTATTTTGAGCACTCAAAGCAGCATTGATTCCAGCAATTAAACCTTGTCCAGCAGCTTCTTCATAGCCTGAAGTTCCATTCATTTGGCCAGCAGTAAAGAGATGCTCAATATTCTTAGTTTCTAACGTGGGCTTTAATTGCCAAGGCTCAATGACATCATATTCAATAGCATATCCTGGACGCATTAATTCTGCTTTTTCTAACCCAGCAACACTATGAAGCATCTTTAATTGTACTTCTTCAGGCATTGATGTAGAAAAGTCTCCTACGTAGATTTCTTTAGTATTGCGTCCCTCTGGTTCTAAGAAAATTTGGTGACGATCTTTATCTGCAAAGCGGACTACTTTGTCTTCAATTGAAGGACAGTAACGTGGGCCTACGCCTTTAATAACTCCAGAAAACATTGGTGCTCGGTCAAGGTTAGCTCTAATAATATCGTGAGTGACAGTATTGGTATATGTCATATAGCAAGACATTTGATCTTTTAAGTAGTCACTATCTTTACTTGTGTAAGAAAAATGTCTCGGTTCCTTATCGCCAGGCTCTTCCTGAGTCTTTGAATAATCAACTGTATTACCATCAACACGTGGAGGAGTACCAGTCTTAAAACGACGTAATTTAAAGCCTAATTTTTCAAGATTTTCAGGCAATTTAATTGATGGCAAAGAGTTGTTAGGTCCTGAAGAATAAGTTAATTCTCCAATAATAATTTTCCCTCTTGCAGATGTTCCAGTGGTTAAAACTACGCTTTTAGCATGATATTTTGCACCAGTATTAGTTATTAACCCTTTGCATACTCCGTCCTCAACGATTAATTCATCTGCAACAGCTTGCCGCAAAGTTAAATTAGGTTCATTTTCAATGGTATCTTTCATATGTTCATGATATTGCCACTTATCTGCCTGTGCACGCAAAGCTCTAACTGCAGGCCCTTTTCCTGTATTAAGCATTCTCATCTGAATGTAAGTCGCATCAATATTCTTACCCATTTCTCCGCCAAGTGCATCAATTTCACGCACAACGGTTCCCTTTGCTGGGCCACCAACTGATGGATTACATGGCATAAATGCCACCATATCTAAATTAATAGTTAAAAGAAGGGTTTTTTCTCCCATACGAGCTGCCGCTAAAGCCGCTTCAACCCCAGCATGTCCAGCTCCCACAACAATAACGTCATACTCGTTTGATTCGTACGTTTTCATTTTCATCCTACTTTCCAAGACAGAATTGACTAAATAACTGTGTAATTAATTCGTCAGGTGCACTTTCACCAGTAATTTCACCTAAAGTATCCCAAGCATTTTTTAGATCAATTTGAACCAAATCTAAAGGCATAGCATCATTAATTCCGCTAATTACATCCTCTAAAGACTGTTTTGCCTTAGCTAATAATCCAGCTTGTCGTTGATTCGTTACCAAAATTTGATTTTGAGAATTTTCTATTCCGCTAAAGAATAATTTCTCAATAGCATTCTCAAGTGCATCCATATTCTTTTGTTTTAAGATCGACGTTACAATAATAGGATTATCGGTAAGGTTTTTGATCATTTCCTGGGAAATTTTCGTACCTAAGTCCTGTTTATTCAAAATAATGATCCGCTTTTTATTTGCAGTCAAATCTAATAATCTCTTATCTTCAGCTGTTAAATCTTGACTTGCGTCAAGGAGCAAAAGAACTAGGTCAGCTTCCTTAATAGCCTTCTTAGAACGTTCAACGCCAATTTTCTCAACTTTATCTTCTGTGTGGTGAATTCCAGCGGTATCAATCAGCTTAAGTGGAACACCCTTAACAGAAACATACTCTTCAAGCGTATCTCTAGTAGTTCCAGCAATATCGGTTACAATCGCTTTATCATCTTGAGTTAAATAGTTCAAGAGCGATGATTTTCCAACGTTTGGTCTACCGACAATTGCAGTTGCTAAGCCATTACGGATAATTTTGCCTTCTTGAGCTGTTTGAAGTAACTGCTCAATTTGTTTTGAAACTTCTTGTGCTTTCTTTTTCATTTCCTGAGAAGTTAAATCGTCCATATCATATTCTGGGTAATCAATATTAACTTCTTCATGAGCCATTGTATCGAGCAGCTCTTGGCGCATCGTCTTGATTTTTTCTAGCAAGCCACCAGCTAGTTGAGTCATCGCAACTTGGCGAGATTTATCAGTTTTAGCTCTAACAATGTCCATTACTGATTCAGCTTGAGTTAAATCAATTCGGCCATTCATAAACGCACGTTTAGTGAATTCACCTGGGTCTGCCATCCTGGCTCCATTGGCCAAAAGCAATTGCAAAATATCGTTGGTAACAATCATTCCCCCATGACAATTTATTTCTACCATGTCTTCTCTAGTAAAAGTTTTCGGCGCACGCAACACACTGACCATCGTCTCATCGACAACTTCCTGCGTTTTTGGATCAACAATATGTCCATAGTGAATTGTATGCGTAGGAACTTTAGTTAAATCTGCTCCCTTAAAAAGCTTATTCGCAATCGCTACTGCATCTTCACCAGATAGACGAACAATTGAAATTCCTCCTTCGCCAATAGGAGTAGAAATTGCAGCGATTGTATCAAATTGCGTTAATACTTGTGCCATTTTTCACCTACATAAATAATTAAATAAAAAAAGTGCCCACTCCACCACTATAAAAACAATGATGGATAAAGCACTTTGACTACTTTATCTTAACAATTTAAAGATAATTTATTTTTGTTTTTTACGTCCTAAACGTTTGTATACACGACGAACTTTACGTTCACGTTCACGTTCTACCTTCTTTTGCTCTTCCAATTCACGTTGATACTTGAATGGATTTTGCAAAATGAAGGTTTGAACTACTTGGAATAAGTTTGAAATCACCCAGTAAAGTGAGATCGCAGATTGGATACCAATTGCTGAAACCCCAATGATAAGAGGCATTAAGTATGTCATTCCCTTAGTCATTCCATTTTGTGAGGATTGAGGCGTTGACATTTGACTAATATACGTACTTATAAAAGTAAATGCAGCTGCCAAAACAGGCATGATGTAATATGGATCGGGACGCCCTAAATCCATCCACAAAAACCGACCATTTTGCAACTGTGGAGTCCGCCAAATTGCTTGATACAAGGCATACATAACTGGTAACTGAATTAGCATCGGCAAACATCCAGTATACGGATTAATACCGGCTTCTTTATACAACTTACTAGTTTCTTCTTGCAGCTTTTGACGTGACTCAACATCCTTACCAGGATACTTTTTACGCAATGCATCCATCTGTGGTTGCACTTTTTGTTGCTTAGCCATGCTCTTAATAGAAATGGCATTCAATGGTAATAAGATTATTCTTACTATAATAGTAAAGATAATGATTGCCCAACCATAGGAATCACGAACTAAACTTGCAATCCAAAGAATAAATTGGGAAATATAGTAAACAATATACCGATCCCACCAATTGCCACTAGTATGAGAAATAGGAGCAACACTTGATCCATTAGTAGATGCACAACCTGTAACTACTAAAGCTAAGGTTAGCATTCCTAGACCTAATAGAATCAGTTTCCAATTTTTCTTAGATAAATGATTTCTCACTCTACTTTTCCTCAGTTTCCGTCTCTTCGTTTGATAAGACTTTAGCTAGCCTTAAGACATGAATAAGATTCTTTTTGGTTCGTTCCATGTCAAAATCTCTTGCATAAGGCCTAGCGATTACTAAAAAGTCTAAATCAGACCTTATCTCTGGCTTAAGTTCTGTCAGTGTAGCACGAATGAACCGTTTGAGGCGATTACGTGCTACCGCCGTATGACCCACTTTTTTCCCAACAGAAATTCCAACGCGAAAATGCTTTTGTTTTTCTTTGGGCAAAGTATAGACAACAAAGCCTCTATTAGCCATTGACTGTCCTTCTTTAAAAACTTTTTGAAAGTCTCTCTCAGTTTTTACACGGTAGCTTTTTCTCAATCTAGTTCATCCTTACTTAAATTAAAAAAACCACTGAGCTTCAGTGGCTTAAGCAGATAAGACTTTTCTACCCTTTTTACGGCGTCTTGCTAAAACCTTACGGCCGTTTGCTGTAGCCATACGCTTCATAAAACCATGAACGCGTGAACGGTGACGCTTCTTAGGTTGGTAAGTTCTCTTAGTTGACATTAATGTTGCACCTCCGTTTTTCAATGCTTAATAAGCACAATTTCTAAAATAGAATAGCATATTTACGCCTAAAAACCAAGTCTTTATCAAAATTTTCCTAAAAAGAAAAGCTTTTTTAAAGTTATTTTTAAATTATATTTTGTGGATATCTTGGATATATATTTCTGCGTGCTTTTTTATCAACAAGATAATTCTCAGAGTTATGCACAATTCACACCCTGTTCAGAATATAATAAACACCCTGTGCATAAGTGAATACTCCTCGGCAGAAATACTGATGTATCGCTAAGTTTGAACCCACATGAATTTGTGGATAATGCAAAAATGAAATTTTATTTCAAAGATCAGTGGATTTCTATTCTCTCTTTTCCACATACTTGTGAATTTGTTAGTTATTTTTGTTCCTTGTGGAAAACTTTTAAAATTCATGCTAAACTTATTTTGACTTAATCTGTGGATAATACAGTATTTGGAGGAATTTTT